>CAVUWP010000022.1:0-104133 GCA_963745085.1 uncultured Alphaproteobacteria bacterium | reverse complement strand
GCCACACCGCCATGCGCCTGGCCGCCGGCTCGGGTGGCACCTTGTAGGTCATCAGCAGCCATCTTCCATCAAGCATTGGCACGCTCATAATGTAGCAACCGCTACATGTCAATCAGCGCATCGGCATCAATCGGCTGCGCACCGTCGATCGCCTGCCGGACGCCAAAAGGCCGGCGGCAGGCTGGCCAGATGCGCCCGCCTCGGCTACCGAGAGGCTCGCCGCGAACGCGCCGTCCGCAGACCGCGAAGGAACCGCATGGCCGCCACGGACCCAGTCGCGGAGAGCAATCCACGCGCCGGCATCGCCTTCATCCTGCTCGGGATGCTGTGCATCTCGGTCAACGACATGCTGATCAAGCGCCTCTCGGACGACTACCCGCTGCACGAGATGATGTTCGTGCGCTCGGCGCTCGCCATCCTGGTCAGCCTGGTCATCGTCCAGTTCGAGGGCGGCTGGCGGATCCTGCGCACCGAGCGGCCGTTGCTGCACGCGCTGCGGGGCCTGCTCATCGTCATGGCCAACATGACCTTTTTCACCGCGCTGGCCGTGCTGCCGCTGGCCGAGGCGACGGCGCTCTTCTTCGTCGCGCCGATCTTCATCACGCTTCTGTCCGTGCCGCTGCTCGGCGAAAAAGTGGGACCGTGGCGCATCGCCGCCGTCGTCGTCGGCTTTATCGGCGTCCTGCTGATGCTGCGCCCCGCAGGCGGGGAGGGCAACGCCGTGCCGGGCCGGCTGACGCTGCTGCTGCCGATGCTGGCGGCGCTGTTCTATGCCTGCATGCAGATCATGACGCGCCGGCTGGGCGTGACATCCAAGGCCTCGGCGATGGCGGTCTACAACCAGGCGATGTTCATCGTCGTCTGCATCTGCTTCTGGATCTTCGCCGGCGACGGCAGGTATGCGGACGGCGTCGAGAACGGCAGCCTGCGGTTCCTGCTGCGCGCCTGGGTGTGGCCCGCGGCGGGCGACTGGCCGCTCTTCCTGGCGCTCGGCGCGCTCTCGGCGGTCGTCGTCTACTCGCTGACGCAGGCCTACAGGCTGGCCAGGGTGGCGACGATCGCGCCCTTCGAATACGTCGCGCTGCCGCTCGCGATCTTCTGGGGCTGGACCGTCTTCGGGCACCTGCCCGGACCCTGGGTCGTCGCCGGCATCGCCCTGATCGTCGGCGCCGGTCTGACGGTGTTCCTGCGCGAGCGCCGGCGCGGCGGGCCGGTCGCGCGGCCGCCGCTGCGCCGCTGATGGTGCTCAGGCGGTCCGCCGACCGGTCACGAGTGCGGCGGCGGCGACCAGCAGGGCGAGCAGCGGCACGATGGCCTCGGGCGCCTCGAGGAGATGGAGCGTCAGCGCGCCGAGCCCGAGCCAGAGGGCCGGCACGATCGCCGCCGACAGCCGCAGCGCCCGCGACGGCAGCAGCAGCGCCAGACCGAGCGTCGCGATGGCCGTCGGGTCGGGCGCGATGCCGACGATCTCGGCCCCGGCCATCGGCCGGCCGAAAAGCGGCGCCGTGAGCGGATGCAACAGGACGCCCCAGCCGAGCAGCGCGAGCCCGGCGGCCGGGCGCGTGCCTTGCAGGGTGGGGTTCAACCCCACGCTACCGATCGCCGCATAGGCGAGCAGCAGGGCCTGCACGCCGAAGAGCGGCGCGACATAGAGGACGCCCCAGTTGATCGGCGCATAGCGCTGCCAGACGAAGCCCCAGCCGACGGCGACCCAGGCGACCGCCAGCAGCGCCGCGAGCAGGCGGAGGCCGACGGCCGGACGCCAGATCGCCATTGCAAGCGCGGCCCCGCCCGTCGCCGGCGCGACGACGGGCAGCGGCCAGAGCGCGGCGTTCTCGATCTCGAACAGACGCCAATAGGTCCGGCCGGAAAACATCAGGAAATCGCCGAGCCGGTAGCTCTGCCATTCCTCCATCAGATCGCCTCGAAGGCGGCGACGATCTCGGCCCGCGCCGCCCGGTCCGGCAGCGGATCGCGCGCCGCCGCCTTGTTCTCGCGGACATGGTCGACCCGCGTCGTCGCCGGGATGGCGACGGTGACAGCGGGATGCGACAGGATGAACTTCAGGATCAGCTGCGCCCAGCTGGTCGCGCCGAGAGCGGCGGCGACGCCCGGCAGCGGCTCGCCCTCCAGCCGCTCGGTCAGCGCGCCCTGCCGGAACGGCCGGTTGACGATCACCGCGATACCCTTCTCGCGCGCCAGCGGCAGGAGGCGCGCCTCGGCCTCTCGGTCGGCGAGATTGTAGGTCAGCTGCACGAAGTCGAGCGGCTCGGCGCGCATGATCCGCTCGAGCTCGTCATGCCGGCGCCCATGCGAGGTCGTGACGCCGACGAGCCCGAGCCGGCCCTCGGCCTTCATGGCGAACAGCGTGTCGAGATGGCCCTGCCAGGCCAGCAGGTTGTGGACCTGCAACAGGTCGAAGGCCCGGATGCGCCATTCGGCGCGCGACCTGTCGATCTGCTCGGGTCCATCGTCGACCGAGCCCGTCCAGACCTTGTCGGCCGAGAAGATCGCGGGCGGGTGGCCGAGCCGGTCCAGGCCGTAGCCGATCGTGTTCTGCGACGAGCCGTACATGGGCGAGGAATTCGATCACGCCGCCGCCCTCGTCGGCGAAGGCGGCGATCACCTCGGCGCACTGGTCGAGCAGCACCGGGTCGCCGCCGACATTGAAGGTGATCCAGCTGCCGAGACCGACCGCGGGAACGGTCCGGCCGGTCGCCGGGATCGCGCGCTCCGCCCCGGGTGCCCCGGATGCCTCGGCGGCCCCCGTCGCCCCGGCCGCGCCGATCGGCCCTGCCGCGCCCGCGAACGCGCGCGGCAGGGCCGATGTCATCGCCAGGCCGGCGGCGCCTGCCAGAAACCTTCTGCGTCCGGTGCGCATGCCGCGACCCCTCGTGCCATCCTGCCACCCGCAGCTAGGACCGCCGGCCGCCGGCGCAAGGGCGGGGGAGCCGGGCCCCTCACCCCGCCTCGGCGAGCAGCCCGTCGAGGTCGAGCGGCGCGTTGCCCATCGACAGCCGCCCGCCGGCATCGACGGGCCATTCGGCGGCCGGGCGATCGCGATAGAGCTCGACGCCGTTGCCGTCCGGGTCGTCGAGGTAGACGGCCTCGGAGACGCCATGATCGGCCATGCCGGTCAGGGGGATGCCCGCCTCCATCACGCGGCGCACGGCGCGCCCGAGCGCCGCCCGGTCGGGGTACAGGAAGGCTGCGTGGTAGAGACCTGTGTGGCCGGGCGGCGGCGGCGTGCCCCGGCGCTCTCCCAGACGTTCAGGCCGAGATGGTGGTGGTAGCCGCCGGCCGACAGGAACGCCGCCCTGGACCCGTACCTCTGCGTGACGTCGAGGCCGAGGACGCCGGAATAGAAGCCGATGGCCCGGTCGAGATCGGCGACCTTCAGGTGGACGTGGCCGATCCGCACCTCGGGCGCGGTCCGGTCGGTGGCGGGCGCGAGCGGTTGCATGTGACCCCTCCTTTTCGTAGTTTCTCCCCTCTAAATGGCGGCCAGCGCGTCGCCGCGCCAGCCGGCACGCGCGAAAGCATTGTTGCGGATCGCGGAACGACCTGAAGGTTCAGGAACGACGGCCCGGGTGACGGGACCGGGTGACGCGACCGCGCGGCGCCTCTATATCCGGAGCATGCTCAAGCTTCTGCTGCCCGTGCTGATCGTCGCCGTCGCCGTCTTCGTGTGGAAGCTCCGCGCGCAGGCGTCCGGACAGGGCCTGCGCACCCGCTCGCGACCGCTGCAGAACGACCAGATCGAGGCGCTGCTCGGCCGGCTGGCGCGCGCCGCCGGGATCGACCGCGTCGAGGTGCGGCTGCTGCCCGAGCGCACCGTCAACGGGCTGGCGACCGATACCGGCGAGATCTACGTCACCCAGGGGCTGTTCGACACGTTCCGCACCGGCGGGATCACGGCGCGCGAGCTCGCCTCGGTGGCGGCGCACGAGATGGGACACCTGGCGCTCGGCCACATGCGGCGACGGATGGTCGAGGTGGCCGGCCGGCAGGCGGCGATGATGGTCCTCGGCGGCATCCTGGGCCGCTTCGTGCCCTATTTCGGCTGGATGATCTCGTGCCTGGCTGCTCGGGCTCGTCGCCGCCCGGCTGTCACGCCGCGACGAGTTCGAGGCCGACGCCTACGCCACCGCGCTGATGGTGCGCTCCGGCATCGGCGCCGAGCACCAGGCGCTGATGCTGGAGAAGCTGCCGCGCCTGATGCCGGCCGGCGCCGCGACGGCCACGAGCTGGCTGGCCAGCCACCCGCCCGTCGAGGAGCGCGCGGCGGCGATCCGCGAGAACGCGCAGCGCTGGCGCGATCACGCGCCGCAGGTGTCCGACTGAAGGAGCAGGCGATGACCGAGACGACCGTTCCGAAGGAGCTGCAGGACGCCGGCTGGAGCCTCGGCCCACGACGGCAAGTCGATCGCCAAGGCGTTCAGGTTCAAGACCTTCCGCGACGCGCTGGCATGGATGGTGCGCGCGGGCTTCGAGGCAGAGGCGCTCGACCACCATCCGGACTGGACGAACGTCTACAACCGCGTCGAGGTCAGCCTGACGACGCATGACAAGGGCGGGCTGACCGACAGGGATTTCGAGCTCGCCCGCCGCATGGAGGGCCTGCGCGCGTCCTGAGACGCGCCCTAGGCGCAGGGTGCCGCGCAGACGCCGCCGAGCGCCGGCGCCGCCACCCTCGACGCGGCCTCCCGGTCGCCCCCGACCACCATGGCGACCAGCTCGGACTTGTTCAGCGGCTTGGTCAGGTAGTCGTCCATGTCGTTCTCGATGCAGCGGGCGCGATGCTCCTGGCCCGAATAGGCCGTCAGCGCCACGACAGGCGTGCGCGGCAACCCCCGCTCGGCCTCGATCCGGCGGATGGCAGCGGTCGCGGCAAACCCGTCCATTCCGGGCATGCAGAAATCCATCAGCACGATGCCGGGCACGATGTCCTCCGCGAGCTGCTGGAAGAGCGTGACGGCCTCGCGCCCGTTGTTCGCGATGCGCAGGTCGACGGGCTCGTTCTCCAGCATCATGCTGACGACGATCTGGTTCGTGCGATTGTCCTCGACCAGCAGGACCAGGGTCGCCGCGCTGACGCGCCCCGGCTCGGCCGCGCGCGCCGGCGGCGGCAGGGCTGGACCCGCTCGACCGGCATCGCGGCGGCGACCTGGCAGCTCGACGCGGAGCGTGAAGGTCGTGCCGACGCCGAGAGCTGGACCCGACGGCGATCTCGCCCCACATCATCCGGGCCAGACGCTCGCTGATGGCCAAGCCCAGGCCGGTCCCCTCGAGGTCCGCGGTGCTCGGTCTCCTCGACCCGCGCGAACTCGCTGAAGATGTGCGACAGGTGCATCCTGTCGCGATGCCGATCCCGGTGTCCTCGACGGCGATCGCCAGAGCCATGCGCGCGCCGCATGGCAGCCGGCCTGCCCACGCACCCGGACGACGACGCTGCCCCGTGGCGTGAACTTGACCGCGTTGCCGACGAGGTTGATCAGGATCTGGCGCAGCCCGGTGCACATCGCCACAGAACTCGTCCGGCAGCCCGGCGCCATAGTCCAGCAGGACGGCGAGACCGCCCTGGCGAGCCGTGGGCGAGACCAGCTTCAGCACATCCTCGATCGCCTTGCGAAGGTTGAAGGGCGCGACCTCCAGCGTCATCCGACCGGCCTCGATCTTGGAGAGGTCGAGGATGTCGTTGACGAGGACCAGCAGCGACTCGCAGGAGCTGCCGGATCGTCGCCACCTGGAGCGTCCTGCTCCTCGGTCAGGCGGGTCTCGGCCAGGATCTCCGACATGCCGATGATGCCGTTCATCGGCGTTCGGATCTCGTGGCTGATGGCCGTGAGGAAGGCCGACTTGGCGGCGTTGGCGGCTTCCGCCTCGCGCGCGAGCTCCCGCGCCCGGGCCTCGCTGAGCTCGAGCTCGCGCTGCGCGCGCAGGATCCTGCGCGTCTGCTCCTTGTGCTCGGTGATGTCGGTGTAGGTGAGCGCCCAGCCGCCCTGCGGCAGCTCCGAGACGGCGACGGAGATGATGCGCCCGCGCGGGGTCTCGGCATAGATCTCGGAGAAGGCCGGCGAGCGGAACAGGGCCGGGTCGACCGGCTGGCATGGCGGCACGCGCGGCCGAAATCGCCGCGATCGGCGAGCTGGGTCAGGATCTGCGTGATCGTGATCCCCGTCGGGTCCGCAGCCGGCCGGCATCTCGAGCAGATCGCGCAGCTTGCCGCCGATGGCGATGCAGACCTCGGTCCGGTCGAGCACGATCAGGCCGGCATGGACCGAGTTAAAGCATGGCGGCGAGCTCGTCCTTCCCGCGACGGATGCCGCCGATATGGACGCGGAGGATCATGACGACGAGGGCCCCGACGCCCAGGGCAACGAGGGCCGCCGCCGTCGTCGGCCCGCCGCCGAGGATCGCGACCTGGGCGACCGCGATCCCCGAGACCGAGCCGCAGACGAACGCCCGCACCGCCATCCGCCGGCGGATCCGCCCGATCCTCGTCGCTCGCCGCGACCATCACGAGCTTTCCGGAATTCCCGCAGCGGCTCAGAGCCGCTTTTCCAGGAACAGCCGCCGTCGCTCCCCGTCCGCGCGGCGCTGACGCCGTCCAGCGCCTCGCGCACCAGCAGCCAGCCCCAACCGCAGTTGGCCGGCGTGTCGAGCAGCGCCGGCTCGTCGGCGCGGTCCCAGTTGGCGAGCAGCCAGTCCGGCAGCGCCGGCCCGTCATAGCTGATGGCGATGATGGCCAACTTCGGCTCGATCCACAACTCGACGGAGGCGCCGCCAGCCGCGCCACGGTCGCCGCAGCGCTCGAGCACGCAGTGCAGGATCTCCATGGTCGCCAGCCCGACCAGGTCGAGGATCTTCGGCGTCATCGGGCAGGCCAGCCCGGACAGGCCGCGCGGGCCGATCAGCGCCTCGACGGCAGGGGCGATGCCGCCGGGTCCGTCGAGCGCGCAGCGGAGCGCCGGCGCGCAGGTGCGCTGCAGTATCATCGCCGGTTCCGCCCCGATGCCCGCAGTCGTTCCGGACCGATCATCGCACTCTCCACAGACCCGCAATCAGACAAGAGGTCATAGTCGAGCCGGGTAAAGAAAGGGCTGCGGGACGCGCCGATCTTCGCCATCCGATCTTCGCCACCCGATCTTCGCCGCCCCACCATCGCCGTCCGATCGATCGACCTGTCCGCATCGACGTCTTCGTGCTCGCCTCCGCCGAGCGACTGCTGATAGTGCTGGACATGATCGGCGCGCGCCTCGACTGACCCGCAACGCCAGGATCCGACAGACCGAGGAGAGAGCCATGCCCTTCGACGCCAAGGCCCGCGAGACGCTGCTGGCCGTGACGACCGCCACGATCACGACCATCCTGCTGAAGAAGGGGCTGCGCAATGTCTGGATGCGCGGGCACGCTGCCGCTGCGCGACGGCCAGGCGCGGGTCGCCGGCCCGGCCTTCACGCTGCGCTTCGTCCCGGCCCGCGAGGATCTGGCGACGCCGGCGGCCTGGGCCTCGCCGGTCTCTACCCGCGCCGCGATCGAGGCGATGCCGGAGGGCTGCATCGCCGTCGTCGACGCGATGGGCGTGCAGGACGCCGGCATCTTCGGCGACATCCTCTGCGCCCGCATGGCCGCGCGGGGCGTCGCGGCGCTGGTCACCGACGGCGTGCTGCGCGACCTGCAGGGCGTGCTGGAGACCGGCCTGCCGGTCTTCGCCTCCGGCGCCGCGGCGCCGCCATCGGTCGCCGGGCTGACCTTCGTCGGCTGGGGCGAGCCGGTCGCCTGCGGCGGCGTCGCCGTCTTCCCGGACGACGTCGTCGTCGCCGACCGGGACGGCGCCGTGCTGATCCCGTCGGACTTTCTCGACGCCGTCCTCGCCGAGGCGCCCGAGCAGGAGCGCATGGAGGGCTGGATCATGCACGAGGTCACGGACGGAGGCGCCGCGCTGCCCGGCCTCTACCCGATGAACGACGCGACGCGCGCCCGCTACGACGCCTGGAAATCCTCCGGCGACTGAGGAATAGGCGGCGCCTCCTTCCCGTGACCGCGGCGCCGGGCCGGGGCCGCCGACGGCCCGGGCAGTCGCCAGATGCCACCGGCTGCATAGGGGGCGGGGCCATGCCGCAGTCCGCGGGCAGTCCGCGGGCCGTCCGGCCATGTCGACAGTTGCGCGCACGCTGTCCGACAGGCAAACACTCCTCCCTCGTGCAAGCGACGGGCGCAGCGGGGCGTCCTGCCGGAAGGGCCATGCAAGAACTCGCTGTTTGAGTTCACGTCGACCCATGTGCTCATGGCCGCCCTCGGAGGCGCCATCTTCCTTGCGCACTGGATGCCGCGGCTGCTCTTCGGGCGCGCCGTCTCGTCGTCGGCGCTGCTGATGCTGCTGGGCCTCGCGGCCTATGCCTTCATCCCGGGCATGCCGGATGCGCTCGACCCGCGGGTCTCGCCGCGCCTGTGGGAGGTGTCGAGCGAGATCGTCCTGATCGTCGTGCTGTTCGCCACGGGCCTGCGCATCGACAGCATCGGCACCTGGCGCCTCTGGCAGCCGGCCATGCGCCTGCTGCTCGTCACCATGCCGCTGACCATCGCCGCCGTCGCTCTGCTCGGCTGGGGCCTTGCCGGCATGACGGCGGCCGGCGCGATCCTGCTCGGCGCGGCGCTGGCACCGACCGACCCGGTGCTTGCCGGCGACACCCAGGTCGGGCCGCCGCTGGAAGGCGGCGAGCACCCGGTCCGCTTCGCCCTGACGGCAGAGGCCGGGCTGAACGACGGCCTGGCCTTCCCCTTCGTCTACCTCGGACTGCTGCTGGCGGCGCAAGGCGCCGAGGGGTCCGGCTGGTTCTCGGAATGGCTGCTGCAGGACCTCCTCTACCGGATCGCCGTCGGCGCCGTGCTCGGCGCCGGTGTCGGCTGGCTGCTGGGCAAGAGCCTGTTCCATCTGCGCGGCGACGAGACGCTCGGCACGTCCGGCCCCGGCGTCATCGCGCTGGCCGCGGTGCTGCTCTGCTATGGCGTGGTCGAGCTCGCCGAGGGCTATGGCTTCATCGCGGTCTTCGTCGCCGGCCTGATCTGCCGCCGCGTCGAGGAGCAGCACCAGTTCCACCGCCGCCTGCACAGCTTCAGCGAATTGATCGAGCACGCCGTGACGGCGGTGCTGCTGGTCATGCTGGGCAGTACGCTGCCTGCGCTCTGGCCGGCGCTGGACTGGCGGTTCTCGATCGTCGGCTTCGGCCTGCTGCTGGTGATCCGGCCGCTGACCGGCTGGCTGGGCCTGCTGGGCACCGACCTGTCGAACCGCGAGCGCTGGACGGTGGCGTTCTTCGGCGTGCGCGGCGTCGGCTCAGTCTATTACCTGGCCTATGCGTCGAGCCATGTCGAGTTCGTCAACGAGGACCAGCTCTGGGCGCTCGTCGCCTTCACCATCTTCGCCTCGACGGTCCTGCACGGCGCCACCGGCTTCGTCATCGAGCGCGTCGCGCCGGTCGACGCGCAGCCGGCACGCCAGCCGGGCGAATGAACCGAGGCCCGTGGACGCGGCGCTGCGGCTCGGCTAGCCTCGGGCGCGCCACCGGACCGCGCGACGGGGCATGAACGGCTGCGAGGAACGCATGGCTTCCGAACCGCGAGACGACAACCGCGACGACGATCACGACCAGGTGCGGCGGATCGTTTCGCTGCCGGCGGATCGCGACGCGGTCTGGAGCGCGATCGGCGACTTCGGCCGCGTCGCCGACTGGCACCCGCTGATCGAGCGCGCCGAGCTGACCGAGATCGAGGGCGCGGTCTACCGCCACCTGACGACGACCGATGGCGACCTCTTCACCGAGCGCCTGATCGAGGTCGGGCCGCATCACGTGACCTACGAGACGGTGGACGGCCCGCTGCCCGTCACGGACCATCGCGCGACGCTCAGCTGCGTCGCCGAGGCCGGCGGCTGCCATGTCTACTGGTCGGCCTATTTCGTCCCCGACGGCGCAGACTATCACCTCGCCGACGAGATCGTCGGCGCGTTCTACGAGATCGGCCTGGCCGCGCTGCGCGACAGGTTCGGCGATCCGCTGCAGAACCCGCCGGACGGCCCGGCGCCGTAGCAGCGGCTACGGACGCTGCTCAGGCGGCGGCAATAATGCCGAAGAGCAGCAGCAGTGCGAGCACGACGAGGACGATGACCGCCAGGATCGACGCGCCCGTCCAGGCGACGCCGGCGAATTTCGGGAAGCCGAGCAGCCCCGCCACCGCCGCCACAATGACCAGGATCAGAATCCATTCGATCATGGCATTCACCCTCCACTTGCCTGCATGTTTCCGGCCCAAACGCCCGGAGTGACCCTTGGTTGCCTCAGGCGGACGCCACCGCGTCGGCGATCGCCCGGCCGAGTTCCTCGGTGCTGGCGCCGCCGCCGAGGTCGCGGGTCTTCGGGCCGTCCGGATCGCCCAGCACGCGCTCGATCGCCCGCACGATGCCTGCGGCCGCCTCTGCCTCGCCCAGATGCTCGAGCAGCATGGCGCCGGACCAGATCTGGCCGACCGGGTTGGCGAGGCCCTGCCCCGCAATGTCCGGCGCGGACCCGTGCACCGGCTCGAACATGCTGGGGAATTTGCGCTCGGGGTTGATGTTGGCCGACGGTGCAACCGCGATCGTGCCGGTCACGCCGGGGCCCAGATCGCTGAGGATATCGCCGAAAAGGTTCGTCGCGACGATCACCCGGAACTGCTCCGGCGCCATCACCAGCCGCGCCGACAGGATGTCGATGTGGTGCTCGCGCGTCTCGATCTCCGGGTATTCCTTCGCCACCTCGCGGAAGCGCCGGTCCCAGTAGGGCATCGAGACGAAGATGCCGTTCGACTTCGTCGCCATGTCGACGCGCCCGGCGCCGAGCTTGCGCGCCAGATCGAAGGCATAGCGGCTGATCCGGTCGCAGCCATGCCGGCTGAACACCGCCACCTGGCTGACGAACTCGCGCTCGGTGCCGGTGAACATGGTGCCGCCGATCTGGCTGTACTCGCCCTCGGTGTTCTCGCGCACCACCCAGAAGTCGATGTCGCCGGGTTGCTTGTCCTTGAGGGGACAGGGCACGCCCGGCAGCAGGCGCACGGGGCGCAAGTTGACGTACTGGTCGAACTCGCGCCGGATCGGCACCAGCAGGCCCCAGAGCGAAACGTGGTCCGGCACGCCGGGAAAGCCGACGGCGCCCAGGAAGACGGCGTCCGACTGCGCCAGCCGGGCGATCCCGTCCTCCGGCATCATCGCCCCCGTCGCCTTGTAGCGCTCGCAGGACCAGTCGTGCTGCTCGGTCTCGACGCGGAACTGGCCGGCGGCGGCCGCGGCCTGAAGCACGCGAAGGCCCTCGGGCATCACCTCGTTGCCGATGCCGTCGCCCGGGATGCAGGCCAGCTTGTAGGTCTTCATCGCCCCCTCACCTCGCTCTCGTCCGCCAGCAGCGCGCCCAGCCGGTCGTTCCAGTCGCCGAGCACGGGGCCCAGCCGGTCGATCCGCCCGGGCGTGTCGGAAAGGCGCGGAAAGGTGGTCGGCACGGCGATCTCGCCGAGCACGGGATGCTGCACCCGCTCGATCGTGCCGCGCGCCGCAAAGTGCGGGTCATCGAAGATGTCGGCGATCGAGTTGATCGGCCCGCAGGGCACGTCGCCCTCGCTGCAGAGCCGAATGACCTCGTCCATCGGGTGCGCCTTGGTGAACGCCTCGACCGTGCCGTCGATCAGGCTCGCGATCGGCCAGCCGGTCGGCCGTGCGCGGGTGGCTGGTCGCCAGGTCGGGGCGGTGCAGGACGTTCCGCGCCAGACGCTCCCACATCCGGTCGCTTGTGCAGGCGATCGCCACCCACTTGCCGTCGCCGCACTCGAAATGGCCGTGCGGGCAGACCTGCCGGGTCATGCACCCCTCGCGGCCGCGCACGATGCCGAATTTCGCATAGGCCGGAGTTACTTCGTCGAGGATCCTGAAGATTGACTTGTAGAGCGCCACGTCGATCGACTGGCCCTTGCCCGTCCGTTCTGCCGTACGCAGCGCCAGCAGCACGCCGAGCGCGCCGTACATGCCGGAGAAATAGTCGGCGAGCGAGGACGACCCGGGCGTCACCGGCGGCCCGTCCGGCATCCCCGCTAGATGCGTCAGCCCGCCGACGGCATGGGCGATGCGGGCAAAGCCCGGCCGGTCGCGATAGGGTCCGTCCTGGCCGTAGCCGGTGACCCGGCAGATCACCAGCGCCGGGTTCGCCTCGTGAAGAACGTCCGGGCCAAGGCCCCATTTCTCCAGCGTGCCGGGACGGAAGTTCTCGATCATCGCATCCGAGCGGCGGGCCAGCTCGATCAGCTTCGCGCGGTCCTCCGGCGCCTTCAGGTCCAGCGTCACCGAGACCTTGTTGCGGTTGTCGTTCTGAAAGCTCAGCGACAGCTCGGGAATCTCGGTCGGCGTGCCGAAGCGGCGCCCCGGATCGCCGCCGAGTGGGTGCTCGACCTTGATCACCTCGGCGCCGAACTCGCCGAGGATCGCGCCCGCGAACGGCCCGGCGATGAAGGTCGAGAGGTCGACAACCCGGATGCCGTCGAGCGGCCGCATCAGCGGATCGCCCGGCGGAGCGAGGCGCTTGTCGCGGAAGTCACCGCGACTCCTCGCGCTCGGCCTCGGCCAGCACCTCGCGGGCGACGCGAAAGGCGTCGAGCGCCGCCGGCGCGCCGCAGTAGACGGCGGCCTGGAGCAGGCATTCGCGGATCTCGCCGCGCGTGACGCCGTTCCTCAGCGCGCCCCGCAGGTGCAGGCGCAGCTCATGCGGCCGGTTCAGCGCGACCAGCATGCCGATGTTCAGGATGGACCGGTCGCGGCGCGCCAGCCCCGGCCGGTTCCAGATGTCGCCCCAGGCATAGCGCGTCACCCAGTCCTGCAGCGGCGCCGTCAGCTCGTCCATGCGCGCCAGCGCGTCGGCGACATAGTCCTCGCCAACGACGGCGCGCCGGGTGGCGAGCCCCGCCTCCCACAGCGCGTCCTCGCGGGGACATTCGGGGCGCGGGCTCTCCCCCGCGCTCTCGTCGAAGTCGCTCATGCCAGCACCCGCACCGGATCGCCGGCGATCCAGCGCTCGATCGACTCGACCATCTGGCCATAGAAGGCGTGATAGCACCCGTCGGTCACATAGCCGATATGCGGCGTCAGCAGGGTGCGCGGCAGGTGTCGCAGCGGGTGGTCCATCGGCAGCGGCTCGATGTCATAGACGTCGATGCCGGCGCCGGCGATGCGCCCGCGCCCCAGCGCGCCGATCAGCGCGTTCGTGTCGACGATGGGCCCGCGCGACGTGTTCACCAGATAGGCCGACTTCTTCATCAGTCCGAGCTCGTGCTCGCCGACCAGCCCGCGCGAACGGTCGCCGAGCTTGTAGTGGATGGTGATGAAGTCGGCGCGGCGGAACAGCTCGTCCTTGTCGACGCGCTCGGCGCCGGCCTCGGCGGCCGCCTCGGCCGTCAGGTTGTGGCTCCAGGCGATGACGTTCATGCGGAAGGCCCGCGCGATCTCGGCCATGCGCGTCCCCAGCCGCCCCAGCCCGACGATGCCGAGCGTCTTGCCGCTGAGATCGAGGCCCAGCGTGGTGATCCAGCGTCCCTCGCGCATGCGGGCGTTCTCGACGTGGATGTGACGGGCCAGCCCGATGATGTGCCCCCAGGCGAGCTCGGGCGTCGCGTCGGCGGAATTGTTCGTGCCGCAGACGGCGATGCCGCGCTCCCTGGCATAGTCGAGGTCGATGGCGGCGTTGCGCATCCCCGCCGTGGCGATCAGCTTTAGATCGCCCAGGCGCTCCAGCAGGTCGCGCCCGATGGGCGAGCGCTCGCGCATGACGCCCAGCACCTCGTACCCCTCCAGCCGCCGGGCAAAGCCCTCCAGCCCCTCATAGGGCTCGTGGAAGAACGTCACCTCGTGCTCGGCCTGAAGCCGCGACCAGTCGGCCATGTCGCGCGCGACGCTCTGGTAGTCGTCGAGGACTGCGATCCGCATCTCTCCCCCTCTCAGGCGATCCGGTAGTGGTCGAGGAAATCGCGGTCGGGCGCAAGCCCGAGCCCGGGGCCGCCCGGCAGGCCGATCCGGCCGCCGCCGGCGCGGACCTGCCGCGCGATGTCCAGCGGCCCGTCCGCCAGCTCGTCGCGGAACCGGTTCGGCGTCGTGTCGAACTCCAGCATCGGCTCCCAGGGATGCAGCCCGCCCGGCATGTCGGGCATCGCCGCCAGCAGGTGCATGTTGGTTGCCACCGCCACGGCAGACCCCCAGACATGGTTGATAACCGGCACGAAGTTCGCGTGGCAAAGCGCCAGAACCTTGAGATATTCCGAGATGCCGCCCAGCCCGCAGACCTCGGGCTGCGCCAGCCCGAGGCCACGCGCCGCCAGCAGGTCGCGCCAGCCCCAGCGGGTGAACTCGGCCTCGCCGCCGGCGATCGTCGTCCTCAGGCCCCGGCGCAGCTCGGCATAGCCCGCGCGATCCTCGGGCGCGACCGGCTCCTCGAACCAGTAGGCGCCGAGCTCGTCCAGCGCGCGGCCGACGCGGAAAGCGTCCGCGACCGTGTAGCAGTGGTTCGCGTCGACGGCGAAGCGATAGCCGTCACCGACGCCCTCGCGCACGGCGGTCGCCAGGCGAATGTCCTGCTCCGGACCCAGCCCGACCTTCATCTTCGTGGCGGCAAATCCCGCCTCGCGGATCGCCGCCGCCTCGTCCCGGAAGGCGCCCGCCAGGTCGGGCACGCGCCGCAGCATCATGCCATAGCCATAGACCGCGATCGTCTCGCGCGTCGGCCCGCCGAGCAGCCGGTAGAGCGGCAGCCCCGCCACCTTGCCGGCGATGTCCCAGAGCGCGATGTCGATGCCGGACAGCGCCTGGATCGGCATGCCCTTCTGCCCGTGGTCGCGCAACGCATTATAGCAGTGCTGCCAGATCGCCTCGCGCGCGATCGGGTCGCGGCCGATGACCATCGGCGCCAGCACCTGCTCGACGATCGCCTTGTTGCCCAGCGCCACGGCGCCGGGACCGAAGCACTCGCCCCAGCCGGTGACGCCCTCGTCGGTCTCGACCTCGACCAGATGCGCGGTGCGGCGGCTGTAGTACTGCTGCGAGTAGCCAAGCTCCTCGCCCAGCTCGTAGGACAGCACGTGGCTGGTGACGCGCGTGATGCGCATCAGGCAGGCCGGCCGGCAGTCGCCATCAGGCGCGGCCGTGAAAGTCGAGCAGCAGGCGGTTCAAGGCGTCCGGGGCCTCGTACATGGCCCAGTGGCCGCAATCCGGGATGACGCTGCTCTCGAGGTCAGGCCGGGCCGCCCGACAGCGCTCGATGCGCTCCGGGATCGGCGGGATCGCCGCGGCGTCGTGCTCGCCATAGACGACCAGCACCGGGCAGGACAGCCGGCCGATCAGCTCTGGCGTGCCGTCGGCCCAGCTCAGCCGGCGCGAGTTCGAAGCGCGTCCGCGCGACGTTGCGGTGCTGCATGCCGACGGCCCAGTCGTCGATCTTCGCCCGGTCCCAGATCATCAGCTTGGCCAGGTTCTCGGCATGCATGGCGCGAAGCTCGTCGTCGCTCGGGCAGCGCCCGAGGCGCCTGGCGAGGCGGCGCTTCGACTCCAGCGTGAACGGTCGCCCCTCCGGCGCGCCATAGCCGGCGCCGCCCGTCATCGACAGCGACCCGGTGCGTGGCCCCAGCCGGACCGCCAGCTCGGCCGCGACATAGCCGCCGAACGAGAACCCCGCCAGGTGGATGCGCGGCGCATCGCCAGTCATCTCCTGGACCGCCGCGTGGAACAGCCCCAGATAGCCCTCGTCCGTGACGTCCTCGGGCACGGCGGCCGAGTTGCCATAGGCCGGCGCGTCGACCGCCACGACGCGAAAGCGCGTCGCCAGCGCATCGACGTTCCGCACCCAGTGCAGCCAGGATCCCGCCCCGCCGTGCAACAGGACCAGCGGCTCGCCGGCACCGAGCTCGCGATAGGCCACCCCGCCGGATGTCCGCAGGCATGGCGTCTCGACATTCCGGCGGTCGGCCCGGTGGTCGGCCCGGCGGTCGGCCCGGCGGTCGGCCCGGCGATCGGCGACCCGGTCCATCAGTCCCAGCGCTTCTCGTCGTCCCAGACGTTCTGCGGCATCGGCAGCCCGGCCAGATCCGCCTCGGTCAGCTTGCCCTCCGGCTCGATTCCGAGCTTTTCCAGCAGCAGCGCGAGCTGGCGCGTGTGCTGACCGGAATGCCACGCCGTGCGCTCGAGGAAGTCGTGCAGCGTCTGCTTGCCGTAATAGACCCTGGCCGGCCGCGCGAAGTCGTGCGCTCCCCCGTGACTTCCCTGCCCCCACCATGCCTCGAAACGGTCCCGCACGGCTTCGCCGAAGGCGACGATCTCGGCCGGCCTGCGCGCATGGTCCGGCGCGGGCGCGAGGTACTTGTCCTCGGTCAGCGGGTCGCCCTCGGTCTCTGCGACGAAGGCCTCGACGATCATGAAGATGTGGCAGGCCAGGTCGCGATAGCTGCGCGGCCGGTCCGGCAGCATCTTGCTCAGCACCGCGTCGTCGTCCGGCAGCTGGGCCGAATGGCGCAGCGCCGCCGCCAGGATGGTGTCGATGCGCGCCTTGAGGTCCTCGACCGGCAGCACCTTGCGGCCATACTCGATGCCGGCGATGCGGGCGACGTCCGAGAGGATCTGGCCCGACACCCAGTCGCGTCCCCTGACGACCAGCGGAACCATGCGGACGCCCAGCTCCTGCAGGTCGCGGAAGCCCTGCGGGTCGGCGAGCACATCGATCGACCTGAACGGCACGCCGTGCTCGGTCAGGAACTCCTTGGTGCGCAGGCAGCTGCTGCAGCCGGGCTGCCAGTAGACCTTGATCGTCTCGCCGGCGGTGGAAGGGGCGGTGTCGTCCTGCGCGGCTGTGATCGCCATCGTTCTCTCCTGGGTTGGCCTCCCCGCCGGCGCTTCTAGCAAGCCGGCCGAGGGTTTCACAATTCAGCCCCATCCCCTATGGGATTTCTGATGGAAGCCGGAATCGCCGGAGGAGTTGGCTTGGGCGAGGCGCTGTTCGCGCCGCGCTCGGTCGCCCTGATCGGCCTGTCGACCGATCCGTCGCGGACCACCGGCCGGGTGCTGCGCTACCTGCGGCATGGCGGCTATGCCGGCCGCATCCACGTCGTCAACCCGCGCCGCGACACGGTGCAGGGCGTGCCGGCAGCGCCTTCCGGTCGCGGCGCTGCCCGAGGTGCCCGATCACGCCTATGTCCTGCTCGGCACCGAGTTGGCGGCCGAGGCTGTCGCCGAGTGCGCCCGGGCAGGCGTGCCGGTCGTCACGGTCCTCGCCGACGGATTTGCCGAGGCCGGCTCGCAAGGCCGCGCGCGCCAGGAGCGGATGGTCGCGGCGGCGCGCGCCGGCGGCACGCGGCTGCTCGGCCCGAACTCGATGGGCGTCGCCGACCTGCACGGCGGCTGCTGGCTGACCGTCAACGCCGTCTACGACGAGCCCGACCAGCCCAAGGGGCGCACGGCGCTTCTGTCGCAGTCGGGCTCGATGATGGGCGGGCTGATCAGCCGGGCGCGGGCGCTTGGGCAAGGCTTCAGCCGGGTCGCCGCCGTCGGCAACGAGGCCGACCTCGGCATCGCCGAGATCGGGCTGGCCTGCCTCGACGATCCGAACACCGACGTGATCGCGCTGTTCCTCGAGACGATCCGCGACGCGGACGGGCTGGCGCGCTTGGCCGCCGCCGCGCACGACGCCGGCAAACCCGTCATCGCGCTGAAGCTCGGCCGCTCGGCGCTCGGCGCGCGCATGGCGGTGGCGCACACCGGCGCGCTGCTGGCCGAGGATGCCGTCGCCGATGCCTATCTCCGCGATGTCGGCATCGCGCGGGTGACGACGCTCGAGACGCTGATCGAGGCGCCGGCGCTGTTCCGCGGCCGCCGCCCCGGCGCGAAACGCCCGGCCGTGGGCGTCGTGACGACGACCGGCGGCGGCGGCGCCGTGGTCTCTGACCGGCTGGCGCTCGAAGGCGTGGCGATCCGCCCGGCCTCGGATGCGACGCTGGCCGCCGTGCGCGGCATGGGCCTGTCGGTGTCTGAAGGGCCGGTGCTGGACCTTACGCTGGCGGGCGCCGGCCCGGACTATGTCCGGACGGCGCTGGCGGCGCTGGCCGCCGACCCGCAGATCGACATGATCGTCTCCATCACCGGCTCGTCGGCGCGCGCCTCGCCGGCGCGCACCGTGCCGCCGCTGGCCGAGGCGGCGGCCGGTGGACGCAAGCCGCTCGCCGCCTTCCTGACGCCCGACGCGCCGGAGGCGCTGCGCGGTCTGGCCGAGGCCGGCGTCCCGGTCTTCCGCACGCCCGAGAGCTGCGCCGACGCCGTCGGCGCCTTCTGCCGCTGGCGCGCCCCGCGGCTGCGCGCTTTGGCCCGCTCGCCCGCTTCCGGCGCCGGCCGCGCGCTCGACGAGGCGGCGTCGCTTGCGCTCCTGGCCGCAGCCGGCGTGCCGGT
The DNA here is from genome assembly GCA_963745085.1 of uncultured Alphaproteobacteria bacterium. Lineage (GTDB taxonomy): Bacteria > Pseudomonadota > Alphaproteobacteria > Rhodobacterales > Rhodobacteraceae > Thermohalobaculum. The sequence continues at coordinate 85,637 of CAVUWP010000022.1, read as the reverse complement.
CGTCGAGACCGTCGAGGTCCGGCCGGGCGAGGCGCCCGCCCTGCCCTTCGCCTACCCTGTCGTCGCCAAGGTCCTGTCCGCTGCCCTGCCGCACAAGACCGAGGCCGGCGGCGTCGTCACCGGCATCGCCGGGCCGGAGGCGCTGGCCGAGGCCGGGCGGCGCATCGCCGAGCGCGTCCTGGACGCCACCGGCGTCGCCGTCGACCGGCTGCTGGTCGCGCCGATGGTCCCGGCGCTGATGGAGGTGCTGATCGGCTATCGCCTCGACCCGCAGCACGGTCCCGTGGTGACGCTGGCGCCGGGTGGCGTGCTGGTCGGCCTTTACGACGACAAGGCGGTGCGCCTCGCCCCCGTCGACGACGCGACGGCGCGCGAGATGGTCGGCGAGGTGACGGGCCTCGCGCCTCTGCGCGGCCATCGCGGGCTGCCCCGCGGCGACCTCGATGCGCTGGCCAGGGCCGTCGCCGCGCTGTCGCGGCTGGCCGATCATGCACCGACGGTCTTGGAAGCCGAGGCAAACCCCGTCATGGTGCACGCCCGCGGCGTCGTCGCCGTGGACGCGCTGGTCGCTCTGGAGCAAGGAGAGATCCCATGAACCTGCAATCGGCGATCCGCGAGGGATGCTCCGAGGCCGAGTGGCGGACGCGCGTCGACCTCGCCGCCTGCTATCGGCTGGTCGACCATTTCGGCTGGTCGGACCTGCTGGGAACGCACATCTCAGCCCGCGTGCCGGGCGAGGAGGACGCCTTCCTGATCAACCCCTACGGCCTGCTCTTCGACGAGATCACCGCGTCGTCGCTGGTCAAGGTCGACGAGGCGGGCAAGATCCTGTCGCAGACCGACCGGCACATCAACCCGGCCGGCTTCGTCATCCACTCGGCCATTCACATGGCCAAGCCCGAGCTCGCCTGCGCGCTGCACACCCACACGCCGGCCGGCACGGCGGTGGCGACGTCAAAGGCCGGCCTCAAGCCATTGACGCAGCATGCGCTGGCGATCGTCGCCCATGTCGCCTATCATGGCTATGAGGGGATCGCCACCGACCTGAGCGAGCGCGAGCGGCTGGTCGCCGATCTCGGCGACGCCAACGTCCTTGTGCTGCGCAACCACGGGCTGCTGACCGTCGGGCGGACCATCGCAGAGGCTTTCGTCTGGATGTACCGCGCCGAGCGCGCCTGCCGCATGCAGGTCGCCTTCCAGCAGACGGGCGAGGCGGCGGTCGAGATCCCGGACGAGGTGCAGCGGGTCACGGTCGAGCGCAACCGCAAGGCCAATTCGCCGGAGGGGCATCGCCCGATCGGCGTCCACGAATGGCCGGCGCTGCTGCGTCGCCTGGACCGCATGGACACCGGCTACAAGGACTGAGCCGCCTTCTCATGACCGAGCTGATGCACGACTTTCCGCCGGCGCCCGGGGGCCAGGTGACGCTGGCGAACTGGCGCAGCGCGCCTTACAGCCGCTGGTCCTTCCAGCACGTCCGCGAGCTGCTGCCGACGGCCGAGATCGCCAACGATCCGCGCCGCTCGCGGCCGCTCCCGGTCGAGCCGCGCGACCTCTCCGGCGTCAGGATCGCCACCGAAGCGGGCAAGCTGGACCTGCCGGGCTTCTTCGAGCAGGCGGAGGTCGACGGCTTCGTCGTCCTCTTCCGCGGCGAGCTGGTGCACGAGAGCTATTTCAACGGCATGAACGGGCGGCGGCAGCATATCTGCATGTCGGTCTCGAAGTCGCTGCTCGGCCTGCTCGCCGGCATCCTCGTCGAGCGCGACCGGCTCGACCTCGACGCCCAGGCGACGCACTACGTGCCCGAGCTGGCGGCGACGGCCTACAAGGGCGCGAGCGTGCGCGACCTGCTCGACATGCGCGCCGGCGTCGCCTTTCCCGAGGACTACGCCGAGACCGAGGGGCTCTACGTCCAGTACCGCAAGGCGACCGGCTGGAACCCGCGCGAGCCCGGCGACGAGCCGTCGGACCTGCGCTCGTTCTACAAGCTGATGACCGCGGCCGAGGGCAGGCATGGCGGCGCCTTCAGCTATGTCTCGCCCAATACCGACCTGCTCGGCTGGATCATCGAGCGGGCGACCGGCACCCGCTATGCCGACCTGATGAGCGAGCTGCTCTGGAGGCCGCTCGGCGCCGAAACGCCGGCCTACATCACCGTCGACCGGCTGGGCGCGCCCCGCCCGGCCGGCGGCATCTGCGTGACGACGCGTGACCTCGCGCGCGTCGGCCAGATGATCGTCGAGGGCGGCCGCGACATCGTATCGGGCGACTGGATCGAGGACATCGCCACCATGGGCGACGCCGAGGCCTGGGACGCCGGCGGCTTCGCGGCGGACTATCCGGGCGTGCCGATGCACTACCGCGCGCAATGGTACACGATCCGCGACCGCGGCCCGCTGCTGATGGCGCTCGGCATCCACGGCCAGAACCTGCTGGTCGACCGCGGCTGCGAGCTGGTGATCGCCAAGCACGCCTCGGCCGCGACACCGCTGGATCCCGCCGGCGAACGCCTGACCCTCAAGGTCTTCGAGGCGATCCGGGACTTCCTGTGCTGAGCGGCGCGCGGGTGGTTCAGCGCACCCTCCCGATGCGACGGCGCGTGCAGCATACGGACGCGTGCGAGAGCGCACCCTAACCGAACCCGTGCGTCCGTCAGGATCAGGATCGTATCCGTGGTCTCGTGCAGGTTCCGAAGGACAACGCCAAACCACCAAGCATCAACGGCAGCGTAGCGGGAAGAGGCACAACCGTCGTCGTCCAGGTTCCAGCCACGCCACCACTGGTGAATAATTCGTCTGTGCCTCCAAGGTAGCTCCAGGAAGTGAAACTGGATCGCCGTACGGGGAGGCGCTAAACGCCTCTGGGTCATCCTGGACGTTGATACACCAATCCGATACGTTCAAGTTAGCGTCGATTGCTAAGCTCAGTGAGGAAATAACGGCACCGGGTATGACATCCCACCCACTGGTCGTTGCGCGGCATGGCGCGCGGCGGCCGGCTACGCGCCCTCGACCATCCATCGCATCTGGCGGGCCTTCGGCCTGCAGCCGCACCGCAGCGAGACCTTCAAGCTCTCCACCGATCCGTTGTTCGTCGACAAGGTGCGCGACATCGTCGGCCTCTATCTGGCGCCGCCCGACCGCGCCCTGGTGCTGTGCGTGGACGAGAAGAGCCAGATCCAGGCGCTCGATCGGACCCAGCCGTTGCTGCCGCTGCGGCCCGGGCCAGCCCGAGCGCCGCAGCCACGACTACCAGCGCCACGGCACGACGCTCGCTGTTCGCCGCGCTCGACGTGGCGACCGGCAAGGTGATCGGCCGCTGCTTACCAGCGCCACCGCGCCCAGCGAGTTCCTCAACTTCCTGCGGGCGGTCGACGCCGAGGTGCCGCGCCGATCTCGACGTCCATCTGGTGATGGACAACTACGCCACGCCACAAGACCCCGGCGATCCGCGCCTGGCTCGCCAGGCGGAGTAGCTCACAAGCCAATCTGGTCGATTTTGTTGGAAATTATGATCAATACCGGCCCATTTTTCGTAGGGACCGTTTCAATCGTTATCACCTGGCCGCTAAGCGCCCCCCCAAAAAGATTTTCATTAATCACGAAACTGCGGGGAAATGGCCACCAGCCCCAGACGGTCGAAGTAAACATTTTATAATCACAATTTTCTGAAAGCTCCTCGTCACAATACAATGGTGCACTCTCGTAGGAGAATTTAACAATCCTTTGTCCCGCCACGCCGCACTCGCCGGCACCGAAAGACTCGCAAATCCGACCACACCTAGCACAAGACATACAGACCTCTTCATTGTTCTTCCCACGCTACACGCTAATAAGCGAATGAGCCTTTAATCAGAATCAAATGGGTTTTCAACCCTTACTTCTGCATATTACATCTTGCAGTTGTGCCTCTCACGTTGCGCAATACTATCAGGCTTGCTGGCTCCGGATTCCCGCTAGTCAGCGCAGGATGCGTTTCACCGCCTGGATGCCACTATCTGTACCGAGCAGGCATTGCCGCCACGGACGCGATGTCCGCGAGGGCTACTTCCGCCGGGACTCGCCGCTCTCCCGTTCCGTCGTCGCGCCGCTCGCCTTCGCCGGCGGAGCGGCCGGCCCCGGATACCAGGCAGGCTCGCGCTTCTCCAGAAAGCTCGCCAGCCCCTCGCCGGCCTCGTCCGACAGGCGCTTCAGCCCGTGCGGCCGGGCCATCTCGGTCAGCTCCTGCTGCGTGTAGTAGAGGCCGGCGTATTTCAGCACAGACTCCTTGGACTCGGCCAGCGCCCGCGGCGGCACGTGGAGCAGCGAGTCGATGATCGGTGCCGCCGCCTCGTCGAGGCCGCCCTCCTCGCAGACCTCGTCGACAAGGCCGATCTCGAAGGCGCGCGCCGCGCCGAAACGCTCGCAGGACAGCGCATAGCGGCGCAGCCGGCCCGGGCCGATCCGGCTGAGCAGCTGCGGGATGATCGGCACTGCCGTCAGCCCCCAGCGCGCCTCGGAGATCGCGAAGATCGCCGTCGCGTCCGCCAGCACGATGTCGCAGGCCGCGGCGATGCCGGTGCCGCCGCCGAAGCAGCCGCCATGCACCAGGGCGACCGTCGGCTTGGCCAGCGCCGTCAGCGCGTGGATGGCCCGCGCCGTCGTCTCCGAGATGGCGATGTTGGCGGCGACGCTCTCGGTCCTGATCGACTGCACCCATGCCAGGTCGGCACCCGCCTGGAAGTGCCGACCGGCGCCGCGCAGTACGATGACGCGCGCCCGGTCATCGGCGGCCAGCTCGCCCAAAGCCGCCGCCAGCTGCCCGATCATCTCGCCGTCATAGGCGTTGTTCTTCTCGGGCCGCGACAGGGTGACCGTCGCGACCCCGCGCTTGTCGATCGCGCTTCCGACCGTCTTCACCGGCATTGTGTCTCCTCTCTCGCCCGATCCCGCACAACGGACAACCCTAGGGCCGCGTGGGGAAAAGATCCACCGGCCGCGTCTCGGGCGACGCGCGAATATGCCCGGCTTAACACTTGCGTGGCGCCGAAATCTCGGCCAAACAGACAACATAATTTCCCGTCCGGCGGAGACCCGGATCGATCTGCAAAGCAGACGGGTTGGAGGAACACGAACCAGGGGGGCGCGGGCTTGATCCTGCGCTGGCGAGGCGGTTGGCGAACGTCATCGAGATCCGGAATCTCCGAACCCACTTCTTCACGTCCGCGGGCGTCGTTCAGGCGGTGAACGGCATCACCTATGACGTGGCCGAGGGCGAGACCGTCGCCATCGTCGGCGAGTCGGGCTGCGGCAAGTCCGTTGGCGCGATGTCGATCCTGCGGCTGATCCCGGATCCGCCCGGCAAGATCGTCGAGGGCTCGATCGATGTTCGGCGGGCGCGACCTGCTGCAAGCTGCCGATGGACGAGATGCGCCATGTGCGCGGCCGCGACATCGGCATGATCTTCCAGGAGCCGATGACGTCGCTGAACCCGGTGCTGACCATCGGGCGCCAGCTGACCGAGACGCTGGAGGAGCATCTCGGCACGCCGCGCGACGAAGAACCACGAGCGGGCCGTCGAGCTGCTCGGCCTGGTCGGCATCTCCGAGCCGCAGCGGCGGCTGAAGCAGTACCCGCACCAGCTGTCCGGCGGCATGCGCCAGCGCGTGATGATCGCCATGGCGCTGGCCTGCAACCCCAAGCTGCATCATCGCCGACGAGCCGACCACCGCGCTCGACGTCACCATCCAGGCGCAGATCCTCGAGCTGATGAAGAACCTGACGCGCGAGCTCGGCGTCGCCATGATCATCATCACGCACAATCTGGGCGTCGTCGCGCGCTATGCCGACCGGGTCAACGTGATGTACGCCGGCCGTATCATCGAGAGCGGCACGGCGCGCGACATCTACCACACGCCGCGGCACCCCTACACGCTGGCGCTGCTGCAATCGGTGCCGCGCATGGATCGCCGCGCGGGCAAAGCTGCGGCCGGTCGACGGCCAGCCGCCCGACCTGACCAAGCTCGACCAGGGCTGCCCGTTCCGGCCGCGCTGCCCCTTCGCCGTGCAGCGCTGCGCCGACGAGATGCCGTCGCTGATGGATGCGGGCGCAGCCGGGCATGTCTCGGCCTGCTGGGAGAAGGAGCGCGTCGGCCTGACGCAGACCGCCGCATGAACGCGCCGATGGCGAAGAACGACACGCTGATCGAGGTCAAGGACCTCAAGATGCACTTCCCCGTCACCGAGGGCGCGCTGGTTCCCCGCGTCGTCGCGCACGTCAAGGCGGTGGACGGCATCAGCTTCTCGATCCGCCGCGGCGAGACGCTGGGGCTGGTCGGCGAGTCCGGCTGCGGCAAGACGACGACCGGGCGCTGCATCCTGCAGCTCGAGCGGCCCACCTCGGGCGAGATCGTCTATGGGGGGCGCGACCTCACCAAGCTCTCGAAGAAGGAGATGCGGCCGCTCCGCCAGCAGATCCAGGTGATCTTCCAGGACCCCTATTCCAGCCTGAACCCGCGCATGAAGATCGGCGAGATCATCGCCGAGCCGATGATGGTGCACGGCATCATCAACGACGCGAAGGGGCGCAATGTCCGCGTCCGCGAGCTGCTGGAGAAGTGCGGCCTGCCAGCCAAGTTCGCCGACCGCTATCCGCACGAGATGTCCGGCGGCCAGCGCCAGCGCGTCGGCATCGCCAGAGCGCTCGCGGTCAATCCGGACTTCATCATCTGCGACGAGGCCGTCTCGGCGCTCGATGTCTCGATCCAGGCGCAGGTCATCAACCTGCTCGAGGACCTGCGCGACGAATTCGGGCTGACCTACCTGTTCATCAGCCACGATCTCAGCGTCGTGCACCATCTCTGCAACCGTGTCGCGGTCATGTATCTGGGTCACATCGTCGAGCTGGCCGAGACCGAGGAGCTGTTCTCGAACCCGCTCCACCCGTACACGCAGGCGCTGCTCGAGGCGGTGCCGATCCCCGACCCGGTCATCGAAGCGGAAAGGGGCCACAAGATCATCAAGGGCGAGATCCCCTCGCCGATGAACCCGCCGCCGGGCTGCGTCTTCCATCCGCGCTGCCCGCTGGCGGTCGAGAGCTGCAGGCGCGACTTTCCGGCCTTCCGCGAGGTCCGGCCGGGACACTGGGTCGCCTGCACCGAAACGGAGCGGTCGGAACGAATGGCGGCGGAGATGCGGGCGGAGACCCGCCGCGCCCGCGAGGTGGCAGCGGCAGAAGCCGAGGCCGCGGCGATGGCGCGCGGCGCCTGATGCCGATGCGGCGCAGAAGGCCAGGACCGACCACGAGCAAACCAAGGGAGGTAAAGGGAATGCACGTGAAGCTATGGAAATTCGCGCTCGGCGCGGTGGCCGCGGCTGCCGTGGGCACGGGCGCGATCAGCACGGCCGCCATGGCCCAGAGCGCCGACGGCGAGCCGAAATACGGCGGCACGCTGACCTTCGTCGTCGCGTCCGAGGCGCCGTCCTGGGACGGGCACATCGAGACGACGTTCGGCACGATCCATCCGATCGCGCCCTTCTACAGCCTGCTGGTCCGCGTCGACCCGAGCAACCCGGGCGACCCGACCGCGATCGAATGCGATGTCTGCTCGAGCTGGGAGACCAGCGACGACGGCAAGACCTGGACGTTCCACATCCGCGACGACATCAAGTTCCACGACGGCACGCCGCTGACGGCGCAGGACGTCAAGGCGACCTACGACAAGATCATCACGCCGCCCGAGGGCATCCCGTCCGCCTACAAGGACTTCTACGTGATGGTCGACTTGGTCGAGGCACCGGACGACAAGACCATTGTCTTCAATCTGAAATATCCGTCGGGCGCGTTCCTGCCGGCGCTCGCCAACCCGTTCAACTTCATCTACTCGAAGAAGGATCTGGACGAGCACGGCTACGAATGGCACAAGACCCACATCAACGGCACCGGCCCGTTCAAGTTCGAGTCCTATGACCCGGGTGCGTCCGTCAGCGGGGTCAAGTACGAAGACTACCACCACGAAGGCAAGCCTTACCTCGACGGCTACAAGGCCATCGTGGCGACCGACATGTCGGCCCGCGTCCAGGCGATCGAGGGCGGCCAGGCGGACATCGAGTTCCGCGGCTTCCCGCCCAAGCAGCGCGACGAGCTCGTCTCGACGCTCGGCGACAAGATCACCGTGCAGGAGAGCGACTGGAACTGCGTGCTGATCACCACGCCGAACCACCGCCGCGAGCCGATGAGCGACCCCCGCGTGCGCAAGGCGCTGACTCTGGCGGTCGACCGCTGGGGCGGATCCGAGTACCTGTCGCGCATCGCCATCGTGAAGACGGTGGGCGGCATCGTCTTCCCCGGACACCCGCTGGCCGCGACCGAGGAAGAGCTGACCGAGCTCGCCGGCTACTCGAAGGACATCGAGGCCAGCCGCGAGGAGGCGAGGAAGCTGCTGGCCGAGGCCGGCTATCCGGACGGCATCGACATCGTCTTCAACAACCGCGGCGTCGACCAGCCCTACAAGGTCGTCGGCACCTGGCTCGTCGACCAGTGGAAGCAGGTCGGCATCAGGGCCGAGCAGCAGGTCAACCCGACGCCGCTGTTCTACGACATCCTGCGCAACACGCACGAATACGACGTCTCGATCGACTTCAACTGCCAGTCGCTGATCAACCCGATCGCCGACGTGTCGTTCTTCGTGCCGGGCGGCGGCTCGCAGCACTCGGGCTACGAGAGCGAGAAGGCCAAGGAGCTCTTCGCGCAGCTCTCGAAGGCCCCGACCGAGGAAGAGCAGCGCAAGCTGATGCGTGAGTACGAGAAGCTCATCCTTGACGAGGATGCGAGCCAGCAGATCACGCTCTGGTGGTACAAGATCAACCCGTACCGCAGCTATGTGAAGGGCTGGAAGATCCCGCCGAGCCACTATCTGGCGCAGCAGCTCGACCAGATCTGGCTGGACGGCAAGTCCTGACGCCAGCCGGGGCGGCCCTGACCGGGGCCGCCCCTCGCCTCTGCCCCGCGTCCAGCGAGAACCCGGCCCATGTGGCAATACGTCTTCAAACGCCTGGTCATGATGATCCCGACCGTCATCGGCGCGGCGGTCGTCATCTTCTTCCTGCTTCGTCTGATGCCGGGCGACGTCTGCGAGATGAAGGTCGGCGCCGACGGCGGCGCCTACGACCCCGCCGCGGTCGCGCTCTGCCAGAAGAATCTCGGCATCGACCGGCCGCTGCTGGTGCAGTTCGGCGATTTCCTCTGGGGCATCGCCACGTTCGATTATGGCAACTCGATGTGGACCGGCCGGCCGATCGTGCACGAGATCGGCCTGCGCTTCGAGCTCAGCCTGCAGATCGCTCTGATGGCGACCATCGTCTCGATCGCCATCGCCATCCCGCTCGGCACCCTCTCGGCCGTCTACCAGAATACCTGGATCGACATGGTCGTCCGCACCATATCGATCGCCGGCATCGCCATCCCCTCGTTCTGGCTCGGCATCATGATCATCATGGCGATCCTCAGCGTCTCCGAGATGCTGACCGGCACGCGATGGTCGCCGCCGATCGAGTACGTGGCGATCTGGAAGGACCCCTGGTACAACCTGTCCATGCTGATCTGGCCGGCGCTGGCCACCGGCTACCGCTATTCCGCGGTCGCCACGCGCATGACGCGCTCGTCGCTGCTCGAGGTGCTGCGCGAGGACTATGTGCGCACCGCCCGCGCCAAGGGCCTGATGGAAAAGCTGATCATCAACCGCCACGCGCTCGGCAACGCTTTGCTGCCGGTCATCACCATTATCGGCATCGAGTTCGCCTTCCTGATGGGCGGCCTGGTCGTGACCGAGCAGGTCTTCAACCTGAACGGACTAGGGCGCCTGCTGGTTCAGGCGGTCACGCTGAACGACTACACGCTGACGCAGGCGATCGTGATGATCATCGTGCTCGTCTTCGTCTTCACGAACTTCCTGGTCGACATCCTGTATGCGTGGCTCGACCCGCGCATCCGCTACGCTTGAGGGCGACGCCATGGCGACGACATCGGAAGCCCGCACCGAGGCCGCCTTCGGCGATCTCGAGGACCTGCGCGACCGCCCCAGCGTGTGGAAGCGCTTCCGCAGCTTCACCCGCAAGCAGCCGCTCGGGACGGCGGGCGGGCTGGTTGTGCTCGTCTACATCTTGCTCGCCGTCTTTTCGCCGTGGCTGGTGCCGTTCCCGCCGATGAACAACGACTACTCGGCGATGTTCACCCCGCCCGGCTGGCCGTACCTGTTCGGCACCGACGAATACGGACGCGACATTCTCAGCCGCGTCATCGCCGGGTCCCGCACGGCGCTCTTCGTCGGCTTCACCTGCGCCATCGTCGGCGCCACCGTCGGGCTGGTGCTGGGTGTGGCCAGCGCCTATTGGGGCGGCACGACCGACCTGATCTTCCAGCGGGTGATGGACGTCTTCCTCGCCTTCCCGTTGATCGTGCTGGCGCTCGCCATCGTCTCGATCAGCCGCGCCTACGCAGTCTCGGCCGAGGACTCGGTCTATTTCGTCATCATCGCCATCACCATCCCGTTCATCCCGCGCTGCGCCCGGGTCGTGCGCTCGTCGGCGCTGTCGATCCGCGAGATCCCCTACATCGACGCGGCCCGCGCCAACGGCTATTCGGACACGCGCATCATCCTGCGCCACATGGTGCCGAACGTGATGGCGCCCTACCTCATCATGATCACCGCCTTCGTCGGCCAGGCGATCCTGCTCGAGGCGTCGCTCAGTTTCCTCGGCCTCGGCGTCCAGGACCCGCTGCCGGCCTGGGGGCTGATGCTGCGCAACGCGCAGGAGTTCATCCGGACCGAGCCGTGGATCGCCATCTGGCCGGGAGTCGCCATCTCGCTCGGCGTCTTCGGCTTCAACCTCTTCGGCGACGCCGTCCGCGATGCGCTCGACCCGCGCCTCCGTTCGCAATAGCCCTCCCGTCCCCCGCCAGCGGCCAGCCCCCTTTAAGTATGTGCTGCTTGCCGGGCAGCGTTCGTCATCGCCAGCATCCGATGTGCCCAGGTCCGCCCGGCAGAGCAACCCGGCCTTCAGCTGGCATTCCCGCCATCGCCTTCAGGTTGCCTTCCGGCGTCCGTTTGACGCCATGATCCCAAGCCAGCAGCACGAGCTCGAAGGCGTGGAGCTCGTCCTTGGGTTTCCGGCGCGCCACCTCCCGCGCCGCGTCGCGAACCACGTCGAAAAGCATCGCCGCGATGCGTCGGCTCAGCTCGGTCTACGCGGCGGAAAGATCGTCCGCCGGGCTCTCGGAGCGCTGGGACCAGAGCTGCTGTCCGCTTCGGACGTCGACGGGCCGGACGGCTGCCGACAGGCGCTGATCGTCGCCTTGGGAGGATGCCGTTCGTGATGAACTCGACGCCCAGCTCGCGCCCGATCGCGCGCGAGTTGCGTCCGGAGCCGCGATACGCAAAGCTCGTGCTCCGCCTGACGGCGTTGATGAGGCGAATGGAGCAGAAGGCCGCGATCACGTCAGAGGCGACCCCGTCCGCGACGCGCTCCAGCCGCTCGTCGCCCACAAGATTCTCGAAGCGCGATCTGTGGAGCGTGCCCCCTCGTCTCTTTCCATCAGCCGACTGTACCCGACCAGGTCGACCGCGAGTATGGCGGCCAGGCGCCGAATGGTTCCACCTGCCGCCACGACGAACCCTCCCGAGTGCGCGACGAGGCGCCGGTAACGCCCACTTAGGCCACGGCCCTGGAATCATAGCAGCGGGGGCGCATGCCCCGCGAGTAGAATTGGTTTCGCGCCTGCTCTCCCCGCGAAAGATCGTGGTCATGGCGCAAAGCAGGCATCGATCGCCAGTCCCTGATCCAGATCCTGCTGAGGGCTCCCGAAGATATCTTCGGGTGTTCTCCTCCGCCGGGCGCCAAGGAATCCTGCGTTCGTGGGACGGATCGAAGCCGGACAGTAGCATCTACTGTAAAGGGCCGGCGCCAGCGGGCGGAGAGCGCCGCGCACCACACTACACGACAGTAGCGCTGGCTGAGGGTGACGAGAGGTGATCTTGTGGGCGACTCCGTCGCCAAACAGGATCGCCATGCTGGATCAAGCCCGCATCTGCCGCTGAGCAAGGACCGGCGGGAAACGCTGGCGCTCCTGGTTGTCGGGATGGTCATTCCACGGACAGTCAATCTCAGCCATATCGCCAGCGAGAGGCCGGGCACGGCGCTGGTCGCCTCGACCTATCGCCGGCTGCAGCGCTTCTTCCAGCACGTCGAGCTCGGGGAGGACTGGTCGGCACCGGTGGCGGCCAAGCTGCTCGGGCTTCAGGGTTCCTGGACGCTGGTGCTCGACCGGACCCAGTGGCGGGTCGGCGAGCAGGACGTCAACTTCCTCGTGCTGGCCGTCGTGACGCCGCGCTTCCGCGTGCCGCTGATGTGGAGCGTGATCAAGGGTCCCGGTTGCTCGGACACCGAGCAGCGGATCGCGCTGATGCAGCGCTATCTCGCGCTCTTCGATGTCTCGACGATCCGGCTTCTGCTTGCGGACCGGGAGTTAGTCGGGGCGAAGTGGCTGAGCTTCCTCGCTAAAGTTGGCATCCCCTTCGCCATCCGCCTGCGCGAGAACCTGCGCGAGGGCCTGCGCGTCGTGTCCGAAGCCGGGCACGACCTTCCCCTCGCCGCGCATCTCGGGGACCGCGGCCGGACCCGCTTCCTGCGCGGCCGCGTCGCCGGAATGGAGGCCGATGCGCCCCTCCTGAACTTCGCCCTCAAGCGCCTGGAGGACCAGCTCCTCATCGTCGTCACCAACGGGCCCGCCAGGGCCGGCCTCGCCGCCTACGCCAAGCGTTGGGCGATCGAATCGCTCTTCGGCGACCTAAAGACCCGGGGTCTCAACATCAAGGACACCCGCCTCACCGACCCGCGCAAGCTCGACCTGCTCATGAGCCTCGCCGCGCTGGCCACGGCCTGGATCGCCCGCGCCGCGATTGCCCGCATCTGGCCCCGCAAGCCCCGGACGGCGAGCCACGGCTACCTCGCCAAATCCTGGTTCCGCATCGGCTTCGACATCATCCGCCAGCTGCTCAGAAGCGACCCCGCTCGCCGCCGTCAGCAACTGGCTAAGGATCGCCGCAGAACCCGGCAAACTGCAGAAAGTCGTGTAGTGTGGCCGCGCACAGCCGCGCACGAGTAGTCGGGATTGTTACTCAGCGTCATCAGATGGTTAGCAGGCGTCCACGCGTGGACGCCTGCGCCATCCTACGATCGGCCCGTCTCGCTCACGTCTCGGCGCCGCCGTTCACCTGTATCAACTGGCCGTTGATGAAGGCGCCCCTCTCCGAGGCCAGCAGAGAGACGACCGCCGCCACCTCCTCCGGCGTGCCGAGGCGGCCGACCGGGATGCGCCCGGCCTGCGCCTTGATGTGCTCGGTCATCGCATGGTCGGCGTGTTTCGAGGCGATCGGCCCCGGCGAGACGATGTTCGCCGTCACGCCCTTCGGTCCGAACTCCTTGCCCAGCGCCTTGGCCAGGCCCCAGTTGCCGTGCTTGGAGACCGAGACATGCGCCCGCCCGCCATAGCCGTGGATGGCGTTCATCCCGGCAAAGAGGACGATCCTGCCCCAGCCGGTCTCGAGCATGCCCGGCAGGCAGGCGCGGGCCAGACGGAACGACGCCGTCAGGTTCACGTCCATCACGCGGTGCCAATCGGCCTCGTCCATCTCCAGGAAGGGCGACGAGGGGCGGATCGCCGCATTGTGCACCAGAACGTCGATGCGGCCAAAGTGGGCGATGCCCTCGCGGGCGACCGCGAGGCAGTCCTCGCCCACCCCGACATCCCCCATCGAGACCAGCGCGTCGCGCCCCGTCTTCTCGACAATGGCGGTCGCCGTCTCGTCGCAGGCATCGCGATTGGCCCGCCCGTTGACGACGATGTCGAAGCCGTCCGCCGCCAGTGCCAGCGCCACGGCACGGCCGATGTTCTGCCCGGCCCCGGTGACCAGCGCGGTGCGGCTCATTCGGCCTTACCCCTTGTCCTGGCGCCGTAGGCGGTGAGATGCTGCCGAGGCGCAGGCGAGGCTGGTATGGCTGTCATTCTGGCTGTCCTTGATGGCTCCGGCTGCTGAGCCGCCCGCCTTGCCGCCTCGGAACGACCGCCGATTGATCGATGCCCGTGATGGCTGTGCCCGTGATGGCTGTGCCCGTGATGGCTGTGCCCGTGATGGCTGTGCAAGGCGATGTCGGCGTGACGAGGCGTGCGGACGTGAAGCACGTGGGAGGCCGAGCCATCAGGATATGCTTCGATATCGACGCGGCGAAGACGACGCACTGGGCCGTGGGCGTCGACGACGGGGGCCGGCTCGTTCTCGACCGCGATGCGCTCGCCTGCACCGGCCTCGCGCCGGTGCAGCGCCAGTCCGGCAAGCGCGCCGGCTGGCGTCGCGCCTTCGGCGGCGACAAGGCGCTCAAGCGCGTCTTCTATCAGAGCGTCTTCTGCGCCGTCTCCACCAAGGACCCGCTCTCCAAAGCCTTCTACGACCGGAAGCGGCGCGAGGGAGAGCACCACAGCCGGGCCCTCACCGCCCTCGCGCGCCGCCGCGTCACGGTGATCTGGGCCATGCTCCAACGCCGCGAAGCCTTCGATCCGGGCAGAAAGGTGGCTTGGCTCACGCATTACTCGGCTGCCCGCGCCGGTTCCGCGAACGCGTCGCGCAGCCGGTCCCAGTCCGCCGCGCCGACCCGGTCGAAGAGGTCGCGCACGGTCAGCCCCGCGCCCTGGTCCGGCAGCGCGCCCGCCGACAACCGCGCCAGCATGTCCTCGGCCGCCGCGACCATCTCGCGCCACAGAACGTCCGGCAGGATCGTCAGCGCATAGCCGGCCCGGGCCAGCCCGGCGAGCTCCACGGGCGGCGACTTGCCCCGCACGACCAGGTTGAACAGGCAGGGGCCGTTCACCCGCCGCGGCACGGCGGCAAGCTCGTCGGGCGTCTTCGGCGCCTCGACGAAGGCGATGTCCGCGCCGGCGGCCAGCGCCGCATTGGCGCGCGCCACCGCCTCGTCGAACCCCAGATCGGCGTTCGCATCCGTCCGCGCGATGATCCGGAAGTCGGCGTCGCGTCGGGCCGCCGCCGCCGCCCGGATCTTGGCGAGCCACTCGGCAACCGGCACGATGACCTTGCCGTCGAGATGGCCGCACTTCTTCGGGAATCCCTGGTCCTCGATGTGGATCGCGGCGACGCCGGCGCGCTCGTATTCCTGCATGGCCCGCGTGACGTTCAGCTCGTTGCCGAACCCGGTGTCCGCATCGGCGATGACGGGAATATTCACGGCCGCCGCGATGCGGGCGGCGTTGGCGACCATCTCGCTCATCGTCAGCAGCCCGTAATCCGGCAGCCCGTGCGCGGCGGCGGTGCCCGCCCCTGTCATGTAGCAGGCGCTGAACCCGGCGCGCTCGATCAGCTTGGCCGTCATCGCGTCATAGCAGCCGGGGGCTGTGACCATCTTGCCACCGGCGATGGCCGCCGCGAAACGCTGGCGCGGTGTCATGGGAAGCCTCCTCTGAAACTCGGACACCCTAAGTCGGCCCGCTCCGCTATCGCAAGCGGCGCGCCCGCCTCATCGCATGCCGGATGCGGGTTCGGGGCGCGTCAAGGCTCGCGAAGCGACCGCCGAAGGTGGCTCGGCCTTGACGCGCCCCGAACCCGCCCATGCTCCCGCCTGGCCGGACGCCCCGTCCGGCCCTCCCCAGCAGCTGCTGCGATCGTGCGGCCGGGCGTGCCGCTGTCGATCGCGCGCGCCGGCGCGGCCGGGCGGCTCGGCCGAAAGCGGAGCGACAGGCCGAGCGGATGTCGCATGCGCGCGACCAGCGCGCATTCCGTTCAGCCCGCCCGGGTTCAGTAGCTGCGCGGCAGGCCCAGGACGTGCTGGCCGATATAGGCCAGGATCATGTTGGTCGAGATCGGCGCCGTCTGGTACAGCCGCGCCTCGCGCCATTTGCGCTCGATGCCGTACTCCCGCGCGAAGGCAAAGCCGCCGAAGGTCTGCATCGCCGCCTCGCCGGCGGCCCAGGCGGCCTCGGAGGCGAGCATCTTGCCGATGTTCGCCTCGGCGCCGCAGTCGCGGCCGGCGTCGAACAGCGCCGCCGCCTTCAGCACCATCAGCTTCGCCGCCTGCGTCTCCGCCTACGCCCGAGCAATTGGGAACTGCGACGCCCTGGTTCTGGCCGATCGGCTTGCCGAAGACGACGCGCTCGCCTGGCGTACTCGACCGCCCGGCGCAGGAAGTAGGCGGCGTCGCCAGGCAATTCGATGCGCGATCAGCATCCGCTCGGCGTTCATGCCGTCGAGGATGTAGCGGAACCCCCTGCCCTCCTCGCCGATCAGGCAGTCGGGCGGCACCTCCAGGCTGTCGATGAACACCTCGCACGTGTTGTGGTTGATCATCGCGTCGAGCTTGCGCAGCTCGATGCCGTTGCCCACGGCCTCGCGCAGGTCGACGAGGAAGCACCGAGATGCCGTCCGAGCGCCGCTTGACCTCGTCGGCCGGCGTGGTGCGCGCCAGCAGCAGCATCAGGTCCGACTGCATGGCCCGGCTGGTCCAGACCTTCTGGCCGTTGACGACGTAGCTTGTTGCCGCGCAGCTCGGCCCGCGTCTTCAGCTGGGTCGTGTCGGACCCGGTGGTCGGCTCGGTGACGCCGAAGGCCTGCATGCGCAGCGCGCCCGAGGCGATGCCCGGCAGCCATTTCTCCTTCTGCTCGGCCGAGCCGTGCCTGAGCAGCGTGCCCATCGTGTACATCTGCGCGTGGCAGGCGGCGGCGTTGCAGCCGGCGGCGTGGATGGTCTCGAGGATCGCGCCGGCGGCGGCGACCGGCAGCCCGGCGCCGCCATATTCCTCCGGGATCAGCGCGGCGAGATAGCCGGCTTCGGTCAGCGCATCGACGAACTCGTGCGGGTATTCCGAGGCGGCATCCAGCCGGTTCCAATAGGCATTGTCGAACGGCTCGCAGAGCTTCGCCACGCCGTCCCTGATGTCCGCCCACGGATCGTCGAGCGGCAGCGAGAGCGGCTCGCCCATGGCGGAATCAGGCGGCATGGCTGGCCGGCACGAAGCCCTTGGGCAGCCCGGCGCGCAGCACCTGGCCGTGTTTCGGCTCGTCCGGCAGCGCCGCCTCGACGATTTCGCGGGCGGCGCGCAGAGCCTCCAGATCGACGCCGGTCCGCAGCCCCTCCGACTCCAGCAGGAACACCAGGTCCTCCAGCACGATGTTGCCGGTCGCCCCCGGCGCGAACGGACAGCCGCCGAGCCCGGCCAGCGATGCGTCGAAGCGCGTGCACCCGGCTTCCAGCGCCGCCAGCGCGTTGGCCAGACCCAGCCCCCGCGTGTCGTGGAAGTGCGACCAGACGGGCACGTCGCCGGCGATCCTGCAACCCGTTGCGGAACAGCGAGCGCACCTGCGTCGGGCTGGCATAGCCGACGGTGTCCGGCAGCATCACCTCGTCGGCGCCGGCTTCCAGCACCTGCTCCAGCAGCGCCAGCGTCTCTGCCTCCGGCACCGTGCCCTCGATCGTGCAGCCGAGCGCGGTGGCCAGCCCGATGCCGATCCTCACCCCCGGTGCCTGCTCGTTCCGCGCCGCAATGATGGCGCGAAACCCGTCGAGCGATTCCGCGCGGCTGCGGCGCACGTTCTGCCGGTTGTGGCTCTCGCTGACCGACATGACGTAGTTGATCTTGCCGATCCCGGTGCGAAAGCCGATCTCCGCCCCCTTCGGATTCGGCGTCAGCGCCGAGGGCGCGTATCCCTCGATCCTTGCCGCCTCGGTGGCCACCTGTACCGCATCAGCGAACTGCGGGATCACATGTGCCGGGACGAAGGAGCAGACCTCGATCTCCGGCACGCCGGCGGCGACATCCGCCCTGATCCAGTCCAGCTTTACCGTCGTCGGCAGCACCGCCTTCACCAGCTGCAGCCCGTCGCGCGGGCCGACATCGCGGACGAGAACGTCACGCATCATCTCGCCTCCTCACCTGTCGTCAGCCGCCCGGCCGCGGCCAGGCAGGCCTCGCGCCGGGCCGCATAGAGCCCCGCGCCCTTCTCGCGCATTCCGGCGACCAGCGCCGCGGGCGCCGTCGCCGGGCTTCCGGCATTGGTCGGCGGCGCCGGCGCGTACTCCATCCCCAGCTGGATGCGCTCGGCCACGTCCCGCCCGAAGAGATGCGCCGCCAGCGCCAGCGCGCCGTCGATGCCGCTGGTCACGCCGGCCGCCGTCACGCGGTCGCGGTCGATGACGACGCGCTCGGCCACCGGCTCGGCGCCGAGCAGCGCCAGCAGGTCGTGGCAGGACCAGTGCGTCGTGGCACGATAGCCCTGCAGCAGCCCGGCGGCGCCCAGCACCAGAGACCCCGTGCAGACGCCCATCATCACCCGCGCGCCCCGTGCCTGACCGACGAGGAAATCCAGCCATTCCCGGTCCGCCATCAACGCCTGCTGGCCGGGCCCGCCCGGCATGACGAAGACGTCGAACTGCGGCGCCGACAACAGGTTGCAGTCCGGCCGGATCGTCAGCCCGCGATCCGTCGTCACCGCCTGCAGGCTCGCCGCGACGACCGAGAGTTCCACCCCCGGAAAGCGCGCCATCACCTCGTGCGGACCCGTCATGTCGAGCTGGCAGAGCCCGGGGAAGAGCGCGAGCCCGATCCGCATCATCGTCCCCCGCTCATCGGCCGCGGAACACGGGCTTGCGCTTCTCGTTGAAGGCGCGCACGCCCTCCAGCCGGTCCTCGGTCGGGATCGTCGCGCCGTAGACGGCAATCTCGAAGTCGTAGCCCGCCGCCCGGTCGAGCTCGGTCGCCTTGTCGAGCGCCGCCTTGGCCGAGCGCACGCCGACCGGCGCGTTGTCGGCGATCGCCCGCGCCGTCTCCATGACCGCCGGCATCAGCTCGGCCAGCGGCAGGACGCGGTTGACCATGCCCCACCCGAACGCCTCCTCGGCGCTGAACGGCCGGCCGGTCAGCACGATCTCCTTGGCCCGGCGCACGCCGACGGCGCGGGGCAGGTTCTGCGGTCCTGCCATGCCCGGCATGATGCCGCGCGTGACCTCCGGGAAGGCAAAGCGCGCATGGTCGGCCGCGTAGATGAAGTCGCAGTTCAGCGCCAGCTCGGCGCCGCCGCCCATGGCGACGCCGTTGACGGCCGCGATCAGCGGCATCGGGCACTGGAACATGGCGCGCGCCGCCTGCTCGACGATGGCGTGCTGGCGGCGCCAGACCGCGTCCGTCATGCCGTCGCGCTCCTTCAGGTCGGCGCCAGGGCAGAAGCCGCGCTCGCCGGCGCCGGTCAGCACGACGACGCGGGCGCGGTCGGGCTCGACATAAAGCGCGGCAAAGAACGCGCGCAGGTCCTCCATCATCGCCGTGTTCATGGCGTTGAGCACTTCCGGCCGGTTCAGCGTCACCACGGTGACGCCGTCCTCGTCGCGGATCTCCAGCGTTCGGTACTGCATGCGCCGGACCATAACGGGCCGAGGCGCCCGGCGCCACTGGCGGTGCGATCAGAAGGGCGATAGCGTGCGGAAATGACCGCGCCGGCGATGCCAGAGATCGACATCCGCCCCGCCACGCCCGTGCGCTGGCCCGACGTCGAGACGGTCTTCCGCGACTGCGCCGACGCCGCCCGTTGCTGGTGCGCCTACTGGTACCTGCCGAACCGCGACTTCAAGGCCGGCTGGGGCGATGACAACCGACGCGTGCTGCATGACCGGGTCATGGCGGGGCTGCAGCCGGGCGTGCTGGCCTATGCCGATCCCGGCGCCGCGGCCGACCCGGTCGGCTGGGCCGGGGTCGCGCCGCGTGCCGACTTCGACCGGCTGCGCCGCTCCCGGCCGCTCGCGCCCCTGGACGACCGCCTCGCCTGGGCCTCAACTGCCTAATCGTCCGCAAGGCGTGGCGCCGGCAGGGCCTGATGCGGCCGCTGATCCGCGGCGCCGTCGCGCACGCGGTGGCACAGGGCGCCACCATCGTCGAGGCGTATCCGGTCGACAGCCCGAAGGTCAGCTCGTGGGATCTCTTCCTCGGCACGCAAGCCGCCTTCCGCGAGGCCGGCTTCGTCGAGATCGCCCGCCGCCTGCCGCGCCGCCCGATCCTGCGCTATACCGCCCCGGCCGCCTGATCGGGGCGGCGGCTCGGAGGGCGGGTCAAGGGTGCGCAGCACGGGCAAAGCCCGCCTGCCCTTGACGCGCACTCCGAGCCGCAATGCTCGCGCCGGGCCGGACACCCTGTCCGGCCTTCCCCAGCACCCCTGCGCCCTCTCCGCGAAGATCGCCGGCCGAGGCCCGGGAGCCAACGGGGCCCCGGCGCGCGCGGAGGCGCGCGTCGGGGGGCATGTCTTGGCGCGCCCGGCGCGCCGCCGCGTGCGACGCCCGCCTCGGGCTCCATCACGTCCGTGGCTTGACCGTTGCGCCCCTGCCGCCGAGAAGGCCGGGCAGGAGGATCGCGGAGGGACCGGCGCATGCAGCTACCGCTCGACGGCATCCGCGTGATCGAGATCGGCCACTCGGTCGCCGCGCCCTATGCCGCGCTGGTGCTGGCCGAGCTCGGCGCCGAGGTCGTCAAGGTCGAGCGGCCGGGCGCCGGCGACGATGCGCGCACATGGGGCGATCCTGCGGGCGGCGCCGTCGACGGCGCCTCTCCCACCTTCCACGCGCTCAACCGGCTCAAGCGGTCGGTGACGCTGGACCTGAAATCGCCCGAGGGGCAGGAGACACTCCGCCGCCTGTCCGCCGCCGCCGACGTGGTGATCCAGAACCAGAAGCCCGGCCTCGCCGCCGCCCTCGGCTTCGACGCCGCGTCGCTCCGGGCGCTGAACCCGCGGCTGGTCTACGCCAACATCCATGCCTTCGGCGACCGCGGCCCGCTGGCGGAGAAACCCGGCTACGACCCGCTGATGCAGGCCTTCGGCGGGCTGATGAGCGTGACCGGCCACCCGGGCCAGCCCTCGGCCCGCATCGGCCCCTCGATCATCGACTGCGGCACCGGCATGTGGGTGGTGATCGGCGTCCTCGCCGCGCTGCTGCGCCGCGCCGAGACGGGCCGGGGCGCCACGGTCGACACGGCGCTCTTCGAGACGGCGCTCGGCTGGATGGTCTACTTCGTCACCATCCTCTCGGCCACCGGCCGGGCGCCCGGCAAGGCCGGGTCGGGAACGGTGATGATCTGCCCCTACCAGATCTTCCAGTGCGCGGACGGCGAGCTGATGATCGCCGCCGGCAACGACACGTTGTTCGCCAAGCTCTGCCGCACGCTCGGCCACCCCGATTGGGCCGCCGACGAGCGGTTCCTGCACAACCCTCAGCGCGTCCGGAACCGCCAGATCCTGATCCCGCTGCTGGAAGGGCAGACGGTGCAGCGCCACGCCGCCGAACTCTCGGCCGCGCTCGACGCCGCCGGCGTGCCGCACGCGCCCGTTCAGGATACGGCCGAGGTCGCCGCCCACCCGCAGACCGAGGCGATCGGCATCAAGCGCCATGCGGGCGGCCTCGACTTCTTCGGCCTGCCGCTGCGGCTCGACGGCATCCGGCCCGACCGGGACGGCGCCGCGCCGGCGCTCGGCGAGGCGAACGACTGGCTGGCCGCGCTTCTGGCGGCGCGCGCCTGAGGCCCGGCCGCAGCTTCAGACCGGCGCCGCCTCGTCGATCCAGACGCGAAAGCCGGTCAGCATGTTCGGACCGAAAGTGTGCGTCAGCGGCACGTCGGCGGCGTCGCGGCCCTGGGCGATCAGCACGCGGCCGATGCGGGGCGCGTTGTTGCGCGGATCGAAGACCCACCAGCGCCCGCCCAGCCAAACCTCCATCCAGGCGGCGAAGTCCATCGCCTCGTAGGGCGGCGGCAGGCCGATGTCGCTGACATAGCCCGTGCAATACCTGGCCGGGATGTTCATCGCCCGGCAGAACGCGATGGCGAGGTGCGTGAAGTCGCGGCAGACGCCCACCCGCTCGCGGTACGCCTCGCCCGCGGTCCGGGTCGCCCGCGCGTTCTGATAGCCGAAGGCGATGTGGTTGTGCACGAAGTCGCAGATCGCCTGCACGCGCGGCCAGCCTGGCGCCGTCGCGCCGAACAGCCCCCACGCGTCGTTGGAGAGCAGGTCGGTCTCGCAATAGCGGCTGCCGAGCAGGTAGATCAGCGTCTCGGCCGGCAGCTCTTCGACGGCATGCTGCACGGCCTGCGGATCGGCCGGGTCGGTCGCGCCGTCGTCGCGCAGGATAGCGTCTGTGCCGAGCCGGAAGGCGCCGGCCGGCGCGACCAGCCGATTGCACCAGTTGCCGAACATGTCGCGATAGCTGGCGATCGGCACCGCCGGATCGCTGACCAGAAAGTCCGGCCGCTCGAGATCGGCGAAGCGCGCGATAGTGCACGTTCAGGATGACGATCATCGGCGTCGGTTGCGGGAAGCTGTAGTCGAGCGAACAGCCGAGCCGGAGCCGCATGACAGTCCTTTCCGAGCTTGTGTGGCAGCCGCGGCGAGCGAGTCCTGCACTCGCCGATCGTGCAAGGCCCGCACCGAGTGCGATGGTGACAGAGAACCTGGCCGCTGACCATGCCGGGCTTTGCGCCAAAGGCGCGCATCGGCGCACCCGGCCCCGATATCACCCTCTTGCGCCGCCACTACCGTGACTCGTGTTAAGCATGGCGCCTATGAGAGACGACGAGAGCAGCATGACGCCAGACCCGGGCGGGCGTGTCCACGTCGCGCGCTATGGGCGCGACCTGGAGGACTTCGCCGTCGGCGACGTCTACGAGCACCGGCCGGGCCGCACCATCACCCGGACCGACAACATCCACTTCTCGCTGCTGACCATGAACCGGCACCCGGCGCATTGCGATGCCGCGTTTGCAGCAGGCACGGAGTTCGGGCAGGAGCTGGTGAACTCGACGCTGACGATGGCGATCGTCACCGGGCTGACCGTCGACGACGTCTCGGCCCGCGCCATCGCCAACCTCGGCTGGGACGAGGTGCGCCTGACCGCCCCGGTGTTCGTCGGCGACACGCTCTATGCCCGCACCAAGGTGCTGGCCGTCCGTCCGTCGAAGTCCCGCCCCGACCAGGGCATCGTCACGACAAGAACCGAGGGCTACAAGCAGGACGGCACCGTCGTTCTCGGCTTCCAGCGCAGCTCGCTGGTGCCGGCGCGCCAAGCGCCCTCGCACAAGGGAGAGGAACCATGAACGTCCAGACCGACATCCGGGCCGACCAGCCGGTCGCCGAGCGGCTCGCCGCCTTCGCAACCGGCCTGAGCCACGCCGAGATCCCGGCCGAGGTCCGTATCCGCGCCATGCACCACATGCTCGACGCCGCCGGCATCGCGCTGGCCTCGACGACGTACCCGTTCGCCCAGCCCGTGCTGCGCGGCCTCAAGGCGCTCGGCGACGGGACCGGCACCTGGGCCGACGTTCCAGTCTTCGGCTATGCCGATCGCCTGGGCCCGCGTGACGCGGCGACGATGAACGGCTATCTCTGCCACGGCCTCGACTATGACGACACGCATGTCGCGGGGATCATCCACGCGACCGCGAGCGTCCTGCCGGCGACGCTGTCCGCCGCCGCGATGACCGGCGCGTCGGGGCGCGACATGGTGACGGCCTATGTCGTCGGCATGGAGACAGCGACACGCATCGGCATGTGCGCCAAGGGCGCCTTCCACCAGGTCGGCTTCCATCCTACCGGCATCGTCGGCATCTTCGGCTGCGTGCTTGCCGCCGGCCGTCTCATGGGCCTTGCGGCCGAGCAGCTTGCGCACGCCCAGGGGCTGGCCGTCTCGATGGCCGCCGGCTCGATGGAGTTCCTGGAGGACGGCGCCTGGAACAAGCGCTTCCACCCGGGCTGGGCGGCCTCGTCGGCCATCACCGCCTGCGCGCTCGCCCGCGAGGGCTTCGTCGGCGCGACAAAGCCCTACGACGGCCGCTTCGGCCTCTTCAACATCTATGGCGGCAAGTTCACCGACTGGGTCGACCTGTCGCCGATCTCTGCCGGCCTCGGGCAGGACTGGCAGCTGATGCTGACCGCCATCAAGCCGTTCCCGACCTGCCACTTCACGCATGGCGTCATCGACTGCGCCCTGGCGCTGCGGGGCGAGGGTCTGAAGGACGGGGCGCTGCTCGACCGCATCGCGTCCATCGAGGCGGCCGTGCCGATCGAGGTGCACAAGACGATCTGCGAGCCCGAGGCCAACAAGCGCCGGCCGCGCAACGACTATGACGCCAAGTTCTCGACCCACTTCCTCGTCGCCACCGCGCTGAAGCACGGCCGGCTCGGGCTGGCCGAGCTCGAGCCCGAGTATCTTGCCGACCGCGAGGTCCACGCGCTGATGGACCGCACCAGCTGCGCCGCCTATGGCGACGGCCCCTTTCCGGCAGCCTATTCCGGGCGCCTGACGGTCACGCTCGACGACGGCACCCGGCTGACCCGGGACGAGCCGGTGAACCGCGGCGCCGCCGACCGGCCGCTGACGAACGCCGAGATCGTCGAGAAGTACCGCCAGAACGCCACGCTGGCCGCCCCACCGGACCGCGTCGCCGTGATGGAGCAGGCCATGCTCGGCCTCGACGACGCGCCCCGCGCGGCGCATGCGCTGACCGCCTTCGGAGCCGTCTGATGCTCGACGTCGAGAGCGAGGAGCGAGCCGAGCAGGAACGGCTGATCCTCGATTCGGTCGACCGCTTCCTCGCCCGCGACGTCGCTCCTCATGCCCACAAGCTCGAGGCCGCCGACGAATACCCCGAAGACATCGTCGAGGCGATGAAGGCGCTCGGCCTCTTCGGCGCCATCATACCGGAGGAATATGGCGGCCTCGGCCTCGGCCCCGTCACCTATGCCCGCATCATCGAGCGGATCGCACGGGTCTGGATGTCGGTCTCGGGCATCATCAACTCGCACCTCATCATGGCGCACATCGTCGCGCGCATGGGGACCGAAGAGCAGAAGCGCCATTTCCTGCCCCGCTTCGCCACCGGCGAGACGCGCGGCGGCCTGGCCCTGACCGAGCCCGATTGCGGCACCGACCTGCAGGCGATCCGCACGTCGGCGCGCCGCGACGGCAACGAGTACGTCATCAACGGCACCAAGACCTGGATCTCGAACGGCATCCACGGGCACAGCCTTCGCCGTCCTGGCCAAGACCGACCCCGCCGCCCAGCCGCGCCACAAGGGCATGTCGCTCTTCATCGCCGAGAAGGGCGAGGGCTTCCGGCATTCGAAAAAGCTGGAGAAGCTCGGCTACAAGGGCATCGACTCGGCCGAGCTGGTCTTCGACGACTTCCGCCTGCCGGGCTTCAACCTGATCGGCGGCGAGGGCAACGGCATGAAGGCCGCCATCGCCGGGCTGGAGCTCGGCCGCGTCAACGTCGCGGCGCGCGGCGTCGGCGTCGCCCAGGCGGCGCTGGACGAGGCGGTGAAATACGCGCAAGTGCGCAAGACCTTCGGCAAGCCCATCGCCGAGCACCAGGCGATCGCGCTCAAGCTCGGCGACATGGCGACCCGCACCGAAGCCGCGCGCCTGCTGACCGAGAAGGCCGCCGCGGCGCTGGAACGCGGCGAGCGCGCCGACATGGCCGCCGGCATGGCCAAGCTCTTCGCCACCGAGGCGGCGCTGGAAAACGCCACCGAGGCGATGCGCATCCATGGCGGCTATGGCTATTCCAAGGAGTTCCTGGTCGAGCGCCTGTACCGCGACGCGCCGCTGCTCTGCATCGGCGAGGGCACCAACGAAATCCAGCGCCTGCTGATCGCCAAGCGGCTGATCGAGAAGAACCCGATATAGTTCCCGCCGCCCGGCCGCGCCGCTGGAACTGCGGCGGCCCGGCGGCTATCTTTGCGGAAGCAAACCGGAGACAACGATGAGAACGCTTGCACTGGCGGCCGCGGTGTCCGTCTGCCTCGGCACATCCGCCGCCCATGCGCTCTGCACGACGGGCGTGGAATGCATCCGCGAGCGGTTCGGCCCGGACACCACGGTCCGGAACAACCGGATCATCGATCGCACCGATCGGCTGGGTGACAGGGGGCGGCCGGAAAACCCCTATCTGGCAGGGACAAACGCCGCCGGCCAGGCGCGGCGCGCCGGCAGGTTCGACAGCACGGTCGGCGGGACGACCGGCGCAATGGCCGGCCGACCGCGGGGCACTGCGTCGGGTGCAGAGCCGCCGGGGCCGGGCGATGTCGGTTTGACCGACCGTTCCGCGCCTGGACAGCTCGCGCCGGGCGAGGTCGGACCCGACCAGCCCGGCGCGTCCGATCTGACGATCATGCCCTACGAGCCCGCGTCGCCCGCGGGCGCGGTTGGCGCCGATACCCGCGGGACCGTTTCCCAGGGGACGATTTCCGGCCGCAGCACCCAGCCTGCCGCCGCCGGCTCGCCGGGATCCGGAACGCGCCGCAGGGCGCCGCAAACCTCCGCTACACCGGTCCGAGTTCGGCGGGCGCGTACCGCTAGGGCAGCGGGCCGGGGGCCGAGCCGATGCTGCCGCTGACCGGCCTGCGGATTCTCGCCGTCGAGCAGTACGGGGCCGGCCCGTTCGGCACGATGCTGCTCGCCGACATGGGCGCCGAGGTCATCAAGGTCGAGAACCCGGGCGACGGCGGCGACATGGCGCGCGGCGTCGGCCCGCACTTCATGGCGGATGGCAGCTCGCAGTTCTTCCACAGCTTCAACCGCAACAAGCGGTCGCTGACGCTGGACCTGAAGGCGCCCGAAGGCCACGCCCTGTTCCTGCGCCTGGTCGAGACGGCCGACGCCGTGCTCGACAATCTGCGCGGCGACCGGCCGGCAAAGCTCGGCCTCGACTATGCGGCGCTCGGGCCGGTCAACCCGCGCATCGTCTGCGCCCATCTCTCGGCCTATGGCCGCGACGGCCCGCGCGCGACGTGGCCGGGCTTCGACTACCTGATGCAGGCCGAGGCCGGGTACCTGTCGGTCACAGGAGAGCCGGACGGTCCGCCCTCCCGCTTCGGCCTGTCGGTGGTCGACATGATGACCGGGCTGATGGCCGCCTTCGGGCTGGCCACGGCCGTCATCGGCGCACGGGCGACGGGCAAGGGCATGGACGTCGATACCTCGCTGTTCGATACGGCGCTGCACAATCTCGGCTACCTGGCCACCTGGTACCTGCAGACCGGCCACAATCAGGGGCGCGAGCCGCGCGGCGCGCATCCCTCGCTCGTGCCATCGCAGCTCTATGCCACGGCAGATGGCTGGCTGTTCGTCATGTGCAACAAGGAGGTGTTCTGGCCGGTCCTGGCGGAAAAGCTCGGCCACCCGGAATGGGGCGGCGATCCGCGCTTTGCCCGGTTCCGCGACCGGCTGGCAAACCGGGCCGAGCTGAACCGGCTGCTCGAGGCCGAGTTCGCCGGGCGGACCACCGCCGCGTGGCTGGCACACCTGCAGGGCGCCGTCCCCTGCTCGCCCGTCTTCGACGTGGCGCAGGCGCTGGAGAACCCGTTCGTCGCCGGCTCGGACCGGATCGCCGCCTTCGAGGACACCTCCGGCCCCGTCCGCATGCTCGCCGGCCCGCTCCGCGTCCCCGGCGCCGAGCCCCCGCGCCGCGCCGGACCGGCGCTCGGCGCCGACACCGACACCATCCTGCGCGCCCTCGGCCTCGGCAGCGAAGAGGTCGCCGACCTCCGCAACCGCGGCGTCGTCTGAGACGGGGCTGGCCGGCCGATCGTGCCGCTGCGGCCGACGCGCCAGCGTGAACTCCGTTCCGTAGGCGGTGCCCGGCGCCGCTCGGCCGGCCCCTCGCACCGGACGATTGCGCGGTTCTCGCCGCCGCCTGGGCACAATACTTGCATTGTGATCGGGATCGGGCCCGGCAGCTTTGCCCACATTGGCGTCTTGTACGCTCCTGTGGCCCATTGTATTAACGAAGTGTTGCTTTGAGGCGGGGGATAAGATGCGTTGGCAGACGTTCGGGGTCGCCGTATGGACAGTTCTGGTTGCAAGCGCCGCATGCGCAACACCACTTAAGGTTGAGTACGTGCAGGAAACCTGGTACGAGCTTGCTTATTACGCACCGGGCACCTCTATTACGATTGACGAATTCGGCAGGGGCAGGCCGGATTCGACATTCATTGCAAGTTATCAGGGGGAAACTGACGCAGAATCGCTTTTGTTCCGCCACACTTTCGTCGACGAGGGATTTTTCGCTGACATAAGTGGGCGCTCAATCAGTCTTCACGGCATTGAAAATAGCTCCTATTGGGGAGAGTTTGAATATACTGGCGATGTAAGCTTCGGGGTCAATAATTTGCCTGACGAATGGAGTTTTCGGACCAGGGCGACGACCCTCGCGGCGGGCGCCTGGTACCTTTATTCTAAATCTGAAGGCTGGGAGCTTCTGGGCAACAACCAATTTCATGAAGATTTTGCGCGTATCGAGAATCCAGAGTTGGTGCAAGGCATGACAGTCTACGATGTGTTGTACTGGGAGCCGGACAATTCCTATTACTCGACGCGTCCCGGCCGGTGGTCTGTTTCGCTTTCGCACGTTTGCTATACGACATTGAACGGAGAGTATCAGGGCGACGCAGCCTGCGTGACGCCCGTCCCGCTCCCCCTCTCGGGCCTGGCCTTGATGAGCGCGATCGCGAGCCTTGTCGCGGCCGGGAAAGGACAGGCGCGGCGCAGCAAGCCAGCCGCCACGGCACTCTGATCCCGACATGTCCTACGCAAGCGAGCGCGCCGACCTGATCTGAACGCGCTCGCGATCCCTCCAGGGCTTGCGCCAGCTCGGCGAGCGACGCCTTCAAAGCGCCGTGCGGCGCGGCGGCGCTGCAAGCAGTACCAGAGCAACGGCCGCGTTCAGCGCGGCGAGCCCGGTCATGGGCACGACATAGCCGCCCGTCAGCTCGATCAGCACCCAGATGATCGGTGGAGACGCCATCCAGCCCAGCGACAGGAAGGCGAAGGCCCGCCCGTTCAGTTCGGCCAGATCGCTCGCCTCGACGCGAAAGCTCATCGCGGTCACGAAGACCGAGTTCCAGCACTGTCCCGAGATGCCGCAGGCCACCGCCAGCGGCACCAGCAGCCATGCCTCGGTGGCCGGTCCCACCTGCACCAGCGCCAGCATGGCGACGACCGTCACCACCGCGATGCCGGCCAGCACGGCCTGCGGATTGCCGACCCGGTCCGTCAGCCAGCCGAGCGCCGGCCGCCCGAGCAACGCCGTCAGGTGGAGGTTCGACACGAAGATGCCCGCGACCAGCGGCGAAAACCGCCCGACCTCGAGCAGATACAGGTAGGCATAGGTCGTCACCGCGGTCTGCGTGACGGCGAACGCCATACCGGCGCCCCAGAGGAAACGCAGCCCGCACGGCACGACGAAGAGCGACCGAAAACGATCGACGGTGGTCGCATGGCGTGGCGGCGATGCCGCCACCTGAAAGAGCGGCGCCGCCGCAAGCGCGAACACCAGCGCCGCGCACAGCAGTCCGGCGATCGAGATCACGCCGGCCTGCCAGCCCGCCCACAGCATCAGCGGCGGCAGGACCCGCCCCGACACGGCCGCGGCCGCCGGTACGGCGGAATGCCGGAGCGCCAGCGCCAGCCCGCGCCGGGCCGGTGGCGCGCTCTGCGTCACCAGCGTCATGCCGACGGGACCCTGCGGCGCATAGCCGAGCCCGAAGAGGAACGCGGCCAGCATGGTCGTCGTCCACGTTCCGCCCAGCACCAGCAGCATGGTCGCGGCCATGACGGCAAAGAGCCGCGCCATCGTCCCAGCGCCGCCCCAGCGCCGGACCATCGCGCCTGTGAACGGGCTCGCGACGAAGGCGCCCATGAAGATGAAGGTGAACGCCGAGCCCGAAATCCCTTTCGTTCAGGCCAGTTACCCGCGCCAGCTCGGGCGCGAAAAGACTGAACGACCAGAAACCGGCGGCCGCCGCGACTTGGGTGATCGAGGCGACCAGAAGCACCAAAATCGCGCGGCCCGGGCGGAACATCGGCGCAGACTATGGTCGGGGCCGGCGCGCCGCGACGCCGGCGCGGGACAGGCCAGGCTTTATCACGCCATTGATGCCGGTGCCGCCTGACCGACTTGACCGGCAGCGGCGCCCGCGCCTTGATGCGCGCATGGCGCAGCTTTCCGGACCATTGCAGGGCCTGCGGATCGTCGAGTTCGGCCACTTCATCGCCGCGCCATTTGCGACGCGGGTGCTGGCCGATCTGGGTGCCGATGTCGTCAAGGTCGAGCCGCCGGCCGGCGACCCGGTCCGCTCCTGGGGCGCCCAGATCGACGGCCGCTCGCTCTGGTGGTCCGTGCATGGCCGCAACAAGCGCTGCGTCTCGCTGGACCTCAAGGCTGCTGACGCACGTGACATCGCACTTCGAGCTTGTCGCCAGATCCGATGCTGTGGTCGAGAATTTCCGCCCCGGCCTGATGGAGCGGTTCGGCCTCGGCCCCGACGACCTGGCCGCGGTCAGGCCCGGCTGCATCCTGGTCCGCATCTCGGGCTTCGGCCAGACCGGGCCGCGGCGACTCGACCCGTCCTTCGGCATGATCGGCGAGGCGATCGGCGGCATCCGGCACCTGACGGGGCATCCGTCCGCATGTCTCGGACCTGCCGTCGGTGCGCACCGGCGTCAGCCTCGGCGACAGCGTGGCGGGGCTCTACGGCGCCATCGGCCTGCTGGCCGCGCTGCACGAGCAGCGCGAGCGCCCGCCCGGCCCCGGCACGCCCGCCCGCATCGTCGACGTCGCGCTGACCGAGAGCGTCCTCAGCCTGCTCGAGGGCATGCTGCCGGAATACGGCGCCCTCGGGCGGGTCCGCGGGCCGAACGGCGCGCGCATCCCGACCGCCGCTCCCTCCGGCGCCTATCGCTGCGCCGACGGCGCCTGGATCGTCATCGGCGGCAACTCGCAGCCGCTGTGGGAGAAGCTGGCGGCGCTGATGGGCAGGCCCGAGCTGGCCCGCGATCCGCGCTTCGCCGACAACCCGTCGCGCGTGAGGAACGTCGAGGCGCTCGACGCCGAGATCGGCGCATGGGTAGAGCGCCATCCCGCCGGACGAGGTGGTCGCCGAGCTGGACGAGGCCGGCATCCCGGCGTCGAAGATCTACACCGTAGCCGACATCGTCACCGACGCGCAGTACCGCGCGCGGGACGCGGTGCGTGCCGTGCCTGACCCGGTGCTGGGCAGGAGATCCTGCACCCGGCGCCGGTGCCCCGGTTCGGCGGCGCCGGCCCGCAAGAGGGCATCGCCTGGTCGGGACCGGCGATCGGCGCGCACAATGACGACGTCTATGGCGGGCTGCTCGGCGTTTCGCCGGAACGGCTGGCGGCGTTGCGGCAGGCGGGCACTATCTGAGGCCCCGACCGTTCGGGGCCGGCCGATCCGAGGGGGACCCGCATGACCGCTACCGGCTGGACCGGCACGCTCGACTTCATCCACGTCGCGCCCGCCAAGTCGCGACCGATGCAGCGAATGTCCGAGGCGCGGCTGATCGCCGGCCAGGGCATCGACGGCGACCGCTATCTGCTCGGCACCGGCACCTACTCGGTCAAGCCGGGCGAGGACCGGCAGGTGACGCTGATCGAGTTCGAGATGCTGGCGCGGGTGGCCGCCGATTGCGGCCACGAGATCGGCGTCGACGAGCACCGGCGGAACCTGACGGTGACCGGCGTGCCGCTGCAGCATCTGGTCGGGGCGCGCTTCCGGGTCGGCGACTGTCTGCTCGAAGGCGTCAGGATCAACCAGCCCTGCAAGTACCTGAACCTGATGCTGAAACGCGACGTTTACATGGCGCTCTGGAACCGTTCGGGCCTGAACTGCAGGGTCGTGGAAGGCGGCACGATCCGGCCCGGCGACAGGGTGGCTGCGGCATGAGATACGCGGATATAGACGCCGACCGCCTGTGGGCGCGGCAGGCCGAGACGGACCGCATCGGTGCGACGCCCGCGGGCGGCGCGCACCGCATGGCGCTGACGCCCGAGGACATCGCCAGCCACAGGCTGATCGCCGACTGGGCGCTGGCGCGCGGGTTCGGGGTGGCGCTCGACGACATCGGCAACATGTTCGTCACCAGGCCGGGCGAGTCGCCCGACCTGCCGCCGGTGGCGGCCGGCTCGCACACCGACAGCCAGCCGATGGCCGGGCGGTTCGACGGCATGCACGGCGTGCTCGCGGCCCTCGAGGCGCTGGAGGCGATCGACGACGCCGGCATCGCGACGCGCCACCCGCTGACGCTGGCGATCTGGAACAACGAGGAGGGGCCGCGCTTCACGCCCGCCTGCATGGGCTCGGCCGTCTATGCCGGGGTGCGCCGGCTGGACGAGGTGATCGGCCAGCGCGACGCCGCGGGCGTGGCGCTGGCCGACTGCCTCGAGGCGCTGCGCCAGGCGATCCCCGAGGCCGGGCGGCGCGACCTCGGCGCGCCGTTCGCCGCCTTCCTGGAAAGCCATATCGAGCAGGGCATCGAACTCGAGGCCTCCGGCAAGGTGATCGGCGTCGTCACCGGCATGCAGGGCTATCGCCGCTGGCGCATCGACGTCACCGGCGAGGACGCGCATTCCGGCACCATGCCGGTCAGCCGCCGCAAGGACGCCTTCGTCGCGGCGACGGACATGGCGGTGGCGCTGCGCAACGCATTCGCCGACGAGACGGACGAGATGCGCTTCACCGTCGGCCGGTTCGAGGTCCGCCCAGGCGGCATCTCGGTCGTGCCCGGGCATGTCCACTTCACGGTGGACATGCGCCACCCGTCATCCGCGGTGCTGGTCCAGCAGGGCAACCGCGTGGACGAGATCTGCCGCGAGAACGCCGGCCCCTGCGGGGTTGCGGTCGACGAGTTCATCACGTCCGAGACGCTGGAGTTCCCGCAGGAGATCCGCGCCCGACTGACGGCCGCGGCGGACCGGCGCGGGCTTCCGAACCAGCCGGTCTTCAGCCGCGCCAGCCACGATGCGCGGCACATCTCGCGCCTGTGCCCGGCCGGCATGATCTTCATCCCGTGCAGGGACGGCATCAGCCACAACGAGGCCGAGAGCGCCGAGAAGGACCACTGCGCCGCCGCCGCGCAGGTGCTGGCCGACGCCATGGTCGAGCTGGCGGGCGGATCATGAGCGGCGGGCGCGCCGCCGGCGGGTTCCGCGGCGCGCCCGTAGTCTACTCGCCGCGTTGACGGCGGCCGCCTCCGGCCTTCTTCCCAGAGGCAGCGGCCGCTTCGCCGGCCTCGTCGTCCCCCAACTCGATCAGGACCTCGTCGCCATCGGCGTCGTCGGCCTTGTCGATCGCCCCGTCCAGCCGCTCGTCGACCTCGTCCTCGTCGAAGTCCTCGAGCGCCTCGTCGATCTCCGTCTCTATGTCGCTGACGTCCCGATCATCGCCGCCGGCGCGCCCGGGCGCCTTCGGACTCTCATGCTGCTTTGCCATGGTTGCTCTCCGAACCGGCCGCCTTGCTGGCGGACGCACGATGAACGACACGATGCACGGCAGTGTTCCTGCCGCGCGCAGGGCATTTTTTCGCGCCGCCATGGAACCCTCGCCCTCGCCGTGCGGCGGCACGCGGCCAGAGGCGTCAGCCGAACCTGTTGAGCGGAATCTTCAGATAGCTGGCGCCGTCCGCCTCCACCGGCGGCAACCGTCCGCCGCGCAGATTGACCTGCAGCGCCGCGAGCATCCGGGCGGGCAGGCTCAGGCTGCGGTCGCGCTCGGTGCGGACGCGGACGAACTCGTCCTTGGTCGTGCCGTCCTTCAGGTGGATGTTGCCGGCCCGGTGCTCGGCGACCGTCGCCTCCCAGGCCGGGTCGCGCCCGCCCTTGCAGTAGTCGTGGCCGACGAACAGCCGCGTCTCGTCCGGCAGGGCGAGGATGCGCTGCAGGCTGTCCCACAGCTGGTGCACGCAGGCGCCTGGAAAGTCGGCGCGCGACGAGCCGCTGTCCGGATACATCAGCGTATCGTGCACGAAGGCGGCGTCGCCGACGACGTAGCTGATCGAGCCGAGCGTGTGGCCGGGGCTGAGCCAGATTTCGGCGTCGAGATCGCCGATCACCAGCCGGTCGCCCTCGGCGAACAGCCGGTCGAAGTCGCGCGCCACGTCGAACGCGTCCGGCATGTTGTAGAGGCCCTGCCACAACTCGGCGATCTCGGCGACCTTGTCGCCGATTGCGTTCGGCGCCCCGGTGCGCTCGCGCAGCCAGGCCGAGGCCATCATGTGGTCGGCATGCGGGTGGGTGTCCAGCACCCAGGCGACTTCCAGCCCCTCGCGCGCCGCCAGGTCGAGCACCGCCTCCGCCGACTTCGTCGAGGTGCCGGCGGAGGCCGGGTCGAAGTCGAGGACCACGTCGATCACCGCCGCCTTGCGGGTCCGCGGACAGGCGCAGACGTACTGGACCGATCCGGTGTCGGGCTCGTAGATGCCCCAGACGTCCGGGGATCCCTGCCCCGTCGCCGGGCTGTGCCGCGTGGTCATCGAAAGCGCCTTCATGAATCGAATGCGCGTCGAGCCTAGCGCAGGCTGCCGGGCGGGTTCTACCCTCGTTTCATGTAGAACCGTCCGCCGGCTGGAGCAGCTTGATGACCTCGGTGTGGTCGGCGCCCTCGCCCAGCGCCTCGGCGGCGCGGGCAAAGAGCTCCTGGCAGGCGTCGAGACCCCTGGCGTCCACCGCCATGTCGCCGGCCAGCTTTTTCGCCAGAGTCAGGTCCTTGGCCATCAGGCCCATGGCGAAACCGGCGGCGAACTTGCCGCTGTTGACGTGCTGCTTCAGCTTGACCTCGGTCGCGTTGTTCTTGCCGGTCGATACGTTGAAGACATCGGCCATCAGGTCGGGGTCGAGCCCGAAGGCGCGGCCGATCAGCACCGCCTCGCAGGCCGCCGCCAGCCCGGACGCCGAGAGATAATTGTTGAGCAGCTTCATCGCGTGCCCCGAGCCGAGCGCGCCGGTGCGTATGACGTTGCCCATCGCGGCCAGCGCCGGCTCGACCCGGTCGATCTCGTCGGCGCGCCCGCCGGTCATGATGGTCAGCTTGCCGAGCTCGGCCCGCCAGACGCCGCCGGAGACCGGCGCATCGACCAGGCCGGCATGCGGCGGCAGCGCCTTGCGCAGCGCCGTCGTCTCGAGCGGATACGAGGTCGACATGTCGACCAGAACGGCACCGTCGGCCATCGCCGGCGCCATTTCGGTGGCCACCTCGCGGACGATCCTGCCGTTCGGCAGCATGGTGACGACCACCTCGGCATCGCGCGCCGCGTCGGCGAGCGTCGGCGCGACGGAGATCCCATCGGTCCCGGCGACGGCCGCGACCGCCTCCTGGCTGCGGTCGAATACCTTGATCTTGTGCCCCAATCCGGCCAGCCGGAGCACCATCGGCTTGCCCATCATGCCTACTCCCACGAACCCGATCCGCATTATCGCCTCCCTGATCGCACTGTCGGCGGGCGGTATGGAGCACGCCGGAACGCGGCATGCTATGGCAATCGGCGCCGCGCACCACCGCGCAACCGGGGACCGACAGAGAAATCATGGAACTGCTGTGGGTCCCGATCAGCATGATGGCCGCGCTGATGCAGTCCGTGCGCACGGCGGCGCAGAAGGCGCTGAACGCCAGGCTCTCGACCTGGATGACCACGTATGTGCGGTCGATCTTCGGGTTGCCCTTCATGCTGGTCTATCTCTGGGTGATGGTGCGCGCCGAGGGGATCGGTGCGCCCGGCGTTCGACGCCGAGTACCTCGGCAACTGCGCCGCCGCCGCCGTCAGCCAGGTGGCCGGCACCTTCCTGCTGATCCTGCTGTTCAGAATGTCGAATTTCGCCGTCGGCACGATGCTGTCGAAGACCGACGTCATGCAGACGGCGATCATCGGCTCGGTCCTGTTCTCCGAGGCGATCTCGCCCGTCGGCTGGGCCGCGATCGTCCTGACGGTGCTCGGCGTCATCCTGATCTCTGCCGGCCGGGCGCGGGCCGGCGCTGCCCGGCTCGCCGGCGGCGCTGGTGTCGCCGGCGACGCTGGTCGGGCTGCTGACCGGCTTCTCGTTCTGCCTGAGCTATCTCTTCCTGCGCGAGGCATCGCTGGTGCTGGACGTCGGCAGCCGGCCGTGGCGCGCCGCCTGGACCATGGTCGTCGTCACCTCGATGCAGGTTGTCGGGCTGGGCATCTGGCTGCTGCTGAGCGATATCCGCGAGTTCGCCCGCCTGCCGGCACTGCTTCGGCCCTGCCTGTTCATCGGCGTCACCTCGGCGATGGGCTCGGTCGGCTGGTTCACGGCGATGGCGTTGCAGAACGCCAGCTACGTCAAGGCGGTCGGCCAAGTCGAGGTTGTCTTCACAGTGCTGATCTCGACCTTCTATTTCCGCGAGCGCATCCGCCGCATCGAGTATGTCGGCATTGCCACCATCGTCATCGGCGTGCTGCTGTTCGTGCTCTGAAGCGTGCACCGACCGGGGAGAGACGGATGAGCGAGATCGACCTGACCCGCCGCGAGAGCTATCGGCACTGGTCGCCGGTGACGATCCGCTTCTCGGACCAGGATTCGCTCGCGCACGTCAACAACGTGGCGCTGACGCAGTATCTCGAAGTCGGCCGGACGGCCTTCGTCTACGACGTCATCCGCGCCGCCGGCTGCGAGGGGCGGATCGAGTTCATCCTCGCCCGCCTGATCATCGACTTCAAGCGCGAGCTGCACTATCCGGGCGCCGTCGAGGTCGGCTCGCGGCTGACCCGGCTCGGCACCAAGTCGCTGACGACCGGCTATGGCATCTTTCGCGGGCAGGACTGCATCGCGACGTCCGAGGCGGTGAACGTGTTCTACGACATGGCCGTGCGCCGCTCGACCAAGCCGCCCCCGGATGTCCGGGCGCTGCTGGACCGCGAGCTTGCCAACCCGGCGCTGACGGCGATGACGGCGGGCTGACGACGCTTGGACCCGCGCTCCGCGCGCCCTATTGCGCGGCGAGACGGGGCCGGTCGGGCGGCGGCGCCACACCGGGGAATGCCTTGCGGAACTGGAAGTACTCGCGCTCGGTCAGCTCGACCGTCAGACGGGTCGCCGCCTCGCCCTCCTCGCGCGCCACGACCTCGCCGTGATCGTAGAGCCACGACACGGCGCGGCCCTGGTCGTGGCCGAGCGTCAGCGTCAGGCGGTGGCGCTGCGGGAAGAGCCTCGTCTCGACGGCCTGCAGAAGTGCATCGCAGCCCTCGCCGGTCACGGCCGAGACCGCCAGAACGGCGTCCTTGCGCTCGGCCTGGTTCAGCGCCGCCGACCGCGCGTCGGCCGGCACCAGGTCGATCTTGTTGAGGACCTCGAGCATCGCGTCCAGCGCCGCCTCGTCCAGCCCCAGATCGGCCAGCACGGCCTCGACATCGGCCTTCTGCCGCTCGCTCTCGGCGCTCGAGATGTCGCGGACATGGACGACGAGGTCGGCCTCCAGCACCTCCTCCAGCGTTGCGCGGAAGGCGGCGACCAGCTGCGTCGGCAGGTCGGAGATAAAGCCGACGGTGTCCGAGAGGATCGCGACCCGACCGGACGGCAGCCTGATCTGCCGCATCGTCGGGTCGAGCGTCGCGAACAGCATGTCCTCGGCCCTGACCTCGGCCGCGGTCAGCCGGTTGAACAGCGTCGACTTGCCCGCGTTGGTATAGCCGACCAGCGCCACCACCGGATGCGGCACCTTCCTGCGCGCCTTGCGGTGCAGCGTGCGGGTGTTCACCACCTTCTCCAGCTGGCGGTGCAGACGCGTGATCTTCTCGTCGATCTGCCGGCGGTCGGACTCGATCTGCCGCTCGCCCGGGCCGCCCATGAAGCCGGCGCCGCCGCGCTGGCGCTCGAGGTGCGTCCACGAGCGCACCAGCCGTGACTTCTGGTAGTCGAGGTGCGCGAGGTCGACCTGCAGCACGCCCTCGCGCGTCTGCGCCCGCTCGCCGAATATCTCCAGGATCAGCCCGGTGCGGTCGAGAACCTTGGCCTTCCAGGCGCGCTCGAGGTTGCGCTGCTGCACCGGCGAGAGCGGCCCGTTGACGATGACGAGCTCGATCTCGTCGGCGGCGATGCGCGCACCGATTTCCTCGACCTTGCCGGGGCCGATAAAGGTCGCCGGGTGCGGCCGCGCCAGCCAGACCATCTCGCCCGCGATCAACTCCAGGTCGAGCGCCCGCGTCAGCGCCTCGCCTTCGGCAAGCCGCGCCGTCGCGGCCTCGGCATTGCCGCCCCTGACCGCCGCATGCAGGACAAGCGCGCGGGTCAAGCCAACCCGCCCGCCCGACCCGGACCCGCGGCGTCGGTCAAGCGTCGCCGTCTCCGTCGTACAGGCTGAAGGGCTGCGACGGCATCACCGTCGATATCGCATGCTTGTAGACCAGCTGGCTCTGCCCGTCGCGCCGCAACAGGACGCAGAAATTGTCGAACCAGGTGATGACGCCCTGCAGCTTGACGCCGTTCACAAGGAAAACGGTCACCGGGATCTTCTGCTTGCGTACGTGATTGAGAAAGGTGTCCTGAAGGTTCGTCTTCGCTTCGCCGGCCATTCATGTCGCCTTGTTCTTTTTACGCCTGAATTCGTCAGGTTCCGCCGACGAGCCTACGGGCAGGCCGCAGGCTCACCAGCGGGAGAGTGGTGATTCGGCCGCGCTTTTTCCAGTCCTTTTTGCACGTGCGACATGGCGCGCCCAGCTTTCGGGATGCAGCAGGACGACCGCCGCAAGCGTCTCGATCCGGCCGAGCAGCATGGCGGCCGCGAGAACCACGTGTTCGACGTTGC
The DNA here is from genome assembly GCA_963745085.1 of uncultured Alphaproteobacteria bacterium. Lineage (GTDB taxonomy): Bacteria > Pseudomonadota > Alphaproteobacteria > Rhodobacterales > Rhodobacteraceae > Thermohalobaculum. Next base: position 46,957 of record CAVUWP010000022.1, on the reverse strand, counting down.
CGAGCAGCGCGAAATTGCGCCCTCCGCCGTCGGCGATCATCGCATAGGCGGGACCGGTGTTCGACAGGGCGGCCGTGGCGGCGACCAGCGCCTCGACCATGTCCATGCCCGACAGCGTCAGCAGCAGCAGCGTCACGACGAAGCCGAGCGAGAACAGCATCATGAAGGCCCAGGCGATCATCGCGCCCTCGCGCCGCAGCCCGCGCGAGCCGAGCCCGGCGCCGGCGATGCTGTGCGGCTTGGCGATGCGCTCGAGCTCGCGCCCGGCATGGCGCAGCATGGCGAAGGCGCGGATCAGCTTGACGCCGCCCGCCGTCGTCGCCGCGCCGCCGCCGACCGCGCAGAGAGCGAGCAGGATGAGGCCGGGATTGGCCAAACCGCTCCAGTCGCGCGCGCTCTCCCAGGCGGCGCTGTGGAAGCCAGTGGTCGTCAGGAACGACAGGCTGGTGAAGGCGGCCCCCCACAGGGCCTCGACGCCCTCCAGCGCCTCGTATTCGATGTCGTCGCCCGTCCTGATCATCAGCGCGCCCACCCAGTGGCGCAGGAACAGCGCCATCGTCGCCAGGACCACCAGGATCAGCATAAGCCTGATCTCCGGGTCGGTGCGCAGGTGGACGCGCTGCCCGACCTGGCTCGCCCCGGCATAGAAGAGCCGCGTCGAGGCGAGCACCAGGAAGACCGCCGCCGCTGCCTCGGCGAGGTAGCTCGGCGTCGCCGCCAGACCATCCCGCGTCGGCGAGATGCCGCTGGTCGACACGATCGACATGGCATGGACCGCCGCCTCCAGCCCCGGCTCGTCGAGCGCGCTGAGCAGGATGGCGAGGATCGCGGTCATCAGCAGGTAGACGGGCAGGATCGTCCGGAGCGCGCGGTAGAGCCGGTTCTCGAAGGGCGCGCTCGGCAGCCGCAGGTCGACCGAGCGCCCCTCCCTGAAGGTCTCGGCACCGGCCGACATCACCTCGAACCCGCCAAGCCGGCGCGGCGCCAGCACCACATAGGCCGCCATCAGCGTCAGGAAGCCGCCGAACCAGCCGACGAGCCCGCGCCAGAGATGAACCGAATCCGGCACCGCCGAGAGGTCGCGATAGGTGCTGCCGCCGGTGGTGGTCAGCGCCGCCACCATCTCGAACCAGGCGCCGAGCACACCGATCTGCGGCGTCAGCAGGATCAGCGGCAGCGCCGCGAAGGCCGGCAGCAACACCCAGGCGAGCAGCAGCGTCGAGAGCTCGCGCCGTGCGCGCTCGCGCGCCGGCATCGGCCGGAGCAGCACGCCCAGCGCCGCGGCCGCGAACATGCACAGCACCGCCGAATAGAAAAAGCCGCGCCCCTGCTCCCAATCGCGCCCGTTCGCCGCCTGCAGCGCCGGGATCAGCATGCCGAGCGCGATCATCCCGATCAGCGTCGACAGGACGGGCAGGCGCGCGAGCATGGCTCAGAAGAAGTCCATGCTGACGCGGAACATCTGTTCCAGCTGGCGAACGCTGCTGCGGACCGCGAAGACGACCATGACATCTCCGACCTTGACGACGAGGTCGCCCGTCGGCATGCGGACGCCGTCGGACGTCAGGACGGCGCCGACGATCGAGCCCGAGGGAAAGCCGATATCGCGGATGCGCTTGCCGGCGATCGGCGACGTTGCCATGACCTGCGCCTCGATGACCTCGGCCTCGCCGCCGCCGACCGAGTAGACGGCCCGCACCTTGCCCCGCCGGACGTGACGCAGGATCGACGAGACGGTGGTCGCGCGGGGGTTGATCAGCGCATCGACGCCCAGCGGCTCGGCAATGCGCTGAAAGATCGGGTCCTTGGCCAGAGCGATGCCGATCGGGCACCCCGCTTCGTGCGCCAGCGCGCAGGACAGCAGGTTGGCCCGGTCGTCGTCCGTCAGCGCCACCAGCGCGTCGGCCTCGGCGACGCCCGCCTCCTCCATGATCTCGGCGTCGAGCGCGTCGCCGTTCAGCACGATGGTTCGGTTCAGGTGGTCGGCGGCGTATTCGGCGCGCCCGCGGTCCAGCTCGATGATCTTGGCGCGCAGATTGCCCGACTCCTCGATCTGGCGCGCCACCCGAAGGCCGATGTTGCCGGCGCCGACCAGGACGATGCGCTCGGCGACCAGGTTCTCGCGGCCGAAGATGCCGAAGGCCCGCTGCACGTCCTCGCGCGCCGCGACGAAATAGACCTCGTCATGCGCGAAGATCTGGTCGTCGGCCCGCGTCACCCAGATCTTGCCGTCGCGCCGGATGGCCACGACCGTGCAGCGCAGCGTCGAGAACAGCTCGGTCAGCTGGCGCAAGGGCGTGTTCACCGTCGGACAATCCTCCTGGACGCTGAGGCCGACGAAGTCGACCTTGCCGTCGAGGAAGGGCTCGATGTCGAACGCGGCCGTCGCCGCCAGGCGCCGAATGGTGACCTTGGCCACCTCTGTCTCGGGCGAGATGATGACGTCGATCGGCATGTGGTCGCGGCGGAAGAGGTCGCTCCACTCTGCCTCGAGATAGCTCTCGGTGCGCACGCGGGCGATCTTCACGGGCACTTCGAAGACCGAGTGCGCGACCTGGCACGCCACCATGTTGACCTCGTCGAGCGAGGTCGCGGCGATCAGCATCTCGCTGTCCTGCGCGCCGGCGCGGGCCAGCACGTCCGGATGCGAGGCGAAGCCGACCACGCCGGAGACGTCGAGCGAATCCGTGACATGCCGCACCAGGTTCGGATTGGTGTCGATCACCGTGACCGAGTTGCCCTCGTCCGAGAGGTGCCGGGCGATCTGGTGCCCGACCTGGCCCGCGCCGCAGACAATCAGCTTCATCTACGCATCTTCCTGGGCGCCACCGCCGGACAGACCGCGGAAGCTATGCCGCGCGCGCGCCGGCGTCAAACGGCGCCGCATCGCGGGCGTCACGTCAGCCGGTCGGCGACGCCCGTCGGCGGGACAGCAGCATCATGGCGACGGGCAGCAGCCAGACCAGGATCGTCAGCAGGCCCAGCCCGGCGGCGATCGGCCGCTCGAAGAAGGCAAGCAGGTCGCCGTCGGCCTTGATCATCGAGGTGATGAAGTTCTGCTCCAGCATCGGCCCCAGCACCAGCCCCAGGATGGCCGGCGCGACCGGATAGCCGTTCTCCTCCATAAGGAAGCCGAGCACGCCCAGCACCAGCATGATGCCGATGCCGAAGACCGAGTTGTTGATCGCGAACGAGCCGACGATGCAGAACATCAGGATGATCGGCATCAGCACGCGCGTCGGCACGCGCAGGATCTGCCTGGCAATCTTGATCAGGATCCAGCCGAGCGGCAGCAGGATCAGGTTCGCCAGGAAGAACACGATGAAGACGGCGTAGATCAGCTCCGGCTTGTGGATGAAGATCGTCGGCCCGGGATTCATCCCCTTGATGTAGAGCACGCCGATGACGATGGCGGTGATCGAGTCGCCGGGGATGCCGAAGACCAGGGCCGGAATCCAGGCGCCGCTGACCGCGCCGTTATTGGCGGCGCCGGCCTCGATGATGCCCTCGACATGGCCGGTGCCGAACTTCTCCGGCTCGCGCGAGAACTTCTTGCTGACCGCATAGGCGATCCAGGCGGCGATGTCGGCGCCCGCGCCGGGCAGCGCGCCGATCACGGTGCCGAGCACGCTGCCGCGCAGGACCGCCAGCGGATACTTCTTGAACAAGCGCCACTGGCCGGTGAAAACTGCCGAGATGGCGCCCGAGCCTGCCACGGCCGCGCGCTGCGTCGCCGCCATCGAGCGCAGCACCTCGGAGACGGCAAAGAGACCGATCATCGCCGGGATGAAGCTGACGCCGCCCATCAGCTCGACGCTGCCAAAGGTGAAGCGCGGCTGCCCGGCGGGGTTGTCGAGCCCGATCGTGCCGATGAAGAGGCCGATCAGCAGCGAGGCCAGCCCCTTGACCGGCGACCCGGCCGAGATGAAGACGGCGCAGCTGAGCCCGAGACAGACCAGCCAGAAATACTCGAACGAGCTGAACCGCAGCGCCACCTCGGCCAGCGCCGGCGCCGCCGTCACCAGAACCACCGTGCCGAAGAGCCCGCCGATGGCAGAAAAGACCAGCCCGGCGCCGAGCGCCACCTCGGACTTGCCCTTGCGCGTCATCGCATAGGCCTCGTCCGCATAGGCGGCCGAGGCGGGCGTGCCGGGAATGCGCAGCAGGCAGCCGGGGATATCGCCGGCGAAGATCGCCATCGCCGTGGCCGTGACGATGGCGGCGATCGCCGGCACCGGCTCCATGAAGAACGTCACCGGCACCAGCAGCGCCGTGGCCATCGTCGCGGTCAGGCCGGGAATCGCGCCCGACGAAAAGCCCGAACGCCGCCGAGGCGAAAATCACGAGCAGCACATAGGGCTGGAAGACCAGGCCGAAGGCTGTGGCGACGGCGTCCATGCCGGCCTACCAGAGAAACGCCAGGAGGTCGCTGCGCGGCAGCGGCACCCGCAGCAGCACGCCGAAGGCCTGCTGGATGACCAACGTGGCCAGAACCGCGATCCCGATCGCCACCACCGGCCTGACCCGCAGGGCCAGGAACAGCAGGGCGAGCACCAGGAACGAGCTGATCGCGAAGCCGAGCCGGTCGGAGAAGGCGATGTAGAGGATGACCAGAAGCACGGTCAGGCCCATCCGGAGCCAGACGCGCGGCGACCGTCCCCACCCCGACGCAGCGATGCCGGGCAAGCCCTGCCAGTCGGCGATGCCTTTCACGATCAGCGTCAGCGCGACCAGAGCGAACCCCGCGCCGATCAGCACGGGGAACGTCGCGGCACCGTAAGGCTGCCCGGCATGTCCGGGAACTGCAGTGACGCTGCGACGACGGCGAGGCCGAAGACGAGGAGCAGGACGCCGACGATCGCGTCGTTGATCCTCACCTGCGTCCTCGATTCGATGATGTTCGGCGTGCGCGTGCCTACTGCTGCACCAGCCCGGCTTCCTTCATCACCTTGCCCGAGTCCTCGTCGGAACCGGCGATGAAGCTCTCCGCCTCTTCGGTCGGCAGCCACATCACGCCGAAGCCCCGCTCCTTCATGAAGCCCTGGAATTCTTCGCTGTTGTAGGCCGCCTCGATGGCCGAGACGAGCGTCTGCTTGACGTCGTCAGGCAGGCCCTTGGGTCCGACAAGCGTCCGCCAGGCAGCGACCGTCCAGTCAGATCCCGGTAGCCTCCTTCAGGGTCGGAACGTCCGGAAAGAGCGTGGAGCGCTCTCGGTCCCATATTGGCCAGCGCGCGGACCTTGCCGGCCTCGATCAGCGCGCGGCCCTCGGCCAGCGACGAGGTCACGATGTCGACGCCGCCGGCGACCATGTCCGCCAGCCCGGGTGCTGCGCCCTGGCTCGGCACCCACGTCACCTTGTTCGCGTCGACGCCCTCGGACAGCAGCCAGCCGGCGAGCCCCAGATGCCAGATGCCGCCCTGCCCGGTGCCGGACGCCTTGAACGTGCCCGCCGGCTGCTCCTTGATCGCTGTCAGCAGGTCTTCCAGCGTCTGGTACTCCGAAGTCGGCCGAGACCATGACGCCGCCCGGATCGGCGTTGACCAGCGCGAGGACGGTATAGTCCTGATAGGTCAGCTCGGTCAGGCCCTGATGGTGCATCATGGCGATCTCGACCGTCATGACGCCGAGCGTGTAGCCGTCCGGCTGGGCGGTCGCGATGGCGCTGTGGCCGACCACGCCCGACCCGCCGGTGCGGTTGACGACGTTGACCGGCTGGCCGAGCTCGCTCCTCCAGCAGGCTGGCGAAGATGCGGCCGACCGCGTCGGTGCCGCCGCCGGCGCCCCACGGCACGATCAGCTCGATCGGGCGCTCCGGATATTCCGCCCGGGCGGCCGCCGGCGCGAAGACACTCGGCCACCGCCAAGGTCAGGGCGGCGAATGCGATCGCAGTTTTCCTGAGCATGTTCTCTCCCCTTCGGCGCCTCTGCGAGCGCCGTTCACCATTGACTGGCACAGCTACGCATATCGCCCGAACGCAAACAAGCCGGCATAGGCCGTGCTGGCGAGCGGCCCGATCGCTGACCGGCAAGCCGCTGCTGTCCGGCCGGTTCCCCGGTTGGACACCCGCCCTTCCAGCGGCTTCTGGAGCCCGCCGACATTCCATGCTAAGGCGCACCCCCTTTCAGTTGCTGATCGCGATGTCATTGGCCAGACTTCCGCTTTCCTCCAGATGCCGGAACTGACGTTGTGACCGATGCGGTCCTGCTGACGGGGGGCGCCGGCTATATCGGCTCCCATACTTATCTCGCGCTGGCCGAGGCGGGCTATCGGCCTGTCGTCCTCGACGACTTCTCGAATGCGCGCCGCACGGTGATCGACCGGCTGGCCGAGCTTGCTCGCCACCCCGTTCCGCACGAAGAGGTGAACGTGCTGGACGTGGCGGGCGTCACCCGGGTCCTGTCACACCACCGCATAAGGGCCGTCATTCACTTCGCCGCCAAGAAGTCCGTCGGCGAGTTGGTCGAGAAGCCGCTCTCGTATTTCCAGAACAATATCTGCGGCCTGGTCGCCCTGTTGCAGGCGATGGCGGACGCCGAGGTGTTCACCCTGGTCTTCTCGTCGACCGCGGCTGTCTATGGCGAGCCCGACAGGCTTCCGGTCCCAGAGACGGCGGCTTGCCGTCCGTCAAACCCCTACGGCTTCACCAAGATGGCGGGCGAGCAACTGCTCGAGCACTTGCGCCAATCGGACCCGCGCTGGCGCGTTGGCATCCTGCGCTACTTCAACCCGGTGGGGGCGCACGCTTCGGGACTGATCGGCGAAGACCCGGCCTCGCGGCCGGCCAATCTCGTTCCCTACGTCGCCAAGGTCGCCACGGGCCAGCTGCCCGAGATCGTCGTCTTCGGCGACGACTACGACACGCCGGACGGGACGGGCGTGCGCGACTACATCCATGTCTCTGACATCGCCGAGGGGCATGTGCTGTCCCTGAAGGCACTGCTCGAGGCGGATCTCTCGCATCTCGTCAACCTCGGCACCGGACGTGGCTACTCTGTCCTGGAAGTCCTCGAGGCCTATTCTGCCGTCTGTGGACACGCGTTGTCGTACAGGATCGCCGGGAGGCGACCTGGGGACGTCGCCGCCTGCTATGCGGACGTGACGCGGGCCGGCGAGCTGCTGGGCTTCCGCTCGCGACGGGACCTCGCCGAAATGTGCCGGTCCAGCTGGGCGTGGGTACGGAACCGGACCGACGCCTCGCGATAAGCCGGCGCAGCGGGCCGGCAGCGGCCTGGTGCCGCAGGGATCGAGGCGCCTCCAGTCGACGCATTGTCAGGGCACGGTCAGGGCACGGGCAGGGCACCGCCAGGCCACGGCGCGCTCGGTGCCGAGGACCTGCGTGCAAGAGTGCGCATGGATGTTCCGGCCCGGGCGTCGCAGACCCCGACCCCGGCGGGAGCCGCCCCGCGGCGGCTCCGTCGCTGCTTCAGAACTCGGTCACGGGGATGGCGTCGGGAACGGTGAACCAGAAGATCGAGCCCGTCTCGGGTCTGGCTGAGACCTGGATATCGCCGCCCCAAAGCGACACGAGGTGCCGGCAGATCGCCAGGCCGACCCCGGAGCCGCCGCTACGCCGCGTCCACGATCCGTCGACCTGATAGAACCGCTCGAAGATCTTGCTGCGCAACTCGGGCGGCACGCCCGGCCCGCTGTCGGCGACCTCGAATCGCAGCGTCTTGTCGGCCAGCATCGCCGCCCGGACGACAACCTCACCCGCATCGGTGAACTTGACCGCGTTCGAGACGAGCTGACGCAGGACCTTTTGGATCTGCAGCGGGTCGTGCACCCATTTGCGATGCGGCATCGCCTCGAGATCGATGCGGAGGCGAATGCCCTTCTGTTGAGCTTTTTCCTTGAACATCTCGACAACGGAACCGACCATCAGCCCGATCTCGAACTCCTCGCGGTTGATCTCGACCGGGTTCGAGTTGATGTCGACGACGTCCAACGCGTTCTCAATGAACTCCAGCATATCCACGCCGGAGCGCGTGACCATGGACACCATCTTTTGCTGCTGCGCGTCGAGCCGGGTCCTGCCGAGGAGATGCGAGATGCCGAGGACGCCGTTCAACGGCGTCCGCATCTCGTGGCTTATCGTCGACAGGAACATCGACTTGGCGCGGTCGGCCGCCTCGGCGGTCGTGCGCGCAGCGATCAGCTGGTCCTGGTATTCGCGCGAGACCGTCACGTCGACCGCGCTGACGAGGATCGCATGCTCGCCCGTCACGGCGTCGCGGCAGCGCATTGCGAGCACGTCGTGCCAGCGCTTGCCGTCGACGGTCTGGACCAGCACCGTCTCGCGATGCTCGCCCGCGGCCTCGACACTCCTGATGAACGCCTCTGCCTGCTCTGGTGCCGCGAAATTGCTGCCGAACCGGTGCCGGCCCGGCCCGAATGTCCCGCGGAACGACGGGTTGGCGTAAAGCTCGGTGCCGTCGTCGTCGAATAGCGCGGTGATGACCGAGGTGTGCAGCAGGGCGTCGGCGCTGCGGATCGTCTCCGGCTGCGTCAGCTCCTCCTTGTGCGCCTCGACGAGCATGCCGAGCCGGCCGGACGACAGCTCGTACCGGCGCAGGATGGCCCGGACGCGAAACGGCTTGCCGCCCGGATAGAGCGTCCAGAACTCGCGGATCTCGCGGTCCGGGTCGAGGCGGAAGTCTTCCATGTGCTGGAACAGCCGCATCTTGACCGAGGGCGACATCTCCCGGTGCAGCTTGCGCTTCGCGAGATCCGGTACGCTGTCGGCGTCCCAGAGCTGGAGCGCCTTGCGGTTCGCCCAGGTGATCGAGCCCCTGACGAAATCATAGACCCAGAGCGCCGTCTCCAGCCGGTCGGCGATCGGCTTCTCGGTCGCCGGCATCGCAGCAGGCTGGATCTGCGCGCTCATGCGAAAGCATCCTCGAAACCACCATCGTCGGCGACGGTGTGTCAAATCTCTCTTAAGCGACAATTACGCCCGCCAGGCGCCCGCCCGTTTGCCGTAATCTTGAAAAACCCTTAATACTCGCCTCCATGCACAATGTAAAATTTTGACTAAAGTACCGAATGTAATTTAAATTAGAGTTTTGATTAAAATAAGAGAGAAAAGAATCTTAAGATTCTATCCACTTGCAGTGGCATTTTAATTGCAACATGAACCGAAGCGTGTGTGTTGTGAAAGGCAGTGCCATGAAGCCTATGAGTTTTTGGGTGACGCGACCGTATTCCCGACGGTCGAGCCGCCGCAGTTTCGCGGCGAAATGCAGGACTTCCTGCCGCTGCTGGTCGAGCGCCTGGGCATCCAGCGTGATACTCAGCATCGCTTCCTGATGGTCGCTCACCTGTTTGACGATACGATGCGAATGCTCGCAGCGCTGGAAGCCGTGACCGACTGGGACGCCATCATCGGCATCTCGTATTCCTCGAACCGCGAGGGTCTGGCCGCCCGCTGGCGTGCCCGCTTCGGCGATCGGGTTCACCTTGCCGTGGATCTCGATGATCTCGAGCGGATCGCGGTCGAGCAGATCGCGCGCGCGCTCGCCAAGTGCCGCACCAACGGCCAGAAGCTGATCGTCCAGGAGGTCGGCGGCTTCGTCGTGCCGTTGCTGCACAAGTACTTTGCCGACCAGCTCTGGCTGGTGAAGGGCGTGGTCGAGCTCACCAAGCAGGGCATCTGGCGCGCCGAGGCGCTGAGCCTGGGCATTCCCGTCATCCAATGCGCCGACAGCGAGCTGAAGCGGCTCGAGGCGGCACGCTGCGGCGAGACCATCGCCCGCTGCCTGGACGGCGTCGCCCGCGATCTCGGCCTCTCGCTCGCCGGTCGGCGCGCCTGCGTCATCGGCGCGGGATGGATCGGATCGGGCGTCGCCCGGGCGCTCCGCCGGCTCGACATGATCCCGCAGCTGGTCGACCGCGACCCCCTCAAGGTGGTCGAGGCACGGCTGGAAGGCTTTGCCGCCTCGACCACCCTCGAGCGCATCGAGGAATGCCAGCTCGTGGTAGGCGCGACCGGCGCGCCGTCGATCAGCGCCGAGGTGATCGAGCGCCTGCCGAACTATGCCCTGATCGCCAGCGGCAGCTCGCGCCAGTTCGAGATCGACGTCCGATATCTGGAGAAGCATCCCTCGCGCCGCCTCGGCGCGGCGGTCAGGGCCTTCGCGCTCGGAGAAACCGGACGTCGGCAGGTGCTGCTCGTCAATGACGGCTATCCCGCGAACTTCGTCCCGGGATCGGCCAGCGTCGCCGACGAGATCGTCGAGCTGATCCTCGGCGAGATCATCGTCCTGCTGCAGACGCTGATGCAGTCGGAGCTCTCGCCGGGAATCCACCGCATGTCGCTCGAGCAGGAGCGCGCCTGCGCCGAGCTCTGGCTCGAGCTGCGCGACTTGGCGACGCGCGACAGCGTCGATCACGATCCCATTGTTTCCACCCGTACGGTTCGTACCATCAACTCCCGAGGTTGTGTGATGAATATCCATGTTAGCGATCTGCTTGCCGATCCCACGCGCTCGTCGCCGACGACGGCGCATTCGCCCTATCTGGTCGCGCGCCTGGCCGGCCAGCGCCCGAACCTCTATGGCACGGTGAAGTTCGACACCGTCGTGCGCGAGCTGCGCGCGCTGGGCGAGAAGCTCGGCCGTCCGCCGCGCATCCTGGATCTCGGCTGCTCGACCTCGATCTCGCGGCATTATCTCGAGATGGGCGGCCTGGAGTTCGAGTACTGCGGCGTCGACTACGAGGCCCAGTTCTCGCCCGACATCGTGATGGACGTCCGCGAGGTGTACGAAAGAGCGGCATAAGCTGCCCTGGCAGCCGGACGCGATCCTGCTGCTCGACGTGCTCGAGCACCTGCCCGGCCGGGATCACGACATCGTCGAGGTCATGCGCCAGTGCAACCAGCTGATCCCGGAGCACGGGCTCGTGCTGGTGGTCGTGCCGCAGCTCTACCGCCTCGACCGGCTGAAGCTGCCGCATCTGCACTATCCGGAGCACCAGGTGCGCTTCACGCTGGGCGAATGGCGGTCGCTGATCGCCCGCGGCATGCAGGTGACGCGGCTCCGCGGCGTCGGCTATCTGTCGTGCCTGCCCTACCTGCCAATGCTGAGCCCCTGGTACGACGAGAAGGGCGCGCATGGAAACCTGTTCCGCTACCTGCGGGGCACGCTCTTCGAGTGGGCGCCGCTCAAGCGCCTGGAGCTTGCGCTGACGCAGCTGCTCGGTCGCCTGCCCGGCCTGCAGGGCTGGTGCAACAGCACGCTCCTCGTCTGCAGCAAGCGCTGATCTCGGCAGGCTGACGACCGGCGCGGGGCGGCATGCCCGGGGCTGCTGCCGCCCCGCCCCGATTGCCGACGCCTCTCCGGGCGGATACCTAGCGGTGCGGGACCCGAGTTCGACGGGGTCCCGCATGCTAAGGCGTCGGCCCGGAAACACGGCTCGGCAAGGGGAGGCGACGCGATGACCGGTTTGACCATCACCTCGGGCGCGGCGTCAGGCGTCTGGCGAAGGGCGCTCGTCTTCTGCGTCGTGCTTCTCCTCTCCTCGGCCGCGCATGCGCTCGACGCGACGACGGCGCGGCAGCATGTCGACGCGACGATCGACGACATCGTGCAGCTGATGGTGGAGGCGCCCGACCCGTCCGAGGTCGCCGACAGGCTGCTGCAGATCGTCGAGCGGCGCGCGTCGGTGGACCAGGTCGCGCGTTTCGCGGCGGGACGCTACTGGAGGACGATGTCCGCGAGCGAGCGGGCAGAGTTCACGCGGGCGTTCACGCACTACCTGCGGCGATCTACGCCGACAACTTCCGGCGCGTCGAGGGCAGCGTCGACGAGCTGCGCAAGCCGGTGCGCGTCCGCGGCACCGAGGATGCCGGCGGAAGGGATTGGTCGTCCGCACCGAGATCCTTCCGCCGGGCGCCCGCCGATCGCCGTCGACTGGCTGGTCTCGGACCGCTCCGGCCGGTCGAGGTCGCCGACCTGATCATCGAGGGCATCTCGATGGCGATCACCCAGCGCGAGGTGGTCGGCGCCATGCTCGACGCCCGCGGCGGCGACGTTGCCCGGTTCGTCCGCGACCTCGAGCGCCAGCTCGAGCAGCGGGACGGCGCCTCCCGCCCCTGAGCTCATGCGCGACGGATGCGCTGCGCCCCGTCCGTGTCCGCCAGCGCCGCGAGTCGCCCGCCGCCATCTTGCCCGTCGCGCCGCGGGGCAACTCGGACACCACCGTGACCCGGCGCGGGACGAAAACAGGATCGACATGGCGGCGCATGTGCTCGCGGACCAGCCGCGACAGCACGCCGGATCGGTTTCGCCGCCCGGCACGGGCACGACATAGATGCGAAGTCGGTCCTCGCCGCCCTCGCTCTCGCGCATTATGACCGCATCGGCACCGATGACAGCGTCGAGAGCGCGGCGTTGAGCGCGCCGAGGCTCTGCCGCTTGCCGGCGATGCGCACCATCTCGCCGCGGCGGCCGAGCAGCCGGAAGCGCCCGTCGGCTTCAGGGACAATCTCGTCCGGAAGCGGGACGGCACCGCCCAGATGCGGCGCAGTCGCCTCCCAGCCCTCGCGTCCGGGATCAGCCGAAAGCCCTCGAGCGGCGTCCAGAGCTCGTCCGTCGCCGTGCGCCGCCAGGCCAGCGACCCCGTCTCGGTGCAGCCGTAGATCTCGAAGACCCGGGCCCCGGCCTCCTCGAGGCCGACGGCCAGCTCGCGGTGCAGCGGCGCCGTCGCCGAGACGACGCAGCGGATCTGCGGCAAAGCCCGGATGCGCGCCTCGAGAAAGCGCAGATGCGGCGGGCTGGTGACCAGCGCGATCTCGTCGAAGCCGGCCTGCGCCGCCCGCTCGACCACCGCGTCGAGATCGGCGGGGTAGAAGGCGACATCGTCCGAAATGCAGTGCCCGTGCGCGAGCGCGGCGAAGATCGTCGCCTCCAGCCCGTACATGTGCTGGTGCGGCGTGGTGCCGACGATCAGCGAGCGCCTCGGGACGAGCCCTGCCCGCGCGAACAGCTCGGCGGCCAGCCGCGCGCCGCCGGCCAGCGCCCGTCCAATCCTTGACGTGGCGCACCGGGACGCCGGTCGACCCCGAGGTGAAGACGTGAACCTCGCCCGGCAGCATCCTGGAGCGGCTCTCCGGCGGGCAGTTCCGCGAACGCGTCCAGCGATTCCACCAGCAGCGGATTGCGCGCAGCCGTCCAGCGCCGCGGCGATGGCGTGCTCGGCGCGCGAGGACGGCAGCACCGTCGGAATGCCCTCGGCCATCGCGGCGAGCAGCGCGGCGGCGAAGTCATAGCGCCGCCCGGCCAGGTTACAGACAGCGTCGTGTCCCGGCCAGGCCGGCGCGAACGCGGCGCGCGTCGTCCAGCAGGTCCGACCAGTGCCGTTGCCGGTCCCGGCCGAGGCAGATCGGCTGCGAGGGCGCGGGGAACGCCGCGCCGGTCATGAGGCCCCGGTCATGAGGCCCCGCTCATGCGGCCCCGGTCATGAGGCGCGGCAGCCGTGACCACGTCTCGGGCCGGATCATGGCCCTGGCCGTCGTCCACCAGCTCTCGGGCCGGCCGTAGCGGATCGATGCGTAGTGGTGCGACAGAACGAACCAGATCGCCTGTCCGCCGAACAGCCAGGCCAGCAGCCGGAGCAGCCATGGGTGCGCCGCGGCCGTGAAAATGCGCCGTGAAGGCGAGGCCAGCGGTCGCCAGCGACAGCCCGGCCCAGAGCGCGCACTGGCGGGTGATGAAGCGCCGGAAGCCGCGGATCGTCGGCCGGACGAGACCGCCATCGCGTCGGATCAGCCGGAGGAGGATCGGCTCGCGCCCCGGACGCAGGCCGCTGGCGAAGAGCCAGGCGACGGCCAGGTTGGCGGGCACGATCAGCAGGTAGGGCATGTACTGCAGGTCGGGAACGACGGAGCGGACCAGCGCCAGCCCGGCGCCGAGCGCCACAGAGGCCGCGGCCGCCGCCGGAGTGCCGACGCGCCGCTCGGCCAGCCGGAAGACGACGCAGGCCAGCGACAGCAATCCGACATGGTCGAGCGTCGCCTGCGAAATCAGCCCCGGCGGCATGCGCCAGCATCGAGGCGACCAACGCCGCCGTCGCCAGCCAACCGACAGAGGCACGCAGGCGGTTCACCGGACGGGTCCCGGACGGGTCACTGTGTTCGGTTCGCGCCAATGTGCCGGCTGAGCGCGTCGAGCGACGAAAAGATTTCGCGATTGCGCTCGTCGTCCGAGCGCAGCTTGACGCCATAGCGCTGCGCGATGGCAAAGGACAGCTCGAGCGCGTCGATCGAGTCGAGGCCGAGCCCGTCGCCGAATAGCGGCTGGTGCGGCTCGATCTCGGCGGCGGCGACATCGTCGAGGACCAGGACCTCGACGATCATCTCGGCAATCTCCTGGCGGAAGGCGACGTCCGCCAACGGCTCATGCGACTTGGTCAACATCTGCAACGGATTCCACGCGACCCCTGAGACTAAAGCTGTAGCGGAACAGCTTGAAAAGCGCAATCCGCGAGCGCAACCGCAGGTCGGAGCTGAAGTCGCCGGAAAGAAGCGAAATGACTGCCTGCTCGATGCCGAGCACGTTGCGCGGATGCAGCATCAGGTACCTGAATGCCGGGTCGTGGATCATGTAGACGAACCACGATACGAAGGACAGCCGGCGCCGGACCGACCGGTCATACACGCCGAGCCGGGCCGCCCGACTCGACGGATCTGCGAGGCAGTCGCCGATCGCCGCGGCGGCCTCGCCGGCGCCGGTCAGCGCCAGATGCACGCCGGTCGAAAAGATCGGATCGAGAAAGCCGTATGCATCGCCCACCTTGACGTGGCTGGCACCCGCGGCCTCGGTCGAGAAGTACGAGAAATTGCCGGTCGACTGCAGCCGGTTCGCAGGGCCGCCCTGCGAGAGGATCGCGGCGATGTGGGGATGCCGCGCCACATGCGCTCCGAACAGCGCGTCAATGCTGCCCTCGCGCGCCCGCAGGCGATCTCCCGGCACGACGAGCCCGACCGAGGTCGCACCGTTGCGCAGCGGGATCTGCCACATCCAGCCGGGCCGCGTCAGGTAGATGCGGATGTTACCGGCGCGCGCCCCCTCGACCCGCGGAATGCCGTGGAAATGGCCGAAGATCGCCGCCGACGTGTTGCGCGGATCCGGCCGCTTCTGCGCCAGCATCTTGGAGGTCACCGTCGAGCGCCCGGAGGCGTCGACAAGAAAGCGCGTCTGCCAGTCTGTCACCTTTCCGTCGGGGCCAGTGGTGCGGACCGCGGCGCCCTGCTCCTGCAGATCCAGGACGCTCGCGGCGGTGCCCTCGAGGGTCCTGACGCCGCACCGCTCGGCATTGCGGAACAGGATCTCGTCGAATTCGGAGCGCAGGACCTGGTAGGCATGGGCCGGCCCGCCCAGCAGGGCGCGGCGGAACTCGAAGACCGCCTCCCTCTGCCCGTCATCGCTGATGAACTCGGCGCCGGGCTTGAAGACGCCGGTCTCGTGCACGCGCTCGAGCACGCCGAGGTCGTCGAGGATCGGCAGGCTCTGCGGCAGGAGCGACTTGCCGACATGAAAGCGTGGATGCGCGTCGCGCTCGACGAGAACCGTGTCGAGCCCCCTGCGCGCCAGGAACGATGGCCGCGGCCGACCCTCCCGGCCCGCCGCCGATCACCAGCACGTCGCAGCTCTGCCGGCGGCCCGCGGCCGGAGCTGGGCCGGTCTCCTCGCCGCGGTTCGGCGTCCTGGTCGTTCAACTGGTCCCTCCGTCGACGGTGATGAGCTGCCCCGAAACATACGCCGCCGCATCGGATGCGAGGAAGCCGACAACCGATGCCACCTCCTGCGGCGTGCCGGCGCGGCCCGTCGGGCACAGCGCCCGCAGCGCCGCGAAGTTCTCCAGCGCCTCGGTTTCGGGCGTCTCGATCAGCCCGGGAGCGACGACGTTCGCGGTGATGCCCCGGCCGGCGTATTCGCGCGTCAGCGACTTGGCGAGCGCGAGCAGCCCGCCCTTGGCGGCGGCATAGTTCGTCTGGCCGCGATTGCCCGTGACCGCCGTCAGCGACGAGATCGCGACCACCCGTCCCCAGCGGCCGCGCATCATCGGCAGGATCAGCGGCCGGAGCGCGGCATAAAAGCCCGTGAGGTTGACGTCGATGACGGCGCGCCAGTCCGCGGGGCCCATGCCGGCGAAGGGCATGTCGCGATGCAGCCCGGCATTGTGCACCAGCACCTGGATCGGGTCGCGCTCGGCGATGGCGCCCAGCGCGGCAAGCGCTCCGTCGACGTCGGTCAGGTCCAGGACGAGGCTCTCGGCGCTGCCGCCGCCGGCGCGCATGTCCTCGGCAGTCGCCTCGGCGGCCGCCGCGTTCCGGCCGGCATGAACGAGGACATGCATGCCCTGCGCCGCCAGCGCGCGGCAGATTGCGGCGCCGATCGGGCTCGAGCCACCGGTGACGAGCGCCCGTCTCACGCGCGCACCATCGAGAGCAGGAGCTCGCCGTTGACGATCGGCGCCCCGGCTTGGCTCACGCCGAACCGGTAGGCAGCGGCGCTGTCGATCCGGTCCAGCCGCTCTGCCGTCATGCAAAGCGGCCGCGGGTCCGAGCTGCGGTCGCGATGCAGGGCCAGGTCGCCGATCGCCAGCACCAGCCCGGCATGGGCCGCGCCCATGCCGAAGACCGATGCATGGGCGGCCGCCGCCTGCGCCCCGAGCTCGACCAGCGCGGCGGCATAGAGAACGCCGTTCAGCCGCAGCGGGTAGTCCGGCGCCGCATGGTCGCTCGCCCGGCATTCGATGCGGGTGGCGTCGGCGGACTCGATCGCAGCGATCAGCCGCATCGCGCCGGCATGCGGCATGCGCGACAGCGCTTCAGCCAGCATCGCCGGTCCAGGCGAAGACGGCGCGCAGCCCGCCGCCGCCGGGCAGCCCCAGCACGACGGGCCGCGCGTCGGCGCTGTCGATCCGGGCCAGCAGCGGCAGCGCGAAGCGCACGGGATTGCCGCTGTCGACCAGCGGCCCGCCGGCACCGCTTTCGCTCGGTTCGGTCGGCGCCAGATCATGGCCGAGCGAGAGCTCCAAAGAGCCGAGCGCCGCGCCCTGACCGTCGACGGTCAGGGCCAGCGCCGCCGCCATCGGCAGCGCCAGGGGTCGCGTCGCGTGCAGCGGCGGCGGCAGCGGCGCGTCGAACATGACGAGACCGACCGGGCGGCGTTCGAGCAGCACCTGCATCGTTGCCTTCAGCAACCCGGCGCCGACCGTGTCGTCATAGGCGGCGATGCTGGTCGCCGGACCCTCGGCGCCCACCAGGATCGACCACTGCCCCTGCGCCGCATTGTGCACCGCGTTCTGGAACTTGAGCGGCTGGACCATGATGTCCGGCTTGACGAGCGCGGCCAGGATCTCGGTCAGCGTCTCGCCCTCGCCGACGGCGCTGGCGAACACCCAGGCAGCATCGCGCGGCAGCGCCGGGGCGATCTGCTCGGCCGCCGCGATGGCGAGCGCGATCGCGCCGCTCAGCCGCCGCACCTGTCTGGGCGGCAGGCCGGTCGGCGATGCGCGCCATCCGTCAAGGCACCGCCCCTCGGCCGCGTCGAGCGGCGCGCCGGCGAGGTGCGCGCGCAGCGCCGCCGCATCGGCCAGCCCCGGCGCCACGAAGCCGAGGCCGGTCACGCTGACACGGCCGATCATCAGGCGCCGGGCATCAGGCGCCGAGCACCAGCGTGCAGTTGCTGCCGCCGAACCCGAAGGCGTTGCAGAGCGCGACGTCGTAGCGTGCCGCGACCGTCCGCTCGAGGATGCGGCCCGGCAGCGCCGGATCGGGCGCCGTCAGCCCCGCCGAGCCGGGCAGGACGCCCGCCTCCAGCGCGTCGAGGCACATCACCGCCTCGACCGCGCCGGCGGCGCCCAGCGTGTGCCCGATCAGCCCCTTGAACGAGGCGGCGGGCACCGATTCCGGGAAGACGGCCGCGACCGCCGCCGTCTCGGCGCTGTCGTTTGCATGCGTCGCCGTCCCGTGCAGCTTGAGAAACCCGACGCGGTCGGGCGCAACGCGCGCGCTGCCGAGCGCGGCCCGCATCGCCGCCGCGGCGCCCGCGCCGTCCGGCGGCGGCGTCGACATGCTGACCGCATCCGACGTCTCGCCATAGCCGAGCAGATGCGGGCCGTCGCCCTCGCGCTCGAGCAGCAGGAAGCCTGCGCCTTCGCCGAGCGACAGCCCGTCCCGGTCTGCGTCGAACGGCCTGCAGGGGCGGCGCGAGACGAGCTCGAGCGACTCGAACCCATAGATCGACGTCATGCACAGGCTGTCGACGCCGCCGGCCAGCACGGCATCGCACAGGCCGAGCTGGATCAGCTGCACGGCATCGACGAGCGCCTTTGCCGAGGACGAGCAAGCCGTCGAGACCGTGTAGCTCGGCCCGGCCAGCCCGAGGTGCTCGATCAGGCACGAGGTGACCGCGTGATGGTCGTTGTGGTGGCGCATGGAATAGTCGGCAGCGAGGGCACCGTCGCCGGCGCGCGCGCGATAGACCCGCTCGAGCCGCTCCATGCCCGAGGTCGAGGTGCCGAGCACCAGACCGACGCGCCGGGCGCCCCGGCGCGAGATCGCCCGGCGCAGCGCGTCCAGCAGACCGTCGGTCTCCAGCGCCATTAGCGCCAGCCGACTGGACCGGTTGTCCCAGTCGCGGAGCGGCTGCGCAACCTCGAGCCCCTCGACGCCGTCGACCCTGCCGATGAAGCAGGGAATGCCGATGTCGGCCAGATCGCAGGGCGTCAGCCCAGAGCGCATCTCGCGCATCGCCTCGACATGGGCGGCGCGGCCGCGCCCCAGCGCGGTAACGGCGGCGCGGGCGGTGATCGCGATGGCGGCAGACGAGGGAGGGGGCAGCGCGGTCACCGGGCACCCTCCGGGCGGTCGCCGCGGACGAGGCCGACCGCGAGCATCGCGAGAACGCCGATGGCCACTGTCGTCCCTACGTCTTCGAGCACGCCCACCCCGGACAGAGCCATGATGATGAATGCGATGAGGGTCGTCGTCGCACACAGCAGCACTGAACGCACGGCCCCGGCGAACTGCGCATCGTCACCGACCAACGTCAGCAAAAGTCCATAGTCGATGCCGATGCCGACGACAAGCGCCAGGGCCATGATGTGAAAGACGCCGAGGCCGCCGCCGGCGAGCCCGGCGAGGCAGGCGGTGAGCAGAGCTGCGGCGATGCAGCCGGCGGCGATCTCGGCCACGGCGCGGACCCGGCGGACCGCCGCGAGGAGGAAGCCGAGGGCGGCGACGGCGCCGACGGCGACGCAGAGCCGGACGCGGCCGGCCAGCCGGTCGAAGCCGCCGACGATCTCGGCCCCGGCATCGACGAAGCGGATCGCCGGATCGCCGAGGGCGGCGACGGCCCGGCCCAGCGCCTGCGGATCGCCGACATCCCAGAGCAGCGTCGACGCACGGAGAGCGTGCCCCTCGCGCCGGATCAGCTCGGCCAGCGCAGGCAGGTCGGCGATCGGCAGGTCGCCGGGCCGGACAGTCCGCCCGACGAGCGCCTTTCGGTAGGCGTCGAGGATGTCGGCACGGAAACCGGGACGAAGCCCCGCCTCGGCCAGCGGGCCGGCGAGGGACGCCGACAGGTGCGCGGGCGTCGGCAGGTCGTGCGTCGCCGGACGCTCCGGCAGCCGGGCCGCGAGCATGTCGAAGCGTGCCAGGCTCCTCGCGTCGCGCGCCCGCTCGAGCACGGGGACCAGCCGCGCCTGACGGTCCAGCACCTCGGTCAGGGACGCCCCGTCGACCTCGATGCGGTGTCGCCCGGAGGGCAGATCGACCATCCGATCGAGCCTGGCGATGTCGGCGCGCACCGCGGCAGGAAGTTCGGTCAGCCGGTCGGCGCCCTTCGTCGGCAGCAGCCACACGCCCGACGCCGCGGCGATCCCGATGGCGACCAGAACCGCCAGCTTGTGGCGGAGCCGGGGTGCGGCCAGGGCCGGCCACGACGCGGCGGCGCGCGCTGCGGGGAGGCCGCTGCCCATCCACAGCGCCGCGCCGGCGGCGGCCGCGAGGCCAGCCGCCACGAACACGCCGACCTGCCCGATGGCGGGTATGCCGGCGATGAGCAGGGCGAGGAAGGCGATCGCGGTGGTGGCGGCGCCGGTGCGGACGCAGCGGCGCGCATGGGCTGCCTCGGGCCCGGGCGCGTGCGTCATCAGGTGCAGCGGATAGTCGAGCGCCAGCCCCATCAGCGCGCCCCCGAAGCCGAGCGCCAGGACATGCACGCTGCCGAAGGCGAGCTGCACGACGATGGCGGCGACGGCGAGACCGAGGGCCGGCGGCAGGATGCATGCCAGCAGCCCCTTCGCCGAGCGCAGCGCGAAGGCGAGCCACAGCAGCAGCAGCGCGCTCGCCACCAGCGTCGAGACGGTGGACCGCTCGGCTATCCCGGCGCTGACCGCGGCGCTGATCGTGCGCGGGCCGACCAGCAGGGGCTCGGCCCCCGCCGCCGAGACGCGGGCGCGAAGCCGCTCGTCAAACGCGCTCTGCGCGGCGGTGTCGAACGGCTGCGCGGCCAGTTCGATGAAGAGAAGGGCGGCGCTGTCGTCCAGCGCCTGCGGCACGCCTTCCTGCACCGGCACCGGCACCGTCGCGCGCGCGGCGGTCAGGCTCTCGACCAGCCGGCGAAAGCTGCCGGTCGGGTCGAGCAGATAGCGCCCGGCGAACGGGGCGGCGCCGGCGTCGGTCAGCACCTGCCGGGCGCGTTGCAGCTCGGCCGTCATCGCCGCCGGCGCGAAGGCGCTGTCCGGCGGCGGCGCCAGCGCGAACCGGTGCAGCCAGAGCCAGTCGAGCACCGACTCGGACGGCGCGGGCGCCAGCGCCACGCGCTCGACCATCGGATCGGTCGCCAGGTCTTTGGCGATGTCCCGGGCGATCGCGCTGCGACGGGCGCGGCCGGGGAGGACGATCGCCAGCGTCAGCGCCCTGCCCTCGGCCGTGTCGAGCGCCCCCGCCGTCGCCGCGTCCGCGCCCAGCAGCGCCCGCGCATCCGTGTCGATGCGCACCGTCGCCAGCGCCAGCACGCCGGTCGCCACCACCAGCGCGAGGACGATGGCGATGCGGCTCATTGACCGGGGAAGAACGTCAGGCTCCGCCGGACGCCGTCGGGCTCCACGATCTCCATCGCCAGCAGATCGCCGCCGCAGCCGCCGAAGACGACCGCCGGTCCCGGCGCCTCGCCGCGCTGCCGCAGGGTCAGCCGCCAGCCATCGTCGCCACCGCCGAGTTCGGTCGTGAAGTCGGCCGCGATCGCGGCTGCGTCGCCCGCGAGCATGCGGCGGAGCGCCAGCAGCATCGGACGTGCTTCCCGCGGGATGGGATAGAGCGTTTTCTCGGCACCGGGCGCCGACCGCGTCGAAAGCAGCGTCTCGCCCACCTCGCTGATCTGCCGTTTTGGCGTCACCTGATCGCGCACCAGCGTGCCATCCTCGGCAACGTACACCGTTCCCGTCGCGACCTCCGGCGTGTCCAGCGCCGGATGCTGGACCTCCTCGCGATATTCGAGCCGCCGACCAGCGTGCGGCGCCAGCCCGGCGATCAGCGCCGCGGCATCGGCCGGCGGCGCAGCCTGGCAGGTCGCCGCCGCGCTATTCGCACCATATGTCGAAGAAATTGAACCAGTTATAAGGATGGCGACGGCACATCGCCGCCAGTGCGTCGGCATAGGCCTGCGACAGGGAATGGCAAAGGGCATCGCGCTCTCCTCGCGAAACCGGCGCTCCGTCATATAGCTCGGCGAACCGGATATCGTAACGGCGCCGCCCGATGCGCGGCGCGAAGCAGAGGATCAGCGGCGCACCGGCCAGCATGGCGCTGAGATAGGGCGCCCGCGGCAGCAGGACGGGCGCGCCGCAGAAATCGGCCCGCACCGCTCCCCTCTCGCTCCGCGCCGGCATCCGGTCGCCGAGATAGGCGACGAACTGCCCGGCCTCGAGCGCCTCGCGCACGGCCAGCATCGCGCTCTGGCCGTCGCCGACATGGATCACCTGGGCGGCGACGTCGCGGTTCAGCGACTCCAGCAGCCGCGTGGTCTTGGCGGCGTTCTCCTGGAACATGAGATAGCGCACCGTCAGCCCCGGCAGCGAGCGGTCGAAGGCGCGCAGGGCCTCGAAGCTGCCGAAATGCGCGCCCAGCAGGACACAGCCGCGCCGCTGCCTGTGATATCGCTCGACGATCTCCTCGCCCTCCGACCGGATGTCGAAGTCGGACAGCCCGCCGCTCAGCAGGCGCGACCGGTCGAGGACGACATGCGCGAACGTCAGGCACTGCCGGAAACGGTCGGCAAATCCGGCCGGACGGCGCAGCACCGTTTCCAGATAGACGGACTGGCCACGCGCCGCGATGCGGCTGGGGAAGGCGGCGAACCACAGCGCGGCCAGCCACATCAGCGGGTCCGTCAGCGCCCCTGGCGCGTGGCGCCCCAGCCAGCTGAGCGCGCCGAGGGCAACGACGCTGCCACGCTCGCGCTGTCGGAGCCATGCCGGCTCGGCCTCAGCCATATTCGCGGCGAAGGACGATCCGGGCGGTCGCGAACGCCCCCCTGTCGTCGCGGAACTCGGCGCGGTCGCCGGTGGCGCCGGGCGTCAGCCGCACCTCGAAGGGCACGCCGGGCAGCAGGGTGCGCTGGAACTTGATGCGCTCGACCCGCGCGAGCACGCGGCCAGTATCGTCAAGGCGCGCGGCCAGATAGGCGAGGATGACAGCGCCGGGCACGATCGGGTTGCCCGGAAAGTGCCCGTCCAGGCACCGGCTGTCCGACGGAAAGCCGGTCGCGCAACGGAATGTCTCGACGGGCCTGTCCGACATCCGCCTCAGCTGGTCTCCATCCGCGTCACCTCGACCTGGATGTCCTGCTGCAGGTTCGTCACCCAGGCATTGTAGTTCGGATGGATCTGCCGCGTCGCGGGATCGTAGTTCAGGTTCTGCGAATCCCTGTAGTTGATGGTGAACGAGTTGGTGTCGTAGAGCACGTCGACGGTCGCGAAGTGCTTGCCGCGCACGCCGAGGGTGCCGACGAGATGGCCGGGGCCGGCATCCTGGAAGGTCCAGCCACGCTTGGTGCCGGCGCGAATGATGGCGTTCTTGTAGTCGGTGCGCGACAGGGCCCTGGTCGTCGTCGCGGCCGGCGCGTAGGCCACGTCCGTCGGGTTGTAGACCGTTTCGGCACGGCAGCCGGCGACCGCCACGGCGGCGACCAACAGCAAGACGGCTATGGATCGGTGCATGGTTTCTCCCCAGTCTGTCCCCGTTCTCTTCGCAGTTAGCGCAGCAGGCCAAGGGCGATCAACAAGCCTTTCGATCGCGCGCCGCCGGTCATGAGGAAGCGGCCGACCGAGCCTGCGATGCGCAGGGTGTCGATGACGGGGCGAAAGCGGCTCGGCCGCGTCACATAGCCGGCATAGCGCGCCGCGACGGGCACGCGCGTGATCTCGCAGCCCGCCTCGGCGGCACGCAGCAGCACAGCCGTCTCGAAGACGAAGTGGTTGCGCTCGCTCTCAGGCACCCGCACCCTGGCCCACAGATCGGCGGGGTATAGCCGCATGCCGCACTGGCAGTCGCGCAACCGCCGTCCGGTCGCCCAGCTGATGAAGAAGTCGCCGAAGCCGATCGAGGCCGCCCGCAAGGCCGGCATCGAGCGCCGGTCGGCATGGCGGTCGCCGACGACCAGCGACTGCGGACAGCGCCGCGCCATCGCCAGAAAGGCCGGGATGTCGGCCGGGTCATGCTGCCAGTCGGCATCCAGCGTCAGGACGCAATCGGCGCCCTCGCGAAAGGCCCGGTCCAGCCCCTCGGCCAGCCGGAAGCCCTTGCCGCGGTTCTGGTCGTGCTGCAGCACCTCGACCGGCAGCCCGTCCAGCTCGGCCACGGTGCCGTCCGTCGACCCGTCGCTGATCACCAGGACCCGGTCGACCTGGGCGAGCACGGCCTCGACGACCCCGCGGATGGTCCCGGCCTCGTTATACGCCGGGATGAGCACCGTGCAGAGCGGATCGGCGGACCGGTCACGCGGCATCAGCGCACCGCCTCGTACTCGGAGAAGCAGCCGAGGTGGACGCGATGCTCGACCGAGCGGAACCCCGCCTCGCGCATGATCTCGGCCACCTCCTCGCGCCCCGTCATCTGCTCCATCGTCTCCCAATAGTATGTCATCAGCCGGTATGCCGCACGGTCGCGGCTGACGACCAGGGTAAGCGACGGCAGCACGTACTTGAAGTAGGCGGTGAACAGCAGCCGCCCGACGGCGCCTTCGGGGCGCGTGACATCGAGGACCAGAGCCTTGCCGCCGGGCTTCAGCACGCGCCGGAACTCGCGGAAGGTCGCGTCGAGGTCGTCGACATGGCGCAGCGCATAGCCCATCGTCAGGAAGTCGAAGCTCGCATCCGCGACCGGCAGGTTCTCGGCGGTGGCCTGGTGATGGACGCAGGACAGGCGTTTGCGCGACTCGGCGATCATCCCGGCCGACGGCTCTGCGCAGACGACCTGGTCCGGCCGCTCGACGAAGTGCAGCAGGGCACGCGCCGTCGGGCCGGTCCCCGAGGCGACGTCAATCGCCCGCATGGTCGGCTTGAACCCGGCGCGCCGCAGCACGTTCCGGCGATAGACATCGCCCGAGCCGAACCATCCCCATCGGGCGATCGCCTCGTACACCGGCGCCGTCCGATCGAAGATCTCGCGCAGGAACCGCTGCTTCTGCTCGGGGCCATCGTAATAGCGGCCGACAACGTAGGGCCTGCGAACGTCCACTCTTCCATTCCCGCGAAACAATCAGTCAGGCCCGGACGCATCGGGACCTGTGCAATCCCGCGGTTCAGTCATGCACCGGAAGTGCCCGAGAGGCAAGCCGCGCCTACGGGCGTGCATTCGGCGGCCCGCCCGGGTATTCTGGCCTCACCCACTGCAAGGAAGCGTTTGAGTTGATGTTGAAATATCCCGCGCCGGCCGTACAACTCCGCGTAAAAACTGCTTCAGGATGAGCGGGACCACAACGTCGGCCGCGATCGAGGCGGAGGCCGGCACCGGCATTCCCCTGCAGTTGCTGCGAACGCGTCTCTTCGAGATCGCGATCCTGCTGTGGAGCCTGCCGTTCGGTCTTGCCATCCTGACGGTCTTCAAGGTGCTGCGCCCTCCGGCGGTCGTGCGCCGGACGCTGCGCCTGTGGTCGTCGGGCTTCATCTTCGCCGCGCACCATATCGTCGGCGTCCGCTATCGCATCGAGGGCGCCGAGAACGTGCCCGAGGGGCCCGTCGTCTTCGTCTGCAATCATCAGTCCTATTGGGAGTCGATCGCGTTCACGGCCTTCGTTCCGAACATCAACGTCGTCTCGAAGGCCGAGGCCATGGAGATCCCGATCTTCGGATGGGGCTTGCGCCATGCGCCGATGACGCCGGTTTTTCGCAGCCGCAAGGGCACCAATCTGCGGCGGATCGTGCGCGAGGCGAGGACGTCCATCGCCCAGGGACGCAGCGTCCTGATCTTCCCGGAGGGGACGAGGGTCAGCCCTGGCGGCAGGAAGCCGCATCTGCGCGGGCTCGAGCTGCTCTACAGCGCCTGCGATGCGCCGCTGGTGCCTGTGGTTCACAATGCTGGACTGTGCTGGTCGGCCGGCTTCGGCGTGAAACGGGCGGGCGAGATCGTCGTGCGCTTCTGTCCGCCGATCGCACCGGGCCAAGATCCGGCGCGGACGGCGCGGCAGACCGAATCGCTGATGAACCGCGAGAAGGATCTTCTCCTGCTGCATGAGAGTTCCCGTATCCGACTCGCCGTCGCCGAACCTCACGAAGAACTGAGGAACCGATGACGCCCGCATCGCGCCCGCTGTTGCTCGTGCTCTGGCTCGCACTTCTGGTGCCGGCCTGCTCCGGGGAACCCGGCGAGGCGTCGCTCGGCCCCGCCTGCGCCGACGGTCTGGCAAGCGCCGAGCGACAGCTCGATGCGGCGCGGGCGGGCGGTCTCGGCGACTCCGTGAAAGTGACCCAGGCGGCGAGCCTGATCGCAGCCGCCCGCGTGCAGCAAGGCTTTGGCGAATATCAGAACTGCGTCATCAAGGCGCGCGACGCCCGCGCCTATCTGCGCGAGGTCAGGGGCTGACCGCCTGAGCTCGCCGTCCCGTCGATCCGGACGCAACGGGGCCCACCCTGCCGGCCGTCCGGATTTTCCTGCCGCATCCGGCGCGCTCCGGCCATCAGCCGTCTCGTGCCGGGTCGCCCTTGCCCCGCCCTGCCCCCGACCTGCCCCCGCCCTGCCTCCGACCCACCGCTTGCAGCGCGACGGCGAATGTGCTGCATTCTCGGAAAAATGCGGCACGACAGTCAGCCGCAGGGAGGATCGTGAATGACGCACCACCTGCCGGCGGTCGGCGAAAGGCCGGCTCATGACGCCGTTCATGACCCCGTTCCGCAGACGGCTGCCCCGGGCGACGGATGAGCGTCGCTTCTGCCGCGCCGCCCGTCATCGCCGTCCGTGACGTCTCGGTTCGCTTCGGCGGCATCGTGGCGCTCGACGGCGTCGGCTTCGAGATCCGCGAGCGCGAGATCCTCGGGCTGATCGGTCCGAACGGCGCCGGCAAGACGACGCTGTTCAACTGCCTCAGCCGCCTCTACACGCCGAGCGCCGGCGCCATCGAGTTCCACGGCAGCGACATCCTCGGCAAGGCCGCCGCACCGGATCGCCGGCATCGGCATCGGCCGCACCTTCCAGAACGTCGCCGCCTTCAACAAGCTGTCGGTGCGCGACAACATCCGCGTCGGCGCCCATTCGGCCTCGCGCAGCGACCCGCTGTCCGACGCGCTGCGCCTGCCCTGGGTCCGCCGGCACGAGCGGCGGACCGACCGCGACGGCGGAGGACCTGATCGGCTGGCTGCGAGCTCGGCGCGGTCGCGGACCTGCCCGTCGCCGGCCTGCCGTTCGGCACGCAGAAGCGCGTCGAGCTGGCGCGCGCGCTCGCCACCGAGCCCAAGCTGCTGCTGCTCGACGAGCCGGCCGGCGGCCTCAACCACGACGAGGTCGACGAGCTCGGCGACGCTGATCCGGCGCATCCGCGACGAGCGCGGCGTCACCGTGCTGCTGGTCGAGCATCACATGGCGCTGGTCATGTCGGTCTCCGACCGCGTCGTGGTGCTCAACTTCGGCCGCAAGATCGCCGAGGGCTCGCCGGAAGAGGTGCAGCGCAATCCCGAGGTCATCGCCGCCTATCTGGGGGACGCAGCATTGAGCGCCGTCCTCGAGGTCCGCGGGCTCGAGGCGTCCTACGGCGACCTGCAGGTCCTGCGCGGCCTCGACTTCGACGTCGAACAGGGCGGCGTCACCACGCTGCTCGGCGCCAACGGCGCCGGCAAGACCACGACGCTGCGCGCGCTCTGCGGCATGGTGCGGCGGCGCGGCGAGATCGCCTTCGAGGGCAGGCCGCATCGAGCGCATGGCGACCGAGGATATCGTCCGCCTCGGCATCGCCCACGTGCCCGAGGGCCGCGGCACCTTCGGCTCGCTGACGACCGAGGAGAACCTGCAGCTCGGCGCGATGACCCGGCAGGCGAACGGGCAGATCGCCGACGACATCGAGCGCGCCTACCACTATTTCCCGCTCCTGAAGCAACGGCGCGACGCAGCAGGCGGGCACGCTTTCGGGCGGCGAGCAGCAGATGCTGGCGATCGGCCGCGCGCTGATGCTGCGCCCGAAGCTGATGCTGCTCGACGAGCCGTCCTTCGGCCTCGCGCCGATGATCGTCGCGGCAGATCTTCGACATCCTGGCCGAGCTGCAAGCGCGATATCCGGCGTCTCGATGCTGGTTGTCGAGCAGAACGCCTCGCTGGCGCTCGAGCTCGCCGACCACGCCTACCTGATCGAGACGGGCGCCATCGTCATGTCGGGCGATGCCAAGGCGATCGCCGAGGACGAGGGCGTGCGCGCCGCCTATCTGGGCTACTGAGGGCCGGCCGAATGGAGCTTTTCCTGCAGCAGGTCGTCGCCGGGATCGCCACGGGCGGCATCTATGCCTGCATGGCGCTGAGCGTGGTGATGATCTACCAGGCGATCCACCACCTGAACTTCGCCCAGGGCGAGATGGCGATGTTCTCGACCTTCATCGCCTGGCAGATGATGCAGTGGGGCCTGCCCTACTGGCTGGTCTTCCCGCTGACGATCGCCATCAGCTTCGTCGGCGGCTTCGTCATCGAGCGCGTGGTCTTCAAGCCGATCGAGAACGCGCCGGTGCTCAGCCACATCGTCGTCTTCATCGCGCTGTTCGCGATCTTCAACTCGGCTCGCCGGCTTCATCTGGAACTTCACCATCAAGGCGGTCGAGAGCCCGTTCGGCAACGGCCCGGTCTTCGGCTCGAACCTGCTCAGCGCGCACCAGGCGGGCATGATCGGCGTGACGCTGGTGATGCTGGTGCTGCTCTTGGCGTTCTTCCGCTTCACGCGCGTCGGCCTCGCCATGCGCGCCGCCGCAGCCAACCCGGAGAGCGCGCGGCTGGTCGGCATCCGCGTCTCGATGATGACGGCGCTCGGCTGGGGCATGGCGGCGGCGATCGGCGCGGTCGCCGGCATGCTGATCGCGCCGGTCGTGTTCCTCGAGCCGAACATGATGCTGTCGATCCTGCTCTACGGCTTCGCCGGCGCGGTGCTGGGCGGCCTGACCAGCCCGCTCGGCGCGGTGCTCGGCGGCTTTGCCGTCGGCATCATCGAGAACCTGGCCGGCACCTACATCCCGGTCGTCGGCGCCGAGCTGAAGCTGACCATCGCGCTCTTCCTGATCGTCGCTGGTGCTGGTCTTCAAGCCCGAGGGCCTGATGGGCCGCCGCGTCGTGCAGAGGGTCTGATATGGCGAGCATCGACGAGACCCGGCCTGCGGCCGAGCGGACGGCGAGCGGCGAGTCGACCGCACGCCGGAGCAGACGCCTGCGCCGCCGGCGACCGGAGCCGCCGATGCCGTCAAGGCGATCGCCACGCGTCGCTCGTGATCGCGGCGCTGGCGGCGCTGCCCTGGCTGGTCGGAGAGCTTCTTCACCTACCAGATGACCCAGCTGCTGGTCTACGCCATCGCGATCCTCGGGCCTGAACATGCTGACCGGCATCAACGGCCAGTTCTCGCTCGGGCATGGCGCCTTCTACGCCATCGGCGCCTACACGGCGGCCATCCTGATCGAGCAGGCCGGCGTCTACTACATGCTGACGCTGCCGGTGGCGGGGCTGCTCTGCTTCGTCGCGGGGTTCCTCTTCGGCTTTCCGGCGCTGCGGCTCGAGGGCGTCTATCTGGCGCTCGCCACCTTCGCGCTGGCCGTCGCGACGCCGCAGATCCTCAAGCTCTCGCCGCTCGAGGAGCTGACCGGCGGGGTGCAGGGCATCCAGGTCTTCTCGGCGACGTTCGAGCTGCCGGTGCCGGGCTTCATTCCGCTCGAGGCGCCGGTCGTGGACCTATTACTTCGTCGCTGATCGTCGGGCTGCTGATCTACTGGGCGGCGCAGAACCTCGTGGCGAGCCGCACGGGGCGCGCGCTGATGGCGATCCGCGACAACCCGATCGCCGCCCGCGCCATGGGCATCAATCTCGCCATGTACAAGGCGACCGCCTTCGGCATCAGCGCCATGATCACCGGCATCGCCGGCGCGCTCGGCGCCATGGTCGTCAAGTTCGTCGCGCCCGACAGCTTCACCTTCGCGCTTTCGATCGCTGCTTCTGGTCGGCCTGGTCGTCGGCGGCGTCGGCTGGCTGCCGGGCGCGCTGATCGGCGCGCGCTCGCCATCGATCTTCTCTGCCCGAACTATCGCCGAGGAGATCTCCAAGGGGCTCTCCGGCGCGTTCTACGGCGTTGTTCCTGATCCTCGTCATCTATCTTGCGCCGCAAGGCGCGGGAGGACTGATCCGCGCCGTCGCGGATCGCATCAAACGGCTGCGTCAGTAGCCGGCAAACCAAAGGGAGAGAGCAAGATGTCGACCAGACGGAACATGATGCTGGCGGCGACGGCCGTGGCGCTCGCGGCGAGCGTCGTCGTTCGCCGCCGCGCAGGAGACGATCAAGATCGGCCAGACCATGCCCTATTCCGGCCCGGCCTCGGCCTATGGCCAGATCGGCGCCACCGAGGAAGCCTGCTTCAAGATGATCAACGACCAGGGCGGCATCAACGGCCGGAAGATCGAGTTCATCTCGCTTCGACGATGCCTATTCGCCGCCGAAGACGGTCGAGCAGACCCGCAAGCTGGTCGAAAGCGAGGACGTGCTGTTCATCGTTCCAGAACCTCGGCACGCCGACGAACAGCGCCGTTCACAAGTACTATAACCAGAAGGAGGTGCCACAACTTTTCGTTGCGACCGGCGCCTCCAAATGGGGAGACCCGGAGAACTATCCCGTGGACGATGGGTTGGCAGCCCCCATACCCTGTCGAAGCAAGATTTACGCCAAGTACATCCACGAGAATATGCCAGACGCGAAGATCGCGATCCTTTACCAGAACGACGACTATGGGAAGGACTATCTGAACGGCTTCAAGGAAGGGCTGGGCGACATGACCAG
This sequence comes from uncultured Alphaproteobacteria bacterium, assembly GCA_963745085.1. Classification (GTDB taxonomy): domain Bacteria; phylum Pseudomonadota; class Alphaproteobacteria; order Rhodobacterales; family Rhodobacteraceae; genus Thermohalobaculum. Next base: position 16,444 of record CAVUWP010000022.1, on the reverse strand, counting down.
CCAGATCGTCGCCGAACTGCCCTACGAGACGGCTGACCCGACGGTCGACAGCCAGATCATCCAGGCCAAGTCTTCCGGCGCCGACGTGTTCTTCAACATCACCACGCCGAAGTTCGCCGCCCAGGCGATCAAGAAGGCGCACGAGATCGGCTGGAAGCCGACGCACTTCCTGAACAACGTGTCGCAGAGTCGATCGGCGCGGTGCTGAAGCCCGCCGGCCTCGATGCGTCGACGGGCCTGATCACGGCCGACTACCGGATGGACCCGACCGATCCGCAGTGGCAGGAGACTGACGACTACAAGGAGTGGTCGGCATTCATGGACAAGTACATGCCGCAGGGCAACAAGGCCGACAGCAACCACACCTACGGCTATGCCGCCTGCAAGACGCTCGTGCAGGTGCTCGAGCAGGCCGGCGACGATCTCAGCCGCGAGAACATCATGAAGCAGGCGGCGAGCCTGCACGACGTCCGCGTCCCGATGCTGCTGCCGGGGATCACGCTGAACACCTCGGCGACGGATTTCTACCCGATCGAGGCCATGCAGCTGATGAAGTTCAACGGCGAGACGTGGGAGCGCTTCGGCGACGTGATCTCAGCCGAGAGCAGCGGCTCGTAAGCACTTGATCCGTTGCCGGAAAAGGCGGCGCGGGGGTCATCTCCCGCGCCTTCCGTTTCAGTGGGCCCTCCGGCAAGCGACCATGTGGAGCGCATAGCGCATCTCGGCCCTGGCGTGCAGGCGAAGGCGCCATGGCAGGTCGTGGCGCTCGGCCACCGGCTCCAGCCCGCGGCTCCGCAGGGTCTCGGTCAGGACCGGCTCGGCGGCGCCTTGCATCGGCGCACGCTGCGAATGCCCGCCCATCCAGCGCGCCGGCTCCGCGGCATTGGGCGACCAGTCGTGCGGCGTCGTGAAAACCGCGCCGCCACCCGGCGCCAGCACGCGCGCCGCCTCGGCGACCGCCTCGGTCGGCCCGGCGATGGAGTCGACGAGATTGACCGCCGTGGCGAGCCCGAAGGCGCCAGCCCGGAAGGGCAGCGCCATGGCGTCGACCGCCCAGAAGTCCAGCCGCTCGCCGGCGGCGTCCGCCGGCAGCACGATCCGGACCCTGTCGTAGACGAGGCCAACGCGGCGCCTGTCGAAAGGCGCCTCGCCGTCCAGCATCAGGCGCTGCGCCAGACGCAGGAAGGCGACGTTCAGGTCGGCGACCAGAACCGGGGCGGTGCGCGCGGCGAGCTCCCACCCGCCACGCCCGACCGCGCCGCCGAGGTCGACCGCCGGCCCGCGCACGTCGCCCAGCGCCTCGAGTCCGGCGCGCATGGTACCGACGATGTCGGGCGCGCTGCCCCCCGTCCAGTCCGAAAAATGCGCGTCGCAATAGACGCTCAGATGCTGGCGCGTCGTGTCGAACTCGCCGCCGGCGCCGAGCGCATCGCCGATCAGCCCGACCAGAACCTCCGGCAGGTCGTCGCGCGCCAGGACGTGCGAGCGGCTGTTCCGCAGGAAGCCCGGCGGGTCGGCGACGATCACCGGGACGCCGTCGATGACCGGGAACTCCATCCAGCACGCGCTATTCGAGCAGTGCAGGATGCCATGCCACAGCCGGCCGGCGCGCGTCTCGGCCACCTCGGCCACCACCAGCGGCGCCTCTCCCCCGCCGCCGTGCAGGCAGCGCGGGCAGACCGGCGCCAGCGCCTCGAAGACCGCCGGACGCATACGGGGCTCAGCCGCCGATCATCACCGTGACGCAGCCGGGCGGGATGATGTTGCCCGTCGGCGACGGGATGGGTGCCACGCAGGTCGGGTGCGAGGTCATGTCGCCGACCCGCGCCGCCGGCATGTTGCCGATCAGCACGGTCATCGAGCCCTTGGCGATCATGCCCGGGCCCGCCGGCACGCAGGGCACCATCATGCAAGGCAGCGTCTGGTCGGTCGCCCGCGCCGCCGGCAGGCTGCCGATCAGAACGGTCGGCGCGCAGGGCATCATGATCATCAGCGGCATGGCCGGGTGCGGAACGGGCGTCGGAACCGGCGCGGGCGGGTGGATCGGCGCGTGGCAGTGCGGCACCGTCTGCAGCACGTTGTCCGTCATTCTCGCGGCAGGCGGCATCGCAATTCCCTTGCCTTCAACTGGCGCATCATAGGCCCGAGCGCGCCCGGCAGCAACGTCACGTCAGGGCTTCAGGACGAACTCGCCCGGCGCCAGCGTCGGATCGAAGCCGATGACGATCCGCTTGCCGATCACCAGCACGGGCACGACGACCGTTGTCTCCGGCTCGTCGCCGCTGGCGATCTCGCCCCCCGCCTTGAACTTGCAGGTCGAGGTATGGCCGCTGCCGCAGACCTCGAGCCACAGGTCAAAGCCGCAGAAGACGGCCTGCGGCGGCACGGGCCGGCCGCGGATCGCCTGGGCCAGCGCCTGCATCTTCGGCGACAGCTCCCGCGGGGTATCCGACATCGCGCTGCTCTGGCCCTGCCTTGCCCGTGCGAGGCTATTCTACGGCACGCCGCCCGGCCCCGTCCACCGCTTGCCATCGCGCCACCCTTCGCTGTGGCCTCCGCCCGGGCTTGAACCATTCTCGCCGACAGTCGATATCTGAACGAGGGTGTTCGCGCGCGGCGCGGCCGACTGGACAGATAGGTCAAGATCAGTTACCTATTGTCGGCAATCCCCGGCAAGATGCGAGGCTGGCCCCATGGACCTCCGCGACGTAAAGCTCTCCGACCGTTTCGATCTCGACCGCTCGCCCGTGCTGCTCAGCGGCACGCAGGCGCTGGTCCGCGCGACGCTGATGCAGCATGCGCGCGACAAGGCGGCCGGACACCACACGGCTGGCTATGTCACCGGCTATCGCGGCTCGCCACTCGGCGCGGTCGATGCGACCTTCCAGGGCGCGAAGAAATTCCTCGAGCCGGCGAACGTCAGGTTCCATCCCGGCCTGAACGAGGACCTGGCGGCGACGGCGCTGTGGGGATCGCAGCAGGCCGAGTTGCGCGGCGAGGGCAAGTTCGACGGCGTCTTCGGGCTCTGGTACGGCAAAGGGCCGGGGGTCGACCGATCCGGCGACGTCTTCCGGCACGCCAACATCGCGGGCAGCTCGGCGCTCGGCGGCGTGCTGGTGGCGATGGGCGACGACCATACCGGCGAGTTGTCGACCACGCTGCACCAGTCCGAGATGGCGCTGATGGACGCCATGATGCCGATCCTGTCGCCCGCCGGCGTGCAGGAGCTGCTGGACTACTGCATCACCGGCTGGGCGCTCAGCCGCTATTCCGGCCTCTGGGTCGGCATCAAGTGCATGAAGGACACGGTCGAGGCCACGGCCGTCGTCGATGGCCGGCCGGACAGGGTGCGGATCGAGCTGCCGGCGGACTTCGAGATGCCCGAGGGCGGGCTGAACATCCCGCTCTACGAGGAGCCCTCGCAGGGCGAAGACCGCATGCACGACCACAAGCGCTTCGCGGCGCAGGCATTCGCGCGGGCCAACAATCTCGACCGCCGAACGCTCGGGGCACCTGGCGCGCGCATCGGCATCGTGTCCTCGGGCAAGAGCTGGCTGGACGTCCAGCACGCGCTGGAGCTGCTCGGCATCGACGAGGAGACGGCGCGGCGCATGGGCGTGACCGTCTACAAGGTGGGCCTCGTCTGGCCGCTCGAGCCGCAGCGGCTGCGCGAGTGGGCGGACGGGCTCGAGCTCGTCATCGTCGTCGAGGAAAAGCGCGCCGTCATCGAGACGCAGCTGAAGGAGGTGCTGTACGGCTCGGCCGGGCAGCCCCGCGTCATCGGCTGGAAGGACGAGACGGGCAAGGTGCTCTTCTCGGTGAAGAAGGGCCTTGACCCGGTCACCATCGCCCGCGGCATCGGCGGCCAGCTTGAAAAGGAAGGCTGCGCCACCGAGTTGATGCGCCACGCGATGGGCGCGCTCGACGAGGCCAGCCGGTCGGACAACACGCCCGACGCCGCGACCCGCACGCCCTGGTTCTGCGCCGGCTGTCCGCACAACAGCTCGACCAAGCTGCCGGAGGGCGCGCGCGCCTATGCCGGCATCGGCTGCCACTACATGGTGCAGTGGATGGACCGCTCGACGCTCGGCTACACGCATATGGGCGGCGAGGGCGCGAACTGGATCGGCGAGGCGCCGTTCTCGAACCGCAAGCACGTTTTCCAGAACCTCGGCGACGGCACCTACAACCACTCCGGCATTCAGGCGATCCGCGCGGCGATCGGCGCCAAGGTGAATATCACCTTCAAGATCCTCTACAACGACGCCGTCGCGATGACGGGCGGCCAGCCGCATGACAGCGACCTGACCTCGGACCGGATCGCGAAGGAACTGCTGGGCATGGGCGTCCGGCGGGTCGTCGCGGTGGTCGACGAGAAGGAGATGGGCTGGGTCGACTTCCCCGCCGAAGTCCCCGTTTTCCCGCGCGCAGACCTGATGAAGGTGCAGCGCGAGCTGCAGGAGGAGGAAGGCGTCACGGCGATCGTCTACGTCCAGACCTGCGCCGCGGAAAAACGACGCCGCCGCAAGCGCGGCAAGTTCCCGAACCCGGACGAGCGCGTCTACATCAACTCGGCCGTCTGCGAGGGCTGCGGCGACTGCGGCGTCCAGTCGAACTGCGTCGCCATCCTGCCGAGGGAGACGCCCTTCGGGCGCAAGCGCGAGATCGACCAGTCGGCCTGCAACAAGGACTTTTCGTGCCTAAAGGGCTTCTGCCCGTCTTTCGTGACGGTGGAAGGGGCCGAGCCGAAGAAGAAGGCGGCGGCCGAGTTCCAGGTCCCCGCCCTGCCCGACCCGGTGCTGCCGGCGATCGATGGCACCTACAACGTTCTGGTCACGGGCGTCGGCGGCACCGGCGTCGTCACCGTCGGCGCGCTGATCTCGATGGCCGCGCATCTGGAAGGCAAGGGCGCCGCCGAAATGCAGATGGCCGGCCTGGCGCAGAAGGGCGGCGCTGTCTCGATCCACTGCCGGGTGGCCGAGACGCCGGCGGACATCTCGGCGGTGCGCATCTCGGTCGGCGAGGCGGACGCGGTCATTGGCGGCGATCTGGTGGTCACGGCTGGCAAGAAGGTGCTGGACCTGACGCGGCGCGGCCGGACGCGGGTGCTTTGCAACGCGCACGAGATCGTCACCGGCGAGTTCACGCGCAACACCGAGTTCCAGCTGCCGACGGACAGCATGAAACTGTCGCTCGAGCGCCGCGTCGGCGCCGAGGCCGTCCGCATGATCGAGGCGAACGGGCTGGCCGAAGAGATGCTGGGCGACAGCATCTTCTCGAACGTCATGCTGATGGGCGCCGCCTGGCAGGCCGGCATGATCCCGCTGTCGCGCGAGTCGATCCTGAAGGCGATCGAGCTGAACGGCGCCGGCGTCGAGGGCAACAAGGCCGCCTTCGAGATCGGCCGCTGGGCCATCGCCGAGCCCGAAAGCCTGGACAAGTACCTGACGCCGCCGGCCGATGTGTTCGAGACGCTGCCCCGCAAGATCGCGCTGCGCGAGGAGTCTCTGACCGGATATCAGAGCGCGCGCTATGCACGACGATACCGGGCGCTGGTCGACCGGGCGGTGGCGGCCGAGAACGCGGTCGGGCGCGAGGGGTTCGCCGAGGCGGTGGCCGAGGGCTATTACAAGCTGATGTCCTACAAGGACGAATACGAGGTCGCCCGCCTGCACGTGCAGCACCTGGAGAAGGAGCTGGGCGAAGCGTTCGACGGCGTCGGCAAGATCCACTTCCACATGGCGCCGCCGATCCTGGGCAGGAAGGACAGCGAGGGGCGGCCCGTCAAGCAGCGGTTCGGCCCCTGGATGTTCCGCGTGCTGAAGGTGCTGAACCGGCTGAAGCCGCTGCGGGGCACGCCGCTCGACCCGTTTGGCTATGCCGCCGAGCGGCGCGCCGAGCGCCAGGCGATCGGCGACTACGAGCGTCTGGTCGACGAGCTGATCCGCGGCCTGACGCCGGAAAAGCTCGGGCTCGCCGCCGAGATCGCCCGGCTGCCGCTGAAGGTGCGCGGCTTTGGCCACGTCAAGCGCCGGAACGCCGATGCGGTGGCGCAGGAGGAGGCGGCGCTGATGGCCCGCTTCCGCTCTCGCGAGGCACCGCGGGCGCAGGCGGCCGAATAGGCCGCGTGACAATCGCGCCTCTGGCAGCGAGGGCCTGGACCTGAAGGCTTCGGCAACCCCGGGCCGTCAGGTCCAGGCGGCGAGCAAGGCGAGCCAGAACGTGATGGTGCCGATCGACAGGACCGTGCCGATCAGCACCGCATTTGCCGCGGTGCCGACCGCTCGGTCATAGAGGCTGGCAAAGATATAGCCGTTCAGACCCGGCGGCATGGCGGCCATGATCACGGCGGCGCGGACGAAATCGGGCGGCAGGTCGAAGACGCCGGCCGCCAGAGCCCAGGCGATGGCCGGCAGCGCCAGCAGCGAGACGATCGAGACCATCAGCGCCTCGCCGATCTCGTCGCGCAGCCGATAGCGCGTCAGCACGCCGCCGAGGCTGAAGAGCGCGACCGGCAGCCCGGCGCGGGCCAGCAGGTCCATGCCATCGAGCACGACACCGGGCAGGCCGATCCCCAGGAGGTTGAAGGCGATGCCGCCGCACAGCCCGACCATCAGCGGGTTCCTGAACGTCGTGACCAGCGCGCTCCGGAAGCCCGCGATCGCGCTCTGCCCGTCCTGTCGGATCAGCTCCATTGCGACGAAGCCGACGAAATAGTTGTACGTGCCATGAAAGGCGATCAGCCCGAACAGCGCGGCCGAGACGACGCCGCCATAGGCGCGCTCGGTGATCGGGATGCCGAGCATGACGACGTTGCCGAAGAAGGCGGCGAAGCCGACGGCGACCGCCTCGCCCGGCCGGCGCCGCCAGACCAGCCGCGAGAGCGCCATGGCGACGAAGAATACGACGGTGATGGCGCCGAAGAACGAGACGACGGCCCGCCAGTCGACTGCGTGGCCGAGGTCGACGCGCAGCATGGCCAGGAACAGCAGGCAGGGAATCGCGGCACGCACGGCAAAGCCGATGAGCGGGTCGATGCCGGCATCGGGCAGAAACCGCGTCGAGACGGCCGCATAGCCGGCGCCGACGAGGAAGAACACGGGCAGGACGATGTCGAGAAGCGTCAGGGCCGTGCTCACCTCCGGCCCACCCCGCCTCAGATCGGGTATTCGAGCACCAGCCCGTCATGGGCCGGGTGGATGTTCGGCGGCGTCTCGCGCTCGAGCGTCGCATAGTCGAGGTCGACGTGCATGTTGGTGAGAAAGGCGACGGGCGGGGCGGCGCGGGCGATCCACTCGAGCGCCCCTTCCAGGTTGACGTGGCTGGGATGCGGCCGGTGGCGGAGCGCGTCGAGCAGCCAGCAGCCGGCACCGTCAAGCGCCGCCCAGGCAGCATCGCTCATCCCCGAGATGTCCGGCGTGTAGACGATGGGACCGATGCGGAACCCCAGCGCGATTGTCTCTCCATGCGGCACCTCGAATGGCGTGCAGGTGAGCCGGCCGCCCTGTCCCTCGACGTGGACCGGCCCGTCGATCCGGTAGCCGTCGAGGATCGGCGGATAGTTCGAGCCGGGCGGCGTATCGAAGACATAGCGGAAGCGGCGCATCATCGTCGCCTCGGTGCGGGCGTCCATCCAACAGGGCAGCCGCTGGCGCCGGTTGAACACGACCATGCGCAAATCGTCGATGCCGTGCACGTGGTCGGCATGGTCGTGCGTCAGCACGACCGCGTCGAGCCAGCCGGCGCCGGCGTCGATCAGCTGCTCGCGCAGGTCGGGCCCGGCGTCCATCAGGACGGTGGTCGTCCCGCCCGCCCCGATCCGCTGCAGCAGCAGCGCACAGCGCCGGCGCCGGTTCCTCGGGTTCGCCGGGTCGCAGGCGCCCCAGTTAGGGCCGTCGACGCCGATGCGCGGCACGCCGCCGGATGAGCCGCAGCCGAGCACCGTGACGCGCAGCGTGTCGCTCATGCGCCAGTCATCCCGGCCGCCCTGGGGAACAGGCGCTCGAAGTTCGCCGTCGTGGCGGCGCAGAAGGCGTCGTAGTCGACGCCCATGACCTCGGCGCCGACCTGCGCGGTCAGCGCGACATAGGCAGGCTCGCAGCGCTTGCCGCGGTGCGGCGGCGGCGCGAGGTAGGGGCTGTCCGTCTCGACGAGGATGCGGTCGAGCGGCGCCGCGGCGAAGACGCCGCGCAGAGCGTCCGATTTCGGGAAGGCGGCGATGCCGGACATCGAGAGGTAGAAGCCGAGGTCGAGCGCGGCCTCGGCGAGCGCTGGCCCCGACGAGTAGCAGTGCATGACGCAGGCGAAGGCGCCGGCGCGGTGCTCCTGCGCCAGGATGCGCCCGACATCGTCATCGGCGTCGCGGGCGTGGATGATCACGGGCAACCCGGTGCGGCGCGCCGCCTCGATGTGGATGCCCAGGCTCTCCTGCTGCTGAGGCTTGCTCTCGGCCGTGTAGTGGTAGTCGAGCCCGGTTTCGCCGATGCCGACGAACCTCGGGTGGTCGGCCAGCGCGACCAGTTCCTCGATAGTGGCCATCGGCAGCTTGGCGGCGCTCATCGGGTGGGTGCCGGCGGCGTAGAAGACACCGTCATGCGCCTCGGCGATGGCGCGGACGCGCGGCTCGTCGCGCAAGGCCGTGCAGATCGTCACCATGCGGGTCACGCCGGCAGAGCGGGCACGGGCGATCACCTCCGGCAGCTCTCCGGCCAGCTGCGGGAAGTCGAGATGACAATGGCTGTCCACCAGCTGGGGGGGCATTCTGGGCCGGGCGCTCTACGATCGGGCTAGTCGGGCGAGTTGCGGTCGGGCGAGTTGTGGTCGGGCGGATTTCAGGCAGCCGCCGCACGGACGCGGCCGAGCGTGGCGTCGAGCTCGAGAAACGTATCCAACACCGTCTGGGCGGGGTCAAGGTTCACGGCCAGTGCGTGCCGGTGGGTGGCCGAGATGCGGCCGAGCGCCTCGGCCCAGGGCGCTGCCTGGGCGGGGTCTCGCGCGACGGCGGCGATCAGGCGCGCCTCGCCCGGCGCGGCTTCCGGCGGAGCGGCGCCGGAGGCGGCGGCGCGCGCCAGCCGAGCGGTCAGCGTCGCCGCGAGCTGCAGCGTCAACCGATAGGTCTCGGCGTTAACCCGCCCGGCGGAACGCTCGGCGAGCTCGACCATGGGGCCGCGCGCAACGGCGGCGCCGTCGCCGAACAGCGCGACGATGCGCGCGTAGAGCGCGAGCCCGTCGCCGGCCAGGAGCCGGATCGCCTGCCCCGCCGAGCCGCCGGAAAGCTCGGCGAGCGCCGGGGCGGCCCTGGGCGGGATCTCCGCCCCGGCCTGGCCGAGCGCTCGAGCCAGCGGCTCGGGCCCGAGCGGCGCCAGGTCGAGCGTGCGGCAGCGCGAGCGGATCGTCGGCAGCAGACCGGACGGCGCATGGCTGACCAGCAGGAACATCGTCTGCGCGGGCGGCTCCTCGAGGTACTTCAGCAGCGCGTTGGCCGAGGAGCGATTCATCTCGTCGGCCGGGTCGACGATGACGACGCGCCAGCCGCCATCGGCCGCGGTCAGGCCGAGGAAAGTGCGCAGCCGGCGGACATCGTCCACCGCGATGACCGTGCGGTTCCGAAACTTTTTCTCGCCCGTCGCGTCTGGGTCCGGCGTCCGGCGCAGCACGAAGAGCCGCGGCTCAGATTGCGCGACGATGCGCATGCGGACAGGACAGCCCTCGGGCGCGTCCAGCGTGGCGGGCGGCGGAACGTCGCCGAGCAGCCCGGCCGGCGGCCGCGCGATCATCGCCCTGGCGATGCGGTAGGCCAGCGTCGCCTTGCCGATGCCGGCGGGCCCGCGCAGCAGCCAGGCATGGTGCAGCCGCCCCGACGCCCAGGAGTTGAGAAAACGACGCTCGGCTGCCGCGTGGCCGAACAGCGCGCCCGTCTCGCGCGGGTGCGGATAGCCTTCGGCGCGGTCGGGCTCGGGCGGAACCTTGTTCTCGGCCATCAGGCGCCGAGCCGGTCGCCGACCGCCTGCCAGATGTCCTCGGCCACGGCCTCCGGGCGACGGCCGGCATCGACCAGGCGGCAGCGGGCGGGGTCCGCCGCCGCGATGGCGAGAAAAGCACGGCGAAGGCTCATCAGGAACTCTGCGCCCCTGCCTTCATAGCGAGCTTCGGCGGGGCGTCCCGACTCCACGAGGTCGGTGGCTCTGCGTCGAGCGCGAGACAAGCCCGCCGCAGGTTCGACGTCGAGGATCAGTGTCAGGTCGGGATCGACGCCGATCATCATCGCGTGCAGGCGATCGACGGTGTCGCGCAATTGGCCCTCACCCTGATAGGCCCGGGTCGAGTTCGACGAAGCGATCGCAGACGACCATCGCGCCCCGCGCCAGCGCCGGTCCGATCACCCGCTCGACATGGTCGCGGCGCGCCGCCGTGAAGAGCAGGATCTCGGTCTCGGCCGACCAGCGGCCGGGCGCGCCCTCGACCAGCAGCCGGCGGATCTCCTCCGCGCCCGGCGCGCCGCCTGGCTCGCGCGTCGTCACGACCTCGCGCCCGGCGGCGCGCAGCCGCTCGCCGAGCAGGCGCGCCTGCGTCGACTTGCCGGCGCCGTCGATCCCCTCGAGGGTGACGAAGAGCCCCAAGCGCCGGTCAGCCGGGCAGAAGGCGCGCCGGGATCAGGTCGGCCGGAATGAGGTCGGCCGGCATGAGGTCGTCCGGGATCAGTTCGCCCAGCAGCAGCTCGGCCGCCGCCTGCACGCGCGGCAGGAACCCTCCCCGCTCGACGGCGACGGTGGCGACCAGCGGCACCGAGAACGGCGGCAGGTCCGGCACGGCGATCTCGATCGAGCCGATCCGCTGCCCCTCGGCGATCGGCGCCTCGACCGGCGAGTTGTAGCGGATCTTCAGCGCCGCCTTGTCGATGTTGCCATAGGGTGCTGTCACGATGACGTCGCGCTCGGGCGCCAGCATCACCTTCGGCGTGGCGCCGATCCAGACGGGCGCCGCGACCAGACCCTCGCCCTTGGCATAGAGCCGGCGCGTCTCGAAGGCGCGGAAGGCCCAGTTGATCAGCCGCTCGGCCTCGTGGCTGCGCTCGCCCGGCCCGTCCAGCCCGGCGATCGCCAGGACGACGCGCCGGTCGCCGCGCTTGGCGGAGGCGACGAGGCCATAGCCGGCCTCCTCGGTATGGCCGGTCTTCAGCCCGTCGGCGCCGATGCCCAGCGTCAGCAGCGGGTTGCGATTGTGCTGCTCGACGCCGTCCCAGCTGAACTTGGTCTCGGCGAACATCGGGTAGAACTGGGGAAATCTCTCGATGATCAGCGTCGCCAGCAGCACCAGGTCGCGCATGCTCATGTGCTGTTCGGGGTCCGGCCAGCCGGTGGCGTTCGCGAAGTGCGACTGGCTCAGCCCCAGATCCGCCGCGCGTTCGTTCATCCGCGCCGCGAAGGCGTCCTCGGTTCCGGCCAGCGCCTCGGCCAGCGCCACCGCGGCGTCGTTGCCCGACTGGACCATGATGCCGCGGAGCAGGTTTTCGACGCTGACGAGTTCGCCCTCGCGGATGAACATCTTCGAGCCGCCCATCGCCGCGGCGCGCGACGAGGTGCGGAACTCGTCGTCGAGCGAGATCAGGCCTTTGTCGAGCGCCGCGAAGGCCATGTAGAGCGTCATCAGCTTGGACATCGAGGCCGGCGGCAGCGGCATGTCCGCCTCCTTCTCCAGCAGCGTCGCGCCCGAGGTGAGATCGACGACCATGGCGGCACGCGCCGGCGTGTCGTGCGTCTGGCAAAGGGCACCCTCGACCAGCGCCGGGCAGGCCAGCGCAAGCGCTACGACAGCGGCGAGCCAGCGCCTCATGCCGCACCGCCCGTCGGCCATCGGGCGGCGGGCCAGTCGGCATTCGTGAAATGCGGAGGGGTTTCGGTCACGTCGTCTCCTTGCCTCTTGCCTGTGAGTTGTCTCTCGCAGCCGTTATCGGGCGACGGGGACGGCGTCGCGAAGACCCATTGACCGGATGCGGGCCCGGGCCGCGTCGCGCTCGGCGGCGGTCTCGTACGGCCCGGCGAGCACGCGGGTGGCCGGTCCGGTCGCCAGCCGGACCGGCTTGCCGGTGGCCGGAATGCCCGCCGCCTCGAACCGTCGGACAAGGTCCTCGGCATTGCCTGCGACGGCGAACACGCCGGCCTGGACATAGGGCTGCGCCAGCGCGCCCGCAGCCCGGGCAGCGGCGCCCGCGGCGGCGTCTGCAGCGGCGCCCGCAGCGGCCTCCGTCACCGGGATGACGGCCGCCGGAACGGGCTCGTCGGCGTCGCTCGACGATTCCGCGACACCGGGCTCGCCGGGGGACGGCACTGCCGCGGCCGTGGCCAGCGCGGGGCCTGGGGTCGCGGGTCGCACGGCCCGGCGCGAGGCAGCGATGGCCGGGGAGGCGGAAGACGGTGCGGCAGTCGGCGGTGCGGCAGTCGGCGGTGCGGCAGGCGGCGGTGCGGCAGGCGGCGGTGCGGCAGGCGGCGGCGCGGCGGCAGCCGGCACGGCAGAAGGCGGCGCGGCAGAAGGCGGCGCGGCAGAAGGCGGCGCGGCGTGGACGGCGGCGGCCAGCGTCTCGGTCTCGCCAGCGTCGTCCGGTGCCACCGCCACGACGCGAAGCTCGGTCTCCTCCCCGGGCGTCATGCCCAGCAGTCCGGCAGCATCCGATGACACCAGCATAGAGGGCCCGGTCAGCGTCGCTTCACGCCCGAAGAGCGCGCCATCGACGGCCGCGCCGGTTGCGGTGTTGTAGATCCGAACCCGACGAGCGATGCGCGTCTGCGGGTGCGCGACCCACACTCCCTGAACCGTCCGCCCGCCGTCCCAGAGCGCGGTGCCGCTCGCCTCGAAGACGGCCGGGGCGGGGACCAGCCGGGGCGATACGGGCGCCGTGGATGCGGCCGTCCGCGCGGCACCGCTGGTCGCCTCGCCGCCCGTCACGGCGCCGCTTCCGTCGCCAAGAGCGCCACAGGCGACGAGCGGCGACATGCACGAGCAAAGCGCCATGATCGCCGCTCCGCGGCGCGATTGCCGCAGGAACCGGGCTGCCGCCATGTGCTCCCCCACGCTCGTCCTTCGGTTGCAGTCAAAATATCGGTTTTCAAGCTGCATGGGAAGATGGCGTCAGCCGCCGCGGCCGCACGAAAACTGGACCTCGCCCGGCCGCGACCGTACTACTCCTCCGCAGGAAGGGTGGCCGAGCGGTCGAAGGCACTGGTCTTGAAAACCAGCAGGCGGGCTACCGTCTCGTGGGTTCGAATCCCACCCCTTCCGCCATTTCTTGAGGTGCTTTTCGAGATGTTCTTTATATTTATCAAGGTGTTAGGAACATATCTCTGTATTGTGATGCGCCGGAATAGACCGAATTGCTACCCAATCTGCTGCCCGAATTGCTACCCACCGCTCCTTCTGCTGCCATCTGGCTGACCGGGCGAGCACCACAGCCGCGCCGCCTTCCGGCGGAAATACCGCTGCAAAGCCGGTCATCGAATTCTGGGAATCCGCCTGGGAATTACCGCGGCCCCCTCATTCCTGACGACCGCCTGCACGCGCACGCCATCCGGCTGCTGGCCAGGGCCGCAGTGCAGCTGCCAGTCGTCTTCGTGCTCCTGATGCACGGCATCCCGCTGCCCTTCGACGTCGAGCAGCGCTACCGGCGCGATGCCATCTTCGACCGGGCCAGGCCCGGGCGGATTCTTCCGCCGGCAGCCCGCGATAAGATCAGAGTACCCTGCCTGCCAGGTGCCAGGCCAGCTCGCCGGCGCCGTCGCAGGAACCGGCGCCGGTCCCTTGCGCCTGCGCGGGCCGGCACCGGCGGGGCGCTTCCTTTCCTTGGTAATCGGCCGGTCAGCACGCGGCCTCAGGCAGCCTTCTGCGCGGCCTCGCGGTTTGCTTTCCAGGTCCAGGGAAGGAGCTCGTCAAGGCGCCTTGGGTCATAGGTGCGGATACGGCCGAGGATGTCGGTGAGGTACGCTTCGGGATTGAGGCCTGAGAGCTTCGCGGTTTCGATGACGGTCATGGCGTCGGCGAGGATCTCGCCACCGGCGTCGGAACCTGCGAACAGGAAATTCTTCCTCCCGAGGACCACTGCCTTCAGAGCGCGCTCGGCTGCATTGTTGTCGATGGCGACGCGGCCATCGCCAAGGAACAGGGTGAAGCTGCCCCAGCGGGTGAGGGCATAGCGCATGGCCTTGGCCAGATCGCCCTTGCCCGGGATCAGGGTCAGCTGGCGCTCGCACCACAGGCGGAAGGTCTCGACCCTGGGGCGGCTTTCGCGTTGGCGGACGGCGTGGCGGACGTCGCGTGGTTGGCCGTTGATGGCCGCCTCGATATCGTAGAGCGCGCCGATGCGCTCCAGCGCCTCGCGGGCGATGGGGCTGCCGGTTGCCTTCCAAACGTCGTGGAAGTCGCGCCGGAGATGCGCCCAGCACGCCGCCTCGCGCACGCGTGCCACCCCGTCCGGCCCGGGCTCGTACAGCTTGCTGAAGCCCTTGTAGGCATCGGCCTGCAGGATGCCGTGGAAGTCGGCGAGGTGCTCGCGGGGGTGCTCGCCCTTGTGGTCGGGGGAGAACCAGTAGGCGGCGGCGGGCGGATCACTGCCCGCCCAGGAGCGGTCATCCTTGACGTAGACCCAGACGCGTCCCTCCTTCACCCCGCGCGCCAGCCCCTCGATCCGCTTCTTCCTGGGATCGAGCACCTGGATCGGGGTGTCGTCGGCGTGGATGCGGTCCGACGCCATCACCACGTCGCGGATCAGATCGGCGAATGGCCGCAGGGCGCCAGCGGCCTGGCCGCACCAGTCGATCAGCGTGGAGCGGGGGATGTCGGCGCCCATGCGGGCGAAGATCTCTCCCTGGCGATAGAGCGGAAGCTGGTCGTCGTACTTGGCGACCAGGATATGCGCGAGCAGCGCGGAGCTGGCCATGCCGCGCGGGATGGGGCGTGGCGGCGCGGGGATCTGCACCATACGCTCGCAGTCCCGGCACGGCTTCTTCGGGCGGTGGATCTCCACGACCTTCAGCTTGGCCGCGATGAAGTCGAGGATCTCGGCGACGTCCTCGCCCACCAGTCGCAGCACGCCGCCGCAATCCGGGCAGCGATCGCCGGGATCGAGCACGATGCGCTCGCGCGGTGCGTCTTCGGCGATCCGGGGCTTGCCGCGACGCCGCTGCGGCGGGACGGTATCTGGCGCGGCATTCTCGGTGACCGGAGCGTCCTTGCTCTCCGGCGTGTCTGCCTCGGCCGTCGGGTCGGCGGCGGCGCGGGCCGTCTCGAGGCTTTCGAGGGCAAGCTCCAGCTGCTCGATCTCGCGCTCGATCTTCTCGGAACTGGCGCCGAAGCGCTGCTTCTTCAGCCGCGCGATGGTGATCCTGAGCGCCTGGACCAGCGCCTCATAGGCCCGGTTGGCAGCCACGATCCCGGCGATCTCCGCCCGCAGGCCGAGCACCATGGCCCGCAGCAGCACGGGGTCTTCGGGGAGGGTGTCGACATCCGGCGACATGCTCGGATCATAGCCGACGCCGCCACCCGGCACCATGCTCAGATCGTTGATTCAGCTAAGAAATCACACCACGCGCGCCGGCGGCGAGGACCAGGCCGGCCGCCGCCAGTCGATCCCTTCCCACAACATCGCCAGCTGCGCCGAAGTCAGCCGCAGCGCCGCCCCGTCCGCCGGCGAGGGCCACGGAAACCGGCCCTTCTCCAGGACCTTATAGTACAGGCAGAACCCCTGGCCGTCCCAGAACAACAGCTTCAGCCGGTCGCCGCGGCGCCCGCGAGAGCAAAACACCGCGCCCGAGGCCGGGTTCTGCCTCAGCACCAGCTGGGCGTGCGCAGCCAACCCCGTGATGCCCTTCCTCATATCCGTGACGGCGAGCCAATGGAACGCCAATGGTCCGAGAGACATTGGCGAGCGGCCAGATAGACCCTCACGCCCGCGCCCGGCGCGATCACGCCCCCTCCACCGCGCCGATCAGCCGCCGCAGCTCGGCGGTCGGCAGGCCGACAGGGACCCGCAGCAGGCGACCGCCGGCCAGCCCGATCTCGACCGTCGCGGACGCCGGCGTCCGGGCAATCGGCGCGGCCTCGGACTCGACCGCAGGGTCGCTCGTCGCGGGCCCGGCGACCACCTCCAAGAACCCGACCACGCCGTCCGGCGTCCCGAGATCGCCCTGCCTCGCCGCGCGCCGCCAATCGTAGACCTGCTGGCGCGTCACGTCGAACCGGCTCGCCACCTCGGAGACCACCGCGTCCGGCTCCAGCGACGCCATGACCACCGCAAGCTTCTCGTTGCCGCTCCACCGCCGACGTCGCTCGACCTTCCCCAGAACTTCGCCCCGCACCGAACAACTCCGATCTCTTTGGACGTCGCTGACGACGTCGTCAGCGACGTCTCATCGCAGATCAGCCCAGGATCGTGCAGGCGGCCTTGAGCGGCCGATTA
>CAVUWP010000021.1:0-331424 GCA_963745085.1 uncultured Alphaproteobacteria bacterium | reverse complement strand
CAGCGGAAGCGGCCGTTCGGCGGAGACGCCCATCGGTCGCGGCCGATCGGCCGCGGCTCGTTCGCACGCTTGGGCCGAGGTCAGGAATTGACGCCGGACAGCCGATCCGGGTCAGGCGTGTGGCGGGCCGCCGTCAAGCGGCTTGGCGTCGAGCGCCCGGTCGTCGCCGCCGAAAAGCGCGCGGTACTGGTCGCCCTCGAGATCGTCGTACTGGCGCGCTCGGAGCGACCAGACAAAGGCCGCGAGGCCGAGCAGGCCAAGCGCCAGCGAGACCGGGATCAGCGCCAAGAGAACGGTCATCGGGCACCCCTGAGCCGGAGGGCGTTGAGCACGACGAGGATCGACGAGCCGGACATGGCCGCGGCCGCAATCAACGGCGTGACGAGGCCCGTTATCGCCAGCGGCAGGGCGACCGCATTGTAGACGGTGGCGATGCCGAAGCTCTGGAGCGTCCGGCGGCGGGCCGCACTGGCGAGGAGCACGGCCTCGGTCACGGCGCAGAGGCTGGCGCCGGTGAAGACCAGACCCGCCGCCGCCTTGGCGACATCGGCAGCGCCCGCGGGCGACATCGAGGCGTGCGCCGCCGCCAGCGCCGGACCGTCGTTGAGGCCGTCGCCCACCATCAGCACGCGGCGGCCTTCGGCGCGGCGTGCCTCGAGCCAGGCGAGCTTGTCGCCGGGACGGAGGCGGGCATGCCGCTCGCCGATGCCGGTCTGGCTGGCGATCGCGGCCACGGCCTCGTCCGCGTCGCCGGAGAGGATGGCGACATCCAGGCCGAGCGCCCGCAGCCGGGCGCAGGTCTCGACCGCTCCCGGCCGCAGGGTCTCGGCGAAGCGGAAGCCGGCGATCCGGCCATCCCCGGCAGCGACCGCCACGGCAAAGCGATGCCCGCCCCCGACCCATTCGGGCCGGCCCAGCCGGACAAGGCGCCCCCCCTGCAGCGCCTCGACGCCATCGCCCGGCACCTCGCGGATGTCAGCCAGCGCGGCCGGAGCGATGCCTTTCGCCTGGGCGGCCGCGGCAATGGCGCGCGACAGCGGGTGGCGCGAACCGGCCGCCAGTGCCGCGGCGACCGACCAGGCCGCGTCGTCCTCCGGTGCCTCGACGAGGTGCGGCGTGCCATCCGTCAGCGTGCCGGTCTTGTCGAAGGCGACCATGTCGACCTCGGCCAGCCGCTCGAGCTCGGCGCCGTCCTTGAGATAGACGCCCTGCCGGAACAGCCGGCCCGTCGCCGACGGCGTGCACCGCCGGCACGGCGAGGCCGAGCGCGCAGGGGCAGGTGATGATCAGCACGGCGGTGGCGATCTCGAGCCCGACGACCAGTCGCCTGTCACCCACACCCAGCCGCCGAAGGCGGCGAAGGCGAGGACGTGGATGCCTGGCGCGTAGATCCGCGCCGCCCGGTCGGCCAGGCGGTCGTACCGTCCGCGTCCGACCTCGGCCGCGTCGACCAGCCGGGCGATTTCGGCCAGCAGCGTCGCGTCGCCCGTGGCGGCAACGGCAACCCTGATCGGCCCCGTCAGGTTCAGCATGCCGGCATGCACCTCCGAGCCCTCGGCCACCGGCTCGGGCAGGCTCTCGCCGGTGACGAGCGCCCGGTCGAGGTCGCTGCGGCCGGATATCACGGTGCCATCGGCCGGCAGCCGCTCGCCCGCGGCGACCTCGACCACGGTGCCGGGGCGCAGCTCGTCGATCGGCACCAGGGCCTTGTGCCGTCATCGGCAACCCGCATGGCGGTGCGGGCGGAGAGTGCCATCAGCTCGGCCGCTGCCGTCCGCGCCCCGGCGCGCGTCCGATGCTCGAGATACCGGCCGATCAGCAGGAAGAAGGTCAGCATCACGGCCGCGTCGAAATAGGCATGCTGCCCGCTTTCGGCGGTCGCGTCAGAGAACTCAGGCATGCGAGGAGCATCGCCATCGAGATCGGCACGTCCATGTCCATGCGCCCGTGCGCGAGCGCCGATCGCGGCGCTGCGGAAGAAGGGCATTCCGGCATAGGCCACCGCCGGCAGCGCGATCAGCGCCGACAGCCAGTGCAGGAGGTCGCGCGTCGCCGCCTCGGCGCCCGACCAGACCGAGACCGAAAGCAGCATGATGTTCATGGAGGCGAACCCGGCCACGCCGATGCGCAGAAGGAGGTCGCGGCCCGTTCCGTTGGCGGCGACCTCGCCGTGCACCCCGGGCTCGAAGCGGCGTGCATCCCAGCCGGCATCGGAGAGCGCGCCGACCAGCGCGTCGGCGTCCGTCAGGGCCGGGTCGAAGGAAACCCGCGCCCGCTTGGCGGTCAGGTTCACGCGGGCCGAAAAGACGCCGCCCACGGCGCCGAGGCAGTTCTCGATCCCGGCGATGCAGCCGCCGCAGCGCATGCCGGGCAGCAGGAGCTCGACCGTCTGCGCCTCGGCGGCGAGGTCGCGGGGCATCAGTGCCTCCTCCGGCAGGAAGAGGCGGTCCGTAACGGTAAAGGCGGGACCGGCGACCGTCCGGATCTCGACCCGCCAGGCCCGCCGGGGCAGAGGAAAACCGGGGCCGTGTAGGCCGCTCCCGCAAAGGCGAGCGGGACCGTGCGATCCTCGGCAGCGACGCTCGGCCGGCCGACCGACGCCTCCAGCGCGGCGTTCTCGACGAGCCGGCCGTCCGCGTCGCGCAGGGTGACGACCAGGCGGCCATCGCGCCAGTCGGTCTCGGCGCGCCAGCCGAGTGCCCGCTGCGCCGCGGCGCGCGCATCCCAGCTCTGGCTCGCAACGTAGGAGTTCTTGACGACCAGGCCGGGAACGATCCCGTCGCGGCGAACAGCATGGCCAGGTTGGCGGCTATGACCGTGCCGAACGCCGCCAGCGCCACGATCAGCACGTGGCGCCCGGTCAGCGGGCGATGCGAACGGGTGATCATTTTCCGGGCCCCTGGAAGTAGGTGGCGTAGACGCTGCGCTCGCGCGTGCCAAGGTCCTCGACCCAGAGACGGATATCCGACCTCGCGTCGATTGCGGTGCCGGCGGGCGCCGTGAGGTAGACGCGCAGCTTCTTGGTCTGGTCGGCAGGGATCCGGATCGCGGCCGCGTCCTCGCCCTGTACGCTCAGCCGCAGATAGCCGGCGCCCCCGTCGACCGAGAGGCGGAACGGGTGCGGCTCGGCGTTGCGGTTCTGGATCCGCAACTCGTAGACGTTGCGGATCGAGCCGTCCGACAGGGTGACGAACATCGGGTTGCGCTCGTGCCGCACGGTGACGTCGATCGAGTTGCGCAGGAAGAGCGCGACGATCATGGACAGCCCGGCCGCCGCCCAGAGCGCGGAGTAGAGGATGGTGCGCGGCCGGACGATGCGGCTCCAGGCCGGCAGGGGGGTATTGCCGGCGCGCTCGAGCTTCTCGTCGGCCAGGCTGCAATAGTCGATCAGGCCGCGCGGTTTGCCGATCCGCCCCATGATCTCGTCGCAGGCGTCGATGCAGAGCGCGCAGGTGATGCAGCCGATCTGCTGTCCCTGGCGAATGTCGACGCCCGTCGGGCACACGCCGACGCAGGCGTTGCAGTCTATGCAGTCGCCGAGGCCGGCCGCGTCGGCCGACTTGCGGTGCTTGCCGCGCGGCTCGCCACGCCAGTCCTTGTACGTGACGGTCAGGGAGTTCTCGTCCAACATCGCCGACTGGATGCGCGGCCATGGGCACATGTAGATGCAGACCTGCTCGCGCATGAAGCCGCCGAGTACGAACGTGGTGGCAGTCAGCAAGCCGACGGTCATATACGCGACGAGATGGCGCCTGACCGGTGACGATGTCGGAGAAAGTGTCGGCGCATCGGCGAAGTAGAAGATCCAGGCGCCGCCGGTCGCGACCGCGATCAGGAGCCAGATCGACCACTTGGCGGAACGCTCGAGCGATCTTGGCGGGTGTCCAGCGCGACTTCAGCAGGCGGAACTGGGCGTTGCGGTCGCCATCGATCCATCGCTCGACATGCTGGTAGAGATCGACCCAGACGGTCTGCGGGCAGGTGTAGCCGCACCAGACACGGCCGAGCACCGAGGTGAAGAGGAACAGGCCAAGCCCTGCCATGATGAGAAGTCCGGCGACGTAGTAGAACTCCTGCGGCCAGATCTCGATCCAGAAGAAGAAGAACCGGCGGCCGGCGAGGTCCACCAGCACCGCCTGGTCGGGCAGATGCGGGCCGCGGTCCCAGCGAATCCACGGCGTCAGGTAGTAGATGGCGAGCGTCACCGCCATGATCCACCACTTGAGGCGCCGGTAAGAGCCATCTACGGACTTGGGAAAGACAGGCTCTCGCGCGGCGTAGAGCGAAGGGCTGGAACTGCTGGCGGACACGGTCATCTCTTCGGCTCGCGAGTTGGTGCTGCCTTGCGGGGCAGGGACGGACCTTGGACCGGCAGCGAGTGTCCGGCTTTGACCTCGATCAACCGGCGAAGGCGGCAGGGGCGCGCAGGCACTCCGCAGGCGCACGGCTCGCACAGCACTGCGGTTGCGGGGCCGCCGGCGCCTTCGCGTCGTGGCACCTGCGATCCCAGACGGTCCCCCGCCCCGAGCGACATGCCGAGCTCGCGATGCAGAGGGGTTCCCCTGACGCAAGGCGAAGGATTAAGCTTGCGCTATGATGGCCATCGCTCCGATCCCCGACCTGCGCAAGGAGCACGAGCGCTGCGGCGTATGTCCGATCCGTCACCGCGCGGTCTGCAGCCATTGCGGACCCGCCGAACTGGCCGAGCTCGACCAGACCAAGTTCTACCGCGAGTTCGCACCGGGGCAGGAGATCGTCGGCGAAGGCGAGATGACGAAGACGCTGGGCTCCGTCGTCACGGGCGTCGTCGCGCTGCACAAGACGCCTGGAGGACGGGCGGCGGCAGATCGTCGGGCTGCTGTTCGCGTCGGACTTCATCGGCCGGCCGCTTCGCCCGGTCGCGCCCTATGAGGCGGTCGCCGTCACGGAGGTCCGGATGTGCATGTTCAGGCGCAGCGAGTTCGAGCGGATCCTCGCGCGCAACCGGTCGCTGGAGCGGCGGCTGCTGGAGATGACGCTGGACGAGCTGGACGCGGCGCGGGACTGGATGCTGCTGCTCGGCCGCAAGTCGGCGCGCGAGAAGGTGGCGAGCTTCCTGCTGATCCTTGCCCGACGCGCAGCGTTGCTGGAGAAGCGCTCGATCCGGGACGCCGCGCCCTTCAGGATCCCGCTCTCGCGCGAGGCGATTGCCGAGTATCCTGGGCCTGACGATCGAGACGGTCAGCCGCCAGATGACGGCGCTGCGCAAGGACGGCATCATCGAGCTGCAGGGCGCGCGGTCGGTCGCGGTGACGACCTTCGACGCGCTGGCGGCGTTGGCCGGCAGAGACGAGGAGGAGGACGGCAGCCGGTTGTCGCGAGCCTGAGGCGGCACCTTCCTTGATCCTGATCAAGGCGGCCGGACCGGCGCCCGGCTAGCCGTTTTGCGTGCAACCGCGGAAGGAGCCGGCCATGCCCGTGAAGAATCTCCTCGTCGCCTTCGACGGCAACGCGCCATCCGAAAGCGCGCTCGCCCTCGCCATCCGAATCGCCCAGAGGCACGATGCGCACCTGACGGGGCTGTTGACGCAGCCGCTGCCGCTCTACCCGACGCCCGTCGGCGCCTGGGTAGACCAGAACATCATGGAAATGCTGGTGCGCAGCCAGAAGAAGCACGCCGCGGCCGTCAGCAAGCACTTCGAGGAACGCTGCGCCGCCGATGGCATGACCCAGCGGACATCGTTCTTCGCCGTCGAGGGCGTGCCGGATGCCCGTTTCGCCGAATTCGCCCGCACCTATGACCTCGTCGTGATCGGCCAGCCACAGGGCGAGTTCTGGGAGCCGCTGCGCGAGCCGCACCCGGACGCCGTCGCCATGATGAGCGGCCGCCCGGTGCTGGTCGCGCCGCGCATCCTGCGGGACGGCGCTCCGGCCGATGGGGCGGTGCTGGCGTGGGATGGCGGGCGGGCCGCGGCGCGGGCGCTCGGCGACGCGATGGGCACCGTGCTGAACGGCGGCCCGATGACGGTGCTGCACGTCGGCGAGGACAAGGGCGAGGCGCGCGGGTCGGGCCGTGACGTTATGGAGCATCTGAGCCGGCACGGCATCCATGCCGAGCTGCTGGTCCTGCCGCGCGCCGGCCGGCCGGTGGCCGAGGTGCTGCTGGAGATCACCGAGGTTTCGGGCTCGGGTCTGCTCGTCATGGGCGCCTACGAGCACTCGCGCATCGGCGAGGCGCTGTTCGGCGGCCCGACCCGGGACGTGCTGCGCCAGTCCAAGATCCCGGTTCTCGTCGCCCACTGACAGAAGCGCCCGATCGAGCGGCCCCGGCCCGGGTCGGCCAGGGCAGCGCGCCGCCCGGGGGAGCCGGAGGGCCGGCACGGACGGGTCGCCGAATTGACGGGGATCAAATCCCTCGGCCGGCGTCCGTGGCAAGGAGCGCCTCGAGCAAGCGGGGCTGGGGAGGAACTTAGATGCCGACAGCGGTCAGACTCGCGCTTCTGGGTATAGTGATCGTGCTTGCCGCGCTGGCGGCGAACTGGGGACACGACGTCGCGTACAGGGTCAACGCGCTCGTCGTGATGGTGGCCGCCGCCGTGGCGTTCCTCTGGACCATGGGCCGCGAGCCGGGCGTGCCGATGCCGAACGGGCACGGGGCGCCGGCCACCGGCTACATGGACGACGTCGTCCGGGCGGGTGTGGTCGCCACCGCGCTCTGGGGCGTGGTCGGCTTTCTGGCCGGCACCTACATCGCCTTCGAGTTGGCCTTTCCCGTGCTGAACTTGGACCTGCCCTGGACCTCGTTCGGCCGCCTCAGGCCACTGCACACCTCGGCGGTCATCTTCGCTTTCGGCGGAAACGCGCTGATCGCGACAAGCTTCTACGTCGTCCAGCGCACCTGCGCGGCACGGCTCTGGGGCGGCAATCTCGCCTGGTACGTCTTCTGGGGCTATCAGCTCTTCATCGTGCTGGCGGCGACCTCCTACGTCTTCGGCGGCTCGGAGTCCAAGGAGTACGCCGAGCCCGCCTGGCACATCGACCTGCTGCTGACGGTCGTCTGGCTCGCCTATCTCGCCGTCTTCCTCGGCACCATCATCAAGCGCCGCGAGCCGCACATCTATGTCGCAAACTGGTTCTACCTGTCCTTCATCGTCACCGTCGCGATGCTGCACGTCGTGCGCAACGCGAGCGTTCCGGTGTCGATCTGGGGCTCGACCAGCTATTCCGCCTTCTCCGGCGTGCAGGATGCGCTGACGCAATGGTGGTACGGCCACAACGCCGTCGGCTTCTTCCTGACGGCCGGCTTCCTCGGCATGATGTACTACTTCGTGCCGAAGCAGGCCGAGCGGCCGGTCTACAGCTACAAGCTCTCGATCATCCACTTCTGGTCGCTGATCTTCCTCTATATCTGGGCGGGTCCGCACCACCTGCACTACACGGCCCTGCCCGACTGGGCGCAGACGCTGGGCATGGTGTTCTCGGTCATGCTGTGGATGCCGAGCTGGGGCGGCATGATCAACGGCCTGATGACGCTGCAGGGTGCCTGGGACAAGCTGCGCACCGACCCTGTGCTGCGCATGCTGGTCGTCTCGGTCGGCTTCTACGGCATGGCGACGTTCGAGGGGCCGATGATGTCCATCAAGGCCGTCAACTCGCTCAGCCACTACACCGACTGGACGATCGGTCACGTGCACTCCGGCGCGCTCGGCTGGAACGGCATGATCACCTTCGGCGCGCTCTACTTCCTGGTGCCGCGCCTCTGGGGCGCGCGCCGGCTCTACTCGCTGTCGCTCGTCTCCTGGCACTTCTGGCTCGCGACGATCGGCATCGTCCTCTACGCGGCCTCGATGTGGGTGACCGGCATCATGGAGGGGCTGATGTGGCGCGAGACCGACGCGCAGGGCTTCCTGGTGAACTCCTTCGCCGACACGGTCGCGGCCAAGATGCCGATGTACGTGATCCGGGCGACTGGCGGCGTGCTCTATCTGACGGGCGCCCTGATCATGCTCTGGAATCTCTGGCAGACCACTCGCCGCCGCGTCCGCGCCAGCGAGGTCGGCGCCGCCACCGGCGCGCTGGCGGTCGGGCAGGAGGCACGGGCATGACCGATCCCGGCATGCCGCCCGCCCGTCGCTCGGCCCGGGCCGCCGGATTTCCCGCGGAGTCGCTGCCGGACGGCGCCGGCGCGGCGCTCTGCCGTCGCTTCTGTCAGCGGCTCGGGCGGCCCGGCACCGGCGACCCGATCACCGGCCGCCCGGTCTCCTGGGACGGGCTGGCGCTCTGCCGCCGCTTCTGCAGCGGCTTTGCGGCCCGCCGGCCCGCCATCGTCGTCCGCCGGCCGCGGCGCCGCGCAGCCACGGAGCCCACGCCATGACCAGCGACCCGAAAGAGCCGAAGCACGAGGACGTCGTCGACACGCCCGGGACCAGCGACCGCGTCAAGGGCGTGCAGGACCTGCCCGAGCACGTCCCGCACGAGCTGCCGCACCACAGCTGGTGGTTCCGTCACCACGGCAAGATCGAGCGCAATGCGACGCTGCTGCTGGTGCTGTCCTTCGTCGTCGTGACGGTCGGCGGCATCGTCGAGATCGCACCGCTGTTCTACCTGCAGAACACGATCGAGAAGGTCGAGGGCATGCGCCCCTACTCGCCGCTCGAGCTCGCCGGCCGGGATGTCTATGTCCGCGAGGGGTGCTATGTCTGCCACAGCCAGATGATCCGGCCGATGCGCGACGAGGTCGAGCGCTATGGCCACTACTCGCTGGCCGCCGAGTCGATGTACGATCATCCTTTCCAGTGGGGATCGAAGCGCACCGGCCCCGACCTGGCGCGCGTCGGCGGCCGGTACTCTGACGAGTGGCATGTCGATCACTTCTACGACCCGCGCGCTCTGGTCCCCGAATCCGTCATGCCGGGCTATCCCTGGCTGCACGAGACGCGGCTCGACTTCGAGCACATAGCCGACCATCTCCGCGCCAATGTCGCGGTCGGCGTGCCCTACACGCCCGAGATGATCGCGGCGGCCGCCACGGACGTCTACGCACAGGTGAACCCCGACCATGACGGTGTTCAGGCGCTGCTCGTCCGCTATCCGAAGGCGCAGGTGCGCAACTTCGACGGGCGGCCCGAGATCACCGAGCTCGATGCGCTGATCGCCTATCTGCAGATGCTCGGCACGCTGGTCGACTTCTCGACCTTCGACATCTCCGAGACCCGCTGAGCCTGCCGAGGGAACGTCGATGGACACCTACACGCTTCTCCGCCACTTCGCCGACAGCTGGATGCTGCTGGCGATGGCGCTGTTCTTCCTGGGCGCCGTCCTCTGGACACTGCGCCCGGGCGCCGGTCCCGTCCACCGCGACACGGCCGAGATCCCCCTGCGCAATGACAGGCTGCCCGAGCCAGCCGACGGGAGCACGGAGCGATGAGCGAGGGCATCCGCAAGCCGCGGGCCGCGACAGGGGCCACCCGCCGCGAGCGCGACGACGCAACCGGCACCGAGACCACCGGCCACACCTGGGACGGCATCAAGGAGCTCGACACGCCCATGCCGCGCTGGTGGCTCTGGACGTTCTATGCCACGATCGTCTGGGCGCTGGCCTACACGATCGCCTATCCCGCCTGGCCGATGATCGACCGGGCGACGAAAGGCGTCCTCGGCTACTCCTCGCGCAAGGAGCTTGTCGAGACGGTGGCGGCGCACCAGGCGGCCAATGCGGGCACGATCGACGCGATCGCCGAGGCGAGCTTCGACGAGATCGCGGCCGACCCGGCGCTCAACTCGTACGCGTTCGCGGGCGGCGCGGCGCTGTTCCGGACGCACTGCATCCAGTGCCATGGCGCAGGCGGCGCGGGGAATCCGGGCTATCCCAACCTCGTCGACGACGAGTGGCTCTGGGGCGGCACGCATGACGAGATCTACGTCACTCTGCAGAACGGCATCCGCTGGGAGGACAATCCCGACACGCGCTGGAGCGAGATGCCGGCCTTCGGCGCCACGGACATCCTGACGGCCGAGCAGGTCGAGGCGGTGGCCGACTACGTCCTCGCCCTGCCCGACGCGCCCGGCATGGACCACGCGGGCGCGCAAATCTATGCCGACAACTGCGCCGCATGCCATGGCGAGAATGGGACCGGCCTGCATGAGGTCGGCGCGCCCAACCTCGTCGACCCGATCTGGCTGTACCGGGGCGACCGCGAGAGCATCATACGCCAGGTCACCCAGCCCCGGCACGGCGTCATGCCCGCCTGGTCGCGCCGGCTGAGCGATGCCGAGCTGAAGCAGCTCACGCACTACGTCCACAGCCTCGGCGGCGACGACTAGCTGCCGGATATGTCAACATCGACCAGCGGTCCGGTCGCCATCAGCCTTCGCATTGCGATGCCTCCTTCATTGGGATTCCGCAGGGCGCGGAATGTCCGCCGGCCAGGGCAGCCCGGCGGCCGGCAGCAATGGCCGCGCCGCTCATGGCGCGGCTAGCAAGCGAGAAATCTCCGAGAATTCCGCATGATCCCGCCCACGCACGTGGAACGATTAAGCACCCGGACCCTTCGCGAGCTACCAAGGCGGGGATATCCCGCGCTGCCTGCGGACCCCCGTCTCGACGCTTGCCTCGACACCGCTGTGCAGCCAAGCTCCGCTGCATACAGGCAGGAGAACACCATGGACGACAAGCTTTTCGAGACCGGGGTGCAGCAACGAAAGGCAACGCTGGGCGCCGAGTACGTCGACAAGGTGCTCGAGGGCGCCGACGATTTCAGCCGGCCGTTCCAGGAGACGATGACCGCCTGGTGCTGGGGCTTTGGCTGGGGCGACGACGCGCTCTCGCCGAAGACGCGCTCGATGGTGAACCTGCCGATGCTCGCGGCGCTGAACCGGATGGAGGAGTTCGAGCTGCACTTCCGCGGCGCCATCGGCAACGGCGTCAGCCGGGAGGAGCTGCGCGCTCTGCTGCACGTGATCGCGATCTATTGCGGTGTCCCGGCGGCGGTCTCTTCCTTCCGCATCGCCAAAAAGGTGCTCGCCGAGACAGGCCCCGGTTCCTGATCTGTCCGCGGCCCTAAGCGACCATTCACCACTTGCGTGCAACGCTGGCGACCGTTCGTAGGTTTGCGTCAGGCTGAGCGTTGCGTGATTCGTCGGCGTCAGGCTGTCAGAACGACGGCGGTCGCCGAAGTGGAGGCCGAAACCTCGAAAGGGGCGTCATGGATCCGTGGATCAGACACGGGGCTGCGGCTCTGGCCGTTCTGTGTGCGACCGTCCAGTCCGCCATGGCGACCGAGCCAAACACCTGGTACGTCTACTGCGAAGGAGCCGGCGCCGCCGATCACTGGGCGGTATTCTCCGAAAACTTCTGGCCACATCCCGAGACCGACGGATATGCCCGACGTGTCGGCAGCGCCGCCAAGGCGTTCTTCGAGACGCGCCACGATCTCGCGCTCGAGGGCTGCGCCGGCGTGAACTTCCGCGACGACAGCCTGGCCGAGCACAGCCGTAGCTTCACGGTGCAATTGCATCGCAGGCTGGGCGACCGCGTCTATTTCTTTCCGCTGCCGTCAGAGATCCTGCCGGCCGACGCCCCCGCGCCGGGCATCCCGGCCGCCTCCGCGGCGGCGGACACCGGATCTGCGGATCAGGCCGCCACCGGCGGCGGAAACGACGAAGAGCCGGCCTGGATGCCCTCGACGGCGCCGCGCTGACGGCGACACGCGCGATCATCGAAGGAGGGCGCAGTGCCGGGGCGCACGGCCAGAGGAGCGTCCCCGTCAGGCCATGCCCTTTTCGGCCAGTTCGCGTCGCGCACCGTCGGTCTTGTCCAGCTCGAGGCCCATGCCGCGCAGAACGGCGTCGGTCTTCGAGAACTGCAGGTCGCGGTACTCGACGACCTGGATGAAGTTGCCCCACGGGTCGCGGAAATCGAGGAATCCGCCCTCGATCATCTCGGCGCCGGCGGCGCGGGCCAGCTCGCGGACCCGGCTGCGGTCATCGACGACCAGACCGAAATGCCGGTGCTCGTCCCGGTCCGGCGGGCGGTGCGGCGCCTTGGTCTCCATCAGCGCGATGAACTGGTCGCCCATGTCGATGAACGCGGCGCCCTCCGCACGTCCGCGCAGCTTGAAGGCGAAGATCGCGCCCCAGAACGCCAGCGCCGCATCGATGTCGCCGACCTCGAGCGCCACGTGGTTGACGCCGACCAGCCGTGGCTTGTCCGCAGCCTCGTCCCCGGCCATCGCATTCGCTCCCCGATCGATGCGCATGCCGCCGACGCGCCGGCTCAGATGTCCAGGTTGACCACCGAGAGCGCGTTGTCCTGGATGAACTGCCGGCGCGGCTCGACGACGTCGCCCATCAGCTTGGTGAAGATCTCGTCCGCCTCGGCCATGTGATCGATGCGCACCTGCAGAAGCGTCCGGGCGTCCGGGTCGAGCGTCGTCTCCCACAGCTGCTCGGCGTTCATCTCGCCCAGCCCCTTGTAGCGCTGCAGCGCAATGCCCTTCTCGCCCTCGGCCATGATGACGTCGATCAGCTCGGAGGGCGCGCGGATCGCCACCTCGCGGTCCTTGCGGAGCAGCTTCGCCGGCTGGCCATAGGTGTCGGCCAGCGCCTCACTCAGGCGGGCCAGCTGCCGCGCCTCGGCCGAGCGCAGCGCCATGCCGTCGATCGAGCGCACCTCGGCAACGCCGCGCACGATGCGCCTGAAGCGGACGCCGCCATCGGCCGCCACATCGCCCGCCCAGCCGCGCTCGGTCTCGGGCGCCAGCCCGTCCAGCCGGTGTGCGACCCGCGCAACCACCTCGGGGGACGGGCTCGGCGCCACGGCGCCTTCGATCGCCATCTGCTCGAGCACGAAGCGCGGATAATGCGTCGGAAAGGCGCCGAGCACCTGGCGCGCCCGGCGCGCCTCGTCGACCACGCGGATCAGGTCCGGGCCCGCCAGCTCGGCGCCGCCGCCGAGGCGCAGCACGGCCCCCTCCGCCCCCTGCGCCACCAGATAGTCCTCCAGCGCCGGCTGGTCCTTGAGGTACACCTCCGACTTGCCCCGCGCCACCTTGTAGAGCGGCGGCTGGGCGATGTAGAGGAAGCCGCCCTCGATCAGGTCGGGCATCTGGCGGTAGAAGAACGTCAGCAGCAGCGTCCGGATGTGCGCGCCGTCGACATCGGCGTCCGTCATGACGATGATCTTGTGATAGCGCAGCTTGCCGATGTCGAACTCGTCGCGGCCGATGCCGGTCCCAAGCGCCGTGATCAGCGTGCCGATCTCCTGGCTGGACAGCATCTTGTCGAAGCGGGCGCGCTCGACGTTCAGGATCTTGCCGCGCAGCGGCAGCACCGCCTGGTTGTGGCGCGACCGCCCCTGCTTGGCGCTGCCGCCGGCCGAGTCGCCCTCGACCAGGAACAGCTCGGCGCGTGCCGGGTCCTTCTCCTGGCAGTCGGCCAGCTTGCCGGGCAGGTTGGCGACGTCCATCACCGACTTGCGCCGCGTCAGCTCGCGCGCCTTGCGCGCCGCTTCCCTGGCCAGCGCCGCCTCGACGATCTTGCCGACGATGACGCGCGCCTCGGCCGGGTTCTCCTCGAACCATTCGCCCAGCTTCTCGTGCACCAGGCTCTCGACCGCGGGCCGCACCTCCGAACTGACGAGCTTGTCCTTTGTCTGGCTCGAGAACTTCGGGTCCGGCACCTTGACCGACAGCACGCAGGTCAGCCCCTCGCGCGCGTCGTCGCCCGAGAGCGTGACCTTCTCCTTCTTCGCCAGGCCCGACGACGCGACATAGCCGTTGATCGTCCGCGTCAGCGCGCCGCGGAAGCCCGCCATGTGCGTGCCGCCATCCTTCTGCGGGATGTTGTTGGTGAACGGCAGCACGTTCTCGTGGTAGCCGTCGTTCCACCAGAGCGCGGCCTCGACCGTCACCCCGTCGCGTTCCCCACGCACCGAGATCGGCGCGGCGACCAGCGGCGTCTTTGACCGGTCGATCCAGCGGACGAAGGCCTCGACGCCGCCCTCGTAGAACAGCTCTTCCTCCTTGACGTCGGCATGGCGCTGGTCGCGCAGCACGATGCGCACGCCCGAGTTCAGGAAGGCCAGCTCGCGCAGCCGGTGCTCCAGCGTCGCGTACTTGTACTCGATGTTGGTGAAGGTCGCCGGCGAGGCATGGAACTTGACGCGCGTGCCCTTCTGCCCGTCGGCAGGGCCGACCACCTTCAGCGGCTCGACCGTGAAGCCGCCCTCGAACCGGGCGTAGTGCTCCTTGCCGTCGCGCCAGACGGTCAGCTCCAGCCAGTCGCTGAGCGCGTTGACGACCGAGACGCCGACGCCGTGCAGGCCGCCCGAGACCTTGTACGAGTTCTGGTTGAACTTGCCGCCGGCATGCAGCTGGGTCATGATGACCTCGGCGGCGCTCACCCCCTCCTCGGCATGGATATCCGTCGGAATACCGCGGCCATTGTCGGTGACGCTGACCGCGCCATCGGCGTGCAGGACGACGCGCACGCTGTCGGCAAAGCCGCCCAGCGCCTCGTCGATGGCGTTGTCGACGACCTCGTAGACCATGTGGTGCAGGCCCGAGCCGTCATCGGTGTCGCCGATGTACATGCCCGGGCGCTTGCGCACCGCCTCCAGGCCGCGAAGGACCTGGATCGAGTCCGCGCCATAGGCATTCGGGATGTGCTCGCTCTCTGCCACGATCGTCCCTGTCGTTCCCGTCCGCCGCCGCGGTGGCGCCCGTCGCGCGCGCGCGCCCCGCGCCCCTGCGGCTCAGTTGGTTGCTATATAGGCACCCGCGCCGATCAGCGCACCGCCCGAGGCGCGGTCGACGCGGCGCAGCATGCGGGGCGTGCTCAGCAGTCGGCGCGCCGCATGCGCCGCCGCCGCCCAGACGACGTTGCCGACGAAGGGCAGGCCCGCGCTCATCGCCACGATGACGACGACATCGGCCGTGGTCAGCGCGGCGACGTGGAAGAATGCCGGCAGCAGGCCCATGAAGAAGAAGATCGACTTCGGATTGCCGAGATTGACCAGCATCCCGGCCAGAAAGGCGCGGCCGGCATCGCGGCGCAGCAGCGCCGGGTCCGGTCGCTCGGCCAGCGCCCCGCGCGGCCGGGCGATCAGCCGCCACCCCATCCAGATCAGGATGCCGGCGCCGACATAGTGCAGAACCTGCATCAGCTGGCCCCAGACCTCGGCGATGGCCGCCAGGCCGAAGATGGCGAGCAGTGGCCAGAGCATGTCGCCGACCGCCACCCCGGCGGCCAGCGGTAAGGACGCGCGAACACCGCCGGACAGCGTCCTGGCGATCGTCGCCACCACCACCGGGCCGGGCGTGGCGACCAGGATCGCCAGCGCGCCCGCATAGCGGATGAGGTCCCATGCACTGGCGGTCATCGTCGGCATCTCCAGCGTCATGCGGCGGCCAGGGCCGACACGCCCGCGGCCTCGCTGACGGCGACGCGACGCGCGTCGAGACCGTCGAACAGCGTCTCGGCCGTGCCGGTCAGCCAGGCCTGGGCGCCGAGCCCGGCGATCTCGGCGTACAGCGCGCGCCGCCGGTCGGCGTCGAGATGCGCCGCGACCTCG
This sequence comes from uncultured Alphaproteobacteria bacterium, assembly GCA_963745085.1. Taxonomy (GTDB): domain Bacteria; phylum Pseudomonadota; class Alphaproteobacteria; order Rhodobacterales; family Rhodobacteraceae; genus Thermohalobaculum. Next base: position 315,874 of record CAVUWP010000021.1, on the reverse strand, counting down.
TCCATCAGCAGGATCGGCGCCGTTCCCGTCGCCTGCGTCAGCGCCCGCGCGTTGGCGAGGCAGAGCGAGATCAGCAGCGCCTTCTGCTCGCCGGTCGAGCAGGCGCGGGCGGGCATGTTCTTCTCGGCATACACCGCCTCGAGATCCGAGCGGTGCGGACCATCGAGCGTCCGCCCTGCAGCGGTGTCGCGCGCGCGCGCCGCCTCAAGTTGCCGCACCAAAGCCGACGCCTCCTCCGCCTCGACGCCGTCGAGCCCGGCCGGCTCGGCACCGTCGCGAATTGCGTGGGAAAATCGGCCTTCCATCGCGCCGAGAATAGAGAGGTCGGCCTTGGGAAACAACGATCCTGCGGCCTGCGGCACAGCCTGGGCCGCTGCCAGCCGGGCCAGCGCCTCGGCCCGGGCGCGGGCCATGCGCGCCCCGGCGCGCGCCATCTGCCCCTCCAGCGCGGCCAGCCAGGCATGGTGCCCCGGCCGCTCCTTCAGCAGGCGGTTGCGCTCGCGCATCGCCTTCTCGTAGGCGAGCGCCGTCTCGGCGTGTCCAGGCGCGAAGCCGAGCGTCATCCGGTCGAGAAAGCGCCGGCGGTCGCCCGGCCCCTCGGCCCACAGCCGGTCCATGGCGGGCGTCAGCCAGACCTGCCGCACCAGCGTGCCGAGCGCGGTGTGCGGCGCGGCCTTGTCGTCGACGGCCACCGTCCGGCGGGTTGACTCCGGCCGCTCGGCGGCGGTCACGATCGTCGAGGTGCCGGCCCTTGCCCCGATGCCGGTCGCGACGTCGGCCGCGATCTTCCAGCCCAGCCGCTCGGGCAGGCGCATCAGATCCTCGGTGGCCGCCCGGCGCAGCCCGCGCCCCGGGACCAGCATGGACGCGGCCTCGAGCAGGTTCGTCTTGCCGGCGCCGTTCGGCCCGAACAGTGCGACCGAACAGCCGCCCGTCTCGATCGTCGCGGCCTTGTAGGACCGGAAATGTGCCAGCCGGAGCGAGAGGATGGCCGTGCGCAAGCCTGCTTCGGCCCGCTCAGACGCGCATCGGCATCACGACGTAGACCGCGCTGTCGTCGTCGCCCTCGCGGACCAGGGTCGGCGCGTTCGCGTCGGCGAACAGGAAGACGGCGTTCTCGCGGTCGACCTGGCTGGCGATCTCGAGCAGATAGCGGGCGTTGAAGCCGATCTCCATCCCCTCGTCGTCATAGGCGACCGCCAGCTCGTCGGTCGCCGAGCCTGCCTCGGGCGAATTGACGCTGAGCGTCAGCTTGTCCTGCTCCATGGTCAGCTTGATGGCGCGCGAGCGCTCCTGGCTGACGGTGGCGACCAGGTTGACGGCATCGGCGAACTCGGCCGCATCGACCTCCAGCCGGCGCGTGTTGGACTGCGGGATGACCCGCGAATAATCCGGGAACGCACCGTCGATCACCTTCGACGTCAGGACCAGCCCGGCGACCGCGAAGCGGATCTTGGTCTCGGAGACCGAGATGGTGATCTCGGCATCGTCGTCGTCGAGCAGCTTGCGCAGCTCGCCCACCGTCTTGCGGGGCACGATGACGCCCGGCGCCGCCTCGGCCTCCGGCGGCAGCTCGGCGTCGATGCGCGCTAGCCGGTGCCCGTCCGTCGCGACGGCGCGCAGCTTTCTGGCGCCGCCCTCGTCGACGACGTGCAGGTAGACGCCGTTCAGGTAGTAGCGCGTCTCCTCGGTCGAGACCGCGAACTGCGACTTCTCGAACAACCGTCGGATGACCGGGATGGGCGCCTTATAGGTGCACTGGTACTCGCTCGACGCCATGACCGGGAAATCCTCGCGCGGCAGCGTCGCCAGCGTGAAGCGCGAGCGGCCCGCCGAGATCTCGAGCCGCTGCGAGCCGGAATCGAACCCCAGCCTCAGCTGCGCCCCGTCCGGCAGCTTGCGGACGATCTCGTGCAGCAGGTGCGCCGGCACCGTCACCGTGCCCGGCTGCTCGACCATGGCGGGAATGTCCTCGATCACCTCGAGGTCGAGGTCGGTGGCGCGCAGCGAGATCCTGTCGCCCTCGGCCTCGATCAGCACATTGGCCAGGATCGGGATGGTGTTCTTGCGCTCGACCACGCCCTGCGCCCTGCTCATGCCCTTGAGCAGCTGCGCCCTCTCGATCGTCACCTTCATGGCAGCGCCGTCCCCAACCCGAATGCCCGCTCCCGCAGGGAGAATCAGACTAACCGAATTCGGAAGGCGATCAATCGTTCTGTCAGCACAAAAGCCCCAACATGTTGAGGCTTTGACCGGTCAAGCCACTTCTGATCGCGTGTTTGGCCGGATCAGCCGCCTTCAAGCTTGCGGCGCAGCAGCTCGATGTCCTCGTTCAGCTGGCTGTCGGTGGCGCGCAGCTCCTCGATCTTGCGGATCGCGTGGATCACCGTGGTGTGGTCGCGCCCGCCAAAGCCGCGGCCAATCTCGGGCAGCGAGCGCGGCGTCAGGTTCTTGCACAGGAACATTGCCACCTGGCGCGGCCGGGCGACCGCGCGCGCCCGCCTGGCCGAGATCAGGTCGGTCATCCGCAGATTGTAGTACTCGGCGACCCGGCGCTTGATCTCGTCGATCGTCACCTTCTTCTCGGACGAGCGCAGCACGTCGGCCAGGCACTCCTGCACCATGTCGAGGTTGATCGGCCGCCCGACCAGCGTCGCGAAGGCGAAGAGCCGCGTCAGCGCCCCCTCCAGCACCCGGACGTTCGAGCTGATCCGCTGCGCCAGGAACTCCAGCACCTTGCCGTCGATGTGGATCGACGGCTCGTCGCGCATGATGCGCTCGGCCTTGGACTGCAGAATGCCGAGGCGCAGCTCGTAGTCGGTCGGGTGGATGTCGACGACCAGGCCCCATTGCAGGCGGCTGATGATGCGGCTCTGCAGCCCGTCGATCTGGTCGGGGCTGCGGTCGGCCGAGATGACGATCTGCTTCTTCTGGTCGATCAGCGCGTTGAAGGTGTGGAAGAATTCCTCCTGCGTCGAGTCCTTGCCGGCGATGAACTGGACGTCGTCGATCATCAGGACGTCGACGGCGCGGAACTGCTGCTTGAAGGTGATCGTGTCGCGAAAGCGCAGCGCTTGGACGAAGCGGTACATGAACTGCTCGGCCGAGAGGTACAGCACCTGGCACTCGGGCCGTGTCCGCGGGATTGCCCAGCCGATCGCATGCATCAGGTGCGTCTTGCCGAGCCCGACGCCACCGTAGAGGAACACCGGATTGAACGTCGCCTGAGGGTCCTCGGCGACGCGCCGCGCCGCCGCATGCGCCAGCTCGTTCGGCTTGCCGACGACGAAGCTCTCGAAGGTGAAGCGCGGATCGAGCGGCGCCGACTGCAGCGAGTGGGTCGGCGGCATTTCGGGCGTGGCGGACAAGTCGGCGAAATCCGGCTCGGCGGACATCCGCTCCTCGACCTCGACGGTCAGGCGCCGCACCTCGCGAAGCTGCGCCTGCATATAGCGCAGCAGGTGCAGCCCGTAATTGCGCTCGACCCAGTCGGCGACAAAGCTGGACGGGGCTGTCAGGACGACCAGATCACGCCGGATCGCGGAGAGGGTGACCGGCTGCAGCCATTTCCTGACCGTTTCACGACCGAGTTCGCGCTCGGCTGCTTCCGTCGCCTTGCGCCAGATGCCGCCAAGCTTGTCCGACTCGGCGCTTCCGACCTCTCTCTGGTCCTGCATAATCTCCCCGTACATTCTTTCTTTTTTCTCCCGTTGGCGAAATGCGTCGGCGGACGAAGCGGACTGGCCGGATGGTCAGCCCTGGCGCCAGGGCAATCCGTGCACCTTCCAGCCATTCATGACGCCGCGGTGCCGGGCTTCGTCGAGGTCTCCCTCGAAGCCTTCGGCGACGTTCGTGCAGCGCACCTCCTGCCCGCGCGCGGCGCTCTCTGCGGCGATGGCACGCGCCGCCGCCATCGACCGCGCGCCAGAGCGGCAGATGAAGAACAGCCGGCCCGGAAGGGCGCCCCCGGCCATCGCCAGCACCTCGTCGTAGAAGCGTGGGTTGGCTGCCATCGACGGGTACGAGACCCATTCGACGGCGAGGACGTCTTTGCCGAGCGCCGACAGGTCGGGCATTCCCGTGAAGGTCCACTCGGCGCGGGTGCGCACGTCGACGAGGACACTGGACGGGTCGTCCGCAAGGGCGGTGTGCGCCTCCGAAGGGGTAAGTTCGTCGACCGTAACGCTGATCTGCGTCGACATCCTCGACCTCTCCTCCTCCGCTTCGCGGCGCCACAAAGAAATATTCGCGGGGCCAGATTCGGCACAAGCAAATTCCGCCCCGCCACCCAAAAAACTTATCCCCGTTAACAATATTATTTTTACAAAGCGGAAGGAATTATTGGCGCATCTGGCCTTGGCTACTTGGCTGTAGCCGAGTGCGCCGGATCTAAGCTGCCATGGAGCGCGCGAAGACGATTCCCGCCGAAAAAATCTTAGGCGCGAATCCGCCTCGACGACAACGGGGCGAAAGCGGGAACATCACAGAACTGCAATATAAGATTGACATAACCGTATCGAATGGCAGCTCGCGGGACCTGCCATTCTTGCGGTGTTAGCAATCGTCGTCGTGTCAGGTCGCCATCAACCTGATGCGGCTGTTCAGGCGAGAGACCTTGCGGCTGGCGGTGTTCTTGTGAACCACCCGCTTGCCGACGCCGCGCATGATCTCCGGCTGGGCGACGCGCAGAGCCTCGCGCGCGGCTGTCTGGTCGCCGGCGGCGATCGCCTCCTCGACCTTGCGGATGAACGTCCTCATGCGCGAGCGCCGCGCCCTGTTGACGGCTGTCCGGCGAGCCGTCTGGCGGACCCGCTTCTTTGCCTGCGGCGAGTTGGCCATGCCTGTCCCGTGTCCGATACGTGAGCCTGAAAGAAGTGAAGGCGGGCAGATAGCGGATTCGCCCCGGGGCGTCAACGGGGCGCGGCAACCTTGCGTGACGCGTCGTCGTCGCCGGCCCGGCCGCGCCCTCAGGCCCCCCGGAACTTCGGCGTTCGCTTGTCGATGAAGGCCTCCATGCCCTCGGCCCTGTCCTCGGTCGCGAAGAGCGCGTGGAAGACACGGCGTTCGAAGCGCACGCCCTCGGCCAGCGTCGTCTCATAGGCGCGATTGACCGACTCCTTGATCGCCATCACCGCCAACGGCGCCTTCTCGGCGATCTTCGACGCCGTCGCGATCGCCTCGTCCAAGAGGTCGTCGGCCGGCACGATCCTGCTGACCAGCCCGGCGCGTTCCGCTTCCTCGGCATCCATGAAGCGGCCGGTCAGGTTCATCTCCATCGACTTGGACTTGCCGACGAAGCGCGTCAGGCGCTGGGTCCCGCCGATGCCCGGCATGACCCCGAGGTTGATCTCGGGCTGGCCGAACTTGGCCGTGTCCGCCGCCAGGATGAAGTCGCACATCATGGCGAGCTCGCAGCCGCCGCCGAGCGCAAAGCCCGCTACCGCCGCGATCACGGGCTTGCGGATCCGTCCGATCACCGCCGTCTCGTCGCCGAAGAAGTCCTCGCGGAAGACGTCGACGAAGGACTTTCCCTGCATCTCCTTGATATCGGCGCCGGCGGCGAACGCCTTCTCGCTGCCGGTCAGCACGATCGCGCCGATCTCGTCGTCCTCGTCGAACGTGCGCAGCGCCACGCCCAGCTCGCGCATCAGCGCCATGTTCAGCGCGTTCAGCGCCTTCGGCCGGTCGAGCGTGATCAGTCCGACATGCTCGCGGCTCTCGACCGTGATGCAGGTGTAAGCCATGCGCTGCCCCCTCAGCTGGATTCGCGCGCAGTCTAGCCAGGCGCCGGCGCCGGTCGAGTCACTCTCTGCGTCACCGCTGGCAGCGCGGGCAGTAGAAGGTCGAGCGGCCGGACTGCACGATCCGCCGCACCGTGCCGCGGCAGCCCGCTGTTGGGCACGGCGCGTCCTCGCGATCATAGACGCGGAAGACGTGCTGGAAGTAGCCGAGCTCGCCATCCGTGTGGCGATAGTCCCGCAGCGACGATCCGCCGGCGGCGATCGCCTCGGTCAGCGTCGCCCGGACCTGCTCGGCGAGCCGATCGATCCTCGCCCGCGAGATCCCGGCGGCGATCCGCGCCGGATGGATGCCCGCCCGGTGCAGCGCCTCGCAGACATAGATGTTGCCGAGCCCCGCGACGGTGCGCTGGTCCATCAGCACCGCCTTGACCGGCGATTGCCGCCCGGCGAAGGCCTCCGCCAGCGCCGTCCCGTGGAACGCGTTGCCCAGCGGCTCTGGCCCCAGCCGCGCCAGGTGCGGGTGCGCGGCCAGCCCGGCCGTCGGCCACAGGTCCATCGCCCCGAAGCGCCGCGCGTCGTTGTAGGTGATGGTCGCGCCGCTGTCGGTGGTGACGACAATATGGTCGTGCTTGGCGTCCTTCCCGGTGGCGAGGACGTGGTCGCCGAGCAGGACGCCGGTCGCCGTGTCCCCGGCCTCGACGCTGGCCTCGCCTCCGCCCCGGTGCCCGAGAGCCGGGGGGGCGGGGTTCGATACCAGCACGCGCCCGGACATGCCGAGATGCACCATCCAGGTCTCGTCGTCGCCCCCCTCGTCCGGCGCCAGCCCGATCAGCAGCCATTTCGAGCGCCGCCGCACGCCCTCGACGCGACGCCCGGTCAGCCGCTCGGCGAACCGCTCCGGCAGCGGCCAGCGCAGGTCGGCGCGGCGCTGCTCCACGCGCGCCAGAACGCGGCCCTCCAGCACCGGCGCGAGGCCGCGCCGCACCGTCTCGACCTCGGGCAGTTCGGGCATCCGGCCTCCGACGCCGCCCGTGCCAGCGGGCGCACGACCGTCCATACGTCAGGCTCGCCGGGCCGGGCAATCCGTGCCGCGGCCGTGACGTGCCCGGCAGGGGCCTCTCGACGGTCTCGCGGGGGGCGCGGCGACGCAGCCCGTTTCCCTTTCGACGCACCACGCTATTGTCGCCGACATGCCCGACGAACCTTCCGGCGACCCCCGGACCCATTTCGGCTATCAGGAGATCCCGGAGGCGGAAAAGGCCGACCGGGTCCGCGGCGTGTTCTCGTCCGTGGCGGGCCGCTACGACCTGATGAACGATCTGATGTCCGGCGGCGCGCATCGCCTGTGGAAGACCGCGCTGGTCGACTGGCTGGCGCCGCAACCCGGCCTGCGCCTGCTCGACCTGGCGGGCGGCACCGGCGACGTCGCCTTCCGCGTGCTCGACCGGGTGCGCGGCCGGGCCAGCGCGACCGTCTGCGACATGACCGAGGAGATGCTGGTCGAGGGCGCGCGGCGCGCGTCGGGGCGCGGCCTCGACGTCGACTGGGTGCGCGGCGATGCCATGCGCCTGCCATTCGCCGAGCGCAGCTACGACGCCGTGACGATCGCCTTCGGCATCCGCAACGTCACCAGGCCCGAAGCCGCGCTTGCCGAATGCTTGCGCGTGCTGCGCCCTGGCGGGCGCTTTCTGTGCCTCGAGTTCGGCCGGCCGGCGGTGCCGGCAATGGATTGGATCTACGATCGCTATTCCTTCGGCGTGATCCCGGCGCTTGGCCAGAGGGTGACCGGCGACCGGGCCTCGTACCAGTATCTCGTCGAGTCGATTCGCCGCTTTCCGGATGCCGAGACCTTTGCCGGGATGGTCGCGGCCGCCGGCTTCGACCGCGTCCGCACCCGCACGCTCAGCTTCGGCATCGTCGCGCTGACCTCGGGCTGGCGCCTGTGAGCCTGCTGCGAGCGCCGTACCACCTCTGGCGCCTGCTGCGGACCGGAGCGACCTTCGAGCGCACCGGTGCCATGCGCGTCCTGCTCGATGCCTTCGAGGTTCGCGGCTGGCCGCGTTTCGCCGTGCGCGCCTTCGCCATGCCTTTCGGCCTGTTCGGGCGGTTGGGCGACCCCTCTTTGCCGCCGGTCGCCCGGGCGCTCGAATCGATGGGGCCGGCCTATGTGAAGTTCGGCCAGGTGCTCTCGACCCGGCGCGACATCGTCGGGCCCGAACTCGTCAAGCAGCTGCGCTTCCTGCAGGATCGGCTGCCGCCGTTTTCGCTGGCCGAGGCGCGAGCCGAGATCGAGGGCGAGCTCGGGCCGGGCATCTGGCAGCGGATCGGCGACCTCGGCCCGCCGATCGCCGCGGCCTCGATCGCCCAGGTCCATTCCGCGACCTGGGTGCCGACCGGCGAGAAGGTCGCCGTCAAGGTGCTGCGCCCCGGCGTCCGTCAGCAGTTCCGGCGCGATATCGCCGCCTTCCATTTCATAGCGCGGATGATCGAGTGGCTGGTGCCGCTCTCGCGCCGCCTCCACCCGACCGCGATCGTGCGCCATTTCGAGGGGGTCGTCACCGCCGAGCTGGACCTGCGGCTGGAAGCGGCGGCGGCCAGCGAGTACCGCCAGAACACGCTCGAGGACCCGCGGCTGCGGATCCCGACCATCGAGTGGGAGGGGACGAGCCGGCTCGTCATGACCATGCAGTGGGTCGAGGGGACGCCGATGGACCCCGAGGCCCTTGCCGCCGCCGGCCACGATCTCGGCGAGCTCGGCAAGCACGTGCTGCGGACCTTCCTGCTGCACGCGCTGCGCGACGGCTTCTTCCACGCCGACATGCACCAGGGCAATCTGCGCGTCGCCGGAGACGGGACCCTGATCCTGCTGGACTTCGGCATCATGGGGCGCCTCGACCCGGTGACCCGTCGTCACTATGCCGAGATCCTCTACGGGTTTCTCAACCGCGATTATCGCCGCGTCGCCGAGGTGCACTTCGAGGCCGGCTATGTACCCCCCGACCGCGATGTCGAGCAGTTTGCCCAGGCGCTGCGGGCGATCGGCGAGCCGATCTTCGGCCAGGACGCCTCGCGCATCTCGATGGCGCGGGTGCTCGCCTATCTGCTCGAAACGACCGAGCGGTTCGGCATGGAGACGCGCACCGAGTTGATCCTGCTGCAGCGCACCATGGTGGTTGTCGAGGGCGTCGCGCGCACGCTCGATCCGTCGGCCAACATCTTTGAGGCGGCGCGTCCGGTGGTCGAGGACTACATCCGCGAGAACCTCGGCCCGCGCGCGCTGGTCCGCGACGCGGCGCAGACGCTGCTGATCCTCAGCCGGCTGGGAACGCGCATGCCGGGCCTGGCCAGCGAGCTGCTGATGCTCGCCGAGGAGGCGCGCACCAGCCGCGCGCACCCCGCCATCACCGTCAATGCACGCGTCCGGGTCTGGCCCTGGGTGATCGCCAGCGTCGCGGCCGGCGCTCTCGGCGGCTTCCTCCTGGCGACGGTGTCCTGATGCCGGCCACCCGCAAGCCCGACGCGGGGCTGCCGAGCCCGACCCGATGCGACGGGCGTGAAGGAAGGCGGCGCCCCTGCGGACGAGGGCGCCGGCAAGCGGCGCTCAGGCCGCGTCGAGGGCGACCCTCCGGTCGCGTGCGTCGATGGCCGGGGCGGGCGTCGTGCCCGGCTGGGCCGGCCGGCCGGCGGGCCGGCGATAGACCTGCAGCGCGTACTCGCCCTGCTCGATGCCGGCGCGGCGACGCAGCCGGTCGCACATCTCGTCGTTGACCTCCCACAGACAGGCGCAGATCTCGCCGTCCTGCCCGGTCTTGCGGCCGATCACCTCGCATGGCCAGCCGCAGGCCGTGAAGACGCGCACCATGTGCGCGGCCGTCACGCCGACATAGAACTGCACGCCGGCGCGCAGGCCCACCTGGCAGCCCGCCCACATCAGCGCGGCGGCGTTCTTGCGGCTGTCGGCGCCGCGCCGGGCGACGAAGAAGCGCGTGCACTCCCAGATCAGTGGGCTCTCGATCTCGACGCCGTGCGTCAGGTCGGTGAAATGATCGGCGATCATCGTCGGCCCGGTCGTCGGCAGCAGCCGCGTCGAGCCGAGGTGGCTCCCGCCGGCGTCGCGCAGGATCAGGTACAGCGGATTGACGAGGTCGTACTGGTCGATCTCGCGCCCCAGGGCATCGACCGCCAGGTTCCAGCCCAGCGCGTCCTTGAACTGAGCACGGCGGTCATGAAACATTTCATTGGCCAGTTGCGGGAAGTCAAAAAGATCGTCACCGTAGACAAGCGTGAACATTTTGTCCGCCTCCATCAGCTCTTCTGGCGGACCCTATTTGTAACAAGAAGGTAAATATTTGGTTGAGCGGACAAGAATAGCCGTACGGCCCGATGAAGCATCGGGTCGAGCAAGGCTCGGCGGTGGTATGGGCCGCGCGCGGCGGACCCGGATCCTTATCTCAGCTCGGCGGTATGATCCCCTTGTGGGCTGCCAGCGCGATTGCGTGCGGGACGTTCAGCGCACACAGCTTGTGCCTCGCGCTGTCGATGTAGACGCGGAACGTGTTCTCCGAGATGCCGAGCTTCTCCGCCGCCTGGCCGCGGCTGAGGCCGGACGCGATCAGCCGCATGGCGTCGCGCTCGCGGGCCGAGAGCGCACGCGTCGGCGCCGCGTCCTCCAGCCCGGCCAGCTTCAGCACCCTCTGGTGCGTGAAGTGCGCGAGCAGCATGAACTCCGTGCGGCATTCCTTCAGCAGCTTGTCCCATGAATCGCGCGCGCAGGCCTTGTTGATGGTGAAGATCGCGTACTGGCCGGACGGGCCGCGCACCGGGACGGTATAGCCCTGGTTTCCGACGCCGAAGGCGATCGCCTCCTCGCGGAAACCGTGCCGGTCGGCGTCGCTCCAGTCCAGCTCGGCCCAGTCGACCGGGTCGAAGCTGGCCGAGGCGCCGGCGAGAACGGGATCGAATTCGAAGAACTTCGCCTCTACGTAGCGGTTCAGCCAATCCGTCGAGTACGACATGGCCGCAACGCGACGGCCGCCCTGGCGGAGCTCGCCGCCCACTTCCGGCAACTCCGAGATCCGGTATTGCTCCCGCGCCCTTACCTCGAGCCCCAGCGAGATGGCATAGTAGTAGACGTGGTCGACGTCATAGGTCGCCCGGATCGCCTCAATGGTATCGCCGAACGCCTCCAGCTGTGGCAGGTTCGACAGCTTCTCGAGGATCGTGTTCAGTCGATCTGACATCAACCGTGCCCAGGTCTCTCAGTTCGCGTCCGTGGCTTTCTTCGGCGGCCACCAGGATAGCTACATCCATCTCCTCGGCCAGCGCGACCATGCCGCTCTTGGCCGCCATATCCCTGATCGAGACAAGGACTGCAACGAACCAGTCGTGCATCCTGACACTCCATCAATCTTCGTTAACGGGCCGTTAACTGGCTACCTCGAGAGAGTGGCGAATTTTAACGAATTTACCATTCGCCATTTCCGTCTCCCCTGAAACTGCGAGGCGGCGCGCGGCCCGCAGGGGTCTCAGCGGCGGCACTGGAATTCACTCTTGCAAGCGCGATGGGCGGCGATCTACAGGGGAAATGCGGATTTCAGGCTGGACCGCAGAATGGACAGGCTCGTGCAGGGCAAGCGCATCCTCCTGATCATCGGCGGCGGCATCGCGGCCTTCAAGAGCCTGGAGTTGATCCGGCTGTTGCGCCGGGCGGGCGCCGACGTCACGCCCGTGCTGACGCGCGCCGGGGCCGAGTTCGTGACGCCGCTCTCGGTCTCGGCGCTGGCCGGCGAGAAAGTCTACACGGACCTCTTCAGCCTGACCGACGAGGCCGAGATGGGGCATATCGAGCTCAGCCGCGCCGCCGATCTGCTGGTCGTCGCGCCGGCCACCGCCGACCTGTTGGCCAGGATGGCGACCGGCCAGGCGAACGACCTCGCCTCGACGCTGCTGATGGCGACCGACACGCCCGTGCTGATCGCGCCGGCGATGAACGTCCGGATGTGGCAGCACCCGGCGATGCAGCGCAACCTGGCGACGCTGCGCGCCGACGGCATCGCCGAGGTCGGTCCGAACGAGGGCGACATGGCCTGCGGCGAGTTCGGCCCGGGCCGCATGGCCGAGCCGGCCGAGATCCTCGACGCCATCGCGCGTCGTCTGCCGGCGATCGGGCCCCTGAAGGAGCGGCGCATCGTCGTCACCGCCGGGCCGACGCACGAGCCGATCGACCCGGTCCGCTACATCGCCAACCGCTCCTCCGGCACGCAGGGCCTGGCGATCGCCACCGCGCTTCGCGACCTCGGCGCCGAGGTGGTGCTGGTCGCGGGACCCGTCTCCCTGCCGATGCCGACCGGCGTGCGCGTCGTGCACGTCGAGACCGCCGGCCAGATGATGACGGCGGTGCAGGAGTCCCTGCCGGCCGACGCGGCGGTCTTCGCGGCGGCCGTCGCCGACTGGCGTGTCGCCACGCGCTCCGGGCACAAGCTGAAGAAGGACGGCTCGGGCGCGGTCCCGCCGCTGCAGCTCGCCGAGAACCCCGATATCCTGAAGACGATCGCGCATCTGCCGGAAGATCGTCGCCCGGCGCTGGTCGTCGGTTTCGCGGCCGAGACCGAGAACCTGGTCGAGAATGCCAGGGCCAAGCTCGCCCGGAAGGGCTGCGACTGGATCGTCGCCAACGATGTCGGCGAGGGGACCGGCGTGATGGGCGGGCCGGACAACACGGTGATCCTGGTCACCCGCGACGGCGCCGAGGCGTGGCCGACGGCCTCGAAGGCCGCCGTCGCCGGGCGCCTCGCCGCGCGGATTGCCGATGCCCTCCGGCGGCGGACCTCGGCATGACCCCGACGCTGCGGGATCCGCCGGCTCGAGACCCACGATCCGGCATTGCCGCTGCCGGACTACGCGACCGCCGGCGCGGCCGGCCTGGACCTGCGCGCCTGCCTCGCCCCGGACGACCGGGCGCACGGGCTGAAGCTGCCCCCGCTCGGCCGCGTGCTGGTGCCTACCGGGCTGGCCATGGCGCTGCCCCAGGGGCACGAGGGACAGGTCCGCCCGCGCTCGGGGCTGGCCGTGCAGCAGGGCGTCACGGTGCTGAACAGCCCCGGCACGATCGACGCGGACTATCGCGGCGAGGTGCGGGTGCTGCTGGTCAACCTCGGCGCCGAGACGGCGACGGTCCGCCATGGCGAGCGCATCGCCCAGCTGGTCGTCGCCCCGATCACGCGCGCCCGCCCCGCCGCCGTCGCCGACCTCGACGCCACGCCGCGCGGCGCGGGCGGGTTCGGCTCGACGGGAACGCTTTGATGGGGGCCGCCTGATGCTGCGTCTGTCGCGCAAGACCATCCTGGCGCTCGAGGCCGTGCTCGATGTCGCCTACAATGCCAGGCCCGACCCGGTGCAGTCCAAGGACATCACGCGCCGCCAGGGCATCCCGCAGCGCTATCTCGAGCAGGTCATGCAGCAGCTCGTGCACAAGGGGATCCTCAAGGGCGTACGCGGCCCGCGCGGCGGCTACACGCTGGCGCGCGAGCGGCGCAAGATCACCGTCGGCGATGTCGTGCGCGTCGTCGACCAGCTCGACGCCGAGTCCGAGAGCGACCCGGTCAGCCAGGCCGACCTCGGCGAGAAGGTCATCGCGCCGCTCTGGGCCGAGACGCGCGACGTCGTCCTCGAGCGGCTGGACACGATCACCATGCAGGAGCTCTGCGACCGTGCCCGCGCGCTCGACATCGCGCACGGCCAGAGGGACACGCCCGATTTCACGATCTGATCCGGGCCCACGCTGCCAGCCCGCGCAGGAGACGACGATGACCCCGACCCCGCCGCGTGGCCGCATCTATGACGACATCACCGAGACCATCGGCGCGACGCCGCTGGTGCGGCTGTCGCGCCTGACGGCCCGGGCGCGCGTCGAGGCCGAGATCCTGGCCAAGCTCGAGTTCTTCAACCCGATCGCCTCGGTCAAGGACCGCATCGGCGTCTCGATGATCGAGGCGCTGGAACGCGACGGCCGGATCGGGCCGGAGACGACGCTGATCGAGCCGACCTCCGGCAACACCGGCATCGCGCTCGCCTTCGCCGCGGCGGCCAAGGGCTATCGGCTGATCCTGACGATGCCCGAGATCGATGTCGATCGAGCGCCGCAAGATGCTGGCCCTGCTCGGCGCCCGGCTCGAGCTGACCGAGCCGGCGCTCGGCATGAAGGGCGCGATCGCCCGCGCCGAGGAGCTGCCACGCCGAGATCCCCGACTCGATCATCCCGCAGCAGTTCGAGAACCCGGCCAACCCGGCGATCCACGTCGCCACCACGGCCGAGGAGATCTGGGCCGATACCGGCGGGCGCATCGACGTCTTCGTCTCGGGCGTCGGCACGGGCGGCACGATCACCGGCGTCGGCCGGGTGCTCCGCGAGCGCGCGCCGAACTGCCGGATCGTCGCCGTCGAACCGGAGGACAGCCCGGTGCTGAGCGGCGGCAATCCCGGCCCGCACAAGATCCAGGGCATCGGCGCGGGCTTCGTGCCGCCGATCCTCGACACGCGGCCTGATCGACGAGGTGCTGACCGTCGCCAACGAGACGGCCTTCGAGCACGCCCGCCTGCTGGCCCGCACCGAGGGCATTCCGGGCGGCATCTCGTCCGGCGCCGCCGTCGCCGCGGCGCTGGAGATCGCCGAGCGGCAGGGCATGGCGGGCAGGCGCATCGTCGCCATCCTGCCGAGCTTTGCCGAGCGATATCTCTCGACGGCGCTCTTCGACGGGCTGTGATGCGCTTGCCGCCACGATTGAAGGCGCGCCGGCCGGCGCTAGACTGCGTGGCGTGATCGAGCTCGCCTTCGTCCTGCTATTCACTGCCGCCGGCATCGGCGCCGCCCTGCTGGCGCTGCGGCTGGCCGGCGGGTCGCCGCTGATCCGGGCGCTTGCCTGGGGCTTCTGCCTGCTCGCGCTCGGCAACGTGTCGCTTTCTGTCTGGCGGATCGTCGCGCGGGACCCGGGCGGGTCGGCGCGGGCCGCCGGAATCGGCGCCCTGCTCGCCGCCCTGGTCTGGGGCTACCGTCCTTCCTGCGGTCGCTGCGGCGCCGGGTCGGGCAGAACAGCCCCGGGCAGAACAGCTCCGGGCAGAACAGCCCCGGGCAGAACAGCCCCGGGCAGAACAGCCCCGGGCGGAACCGGCCGTGAGCGTCTCGGCCTTCGAGATCGTCGAGCCCGACGACGCCGTCTATGCCGAGATCGCCCGGCGCTTCGACATGCACAACCGCTGTCACACCGATTGGGACTGGACCAGCTTCAGCCTGGTGCTGCGCGAGGACGGCCGGGTCGTCGCCGCCGGCCGCGGCGTCACGAACATGGGGTTGCTCGAGATCCGCGGCCTCTGGGTCGAGCCCGACCGGCGCGGCCAGGGCATCGGCCGGCGGCTGCTCGGCGCGCTCGAGGCCGAGGCGGTCCGGCGGGGCTGCGGCCGCGCCGCGCTCGACAGCTATGGCTTCCAGGCGCCCGGCTTCTACGCGGCGCTCGGCTATCGCGAATGGGGCCGGCTCGACTATCCGAACGGCGCCGGGCGGCACTTCTTCGTCAAGGATCTCTGAGACGGCCGGCGGTCGCCGGCGCCTTCACGATCCCGGGCAGGCCACAGGAAGCTCGGCCACAGGAAACTCGGCCACAGGAAGCGCGGCCACGGGAACCACCGCGTCGCCGAGCGCGACCACGCCCGGCATCACGACCTCGGCCGTGATGCCGCCATGGCCGCGCACCGCGGTGAAGCCGCCCGGCCCCAGCGCCTCCTCCATGCGCGAGCAGGGGGCGCAGAGCCCGGTGCCCCGCAGCACCGCGGTGCCGATCCGGAACGTCGCCTTGCGCAGGCCGAGCAGGTTGATGCCGCTGACCGCGACGTTGCGGCGGAGCGTCTCGGGGCGGACCGCGTCCAGGCTCGCCAGCGCCGCGATGACCGGCAGGTGCTCCCACTGGATCAGTGTGACCGCGCGCTTCCCGATGGTGGCGCGACGATCGCCCGACAGCCCCTCCGGCCGCACCTCCGCCAGTCCGACGGCTCGAACCGGCGCCCGGCGTGCCGGCCGGACGCCCATCCAGCGCACGCTGCCATGCCCGGCGAAACGCGAGATCAGGAGATCGAGCTCCCCGCTCACGGGAACCACGCCGCCGCGGCGCCGTTCATCCAAGCAGAAGCCCGGCGACCAGAAGCCCGAGGCCGAGAAGCGCGAAGCCGATCGATGCGGAATGCGCAAAGACCAGCCGGCCGAGTTCGGTACGGGCGTCGGCTTCGGGAACGTCGCTGCGGCGCAGCCTGGCGGCGCCGCGAATGCACCAAAGGATGCCGGCAAGCCCGGCAAGGCTGAGCAGAATGCCGATGATGACGAGAGCGATCATGCGCCGCCTTATCGCCTGTGGACCCGCCACGCCAGCCGTGATTGCGCCGTGATTGCGCTGCCCGACCGCGCCTGCGGCCCATTCGGCCTGGCATGGCAACGACAGATTGGCGCGCCGGGACTCGACCAAGGGGGTCGCAGCACCTACATTCCCGGCAACCCCGATGGAGTATGACATGGCCTTTGCGATCTTCGCCGCCGCCGCGACAGCCGCTACCGCCGCTCTTGCAGCGTATCTCGCGTCTCGTCAGCAATTGCGGCGTGTGCCCGTCCGCGCCCGGGGCGATCGCCCGCACCGCTAAGCCGTTCCGCGGCGCGCGCGGCCGCCGGAAATCCCAGCATCAATGCCATCAGCCCTCCGGCAACGACCGGCCGTGATCGCGATGTGCCGCGAGAGGGCCGCATCGTGCTGAACTGGGTCTTTTCGCAGCGTCAGCCGCGCGACGCTTGACCCTATGGAGCGGGCACTCGCGTGCCGCGGCGTCGAGCGCGCGGTGCCGAGCAGCACGGAAACCTCGCCGCTTCCATCTCGCCGTCGGCCGGCGCGAGGCAGGGTCGCCGGAGGTCAAGTTCGGGATGCCGGACCATCCGATGGACAAGACGCTGATCGCGCCCTGATACCGAGGGCGTCCCAGGCCCCACGGTTTCGCCGTTCCGCTTCGGAGTTTTGGATCAGACCAGCTGCCCGGCCAGCAGGCGGGGCACGTCGCCCGCAAGACCGGCCGCCTCGGCCATGAAGAAGCGCCGCGCCGGGGCGAGGCGGGACGACCATGTGCAGCCCGGCGTTGCGCAACGCCTGCACCGGGCCTGACCCGGTCGAGAACAGCCGGTTCAGCCCGTCCATCCCCAGCGTCATCGCCGTCGCGTCGAAGCGGCGCCAGCGCTCGTAGCGCCGCAGCACGTCGATCGCGCCGATGTCCTCGCCCCGGCGCGCCGCCTCGACCAGCACCTCGGTCAGCGCGGCGACGTCGCGCAGGCCCATGTTCAGCCCCTGCCCGGCGATCGGGTGGACGCCGTGCGCCGCGTCACCTGCGACGGCGAGGCGCGGCCGGGCATAAGACGTCGCGAGCGAGAGCCCGAGCGGATAGACCCAGCGCCGGCCCGCCAGCCGCACCTCGCCCAGCCGGCCGCCGAGCCGCCGCGCGATCTCGGCGGCATAGGCGTCGTCGTCCATGCCCGCGATCGCGTCGGCGCGCGCCCGCGGCTCTGACCAGACGATCGATGAGCGGTTGCCGGGCAGCGGCAGCTGCGCGAAGGGGCCGCCGGCGAAGAACGCCTGATGCGCCTCGCCGCCATGCGGCCGCTCGTGCTCGACGGCGCAGACGAGGCCTGTCTGCGGATAGTCCCAGGCCAGATAGCGGATGCCGCCCGCCCGCGCCGTGGCCGAGCGCCGGCCGTCGCAGGCGAGGACGGTGGCGGCGTGCAGCGTCGCGCGCCGCCGCCGCCGAGCTCGACCTCCGCGCCCTGCGGCGGTCAGGCGCACCTGACGGGGCTCGGCCGGGGCGCGGTGATCGATGCCGGCCGCGTCTGCCGCGGCCGCCGCAGCAGCGCGCCGCGCAGAAAGCGGTCCTCGAGGATCCAGCCCAGCGTCGTCTCTTCGCCCTCGGCCGGGTCGAAGTGCAGCGCTGCCGGCGGCAGCGGCCCGGCCGACCGGTCGGCGACGGTGATCCGCTGGACGGGCTGGGCCCGGGGTGCGACCTCGTCCCAGACGCCGAGCGCGCGCAGCAGGTTGGCCGAGCCCGCCGCGATCGCATAGGCGCGGCCGTCGAACTCCGGGTCGGCCCGGACATCGGCGGCGACGGGGTCGAGCAGCGCGACGTCCATGCCGTGCCGCGCCAGTGCCAGCGCCAGCGCCGAGCCTACCAGCCCGCCGCCGACAACGACCGTATCGAACCGATCCACCACGGCTTTACTATTGGCGCGGCGCCCGCGATTGTCCACCGGCGCAGGGGGCGGGATGGGGACGGACATGGACTGGCTGCTCGCAATCGGCCGCCGAGCTCGGGCGCGGCGTCGCGGCGGGCCGGATCGACGCGCGCGAGCTGACGGAAGCCTATCTGGAAGCGATCGGCGCGCACCCGGCCCGCGACGCCATCTACGCCCGCACCACGCCCGAGCGCGCCCGGTCCGAGGCCGCGGCCGCCGCCGAGCGCGCCAGCGCCGGGCTGCCGGCAGGGCCGCTCGACGGGGTGCCGATCTCATGGAAGGACCTCTTCGACACGGCGGGCGTCGCGACCGAGGGAGGCACCCGCCTGCTGGCCGGCCGGATACCCGAGACCGACTGCCTGGTGCTGCGTCGCGCCACCGCCGCCGGCACGGTCTGCCTCGGCAAGACGCATACCTCCGAGCTGGCCTTCTCGGGCCTCGGCGTCAACCCGATGACGGCGACGCCGCCCAACGCCATCGAGCCTGACCGCGCGCCCGGCGGATCGAGCTCGGGCGCCGCCGTCTCGACGAAGCTCGGGCTCGCCGCCGCCGGCATTGGCTCGGACACCGGCGGCTCGGTGCGCATCCCGGCCGGCTGGAACGACCTCGTCGGCCTGAAGACGACGGTCGGGCTGGTCCCGCTGGACGGCGTTCTGGCGCTGTCGCCAGGCCTCGACACGGTAGGGCCGCTCTGCCGCACGGTCGAGGACTGCGCGCTGCTGCTGGCGATCCTGGCCGACATCCCCGCCCCGGACCTGTCCGGCGCGGGCCTCGCTGACGAGCGTCTGCATGTCGCGACGACGCTGGTCCTCGACGGCTGCGACGACGGCATCGTCGCCGCGGTCGACGCGGCTGTCGATCGCCTGGGCCGCGCCGGCGCCCGCGTCTCGCGGGGCGCGGTGCCGGAGTTCGATGGCGCCACACAGGCGATGCGCGAGCTGAGCCCGCTGGTGACCTCCGAGGCCTGGGCCGAGTGGGGGGCGCTGATCGAGGCCAATCCCGGCGTCATGTACCCGCGGATCGAGGAGCGTTTCCGGCAGGGCAAGGGCGCCGACGCCGCCAAGGACGACGCGGCACGGCGCGAATACGCCCGCCTGTCGCAGGCGATCCAGCAGCGCATGGACGAGCACGGCCTTCTCGTCCTGCCGACCACCGCCTGCTTTCCGCCCGAGACCGCGGCCCTGCTCGACGACAAGGACCATTTCACCGAGCGCAACCTGCTGGCGCTGCGCAATACGCGGCTGGCCAACCTGCTGGGGCTGTGCTCGCTGACGCTGCCGACGGGCACGCCGATGTGCGGGCTGATGCTGTTCGGGCCGCCGGGGGCCGAGGCGCGGCTGCTGCGGATCGGCAGCGCCATCGAGGCCGTGCTGGCGGTGTAGGGCGGCGCCCGCCGGCCGCCGGCATTGCCTGGTTATTTTCCAGCTTGGTGGCGCAGCGGCCACAGCCGGTGCCGGCATGGGCCGGCCTGCGCGCTGCAACTGGACCCGGAGGCGCCGGCCGGGGTAGGTTCCTCTGCAAAGCGGGCGCGCCAGACGCCTGCGCGCGAGGCACATCGATGCACGCAACCCGCCCGGTACGCGGACCTGCCGGAATACGCCTTCCCGCGCCTGCGGCGGCTGCTGGCTGACGTGCCGCGCGGCGGGCCTGCCGGCGAGCCGGAAATCGCCATGTCGCTCGGCGAGCCGCAGCATCCCGTGCCCGAGCTTCGTCGGCCCGATCCTGATGGAGCACGCGGCGACCCTGTCGCGCTATCCGCCGAACGAGGGCATCCCGGAGCTGCGCCACGCCATCTCGGACTGGCTCGCCCGCCGCTACGGCGTGCCCGAGGCGTATCGCGATCCGGACACGCAGATCTTTCCCCTGAACGGCACGCGCGAGGGGCTGTTCAACGCCTGCCTGGCGCTCGGCCCCGAGCAGAAGAACGGCCGGCGGCCCGCCGTCCTGCTGCCGAACCCGTTCTACCAGTGCTATGCTGTCGCCGCCGTCACCGCCGGCGCCGAGCCGGTCTACCTGCCCTGCGGGCCGCGAGACGGGCTTCCTGCCGGACTACGAGGCGCTGCCCCGCGAGCTGCTCGACCGCACGACGGTCGTCTACATCTGCTCGCCCGCCAACCCGCAGGGCGTCGTGCGCCGACCGCGCCTGGTGGGAGCGGCTGCTGCGGCTGGCCGAGCGGCACGACTTCGTCGTCTTCGCCGACGAGTGCTATTGCGAGATCTACCGTGACCGGCCGCCGGCCGGCGCGCTGGAGGCGGCGGCGGCGATCGGCCTCGATCCGGAACGGCTGGTCAGCTTCCACTCGCTGTCCAAGCGGTCGAACCTGGCCGGGCTGCGCTCGGGCTTTGCGCGTGACGGGGCCGGGGAACAGCGCGAAGCTGCTGCAGCTGCGCGCCTATGCCGGGGCGCCGCTGCCGATCCCGGCCCAGCACGCCGCCGCCGCCTGCTGGGCCGACGAGGCCCATGTCGAGGCGAACCGCGCGCTCTATCGCGAGAAATACGCGCATCGCCGACGAGATCCTGGGCAACGCGCCCGGCTACATGGCGCCCGAGGCCGGGTTCTTCCTGTGGCTCGACGTCGGCGCCAGCCTGGAGGCGGCGAGGCCGCGGCGCTCCGGCTCTGGCGCGAGGCCGGCGTGCGCGCCCTGCCCGGCGCCTATCTCTCCCGCCCCGTCTCGTCGGCGTTTGGCGGCGGCGATCCGGGGCGCGCTACCTGCGGCTCGCGCTGGTCGCGCCGGCGGCGCAGGTCCGTCGCGGGCTGCAGGCCGTGCGGCAGCGTCCTGGCATGACGCAACGGTCCGGCATGACGGCATGTCCCGCGCAACGGGGGTCGGCGACTCTCCGAGGGGACGGCATGACCATCTTCTTCAGCGATGGCGGCAAGACGCCGCTGCTCGACGAGCGCATGTCGGCGGCGATCCGCCGGCGCATGACCGAGCTCTGGGCGCTCGGCTTCGGCATCGTCGCCGCGGGGCTGCGGCGCCAGCCTCTGGTCCTACGACCCCGCCGACCCGAGCCCGTTCAGCGCCACCGGCCAGCCGCCGGCGAACTGGATGGGCGAGGCCGGCGCCGTGATCGCCGACACCGCGATCCGTTATGTCGGGCTCGGCGCCTGGGCGCTCGTCGTCTATCTGGCCGTCTGGTCGGTCGCTTGCTGCTGCACATGGGCGATGAGCGGATCTGGGCGCGCTCGCTCTTCGCCCTGCCCGTGCTGGTGCTGGCGCCGGTCTTCGCCTCGACGCATGCCGTCTATCCGGACTGGCCGCTCTCGGGCACCGGGCTCGGCGGCACGCTCGGCGATACGGGGGCGCGGGCGCTGCTCGACCTCGTGCCTATGAGCGCGCTGGCCGGGTCGCAGGTGCTGACGCTGGCGCTCGGCGCCGCCGTGGCGGCGCTCGGCGCCGCGGCGCTGGGCTTCACCGTCGACGAGACCGGCGTGATCGGCCGCTGGCTGGCGCGCTCGCTCGGCACCGTCGCGGGCGCGCGGCGCGCGCCGCGGCGGCGCTCGGCCGGCGCGGCGCCGCGGCCGGCGCGCGACTGGCTGCGCGAGCGGCTCAGCCGGCCGCGCTCCGAGACGCTGGCGCCCGCCGAGCCGACCGAGGCCTGGCGCGCGCGCTGGCGCGCCGATGCCGTCGAGCCGGAGATGGCGCTGCCGCGACGATCCTGTCGGGTCCGGCGCGCGGGCCGCGGTCGAGCCGGCGCTGCGCGGCCGCGGCCGACGCGCCGAGCACGGCGTGCCGCCGCCGGATGGCCGGGCGAGGAGCCGACGCGGCGAGGCGCCGCCCCGGCGAGCCGCGGCACGCTGCGCGCGCGTCTTCGACCGGCTGACCGGCATCGAGCGGGCGCTCGGGCGACGAGCCGGCGCCGGCTCCCGCCGCGGTGCAGGCCGACGCGCCGGTCCGGCCGCCCGTCGCCCGCGGCCCCAGCACGCCGCCCGCAAGAGCCGGCGCGCCGAGGCCGAGGCGCAGCCCACGCTGGCGCTCGACGGCATGGACGAGCCCGAGGCCTACACCCCGCCGCCGCTGGCGCCTGCTGCAGAAGCCGGTCGCGCGTCGTCCGCCACCGCGCCTCGGACGTGGCGCTGGAAGAGAACGCGCGCATGCTCGAGACGGTGCTCGAGGACTACGGCGTGCGCGGCGAGATCGTCGCCGTCCGCCCGGGCCCGGTCGTCACCCTGTACGAGCTGGAGCCGGCGCCGGGGCTGAAGGCCAGCCGCGTCATCGGCCTCGCCGACGACATCGCGCGGTCGATGTCGGCGCTTGCCGCCCGCGTCTCGACCGTGCCCGGCCGCTCGATCATCGGCATCGAGCTGCCGAACGCCGAGCGCGAGCAGCGTCTGGCTGCGCGAGCTCTTCGAGACGACGCGAGTACGGCGACGCACGCTATCGCGCTGGCGCTGGCGCTCGGCAAGGACATCTCGGGCTCGCCGATCGTCGCCAACCTCGCCAAGATGCCGCACCTGCTGATCGCCGGCACCACCGGCTCGGGCAAGTCGGTGGCGATCAACACGATGATCCTGTCGCTGCTCTACCGGCTGAGCCCGCAGCAGTGCCGGCTGATCATGATCGACCCGAAGATGCTGGAGCTCAGCGTCTACGACAACATCCCGCACCTGCTGTCGCCCGTCGTCACCGACCCGAAGAAGGCGATCGTCGCGCTGAAATGGGTCGTCGCCGAGATGGAGGAGCGCTATCGCAAGATGTCGAAGCTGGGCGTGCGCAACATCGACGGCTACAACGCCCGCGTGCGCGACGCGCTGGCGAAGGGCGAGGACTTCTCGCGCACCGTGCAGACCGGCTTCGACGACGACACCGGCGAGCCGGTCTACGAGACCGAGACCTTCGCGCCCGAGGAGATGCCGCTGCATCGTCGTCATCGTCGACGAGATGGCCGACCTGATGATGGTCGCCGGCAAGGAGATCGAGGCCTGCATCCAGCGCCTGGCGCAGATGGCGCGCGCCTCGCGGCATCCACCTGATCATGGCGACGCAGCGCCCGTCGGTCGACGTCATCACCGGCACGATCAAGGCGAACTTCCCGACCCGCATCTCCTTCCAGGTGACGTCGAAGATCGACAGCCGCACCATCCTGGGCGAGCAGGGCGCCGAGCAGCTGCTCGGCCAGGGCGACATGCTCTACATGGCCGGCGGCGGGCGCATCCGGCGCGTGCACGGCCCCTTCGTCAGCGACGAGGAGGTCGAGGAGGTCGTCGCAGCACCTGAAGGTCGATGGGCCAGCCCGACTATGTCGGCGCCGTGACCGAGGGCGCCGACGAGGAGGCGCAGGCGCTGGTCGACCTGAAGCTGGGGCTGGCCCAGCCGGGCGACAGCGACGACGAGCTCTACGACCGGGCCGTGGCCATCGTGGCGCGCGACCGCAAGTGCTCGACCAGCTACATCCAGCGCAAGCTCGCCATCGGCTACAACAAGGCCGCGCGGCTGGTCGAGATGATGGAGACGCAGGGCGTCGTCACGCCCGCCAACGCGCGTCGGCAAGCGCGAGATCCTGGTCGAGGAGCGCTAAGCCACCGGACGCCCTTGCGCCAGATCAATGCCGCTCGTGCCGCCTGACCTCCAAGATCGGCCCGGGGAGGCGAAGGACGCATGCGGCGGCCGCGGCACTGGCAGGGCGGGAGGTCGATCTACTCGCTGGTCATGCGCCAGACCGCCCGGTTGCAGGTCGCGAGCATCGCCCTGGGCCTGCTCGTGCCGCCGCTGGCCATCGTGCCGCTGACGGTGCAGCAGCGCATCATCGACGACGCCATCCCGGCCACCGACATAGCCCTCGCCTTCACCCTTACCGGCCTGCTGGCCGGGGCGGTCGCGCTCAGTGCCGCGCTGCGCGGCCTGATCTACTATCTGCAGGGCTGGATCGTCGAGATCGTCACGCGGATCCTGCGCATCTCGCTCGTCGCCGCGCAGCGCCGCCGTCCCGCCCGCCGGGCGCGGGCCGAGCTTGGCGCGGTGACGTCGGTGCTGGCCGCCGAGGTAGAGCCCCTCGGCGACTTCGCCGCCGAGGCCATCAACACGCCGCTGATCCAGGGCGGCACGCTGGTCAGCGTCTTCGGCTACATGTTCTATACCGAGCCGACGCTCGCCGCCATCGGCCTGGCGGCGCTGGTCGCGGAGGCGATCGTGACGCCGGTGCTGCAGCACTTCATCAACCTGCTGACCGCGCAGCGCATCATCCGCCTGCGCCGGGCGGGGCACGACCTGATCGAGGCGGTGCGCCCGGGCCGACATGGCGCCCTGATCCCCGGGCTGAGCGAGATCCGCGCGAGCTATCGCCTGCGCCTGCGGATGAACGCGCTGAAGGCCGTGCTGAAGATCGCGCGGCACGTCATCGACCGTGCCGCCACCGTCGCCGTGCTGGGCCTCGGCGCCGTCATGGTGATGCGCGGCCAGACCGAGCTGGGCGTCGTCGTCGCCTTTCTCAGCGCGCTGAGGCAGATACAGGGGCCGTGGAGCGAGTTCTGGACTTCTACCGCCGCCTGGCGGATGCGCAGGTCAAGTACCGGCTCGTGCGACAGGCGATCGCTGCGCCAGCGCCGCCCGGTCTGGCCGATGTGGCCGCCGTCAGCGTCGCCGGTCGGCACTGACCGAAAAGGGGGAGGGTTTGCAGGACCTGACGAAAACCGCGATCGTCGCCTTCGCGACGCTGTTCGCCACCGTCGGGCCGCTCGACGTCGGCATCATCTTCGCCTCGCTGACCGGAGGCCAGAGCCGCACCAGCGCCTCCGGACGGCGCTGACCGGCGTTGCGATCGCCGCGGTGATCCTGCTCGCCTTCGCGTTTTTCGGCGAGGCGATGCTCGACCTCTTCGGCATCTCGCTGCCGGCGCTGCGCATCGCCGGCGGGATCCTGCTGCTGCTCATCGCCATCGACATGGTCTTCGGGCGACCGTCGGGCGCCACATCGACGACACCGGACGAAGCCGCCGAGGCGATGACCAGCACCGACATTTCCGTCTTCCCGCTGGCGACGCCGCTGATCGCCGGCCCCGGCGCCATGGGCGCCGTCATCCT
The DNA here is from genome assembly GCA_963745085.1 of uncultured Alphaproteobacteria bacterium. Classification (GTDB taxonomy): domain Bacteria; phylum Pseudomonadota; class Alphaproteobacteria; order Rhodobacterales; family Rhodobacteraceae; genus Thermohalobaculum. The sequence continues at coordinate 290,807 of CAVUWP010000021.1, read as the reverse complement.
GATGATGGCGGCTGCCGGGGGCGATCCGCTGAGGGGCGCCGTCATCATCGGCGCGATCGTGGCGATCCTGGCGCTCTGCCTCGTCTCGATGCTGCTGGCGTCGCAGCTGCAGCGGCTGCTCGGTCGCACCGGCGTCCATGTCGTCGGCCGCGTCTTCGGCGTGATCCTCGCGGCGCTTTCGGTGCAGTTCATGCTGGACGGGCTGGCGCAGGCAGGATTGCTGCCGGCCCCGTCTTGAAGCGTCAGGTCGGCGCGGCGCTGATCAGCTGATCGACGAGCAACGTCCGCGGCCCGCCACAGGACGGATCGTCGACGACCTGGCCGGTGACCTGGACGACGGCGCCGCTGATAAAGGCGAGCTCCGGGCTGACGACGCCCCAGGATCGGCCATCCGCCGTCTCGATCATCGCGCAGCGGCGGCCGTTGACGATGCGACCGGTCAGCGCCACGGGTTGGCCGGCGGCCGCAGGACCCGCCGTTCCGCCCGGAGGGACCGCGCCCACAGGGACCTCTCTGTCCCCCTCGACCCCGACGCCCGGAATTGTCAGGCGCCAGCCCACCGCGATCCGCGCCCGGCTGGTGATCCGCGTATTGGCCTCCATCAGCGCCGCCACGCTGCTCCCGCAGCGCGCGGCGATGCTCGACAGCGTGTCCCCGGCCGAAACGACGTATCCGCCATTGCAGTCGCCCCCGGCAGCGGCAGGGGCTGCAAGGGCCAGCGAGGCAATCATCGCTGCAGTTCCGAACGCGACCGACAGCCTTTGTGAAATAGCCATGACAACACCTCTGTCACCAACGCAAAGAACACCACAATAACGCCCGGGTTCTCCAGAGTAAAGCTGTACTTGTTTCAGTCGAAACAACTTCGACGCGAAAATGGCTGCCAAAGGGGAAGGGTCGGATCGCGGCGCCGACCGGTCGGCGGCCCGCCTGTCAGCCGCCCTGCGGGGCCAGAACCGCGGTCATCGAGGTCACACGGACCGTTGCCTTGCCCTGCATGCAGAATGCCATGTCGATCGTCTCGCCCTCGATCTCGACGTACTCGCCGGGCATGAAGCCGTAGTCGGCACTGACGAGGCTGTAGACCTCGCCGCCCGGCGTCTCGAGGATCGGACATTCCGCGCCGTGCTGGACGCGGCCCTCCAGCGTCAGGTTCCCTGTGGCAGGCTCGCCGGTCCCGGATGCCGCATCGCCGTGGCCGGGAGGCGCCTGCCCTGCTCCGCCCGCCGGGGCGGATGCGGCAGGCTGATCGTCGGTGGGCCGATCGTCGATGGGCCGATCGTCGGTGGGCCGATCGTCGGTTGGTTGCCCGGCGTCCGCGTCCACCGCTTCACCGGTCGCCTGGCCGGGCGACCGGTCCTGCGCCTGCTCCCCGCCGGCCTGCTCGCCGGCCTGCTCGCCGGCCTGATCGTCGGCCTGATCGCCGGCCGGCGGCGCGCTGCCGGATGGCAGGTGGAGCGTCTGCCCGGGGCGGAGGCCGAAGGGATCGACACCGTCGTTCGCCGCGATCAGGTCGCGCATCGGGATCTGCAGCGCCGTCGCGATGCTGGCGAAGCTGTCGCCCGGCCGGACCTCGTAGCTGCCCTCGGCAAGCGCCGCCTCGGCCGCCTCGCCGCGGCCGCGCGGGCGGACCTCGGCCTCCGGGCCCAGCGACGCGGTCGCGCCCGGGATCGCCAGCTCCCACCCGACGGAGATGCTGCCCGGGTCGGTGATGAAGTCGTTCGCCTGGACCAGCGCATTGACGATCGTGTCGCAGTGCCTGGCGATGCGCGCCAGCGTGTCGCCGGGGCGCACCGTGTAGCTTGCGCCGCAGCCGCTCTCGGCGGGTGCCGTCGCCGGCAGCCCGGCAAGCGCGGCCGCCAGCGCCGTCAAGGCAGCACCGCGGCCAAATGGCATCATGATCATGTCGCCTCCGGATCACCCCGCCAGCCGAACGCCGGCCTGCCGCCATCGTTCCGCCGGTCGGTCCGCACCTGCGCTCCGCTCTGCCCCTGCGACGGAACCGAGGAAGTGCTTGCGTTCCAGCCGCCGATCGCTAACCGGAGGGGCGAAGAACGCCCTGTCCGGCAACCGTCCCGACCGGACATGATAGACAAGTGGATCGTCATGAACAGACGCGAGCTTCTCGGACTGGCAGGCGCGGCGATGGGAACGGCGCTGGCGACGGCGTTGGCGACGGCGCTGCTGCCCGCCTCGGCGGCGCTGGGTGCGGTCGCCCAGGCCGATCTGATGCGCATCTCGAACTATCTCAACGGCGTTGGCACGATGGAGGGCACGTTCGTGCAGGTCGGCCCCGACGGCGACCTGTCCGAGGGCCAGTTCTACATGCGCCGGCCTGGCCGGATCCGCTTCGAATACGACCCGCCGAACCCGACGCTGATCGTCGCCGACGGCTTCTGGGTCGGCGTCTACGACACGCGCGACAACACGCTCGACCGGTTCCCGCTCAGCGAGACGCCGCTCGACCTGCTGCTGCGCGACCGGGTCGACCTGCGCAGCGAGGGCGCGATACAGTCGATCGAGCGCAGCGACGGCCAGCTGCGGGTCCGCGCCGTCGACCCGGACGCGCCGAACCAAGGCTCGATCACCATGGTCTTCAACGACAACCCGCTCGAGCTGGTCCAGTGGATCGTCACGGACGATCAGGGGCTGACCACGACCGTCGCCCTCAGCGAGGTGCGCCGCAATGTCGACCTGAAGCCCCAGCTCTTCCGCCTGGAAGAGCCTCAGCGCCGCTGACGGGGCTCGCGCCGGAGCAAGTCGCCGGGGCAAGTCGCCGGAGCAAGTCGCCGGAGCAAGTCGCCGGAGCAAGTCGCCGGAGCAAGTCGCCGGCCGGCGCCGGAGGGCGTCGGAGCAGGGTGGTTCGAGCCGCCGGGCGTCGCTCACGTCCGGAAGGTCGCCATCACAGGCACGTGGTCGGAAGGGTTCTCGGCACCGCGATAGGATTTGAGGGTCCGGCTCGACCCCGGGATGTGGCTGACCCCGCCGCGCGCCCAGATGTGGTCGAGCCGCCGGCCGCGGTCCGAGGCGGCCCAGTCGGCGGCCCGGTAGGACCACCAGGAATAGAGCTGCGCCGGCGGTCGCGTGTCGGCGCGCGCCACGTCGCGCCAGCCGCCGGCCTGCATCAGCCGGGCCATCGCCTCGGTCTCGACCGGCGTGTGGCTGACGACCCTGAGCAGCTGCCGGTGCGACCAGACGTCCTCGGGCAGGGGCGCGATGTTGAGGTCGCCGACCAGGATGTGCGCGCCGTCCGGCCCGTTGGCCGAGCCGTTCGCCAGTCCGCGCGACCAGGCCGTCATCTCCTCGACAAAGCGCAGCTTGTGATCGAATTTCGGATTCGCGCTCCGGGTCGGGCTCGTCGCCGCCCGCCGGCACGTAGAAGTTGTGTAGCACAACCCCGGAGGGCAGGCGCACCGCGCAGTGCCGCGCATCGTCGCGACCGCACATCGCCATGGTGCCGGCCGGCTCGACCGGAATCCGCGAGAGGATGGCGACGCCGTTATAGCCCTTGAAGCCGCAGGCGGCGACTGTTCGATAGCCGAGCGCCGCGAAGCGGTCGGGCAGCTTCTCGACGGGCGACTTCGTCTCCTGCAGGCACAGGATGTCGGGTGCGTGCTCGGCCAGGAAACGCTCGACCAGCCCGGCGCGCAGCCGCACCGAGTTGATGTTCCAGGTGGCGATCGTCGTCGGCATGTGTCCCCCGCTCCTCCGGCGCCGGCGAGCTATGCCGCGCCCGGCCGCGCCGGCTCAAGCGGCGGCGAACAAGAAGCGCCCGGTGGGGGGATCCACCGGGCGCCGCCCTGTCCGGGCATGTCGGACGGATGAGGGGGAGCCGCCCGACGGGCAGCGGCGTTTTGGGGAGCCGCTGCCTCGTTAACGGACGTGGTAAGGCGGACGATATTCCGTCAAGGATGGCGAACATTACAACGGCTACATGGAGAGCCGATAGCCGCCCGCCTCGGTCAGCAGGATGCGGGCATTCGACGGATCGAACTCGATCTTCTGCCGCAGCCGGTAGATGTGCGTCTCCAGCGTGTGCGTGGTCACGCCGGCGTTATAGCCCCAGACCTCGCGCAGCAGCGTCTCGCGCTCGACCGTGCGGCCGCCGGCGCGAAACAGGAACTTGAGGATGTTCGTCTCCTTTTCCGTCAGCCGGACCTTCCGCTCGGCCTCGTCGACCAGCATTTTGGTGCCTGGGCGAAAGCTGTAGGGGCCGACCGGGAAGACAGCGTCCTCTGACTGCTCGTGCTGGCGCAGCTGCGCCCGGATGCGCGCCAGCAGCACGGGAAACCTGAAGGGTTTGGTCACATAATCGTTGGCGCCGGCGTCGAGGCCCAGGATCGTGTCGGCGTCCGAATCCTGCCCGGTCAGCATGACGATCGGGCACTTGACACCGCTGCGGCGCATCAGCCGGCAGACCTCGCGCCCGTCCATGTCCGGCAGGCCGACATCCAGCATGACGAGGTCGTGCATCTCGGTCCGGGCCCGCTGGATGCCGGCGCCGCCGGTATCGGCCTCGTAGACGTCGAAGTCGTCGATCATCATCAGCTGCTCGGCCAGCGCCTCGCGCAGATCGGCGTCGTCGTCGACCAGCAGAATCCTTTTCGCGACGCTCATGCGGATTTCCCCTGCAGTACGGGCTGCTTGCCCGCTCACCAATCGCGCCACCATATGGGCGCGGCGCGGCGCGGAACGGGCGATCGTTGCAAAGACTCACCCGCTCGTGTTTGAAGAACCGGGGAATGTTACCATCTGTTGCCTGTTCCGGGCGAATGTTTCGGTAACGTTCCGCTCCTGAGGAGGCGCCTTCCCATGCTGCAGCTCTCCGTCGAGGAGGCGGTCGCGCGTGCCCGTGCCGATCTGCGCATCGGCGCGCCGATCTCGCTGGTCTCGGCGGCAGGCGGCGCGCTGGTGGTGGCGGCCGAGACGACGCGGCCCGAGCGGCTGGAGGATCTGCGTCGGCTCGCGCCCGCCGGGCTTGACCTCGCGGTCTCGCACCGCCGCGCCGACACGCTGAGGGCGCGCGCCTATGACGGCGACATCGCGCGGATCGCCGTGCCCGCGGATGCCGATCTCGGCTGGATCAGGGCCACGGCCGACCCGTCGCTCGACCTCGCCCATCCGCTGCGCGGCCCGTACAAGACCAGGCGGGACGGCCCGGCCGAACTGCACCGCCTGGCCATCGCCCTCGCCAAGCAGGCGCGGCTGCTGCCAGCCGTGGTCGTCGCCGCCTGGCCCGAGGCCGCGACGGTCGAGCGGATCGCGGCCGAGGCGGGGCTGACCTGCCTCGACGAGCTGATGGTGCATCGCGCGGCCGAGACCGCGGTCGCCATGGCCCGCGTCTCGGGCGCCCGCGTGCCGACCCGCTTTGCCGAGGCCGGTCGGGTGCACGTCTTCCGCCCGGCGGATGGCGGCGAGGAGCACTACGCCGTCGAGGTCGGCGCCCCGGACCGCGCCGCGCCCGTGCTGGCGCGGCTGCACTCGGCCTGCTTCACCGGCGACGTGCTCGGCTCGCTGAAATGCGACTGCGGCCCGCAGCTGGCCGCCGCCATGCACCAGATCGCCGCCGAGGACGCCGGCGTCCTCCTCTACATGAACCAGGAGGGTCGCGGCATCGGTCTCGCCAACAAGATGCGCGCCTATGCGTTGCAGGATCAGGGGTATGACACGGTCGAGGCGAACCACCGGCTGGGCTTCGAGGACGACGAGCGCGACTTCCGGCTGGGCGCCGAGATCCTGAAGGCGCTCGGCTTCCGGACGGTGCGCCTGCTGACGAACAACCCGCGCAAGATCGCCATGATGGAGGCCTCCGGCGTCGCGGTCGCCGAGCGCGTGCCGCTGAAGGCCGGAGAAACGGCACAGAACCGGGCCTATCTCGCCACCAAGGCGGCGAAGAGCGGCCACCTGCTCTGATGCCTCGCGCCCACGACCTGGTCGTCCGCCCATGGGGCGCGCGCTTCATGGGCCGCCGGTTTCCCTGCTCGGTCGGCCGCAACGGCGTCGTGGCGGGCGCGGCCAAGACCGAGGGCGATCTCGGCACTCCCTCGGGTGCCTGGCGGCTGCTCTGGCTCTACTGGCGCGCCGACCGACTGGCGCGGCCGGCGACGGCGCTGGCGGCGGTGCCGCTCGGACCGCGCCAGGGCTGGAGCGAGGCGCCCGACGATCCCGCGTACAACCGGCCGATCCGCCACCCGCACCGGTTCCCGGCCGACCGGATGGCGCGCGGCGACGGACTCTACGACATCTGCGCCGTCACCGACCAGAACCGGGACCCGGTCGTCCCCGGCGGCGGCAGCGCCATCTTCGTCCACCTGTGGCGCCGGCCGCGCTGGCCGACGGCCGGCTGCGTCGCCTTCCGCCGGACCGATCTCGCATGGATCCTGGCCCGCTGGCGACCCCGCTCGCGCCTCGTGGTCCGTCCGCGCGGCGGGCTCTGACAGAGCAGGTTTCAAGCAGGCCGCGTCGGCACCAGCGCGACCGTCCACGCGTGGACGCCTCGTAAGCATATGAAATATTTCAGAGTTCTTGAGGATGGTGCACAGGCGCTCACAGGCGCTCGGCACGGAGGCGATCCCCGACTGCCCGGGAATCCGCCCTAGCGGCGTCGACGCGGCAGGGGAATCGCGGCGAGGACCATCGCGGCCGAGCCGATGTCGCGCAGCAGCGGGTGCTTGCAGGCCCACATCGCCAGCAACCAGCCGATGCCTGCCAGCACCGCCGCGAGCAGCGCGCCAAGGATGTCGGACCCGGCGAAATAGATCACGCCCGCCGGCGCGGCTACCGTGGCCGCGGTGACGAACGCGCCGCGCGCCATCGCGCGGCCGTTGTGGCCGTTGTGGCCGTTGCGCTGGCCGCGGACCCTCTCGGAGCGGGCATGCAACCACAACAGGATCCAGGCGGCCTTCAGGATCAGCGCGGCCGATATTGCCGCGCAGAACGCCTCGAGCGAGATCGCCGCCCCGATGACGCCGAAGGCGAGCAACATCGCCTGGTGCCCGGCCTGGATCAGCAGATAGGCGTCCAGCGCATCGATCGCCGTGAAGAACTTGACGCTCATCTTGGTGAACGGCACGGCGAGTCCGCCGACGGCCAGGATCCGCACCGCCGGCACGGCGTCGCTCCACTGCGGACCGAGGAGCAGCGCCACCAGAGGTTCCGCCAGCAGCGCGATGATCGCGAAGGCCGGCCAGCAGATCACGGTGAGGTAGTCGAGCTTGGTCGCGAGCACCGCACTCGGCGCCATCCCCTGCCGCAGAGCACTGCTGAGCGCCGGCAGGATCACCGGGGAAATCCCTTCGAGCAGGGTCCGGTCCAGCAGGTCGCGGATGACCAGGGCGCGGTTGTACGTACCGGTGACCACCGGCCCGGCAAGGGCGCTCAACGTCCAGACAAGGACGATGTCGGCGGCGCTCGGAAGGAAATTGATGACGCTGAGCCGACCGCCGAACTTCCCGAGACGTGCGATCCCGTCGATGCGCAGGCGGCGCAGCCGCGGCCATACGCGGGTCGCCTGCGCGCCGCCCAGCACCAGCATCGCGGCGAGCACGACCTGCGCGGTCAGCGCGCCGAGCGCGAGCGCCAGCGCCCCGAAGCCGGCCAGCGCGAGCGCGATCCCCGCCGCGACCTCCGCGACGGACGAGGCGGCCTCGGCACGCGCCGGCACGCCGAAGGCCATTCCCCTGTGGAGTTGCGCCTCGACGTTCAGGCTGAACGGCCCGGCGAGCAGCGCCACCCCCAGCGGCACCAGCGCGTCGGCCGTCGCGTCCGCCAGGAGCCAGCCTCGAAGGCCGATCGCCGCCGCGATGCAGGCGAGGCAACCGAGGCTCGCGATCCAGAGAGAGAGGCTGGCGGCAGCGGATGCGGTCTCGCTGTCGATCTCGCCCTCTGCCCGGATGATGTACTGGCGCATCCCGAAATTCGAGAGCGCCTTCATGAGGTTGTAGATGCTGAACGCGATCGCGTAGTGGCCGAACGTCGCCGGCTCGAGCAGGCGGGCGAGGATCGCGAAACCGACGACCGTCGCGACAAGCGCGATCATCCTCGCGGTCGTCATCTGAACGAGTGCGACCTTGAGCGGGGTCACGTCGGATCTCTCGCTAATATGGCCGATTGACCGGCTGCGGCGCGCGGTCCTGCGGAACCGCAATCATGCTCGCTCCGCGACGAGGCTGCCAAGCGGCGCGCAGTCGCGCAGATACCACTCGACCAGGCGCGGAATGCCCTCGTCGACGCCAACCGTCACCGCATAGTCGAGGCGCCGCTCGGCGCGGGAGATGTCGCATCGCGAGAAGGACCGATCCCCGGGAGGCAACGGCACCATGCGCCGCTCGGCCGTGCGCCCGAGAGCCGCCTCGATCAGGTCGAGGCAGCGGCCGAGCGGCTCGGTGTTCGGGTTGCCGAGGTTGTAGATGGCGTGCGGCTCGCCAGCCGGCCTGCGGTCTGGCCGGGCCAGCGCCGCCACGGTCCCCTGCACAATGTCGTCTATGTAGGTGAAGGCGTGACTGATCTCGCCGTGGTTGTGGAGCGAGACGGGCTGTCCACGGAAAACGCGGTCGACGAACTTGAAGAAGACGGTGTCCGGCCGTCCCCACGGCCCGTAGACCTTGAAGAAGCGCAGGCCGGTGACTGCCATCGCGTAGCGGTCGGCATAGACCTGCATCATGGCCTCGTTGGCCACCTTGGACGCGCCGTAGACCGAGATCGGCCGGTCGATCTTGAGCCCCTCGTGGAACACGCCGCCATCGACGCTGCGGCCGTAGACGGAAGATGTCGAGGCATAGACCAGGTTCGCCAGCCCGTCGCGGCGCCTCGCCTGCTCGAGCAGGACCTGCGTGCCGATCACGTTGCTGGTCACATAGGCGAGCGGGTCCTCGAACGATGGCAGGACGGCGGCATGTGCCGCGAGGTGCAGGATATGCGTCGGCGCCCGCGACGCGAAGACCTCGCCCATGGCGCCGGCATCGCAGAGATCGGCCTTGATGAAGTCGAAGCGGTCAAGCTCCTCGAGCTCGCGCAGGCGACGGGACTTCAGGGCGCGCGAATAGTAGTGCTCGGACAGGTCGTCGACGCCGACGACCTGCACCCCCGCCTCTGCAAGCAGCCGGGCGACGCTGAAGCCGATGAAGCCCGCCGCGCCGGTCACCAGAACCGTCGCGCCCCGCAGTCGCTTCAGGTCGGGCTCAAGCCGGGTGTGAGCCATACGGCGATCCTTCGCCTTCCATCTTGTCGGGATGAACGATCGCGGCGCGCAGGTCCTTGTTGGCGAGGCACGCGGCATATTCGGGCGCCGGCTTCCAGACCGAGTAGACCTCGCCGAATTCGAGGATCGGGACCTTCTGTTCGACGCAGCCCCAGTGAAGCACCTTGTCGTAGGCGATCCGCTTCTGCGCCAGCTTGCGCTCGAGATTGGCCGGCGTGCTGTAGCGTCCCCACGAGGCGGCAGGGTCGAGCAGGCGTTGCGACAGGAAGATCCGGCTGGAGAAAAGCCGGCTGGCCGCGCCGTGCGAAAAGATGACACAGCCGCCCTGCAGCGTGCGCGACCGGCGACCGATCCTGCCGAAGGCGCCGTCCTGCCGGGGCAGATACCGGAAGCGCCGATCGACCCGCGCATCGGTGTCGAGGCGGACGAGAAACCGTGCCGGCGCCAGCATGTACTGGTCGAGCATGCGGTGCAGCGTCTCGCCGCCGCGCTCCATCCCATAGAGGTTTTCGCCAAACACGAATTCGACACCAAATCGCTGAACGATGCTGTCCGAGGGAAAGCGGTCGTCGCCATCCGACAGCAGAACGATACGCGAGCCGGGATAGATCCGCCTGATCCGCGTCAGGCTGCGATAAGCCACATCCTCGTCGCGATAGACCGGCATGAAGAAGACGAGGTCGTCGTCGGAAACCCCGCGCGAGCCGGAAACCCTGATCAGCAGGCGCTGCAAGGCGGGCGCCGACACGCTCTTTCCGACCAGGTTCATCGCTGCCCGCCACTCCACTCCAGCTCCCAGGGCGACGCCCGGATTCCGGCGTCGAGCAGGCAATGATCGGCGCGCCGGGCAGGACCGGTGCCGCGGCACGCCACGAGGCTGCTCCGCTCCGAGGCGCTGGCACGCCGCATGGGCGCGTGTCAAGGTCGCGTCCATCAGCCCCGGTACTCGGGCTGGCGACGGGCGCCGCGATCACGGGTGCAGCCATGAAGATCACGCGCATCGCCATCCACCAGGTCGACCTGCCGGTCGCCGAGGGCAGCTATGCCTGGGCCGACCAGGCGCACGGCGCCTTCGACTCGACGGTGGTCCTGGTCGAGACGGACGAGGGGCTGACCGGGGTCGGCGAGACCTGCCCGCTCGGCTCGACCTATCTGGCGGCGTTTCCCGAGGGCGCCCGGGCGGGCATCGCCCGGCTCGCCCGCGACCTGATCGGCCTCGACCCGACCGGCACGGACGTCGATCGCCGACGCCATGGATCGCAGCCTCAAGGGGCATCCTTACGCGAAATCGGCGCTCGACATGGCCTGCTGGGACATTCTCGGGAAGGCCACCGGACGGCCGGTCTGGGCGCTGCTCGGCGGCCGCCAGCAGGCGTCGGTCCGGCTCTACAAGGTCGTGACGCGCGGCGATCCGGACCGCATGGCCGAGGATGTCGCCCGCTATCGCGGCCAGGGCATCACGCATTTCCAGGTCAAGGTCGGCGAGGACGCGGACACCGACATCGAGCGGTTCCGCCGCGTCGCCGCCGCCATGCGCCCGGGCGAGGTCATGGACGCCGACGCCAATTGCGGCTGGCGCCGCGACGAGGCGATCCGCGTCGTCGGCGCCACCGACGCGCTGGCGGGCGAGCACGGCATCAGGCTCTATGTCGAGCAGCCCTGCCCGTCCTACGAGGAATGCCTGGCAGTTCGCCGCATCTGCCGGCACCCCTTCATCCTGGACGAATGCATGGACGGGCTGCCGGCGCTGCTGCGCGGCTGGCAGGACGGCGCGATGGACGCGATCAACCTCAAGATCAACCGCTTCGGCGGGCTGACGCGGGCGCGGCTGGTCCGCGACCTCTGCGTCGCGCTCGGCCTGCCGATGACCATCGAGGACAGCTGGGGCGGCGAGATCGCCACCGCCGCCATCGCCCACCTGGCCACCTCTACGCCGGCCGAGTTCCACTTGCAGTCGGCCGCCTTCCACGAATGGAGCGGGCGCGCGATCGCAACGGGGGCGCCGGAGATCGACGCCGGCCGGATGACGGCGTCAGATCGCCCGGGCCTCGGCGTCGAGCCGCTGATGGACGTTCTGGGCGATCCCGTCGCCGTGATCGGCGCATAGCGCCGAACGCCGCCGCGCCGGGATTCACCCCGGGTTGCGCGGGAACTGCTGTGCGCCTTCGGGGATCTGCTGCCAGTCGAGTTTCTCGTCGATCCAGATGTGCACGGCGGGCGCGGCATGCTCGCTGTCGAGCGTTCCGGCCTTGATGAACTCCAGCCCCTCATAGGCCGGTCCGCTCGACAGGAAGTGCGAGCCGCAGTTCGAGCAGAACATGCGATTGAACGCCTTGCCGCTTGCGCCCGAGTGGTCCTCGTAGGTCTTCACCGTGTCCCCGGTGACCTGCACCGAACCGGCCGGCATCCCGTAGTTGTAGCTGTTCGTCGAGCCCGAGTTCTTCTGGCAGGTCTCGCAATAGCAGTTGACCACCATCATCGGCTCGGCGTCGCTGGTGTAGCGCACCTTGCCGCACAGGCAGCCGCCTTCGATCTTCGCCATCTTCCCCTCCGTTCGGTTCTTCACAGGCCGATAGTCGGCGATTTCCGCCACTGCCGCAATCCGCTGCTCGAACCGCAACGGATCGACCGGCGCTCAGAGACCGACGGCGCGCTCGGACAGGTGGATGCGAAAGCGCGCCCGCACCGCCCGGTCGACCTCGGCCGGGACGTGCCGCGGGAAAACCGTGCCCAGGATCTCGCGCTTGCGCGCGATCGTCCTGGCCAGCAGGTCCGGCCGGCCGATCTCGGCCCATTCCTTGGGCGAAGTGCGGTCGCCCAACGCCGGGTAGACGTATTCCGTCTGCATCAGGTCCAGCGTCTGCGCATGGCCGAGATAGTGCCCGGGCCCGCCCAGGCAGACCGAGCGGATGACCTCGAGGCTGACCGACTCCTCCGTCACCTCGATGCCGCGCACGCAGCGCAGGCACTGGCCCAGCATGTCGTCGCCGAGAATCAGCAATTCGAGGCAGAAGCCCAGCAGCGAGGCATGCATGCCGACAGACTCGTAGACCAGGTTCAGCCCGGCCAGCCCCGCCATCACGTTCGAGGTCGCCTGCTCCCAGCCGGCCTGCATGTCGGGCAGCTTGGCGTCGGCGATGCCGGCCGCGGCGCCGCCCGGCAGCCCGTAGAAACGGTGCATCTGCGCGCAGCCGGCCGTCAGCAGCGCCTGCTCGCCGCTGCCGCCCGACATGGCGCCGGTGCGCAGGTCGGAGACGAAGGGCCAGGTGCCGAAGATGGCCGGGTGACCAGGCGCCATGGCGTTGACGTAGACGACGCCCGCCATGCACTCGGCGACCGCCTGGACGATGGCGCCGGCGATCGGCGCCGGCGCCGTCGCGCCGGCCTGGCCCGCCGAGAGCAGCAGCACCGGCATGCCGCCCCGAATGCACGCCTCCATTGTGGTGCAGGCATCCGTCGCGAACTTCATCGGCGGCACGACGAAGCAGTTCGAGTTCGAGACGAACGGGCGTTCCCGCCAAGTCGCCTCGCCGCCGGCCAGCATGTGGATCAGCTCGAACGCCGCCGGCACGTGCGCCGAGTCCGAAAAGCTGGTGCCGACATGCTTCGAGGTGCCGCGCACGCAGGCATAGAGCGTGTTCAGGTCCATCTCGAGGTTGTCGGCGATGTCGCGGCAGACCATCGGCCGCTGAAAAAAATGGACGTTGTCCAGGCACTCGACGATCCGGGCCGCGTCGTAGAGGTCCTGCACGGTCGAATTCGCGGTACTCGCGCTTTTCCACGTCGACGACGTGCACCGCCGCGCCCGCCGTGCCGTAATGCACCCGCGCGGCCGAGAGCCGCATGTCGTGCCGCGGGTCCTGGCCGCAGAGCACGATGTCGCGCGCCGCGCTGGCCAGCATGTCCTCGACCAGCGCGCGGGGCAGTCGGATGCGCCCGTCATCGCCCAGAACGCCGCCGGCGCCGGTCAGGATCTCGACGCCGGAAGGCGGCGCGTCGGCAAAGCCGATCTGCTCGCAGGCGTCGAGCGCCGCCTGGTGGATGCGCAGCACCCCGGCTTCGCTGAGCGGCCGGTACGTGCCGCCGGCGAGGCCGGCGCGGACCGGACGGACATCCTCGGCCAGAGGCGCTGCGCGCAGCGCCTGCCTGGCGGCGCGCCCGCCGGTCCGCCGGGCCGAGCGGCGGGGCTCGGTTTCGTTCGGCATCGTGCTCATGGATGGTCCTGCCTGAAAGAGCTGCGCCAAAGGTCGTAGGCTCTCAGGCGGGCGAGCCGCGCGCGGCACGCCCGCGCGCCGCGCCGATCGTGCGGACGGTTATGGCGACCAGATGATCCACGTCCATCGGCGGCACCAGGCGGAACTCCAGTGGCCAGAATGCCTCGACGCCACTGGCCGGGGACCGACAGATCGCGACAGAATGGTCGTTTTCGCGCGGCTGGCCGGCGAAAATCGCGCGCGGCCGCCCGGTTCACTGCCGTGCTGCCGCCCGGGGCAGCGGCGCTCGCGCCGATGGCCGGCGGCATGGACGCACTCGACGAGATCGAGACGCTGGACGAGTCGCTGCGCAAGGTCGTGCGCCAGCCGACCGGAACGCCGACATTGGCGGCATGGCGCAAGAAGGAACTGGCATGCAGCAATCTCGCCGCGTGCAACCACGCCCGCACGCCCATCTGCACCGATCAACCCGCTGCCGAGGGCGACATCGCTGCCGGCACGCAGATCGAATGCGGCGGTCGTCAGCCTGCGGCGCGCACGACGCTCAGTCGAACTTGCGCAGGTCCTCGACGACCTTGCCGTCGTTCGGCAGGCTGCCGGGGACGCTGCATTCGACCTCGCCGCGCAGCTTGACAACCTCGCGCAGCGTCTCGGCGATGGCGGCGGCGAGGCCGGGCGAGGGCGTCTCGGTCTCGACGGCCAGCGTCATCGTGTCCTGGTCCTCGGCCCGCGTCACGGTCAGCCGCGCCTTCGTCACCTCCGGGTGGCGCTTGACGACGGCGTCGACCTGCTCGGGCCGGACGAACATGCCGCGCACCTTGGTCGTCTGGTCGGCGCGGCCCATCCAGCCCTTGATGCGCATGTTGGTCCGGCCGCAGGGCGAGGCGCCGGGCAGGACGGCCGACAGGTCGCCGGTGGCGAAGCGGATCAGCGGGTAGTCGGCGTTCAGCACGGTGACCAGCACCTCGCCGACCTCTCCCTCGGGCACCGGGTCGCCGGTGCCGGGGCGGACGATCTCGACGATCGCGCCCTCGTCGATGATCATGCCCTGCATCGCCGGGCTTTCGTAGGCGATCGAGCCGAGGTCCGCCGTGCCATAGCCCTGCAGGCACGAGATGCCGCGCCCGGCATAGAACTGGCGCACGGCCGGGAACAGCGGGCCGCCGCCGACGATGGCCTTGCTGATCTTCAGCGGCCGGCCGAGCTCGTCCGCCTTTTCGATCAGCGCCTTCAGGAAGTCGGGCGTGCCGGCATAGGCCGTGGCGCCGAGATCGGCCGCGGCCGTGACCTGCGCCTCGGTGTTGCCGACGCCGCCCGGAACGACGGTCGCGCCGATGGCCCGCGCGCCCGAATCGAACATCATGCCGGCCGGCGTCAGGTGATAGGCGAAGCAGTTGACGACGACGTCGTCGCGGCGCAGCCCGCCGGCCCAGAGGGCGCGGGCGAAGCGCCACCAGTCGGGCGTGTCGAGCCCCGGCTCGTAGATCGGCCCCGGCGACTGGAAGATGTGCGTGAACGCGCCGGCCGGTCGCGTGGTCAGCCCGCCGAAGGGCGGGTCGGCCTTCTGCATCTCGACCAGCGCGGACTTGCGCAGAACCGGCAGCCGCGCCAGCGCCGCGCGGTCGGTGACGGAGCCCGGATCGATGCCGTCGAGGTGCCGGGCGAACCCCGGTGCCTTGCCCTTTGCATCGGCGATCTGCGCACGGAGGCATTCGAAGAGCGACGCCTCGCGGGCGGCGGGATCGCGGGTCTCCAACTCGTCGAAGGAATCTGCCATACTTCTCCCCGGGACATTTCAGCGGAACGTATCGTCCGAAGGACCTTTCGTCATGCCGACAATTCGCCAGGTCGCGGCCCAGAGAGCGGCGCAGATGCTGCGCGACGATCGCGACATGACGGCGCCGCCGGTGGTCGCCGTGCGGACGCTGGCCGACCTCGAACGCCACCTGGTGCACGGCTCGGCCCGGATCGAGGAGATATCGCGGGCCGAGCTGAAGGCTGCGATCGTGTGGCGCGACACGCCCGACCGGCATTCGATCTGGGTGCGGGCCAAGTACACGGGCTATCGCGACGCCTATCGGCGGTTCATCGACAGCGCCTACGACGACGTGGACTGGGACGGCTTTGCCGATCTGGACGTCGACCACATCCTCAACCGGGCACGCCTGCGGCGGCTCGACTATTACGTGCGGCTGGAGGCGGTGCGCCGCGAGATCAACCAGCAGCACGGGCGGACCTGCGAGGCGGCGTCGGGCAAGAACCCGCGCGAGCAGAGCACGGGAAAGCCCGAGCGGCCACTGACGGTGCTGTCGATCCTGAAGCTGGCGGGAATACCGGCGCCGGCCGGTCCCGCCGACCGCTCGGCGATCGCGGCGGCCAGAACCTTCCTGGTCGGCAATCAGCGATGGCTGCCGGAACTGGCGGACAACGCGCTGGCCGACATGCTGCACCGCGCCTACGAGGTGCGCTGATCCTCTCCCGGGGGCGCCGTGCGTGACAACCCGATGCGAAACAGCGCCATCGCCAGCACGATGGCGATCGCGGCGGCGAGGAACGGCGCGCCCGGCAGGTACGGATCGGCGCCGGGCGCGGCGAAGGCGCCGAAGATCTGCGTCATCAGCAGCGGGCTGAGCACCACCATCACCGACTGGCCGGAGGACAGCACGCCCTGCAACTCGCCCTGCGCGTCGTCCGGCACCCGGTTCGACATCAACCCCGTCAGCGCCGGCTTGGTGATGTCGCCGAGCGCCGTGATCGGCATCAGCGCATAGATCATCCAGCCCTGCGTCGCGAGGCCGATGCCCACCATGCCGACGAAGTTCAGGGCAAAGCCCAGATAGCCGGTCCAGCGCTCGCCGAGGCGGGCGAGGAAGATGCGGATCAGGCCGCCCTGCACGACAGCGAAGCCGACGCCGACGGCGGCGAGCGACAGGCCGATCTGGGCGTTCGACCAGGCGAACGCCTCCTTGGTGTAGTAGCTCCAGACCGCCGGATAGACGTAGTGCGCCAGCGTGTAGACGAGGCTGGCCGCGACCAGCCAGCCGACCATCGGCACCCGGGCGACCTGCCGCAGGCCGCCGAGCGGGTTGGCGCGGCGCCAGTCGAAGGCGCGCCGGCGCGCCGGCGGCAGCGACTCGGGCAGCACCAGCGCGCCGTAGGCCAGGTTGGCCAGCGCCAGCACCGCGGCGGCGTAGAAGGGCGCACGCGTGCCGAGCTCGCCGATCAGCCCGCCGATCGCCGGGCCGAAGACGAAGCCGACGCCGAACCCGGCGCCGACCAGCCCGAAGGCGGCGGCGCGCTTTTCGCGCGGCGTGACGTCGGCGATGTAGGCGGTCGCGGTCCCGTAGGTCGCCCCGGCGATGCCGGCGATGGCGCGGCCGACGAACAGCAGCCACAGCGTCGGCGCCACCGCCATCACCAGATAGTCAACTCCGAGCGCCGCCAGCGACACAAGCAGCACCGGGCGGCGGCCGAAACGGTCGGACAGGCCGCCCAGCACCGGGCTCATCAGGAACTGCATGGCGGCATAGGTGAAGGTGAGGTAGCCGCCCCAGACGGCGGCGCGCCCGACGGACAGGCCGGTCAGCTCCCGCAGCAGATCGGGCATTACCGGGATGACGATGCCGATCCCCATGGCGTCCAGCGCCACCGTGACGAAGACGAAGATGGCGGATTGGCGGCGATGTGGCGGGGCGGCGGCAGCCGCCGCCCGGCCCCCGTCCATCACTCGCGCCCCGGTCGGGAGAGCGCCCGGCCGCGGTCCTGCACCGCGGCGCGGCTCCGGGCGATGTCGCCGGGCGCGATCGTCGCGATGTGCTCGGCGAAGACGCGGGCCTCCAGCGCCAGCCCCTCGGCCGGCGGCAGGCCGGCGCCCTCGCGGTAGAGCCCGCGGATGCGGTCGAGCGTCGCCCGGTCGGTGCCGGCGATCTCGTCGGCGATGGCGCGGGCGCGGCGCAGCAGCGCGTCGGCCGGCACGACCTCGTTGACCAACCCCCAGGCGAGCGCCCGGTCCGCGTCGACAAAGGCGCCCGTGAAGCTCATCTGCCGGGCGCGTGCCTCGCCGATCCGGCGCGGCAGGGCCTGCGTCAGCCCCCAGCTCGGCGTGATGCCGACGCGGGCGTGCGTGTCCGCGAACCGCGCCTCGGGCGCCGCGACGATGAAGTCGGCCAGCAGCGCCAGCTCCAGCCCGCCGGTGATGGCAAAGCCGTTGACGGCGGCGATCACCGGCACGGGGCAGGCGCGGACGATCGCGGCGAGGCTGTCGCCGCCCGACCAGTCGCGCGGCCCGGTCCCCGTGCGCTCAAGCTCCTTCAGGTCGATACCGGCGCAGAACGCCCGGCCGGCCCCGATCAGGACGATGGCGCGCAGTCCCTGCTGGACCGGGAGCGCCCGGAAGGCGTCCTTCAGTGCCCCCTCCAGCTGCAGCGACAGGGCGTTCAGCGCCTCGGGGCGGTTCATCGTCAGGACGGCCGTGCTTCCGCCATCAGCCTCCGCGGCGCGCTCGACCAGCAGCACGGACATGGCGCCCCCTCAGGTTCCGGCGACCAGCGGCGCCGTCATCCGGCGCAGGCAGGCGACGATGCTGGGCGCGACGATCCGGCCGGTGCGCGGGTTCTCGGCCGAGGGCACGTTGCGGATCGTCATCTCGGCCTCGGCGACATCCGAGACGACGCGCACCGACTGGACGTTGCGGTCGACGCCCGGATCGGCCCAGACCTCGACCGTGGTGCGATCCGGCCCGATGCCGGCCAGCGACAGCGCCGCCGCCACGTTGACGTTCGCCGGAAAGCCGCGCGCCGCCTCGCGCGCCGTGCCGCTGAAGACCAGCATGGGCTCGGTCAGCCCCTCGACGTCGATTCCGTTCCGGACCAGGTGCGGCGCGCCGGCCAGCCCGCGCGGCGGCTTGCGCGTCTCGAGCGTCACGGAGAGGATCTCGCCCTCGGCCATGGCCCGCACAGCGTCGAGGCCGAGGATCGCGCCCGACGGCACGACGATTCGCGCGCCGGTGGCGCGGGCCCGCTCGACCAGGTCATCCCGCTCGAGCAGCGCCGCGACCGAGACCGTCACCAGCGTCCGACCGGCCTCGACCGCCGGGCGCGCCACCAGGTCGAAGGCCGCCGCCGGCGCGCACTCGACGACGACATCGGCCAGTTCGGCCAGACGCCCGGCCGCGACGACAGGCGGCGCGCCGGCGAAGGCGGCCAGCCGCGCCTCGGCGCGCGCCACGTCACGGGCGGACACGGCCGTCAGGCGCATGCCCTCGACGCGGCCGGCGTCAATCGCCTCGGCGACGCGCATGCCGATCGCGCCCAGCCCGCAGATGCCGACGGTGATCATGGCCCCTCCCGCGTCGTCGTTTCCCGCTCGCCGTTTCCCCGGTCGCCGTTTCCCCGGTCGCCGTTTCCCCGGTCGCCGTTTCCCGGTCGCCATTCCCGGGTCGCGGTCTTTCCGGTCGCGCCCTCAGGCGAAGGCGTCGGTCGTCCGCGCGATCATGTAGAGCCCGCTGGCGATCAGCGAGAGGAAAAAGAGCTTGCGGTAGAACGCCTCGGAGATCCGGTGCCGGATGCTCCGCCCGGCCCAGATTCCGGCGAAGACCGGCACCAGCCCGGAGACCGACAGGATGGCGAGCTCGCCCGTGACCAGCGAGAACCCGGCCATCGACACGGCCAGCGCGGCCGAGATGGTCACGAATGTAAGCCCCAGCCCCTGCACGAACTCGTCGCGCGGCATCCGTAGCGTCTCCAGATACAGCAGCCCCGGCACGATGAAGACCCCGACCATGCCGAAGATGACGCCGCCCGACGCACCCGCCAGAGGCGAGAGCCAGCGCTCGTGCCCGCCGGGCTCCGGCAGCCGCGGCGCCGCCAGCGAATAGCTGGAATAAAGGATCAGCATGACGCCGAGGAACAGCACCATCGTATCGGATTTCGTGCCGGCCAGGATCGAGACGCCGACGGCGATGCCGGCGATGGCGCCCAGCAGGAACGGCCACAGCCGCCGCGCCAGCGCAGGCAAATAGGGCCCGTTCGAGGCCTGCCAGATGTTGCTGGCGATGCCGGGGATCAGGAAGACCGCCATCGCCTCCTTCAGCGGCATGATCAGCGCCAGCAGCGCCAGCACGATCACCGGCAGGCCCATGCCGATGGCGCCCTTGACGAAGCCGCCGAGCGCAAAGGCGCCGACGACCAGGGCCAGCGTCTGGGCGGTCAGCACGGCGTCAGAGCTCGACCTTGATGGCCGCCGTCGCCGGATCGCCCGTGTTCGGCGTGCCGGCGGTCTCGATCAGCAGCACATGCGCCTCGGTCTCGGCCACCGGGCGGTGCAGCAGGCCGCGCGGCACGACATAGAGCTCGCCCGGCCCCAGCTCGACATTGCCCCGCTCGGTCTCGACGCGGATGCGCCCGTCCAGCACCAGGAAGAAATCGTCTGTCTCGGGGTGCGCGTGCCACGGGAACTCGCCCTCCAGCTTGGCCACCATCACCTCGTGGCCGTTGAAGTGGGCGACGATCTTCGGCGACCAGCGCTCGTCGAAGAGCGCCAGCTTGTCGGCAAGGTTGACGGCCTCCGGCATGTTCGGCTCCGTTCCGATGCTCGTGCGGTGCCGCCGCCCGCCGGGGGAATAAACGGTGCGCCCGGCGCGCCGATCCATCCCGCTGATGATTTGCGCAGGCAAGCGCCGCAGTGCTAAGGCGCCCGTCGAGGTCGCCTTGGCGATCGCATAGCCCGCGCAGGGCCGGACGGCAATCGGCGCGCCAGTCGGCGCGAACCGCGAGGGGTGAGGCGATGAGGAATCTGGAACTGCCGGGGCGCTCGCCGGCGCACGGGCTGGCGGGCATGGCGGCGACCAGCCACACGCTCTCCACCGCGACGGCGATCGACGTGCTGAGGTCCGGCGGCAATGCGCTCGACGCCGCCATCGCCGCCTGCGCCGTGCAGTGCGTGGTCGAGCCTGGATCGACCGGCGTCGGCGGCGACTGCTTCTGCCTCTACGCCCCCGCCGGCTCTACGAACGTCGTCGGCTTCAACGGCTCGGGCAAGGCGCCGACGGGCGCCACGACCGAGTGGTTCGCCGGGCAGGGCATCGCCGAGATCGAGCGACAGTCGCCGCACGCGGTCGTCGTGCCGGGTGCGGTCGACGCCTGGTGCCGGCTGAACGCCGACCACGGCACCATGCCGCTTGCCGAGCTGCTGGCGCCCGCCATCGCCTACGCCGGCGACGGCTATCCCGTCAGCTCGCGCGTCTCGGCGGACTGGGAGTTCGGCGGTTCCGCTGATGAAGGCCGAGCCGACGCTGGCGCGCATCTTCCTGGCCGATGGCCAGCCGCCCCGCGTCGGCGAGCGCCACCGCCAGCCCGAGCTCGCCCGCACGCTGCAGGCCATCGCCGATGGCGGCCGCGACGCCTTCTACGAGGGCGAGATCGCGAGGGACATGGTCGACTATCTCCGGGGCCTCGGCGGGCTGCACACCATGGAGGACTTCGCGGGCGTCAGAGGCGACTATGTCAAACCCATCTCGGCCGGGTTCCGCGGCCACACCGTCTGGGAGTGCCCGCCGAACGGCCAGGGCGTGATCGCGCTGCTGCTGCTCAACATCATGGCCGAGATCGAGACCGGCAACCAGCCGATCACCGTCGCCCGGATGCATGCCGAGATCGAGGCCTGCCGTCTCGCCTATGCGGCGCGGAACGAGTACCTGGCCGACCCGGCCTTCGCCGAGGTCGACGTCGAGGCGCTGCTGAGCCCGGGCTATGCCGACCGCCTGCGCGCGCGCATCGACGCTGGCCGCGCCGCCGACCCGATGCCGCCGCCGGCGGCCGTCCGCCACGAGGACACCGTCTACATCAGCGTCGTCGACAAGGACCGGAACGCCTGCTCGTTCATCAACACGCTGTTCAGCGGCTGGGGCGCCGGGCTGTGCGCGCCGAAGTCCGGGGTCGTCTTCACCAACCGCGCGCAGGGCTTCGTGCTCGACCCCGCCAGCCCGAACCGGATCGAGCCCGGCAAGCGGCCGCGCCACACGATCATCCCCGGGCTGGTCTCGACGGGCGAGCGGATGGCGATGAGCTTCGGCGTGATGGGCGGCGAGTACCAGGCGATGGGCCACATGCAGTTCCTGACCCGGCTGTTCGACTACGGCCTCGACATCCAGGAGGCGCAGGACCTGCCGCGCTTCATGCCCGACCCTTTCACCGGCGAGGTCGAGGTCGAGTCCACCGTCCCCGAGCCGCTGCGCGCCGAGCTGGCCGGCATGGGCCACCGCATCGTGCCGCCGAAAAAGCCGATCGGCGGCAGCCAGGCGGTGTGGATCGACTGGGAGCAGGGCGTGCTGACCGGCGGCTCGGACCCGCGCAAGGACGGCTGCGCGGTGGGGTACTGAGATGGCGGTCGTCGCGATCCTGATGCCCGGCGACATGGGTCACGGCGTCGGCCAGGCGCTGATCGCCGCCGGCCACGATGTCGTCACGGCGCTCGACGGGCGCAGCGAGCGCACGCGCCGGCTGGCGGAGCGGGGTGGCCTGCGCGACGCGGGCACGCTCGACGACGCGGTGGCGGCGGCCGGCATCGTGCTCTCGATCCTGCCGCCCGACCGCGCCCTCGGCCAGGCGCGGGCGATCGCCGAGGCCATGCGGCGGATCGACAAGCGCCCGGTCTATGTCGACTGCAACGCCGTCTCGCCGATGACGGCGCGCGAGGTGGCCGAGGCGATCACGGCAGCGGGCGCGCCCTTCATCGACTGCGGGATCATCGGGCTGAACCCGGTCAAGGCGCCGGGCACGCGGTTCTATGTCTCTGGCCCCGACTGCGCGCCGATGCTGGCGCTCGGCTCGGACGCCATCCGCGTGCAGGAGATCGGCGCCGAGGTCGGCCGCGCCTCGGCCCTGAAGATGGTCTATGCGGCGCTGACCAAGGGCAGCTCGGCCTTGCAGACGGCGCTGCTGCTGGCGGCGCTGAGGCTCGACGTGCTCGACGAGCTTCTGGCCGAGTTCGAGGGCAGCCAGTCCGGGCCGCTGAAGGCGATGCGCGGCCGGCTGCCATTCCTGCCCGCGGATGCCGAGCGCTGGGCGCCCGAGATGGACGAGATCGCCGCGACCTTCGCGTCGGCGGGCGTACCGGACGATTTCCACCGCGGCGCCGCCGCGATCTACCGGCTGATGGCGCGCACGCCCCTGGCTGCCGAGACCCGCGAGACGCTGGACACGAGCCGGACGCTGGAGGAGGCGCTGGCAATCTACGCCGCCCACCTCTGACGCGGTATCAGGGCTCGACGACCTCGCCGTTGTCGACGCCCCAGATGGCCGCCTTGCGGACCCAGCCGTCATGCCCCTCGGCCTCGATCTCGCACCAGTCGGGTTGGCAGGCGTGCAGGCGCGCCACCACGCCCTGCTCGGCGCGCGCGACCGGCGCGGCGGTCTCGGCGGGCCCGGCGCGCAGAACCGCCTCCTCGGCGGTGACCTGCACGGTGCGGCGTCCGGTCAGCATGGCGTGATACACCCAGCCGCCGGCATCGTCCTTGTCGACGATGCGTCGCCAGTCGCCGTATTCCTCGATGATTCGCACCGGCAGCCCGGCGCGGTGGAAGACCCAGTCCTTGCGATAGTCGAGCCCCGGGCCGCGGCGGACGTTTATTTCTGCCGAGCGGAGCGAGACATAGCGCGGAACAGGCAGGTTGGTCACCTCGCCAAGGCTGGCGCCGAGACCGGCTTCCTGCTGCGCCATGGCCGGGGCGCCGGCGCTCAGAGCCATCGCCAGTGCCGCCGAGAGCAGTCGCACCACCACGCGCATGGCCTGTCCCTCGCCCCATGGCCTGCGCCCTCTGGCGGGGCGATGCCGGCCTGCTCGCATCCGATCCTCGCGCGGGGCGCGGAAGATTTCCCTTCACCCGCGGCAGGGGAATTCCTATCACGACCGCGCCGCCCGTGAAAGGAACACCCGCATGAGCCGCGCGCGTCCCAAGGTTTTCGTCACCCGCCGCCTGCCCGAGCCGGTGGAGACACGGATGCGCGAGCTGTTCGACGTGGTGCTGAACGAGGCCGACGTGGCCCTGTCGCCGGCCGGGCTGCGCGAAGCGGTTGCGACGGCCGACGTGCTGGTGCCGACGCTGACGGACGAGATCGACCAGGCGCTGCTCGCCCAGGCCGGCCCGCAGCTGAAGCTGATCGCCAACTATGGCGCCGGCGTCGACCACATCGACGTCGAGACGGCGCGCTCGCGCGGGATACTCGTGTCCAACACGCCCGGCGTGCTGACCGAGGACACCGCCGACATGACGATGGCGCTGATCATGGCGGTGCCGCGCCGGCTGAAGGAGGGCATCGAGCTGATGGCCTCGGACGGCTGGCAGGGCTGGAGCCCGACGGCGATCATGGGCCACCGCATCTGGGGCAAGCGGCTCGGCATCGTCGGCATGGGGCGGATCGGCACGGCGGTGGCGCGGCGGGCGCGCGCCTTCGGCATCCAGGTGCACTATCATAACCGCCGCCGGGTGCATGAGGACGTCGAGGCCGAGCTCGAGGCGACGTACTGGGAAAGCCTCGACCAGATGCTTGCGCGCATGGACATCGTCAGCGTGAATTGTCCGCACACGCCGGCGACGTATCACCTGCTGTCGGCGCGGCGGCTGAAGCTGATGAAGCCGACCGCTTATCTGGTGAACACCGCGCGCGGCGAGGTGATCGACGAGAACGCGCTGACGCGTATGCTGTCGCGCGGCGAATTGGCCGGCGCCGGGCTGGATGTCTTCGAGCGTGCGCCGGGCGTGAATCCGCGCCTGAAGGGCCTGCCGAACGTGCTGCTTCTGCCGCACATGGCGTCGGCCACCGAGGAGGGCCGCATGGAGATGGGCGAGAAGGTCATCATCAACATCAAGACCTTCATCGACGGCCACCGCCCGCCGGACCAGGTGCTGCCCTCGATGCTGTGACGCCGGCGGAACGCCCCGTCCGGCATCTGTGCCGAACGTGTCCCGAATGCGTATGGCGTGTGTATGGCATCCGTCTGGCATCTGTCCCGACAGTCGGCGGCCAGCGATCGCGCGTCCCCATAGTCCTTCTCCGCAAGTTCCTTGAGGATCGAAAGCATCTTCGCGCCGCATTTCTTGCGCAACGGGCATGTGTCTAAGCGCTTGCCTCGTCCGGGGGCACGATCTCGACCTCGGGCAGCGGGTCGAACTTCCACTCGTCGAAGGGCGGCAGCTCGGGCTCGGGCGCGCCGAGAGCGGCGAGATGCGCCTTTGCCGCCTCCAGCCCCCAGTGATAGGCGTAAGGCGGCCCGTCGCACCAGGCGTGTCCGGTATGCTCTTGTCGCTGCCTCGACGGCGGCGTCGCGATTGCCCGCATCCCGCTCGATCCGCGCCAGCACGTTAAAGGCGTCGGCCTGCTCCGCCGGGTACGGCCCGAGCTCGGCGGCGTCCCAGACATCGTCGAGATGCGCCCGCGCCTCGTCCGGCCGGCGCGCGCGAGGGCGAGCCGTGCCAGCGCGATCAGGGTGGGCAGCTCGTACTCGACCAGATTGACGGCGCGGGCGCGGGTCAGGGCGTGGTGCAGTCGCTCATCGGCGCCGGCGAGGTCACCGAGGCCGAGTAGCGCCCGGCCCTGCATCAGGGCGCTGCGGATCATAGTCCCTTTCGTTGCGCTCTCGGTCCGCCAGCACCCAAGCTTCGTCGGCACGGGCTTCAGGCCTAGTCATAGGCCCCGAAGGCGATGGCACGCTCGGCGAGAAAAGCCGGGCGACGCCTACCCCCTGTACCTCTACTGCATCGAAGTACAATTTTCGGCTGCGGTCGAGCGCGGTCAGGCTGCGGTCGGGATCGCCCATTCGAGCCATCAAAATCCCGAGACCCAAAAGTATGTCTGCCTCTGCATTCCGGTCAGGGGACCGGAATCGCACCTGTAAAAGGCCGCGGCGAAGGACGTCTTCTGCCTCACGGTACGCGCCACACGCCCGGAGACAGTCTCCGAGGTTTGCACGGCCACTCAACAGGTTTCTCGATCTTTGTCGCTCTCAAGGATCTCGGCCGCACGCCTTAGGAGGTGCGATGCGCGCCCGGGACGCCCGGATAATTGGTAACTCAGCGCCAAAGTGTTGAGTGTGGAGGTGCAGACCGTGCCCCACCACAGCGCCGGGAGGTCCCTGGGGCCGGCGGGAAACAGCCGCTCCAGCCACTCGATGCGTTCGCGATGCGCGGCGAGGCGGTAGAGCGTGGCGTTGTCTCAGTCGGTCCCGGAACAGGTGTAAGCGTCGTCGAACCGTCCCAGCCCGACGAGCGTGTTGTAGCGCTCGATGGCTGGGGCGAGATCGGCAAGGGAATTCGACCTCTTCGCCATCCGGCGTCGCCATCGGCTTGAAATGCGCCTCCAGAGCCGAGAGGACGGCCTGCTGATCCACCTTTGCCGGTCAGGCTCCAGACAACGCCGCGGACGATGGGGTGGGCGTCGTAGCGGTTGGCCTCGCGATCCCAGCCGATCAGGCCGCGATCCTCTAGCTCGGTAAGCGCGCGGTCGAGGTCGCCGGCATCGGCGCAGGGCTTGCCGGCGCCGATCAGCAGGGCCGACAGCGTCTCGTAGCTCGCCGGCATGCGGAAGGCGACGATGTGGTCGAGCGCCTCGCGCAGCGTCGGGGCGAGGCCGCGCAAGGCATAGTCGAGGATGTGGGTGCGGGACTGGACCAGCGGCAGGGTCGCCGGGTCGAACTGCGGGTGGTGGGTGCGCCAGCGGGCGAAGTCACCGGGCGCGGGGCGGTAGTTGGCGATCTCGCTGGCCAGCGCCTGGATCAGCAGCGGATGGCTCTCGACGCTGCTGAAGATCGGCAGGAGGTCTGTGCGGGAGCCGGAGGCACCGAGGGCGCGCCAGAGGCCGATGGCGTCGTTCTCGTCGAGGCCGGGCAGGAACGCCGCGAAGCAGCCGGGCAGCGGGCGGCCGTTCGGCGCCTGGAGCTCGGCCGGGTAGAGGCGCGTGGTGATCAGGATGCGCGATTGCGACACGTGCGCCAGCTTGCGCAGGAAGGCGCCGGCGCGGGGGTCGGTGGTCTGGCGCAGGCGGTGCCGGCCGATGAAGGACTGGGCGGCGCTGGGCGGCAGGCCGTGGGCGCCGGCGACGCGGTTGGCCGTCTGCTCGTCGAGCTCGTCGTCGGCCAGGCGGCTGGCGTCCATGCGGTGGTAAGCCTGGAGGATGCGTTCGAGGCCGTCGAGGACCAGGAGGTGCGGCTGGTCGTCGAGGCTCTGCAGCAGGCGCTGCTCGCGGTCGGGCCAGGGCAGCCTTCGGATGGCGTCCTCGTCGTTGCCGGAGACGTAGGCGAGGGCGCGGATCAGGAAGGTCTCGAAGCTGGCGTCGCTCTCGTAAAAACTCCACCAGAGGCGGCCGGCCAGCGGCGACATCTCCTGAGGCGCGATGTCGCGGAACCACTTCCAGGCCAGCGCGCTCTTGCCCATGCCGCCGATGGCGACGAGGGCGAGGATGCGGGCGCGGTGCACCTCTGTTTCGGGGTCGGCGACCCAGTCGGTCAGCAGGGTCAGCTGGCGCCGGCGGCCGATCAGCGCGCGCGTCTGCAGCAGCGTGTAGGGATGGGCGATGTAGGGCGCGGGCGGCGTCGGGATGGCGCTGCGGCGGTGCATCTTCTCGGCCGCGCGGGCGGTGAGGTCGGCCTCGGTAGCGCCCTCCATCTCCTTCAGGAGAGTGGCGAGGGCCTCGACGACATGGGCGCGCAGGTCGTCGGGCGATTTGAAGAAGGCGGCGACTTGCTCGGTGCCGATGCGCTGCTTCAGCGCTTCGAGCTTCGACGCGCCCGCGCCCTTCTCGACGTCGCGGCCCGTGACCGGGTGATCCTCGTGGATGAAGAAAACGAGGCGAGGCTTGCCGAGTTCGACGGCGCGGTCGTACTCCATCTCGGTGAGCGAAATGCCGCTGTCCGGCGGCTGGAAACCGTAGCGCCAGGCCAGGATGCAGATGTAGAGATCGGCCTTGGCCACCATCTCCAGCGAGACCTCGACGGCGGTCGCGTCGCGGGCCGTCAGGTTCTCCATCATCTGGTCGGGGCCGAAGCCGAGGCGCTGGCAGCCGAGGCGGACCTGCTCGCGATGGTCGGGCAGGTCGCGCGCCGTGCTGGAGATCATGACCGTTCGGCGCATGCGGCCTTTCTGGCGGGACCCGTCGGTTGTTCGCGCCGGTAGTTTAGATGATCGGGGCGCGCGGATCACGGTCTTCGTCGGGAAAGCAATGCCGTGAACGCCGGACGCGGCGGCTCTCGCGTGGTCGCTGCGGCGTTGCCGGCTTCCGGCGCTCGGCGATAGGGTGCGCGCGGCGGGAGAGGCGGATGGCCGAAGACGGACTCCGGAATATGGCCGAGCTCTGGCACGAGGGTCAGCGCGCCTTCTGGTCGGCGGCCGCCGGTGCGCCGATGCTCGGCGCCCTAGCCGAGGCGCCCGAGCCGGCGGCGTTCGACGGCTTCTGGACCGAGCTGTGCGGCAGCGCGGCGCCGCCCGGGCTGGGCGGGACTGGCCGGGCCGAGAGCCGGCGGGCGCTGGCGCAAGCCGGCGCGCGCTACCGGGACGTGGTCCTCGGCGCCTGGAAGCGGGTGCACCAGGTCTTCGAGGTCCAGCGCCGGGCGATGGTCGATCCCGCCGGCCCGCCGCCCGACTGGCGGTTCGTGCGCGATCGCTGGTTCGCCATCGCCGAGGCCGAGTTCATCCGGACG
The DNA here is from genome assembly GCA_963745085.1 of uncultured Alphaproteobacteria bacterium. Lineage (GTDB taxonomy): Bacteria > Pseudomonadota > Alphaproteobacteria > Rhodobacterales > Rhodobacteraceae > Thermohalobaculum. Next base: position 262,706 of record CAVUWP010000021.1, on the reverse strand, counting down.
CAGCGCGGCGGGGCCTTCCTCGACGCCCAGCAGGGCGCGCTGCGCGCGGTGATCCGCTGGCGCGCCGAGCTCGGCCCGGAGGAGCGCGCGCTGCTCGACGCGGCCCGCGATGCCGCCCGTTCGGGATCGCGGCTCGCGGCGGCGCTGGGGCTGGGGCGCGTCGGGATCGCGACGACCCCGAAGGAGACGGTCTGGCGCGCCGGCAAGGCGACGCTGTCGCGGTATCGGCCACTCGGCATCGCGCCGCAACTCGGTCCGCTGCTGATCTGCTATGGCCTGATCGGACGGCAGACCATGACGGACCTCACCGCCGAGCGGTCGCTGGTGCGCAACCTGCTGGCGGCCGGCGTCGACCTCTTCGTGCTCGACTGGGGCGATGCCGGACCGGAGGACGCCGGCAGAGGGTTCGGCCATTATGCGTGCGACCTGCTCGGCCAGGCGATCGACGCGACGCTGGCCGCGAGCGGCGCCGCGCGCGCCGGGCTCTTCGGCATCTGCCAGGGCGGCACGATGGCCGCCTGCCACGCGGCGCTGAGCGGCGACCGGCTGGCGGGGGGACGATTGGCGGGGCTGATCACGGCGGTGACGCCGATCGACTTCCACGCCGACGTCCACGACGCCGACCCGGCGCACGGTCTGCTGAACCATTGGATCCGATCGCTGGCGGAGGGCGACCTCGACGCGCTGGTCGGGCTGGACCCGAACCTTTCCGGGCAGCTCATGGGCATCGTCTTCAACCAGCTGAATCCGGTGCGGACGATCGCCAAGTACGTCGTCGAGTTCCCCGAGGCGGCAGCCGACCCGCGGGCGCTGGCGACTTTCCTGGCGATGGAGAAGTGGCTGGCCGACCGGCCCGACCTGCCCGGGGCGCTGGCGCGGTCATGGCTGATCGACCTCTACCACCGGAACGCGCTTGTCGAGGGGCGGTTCTCGCCGGGCGGGCCGGGGCGACCGGCGGTCGACCTGCGGCGCATCGGCGTGCCGGTGCTGAACATCTTCGCGACGGGCGACCATATCATCCCGCCACCCTGCAGCCGGGCGCTCGGCCGGCACGTCGACCCGAGGCTCTACGAGGAGCTGGCGCTGCCGACTGGCCATGTCGGCGTCTTCGTCAGCACGCGGGCCCAGGCGCTGCTGGCCCCCGCGATCGTCTCCTGGCTCGCGCGCCTCGGTTGATCGGCAAATTGGCAACGGCGGGCCCCTCACGGTGACAATCCCTTAATAAGATTTGCATTACGTCGGGTCGCATCTATCTTGAAATCGGGGACTGGAGGGCCGCGAGGGCCCGGTCCAAGGCTTTTCAGGCGGGCGAGATGGCAGGAATCTCCAGGACGGTATTGCGTTCAGTCGCTTCGGGGCTCGTCGTGGCTGGCGTTTTTGCCGCACCGGTTGCAGGCGCCCAGGGCATCGCCGGCCCGTATCTCGCCGCCAAGCAGGCCGAGGCGCGCGGCGACGTCGCCGCAGCGGCGCGGCTCTATGCCGAGACGCTGGCCCGCGACGGCGACAACCAGGCGCTGCTGGAGCGGGCGATGATCCACGACATCGCCGCCGGGGACATCGTCGATGGCATCGCGCTGGCGCGGCGCTTCGAGGAGCTGCAGCCGGGCCACCATCTCGGCGTCCTGGCGCTGGCTGCCGACGGGCTGCGCAAGGGCGATCCGGAGAGCGTGCATACCCTGCTCGCCAATGGCGGACCCTTCGTCGGCGAGGTGATCGACGCCTGGGCGGCCTTCGGCGCCGGCGACACCGAGGCAGCGGTCAAACGCCTCCGCGAGCTCGAGATGGCCGAGGACAACGGCCGGCCTGGACAGATCATCGCCGCCTATCATCTGGGCCTCGTGCACGCCGCGACCGGAGACGACGAGGCGGCGGTCGGCGCCTTTGCCCGCGCCGCCGAGATGGCCGATGGCGGGACGCTGCGGCTGGCCCGCCTGCGTGCCGGCGCGCTGGCGCGCCTCGGCCGCACCGACGAGGCCGTGGCGGTGATCCGCGAGCGTCTCTCCGACAGCTTCGGCAACGCCGCGCTGTCCGATCTTGCCGATCGGATCGCCGCCGGCGAGCGACCGGAGCCGCTGGTCACGACCGCCAAGGCCGGGGCAGCCGAAGTGCTGTACGGCGTTTCCGGGCTGCTCGCCCGCGGCCAGAACCGGCTGATCGCGCTGGCCTATTCGCGGCTGGCCACCTTTCTCGAGCCGGACCTCAGCGAAGCCCAGCTGCTGATCGCGCAGATTCTCGACGAGGACGGCCAGTACGATCTCGCCATAGAGGCCTATGACGCCATCGCCGACACGGCGCCCGAGGCATTGAGCGCGCGCGTCGGCCAGGCGCAGGCGCTGCAGGCGGACGGCCGGACCGAGGAGGGGCTGGCCGCGATGCGGACGGCCGTCGAGACGTTCCCCGGCGCGCTGGAGGCGCATGTCGCGCTCGGCGACATGCTGCGCCGCGAGAGCCGCTTCGAGGAGGCGGCATCGGCCTACGACAAGGCGGTGGCGCTGATCGACAAGCCCGAGCCGCTGCACTGGCCGCTGTTCTACCAGCGCGGCATCGCCTACGAGCGCTCGAAGCAGTGGGACCGCGCCGAGGCCGATTTCCGCAAGGCGCTGGCGCTCGAGCCGGACCAGCCGGACGTGCTGAACTATCTCGGCTACAGCTGGGTCGAGCAGGGCAGCAACCTTGGCGAGGCCGAGGAGATGATCCAGCGGGCCGTCGACCAGCGGCCGGACGACGGATACATCGTCGACTTCGCTCGGCTGGGTGCTGTTCCGCGTTCGGCGAGTTCCAGCGCGCGCTGAAGCATCTCGAGCGCGCCGTCGAGCTCCGGCCGGTCGATCCCGTCATCAACGACCACTATGGCGACGCGCTGTGGATGGTCGGCCGCAAGACCGAGGCGCGCTTCCAGTGGAAGCGGTCGCTGTCCTTCGACCCCGACGAGGAGGAGGCCGCCCGCATCCGGCGCAAGCTGGACAAGGGCCTCGACGCCGTCCTCGCCGCCGAGGAGGCAGAGGGCGAGCCGGGCATCATCGGCCGCAAGGTGGTGAACGAGGGCGCCGGGCCGGTGAAGGCCGAGAATGGCGGCTGAGGCCGCCCGCCCGCACCCCGGTTCCCCTCCTGGCGACGTTCTCGCTCCGGCGAAGGTCAACCTCTACCTGCATCTGCGTGGCCGCCGGCCTGACGGGTACCACCTGCTCGACTCGCTGGTGGTCTTCCCGGGCGTCGGCGACCTGCTGGCGGCCGAGCCGGCGCAGACGCTCTCGCTGGCCGTGCGCGGCCCTTTCGCCGAGGGGCTGTCGGCCGGCGGCGACAACCTGGTGCTGCGCGCGGCCGAGGCGCTGGCCCGGCATCGCGGCTATGCGACGGGGGCGCCACCGGGGCCGCGCTCCGGCTGACCAAGAACCTGCCGCTGGCCTCGGGCATCGGCGGCGGCTCGAGCGACGCGGCGGCGGCGCTTCGGCTGCTGTCGCGGCTGTGGGGAGTCGCGGTGCCGGACGGGCTGGCCCTGTCGCTCGGCGCCGACGTGCCGGTCTGCTGCGCCGCGCCACGGCCGACGCGGATGCAGGGCATCGGCGAGCGGCTGTCGTCCGCGCCGCGCCTGCCGCCGTTCTGGCTGGTGCTGGTCAACCCGCTGCTGGCCGTGCCGACCGGCGCCGTCTTCGCCGGCGTGCGCGACCGCGACCCGGCGCCCGGTCCGCCGGCGCCGGAAGCGGGCTTCGACGGCTTCGAGGCTTTCGTCGCCTGGCTGGCACGACAGCGCAACGACCTTCAGGCCCCGGCGATGGCGCTCTGCCCGGCAATCGGCGAAGTGCTGGAGGCGCTGGCCGCCGCGCCGCTCGCCCGCATGTCGGGCTCGGGCGCCACCTGCTTTGCCGTGGTCGGGGCGAGGAAGAGGCCATCGCGCTGGCCGACCGGCTGCGCCCGCGCCGCTGGTGGGTCGCGGCGGCGCCCGTCGAGGACAGGGCGCCGCAGCCCACGCGGATCCGGGCGCAAGGCGCCATGCATCGGTAAGGTGCCGCGCCGGTCGGGCGCGAGCGGTATCAGACGGTGCGCTCGACCACGAACGCCGCGACGTCGTCCAGCGCCGACCGCAGCGGCGAGGCCGGGAAGGCCGCGAGCGCCGCGAGCGCGGCGTCGATCTCGGCCCGCGCGCGCCGGCGCGTCGCCGCCAGCGCGTCCGTCTCGGCCAGATAGGCCAGCGCCTGCTCCAGATCGCCCGGCCGCTGCTCGCCGCGCCCGACGGTGCGCTGCCAGAACGCGCCGCGCCGCGGCGTCGCCGCGCGCGTGCGCGAGGATGACCGGCAGCGTCACCTTGCCCTCGCGGAAATCGTCGCCGACGTTCTTGCCGAGCGCCGCCGACGAGCCGCCATAGTCGAGATAGTCGTCGGAAAGCTGGAAGGCCATGCCGAGCCCGTGGCCGTAGGCGGCCAGCGCCCGCACCTTCGTCTCGTCGACGCCGGCGATGACGCCGCCGACCTCGGTCGCCGCCTGGAACAGCGCCGCCGTCTTGCCGTGGATGACGCGGGCATAGCGCGCCTCGTCGGTGCGCGAGGTCATGCGCCGTCGTCAGCTGCAGCACCTCGCCCTCGGCGATGACGCCGGAGGCGGTCGAGAGGATCTCGAGCACGCGGAGCGAGCCCGTCTCGACCATCAGCAGGAAGGCGCGGCTGAACAGGTAGTCGCCGACCAGCACGCTCGACTTGTTGTCCCAGAGGATGTTGGCCGTCGCCCGGCCGCGCCGCTTGGCGCTCTCGTCCACCACGTCGTCGTGCAGCAGCGTCGCCGTGTGGATGAACTCGACCGTCGCCGCCAGCTTGACGTGATCGGTGCCGCGATAGCCGCAGAGCCGGCTGGCCGCCAGCGTCAGGATCGGCCGCAGGCGCTTGCCGCCGGCCTCGATCAGATGCGCCGAGATCGCCGGGATGCGCGGCGCATGCTCGCGACGCCATGCGCTCGCGGATCAGCGCGTTGACCGCCGCGAGGTCGTCCGCCACCAGCGCCGTCAGCCGCTCGAACGGGCCCTGATTCGCCGTCACCATCGCTGCGTCGGCCATCACCTGCCCCCCGTCACGCGCCCTATTTCGCGCCGCGCTGCGCGCCCTCGACGCCGCGCGGCGGATCGCCTATCACCACCGCCATGGAGGAGCTCCTGCGCACCACCGATCCTACCCTGGTGCCGTTCGCCTCGGCCCTGCTTCGCGCCGAGCTTATAGACTGCTTCGTGCTCGACACAAACATGAGCGTCGTCGAGGGTTCGCTCGGCATCCTGCCGCGCCGGCTGATGGTGCGGGCGGACGATCTGCAGCGCGCCCGCACGGTGATGCGCGACAACGGCATCGAGCCCTATGAGGGCGAGGCCTGGCTGTGAACGCGGCCGCCGACGCCGCCGACGCGGCCGACGCCGCCCACGCCGCCGACGCCATCGTCGAGGACGGCTTTCTCGGCGGGCGCGTCCGCATCCGCCAGCCGGTGCGCGGCTATCGGGCGGCGACCGACCCGGTGCTGCTGGCGGCGGCGGTGCCGGCCCGTCCGGGCGACGCCGTGCTCGACCTCGGCTGCGGCGCCGGCACGGCGGCGCTCTGCCTCGGCTGCCGCGTGGAGGGGGTGGAGCTGCACGGCCTCGAGTTCCAGCCCGGCTATGCCCGGCTGGCGCGAGAGAACGCGGCGCTGAACGGGCGCCGGCTCGTCGTGCACGAGGGCGATCTTCGCACCATGCCCGCCACGCTCCGGCAGCGGGTGTTCGACGTGGTGATGCTGAACCCGCCCTTGCACGCTCCCGCGGACGCCGGCTCGCCGGATCCGGGGCGCGACATAGCCAACCGGCGGGCCGAGGCGACGATCGCCGACTGGATCGACGCGGCGCTGGCGCGGACGCAGGCCGGGCGGGTCCGTCGTCGTCATCATGCGCGCGGAGGGCCTGCCCGAGATCCTGACCGCGTTGGCCGGGCGCGCCGCCGGCGTCGTGCTGCCGCTCGCCGCCAGGCCGGGGCGCGACGCCAAGCGCGTGATCGTCCGGGCGCGCAAGGGCGGGCGCAGCCCCTTTCGGCTGGCCGCTCCGCTGGTCCTGCATGCCGGCGCGGCCCACCTCGCCGACGGCGACGACCATACGCCCCAGGCCCGCGCGATCCTGCGCGAGGCGGCGGCGCTGGATTTCTGAGGAGACAACCATGCAACCCGTCCCGAACTCGATCGCCGCCATGGCGCCGGAACTGGCCGAATGGCGCCGCGACCTGCACCGGCACCCGGAGCTGGCCTTCCAGGAGCATCGCACGGCCGGAATCGTCGCCGAAAAGCTGCGCGCCTGGGGCTTTGACGCGGTCGAGACCGGGATCGGCGGGCCAGGTGTCGTCGGCGTTCTGCACGGCCGCGGCGGCTCCGCAGGCTCGGGCGGCGGCGAGGCCATCCTGCTCCGCGCCGACATGGACGCGCTGCCGATGCCGGAGGAGACCGGGCTGCAGCATGCCTCGGTCAACCAGGGCCGGATGCATGCCTGCGGCCATGACGGGCACACGACGATGCTGCTGGGCGCCGCCAGGCACCTGGCCGAGACGCGGAACTTCGAGGGCACCGTCTATTTCTGCTTCCAGCCGGCCGAGGAGGGCGGCGGCGGCGCTAAGGCGATGATCGAGGACGGCCTCTTCGACCGGTTTCCGGCCCGCGCCGTCTATGGCATGCACAACTGGCCGGGGGCGCCCGTCGGCACCTTCGCAGTCAGGCCGGGACCGGTGCTCGCCTCGGCCGACGAGTTCACGATCATCGTTCGCGGCGCCGGCGGGCACGGCGCGTTCCCGCACCGCACCTGCGACCCGATCGTCGCCGGCGCGCAGATCGTCACCGCGCTGCAGTCCATCGTCGCGCGCAAGGTCGATCCTCTGAAGCCGGCGGTGATCTCGGTGACGCAGTTCCACGCCGGCAGCGCCCAGAACGTCATCCCGGACGAGGCGAGGATCGGCGGCACGATGCGCAGCTTCGACCCGGAGGTCGACGAGCTGATCCGGACCGAGATGCGCCGCGTCTGCGAATCGGTGGCGGCGGGGCTGGGCGTCAGCGCGAGCTTGAAGACCGGCGACATTCCGTACCCGCCGACCGTCAACGACCCTGCCGAGGCGGCCTTCTCGGCGCAAGTGCTCGACGCGCTGGTCGGCCCAGACCGCGTCGACCGCGAGCGCCCGCCGACCATGGGCGGCGAGGATTTCAGCTTCATGGCGCGGGCGCGGCCGGGCTGCTTCGTCTTCATCGGCAATGGCGAGACGGCGCCGCTGCACACGACGCGCTACGACTTCAACGACGAGGCCTCGCCGCTCGGCGTCGCCTACTGGACCAGGCTGGTCGAAACGGCCTTGCCGGCACGCCGGGGCGAACCCATCTCAACAGGACGGCCATAACCCTTTCGTGACAAATTCGCCGAAAGGTGCACCATGAGCCGGCAGGATCGAAGCAGCAGGAGGTCTCCGATGAGCGTCTCGTCCCACCTCGATCAGCTCCGCAGCAAGTACGAATTCGCTGAAGGAGCGCATCAGGGAGCAGGAGCGACGGCCAGGGGCGGACCATCTCGAGATCACGGCGATGAAACGCGAGAAGCTGCACCTGAAGGAAGAGATCGAGCGCCTTTCGACGACCGCACCGGCGCAGTAAGCGCGAACCTTCGGGCGTTCGGCCGATCTGCGCCTGACCGACGTCAGGCGCGGCGCGGGCACATAGCCCGCTGAGATAAAGACCGCTCCGCTGCGGCGCCGGGCGGGCTTTACGCTTTCGTAATTTGCGTTGGCGATTTTCAAGGTCGGAATGGCCAGAATCTGCGGCCGCCGGTTCCCCTTGCAGCGTTTGCTCCGGAGCCGGGTCGCGGAATGCGAGAACCCTGACATTTTTTGTGTGGGAGTGGCCATGTCAGTGCCGTTCGATCGCCTTTGTCGAGAACTGCCGCGCGGGCTGGTCGCGCGATTGCGGTCTTTCCGCCGTGATACGGCGGGCGCCGTCGCCGTCGTCGTCGCCATCGCGGCCCCGGTGCTGGTCGGCAGCATGGGCCTGGGGGGCGAGGCCGGCTATTGGTACCTCAAGCAGCGTTCCCTGCAGAACGTCGCCGACGTGGCCGCGCATGCCACCGCCATCCGGCTGGCGGCGGGCGAACTCGTCGAGCGAACTGCGGGGCGTCGCGGAGTACGTCGCCACGCAGTCCGATTTCGACGTCGCCAGCGCGAACCTCGACCTCAACAACCCGCCGCTGAACGGTGCCTTCATCGAGGACGGCAACGCCGTCGAGATCGTCGTGACCGAATCCGTGCCGCGGCTGTTCTCGGCGATGTACAGCAACGAGCCGGTCCGGATCGCCGCCCGCGCGGTTGCGACGGCGCAGGGCGGCGGCACTGGCTGCGTGCTGGCGCTGAACTCGGCCGAAGAGGACGCGATTTACATCACCGGCTCGGCGAGCGTGATGCTGACGATGTGCGACATGGTCTCGAACTCGTCGGCGGATGGCGCCTTCGACCGGCAGGGCAACGGGAACAGCACCTCCGCCAACTGCATCCAGACGGTCGGCACCGCCGAGGCCGACGGCGTCACGCTGGTCTGCGAAAGCCCGCGCGAGCACATGTCGGCGGTGGCGGACCCGTTCGCTGGGGTGCCGGAGCCGGCGGCCGTCGGCGCCTGCCAAAGCGGCGATGTCGGCCAGAACAACCAGACGACGAATGTCACCCCGGTCGAACTCGCATCCCAGCGGCATGTCCTCGAGGCGGTACTGCAACGGGCTCAGTCTGCGCGGCACGGTCAACCTCGCACCCGGATTGTACATCGTCTCGGGCGGCGAATTCCGCATCAACTCGAACGCCACCATCAACGGCGACGGCGTCATCTTCTACCTGGCCGATGGCGTGAACCTGCACTTCAACGGAACGGCCACAATGGACGTCTCGCCGCCGACCAGCGGTGTCTACGAAGGTATCACTATCTTCGGTAGCCGTTCGTCGACCGGTGTCGACCACCTAGTTAACGGCAATGCCGGGACGAGCATCGACGGCGCGATCTATCTGCCGGTGTCGCACCTGACCTGGTCTGGCAACTCGCAGACCTCGTACACCGGCTGCACGCAGGTGGTCACGGACACGATCACCTTCACGGGGAACGGGTTCTTCGGCATCCACTGCCTGTTCCCGGACGGCGCGACCATCCAGATGGCGGGCGACGTGCGGCTCGTCGAGTGACGGCGGACATCGCCTGAGCCAACGCAGACCAGGGAAGGGCGGGCGCGTTGCCCGCCCTTGACTTTCTCGGCGGCCGTTCAGGGCCGCGAGAACTCGACGTCGCGGCCGGGGGCGGCGGCAAGGAGGGCGCGGGTATACTCGTGGCGCGGGCGCGGTAGACCTCGACGGTACGCCCCTCCTCGACGACGCGGCCGTGCTGCATCACCATGATCCGGTCGCAGATCTGCGCCGCGACCCGCAGATCGTGGGTGATGAAGAGCATGGCGAGGTCGAACCGCTGGCGGATATCGGCGAGGAGCTCGAGAACCTGCGCCTGGACGCTGACGTCGAGCGCAGAGACCGCCTCGTCCGCGATCAGCATCTTGGGCTCCATCGCCAGCGCTCGGGCGATGCAGATGCGCTGGCGCTGGCCGCCCGAGAACTGGTGCGGAAAGCGGTCGAGCGCGTCGGGCGAGAGGCCGACGATGCGCATCAGCTCGCGCGCCCGCTCGCAGCGCCTCGTCGCGCGGAGACGCCGAAGTTTGTCGGCACCTCGACAATGGACTGGCCGACGGTGCGGCGCGGATTCAGCGAGCGATAGGGGTCCTGGAACACGATCTGGATGTCGCGGCGGTGCGGCGCGCAGCGCGCCTTGCTTGAGCCTCGCGATGTTCGGTGCCATCAATCCGGACCTCGCCGCCCGTCGGGTCGATCAGGCGCACGATGCAGCGGGCGACGGTGGACTTGCCCGAGCCGCTTTCGCCGACGACGCCGAGCGTCTCGCCGCGGCGGAGCGTCAGCTCGACGTCCTGCGCGGCATGGACGACGCGGCCCCGGCCGAAGAGCCCTTGCGCGGCCATAGGCCATGTCGAGCCCGCGCGTCTGCAGCGCCATCTCTCCCTGCGCGACCGCCGGCCGATCGGCCGGGCGTCAGCGACGGCACCGAGCCGATCAGCATCTCGCGTGTAGGGGTGCTCCGGCGCCTTCAGCATGCTCTCGTCGCCGGCGCCGGATTCCACGACCCGCCCCTCCTTCATCACCACGACGCGGTCCGCGATTTCGGCGACGACACCGAAGTCATGGGTGATGAACATGACCGCCGTTCCGCGCTCGGCCTGGATGCTCTTGATGAGGCGCAGGATCTGCGCCTGCGTGGTGACGTCCAGCGCCGTCGTCGGCTCGTCGGCGATGAGCAGGCGCGGCTCGAGCGCCAGCGCCATGGCAATCATCATGCGCTGCCGCTGCCCGCCCGAAAGCTGATGCGGATAGGCGTCGTACATCTTCCGCGGGTTCGGCAGCTTGACCCCCTCCATGGCGTCGAGGACGCGCTTCTTCCGGTCGGCGCCCGAGGCGCCGGTGTGGATCTCCAGCATCTCGCCGATCTGGTCGCCGACCTTGATTACCGGGTTCAGTGCCGTCATCGGCTCCTGGAAGATCATCGCCATCTTCTCGCCGCGCAGCTGCGGAGCTGCGCGGTCGCGACTTCTTCAGCAGGTCGTCGCCTTCCAGCATCACCCGCCCCGCGGTCGGCGTGAGCGCGTCGCGGGGTTCAGGCCCATGACCGTGAAGGCACTGACGGACTTGCCCGAGCCGCTCTCCCCGACGATGCAGACGATCTCCCTCCCGCCCACGTCGAAGCTGACGTCCTCGATGGCGTTCCGCGGTCGGCGCCCTTCGGCAGCTGGACGGTCAGGCCGCGGATTCGACACCGGTGGCCGGGCGTGCGGGTGGCGCGGGCAGGACGCTCACATCTTCCTCGCGATCCGCGGGTCGAGCGTGTCGCGCAGGCCATCTCCGACCATGTTGACGGCAAGGACGGTCACGGCGAGCGGCGCCGGGGAAGAAGATGATCCACGGGCTCATCTGAAAGTAGGTCCGCCCCTCGGCCATGATGTTGCCCCAGGAGGGGATCTCGGGCGGGATGCCGGCGCCGAGGAACCCCAGGATCGCCTCGGGCAGCATGGCCGAGCCGCAGATGTAGGTCGCCTGCACGATCAGCGGCGCGATCGTGTTCGGCAGGATGTGCCGCGAGATGATGAGGCGCATCCGCGTGCCGGACGCGACGGCTGCCTCGACGTACGGCTCCTCGCGGACGCCGAGGACGACCGCGCGGACGAGGCGGACGACTCGCGGGATTTCTGGGATGACGATGGCGGCGATGACGGTGGTCAGCGTCGCACCCGAGAGCGAGATGAGGGCGATGGCGAGCAGGATCGCGGGGATTGCCATGAGCCCATCCATGAGCCGCATGATGATCGCGTCGAGCCAGCGGATGTAGCCGGCGAGCAGGCCGAGGAAGAGCCCGAGAACGACGGCGATCACCGCGACGGCCAAGCCGACCACCAGCGACACGCGCGCGCCGGCGACGGCGCGGGCGAAGACGTCGCGGCCGAGGAAGTCGGTGCCGAACCAGAACTCTGCCGACGGCACCTGCAGGCGGCAAGCGACGTTCAGCTTGGCCGGATCGACCGTGAAGAACGGGCCGACGCTGGCGATGACCACCATGAGGCCCAGCAGCCCGCCGCCCCATACGACAGAGCGGTTCCGCACGAGCAGCTGGAGGACGGAGGGGTGCTCGCGCCGGGCAGCACCTCCTCGGCCGAGAGCGGCGGCTCGCCGTCGGGCTGCGGGCGTCGGCACCGGGGCGCCGCTGTCGAGCGGGGGCGCTCGCGGGTGTCGACGGGCGGCTCGGCGCCGTGACCGGCCTGCGTGGTCTCCGCCATCAGTATCGGATCCGCGGATCGAAAAGCGTGTAGCTGAGGTCGATGACGAGGTTGATCAGCATGTAGACGAAGCTGAAGAACAGCATCAGTCCCTGGATCATCGGGTAGTCCCGCGCCAGCACCGCGTCCAGCACCAGCCGACCGAGGCCGGGGATGTTGTAGACGGATCTCGGTCACTACGACGCCGCCGATCAGCAGTGCGATGCCGATGCCGATGACGGTGACGATCGGGACGGCGGCGTTCCGAAGCGCGTGGCGCAGCAGGATCTTGAGCTCGCTCTGCCCCTTGGCGCGGGCGGTGCGGACGTAATCCTCCTGCAGCACCTCCATCACGCGAAGCGCGCGTCATCCGGGCGATCAGGGCGATGAAGATCACTGAGTGTCAGCGTGGGCAGGATGATGTGGCAGAGAAACGGCAGAAGCCCTCCTCGAACGGCGAGCGGTAGCCCTGCACCGGCAGAACGTTCAGCTTCATCGCCAGCACGTAGATCAGCATGTAGCCGAGGACGAAGACCGGGACCGAGAAGCCGCCGACCGAGAACATCATGACGAACCGGTCGATCCAGCTGCCGGCCTTGTAGGCGGCGAGTGTGCCGAGCGGCACGGCGACGAGCACAGAGAAGACGATGGTCGTCAGCGCGAGCAGAAGCGTCGGCTCCAGCCGCTGGCCGATCAGCGTCGGTAACCGGCAGGTTGGAGAAGATCGACTGGCCGAGGTCGCCGTGCGCAAGCTGCAGCCCAGCCAAGCGACAGAACTGCACGACGATCGGGTCGTTGAGCCCCAGCTTCTCGCGGATGTTGGCGATGTCCTCGGCGGTGGCATAGTCGCCGGCGATCACCGCCGCCGGGTCGCCGGGCGACAACCGCAGCATCAGGAACACGAACAGCGCGACCACCCCCATGACGGGGATGGTCGAAAGGACGCGCATGAGCACGTATCCGATCATCGCGGCACCTTCCACGGGTCTGCCCGGCCGCAGGCGCGGCCGGAGCAGTCAGCGCGGCCGTGGTTCAGCTCGCCGCGTCAGCGACGTCAGGTTCCAGAAGAACTGGACCGGCGACCGGATCAGCCCTTCGACGTTGTTGCGGTAGGCGACGGGCACGAAGAACTGGCCCAGTTGCGCCCGAGGCGCCGATCGCCCACAGCCGCTCCTGCACCTTGGTCGCGATCTCCTTGCGTTCCTCCTGGGTCGGCGCGCGTGGCGAAGGCGGCGCGCGCTTCTTCCATCTCCTCGTCCTCCGGCCAGCCGAACCAGCCCTTCGTCCGGGTCGCCCGAGAAGGCGATCGACATCGGGTCGATGACGTCGGCGCCGATCCACCAGGTGTGGAAGATGTTCCAGCCGCCCTCGCCCACCGGGTCGCGGCTGCGCCCGGCGCGAGGTCAGCGTGGACCAGTCCATCGCCTGCACTTCGACCGTCATGCCGGCCTCGCGCAGCTTTTCGGCCGTCATCAGGCTGAAGGCCGACAGCAGCGGGATGTCGGTCGGCTGCATGATGACGACAGGCGTGCCGTCGTAGCCGCCTCTTCCAACGCCGCCCTGGCCTTCGTCGACGTCGCCGACCTTCATGACGTCGGCGCCCGCCTCGGTCGCGTAGCGCGTGCCGCAGGGATAGACCGAATAGCAGGTCTGCCAGTATTGCTCGGTCGCCGACCGCGCCGGCCATGTAGTCGCTCCTGGTCCATCGCCATGATCGCGGCGCGCCGGACCTCTGGGTCGTCGAAGGGCGGAAGAAGTGCGTTGAAGCGCAGGAAGCCGATGTTCCCGAGCGGGTCGTTGACCTCGACGGTGACGTCGGGGTTCGACTTCGAGGATCGGCGCGAGGTCGTTCGCCGGCTGCTCGAAAAAGTCGACCTCGCCGGCCATGCAGCGCGTTCATCGCCGTCGACTGGTCGGGGAAGTAGGTCCAGACCACCTTGTCGACCTTGGCGACCTTGCCGCCGGCCGCGGCCGAGGGCGGCTCGTCGCGCGGCACGTAGTCCTCGAACTTGTCGTAGACGACGGTCGAGCCCGGCACCCACTCGTCGGCCGTCGAACACGAAGGGGCCGGAGCCGGTGTAGTCGCTGATCTGCTCGAACGGGTCGGTCGCGGCGACCCGCTTCGGCATGATGAAGGGCACGTTCGAGCTGATCTTGCCGATCGACTGCAGTACCAGCCCGTAGGGCTTCTTCAGCTGGAACTCGAAGGTCTTGTCGTCGACGGCGGTCATGCTCTCCATCGCGCGCCATGAGCTGCTGGCCCATGCCGTCGCGCGCGCCCCAGCGCTCCAGCGAGGCGATGACGTCCTCGCTGGTCACCGGCTCGCCGTCGTGGAACGTCAGCCCGTCGCGCAGGGTGAAGGTCCAGGTCTTCCTGTCCTCGCTGACCTCCCAGTCCTCGACCATCTGCGGCTGGGGCTCGAAGTTCTCGTCCATGGCGAACAGCGTGTCATAGATGAGGTACCCGTGGTTGCGGGTGATGTACGCCGTCGTCCAGATCGGATCGAGGTTCTTTAGGTCGGCATGCGGGATCACGTTCAGCACCGTGTCCTCCTGAGCCGCGGGGCCCGCGGCCGCCATCGGCAGCGCGAGGGCTGCCCCGGCCAGCAGTCCGCGTCGTGTCCAGCGCATCATGTAACTCCCTGTGAAGGTTCTCTGCGGCAGGAGGCGTGCCCCTCCGATCCTTCAAGTTAATGCACCGCAGACATAGGCGAGTCAACGCATCGCCGTGCTGCGGGAAAGCAAGGCGGCGCCATCGGTCCGGCCGAGCCGCCAGCGCTGAACTCAGCGCCCGCGCGGCCGGCCGAGCTCTTCGATCGTGTCGAGCTGGAGCTGCTGGATCTCGGCGAGCCGCTGCCACTGGCGCAGCAGCAGGTGGTCCAGCTTCTCGTGCAGCTGACGAATTTCCAGCTCGGCCTTCAGGTTGACGCGATAGTCGTTGCGCGCCCGTAGCCGGTCCTTCGCCTCCTGCCGGCGCTGGCTCATCATGATCAGCGGCGCCTGCAGCGCGGCGATGCAGCTGAGCACGAGGTTCAGCAGGATGAACGGATAGGGATCGAACGGGCCTCGGATCAGCAGGAAAAAGGTGTTCACGAGCATCCAGACGCCCAGGACGGCCATGAAGATCAGGATGAACGTCCAGCTTCCGCCGAAGCTTGCCACGCGGTCGGCCAGGCGCTCGCCGAAGGTCGTGCGCTCGTCGAAGACCAACTCGACGTCGCGCGAGGCGGTCTCGTGCCGGCTCAGCGTCTCGAGCACGGAATGGTCGAGCTCGTCGAGCTCGCCCCGCTCGCTCTCGAGCAACTCGGTCATGTAGGAGCGCCTGGCCGCCGCCAGATCGGCGGCGCAGACCCAGCCCGCCTCGCGCCAGCCCTCGCGGATCCGGTCGAGCATCCGCGCCACCTGTGGCCGGATCTCGGCGGCCGGCATCCCCTCGCCCGATCCCAGCCTCGTGCCGCAGACCCCGCAACGCCTTTCGCCCGTCGCGCTCATCCGCCCCTCCTCGATGCTGCGGCATCGGTATCGCGGCGGGGTGCGGGCGCCGCAAGCCCGGCTTGACCCGCGCCGCGACGGATGCCCTTCTGGCGCAGCCGAGGACAGGATCCGAGCCCGATGCCAGCAGCACCTCCCGTCCGCCGCGTCGCGGTCGGCGGCTTCCAGCACGAGACGAACACCTTCGCCCCGATGCCGACGAGCTGGCCCGAGTTCGAGGTGGCCCGCGCCTGGCCGGGCTATACCGAGGGCGCGGCGATCTTCCCGACATTCGCCGGGCTGAACCTCGGCATCTCGGGCTTCATCGACGAGGCGCGGAAGTGGGAGCTGGTGCCGCTGCTGTGGTGCGAGGCGGCTCCCTCGGGCACGGTCGAGCAGGCGACGTTCGACCGCATCGCCGGCCGGCTGACCGAGATGCTCGGCGCGGCGGGGCCGCTCGACGCGGTCTATCTGGACCTGCACGGCGCGATGGTGACAGACGATCACCCGGACGGCGAAGCCGAGATCCTGGCCCGTGTGCGCGAGGTGGTCGGCCCCGACCTGCCGGTCGCCGTCAGCCTGGACCTGCACGGCAACCTCTCGCGCGCCTTCTTCGAGCGCGCCTCCTGCGTCACGATCTATCGCACCTATCCGCATGTCGACTTCGCCGAGACGGGGGCGCGCTGCGCCCGGCTGCTCGGCCGGCTGCTCGACAGGCTGCTCGCGCGCGGCGAACCCTTCGCGCGGGCCTGGCGGCAGCTCGACTACATCATCCCGATCACCGAGCAGTCGACGCGGCGCGAGCCGGGCCGGCGCCTCTATGCCATGCTGCCCGGGCTGGAGGGCGACGGCGTCGCCTCGGTCGACCTCGCCATGGGGTTCCCGCCGGCCGACATACCGGACAACGGTGCGTCGGTCTTCGCCTATGGCGACGACCAGGCGGCGGTCGACCGGGCGGCGGACGCGCTGCTGGACGCGCTGCGCGCGGCCGAAGGCGAGTTCCACAACCCGCTCGTCCCGGCATCCGAGGCGGTGCGCCAGGCCATGCGGCTGGCCGCGACCGCCGCCCGCCCCGTCGTCATCGCCGACCCGCAGGACAACCCCGGCGCCGGCGGGCCGGGCGACTCGACCGGGCTGCTCCGCGCCATGCTCGACGAGGGCGCGCGCGATGCCGCGCTTTCGATGTTCTGGGACCCGGACGCGGCCGCCGGCGCGCATGCGGCGGGGCAGGGTGCCGAGATCGAGGTCTCGCTCGGCGGCCGCTTTCCGGAGATCGGCGGCCCGCCGGTGCGCATCCGCGCCGTCGTCGAGCGCCTCGGCGACGGCGTCATCCCGCTCGCCGGCCCGGTGCTGACCGGCACGGCGCATCTCGGCCCGATGGCGTGCCTGCGGCTCGTGCACGACCGGGCCGATGTCCGCGTCGTCATCGGCAGCGGGCGGTGCCAGAACGCCGATCTCGAGCTCTTCCGCGCCCTCGGCGTCGTGCCGGAGCAGCAGAAGGTGCTCGCCGTCAAGAGCGCCGTCCACTTCCTCGGCGCCTACGAGCCGATCGCCGAGGCGGTGATCTTCGCCGAGGCGCCCGGCGCCAACCCCTGCCGCATGGACCGGCTGCCCTTCACCCGGCTGCGCCCCGGCGTGCGCCTCGGCCCGAACGGACCGCTCTTCGCGTCCGGCCGGCGGGATCGCATCTCGAGCAGTTGAATCCGCGAAACCTGCCGTTCTGCGCCGAACTCGGGACGTCCCCGGCGGTCGCGCCCTATGCGACCACAGGCGGTTTGCCGTCCTGACTGAACGTGACAGCCAAGACAGTGTCCGCATTGGATGCGCTGACAAAGTCCTTGTGGAGGTTCACTCCCGAATACCTGCCGCCCGGCGCGCCGCCGATGATCTCGACCAGGGCCCAGTGAAGATGCGGCGAGCCGCCGCTGGGAACGTACACCTTCCCGAGCACGTCTCCCCTGCTGATCGTCGCGCCCGCCCGAACGGTCGCGGGCACCGAGGTGAGGTGCGTGTAGAAGCCGCCCATCATGTTGTTTTCAGACCGCACGAAGATCTGGGCTCCGTACTCCTTTTTCTTATCCTTCGCCTTGTCATGTGCGTGGTAGACAGTGGCGTGACCCGAGAAGGCGGCGCGGACCTCGGTATCGACGGGAGCCCCGAAGTCCATCCCGTACCGGATATACCAATCCTTGTTGGATGGCGCGTGACCGCCGGAGTTGGGTCCACCGAGGCTCTTGGTGAAACCGGAGGACATCGGGCTGGACATCTCGATCGTGAAAGGCGGCATCTTCGCAAACCCCCTCTTCAACAGTTCATCTTAAGGCCAAGTTCGGTCGCGCGGCAAGAAGACTCTTCTGGCCACGCGTCCCGGCTCGTGCGGTCTGGAGTTCGGCCGGGCGTTCCGGGATGCGCGTGCCGACACCGTCCCGGCGGCCGTCCGTCTTGTCGCCGCCGGTCCCGGCCCGGTGGACGCATCGCCCGCCCCCCGGCGGGCAGCGGCGCTCAGGACTGCTGCTGTTGCTGCGACTGGCTGGCGCCGGCCCGGACGGCGATCTCGACCTCCATCTGCTCTTCCGTTCCGCCGAGGATGGTGCCGCGCACCGGGGCGGCGTCGGCAGCGTCCAGGCCGCAGCACAGCCGGACGTAGAGGTCGGTCGGGCAGAGCTGGTTGGTGATGTCGAAGCCGGTCCAGCCGAGGCCCGGCACGAAGGCCTCGGCCCAGGCATGCGTTTCCTCGGCGGGTCGGTCGCGGTCGGGGTCGTGCAGATAGCCGATGACGTAGCGCGCCGGAATCTCGGCGACGCGGGCCGCGGCGATGAAGACATGCGCCTGATCCTGGCAGACGCCGGCGCCGAGCGCCAGCGCCGCCGCCGCCGTCGTCGCCGCGTCCGAGACGCCTGGCCGGTAATCGACCGCAGCGTGCACGGCGGCCGACAGCGCATGGCAGCGCGCCAGCACGTCCTGCTCGTCGATCCCGGCGGCAAGCTCGCGGATAGCGTCCGACGGCCCGGTCAGCGCCGTCGCGCGCAGCGAACAGGCCGGCGCGCGCACGCTGCGGCAGCTCCTTCAGCACGCCGGCCAGGTCCGCCGTCTCGACGGTGCCCTCGGCGACGATCTCGATCTCGGCGGTCGGCGCATGCGCGTGCCAGAGCGCGACCCGGTCGCCCTGCGCGTCGGTCAGGATCGGCTCGACGCCCGCGCCGTTAACGCTGACCGACCACGGGTCCGGTCGCTGGCCCGCCGTGCTGGGCGGCCAGAGACGCAGCCGCAGCGCCGCCGATGCCGCCTCGGGCTCGTAGCGATAGCGCGTCAGGTGGCGGATCGACATGCGCATGCTGGCCTCGGGGTTGTGGGCCTCAGGAAAAATACGCCCGGTAGATCTCGGTGCCGAGCCGGTGCGTCCGGCCGATCGCCTCGAGCACGAACTCGTGCAGCCCGATGCGGAAGATCTCGCCCATGCGCAGCCGGCCGAGGTCCTCGACCATCTTCGCCGCCGTCCGCTGGCAGTCGTGCGCCTCGCCATAGCCCTGGCTGAGCGCGTCGAGGGCCTGGGCGATCTCGGCGTAGCAGAAGGCCGCCGAGCGCGGGAACTGACGGTTCAGAATGAGAAAGTCGGCGATGGTCTGCGGGCTGTAGTCGCCGCGATAGACATGATGATAGGCGCGCAAAGCCGAGGTGGCGTGCAAGACGCTGGTCCACTGGTGGTGGTCGCGCCCGCCGCCGACGACCTCGGTCTCGGGCAGCAGGACGTACGACTTCACGTCCAGCAGCCGCAGCGTCATGTCGGCGCGCTCGATCAGGCCGCCGAGCGTCAGGAAGTGGTAGCCGCCATTGCGCAGCATCGTCCCCTGCGCGGCGCCGCGGATCAGCGCCGAGCGGCTCTTGACCCAGTCGAGCACCGCCGGCAGGTCGCGCTGGGCATTGCCCGGGTCCATCAGCTCGAGCCTGCGCCAGCCGTCGTTCAGCGCCTCCCATACCGGGACGGTCAGCGCGGTGCGGACCGACCGGCCGTTGGCGCGGGCCCTTTCCAGGCAGGCGCGGATCGAGGACGGGTTCTCGTTGTCGAGCATCAGCGTCCGGACGATCGCGGCCTCGGTGATCGACGCCTCGTCCTCGAAGCGGTCGAGGCAGCCGGACGCGGCGGCGACGCTGCGCCACTCGTTCCGCGTGAAGCTGCCCGGCAGCATCGCCATGCGGTGGCCCATCTCGATCAGCCGGGCGGTCGAGTCGGCGCGCTCGACATAGCGGCCGAGCCAATAGAGGTTCTCGGCCGTGCGCGACAGCAGCGTCCGGTCGTCTATTCGCTCAGCACCCATGTGTCCTTGACCCCGCCACCCTGGGACGAATTGACGACCAGCGAACCCTCCTTCAGCGCCACCCGCGTCAGCCCGCCCGGCACCAGCCGCATCTGCCGGCCGACCAGGCAATAGGGGCGCAGGTCGACATGGCGCGGAGCCGGCCCGTTCGCCGCGAGCGACGGCACGGTCGAGAGGTCGAGCGTCGGCTGGGCGATGAACTCGGCCGGGTTGGCGCGGATGCGCCCGGCGTACTTCTCGCGCTCGGCCGCGGTCGCCTTCGGCCCGATCAGCATGCCGTAGCCGCCCGAGCCGTGCACCTCCTTGACCACCACCTCGTCGAGGTGGTCGAGCACATGCGCGCACTCGTCCCGGTTCGAGCAGCGCCAGGTCGGCACGTTCTCCAAGATCGGCGCCTCGCCCAGGTAGAAGCGGATCATGTCGGGCACGAAGACATAGATCGACTTGTCGTCCGCGACGCCGGCGCCCGGCGCCGAGGCCAGCGTCACGCCGCCGGCGCGGTAGACGTCGAAGAGCCCCGGGATGCCGAGCAGCGAGTTCCGGCCGGAAGGCAAGCGGGTCGATGAACTCGTCGTCGATCCGGCGGTAGATCACGTCGACCTTGCGCGGCCCCCGCGTCGTGCGCATCCAGACCCGTGCCTCGTCGACGAAGAGGTCGCCCGCCTCGACCAGCTCGATGCCCATCAGGTCGGCGAGGAACGAGTGCTCGTAATAGGCCGAGTTGAACGCCCCGGGCGTCAGCAGCACCACTGTCGGCTCGGCCCCGCAGGCCGGCGGCGCCACCTCCTCCAGCGTCCGCAGCAGCCAGGCGGGGTAGAGGTCCACCGGCTCGACCGCGCCGCCGCCGAACAGCTCGGGGAACATGCGCATCATGATCTCGCGGTTCTCGAGCATGTAGCTGACGCCGGACGGCGTGCGGCAGTTGTCCTCGAGCACCTGGAAGCTGCCCTCGCCGGTGCGCACGATGTCGATGCCGACGATGTGGCTGTAGACGCGCCCCGGCGGCTCGACATCGACCATGGCCGGCACGAAGGCGGCGTTCTGATAGACCAGCCGCTCGGGCACGATCCCGGCCTTCAGAATCTCGCCGCGGTGATAGACGTCGTAGAGGAAGGCGTTCAACGCCCGCGCCCGCTGCCGGATGCCGCGGTCCAGCACGCGCCACTCGGCAGCCGAGAAGACGCGCGGGATCAGGTCGAAGGGGATCAGCCGCTCGGGGTCGCCGCCCTCGCCATAGACGGCGAAGGTTATGCCGATGCGCCGGAAGATTGCCTCGGCCTCGAGCGCGCGCTTCTGCAGCAACTCGATGCCGGACCGCTCGATCCAGCGTCCGATCTGCTCGTACGGGGCGCGGACCGCGCCGCCGGTGCCGGACATCTCGTCGAACATGCGCCCCCTCGACCTGCCGCGGCCATTGTTTAACCCCCTGACCGGCGACCGCAAGGGAGCCATGTCCTGCGGCGGGTGGCGCCGACCGACGAGCGCGGAGCGACGGTAGCCTGCGTCAGTCGAGCCAGATCGGGTTCGACCAGGCGCGCCGGCCGTGCGCATCCGCCACCGTGACGCGCACCCAGCCGCCATTGCCGAAGGGTGCCAGCGGCAGGCTCGACGCAATAAGGCCCTTGCCGTGCCGTGCCGCCGAGGCGCAGCCGGCGCCGACGCCGACGACCCGGTCGACGGGCGAGCACTCGATCAGGATCGCGTCGCCTTCGACGCGGACGTCGTGCAGCCGCGGCCCCTGGCTGGAGTAGTAGTCCCCTGCCCTCAGCGCCCGCACCAGCGCCGCAAGATCGAGCTCTTCCGCCTTGACCATCACCCAGCCGCCGAAATGGTCCGGCCCCTTGAAATGCGCATCGTCGGTCGCGCAACCGCTCAGCCGCCGGCCCTCGGACAGCAGCAGGTCCAGCAATGCCGTGCCGTCGCCGCGGTCGCAATCGACGGCCGAGCCGTGATTGTAGATCTCGACGGCATGCGCCGCCTCGATCCGCCGCGCGTCGGCCAGCGTCAGCCCGTACCATTGCGGGTGGGCGATGGCGACGAAGGCGCCGGCATCGGCACACCGCGTCGAAAGGGACTCGATGCTCTCGCCCGAGCGGTCGCCGTCGAAGTCGGGAACGTCCGGCCGCTCGAAATCGGGCGGCAGGCCGACGGCGAGCAGGTGCCAGATCTCGCCGTTGGCGAGCCGGTCGGCATGCACCTCGGCGCCGAGGATGGTGGTGAAGCTGTTGCTGCGAAGGGCGGTCGTGTCGGCGATCGGGTAGCCATAGCGCCCGACCATGTGGTCCGAGAGGCAGATGAAGTCGTAGCCCTCGGCCTCGTAGCGGCGGCACACTTCGGCCGGTTCCAGCGCGCCGTCCGACAAGGTCGAGTGCGTGTGCAGATTGCCCCGCCAGAAGCGGCCCCTCGCCGCGAAGGCGGACGGTCGGATGGTCATCGGCTCTCTCCCGCATTGGCCCGCAGCCGGCTTGGCGCCGGAGTTCGACGCTTCGATAACAGGCGCCGCACCGTGGCGGCCAGCGCATGGCTGCATGGCCCGGCCTGCAACGAACCCGGCCTGCAACGAACCCGGCTTGCAACGAGACGGCGCGGTGCTAGGACGGGGCGACCCACAGCCGAGCGCAGGAGCTAAGATGGCCATCCTCGCCAGCCAGATCTCGCCGCGCGGGCCCGAGTTCGCCGAGAACCGCGCCGCGATGGCCGCCGCCCTGGCTGAGGTCGAGGCGGCCGTCGGCACTGCCCGCGCCGGCGGCGGCGAGCGGGCGCGGGCCCGCCATGTCGAGCGCGGCAAGCTGCTGCCGCGCGACCGTGTCGAGGAGCTGCTCGACCCCGGCACGCCGTTCCTGGAACTGGGCGCGCTGGCGGCGCACGGCCTCTATGACGGCGCGGCGCCCGGGGCGGGGATCATCACCGGCATCGGCCGCGTCTCGGGGCTCGAGTGCCTGATCATCTGCAACGACGCCACGGTGAAGGGCGGCACCTACTATCCGATGACGGTCAAGAAGCACCTGCGCGCCCAGGAGGTCGGGCAGGAGAACCGGCTGCCCTGCATCTACCTGGTCGATTCGGGTGGCGGCAACCTGCCGCAGCAGGACGAGATCTTCCCGGACCGCGACCATTTCGGGCGCGAGTTCTTCAACCAGTCGCGAATGTCGGCGGCGGGGATCCCGCAGATCGCCGTCGTCATGGGGTCGTGCACCGCTGGCGGCGCCTATGTGCCGGCGATGTGCGACGAATCGATCATCGTGGGTCAGCAGGGCACGATCTTCCTCGCCGGGCCGCCGCTGGTGAAGGCCGCGGTCGGCGAGGTCGTGACCGCCGAGGAACTGGGCGGCGGCGACGTGCACTCGCGGCTCTCCGGCGTCGTCGACCACCTGGCCCGGGACGACCGCCATGCGCTGGCGCTGACCCGCCGGATCGTCGCCAACCTGAACCGGGCGAAGACGGTCGACGTGCAGCTCCAGCCGCCCGAGCCGCCGGCGCTGGACCCGGACGAGATCCTCGGCGTCGTGCCGCTCGACTGGAGAAAACCCTACGACGTGCGCGAGGTCATCGCCCGCGTCGTCGACGCCAGCCGATTCGACGAGTTCAAGGCGCGCTACGGCGCAACCCTGGTCTGCGGCTTCGCGCACATCCACGGCATTCCCTGCGGCATCCTCGGCAACAACGGCGTGCTCTATTCGGAAAGCTCGCTGAAGGCCGCGCACTTCATCGAGCTCTGCTGCCAGCGCAAGATCCCGCTGGTCTTCCTGCAGAACATCACCGGCTACATGGTCGGCAAGAAGTACGAGGCCGAGGGCATCGCCAAGCACGGCGCCAAGATGGTGCACGCGGTCAGTTGCGCGCAGGTGCCGAAGGTGACGATGATGATCGGCGGCAGCTTCGGCGCCGGCAATTACGGCATGTGCGGCCGCGGCTTCGGCCCGCGGTTCCTGTGGTCCTGGCCGAACGCCCGCATCTCGATCATGGGCGGCGAGCAGGCGGCGGGCGTGCTGGCCACCGTGCGCCGCGAGGCCGTCGAGCGCGGCGGCGGCACCTTCACCGACGCGGACGAGCGCGCCATCAAGCAGCCGATCGTCGAGCAGTTCGACCGCCAGTCGCACTGTCTCTACGCCTCGGCGCGGCTCTGGGATGATGGCGTGATCGACCCGCGCAAGACCCGCGACGTCCTCGGCCTGTCGCTGTCGGCGGCGCTGAACGCGCCCATCCCCGACTTCCATTTCGGAGTCTTCAGGATGTGAGCGGCCATCCTGCGCGCATGGCACGCGAACGCAGGAGCACGATCCACGATGGCCGGGTGGTTGATCTTTGCGTCAGTCGCTCCCGGCGCCGCCGCGAGGGGAAGGTCAGATCTACCCGCCCGCCGTCGAAGCGCGGCGGAAGCCAGTGGAAAGCCGTTGCCCTGCTCGCCCTCCTCGCGTTCGCTGCCGTGGGCGGACGCGAGAGGCTCGATCCGCTCGGCCTGCGCGAGTGGTTCGCCGGGGGCGCCCTCCACATACCGATTCGCGCAGCGATGAACATCTCGCCGCGCCGCGCCGACTGCAGGATTGTGCGCGTCATCGACGGCGACACGGTCGATGTCGATTGCGCGGGCGAGGGTTTGTTGCGGACGCGCCTGGTGGGCTTCGACACGCCCGAGGTCTTTTCGCCGGGGTGTCCTTCCGAGCTGGCGCTCGGCACCCAAGCCACCCGCGCGCTGGAACGCAAGATCCGGCTCTCCGGCGACATGCGCATCGATTTTCGCGGGTCCGACCGGTACGGCCGCCGGTTGGCGCGCCTGTCGCTCGATGGCAGGGACGTCGCCCAGCCGATGATTGCCGAGGGCCTCGCCCGGCCCTATGACGGAGGCAGGCGCCGATCCTGGTGCGGCTGAGGGCGGATCGCCCGGAGCCAGAAGGGGCAAGGCATGTCCGTCATCCAGCGCATGACCGTCCACCAGGGCGACATCACCCGGCTGGAGGTCGACGCCATCATCAACGCGGCGAACCAGTCGCTGAAGGGCGGCGGCGGCGTCGACGGCGCGATCCACCGCGCCGCCGGCCCGGAGTTGCTGGAGGAGTGCCGCACCCTCGGCGGCTGCCCGACAGGCGACGCGAGGATCACCAGGGGATACAGGCTGCCGGCAGCCCACGTCATCCACGCCGTCGGGCCGCGCTGGAAGGGCGGCGACGCCGGCGAGCCGGCGGCGCTGGCCGCCTGCTATCGCCGCTCGCTGGAGCTGGCGGTCGAGGCCGGCTGCCGCACGGTCGCCTTTCCGGCGATCAGCCAGGGCATCTATGGCTATCCGCAGGACCAGGCGACCGCGATCGCCGTGCGCACCGTCTACGCGCTGCTGGAGGAGCTGCCGGGGATCGCGGTCACCTTCTGCTGCTTCGACGAGGCGTCCGCGCAGCGCCACCGGGATGCCATCGCCGACCTCTGATCCGATCGCCCCGCTTGACCGCACGGCCGGCAATGCGCGACACGAAGGGGCCGTGGCCGCAAAGGCCGCGCCGGCGGGGGCGACAGGGGCGGCCCGTGTTCCAGAAGATCCTCATTGCCAACCGGGGCGAGATCGCGGTCCGCGTCATCCGCACGGCGCGGCGGCTGGGCATCGCGACCGTCGCCGTCTATTCGGATGCCGACGCGGGCGCGCTGCACGTCGCCATGGCCGACGAGGCGGTGCGCATCGGCGCAGCCCCGGCGCGCGACAGCTATCTGAAGGCAGACGCCATCGTCGGGGCGGCCCGCCGCACTGGCGCCGAGGCCATCCATCCCGGCTACGGCTTCCTTTCCGAGAACCCGGCCTTCGTCGAGGCGGTCGAAGCTGCCGGGCTGGTCTTCATCGGCCCGTCGGCCGCGGCGATCCGCGCCATGGGCCTGAAGGACGCGGCGAAGCGGCTGATGGAGGAGGCGGGCGTGCCCGTCGTTCCGGGCTATCACGGCGACGAGCAGGAGCCGGGCTTCCTCGCCGACCGGGCGCGCGAGATCGGCTATCCCGTGCTCATCAAGGCCGCCGCCGGCGGCGGCGGCAAGGGCATGCGCCGCGTCGACGATCCCGCCGGACTTCGCCGAGGCGCTGGAGAGCGCGCAGAGCGAGGCGCGATCGGCCTTCGGCGACGACCGGGTGCTGGTCGAGAAGTACGTCGCCAAGCCCGCGCCACATCGAGGTGCAGGTCTTCGGCGACGGCGCACGCGCGCTCCACCTCTTCGAGCGGGACTGCTCGCTGCAGCGCCGCCACCAGAAGGTGATCGAGGAGGCGCCCGCCCCCGGCATGACGCCCGAGATGCGCGCCGCGATGGGCGACGCAGCCGTGCGCGCAGCGCAGGCGATCGGCTATGCCGGCGCCGGCACGGTCGAGTTCATCGTCGACGCCTCGCGCGGGCTGCGGCCGGACGGGTTCTGGTTCATGGAGATGAACACCCGGCTGCAGGTCGAGCACCCCGTCACCGAGGCGATCACCGGCGTCGATCTCGTCGAATGGCAGCTCCGCGTCGCCGCCGGCGAGCCGCTGCCGGTCGCGCAGGAGGACCTGGCCATCGACGGGCACGCCTTCGAGGCGCGGATCTATGCCGAGGACCCGGCTGCCGGCTTCCTGCCGGCGACCGGGCGGATCGGCCACCTCGCCTTCCCGGCGGATGCGCGCGTCGACACGGGCGTGCGCCCCGGCGACACGATCACGCCGCATTACGACCCGATGATCGCCAAGCTGATCGTGCACGGCCGCGACCGCGCCACCGCGCTCGCCCGGCTGCGCCGCGCGCTGGCCGGGACGGAGGTCGCCGGCACCGTCACGAACGTCGCCTTCCTCGCCGCCCTGGCGGGACACGCCGATTTCGTCGCCGGCGACGTCGACACGGGTCTGATCGACCGCGACGCCGCCGCGCTGACGGCCGCACCGGAGCCTTCGGCCGAGGCCTGGGCGCTGGCCGCCGTCGCGTCGCTCGGGCTGATGGTTGCGCCCGCCGCGACCCATGCTGCCGGCGATCCGTGGGCGCAGCTTGTCGGCTGGCGCATCTGGGGCGCGGCACGCCAGACGGCGCGGCTGGAGCACGCCGGTACGCTCTGCGAGGTCGGCGTCACCACCCGATCGGCGGGTCGGTTCGACGCCGACACGCCGGCCGGACCCATCGCGCTGGAGATCAGGATCGCCCGCGATGGCCGGACCTGGCGCATCGAGAGCGAAGGGCGGCGGAGCGACGCGACGGCTGTCCGCCGGGGCGACGAGCTGACCGTCTTCCATGCCGGGCAGGCGCACGCCTTCCTGGTGCCCGACGCCCTCGCGCTGGCCGAGGAGGCGGCGCATGGCGGCGACCGCGTCGCGGCGCCGATGACCGGCCTCGTCAAGTCGGTCGCCGCCCGGCCGGGCGCCCGCGTCGAGCGCGGCGCGGCGCTGGCCGTGATGGAGGCGATGAAGATGGAGCACACGCTGCGCAGCCCGCGCGACGGCACCGTCGCCGAGGTGCTGGTCGCCGCCGGCGAGCAGGTCGCCGAGGGCGCCGTCCTGATCACGCTCGAGCCGGAGGATACCGATGGCTGACCACGTCACGATCTTCGAGATGTCGCCCCGCGACGGGCTGCAGAACGAGGCCAGGCCGATCCCGACCGCCGAGAAGATCCGGCTGGTCGACATGCTGTCGGCCTGCGGCTTCGCCAAGATCGAGACGGCCAGCTTCGTCAGCCCGAAATGGGTGCCGCAGATGGCCGACGGCGCCGAGGTGCTGGCCGGCATCCGCCGCGCCCCCGGCGTGCGCTACACGGGCATCTGCCCGAACATGAAGGGCTACCAGAACGCCAGGGCCGCCGGCGCCGACGAGGTGGCGGTCTTCGGCGCGGCGTCGGAGGGCTTTTCGCGCGCCAACGTCAACGCCGGCATCGACGAAGCGCTGGCCCGCGCGCTGCCGATCGTCGAGGCGGCGCTGGCCGACGGCATCCCGGTGCGCGGCTATGTCTCGACCGCCGTCGCCTGCCCCTATGACGGACCGGTCGACCCCGCCGTCACGGCGCGCGTCGCGAAGGTGCTGTTCGACGCCGGCTGCTACGAGATATCGCTCGGCGACACGATCGGCGCCGGCACGCCGCAGGCGATCGCGGCGATGCTGGACGCCGTACTGGCCGAGGTGCCGGCCGACCGGCTGGCCGGGCACTATCACGACACGAACGGCCGGGCGCTCGAGAACATCGCCGCCAGCCTGGACAAGGGCCTGCGCACCTTCGACGCCTCGGCCGGGGGTCTCGGCGGCTGTCCCTATGCCCCCGGCGCGCGGGGCAACGTCGCCACCGAGGGCGTCGTCGCGCTGGTCGAGGAGCGCGGCTTCGCGACGGGCATCGAGCGCACGCGGCTGGCCGAGGCCGCCGCCTTCGCCCGGACGCTGCGCACGGACGCGGCGGCCTGATCGCTGCCACCGCATCGGGAGAACTGGATGAGCGCCGCGACCTTCAAGACGCTGACCCTCGCCACCGACCGGCGCGGCGTCGCGACGCTGACGCTGAACGCGCCGGCGAAGCACAACGCGCTGGCGCCCGCGATGATCGCCGACCTGCATGATGCAGCCGAGGCGCTGGCCGCCGAGGCGGCCGTGCGCGTGATCGTGCTTACGGGTGCGGGCAAATCCTTCTGCGCCGGCGGCGATCTCGGCTGGATGCGCGAGCAGTTCGGCGCGACGCGCGAGCAGCGCATGGCCGAGGCGCGCAAGCTGGCGCGGATGCTGGGCCGGCTGAACGAGCTGCCGAAGCCGCTGATCGGCCGGATCAACGGTCAGGCTTTTGGCGGCGGCATGGGGATGCTGTCGGTCTGCGACGCCGCCGTCGCCGTCGAGGGCGCCCGCTTCGGCTTTACCGAGGCGCGGCTCGGCCTCGTGCCGGCGACCATCGGCCCGTATGTGATCGCGCGCATGGGCGAGGGCATGGCGCGGCGGGTCTTCATGTCGGCGCGCCTGTTCGATGCCGACGAGGCGCTGGCGCTCGGCCTGGTCGGCCGCGTCGTCCCGGCCGCCGATCTCGACGCCGCCGTCGAGGCCGAAGTCGCGCCGTACCTGGCCTGCGCGCCGGGGGCGGTCGCCGCCTCGAAGCGGCTGGCGCGCAGCCTCGGCCCGGCGATCGACGAGGCGACGGTCGAGCGCACCGTGGCGGCGCTGGCCGACGCCTGGGAAAAGCCGGAGGGGCAGGAGGGCGTCAGCGCCTTCTTCGACAAGCGCAAGCCGTACTGGGTGCCCTGATCGCCGGACCGCTCCCCTGCCGATGCCCTGCCCGGCGGCAACCTGCCGGCCGGCCCACCCGCCCGCGGCCCGACGACCGGCGCGCCGGCGCGGCACCGACGCGCGGTCAGAGCCGCTTTCGCATCCGCAGCAGCGGTACCGGTGCGCCGCCCCGCGACTTGGTCAGGCGCTCGACCGCCCGGTAGCCGCAGGCCCGGTAGAGGGGCTCGCCGGCAAGGGTCGCCATCAACTCGGCCTGCGTGAACCCCTCGGCCCGCGCCGCTTGCTCGCAGAGGCCGAGGATCAGCCGGCCGACGCCCCGGCGCACGAAGCGCGGATGCGTGTACATGGCGCGGATGCGGGCCGGATCCATCGCCGGGTCGAGCAGCGCCGGGTCGCGTCCGGCGGATCGGTCGCCGCCGTAGAGCGTCGCCCGTCTGCTCCAGCCGCCGCAGCCGGCGAGCGTCCAGGCGCCCTCGGCATCCGTCTCGACGACGAGATACGTGCCGTCCTCGACCAACTGCGTGTCGAGCCCCATGACGGCTCGACTCGACTCGATCAGCGCCGCGTCGAGAAACGGCTTCTGCAGCTCGCCGATGGCGGCGTCCATCAGCGCCGTCAGCCCGTGCAGGTCCCCGCGGACGGCGGTCCGGTGCCGCAGGCCGGCAGCACGGGGCGTCAGAACGTCTCGACCCATGGCCGCAGCTCGATCTCCCACGCCCAGGCCGAGCGGTCCTGCTCGAGGAAATGCCAGTAGCTGCGCGCGATGGCGTCCGGGTCGAGCATCGAATCGGGCCTGTCCGGGTCCTCGCTCCGGCCCGGGTTCCTGATGCCGCCATCGATGACGACGTGCCCGACATGGATGCCGAGCGGGTGCAGCTCGCGCGCCATCGACTGCGCGAGGCCGCGGAGCGCGAACTTGCCCATCGCGAAGCTGGCCGATTCGGCATAGCCTTTCACGCCCGCCGAGGCGCCGGTCAGCAGGATGGCGCCGTGATTGCCGCGCAGCATCCGCCTCGCCGCCTGCTGCGCGGCATAGAAGGCCCCGACAGCCGTGACCTGGACCGCCGCCCGCACCGCCGCCGGGTCGAGCTCGGTCAGCGGCCCGCGGACGCGCGCCGACGGGTTGTAGACCAGCACGTCGGGCGGCAGCGGATGGTCCAGCGCCGCGAACAGCGCCTCAACCTCCGCCTGGTCCGCCGCGTCGCAGCGATGCACCGCCGCGTCGGTCTCGCGCGCCAGCGCCTCGAGGTCGCCGGGCTCGCGCGCCGCCAGCGAGACCTTCAGGCCCCTGGCGTGGAAGAGCCGCGCCAGCGAGGCGCTGAGCCCCGAACCGGCGCCGATGATCAGCGCGTGGTCGTATGCCGGTGTCATGTCGTCCTGCCTCCCTCCCGCGGCGCGCTACGGGCGGCTTGGCCACGGTGCGGCCGCCGCCTATACGCGACGGACAGCATGCACGGGAGGCAGGACATGGCACAGCGGATTCTCGTCGCCGGGGCGAGCCGCGGCATCGGGCTCGAGCTGGTGCGCCAGGCGGCGGCGCGCGGCGACGAGGTGACCGGCACGGCGCGCAGCGAGGACGGCGCGGCGCGCATCGAGCAGGCCGGCGGCCGCGCGCTGCGGCTGGACGTCACCGACGAGGCGGCGCTGGCCGCGGCGGGCGCGGCGCTCGACGGCGATCTCGACCTGCTGGTCTGCAATGCCGGCCGCTTTCGCGGGCGCGGCGGCATCGACGCCGACGACAACGGGGCGGACGCCTGGGCCGAGGTGCTGATGACGAACGTCGCCGGTCCGTTCCTGACGGTGCGTACCTTCCTGCCGCGCGTAGAGGCGGCCAAGGGCAGGATCGCCATCATCTCGTCCGTCATGGGGTCGTCCGGGCGGGCCTATGGCGGCTCGCACCTCTATCGCGCCTCGAAGGCGGCGGCGACGAACCTGGCGCGCAACCTGGCGAAGGAGCTGGGGCCACGCGGCGTCGCCGTCGGCGCCTACCATCCGGGCTGGGTGCGCACCGACATGGGCGGCTCGGGCGCCGCCGTCAGCCCGGAGGAGAGCGCGGGCGGCCTGCTCGCCCGCTTCGACGCGCTGTCGCCCGAGACCAGCGGCGTGTTCGAGGATTTTCGCGGCGATCCGATCCCGTTCTGAGCCGATCCCGTTCCGAGCGGGGGCGTCAGCCGTCCTCGGCCAGCAGGTCGAGCGTCCTGGCGACCAGCGCCAGCTCGCGCGGGGCGGAGAAGCGGTGGTCGGCGCCCGCGACCAGCGTCAGCCGGACATCGGCGCCGTCGATGTGGTCGAGCAGCCGCAGCGCGACGGTCCGATCGACATCCTCGTCGGCCGTCCCCTGCAGCAGGCGGACCGGGCAGCCGATCGGCAGCGGGCGGCGCAGCACCAGGTTCGCCCGGCCGTCCTCGATCAGGCGGCGGGTGATGACATAGGGCTCGTCCGAATAGGCCGATGGCAGGGCGACCCGTCCCTCTGCCAGCAGCGCCCGGCGCTGGGGCTCGGCGAAGCCCGACCACATCGACTCCTCGGTGAAGTCGGGCGCCGCCGCGATGCCGACCAGTGCGGCGATCCGCTGCGGGAAAGACCGCGCCAGCAGCAGCGCGATCCAGCCGCCCATCGACGAGCCGACCAGGACCTGCGGCCCCTCGGTCAGGCGCTGCAGCGCCTCGGCGGCGTCGTCCGCCCAGTCGCCGATCGAGCCGTCCTCGAAGGCGCCGGAGGACTCGCCGTGGCCGCGATAGTCGAAGCGCAGGAACGCGCGGCCGCGGGCGCGCGCCCAGTCCTCGAGGAAGACGGCCTTTGTGCCGCCCATGTCCGAGCGGAAGCCGCCGAGAAAGACGACGCCTGGCAGGCGCGCGCCATCGCCATGCGCGTCCAGACTGTGGTAAGCGATGCGCCTGTCGCCCGAAAGTTCGAGATAGGCCCGAGCGTTCATGGTCGCTTCGATCTCCAGCCGGCAAGCCGGTGCGGGCGCCGACCGCAACGACACGGGCCCGGACCGCACGGACCCCGCCTATACCGAGAGCGATGAGCCGTCAAAGCCGCGCCGCCCGCTGACGGTGCTGCAGGTCGTGCCGCGCCTCGACACCGGCGGGGTCGAGCGCGGCACGATGGAGATCGCCGAGGCGATCTGCGCCGCCGGCGGCCGCGCGCTGGTCGCCACCTCGGGCGGGAAGCTCGAGTTCAGGATCGCTCGGGCCGGCGGCGAGATCTATCCGATGAACGTCGACTCGAAGAACCCGGCGACGATGTGGCAGAACGCCTGGCTGATGCGCCGGCTGATCCGCGAGGAGGGGGTCGAGATCGTCCACGCCCGGTCGCGCGCGCCGGCCTGGTCGGCGTTCTGGGCGGCGCGGTGGACCGGCACGCCGTTCGTGACCACCTATCACGGCGTCTACACCGAAAAGGTCCGGGCAAAGCGCCTCTACAACTCGGTGATGGCGCGCGGCCGGCCGGTGATCGCGATCTCGGACTACATCCGCAAGCTGATCGTCGAGCGCCACCATGTGGCCGACGAGCATATCGTCACGATCCCGCGCGGCGCCGACGTCCAGGTCTTCTCCGAGGAGGCGGTCGGCAACGAGCGCGCCATCAGGCTGGCCGAGCAGTGGGGCCTGGTCGAGCACCCGCGCGCGATCGTCCTGATGCCGGGCCGGCTGACGCGCTGGAAGGGCGGCGAGAGCCTGATCGACGCCGCCGCCCGGCTGAAGCAGATGCGCGGGCCGGACTTCGCCGTGCTGCTGGTCGGCGAGGACTATGGCAGCGGCTTTCGCTCGGCGCTGGCCAAGCGCATCGCCGCGACCGACACGGGCGATGTCGTCTATCTGGTCGGCGAGTGCGCGGACATGCCGGCGGCCTACAAGCTGTCATCGGTCGTCGTCTCGGCCTCGGTCGAGCCGGAAGCCTTCGGCCGCGTCATGGTCGAGGCGCAGGCGATGAGCCGACCGGTCGTCGCGACCGCGCATGGCGGCGCGCGCGAGACGGTGGCGCATGGCGAATCGGGCTGGCTGTATCCGCCGGGCGATTCCGACCTGCTGGCCGCGACCATCAACCAGGCGCTGAACATGGACCCCTCGGCGCGGGCGCATATGGGCCTGGCCGGCCGCGCGCGCGTCCATGCACGCTTCACGACGGCAGCCATGCAGCGGGCGACGCTCGACGTCTACGAGCGGGTCGTCGGGCGGACGTTCGGGGCGCTGGTGCCGCCTGGCCCGCAGCGGCGGCACACAGCGGCTCGGTAGCGGCTCTGTGCCACGCGATTTACCGGTACGACTGGAAATCGGCAGCGGATCACCGGTTGAGGAAAGTTCGGCGCGCTGGACGGGCTGACCGTCGCGCCGGTGCCGCTGCCGCCGAGCCTCGTTCTGCTGGGCGCGTCGACGCTGGGCTTTGCGGCCGTCGGCCGTCGGCGTCGCAAGGCAGAGGCAGCCGCGGCCTGAATCGGCCGCCGGTCGCGGCGCGTACCGGCGTTCTGGTGACCACCCCGGGGGGCGGCACCGCCGCCCC
This sequence comes from uncultured Alphaproteobacteria bacterium, assembly GCA_963745085.1. Classification (GTDB taxonomy): domain Bacteria; phylum Pseudomonadota; class Alphaproteobacteria; order Rhodobacterales; family Rhodobacteraceae; genus Thermohalobaculum. The sequence goes on along the minus strand of CAVUWP010000021.1, from coordinate 229,367 downwards.
CCGGGTCGCGGCAGGGCCGTGGCGCCGCGTCCCGGGGCGTGGCCGCCTTGACAGGGCGAGGCGTGGCGCGCCATTTGCGCGCACGTTCCAAGCCCGAGGCCCGACATGTCGAAACCGCTGATCAATGTCACCCTGCCCGACGGAGCCGTGCGTCCCTATGCCGCCGGCACGACGGGCGGCGACGTGGCGGCGGACATCTCGACCTCGCTGGCGAAATCCGCGCTGGCGGCCCGCATCGACGGGCGCGTCGCAGACCTGTCCGAGGCGCTGCAGCAGGACGCCCGGCTCGAGATCCTGACCTCGAAGGACCAGGACACGCTCGAGCTGATCCGGCACGACGCCGCGCACATCATGGCGCGCGCCGTGCAGGAGCTCTGGCCCGACACCAAGGTCACGATCGGCCCGGTCATCGACAACGGCTGGTACTACGACTTCGACCGAGACGACCCGTTCACCACGGACGATTTCGAAAAGATCGAGAAGCGGATGCGCGAGATCATCGCCGCGCGCGAGCCGGTCCGCTGCGAGACCTGGGATCGCGGCGACGCGATCGATTTCTACCGCGACCGCGGCGAGCCCTACAAGGTCGAGCTGGTCGAGGCGATCCCCGCGGACCAGCCGATTCGCATGTACTGGCACGGCCACTGGCAGGATCTCTGCCGCGGGCCGCACCTGGCGCACACCGGCCAGGTGCCGCCCGACGCCTTCAAGCTGATGTCGGTGGCCGGCGCCTACTGGCGGGGCGACAGCCGCAACAAGATGCTGCAGCGCATCTATGGCGTCGCCTTCCGAGCCAAGAAGGACCTCGACGCCCACCTGACCATGCTGGAGGAGGCCGCCAAACGCGACCACCGCCGCATCGGCCGCGAGATGGAGCTGTTCCATCTGCAGGACGAGGCGCCGGGCATGGTCTTCTGGCACCCCGACGGCTGGGCGGTCTATCGGACGCTCGAGGACTATATGCGCCGCCGCCTGACCGCGGCCGGATACGCCGAGGTGCGCACGCCGCAGGTGATCGACCGCAAGCTGTGGGAGCGTTCGGGGCACTGGGAGAAGTACCGCGAGCACATGTTCATCGCCGAGGTCGAGGAGGAGCACGCGCAGGAAAAGCGGGTCAACGCGCTGAAGCCGATGAACTGCCCCTGCCATGTGCAGATCTTCAACCACGGGCTGAAGAGCTATCGCGACCTGCCGCTGCGCATGGCCGAGTTCGGCGCCTGCCACCGCTACGAGCCTTCCGGTTCCATGCACGGGCTGATGCGGGTGCGCGGCTTCACCCAGGACGACGCGCACATCTTCTGCACCGAGGACCAGATCGAGGACGAGACGGCGCGCTTCATCGACCTGCTCTCGTCGGTGTACCGCGACCTCGGCTTTCCGCGCTTCGACATCCGCTTCTCGACCCGGCCCGAGGTCCGCGTCGGCTCCGACGAGGTCTGGGACAAGGCCGAGGCGGCGCTCGAGAACGCGGTGCGCAAGGTCACCAACGCCTACGAGATCGACCCCGGCGAGGGCGCCTTCTACGGACCCAAGCTGGACTTCAAGCTGACTGATGCGATCGGCCGCGAGTGGCAGTGCGGCACCTTCCAGGCCGACTTCAACCTGCCCGAGCGGCTGGACGCCGAATACGTCGCGCCGGACGGCTCGAAGAAGCGCCCGGTCATGATGCACCGGGCCATCCTCGGCAGCTTCGAGCGCTTCCTCGGAATTCTCATCGAGAACACGGCAGGGCGCTTTCCGCTGTGGCTCGCGCCGCGGCAGATCGTGGTGGCGACCATCGTCTCGGACGCCGACGACTATGCCGAGGACGTCGCCGCCCGCTTCCGCTCGTCCGGCATGCGGGTGGCCGTCGACAAGCGGAACGAGAAGATCAACTACAAGGTCCGCGAGCATTCGGACGCGCATGTCCCCGTCATCCTCGCCGTCGGCCGGCAGGAGGTCGACGCCCACACCGTCTCGGTCCGCCGCCTGGGCGAGAAGGGCCAGCGCGTGCTGCCGCTCGGCGAGGCGTTCGCCCACCTCGCCGAGGAATCGCTGCCGCCCGACCTGGCGCAGGGGCACGGGCACCCGGCAGGGGCCTGACAACCGCGCCGGGTGCGCTACCCTTTCTCCCGATCCCGACGGAGGAGCCGAGAATGCGCGTCCTGATCGCCCTCTGCCTGCCCGTCCTTGTTGCCGCTGCGGCGCTGCCGGGCAGCGCCCGCGCCAGCCTCTGCTATGCCTTCGTCGAGGAGCTGCGCCGCGATCTGCCGGGGGTGCGCTACGCCCAGCTCGGCACGCCCTCGGCGACGCCGTCCGCCGCGCCGCGCTCGGTCCGGATCACCTATGTGGCGCACTCGACCTTCAGGATCGAGACCGAGGCAGGCGTCGTCATCGCCACCGACTATTTCGGCAGCCCCGGGCCGGGGCGGCTGCCGGACGTGGTGACGATGAACCATGCGCATTCGACGCACTACACGGACGCGCCAGACGCACGGATCCCGAACGTGCTGCGCGGCTGGAACCCCGCCGGCGACGGCCCGGCCGAGCATCTGCTGAGCTTGCGCGACGTGACGATCCGCAACGTGACGACGGACATCCGCGGCTGGGGCGCGCCGGAAAAGGACGGCAACTCGATCTTCGTCTTCGAGGTCGCCGACCTCTGCATCGGCCATCTCGGCCATCTGCACCACGTGCTCGACGCGGCGCAGTATGCCAGGGTCGGCCGGCTCGACATCGTCATGGCGCCGGTCGACGGGTCCTACACGCTCGACCTGCCGGGCATGATCGAGGTGCTGAAGACGCTGAAGGCGCGGCTGGTCCTGCCGATGCACGCCTTCGGCACCTTTACCCTGGAGCAGTTCCTGCTCGGCATGAGTGACGAATTCGCTATCGATCTGAGCGATTCGCCGACAATCGACGTGTCCTACGACACGCTGCCGGCGGAACCCACGGTGCTGGTGCTCCCCGGCGCCGGGTCCCGAGGCGCCGGGTCCCGAGGCGGGGGCAACGACTGACCGCACATTCGCGTTCACCCGCTCCGGAGACTTTCCCGGACGCGCGCTGATGGCTATATTGCCAGCGCCGGCAGCAATGCCGTCGCCCTTTCACCGTCGAGAAGCTCCGGCCATTCACCCGGGGCGCGGAACAGGAGAACGACCCATCGCCAGACGACCTCATCACGCGCCGCCGACCCGCGACACGGGTCCGCGCGTCAACCGGATGATCCGCAACCCGGAGATCCGTCTCATAGATCACGAGGGCAACAATCACGGCGTCGTCGATCCGCGCGATGCCGTCCGGATGGCCGAGGAGGCCGGTCTCGACCTGGTCGAGATTTCGCCCAACGCCGATCCGCCCGTCTGCAAGATCATGGACTTCGGCAAATTCAAGTACGAGTCGCAGAAAAAGGCCAACGAAGCCAAGAAGAAGCAGAAGGTCATCGAGGTCAAGGAAGTCAAGTTCCGACCGAACATCGACACGCACGACTATGACGTGAAGATGCGGAACGTGACCAAGTTCCTGGAAGGCGGCGACAAGGTCAAGGTGACGCTGCGCTTCCGCGGGCGCGAAATGGCGCACCAGGAGATCGGGCGCGAGCTGCTGGAGAAGATCGCCGGTGACATCGCCGACCTCGGCAAGATCGAGGCGATGCCGAAGATGGAGGGCCGCCAGATGGTGATGGTGGCGGCGCCGCTGAAGCACTGACCCGAAGCGCTGATCAGCAGAGCCGGTGACCGACGAGCCGCGCCACACGACCGACCGGCTGAAGCCGCGGTCGGGGGGCCGGCTTTCGTCTCCCTCGGCCGAGCGCAACCGGGCACCGATCGTCGAGGCGGTCGCGCCGCTGCTTGCCGGCGCATCGGGCATTGTGCTGGAGATCGGATCGGGCACCGGGCAGCACGCGGTCGCCCTCGCGGCGGCATTCCGGGGGCTGGACTGGCAACCCTCCGACCCGTTCGACGAGAACCTCGACAGCATCCGCGCCTGGGCGGCCGACGCAGACCTGCCCAACCTCCGCGCGCCGATCTGGCTCGACGCGGCCGAGTCCTGGCCCGCGCTCGGGCCGCTCGCCGGGGTCGTGGCGATCAACGTCATCCATATCGCGCCGTGGGCGGTCGCCCAAGGCATGGTACGCGGCGCGGCGGCGGCACTGGCCCCCGGCGCGCCGCTGGTCGTCTATGGCCCGTTCAAGGAAGGCGGCCGGCACACCGGCGACGGCAACGCCCGCTTCGACGCGATGCTGCGTGCCGAGGACCCGGCATGGGGCGTGCGCGACCTCGACGATCTCTCGGCGCTCGCGGCCCGGGCCGGCCTCTCCGGCCCGGAGGTCGCGCCGATGCCGGCGAACAACCGGCTGGTCAGCTATCGCCGCTGATGACCACCTGCGAGCGTATCGCGACGAGCGCGGTTCCGACCGAGCGGAACCGCCTTCTCGCCGAGCGTCGGCGGATCGCCCCCGGCAACTTCGAGTTTTTTCAGTCACTTAAAGACCGTCCACGCGTGGACGGTCGCCTAAAACTGCCTGCTCGGACGCTGCTCCAGTAGCCGGGCTACTGGCCCGGCGTGATGACGCCGCAGGCGACGCGCCCGCCGGCCCCCGCCTGGTCGCCATAGCTGTCCATGCGCTCGTGGATGATGAAGGCCGAGCCGTCATCGTCGAAGACGGTGTTCGGATCGTCTTCGGCCAGGCTGATCCGGTCCGTGAAGTAGTCGGCCTGCGCGCGTCCATCGGCGCCGGCATGGAGATTCGGCAGGTCGCCGGCATGATAGCCGTCATCGGCGAGAAAACCGTGCCCGTTGCCGTCGGGCGCATAGTGATCTCCGGCGGCATCGAAGTCCGGCGCGCACTTTCCGGTCTGGTGGATGTGGAAGCCGTGGCCGCCCTCGGCCAGCCCGCTCGCCTCCACCGTGATCAGCACGCCGTGCGGCCCCTGGATCATCTCGACCTGCCCCATCTGCTCGCCGTCCGGACCCGCCAGCTCGGCGCTCGCGGTGTCGGCGGACAGCGCCGGCGCACCGGCGAGCGCGATGGCGCAGGCCGAGGCGATGATGAATGCGTTCTGCATGACAGTCCTTCCTGGCGAGAGCCGCCTCAGTGGCGCCGGTCTTGGCTGGATGCGCAGATAACGCGTTCGGGGATGCCTGCAAACCGGCTTGGATCGGCAACGTGCGCGCGATAGGCTGGTTCCCATGGCAGACGAGTCAGAGACCGGGCGGCGCTGGCACGACCTCGGCGGGACCGGGGCGGGACTGGTCGACCAGAGCGAGCACGACCATGCGCTGTGGGAAAAGCGCGTCGATGCGCTGCGCGCCATCGCCAGCGAGCGCGGCTTCTTTACCGTCGACGGGCTGCGCCGGGCGCTCGAGGACATGGGCGAGGAGTCGTTCGAGACCATGTCCTATTACGAGCGCTGGATGGCCGCGACGACGCAGAACCTGCTCGGGGCCGGCGCCTTCACCATCGAGGAGCTGAACGCCAGGATGGAGGCCGTCAGGTCGCGCGGGCCGAGCTATGGCGAGGCGCAGGACGGGGCGCAGGACGGGGCGAGACGGGGCGGAGTGACGGAGGGCCGCCGCCAATCCGCCGGAGGACCAGAATGACGACGCTGCCCGAGGTCGATCCGCCGCCGTTTCCGCCGCCCTATCCGGTGGCGAACCCGCGCTTCGGGCCGGGCGACACGGTCCGCGTTCGCGCCGGTATCGCCCCCGGGCATATCCGCACCCCCTGGTATCTGCGCGGCCGCACCGGGCGCGTCGAGCGGGTCTGCGGCGCCTTCGCCAATCCCGAGGAGCTGGCCTATGGCCGCGACGGGCTGCCGGCCAGGCCGCTCTACCGCGTCCGCTTCAGCATGGCCGAGGTCTGGGGCGATCAGGCCGACCGGCCCGGACGACACGATCGACGCCGAGATATTCGAGCACTGGCTGGAGGCCGCCGGCCGGGCCGGCTGAGCGCCCACGGGAGAACGACCATGCCGCACGATCATCCGCACGAGCACGGCACGAGCTCGTCCGGCCATCCCTTCCGGCCGGACAACGACGCGCCGCTGACCTATTGGCAGACGATGGAGATCGCCGTCCGCGAGCTGCTGGTCGACAAGGGCATCACGACGCCGGCCGAGATCCAGGCGCAGATCGAGCGCATGGACCGCCGCTCGCCCGCCGACGGCGCCAAAGTGGTGGCGCGTGCCTGGACCGATCCCGACTTCAAGGCGCGCCTGCTGGCCGACGGATCCGCCGCCTCCGACGAGATGGGCTTTCCGACCGACGGCATGAAGCTGGTCGTCGTCGAGAACACGGGTGCGGTGCACAACGTCGTCGTCTGCACGCTCTGCTCGTGCTACCCGCGCAACCTGCTGGGACTGCCGCCCGACTGGTACAAGACCCGCGCCTACCGTGCGCGAACGGTGCGCGAGCCGCGCCGGGTGCTGGCCGAGTTCGGGCTCGAGCTGCCGGGCGACGTCCAGGTCCGCGTGCACGATTCGACCGCCGACATGCGGTACCTGGTGCTGCCGGCACGCCCGGCCGGCACCGAGGGATGGGACGCGGCGCGGCTGGCCGGCATCGTCACGCGCGACTGCATGATCGGCACGGCCGTGCCGACCGCCGAGTAGCCAGTCCGGATCACCCGCATGATCAGGCGGCGAGGCCACATTCTGGCGGCTTGCCGGGCTGACTGAATCCTGCGATCCGTTGCGCCCCTGACTCCATGGTGCCTGCTTGGCCGTATCAGACATCGGCGCCCGTCTGTCGCCCGAGACGCGCGGCATCCTCGGCATCGTGCTGGCGATGCTGCTGTTCACCTGCATGGACGGCTGCGCCAAGTACCTGCTCGCGCGCAACGACACTGTCATGGTCGTCTGGGCCCGCTTCGCCAGCCAGATGGGTCTGGTCCTGGCGATTTCGGCGCCGATGCTGCGCACATACCTGCGCACCGCCCGTCCGGGGCTGCAGCTCGGCCGCTCGACGCTGCATGCGCTGGCGACGGGCATGTTCTTCTACGCGCTGAACTTCATGCCGCTGGCCGAGAACGTCGCCGTCTTCGAGGTGGCGCCGCTGCTGATCACGCTGCTCGCGGCGCTGGTGCTGGGCGAGCAGGTCGGCCCGCGCCGCTGGGCAGGCGTCGGCGATCGGCCTCTGCGGCGCGTTGATCATCATTCGGCCCGGCCTCGACGTCTTCCAGCCTGCGGCCCTGCTGCCGTTCGGCGCGGCCTTCTGCATGGCAGGCTTCCAGATCGTCACCCGGATGATCGGCACGGCGGACCGGCATGCGCACGACGATGATCTATTCGGGCGCCGTCGGGCTTCTCGGCCAGCAGCGCGATGCTGCCCTGGTGGTGGCAGACGCCGACGCTGGCCGACGGGCTGCTGATGGCGACATTCGGCTGGATCGGCTATTTCGGCCATCTCGCGCTGGTCTATGCGCTGGGGCAGGCGCCGGCCTCGACGCTGGCGCCCTTCAACTATTGCGGTTTCCTGTGGGCCATCACGCTCGGCATCGTCGTCTTCGCCGAGCTGCCGGACGCGCCGACGCTGGTGGGTGGCGCCGTCATCCTCGGTGCCGGCATCTATGTCTGGCACCGCGAGCGGATGCATGCCCGCCGGATGGCGGGTGCGGTTGCGGGGCAGTGAGGCTTGGCGCGACCCGCCCGCCGGCGTAGACGGGCCGCCATGAACCGCCTCGTGCCGGAAGACCCCATCGCCAGCCAATCCGTCGCCGGCGGCCCGGTCGCCATTGCCGCCGAACGCATGGGGCCGCTGGTCCTGCGCCACGCGCTGGACCTGCTGCGGCTCGCCTGGCCGGTGATGCTGTCGCGGGCCGGCATCCTGGTGATGGCCTTCGTCGACATCGCGATGCTCGGCCGATATGGCCTCGGTGCGCCGGGCGTCGCCGGGCTGGGGCTCGCCATCTTCGTGCCCGTCATGGTCGTCGCCATCGGCCTCGTCTCGGGCATGATGCCGGTCGTCGCCCGCGCGCATGGCGCCGGCGAGCGGCAGGAGTGCGGCCGCGCCTGGCGCCGCGCGGTCAGCTGGGGCACCTTCGTCTCGCTGATCGGCGTGTGGCTGGTCTGGCAGGGCGAGACGATGCTCGGCTGGCTGGACTATCCCGCCGATATCGCGTCCGCCGGCGGGGCCGTGTCGCGGGCGCTGGCGCCGGGGTTGCTGGCACAGGTGCTGTTCGCCGCCTGCGCCTTCTATCTCGAGGCGACGCGCCGGCCGCTGTTCGCCCTCGCCGCCATGGTCATCGCCAACCTGGTCAACCTGGCGCTGAACTGGGTGATGATCTTCGGCCATCTGGGCCTGCCCGAGATGGGCGCCGTCGGCGCGGCGCTCGCCTCGACGCTGGCGCGGTTCGCAGCGCTCGGCCTGATGGTCTGGTTCATCCTGCGCCAGTCCGACCCGCGCGGCGCCGGGGTCACGGGCCCGTGGCAGACGGTCTGGGGGCCGGGCGGCTGGCGTGCCGGCCGGCCGATGCGCCGGCTCGGCATGTCCGCCGGCCTCTCGAACGGCTTCGAGACGATCGGCTTCGCGGCGATGATGATGATCGCCGGCACGCTCGGCACGGCGGCGCTCGACGCCTATTCGATCTCGCACAACCTGGTCTCGACGGTCTTCATGGTCGGCCTCGGCCTGTCGGTCGCGACCGGCGTGCGCGTCGGACTGGCGGCGGGCGCCGGCGATGCGCGCGAGGCGGCGGTGGCGGGCTGGACCGGCCTCGTCGTCGCGCTGGCGGTCATGGGCTGCATCGCCGTGCTGGTTCTGGCGTTCCGCCACCAGATCGTGCTGGCCTATACCGATGTGCCCGAGCTGGGCGCCCGCGCTGCCGGCGTCATGCTGTTCTCGGCCTTCATCTTCGTGCCGGACAGCGCCCAGGTGGTTCTCGGCCAGGCGGTCCGCGCGCTCGGTGACGCGTGGGTGCCGGTGGCAGGCCTATGTCGGCAGCTTCGTCGTCCTGATGGTGCCGCTCGGCCTGTGGCTCACCGGGCCGGGCGGCTGGGACGAGCGCGGCCTGGCCGTCGCGATCGTCGCCGCGTGCCTGCTCGCCACCGGTCTGCTCGGCTGGCGCTTCCGCGTTCTGACGCGCCTTCGCGCATGAGCGAGAGCTATCGGCAGAGCCGCATTCGCTGGTCGGTGCGCGCGGGCGAGTGGCTGGTCTATGCCCTCGCCTGGATCTTCCGCCTGCTCACCTGGTCCGTCCCGACCTGGGCGCTGAGCGGGTTCTTCGCGCCGCTCGGCGGCATGCTCGCCGTCGCCGTCCCGCGCTATCGGCGCCGGGCCGAGGAGAACCTGGCGCTGGTATGGCCCGACCGCGCCCCTGCCGAGCGCCGTCGCATCGTCCGGGCGGCGGGGGCGCAGTTCACCCGGCTGATGGTCGAATATACCCAGCTCGACAAGCTGCCGTACCGCCAGGAGCTGCGGATTACCGGGGCCGAGCATCTGCTTGCCGCGCGCGACGCTGGCAGGGGCGCCGTGCTGGTCACCGCGCACTACGGCAACTGGGAGGCGGCGCGGCTGGCGGCGCGGCGGCTCGGCTGCGAGACCGGGATCATCTATCGCGCCTTCAACAACCTCTACTGCGACCGCTACGCGCTCGACTTCATCGCCTGCATGGGCGGGCCGGTGCTGCAGAAGAGCAAGCGGGGCATGCGCGATCTGGCCGCCCATGTTGGTCAGGGCGGCTTTGTCATGATCCTGGTGGACCAGCGCAACACGGGCGCGCCGTTCATCGACTTCCTCGGCCGGCCGGCCGAGACGTCGACGGCCGCCGCCCATGTGGCGCTGCGGACGGGGGCGGCGCTGATCCCGGTCCGCGCCGCCCGCAACGTCGCGGCGCGGCGGTTTGACGTGGCCTTCGAAGCGCCGGTGACAGGCGACGACTGGCTCGCCATGATGGCCGAGGTCAACCGACGCTTCGGCGCCTGGATCGAGGCGGCGCCGGAGCAGTGGCTGTGGTTCCACCGGCGCTGGCGCTCGACCTTCCGGTCGCGCCGGCGTGCCGAAAGGGAGAGCTGAATGACGACCGGCGGGCGCTGCCTCTGCGGCGCGGTGACATACGAATACGATGGCGAGCGCAGCTGGTCGGCCTATTGCCACTGCGAGAGCTGCCGGCGCAACTGCTCGGCCCCGGTCACCGCGTTCTTCGGCGTCGATCGGGGACGCTTTCGCTGGACCGGCGCCGCGCCGGCGGCCTACCAATCGTCACCCGGCGTCCGGCGCCTGTTCTGCGCCACCTGCGGCACGCCGATGGCCTATGATGCCGAGCGGGACGCCCGGAACATCCACCTTTATGCGGCCAGCCTGGACGATCCGCGCGCCTTTCGTCCGACGACGCATGTGTTCATCGCCGAGCGGCTGCCCTGGTTCGCCGTGGCCGACGACTTGCCGCGACACGAGGGAATGGGCGGCTGACGCCTCACTCCTCGAAGTAGCTCGCCGCGAGGATATGGCCCGTCCGGTCGTCCTGCAGCCATACGGCGATTCCCTCGCCATCGCCGGGCTGGGGCAGCGGAAAGCGCTCCGGACCGGTCTGCGTGCCACGGCCCGACCTTCATCAGCTTGTCGACGACGTTGCGGTAGGTGAAGGTTCGCCCGGCGTTCTCGCCGCGCTCGATGTCGACGGTGGCAGCGAGGTCGTAGGATGCCACCCAGATCGTACTCGGGCCGTGCTCGCCCTGGCTGGTGATCCTGGCGTGCAGCATGCCGTCATCGCTGCCGATCTCGATGCTGGCGGGGTGCGGGGCCTCGGCCGCCGTGGCGATCGCCGCGCTGATCATGCCGCGCTTGTAGCCGGGAACGCTGCGCGCGCCGTCGATGACGATCTGCGGCGTGAACAGCACGCGGCCGCCGAGCTTGTCGCGGTACTCGGCCTGGCGCCGCGTCAGCTCGGCCCGGGCGAAGGTGTCCTGCCAGCCGAGATAGTTCCAGTAGTCGACATGCAGCGAAAGCGCGAGCACGTCGTCGCGGTCGGCGAGCTCGGCCAGCGCCTTGTCCGCCGGCGGGCAGCTCGAGCAGCCCTGGCTCGTGAAGAGCTCGACGAGAACGACATTGTCCTCGGCGCCGGCCACCCCCGCGAGCGAAACGAACACGAGCGAGGCGAGGATGGAACGACCGGGGGGCATGGCGGAGAACATAGGCATGCCGCGGAGGCTCCGCCAATCACCCCTGCGTGACAGCCGCCGGGGGCGGCAGCCGTCCGGCCGTGAGCGTTGCCACCTCCGATGCAATTCGCGCTCAATGGATCGTGAGCTCGTGATCGGTATACTGGAACTCGGCCGGCCGGATCAGCGTCGCATGCGCCACTCGGACCGAGTGGATGGGGCCGTCCAGCTCGCGTGTCCAGAAATTCAGGAACTTGCGCAGCTCCGGAAAGCGCGGCGCCATGTCGTACTGCTGCCAGATGAAGGTCTGCAGGATGTCTCGCGCATCCGGCATGCGGTAGAAAATTTCCGCGGTCGCGAGTGAATAGCCGGCAAGCTGTCGGCGAAAGTCATCGTCAACAAGACGCATCGGTTACTCCTGACGATTCTCCTCTGCTCGTGTCGCGCTACCCGCCGGCGTGCGTTGCGGCACGGGCCCGGCGGGCTCGGTGACAGTGATTCTGCAGCAAAAACATTAACTTTGCGAGCTTGAAAATGTTCCGGCATTTCGGACAATGCGCTCGCCGGCAGATGTGCTGCAATGCAACCGATATCAGTTGCGTTCCATCGCATGCTCGCGCAGCACGTCGAGCGGCACGATCTCGAGCGCCCGGCGGTGCGTCGAGCGCAGCCTGATCCGCGGCGCCCGGCCGGCCTGATGCGCTTGCAGAAAGCGCGCGGCGCACAGGCACCACTGGTCGCCGGGCGACAGCCCGCCGAAGCCGAACTCGAGCCGCGGCGTCGCCAGATCGTTGCCGACCGATCGCGAGAAGGCGAGGAAGTCGGCGGTCATCACCGCGCAGACGGTGTGGCTGCCCTGGTCCGCGGCGCAGGTGTCGCAGCTGCCGTTCCGGAAGAAGCCGGTCATCGGCTCGGTCGAGCAGGGCTCGAGCGGCTCGCCGAGAACGTTGGTCGAGGGATCGACCTTTATGGCGGGCACAGCGGCTCTCCTTTCCTGCCTCGTTCCGTGCTAGTATACCGGCTACATAGTCGCAAGGAAGGCGGACCGAACCGCCGGCGATCGAGCAGTGAGGAACGAAAGATGCTGAACAGGCGAAGCCTGCTCGCCGGCACGGCGAGTCTTGCCGTCGTCGGCCTTGCCGTCGGGGGCCCTGCGCGGGCGGCGAACCGCACGGTGATCGACAATCGCGTGAAGCTGGCGCTGGACCAGTTGTTCGCGCAGCTCCCCGACGCGCGCGACCTGGCCTCGCGCGCCCGCGCGCTGCTGGTCATGCCGAGCGTGCTGAAGGGCGGCTTCATCTTCGCCGGCGCCTATGGCGAGGGCGCGCTGCTGCTGGGCGCCCAGGGTCTGCAGGCGCCGCCGGCCGGCTATTATTCGGTGGCCTCGGCCTCGGTCGGGCTGCAACTCGGCGTGCAGTCGACGCGCCACGTGCTGTTCTTCATGACGGATGAGGCGCTCGAGCGCTTCCGGCGCACCAATGGCTGGGAGGTCGGCGCCGACGCCGAGGTGACGCTGCCCGCGAAGGGCATGACGCTGCAGCTGAACTCGATCCTGGCGAACAAGCCGGTCATCGGCATCGTCTTCGGCCAGGACGGTTTGATGCTGGGGGCCAGCCTGCAGGGAGCCAAGTACTCGCAGATCGTGCGCTGACGGCCGCCCGCGCGGCGGCGCCCCGCCCGCACCGTCGCCCGGTGCGGCCAGTGCGGGGGCCAGTGCGGGGCCGCCGCGGCGGCCGGCGCTCGCCGGTCAGGCGTGGATCGCACCCAGCCCGCAGGCCAGCGCCGCCTCGCGCATCGCCTCGGAATAGGTCGGGTGGGCATGGCAGGTCAGCGCCAGGTCCTCGGCGGCGGCGCCGAACTCCATGGCGACGCAGACCTCGTGGATCAGGTCGCCGGCCGCCGGGCCGACGACGTGGCAGCCGAGGATGCGGTCCGTCTCGGCGTCTGCCAGCAGCTTGACGAAGCCCTCGGCCACCAGGTTCGCCTTGGCCCGCGCGTTCGCCATGAACTGGAACTTGCCGGTCTTGTACTTGCGCCCGGCCTCCTTCAGCGCCTGCTCGGTCAGGCCGACCGCGGCGACCTCGGGCGAGGTGTAGATGACGCTCGGGATCACGCCATAGTTCACATGGCCGTGCTTGCCGGCGATCTCGTCGGCGACGGCCATGCCCTCGTCCTCGGCCTTATGCGCCAGCATCGGCCCGGCCGTCACGTCGCCGATCGCCCAGATGCCGTCGACATTGGTGCGCCAGCGATCCGTCTTGACCACGCCCCTCTCGGCTTCGACCCCGGCCGTCTCCAGGCCGAGCCCGTCGGTGAAGGGCCGCCGCCCGGTGGCGACCAGGACGACGTCCGCCTCGGCGGTGTGCTCGGACTCGTCCTTGCGCAGCTTGTAGCCGACCGTCAGCTGGTTGCCCTTCTCGACGCCCTGCACCGCGGCGCCGAGGACGAAGTCCAGCCCCTGCTTCTTCAGCATCCGCTGGAAGGTCCGCTGCACCTCGGCGTCCTGGCCGGGCGTGATCTGGTCGAGGTACTCGATCACGGTGACCTGCGACCCCAGCCGCGACCAGACCGAGCCGAGCTCGAGCCCGATGATGCCGGCGCCGATGACGATCATCCTCTTCGGCACCTGCTTCAGGTCCAGCGCGCCGGTCGATGTGACGACCCGCTCCTCGTCGACCTCGACGCCGGGCAGGCTGGCGGGCTCCGAGCCTGTCGCGATGACGATGTTCTTCGTCTTCAGGCTCTTGTCGCCGACCTTCACCTCGCCCGGCCCGGCAATCTCGCCCCAGCCCTGCACCCAGTCGATCTTGTTCTTCTTGAACAGGAACTCGATGCCCTGGGTGTTCGACTTGATGGTGTCGTCCTTGTAGGCGAGCATCTTGCCCAGATCGACCGAGACGCCCTCGACCTCGATGCCCATCTTGCCCCAGCTGGCCCGGGTTTCGTGCAGCATCTCGGACGCATGCAGCAGCGCCTTGGACGGAATGCAGCCGACGTTCAGGCAGGTGCCGCCGAGCGCGCCGCGCCCCTCGACGCAAGCGGTCTTCAGCCCATGCTGCGCGCAGCGGATGGCGCAGACATAGCCGCCGGGGCCGCCGCCGATGACGATCACATCGTAGTCAGCCATGCACGATATCCTTTCGGGCTTCGGAACGGTGAGAACTCACGCCGAATGGAGTGTCAAGGCCGCGGTGCGATGGCGACCGGCGACCCGCGGCCGAGATCAATCTTCGCCACCACGTCGCCGGCCGCCGCCTAGGTGAAGGCGCCGGGGCGGGCGCCGGCCCAGGCGTCGTCGTTGCGCTGCACGACGAGCTGCACGCAGGGCGCGTCGCCGACCTGCCCCGACAGGTGCCCGACGCGGCCCTGACCGTCGGCCTTGCAGTCCTGGTCGCCGCCGAACGAGAAATCGCCCGGCCCGATCTCGACCCTCTGGCCATCCATGCTTTCCACGTACCACCGCCCACAGAGGACGTAGATCCACTTCGGCGCATGGTTCATGTGCCAGTCCGCGGTCCAGCCGACCGGCAGGACCGTCAGGAAAACATTGCCGTCGTCGACCACCGGCTCGGTCCATTCGGGCGAGTTCGCCGGGGCCGAGCACACCGACCTCGAAGTCGGCGAGAGTGCACTGCGTCTGGCGGCTGACGCCCGCATCGTCCGTCCACAGGTGCCAGTAGTCGAGCTTTGGCTTCGGCCCGGCATCGCTCATCGCATCGCCTCCGGATGCGGCATGGCGGTCGATCGCCGGGCGTCGGGCCCTCCCGCCATCGTCAGAGGTCCATCAGCAGCCGGCGCGGATCCTCCAGCGCCTCCTTGACGCGGACGAGGAAGGTCACCGCCTCCTTGCCGTCGATGATCCTGTGGTCATAGCTCAGCGCCAGGTACATCATCGGGCGCACCTTGATCTCGCCGCCGACGACCATCGGCCGCTCCTGGATCTTGTGCATGCCGAGGATGCCCGACTGAGGCGGGTTCAGGATCGGCGCCGACATCAGCGATCCATAGACGCCGCCGTTCGAGATCGTGAACGTGCCGCCCTGCATGTCGGCCATGCTGAGCTTGCCGTCGCGCGCCCGCTCGCCCAGCTCGGCGATCGTCTTCTCGATCTCGGCGAACCCCAGCCGGTCGGCATCGCGCACCACCGGCACGACGAGACCCGAGCGCGTGCCGACGGCGACGCCGATATGCGCGTATTCCTTGTAGACGAGGGTGTCGCCGTCGATCTCGGCGTTTACCGCCGGCACCTCGCGCAGCGCATGGCAGCAGGCCGTCACGAAGAACGACATGAAGCCCAGCTTCACGCCGTGCTTCTTCAGGAACAGGTCCTTCAGGTCGTTTCGGATCGCCATGACCTCGGTCAGGTCCACCTCGTTGAAGGTGGTCAGCATGGCGGCGGTGTTCTGCGCCTCCTTCAGCCGGCGCGCGATGGTCTGGCGCAGCCGCGTCATCTTCACGCGCTTCTCGCGCGCGCCCTCGTCCCCCGCCGGTGCGGAGGGGCGGGCGGCGGACCGCGCACCGGCATCGCCTGGCGTTTCCTGCACCGACGGCGTGGCGCGCTGCTCGCGCCCGGACTTGCCCGTCCGCTCACCGGCCCTGGCGACGTCCTCCTTCATGATGCGGCCGTCGCGGCCCGTGCCCTCGACGCCGTCGCGGTCCAGCCCCTTCTCGGCCATGGCCTTCTTGGCCGAGGGCGCGTCCTCGACGTCGCCGCGCGATCGCGGTTCGTCCGGCGCCGCCGGCGCCTTGTCCTTGCCGTTGCCGCCGGACGGCGCGCCGGCAGGCTCGGGCTCGGCCTTCGCGGGCTCGTCCGCCTTGGCCGGCTTCCTGTCCTCGGCGGGCTTCTCCGCCGCCGCGCCGCCGCCCTCTTCGACCGTGGACAGCAACGCGTCGACACCAACCGTCTCGCCCTCCTTGGCGACGTGGTCGCCGAGCGTGCCGGCGGCGGGCGAGGGGACCTCGACCGTCACCTTGTCGGTCTCGAGCTCGCAGAGCATCTCGTCGGCCGCGACCGAGTCGCCCGGCTGCTTGAACCAGGTGGCGACCGTCGCCTCCGTCACCGATTTCGCCGAGCGTCGGGACGCGAACTTCCACAGCCATCTGACCTGCCTTCTTCCGCTCCGGGCCGCCCCTCGTCTTAGAGCGCGAGGGCCGCGTTCACCAGTGCCTCCTGCTCGGCCTTGTGCTGCGAGGCCAGGCCGGTCGCCGGCGAGGCCGAAGCGGGCCGCCCGGCATAGAAGGGCCGCGTCACCCGGGCGCCGATGCGGCTCAGCACCCACTCGATGTTCGGCTCGACAAAGAACCAGGCGCCCTGGTTCTTGGGCTCTTCCTGGCACCAGACCATCTCGGCGTTCTTGAAGCGCGACAGCTCGCGCGTCAGCGAGAGGGCGGGGAAGGGATAGAACTGCTCCAGCCGCAGCAGGTAGACGTCCTCCAGACCCGCTTCGTCGCGCGCCTGGAGCAGGTCGAAATAAACCTTGCCCGAGCACATCACCACCCGGCGCATCTCGGCGTCGGGCTTCAGCTCCAGCTCCGAGCCGCCGAGCTCGACATCGTCCCACAGGACGCGATGGAAGCTCGACCCCTCGGCCATCTCGTCCAGCCGAGAGACGCAGCGCTTGTGGCGCAGCAGCGACTTCGGCGTGAACAGGATCAGCGGCTTGCGGAAGCTCCGGTGCAGCTGGCGGCGCAGGATATGGAAATAGTTCGCCGGTGTCGTGCAGTTCGCGACGATCCAGTTGTCCTCGGCCGAGAGCTGCAGGAATCGCTCGATCCGGGCGCTGGAATGCTCCGGCCCCTGGCCCTCGTAGCCATGCGGCAGCAACAGCACGAGCCCGGACATGCGCAGCCACTTGCGCTCGCCGCACGAGATGAACTGGTCGATCATGATCTGGGCGCCGTTGACGAAGTCGCCGAACTGCGCCTCCCACAGCACCAGCGCGTTCGGCTCGGCCAGCGAATAGCCGTACTCGTAGCCGAGCACCGCATATTCCGACAGCATCGAGTCGATCGCCTCGAAGCGCGCCTGACCCTCGCGGATATGGTCGAGCGGGAAATACCGCTCCTCGGTCTCCTGGTCGGTCAGGGCTGCATGGCGCTGGCTGAACGTGCCGCGCACGCTGTCCTGGCCGGACAGGCGCACCTTGTAGCCTTCCAGCAGCAGCGACCCGAAGGCCATCGCCTCGGCGGTCGCCCAGTCGATGCCCTCGCCCTTCTCGATCATCTCGCGCTTGGCGTCGAGCAGGCGCGCGACCGTGCGGTGCGGCTTGAAGTCGTCGGGCAGCCGGGTCAGCGCGGCGCCGACCTCGCACAACAACTCCTTGGCCACGGCGGTCTGGCCGCGCTGGTACTCGCCCTCCGAGGTCTCGAAGCCCGACCAGCGTCCGTCCAGCCAGTCCGCCTTGTTGGGGCGATAGTCCTTGCCCGCCTCGAACTCCTCGCTCAGCAGCGCCTGGAAACGCTCCTTCTCGGCCTCGATCTCGGCCTTGTCGACCAGCCCGTCCTCGACCAGCCGGTCCGCATAGATCTGCAGCGTCGTCTTCTGCTTCTTGATCGCCTTGTACATCATCGGCTGGGTGAACATCGGCTCGTCACCCTCGTTGTGGCCAAAGCGCCGATAGCAGAAGATGTCGACGACCACGTCGCGCTGGAACTTCTGGCGGAACTCGGTCGCCACCTTGGCGGCGTGCACCACCGCCTCGGGGTCATCGCCGTTGACGTGGAAGATCGGGCAGTCGACCATCTTGGCGATGTCGGTCGGATAGGGCGACGAGCGCGAGTGGTGCGGCGCCGTCGTGAAGCCGATCTGGTTGTTGACGATGATGTGGATCGTGCCGCCCGTCTTGTGGCCGCGCAGGCCCGACAGGCCGAAGCATTCGGAGACGACGCCCTGCCCGGCGAAGGCCGCGTCGCCGTGCAGCAGCACGGGGATCACGGCCGTCCGATCGTCGCCGTACTGTCCCTGCTTGGCGCGCACCTTGCCGATGACGACGGGGTTCACCGCCTCGAGGTGGCTGGGGTTCGCCGTCAGGCTCAGGTGCACCGTGTTGCCGTCGAACTCGCGGTCGGACGAGGCGCCAAGGTGGTACTTGACGTCGCCCGAGCCGTCGACGTCCTCGGGCTTGGAGCTGCCGCCCTGGAACTCGTTGAAGATGGCGCGGTAGGGCTTGGCCATGACGTTGGCGAGGATGTTCAGCCGGCCGCGATGCGGCATGCCGAAGATGATCTCCTTGGCGCCCATCGCGCCGCCGCGCTTGATGATCTGCTCCATCGCCGGGATCAGCGACTCGCCGCCGTCCAGCCCGAAGCGCTTGGTGCCGGTGTACTTGACGTGCAGGAACTTCTCGAAGCCCTCGGCCTCGACCAGCTTGTTCAGGATTGCCCGCCGGCCTTCCTGGGTAAAGCTGATCTCCTTGCCATAGCCCTCGATCCGCTCCTGCAGCCAGCGCTTGGTCTCGGGGTCCTGCAGGTGCATGAACTGCAGCGCGAAGCCGCCCTGGTAGGTGCGCTTCAGGATGCCCTCGATCTCCTGCATCGTCGCCGTCTCGAGGCCGAGCACGTTGTCGATGAAGATCGGCCGATGCATGTCGGCTTCGGTGAAGCCGAAGAAGGCGGGGTCGAATTCAGGGTGCTGGCGGCCGCCCTGCAGGCCCAGCGGGTCAAGGCTGGCGCCGAGATGCCCGCGCGAGCGGAACGATCGGATATACATGATCGCCCGGATCGAATCGAGCACCGCCTGGCGGACGCCTGCCTCATCCAGCGCGCCCTCGGCCATTGCCCCCCCGGCCGGCGAGCCATCGGCCGGCGCAGTGGCGCCATTGCCCTGGCGCCCGGACTTCCGCTCGCGCACCCTTGCCTCGATGCGCCGCGCGTCCGGCAGCCGGTCCCAGCCGCCGAGCGCCGTGCTCAGCTCGTCGGCAGGCGGCGGTGGCCAGTCGGCGCGACGCCAGGGAGCGCCCTCGGCCTCGGCCGTGACGTCGCCGGCGGCGTCGCCCAGCTCGCCGAAATAGCTTTTCCAGCTCGGGTCGACCGAGCTCGGATCCCGCGCATAGGCAGCGTAGAGCTGCTCGACATAGCTGGCGTTCTGACCCTGAAGGAAGGACGAGGCGTGCAAGCGCTCGTTCGTCACGGCATCTGACATTTCATCGAAGGGGCGCGTTGCGGCGGCCCTTCCCCTTGCGCTGACGGCGCCGCGGGGGCGGCGCCTCCCGCAGGGCCCGTTTCCGGAGCCGGGGGCATCATTCAGCCTTTCATCGCCTTTATCAAGGCTTGTCCGAGCCCGACACGAGCCCGACGGGCGGCCGCCGACCGTGCTCCCGGCTGCCTCCCTCGCCCCGTCGGTGCCCCGGCGCCGCTGATCTGGATCCTCGACGTGGAAACGGCGCCGGTCCTGGCCCGGCGCCGCATGAGACCCATTCCGGGTGGGCTCAGACGAAGACGAGATCGCCCGGGTCGGTGTTCTCGACCAGCAGGATGTCCGTGCCGTCGAGACTGACGGACGTGTCGTCGCCTGCCTCCACGGCGGCGACCGTGCCGCCGCCCAGAACCTCGATGACATCGCCCTCGCTGGCGTCGTAGTCGGTGATCGTGTCGACGCCGGTCCCGGCCGCGCCGGCCCTAAACTGGAACGTGTCGGCGCCGTTGCCGCCGGTCAGGATGTCCGGACCCCTGTCGCCGTTCAGCAGGTCGCCGCCATTGCCCCCGTTGAGCTCGTCGGCATCGCCGCCGCCGAACAGCGTGTCGCTGCCGTTCCGACCGTTCAGCGTGTCGTCGCCCCCTCCGCCGAGCAGGAAGTCGTCTTTGCCCTGTCCGTTCAGCACGTCGTCGCCACCATTCCCGGCGATCGTGTTGGCGATGCCCGGAACGCCGCCAAGGGTGTCGTCTCCGGAGGTGCCCGCGATCCTGACGTCGAGGTCGTTTCCGTCCTTGTCGAGCAGCTTGACCATCTTGGGCGAGCCGCCCTGGAAGGTCGTCGCGAGCAGGACGTCGAGGCCTGCGAGGTCGCCCTCGGAGCCTTGGAACGTCGCCACCAGCTCGCCGTCGACGGTCATATCGACCCTGCCGTCCTGCGTCTCCTGGAAGCTGTAGACCTCGCCCCCGACGTTCTTGATCAGGACCTTGTCATTGAAGGTCATGCTGCGAAGGTCGCGGTCCACGTCGAAGTCGACGATGTTGCTGATCGTCGCCTCCGCCCTTTCCACCAGATCGGCGTTGATCACGAAGGTATCGTTGCCGTTGCCGCCGGTCAGCTCGTTGACGCCGAGGTCGCCGCTCAGCAAGTCGCCGCCATTGCCGCCGTTCAGGCTATCGTCACCGGCCCCGCCATAGAGGTCGTCGGCGCCGTTGGCACCGAACAGGGTGTCGTTGCCCCTGCCGCCCAGCAGAAGATCGTTCTTGCCGCGCCCACGGATCGTATCATTGCCGCCGTTACCGGCGATTTCGTTAATAACGCCGGGCTCGCCTCGATAGTCGTCATCGCCGGAACCGAGGTTTTTACTGTTCACATCAGGCATCAAGCTTCCCCACTACGCTGCTCCCGCGCCCTTTCGAACGCGGTTTCATCATGATGTGGAGGGCAATAGCCGCTCCGCTCGCGCGGAAATATAAAGTTTAAGAAGTTTTTGCAATTTTTGCGCGAGCGATCGTTGTCCGACTGCTCGCGTGCCGACGCCGACCGGCTCGCTCAGCCGATCGCCTTCAGCAACGCCTCGCCCAGGCCGGCAGGGCTGTCGGCGACGGTGATCCCGGCCGCCTTCATCGCGCTCGATCTTGTCCTCGGCGCCGCCCTTGCCGCCCGAGATGATCGCCCCGGCATGGCCCATGCGCCGGCCCGGCGGCGCCGTGCGCCCGGCGATGAAGCCGGCGACGGGTTTCTTGCGGCCGGCCTTGGCCTCGTCGATCAGGAACTGCGCGGCGTCCTCCTCCGCCGAGCCGCCGATCTCGCCGATCATGATGATGGCCTCGGTCTCGTCGTCGCCCAGGAACAGCTCCAGCGCGTCGATGAACTCGGTGCCCTTGATGGGGTCGCCGCCGATGCCGATGCAGGTCGACTGCCCAAGTCCCGCCGCCGTGGTCTGCCCCACCGCCTCGTAGGTCAGCGTGCCGGACCGGCTGACGATGCCGACATTGCCGCGCCGGTGGATATGGCCGGGCATGATGCCGATCTTGCAGGCGTCCGGCGTGATGACGCCAGGGCAGTTCGGCCCGATCAGCCGCGAGCTCGACCCGTCGAGCATCCGCTTGACCTTCATCATGTCGAGCACCGGGAATGCCCTCGGTTATGCAGACGACCAGCGGCACCTCGGCGTCCACCGCCTCCATGATGGCGTCGGCGGCGAAGGGCGGCGGCACGTAGATCGCGCTGGCGGTGGCGCCCGTCGCCGCGACGGCCTCGGCGACCGTGTCGAAGACCGGCAGCCCGATGTGCTCGGTGCCGCCTTTGCCGGGGGTCACGCCCCCGACCATCTGCGTGCCGTAGGCGATCGCCTGCTCGGTATGAAAGGTGCCCTGCGCCCCGGTCAGTCCCTGGCAGATGACTTTCGTGTTCGCATCGACGAGTACGGCCATCAGCCAGCGCTCCCTCTGTTGTCGTGCGGCCGGTTGTACCGCGACCGCCTCACCGGCGGGCTCCGCCATCGCCCGCGAAGTGGTCCAGCAGGCGCACGATCAGGACGCCGGCACCCGCGAGAACCAGCCCACGCCCGACGCCTCCCAGCACGTTCGCCGGCAGGATCTCGACCAGCGCCTCGCGAAGCCGCTGCGCCACCGCCCCGGTCCGATCGCCGCGCCGCAGCCGGGCAAGCGCGCTCTGGCGCGCCTCGCGCGGCGCCGGCATGGCCAGCAGATCGGGCCCCAGCCGCATCAGCAGCACGCCGCAGACGACCAGCGCCGCGCCGGCGATCAGCGGCGCCTCGCGGATCGGCTCTTCGTTCAGCTTGGACATGAACCTGCCTCGCCGCTTCCGTGGATGCTCACCCCCGCACCGCCTTGACGATCTTCTCGGCGGCGTCCGCCAGGTCGTCGGCGGCGGTGACCGAGACATCCGACTCGTTCGAGGATCTGCTTGCCGCGCTCGACGTTCGTGCCTTCCAGGCGCACCACCAGCGGCACCTGCAGCCCCACCTGCTTGACGGCGGCGACCACGCCCTCGGCGATGACGTCGCAGCGCATGATGCCGCCGAAGATGTTGACCAGGATGCCCTTCACCTTCGGGTCGCTGGTGATGATCTTGAAAGCCTCGGTCACCTTCTCCTTGGTGGCGCCGCCGCCGACGTCGAGGAAGTTCGCCGGCTCGGACGCCGTACAGCTTGATGATGTCCATCGTCGCCATGGCCAGCCCGGCGCCGTTCACCATGCAGCCGATCTCGCCGTCCAGCGCGATGTAGTTCAGGTCGTGCTTCGAGGCCTCGAGCTCCTTGGGATCCTCCTCGGTCTCGTCGCGCAGCTCGACCAGGTCCTTGTGCCGGTAGAGCGCGTTCGAGTCGAAGTTCATCTTGGCGTCGAGGCAGACGAGATCGCCGGCCTCGGTCTGGATCAGCGGGTTGATCTCGAGCAGGCTCACGTCCTTGTCCAGAAACGCCCGGTAGAGCGTGCCGGCCAGCCGCCCGGCCTGCCTGACGGCCTCGCCTTCCAGCCGCAGCGCCGTGGCCAGCTTGCGCCCGTGATAGGGCTGGATGCCGGTCGCCGGGTCGACGGACAAGGTCACGATCTTCTCGGGCGTGCTGGCCGCGACCTCCTCGATGTCCATGCCGCCCTCGGTCGAGGCGATGAAGGCGACGCGGCTGGTCTCGCGGTCGACCAGCAGCGCGAGATAGTACTCGCGGGCGATAGCCGCGCCCTGCTCGACATAGACGCGCCCGACCTGCTTGCCGGCCGGCCCGGTCTGCTTGGTGACCAGCGTGTTGCCCAGCATCTGGCGGACGAACTGCACGGCTTCCTCCGGGTCCTTGGTGACGCGCACGCCGCCCTTGCTCGCCGGCCTCGGATTCCTTGAACGTCCCCTTGCCGCGGCCGCCGGCGTGGATCTGCGCCTTGACCACCCAGACCGGCCCGCCCAGCTCGTCGACGGCCTCGCGCGCATGGTCGGGCTCCAGCACCGGTGGCCCTTGGCCACCGGCGCGCCATAGCTCCGCAGGATCTCCTTCGCCTGGTATTCGTGGATGTTCATGGCGCGCGCTCCCCCTCGAGCGACCGCTTTGGCCGCGGGCCTCGCCGGGCGCCGGACCTCCGCGCCGCCTCTGGCATACCACGCTGGTGCAGCGCGGCCTTACCGCGCCGATCGCGCGCCCGGCAAGGTGCGCGCGCGGCTCTCAGGCGAGCGACTCGTCGATGCCCTTGCAGGCCGTCGACCAGGCCGTTCACCGCGTCGATCGACTTCTGCAGCATCGCCTGCTCGGACTTGTCGAGGCTCGATCTCGATGACCCGCTCGATGCCGCCGGCGCCGATCACCGCCGGCACGCCGACATAGAGGCCGCTCTGGCCATAGGCGCCCTCGACCCAGGCGGCGCAGGGCAGCACGCGCTTCTGGTCCTTGAGATAGCTCTCGGCCATGGCGATCGCCGACTGGCGGCCGGGCGCGTAGAAGGCCGAGCCGGTCTTCAGCAGGCCGACGATCTCGGCGCCGCCGTCGCGGGTGCGCTGGACGATGGCGTCCAGCCGCTCCTGCGTCGTCCAGCCCATCTTGACCAGATCCGGCAGCGGGATGCCGGCGACAGTGGAATAGCGGGTCAGCGGCACCATGGTGTCGCCATGGCCGCCGAGCACGAAGGCGGTGACGTCCTGCACCGAGACCTCGAACTCCTCGGCCAGGAAAGTGCCGGAAGCGCGCCGAGTCGAGCACGCCGGCCATGCCGACGACCTTCTCCTTCGGCAGGCCGGAAAACTTCTGCAGCGCCCAGACCATGGCGTCGAGCGGGTTGGTGATGCAGATGACGAAGCTGTCCGGCGCATGGCTGCCTGATGCCCTCGCCGACCGGCCTTCATCACCTTGAGGTTGATGCCGAGCAGGTCGTCGCGGCTCATGCCCGGCTTGCGCGGAACGCCGGCGGTGACGATGCAGACATCGGCGCCCTCGAGGTCGGCGTAGTCGTTGCGTGCCGGCATAGGCGGCGTCGAAGCCGTCGACCGGCGCGCTCTCGGCGATGTCCAGCGCCTTGCCCTGCGGGATGCCCTCGGCGATGTCGAAGAGCACGACGTCGCCCAGCTCCTTCAGCCCGACGAGGTGGGCGAGCGTGCCGCCGATCTGGCCGGCGCCGATCAGCGCGATCTTGGGTCTCGACATTCGTTCCTCCCCGCGGCGAAGCGCCGGAGGGGTGCCCCATTTCGCGGGGGAACGCAAGGCCGCTCGGGCGCCGGGCAGGCGCCAGGCGGGAGCGAGATCGGCCGCCGCCAAGCACGGGCCGGCGGCGGAGCGCCGGGCCGCCGCGAAGACCGCGGGCGAGGCCGATCAGACCTCCGAGTCGAGCCCGGCGGTCCTGAGCGCCTCGAACGCGTCGCCGGCCGCCATCAGGCAGGACCGGCCTTCGTGTTCGTCACCAGGATCGTCCACGAGCCGGTCTTGTCGGACGCATAGACCTCGACCACCGCGTGCCCCTGCTGCAGGCCGATCGAGCGCCGCGTCTCGCCGTATTTGCGCTCGAGCTGCGCGACGATGGCCGCGCGCTCGCCGCAGACCATCTGCGTCGCCGCCGAACCGGGGGCCGGAGCGACGACCGGCGCGATCGCAACGATCGCCGTCAGGGATGCTTGCCGGAGAGAAACCTGTCATGACCACCTTCCAGGGCCGTCCGCCGAAGGCCGTTCGGGGGAGCGAGACCCTGCCGGCTCGGCAGAGAAGCCTCGCACTGTTTCCGCCGGCGTCGCGTTCCCGTCGTCGCGGCGACCTCCCACTGCACGACCCGTCCGATCATCCTAAGCGACGCAGTTAAGCGGCGTGAAAGCCGTGGAGGACTGCGGGCGCGCTGACGGGATTGCCGAACTGCTCTTTGCATTGGCAAAGGATCACGCAAGGATCGTCGCCACACGGATTGCCGATCGCGGAACAGTTTGCCGAACGTCCGGCAAACCCGCCAGCTCGGCGGGCCGGCCCAAAGGTCGTAGTCCGAGGCCTCGTCGACCTCGACCGTCAGGACGTCGCCGGGCGCCAGATGCGCGAAGCCGTCGTCGATGAAGAGGTTGCCGTCGATCTCGGGCGCGTCGCCCCAAGTGCGGCAGACGGCGCCGTCCGGATCGATTCGGTCGACGATCGCCTCCAGCCGCCGGCCGACCTTGGCGGCCAGCTTTGCCGCCGAGATGCGGGTCGCGTGCCTGCCATGAACCGCTCCCAGCGCTCCTGCTTGACCTCGCGGGGCACGTGGTCGGCAGGTCGTTCGCCGCGGCGCCGCGCACGTCCTCGTACTGGAAGCAGCCGACCCGGTCGAGCTGCGCCTCCTCCAGCCAGTCGAGCAGATGGCGGAAATCGTCCTCGGTCTCGCCGGGGAAGCCGACGATGAAGGTCGAGCGGATCGTGATGTCCGGGCAGATCGCCCGCCATCCCGCCAGCCGCTCCAGCACCTTGGCCTCGTTCGCCGGCCGGCGCATGGCGCGCAGCACGGCGGGCGAGGCGTGCTGGAACGGGAATGTCGAGATAGGGCAGCACCAGCCCCTCGGCCATCAGCGGGATCAGCTCGTCGACATGGCGGTAGGGATAGACATAGTGCAGCCGCACCCAGGCCCCGAGCTGCCCCAGCGCGCGCGCGAGATCGGTGATGTGGGCGCGCACCCCGCCGGTTTCGGCATGGCGCAGGTCGACGCCATAGGCCGAGGTGTCCTGGCTGATGACCAGCAGCTCGCGCACGCCGCTCTCGACCAGCTTCTCGGCCTCGCGCACGCACCGCCCGTGCCGGCCGCGAGGCCAGCCGGCCGCGCATCTGCGGGATGATGCAGAACCGGCAGGCGTGGTTGCAGCCCTCGGAGATCTTCAGATAGGCGTAGTGCCTGCGGCGTCAGCGCGCACGGCGCCCGCCGGGATCAGGTCGATCTTCGGGTCGGGCGCGGGCGGCACCGCGCGGTGCACCGCGTCCAGCACCGCCTCGTACTGGTGCGGCCCGGTGACGGCCAGCACCGCCGGGTGCGCCGCGCGGATCGCCTCGTCCTCGACGCCCAGGCAGCCGGTGACGATCACCCGGCCGTTTTCCCGCACCGCCTCGCCGATCGCCTCGAGGCTCTCCGCCTTGGCCGAGTCGAGAAAGCCGCAGGTGTTGACGATCACCGCGTCGGCGCCGGCATAGTCCGGCGAGATCGCATAGCCCTCGGCGCGCAGCCGCGTCAGGATCCGCTCGGAGTCGACCAGCGCCTTCGGGCAGCCGAGCGAGACCATGCCGATGCGCGGCTGCTCCGGGCGTGCCGGGGCGTCGTCGCGCGTCCCGGCCCCGGCCGAAGGCCGGTCTCAGACGTCCGGGCGGAGTTCGCCGGCGGCAGTTCAACGTGGCATCGGCGCGATCTAGTGCATGGCGCGCCCGCAACCACAATCGCCCTCGCGGTTCCCCTGGGCACGGATCTGCATTGTCGCGGTCACCTTGAGACCCGCCCGCGGGCGTCTAGATCGACACTCGAAGATCGCAAGCACACCGAGGGAGCGCCGATGCTCACCGGATGGTTCACCGGATACGAGGCGATCGACCTGGCGCGGATCCAGTTCGCCTTCACCGTTTCGTTCCACATCATCTTCCCCGCCTTCACCATCGGGCTGGCGAGCTATCTCGCCGTGCTCGAAGGGCTGTGGCTGCGGACCGGAAACGACGTCTATCATGCAGGCTGTTCGACTACTGGAAGACGATCTTCGCCGTCGCCTTCGGCATGGGCGTCGTCTCGGGCATCGTCATGTCCTACCAGTTCGGCACCAACTGGTCGGTGTTCTCCGACAAGGCCGGGCCGGTGCTCGGCCCGCTGATGGGCTACGAGGTGCTGACGGCCTTCTTCCTCGAGGCCGGGCTTCCTCGGCATCATGCTGTTCGGCCGCAAGCGGGTCGGCGAGGGCTGCACTTCTTCGCCACGCTGATGGTCGCCGCCGGCACGCTGATCTCGGCCTTCTGGATCCTCGCGGTGAACTCGCTGGATGCAGACGCCCGCCGGCTACGCCATCAACGAGGCCGGCCAGTTCGTCCCGGACGACTGGTGGGCGATCATCTTCAACCCGTCCTTCCCCTACCGGCTCGTGCACATGGTGCTGGCCGCCTATCTGACGACCGCCTTCGTCGTCGGCGCGGTCGGCGCCTGGCACCTGCTGCGCGACCGCGCACGATCCCGGCGCGCGGATCATGTTCTCGATGGCGATGTGGATGGCCGCGCTGGTCGCGCCGCTCCAGATCGTCGCCGGCGACCTGCACGGCCTCAACACGCTCGAGCACCAGCCGGCCAAGGTCGCGGCGATGGAGGGCCATTACGAGACGCATCCCGGCGGCGCGCCGCTGATCCTGTTCGGCATGCCCGACGACGAGGCGGCGAAGACGCACCGACACGCATCGAGATCCCGAAGCTCGGCTCGCTGATCCTGACGCACGACCTGGACGGCGCGCTCCGCGGCCTCAACGACTTCCCCGAGGACGAGCGCCCGCCGGTCGGCGATCGTCTTCTGGACCTTCCGGGTCATGGTCGGCGCTCGGCTTCGCCATGCTCGGCGCTCGGCCTCTGGTCGGCCTGTGGGCAGCGCTGGCGCGGACGTCTGCGACTGAGCCGCTGGCTGCACCGGGCGGCGATGGTGATGGGGCCGGCGGGCTTCGTCGCCGTGCTGGCCGGCTGGATCACCACCGAGGTCGGCCGCCAGCCCTATGACGGTCTACGGCCTGCTGCGCACCGCCGACAGTCGGCGTCGCCGATCGCCGCGCCGGCGGTCGGCGGCTCGCTGATCGCCTTCATCGTGGTCTACTTCGTCGTCTTCGGCGCGGGCACCTTCTACATCCTGCGCCTGATGGGCCGACTCGCCCGACAGCCGGCGAGGACGTCGAGGCGCGGCGCCGACCCGCGCCGCCGGCATCACGCCGGTCGCGCGGCGAGCCCGGCCGCGGAGCGCATGCAGGGGAAAGGCCAAGCCATGGAACTTCGATCTGCCATTCATCTGGGCCGGGCTGATCGCCTTCGCCGTGCTCGCCTATGTCGTGCTCGACGGCTTCGACCTCGGCATCGGCATCCTGTTCCCCTTCTTGCGCGACGCGCGAGGACCGCGACGTCGATGATGAACTCCGTCGCGCCGGTCTGGGACGGCAACGAGACCTGGCTGGTGCTGGGCGGCGGCGGCCTGCTTCGCCGTCTTTCCGCTCGCCTATGCGATCGTCATGCCGGCGCTCTACGTGCCGCTCATCGCCATGCTGCTGGCGCTGATCTTTCGCGGCGTCGCCTTCGAGTTCCGCTGGCGGACCGAGCGCGGAAGCGCGCTCTGGGACTGCGCCGTTCACGGCGGCTCGCTGATCGCGGCCTTCGCGCAGGGCATCGCGCTCGGCGCGCTGGTGCAGGGCATCCAGGTCGAGGACCGCGCCTATGCCGGCGGCTGGTGGGACTGGCTGACGCCGTTCTCGGTCGCTCACCGGGCGCGGCGCTGGTGGTCGGCTATGCGCTGCTCGGCGCGACCTGGCTGGTCATGAAGACCGACGGGCCCGCTGCAGGAGCGCGCGCGCCGCTTCGCCTGGATCAGCGGCGTCGGCACGCTGGCGCTGATCGGCGGCGTCAGCCTGTGGACGCCGTTCCTGCGTGCCGCAATACTTCGACCGCTGGTTCGCCTGGCCGACGGTGGTCTTCAGCGCGTCTGGTGCCGGTGCTGATCGCGTCGTGCGCGCTTGCTGCTCTTCACCGGGCTGCAGGCGCGGCCACGACCGCCGGCCTTTCCTCGCCGCGCTCGGGATCTTCGTCCTCTGCTTCGCCGGCATCGGCATCAGCTTCTATCCCTACATCGTGCCGCCGGCGCTGACCATCGAGGAGGCGGCGGCGCCGGACGACAGCCTGGCCTTCCTGCTGGTCGGCGCGGCCATCCTGGTGCCGATCGATCCTGGCCTACACGGCCTATGCCTACTGGGTGTTCCGCGGCAAGGTCGGCCATGACGAGGGCTATCACTGATGCCGCCCTCCTGCCACTCGGCGGCGCGCCGCCTGCTCTGGTTCGTCGGCCTCTGGGCCGGCGGCGTCGGCGCGGTCGCGGCGGTCGGCCTCGCCATCCGGCTGGTTCTCGCTTGACGTCGCCCTTCCGGAACGGATGCGAAGGAATCAGGATCGGGCCTCAATAGTGCCGCGCGGCGCGAACGGCAGCTGGTCTAGCTATGCGGGACGACCTGGGCATCGGCAGCACGGCCGATCCAACTGCTTCGCGGCCATTCCGAACTCGCCCGACAGCGACGCATGACGAGCAGGAGTTGATGGATATCAAGGCGCCGGTCCGCCGACGTTGCAAGACACTACGTCTCCAGGGCAACGGAGAACTCCCATGGTCAGGACCGAATGGCTGCGTGAAGACCAGGTCATCGCCGTCCACCCCGAAGGCGCGATTGCAGACGCAGACTTCGAAAAGGTCGGTGCTGCTGTAGACCCGGTGGTCGCCGCTCGGGGACAACTCGAGGGGCTCCTGATCGACGCGACCGGCTTCGCCGGCTGGGACGACGCCCATGCTCTTCTCGCCCATATTCGCTTCGTCAATGCGCACCTGCCCAAGGTCGCCCGCATCGCCGTGGTTGGCGACCAATGGTGGCTCGGCGCCGCTCCGACCATGGAGCCTTTGTTCGGCACCCCGATCCGAGTGTTCGGCGCCGCTGAAATGGAGGGCGCCAAAGCCTGGCTGCTCGAAAGCCCCCCTGTTCCCGCCACCATCACATTCTTGCCGGAAAGCCAGGGCGCACTCATCGCCGTCCGCGTCACCGGCCGCCTGCGCGACGCCGACTACGAGAGCTTCAAGGCCGAAATCCGCGGCCGCGCACCGGAAACCGGAAAGTTGCGCCTGCTGGTGATCATGGATGAAGACTTCCGCGGCTGGACGCCGAAAGCCTGCTTCGACGACATCGCCCTTGCCTTCTCTTCGTTGAGCCAACAATTCGAGAAGCTCGCCGTCGTCTCCGGCCCCGGACTGGTGCACTGGTGCACGGCGAATTTTCCGTCGACGATCATGCCCTACGAGATCAAGGCGTTCATGTCGGACGAGCGCGACGCCGCCCTCGCCTGGCTGCGAGGCTGAGCGGTCCGGATCCTGTCGTCGGCAGCGGCAGAGACGCCGCCTTTCTCCTCTGCGCATGTCCGAGACGGGCGGAGCGGCAGTCCGAGGTCTTCAGTCGGTGTGTAGGGGCTGCGCCCGGATCGCCGGGACGGCGCCGTTGATCCAGTCGGTCAGGATGGCGCGGGCGATCGCGTCCCTGCGGGGGGGTCTGATCTCGGGGTGCTCGCCCCGCAGGATCTGCTGCATCGCCGACCGGGTCACCCAGCGGGCATCCTCGAGCTCGGTCGGGTCGCGGGTGATCTCGGACGTCTCGGCCTCGCCGATGCAGCCGAGCATCAGGTTCGCTGGGAAGGGCCAGGGCTGGCAGCCGAGATAGCCGACGCGGCCGACGCGGATCTGCGTCTCCTCGAGCACCTCGCGGCGCACGGCGTCCTCGATCGTCTCGCCGGGCTCCATGAAGCCGGCCAGCAGCGAATAGGTGCCGGGCGGAAACTGCGTCTGCCGGCCGATCAGCACGTCGTCGCCGCGCAGGATCAGCATGATGACGACCGGGTCGGTGCGCGGGAAGTGCAGCCCGCGGCAGGCCGGGCAGCGCCGCCGCCAGCCGCCGTTCTCGATGCCCGAGGCCGCGCCGCAGCGCGAGCAGAAGCGGTGCGTGCGGTGCCAGCCGAGCAGCCCCTTGGCCGTCGCCGCGATCGACGCGCCTTCCGGGCAGAGCTCGCCGCAGACACTGCGCAGGTCGATGAACTTGGCTCCCTCGCCGAAGCGCTCGCGCGCCGCGTCCTCGTCCAGCGCCGAGAAATCCGCCGCGAAGCAGGGCGTCTCGCCGCGAGAAGCCGAGAAAGACCGGCGCTTCCGTCGCCTCGGCCAGGTGCTCGGACGGCGCGACCCAGCCGAGCCGCGGCCCCTGACCGGCCTCCGCGCCCGCCCCTGGCCTCGCCAGATCGATCAGCACCTTCTCCTGCCAGAGCGGCAGCAGCGCGGCGTCGGCGCGGCCCAGCAGCTCGGCCGTCGAATCGCGCAGGTGGGCGGCGCGGTCGAGCCATCCGCTGCCAGCGGCGAAGGTGACGCGCCGGGTCTCGATCATGGACTGACCTTTGAACGGGAAGACATCAGGGCGCCTTGATGCACCACCCGGCCGCGGCGGGTAAAGGCCCCGCCGAGACCGGCCGCCGATGCATCCGCGGCTTGCGGGAAAACGCGTCCCGGCCTATATCGGCGGTCGAGAGGTTGGCGCGGGCGGACACCTCGCCAACCCGGTCAGGTCCGGAAGGAAGCAGCCGCAACGAGTTTCGTTCGGGTCGCTGTCCAGCCTCTCACCCTCTCCGCTTCGCGCGTTCGATGCGTCTTGTCGGCCCGGCGGCTTGCGACGGCAGGGGCGGCGGCACTAATGTCGCGCAGATCCCCGCGGCCGCCGCATGGAGGCGACGATCGATTCCCCCGCCTATCAGGTGCTGGCGCGCAAGTATCGCCCCGGCCATTTCCGCGACCTGATCGGCCAGGACGCGATGGTCCGCACGCTGACGAACGCCTTTGAGCACGACCGGATCGCGCATGCCTTCATCCTGACGGGCGTGCGCGGCGTCGGCAAGACGACGACGGCGCGGATCATCGCCAAGGGGCTGAACTGCCAGCGCGACGACCGCCCGACGATCGATCCATGCGGCGACTGCGAGGCCTGCGTCGCCATCGCCGAAGGCCGGCACGTCGACGTGCTGGAGATCGACGCAGCGTCGAACAACGGCGTCGACAACATCCGCGAGATCAACGACGCGGTGCGCTACCGGGCGGCCTCGGCGCGCTACAAGGTCTACATCGTCGACGAGGTCCACATGCTGTCGACCGCGGCCTTCAACGCGCTGCTGAAGACGCTGGAGGAGCCGCCGCCGCACGTCATCTTCATCCTGGCCACGACCGAGATCCGCAAGGTTCCGGTCACGATCCTCAGCCGCTGCCAGCGCTTCGACCTGCGCCGCATCGAGCCCGAGATGATGATGGCGCACCTGCGCGGCATCGCCGAGCAGGAAGGCGCGCGGCTGACCGACGAGGCGCTGGCGCTGGTCACGCGGGCGGCCGAGGGCTCGGTGCGCGACGCGCTCTCGCTGCTCGACCAGGCGATCGCGCACGGCCGCGAGGCCGAGGTCGACGCCGCCGCCGTGCGCGGTCATGCTGGGGCTGGCCGATCGCGGCCGGGTCTTCGACCTCTTCGAGGCGATCATGCGGGGCGATGCCGCCGGCGCGCTGGCCGAGCTCGGCCGGCAATATGCCGACGGCGCCGATCCCGGGCGTCGTGCTGCGCGATCTGGCCGAGCTGACGCACTGGATATCGGTCCTGAAGATCGCCGCCGACACCGCCGACGACCCGACCGTGTCGCATGGCCGAGCGCGACCGCGGCCGCGACCTGGCCGGGCGGCTCTCGATGCGCGTGCTGACGCGGTCCTGGCAGATGCTGCTGAAGGCGCTGGAGGAGCTGGCGCTGGCGCCGAACGCGATGATGGCGGCCGAAATGGCGGTGATCCGGCTGACGCATGTCGCCGACCTGCCGCCGCCCGAGGAGCTGGTGCGCCGCCTGACCGATGAAGGCGCGGCGGCGCCGCCGCGTCCGCGCCCGCCGCCGGCCTGGCGGCACTGGCGGCGGACTGGCGGCAGGCGGCGGCACGGCGGCGGGACCGGCGGCGGCACCGGCGGCGGCGCTTCCGTCGGCGACCGCGCTCACGGTCGTTGCGTCGGCCTCCACGGCGCCGGCGTACGAACCGGCGCCGGCAGAGGCCCCGCCGGACGCTCTGGCCAGGTTTGCCGCCTTCGACGACGTGCTGGCGCTGATCGGCGAGGCGCGTGACCTGATCCTGCTGACCGAGGTCGAGACGCATGTGCGCCTGGTGCGCTACCGCCCGGGTCTGATCGAGTTCAACCCCGCCGCCAGACGCGCCAGGCGACCTTGCCGGGCGGCTCGGCCAACGGCTGCGCGGCCTGACCGGCGCGCGCTGGAGCGTGCTCGTCAGCGACCAACCGGGCGCGCCCAGCGTCGCCGACGAGCGCCGCCGCGCCGACGCCGCCGCCAGCGCCGAGGCCGAGAACCACCCGCTGGTCGCCGCGGCGCTCGCCACCTTTCCGGGCGCGCGCATCGGCGCCGTCCGCCCGCTCGGCGCCGGCCGGCTGCGACGCAGGACGAAATCCTTGCGCCGGCGCCCGAGCCGGACGACATGGATGCCGACCTCGTGGACAGCTATGTGGACGCGACGACCCGTTCGAGGAGGACTTCTGATGCTGAAGGGACTGGGCGACATGGGCAAGCTGATGCAGCAGGCCCAGGAGATGCAGGCCAAGATGGCCGAGGTGCAGGAGCGGATGAAGACGCTCGAGGCAGAGGGCTCGGCCGGCGCCGGCATGGTCCACGCCCGCGCCACCGCCGAGGGCGAGGTCAGGAAGCTGTCGGTCGACCCCTCGCTGCTCGGCGGCGGCGAGGAAAAGGAGGTGCTGGAGGACCTGATCGTCGCGGCGATCAACGACGCGATCCGCAAGGCGCGCGAGATGGGCCAGGCCGAGATGGCCAAGCTGACCGAGGGCCTGTCGCTGCCGCCCGGCATGAAGCTGCCCTTCGGGTGAGCCCGTGCGGGTGACGCCGTGAACGACCTGTCGGCGGATGCGCGGCGACCGGATCCGGTGTCCGTCGCTTCGGGCAGGGCGGATACCGGGGGTGCCGCCGCATCGACCTTCGGCAGCGCGGCCTATGGCGGGGCCGGCTGGTCGCCGCGCGCCGCCAGCCATGCCGACGAGATCGGCCCGATCTGGGCCGGCGGCATCGACGGCGAATGGCGGCCGCTGAAGGCGGTGCTGCTGTGCCGACCGGGATCCGAGATCGTCGTCGACGATGTCGACGCCGCCCAGCAACTCGAGGCGCTGGACCTCGGCCGGGCGCAGGCCGAGCACGACGCCATGGCAGACGCCTACCGGGCCGCCGGCGTCGCCGTGCTGGAGGTGCCGGAGGTCGCCGCCCCGACGCCCAACCGCATGTTCTGCGCCGACCTCTTCGTCATGACGCCGCAGGGCGCGATCCTGGGCGCGCCCCGCCTCGACGGTGCGCGCCGGCGAGGAGGTCGCCGTCGCCGCCGCGCTGGCGGCCGCCGGCGTGCCGATCCTGCGCACGCTGACAGGGCACGCGACGTTCGAGGGCGCCGACCTGATGTGGCTGGACCCGCGCACGGCGCTGCTCGGCATCGGCCTGCGCACCAACGAGGCGGCGGCGCGGCAGATCGGCGTCGACGCTGGCCGAGATCGGCATCGATCTGATCGTCGTCGACATGCCCTTCGGCACGATGCACCTGATGGGCATGCTGCGGATCGCCGACCGCGACCTAGCCATCGCCTGGCCGCGCCGGACGCCGCACCGCGCCGTCACGGCGCTGCGGGCGCATGGCTACCAGGTCGCCTTCCTGCCCGAGGCCGACGAGGCGCAGGCGACCCGCGCGCTCAACTTCGTCACGCTGGGGCCGCGGCGCATCCTGATGCCGGCGGGCAATGCGGCGACCCGCGACTGGTATCGCGGCCTCGGCATCGAGGTCGCCGAGACGCCGATGGCCGAGCTGCGCAAGGCGGCCGGCGCGGTCGGCTGCCTGACCGGCATCGTCGCGCGCGCTGGCTCGAGCCCCGAGAGCCCAGAGAGCCGGCCGAGCTGATCGGATGTCCGGCGCACCGGAGATCGAGCGGCTGATCGAGCTGATGGCCAAGCTGCCGGGCCTCGGCCCGCGTTCGGCGCGGCGCGCCGCGCTGCACATGGTCAAGCGGCGCGAGCGGCTGATGCTGCCGCTGGCCGCGGCGCTCGACGAGGTGGCGCGCACCGTCCGCACCTGCCGGATCTGCGAGAACATCACCACAGCCGAGGTCTGCGCCATCTGCGCCGACCCGCGCCGGGCGACGGGCACGCTCTGCGTCGTCGCCGATGTGGCAGACCTCTGGGCGATGGAGCGCGCCGCCGTCTTCCGCGGCCGCTATCACGTGCTGGGCGGCCATCTGAACGCGCTGGACGGCGTCACGCCGGAAACGCTGCGCATCCCGGAACTCGCCGCCCGCGTCCGCCAGGACGGCATCGCCGAGGTGGTTCTGGCGCTGAACGCCACCGTCGACGGCCAGACCACGGCGCATGTCATCGCCGAGTACCTCGAGGGAACCGGCGCCGCGCTGACATCGCTCGCCAAGGGCGTACCGATCGGTGGCGAGCTCGACTATCTCGACGAGGGCACGATCTCGGCCGCCATGGCGGCGCGCAAGGCGCTCTGACCCGGTCCCTGCCGGCCGCTCGCCTGCACGAAAGCTGCACGGGAAAGCCGGCGCACCTGCGCCGAAGCCGTCCGCCGATCTGCAAGCCGACAGCGCATAGTCGCGAGCATCGGAGACAGGAGGCGCGCAATGACGATCGAGACCGCACTGGCAGTCCTCGCGCTGCTCGCGACCCCGGCTCAGCCGGAGGGGCACCGGGTCGCGGCCCTCGCGGCTGCGGCGCCCGACGCGGCTCTGGCCGAGATGGCGCCGGTCCGCGGCCACTGGGAGGTCGAGGACGCTCCCGCCTATTTCAGCGACCGCCTGGCCTTCCGGGACGAGGTCGGCGCGGACCGCGTCAGCCTGCGCGCGATGGTCCCCGACCGCCGTCCCTGAGGCCCCACTCGGTGCCGGAGCGCCCACCCCCGGCCGCTCCGGCACCCCTTTTCCATCCCGCTCCCGAAGAGGTGGCGGGGAGGTGGCAGGCGGCCGGCGAACCGGATAAAAGCGCGCCCATGCGGCACTCGATCCTCGTCGTCGACGACGACCCGCACATCCGCGAGGTCGTCTGCTTTGCGCTGGCCAAGGCCGGCATGGCGGCGCGCGCGGCCGAGGACGGCGCGGCGGCGCTGCGTATGGCGGGCGAGCTTGTCCCGGACCTGATCGTGCTCGACATCAACATGCCCGAAATGGACGGGCTCGAGCTCTGCCGGACGCTTCGGCGCGAACTCGGACGTGCCGATCCTGTTCCTCTCGTCGCGCGACGACGAGATCGACCGCATCCTTGGGCTGGAACTCGGCGCCGACGACTATGTGACCAAGCCGTTCAGCCCGCGCGAGCTGGTGGCGCGCATCAACGCCATCCTCAAGCGCGCCCGCGCGGCGCCGGGCGGGGCGGCGGGGTCGGCCGGGGCGGCCGGGGCGGCCGGGGCGGATGCGCCCGTCCGGGCCGGCGCGCTCGAGATCGACCCGGTCGAGCACCGGGTCGCCTGGCAGGGCGTCGAGGTGCCGCTGACGGCGACCGAGTTCCAGCTGCTGCTGGTGCTGGCGCGTCAGCCGCGCCGCGTCTTCGGCCGCGACGAGCTGATGCGCGCGGTCTATGCGCCCAACATCCACGTCAGCGACCGGACGCTGGACAGCCACGTGCGCCATGTCAGGGCCAAGCTGGCCGCCGCCGGCGGGGCGGGGCTGATCGAGACGGTGCACGGCGTCGGCTTCCGCCTCGGGCTGCGATGAGGCAGCGATGAGGGTTCGGCCGCGCCTGTCGGCGGTGCTGCTGATCGTCAACCTGGCCGTGATCCTGCTGCCGCTGGGGTCGATCTTCTTCTTCCGCATCTACGAGAACCAGCTGGTGCAGGAGACCGAGCGCGAGCTGATCAGCCAGGCGGCGCTGATCGGCGCCGCCTACGCGGCCGGGCTGGCGGGACAGGGCGACGGGACGCCGCGGCCGGGCGCTGCGGGCGCCGGCTGGACGCCGATCGACCCCAAGCTGGACCTGGCGCGCGTCGAGACGCTGCCGGCCCGGCCCGAGGGCATGGCCCCGGCAAGGCCGCCGAGCGCCGCGGCGGTGGCGGCCGGCAGAGCGCTCAGCCCCGTCCTCGACCGGGCGCAGCTGACGACGCTGATCGGCGCGCGCCTGCTCGACGCGGACGGCACCGTCGTCGGCGGCACGGCCGAGATCGGGCAGAACTTCGCGCATGTGCCCGAGGTGGCGGCGGCGCTCTCCGGCCACTACGCCAGCGCGCTCCGCTACCGCGAGCTGGAGAACGCGCCCAGCATCCTGGCGCGCATCACCCGCGGCACCGGCGTGCGCGTCTTCGTCGCGATGCCGGTGACGGCCGCGGGCCGGGTGCTCGGCGCCGTCTATCTCTCGCGCACGCCGAAAAGCGTGCTGCGCCACCTCTATGACGAGCGCGAGAAGGCGGTGCTGGCGGCGGCGACGGTGCTGGTTCTCGCGACCTCGCTGGCGCTGCTGACCTCGCGGACGATCTCGCGGCCGGTCGCCCAGCTGCTGGCGCGGACCCGGCGGGTGACGAGCGGCGAGACGGCGACGATGGCGCCGCTCGAGCGCCCGGGCACGCGCGAGATGGCCGAGCTGGGCGAGGGGATCGCCCGCATGGCGGCGGCGTTGAACCGCCGCGCCGAGTACATCCGCACCCTGGCGAACCATGTCAGCCACGAGTTCAAGACGCCGCTCGCCGCCATCCAGGGCGCGGCCGAGCTCATGCAGGACCACGACATGACGGCCGAGGAGCGGCGCCGGTTCGCCGGCAACATCGCCGCCGACGGGGCGCGGCTGAAGGCGCTGCTCGACCGGCTGATGGAGCTGGCGCGGGCCGAGAACGCGGTGCGCACGGATGCCAGCGCGCCGCTGCGCCCGGCGGCGGAGAAGGCGGCCGGGCGCCTGCCGCAGGGGGTCCGGGCCCGCATCGACGTGCCGGACGGGCTGCAGGCGCGGATCGCCGGGGACGCGCTGGCGATCGTCCTCGGCAACCTGCTGGAGAACGCGGCGCAACACGGGGCGCGGCAGGTGGACGTCGCGGCGCGGGCTGAAGGCGGTGCCGTGGTGCTGACCGTCGCCGATGACGGCCGCGGCGTCTCGGCGGCCAACCGCGAGCGCATCTTCGAGCACTTCTTCACCACCAGGCGCGAGCATGGCGGCACCGGGCTCGGCCTCGGCATCGTGCGCGCGCTGCTGGCCGCGCATGGCGGCACGATCGAGCTGGCCGCGGCCGGGGCCGCCGCGCCGGGCGCGGTGTTCAGGCTGACCCTGCGCGCCTGATCAATGGAAATCGCGGCTGGGGAAGAGCTGGCGCGTCTCGTCCCGCGGGTGGTTGTTGCGCGGCCCGCCATTCAGTGGGCGGTGGTCCATGGTCGGCCGCTTGCCCTCGTCGGCATAGGGGCTGCGGGTGTCGGGCATCCCCAGCCGGTCGAGCAGGCGCGACAGGTCCTCGATCCGCCAGGCGACCAGGTGCCGGACCGAGCCCTCGCTCTGCAGCCGGCCACTGACGCGCAGCAGCCGGCCGGCGATGACGGCGCGACGGTTGCGCTCGTAGACCCTAGGCCAGACGATGACGTTGGCGATGCCGGTCTCGTCCTCCAGCGTCACGAAGATCACGCCCGAGGCCGTGCCCGGCCGCTGCCGCGTGATGACAAGGCCGGCCACGCGACTGCGCGACCGGTCCGGCGTCATCGCCAGCTCGGCGCAGGTCAGGGTGCGCATCGGGTCTCCACCTAGAACAAGCAGAGAACATAGCCCCGGCCGTCCAGCCCGTCAAACCTGGCGCGGACCGTAGGCGAGCCGGTAGGCCAGCGCCACGCCCCCCGCGCCGCCGACGACGTTGCCGAGCGTCACCAGCGCCAGGTTCCAGAGCGCGTCGGCGGCCGTGACCGAGGCCCCCGCCAGCGCGCCGACCGGAAAGAAGAACATGTTGGCGACCGAGTGCTCCATGCCGAGCAGCACGAAGGCCGAGATCGGCGGCAGGATGGCCAGGATCTTGCCCGCGACGTCGCGCGCCGCAACCGTCAGCCAGACGGCGAGGCAGACCAGCATGTTGCAGATGATGCCGCGCGCGATCACCTCGACGGGCCCGAGCGCCGCCTTCGCCTCGGCGATCGCCGCCGCGGTCCTGCCGAACCCGCCCGCCGTAAGCCCGGTCAGCCAGACCAGAGCCGCGAGCGCCAGCGCGCCGGCGAGATTGCCGGCATAGACGACCGCCCAGCTGCGCCCGAGCTCGCCGGGCGTGATCAGCCGGTCGACGGCCGCCATCACCATCAGGGCGTTGCCGGTAAAGAGCTCGGCGCCGCCGACGATGACGAGGATCAGGCCGAGCGAGAAGACCAGCCCGCCGAGCAGCCGCGTCGGCCCGTGCGCCGGGTCGGCGCCGGTCATCGCCATCAGGTAGGCCGTCGCACCGAGGCCGATGAAGACGCCGGCGAGCACCGCCAGCGTGGCCAAGGGCAGGAGCGCCAGGCGCGCCTTGGCAACGCCCGCCCGCCGCACCAGGGCGGCGATCTCGGCCGGCTTGTAGGCGTCGAGCCCGGTCGGGTTCGGCGTCTCGAGACGCGCCGCCTCGCCGCCGCCATGCCGTTCCGACTGCGGCCCCGACAGCGGCCCCGACTGCGGCCCCGACTGCGGTTCGTCCATGCGCATCCGATCTTCCTCCGGTCGCCCGCCCGATGACCGCGCCGACCATCCGACGCGAACAGGAGCGGCCGCCTTGATGCGGGTCAACCCGCCTCGTCGAGCCTCGGCGCCCGATTGGCGTCCGATCCGGTGCTCGGCCCCGTTGCGCGGCCGGGTTCATCTGCTACTGCATACATCTGTATGCATCTCGGCGCGGTCCTCTCTCCCTGGCGGCTGGCAA
The DNA here is from genome assembly GCA_963745085.1 of uncultured Alphaproteobacteria bacterium. GTDB lineage: Bacteria > Pseudomonadota > Alphaproteobacteria > Rhodobacterales > Rhodobacteraceae > Thermohalobaculum. The sequence goes on along the minus strand of CAVUWP010000021.1, from coordinate 189,496 downwards.
CGCTCGCGCTGGCGGCGGCGGGGGCGGCGGTGTTCTGGCTGCTCGGCCTGCCGCTGCCGCTGCTGCTCGGGCCGATGTTCGCCTGCCTCGGCGCCGCGCTGGCCGGCATGCCGCTGAAGGGCGTCCCGCCGATTTCCGAGGCGATGCGCCCGGTGCTGGGCGTCGCCGTCGGCGCCTCGCTGACGCCGGCATTGTTCGCCCGGCTGGGCGACATGGCGCTGTCGGTCGCGCTGGTCCCGCCGTTCGTCCTGCTGATCGGCGCGGTCGGCTATCCCTATTTCCGCAGCCTGTGGGGCTTCGACCACGCGACGAGCTATTTCTCGGCCATGCCGGGCGGGCTGCAGGACATGATGCTGTTCGGCATCGACGCGGGCGGCAACGCCCGCGCGCTGTCGCTGATCCACACGACCCGCGTGCTGGTCATCGTCTCGCTGATGCCGTTCCTGATCCGCTGGATCTGGCATCTGCCGCTGGCTGGTCCGCCGGGCGAGCTGGCCAGCACCGTACCGCCCGTCGAGTTCGCCGTGATGGCCGTCTGCGGCATCGTCGGCTGGTGGTCGGCCGTGCGCGTGCGGCTCTTCGGCGCGCCGATGCTGGGGCCGCTGATCGTCTCTGGCACGGTCGCCATGCTGGGCGGGCTGCATTTCCGCCCGCCGGCCGAGGCGATGTGGGTGGCGCAGTTCTTCCTGGGGCTCGGCATCGGCGTGAAGTACATCGGCATCACCTTCGCCGAGATCCGCCGGGTGCTGGTGGCGTCGCTCGGCTATTGCGTCCTGCTGACGGTGCTGAGCGTCGCCTTCGCCGAGACGGTCATCCAGGCCGGGCTGGCGCCGCCGCTCGATGCCATCCTGGCATTCGCGCCGGGCGGCCAGGCCGAGATGGTGCTGCTGGCGATCATCGCCGGAACGGACGTCGCCTATGTCGTGACGCACCACCTGGTGCGGCTGGTGATCGTCATCCTCGGCGCGCCGGTGGCGGCGCGCTGGCTGGCCCCGCCGCGCCGATGAGGCGTGCTGCCGCTTGGTCCAGCGTTCCCCTGGGCGCCCCTGATCCGCCATCCCGCGAGGCCGCATGAAGGACCGGATCGATGCCGTCGGCGCCACTGCACTGATCGGCTTCGCGGCTCTGATGGGCCTGAACCAGGTGCTGATCAAGCTGGTCAACGCCGGCCTGGCGCCGGCCTTCCAGGCGGGGCTGCGCTCGGCCTGCGCGCTGCCGCTGGTGCTGCTGTTCGCGCTGGCGGCCGGGCGGCGACTGAGCCTCGCGGACGGCTCGCTCTGGCCCGGCATCGCCTGCGGCCTGCTGTTCTCCGGCGAGTTCCTGCTGCTGTTCCTCGGGCTCGAGCATACGGCGGTCAGTCGCGCCACGGTGCTGTTCTACACCATGCCCGTCTGGGTGGCGCTGGGCGCGCACTTCCTGATTCCCGGCGAGCGGATGAGCCTGCGCCGCCTGATCGGCCTGGTGCTGGCGGTCGCCGGCGTGGCGCTGGCGCTGCTCGGCCGGTCGCCGGCGTGCGCGTCGCAGGCGCTGGTCGGCGACCTGATGTGCCTCGGCGGCGCCGCCTGCTGGGCCGGCATCGCGCTGGTCGTCCGCACGACGCGGCTGCAGCGCGCCGAGCCCGAGATGCAGCTCGTCTACCAGCTCGCCGTCTCGGCGGTGGTGCTGCTGGCTGCGGCGCCGCTCTTCGGCGGGCTGGTGCGCGAGGTCACGCCCGGCGATCGCCGGCATCTTCGCCTTCCAGGTGGTGGTGGTCGTCTCCTTCGGGTTCCTGATCTTCTTCTGGGTGCTCCGGCACTACCCCGCATCCGACATGGCGGCCTTCACCTTCCTGGCGCCGCTCTTCGGCGTGCTGGCCGGCTGGATCATCCTGGGCGAGCCGGTCTCGCCCACGATCGTCGGCGCGCTGGCACTGGTCGGCACCGGCATCGTGCTGGTGAACTGGAAGCCGCGCGCGCGGACGGCGCCGGTGGCATAGGCACGGGCGCGCGCCGCCCGCCTGCTCAGCTACTCGGCCGCCGCGACGCCGATCATGCCGCCGGTCTGCTGCTGCCACAGCCGGGAATAGATGCCGCGGCGGGCGAGCAGCGCGTCGTGCCGGCCCTCCTCGACGATCCGCCCCTCGTCCATGACGACGATGCGGTCCATGCGGCGGATGGTCGACAGCCGGTGCGCGATGGCGAGCACGGTGCGGCCCTGCATGAACGCGTCCAGCGTCTCCTGGATCTCGGCCTCGACCTCCGAATCGAGCGCCGAGGTCGCCTCGTCCAGCACCAGGATCGGCGCGTCCTTGAGGACGGCGCGGGCCAGCGCGATGCGCTGGCGCTGGCCGCCCGAGAGCTTGACGCCGCGCTCGCCGAGATGCGCCTCGTAGCCGGTGCGGCCCCTCGGGTCGATCAGCTCGCCGATGAAGGCGTCGGCGCGCGCCTGGCGGGCGGCGGCGAAGGCCGCCTCGCGCCCGGCATCGGGCCGGCCGTAGAGGATGTTGTCGAGCGCCGAGCGGTTGAACATCGCGGTGTCCTGCGTGACCACCGAGATCTGCTTGCGCAACCCCTCCTGCGTCAGCTCGCGGAGATCGCGGCCGTCGAGCAGGATGCGGCCCGCCTCGACATCGTCGAGCCGGGCCAGCAGCCGGATCAGCGTCGACTTGCCGGCGCCCGACCGGCCGACGAGTCCGACCCGCTCGCCCGGCGCGATGTGCAGCGTCACGCCCTGCAGCCCGCCGCCGCCGCTCCGGCCATAGCCGAAATGCACGTCCTCGAAGGTGATGGCGCCGCGCACGCGCGCCGGCGGCTGCGCATCCGGCGCGTCGGTCATGCGGTGCGACGGCGCCAGCGTGCGCATGCCGTCCTCGATGACGCCGACATTGGCGAAGATCGTCATGGCGACGAAGGACAGCCAGCCGGACATCTGGCTGAGCCGCGTCGAGATCATGGCGGCCAGCGCAATCGTTCCGGGGCTGCCCTGGCCGATCGACCAGAGCCAGATCGCCGTGCCGATCAGCGTCGCCGGCAACAGACCGCCGAGGATGGCGAGACCGGTGCGGAACTGCCAGACGACGCGGCCGAAGCCGAGCGCCGCCCCGCGATAGCGCGTGATCGAGGCGTGCGCCGCCTCCTCCTCGCGATCGGTGTGCGCGAAGAGCTTGACGGTCGGCATGTTCGACAGCGTGTCGACAAGCTGGCCCGACAGGCTGGCCTTGGCCTCGGCGCGTGCCGCGGCGCGGGCGCGCACGATCGGCAGCATCCAGGCGACCCAGCCGGCATAGACCGCGAACCAGCCGAGCATCACCAGCATCAGCCGCCAGTCGGCGCCAGACAGCACGACGAGGGCGCCGATCACCGCCGCCATGCCGAAGCTGATCGAGTTGACGAACTCGGTGACGACGTCGACGATGGCATAGGCCGTCTGGATTTGCTTCTGGCTGATCCGGCCGGCGAAATCGTCCTCGAAATAGCGCAAGCTCTGGCCGAGCGTGTGGCGGTGGATCCGCCAGATCGACATCGGATACAGCCCCGGCGCCAGCGTCACGCTGACGAAGCCGCTCGACATGATCATCAGCAGCGGCCTGACGACCAGGAAGAACCCGACGATCAGCGCGATCTCGACCCAGTGCTCGCCGAGAAAGCGGCCGGCCTCGCCCTCTGCGGTGGCGTCGACCGCCCAGCTGACCAGCGCGGCGCCCAGAACCTCGGAAAAGCCGGTGAGGATGGAGGCGAGCAGCAGCAGGCCGACCGCCAGCTCGGAGCCATTCATCGACCATTTCAGATACGCCCACAGCGTTCGCGGCGGCGCCGCGCGCCCGGACGGAAAGGGGTCGATCAGGTTTTCGAACCAGCGCAGCATGGGGTCTCCTCAAGCCGGCCAGCCACACGGCGGAACCTAGTGCACGCATATGGCGACGCAAAGGCCCGCAAGAGACGATTTCAGGGCGGGCTTGACGGTCGCCGCGTGCTGCCGGTCAGGCGGCGCGCAGCCTGTCGAGATGCTCGGCCGCGGCGCGGAGCTCGGCCTGGAACCGCTCGGTCTCGCTCGCCTTCAGCGTCTCGTCCGGCAGGCGCAGCAGGTATGACGGGTGGATCGTCAAAAAGACTGGCGCGCCGTCCGCCGTCTCCTCCAGCTTGCCGCGCCGGCTCAGGATGCCCTTGCCGGTGCCGGTCAGCGACTCGGCGGCAGTCGCGCCCAGCGCCACGATCAGGCGCGGCCGGACGAGCGCGCGCTCGGCCTCGAGCCACCACTTGCAGGCCGAAACCTCGCCCGAGTTCGGCCGCTGGTGCAGCCGGCGCTTGCCGCGCATGCTGTACTTGAAGTGTTTGACGGCGTTGGTCACGAAGACGACGCGGCGGTCGATGCCGGCTGCCTCGCACGCCCGGTCGAGCAGCTGCCCGGCCGGCCCGACGAACGGGCGCCCGGCCAAGTCCTCCTTGTCGCCCGGCTGCTCGCCGACGAACATCAGCTCGGCGTCGGCCGGACCCTCGCCCATGACGACCTGCGTCGCGTCCTTCCAGAGCGGGCAGCGCGTGCAGGCGGCCGCCTCGTCCTTCAGCGGCTCCGCAGCCCCTCGGGCTCGGGCCGGTGCCGATCGCCGTCGGCCGGCGCTCGGCGCAGCCGGCAGCGCGCGCAACGGCGGCGCGGTCGGCGCAGCCTCGCGCATCTCGCGGGCGCGCGCCTCGGCGCCGGCGATCAGCGCCGGGATCGCCTGCGCCTCGGGCATGTTCTGCCAGTACCGCTTGGGCATCTCGGACTGCATGGCCTTCACCTTCAGACGCGCCGGGTTGAAGATGCTACGGAAATACTCGGCCCAGAGTTCCTCGGTGGCGTCCGCGGGCAGCGGGGGCTTGGCCTGACCGGGAGCGAAGTCGAGCCGGCCTGCCTCGAAGACCGCCGTCAGGCCCGGCGTGACGATGCGCCAGTCCATGTCGGCGAAGCGCGCGCGCGAAGAAGGGGGCCGTCGGCTCCAGCGTGCGGTGCAGCGGCTCGAACCACGCGGCGAAGCTGCGCCGCGGCGCATCCGCCGCGCCGATCTCGCGAAAGCGCACGAAGGCCTTCATCTTGTGCTGACAGCGGCGCACCGACTTCTCCATGACGCGCAGGCGCGAGAGCTCCGGGTCGGCCCGGTCGCTCATCAGGCCGGGCGTACGCCGGACGCGCCAGAGCAGGGCATAGAGACGGGCGAAGCGCTCCGGGTCGCTATGCCAGACCACCGTTTCGGCGAGAGCGAGGAAGGCGCGCGGTACCGTGCCCGCGCCGCCGGTGACCGGCGCAGACTCGGCCGCGGCGAAGAGGTCGGCCGGCGCCTCGCCACAGGTCCAGAGCACCTCCTCGGGCGGCAGACCGGCGGCAAGGCAGGCGCGCGCCGCCTCGCGCCAGGCGGCCCATGTGCCGAGCGTCGGCAGGGCGATGGTGCGCATCAGACGGCGCGCATCAGACGGCGCGCATCAGAACAGCGAAAGCTGCTCGGGCGGCGGCGCGAAGCGCGCGCGCAGATCGGCGCTGTCCGTCAGGCGGCCGGGCGACCAGTCGGCGGCGACGAGGAAGGCGCGCGCCTTCTTCAGGCCGGCCCCCATGCGCTTGAGATCGGCATAGCCGAGACGTCGCGTGCGCCGCGCGGCGACGATCGCGGTCGACCGTCTTCACGCCCAGTCCCGGCACGCGCAGCAGCATCGCCCGATCGGCGCGGTTGACGTCGACCGGGAACCGCCCGCGGTTGGCCAGCGCCCAGGCGAGCTTCGGGTCGATTTCGAGGTCGAGGTTGCCGCCGGCCGCGGCCGCCGGCGATCTCGTCGACCTCGAAGCCGTAGAAGCGCATCAGCCAGTCGGCCTGGTAGAGCCGGTGCTCGCGCACCAGCGGCGGGCGGACCAGCGGCAGGGTCGCCGAGGCGTCGGGGATGGGCGAGAAGGCCGAATAGTAGACGCGCTTCAGCCGGTAGCCGGAGTAGAGCCGCGCCGAGGTGCGCAGGATCGTCGCGTCGGTCGCGCCGTCGGCGCCGACGATCATCTGCGTCGATTGGCCGGCCGGCGCGAACCGCGGCGGCGGCGCTTGCCCGGTATGCGTCGGTCTCGCGCGCCTCGTCGTGGCGCAGCCGCACCTCCGCCATCGCCTTGCGGATCGTCGCCGGCTCCTTCTCCGGGCGCAAAGCGGCGCACGCTGTCGTCGGTCGGCAGCTCGACGTTGATCGACAGGCGGTCGGCATAGCGGCCCGGCCTCGTCGATCAGCTCGGGCGCCGCGTCGGGGATGGTCTTCAGGTGGATGTAGCCGCGGAAATGCTCGTCCTCGCGCAGGCGTCGCGCGATCCGCACCATCTCGGCCATCGTCTCGTCGGGCGAGCGGATGACGCCGGAGGAAAGGAACAGCCCCTCGATATAGTTGCGCCGGTAGAACTCGATCGTCAGGCGCACGACCTCGTCGACGGTGAAGCGCGCGCGCGGCACGTTCGACGACACGCGGTTGATGCAGTAGGCGCAGTCATAGATGCAGAAGTTCGTCAGCAGGATCTTCAGCAGCGAGATGCAGCGCCCGTCCGGCGCATAGGCGTGGCAGATGCCGCTGCCCTCGTTGGAGCCGAGGCCCTTGCCGTCCCGGCTGTCGCGCCGCGTGCCGCCGGAGGAGGCGCAGGACGCGTCGTACTTGGCGGCGTCGCTGAGGATCGCCAGCTTCTGTCGCAGATCGAGCTTCATTCGCGATGATGTGTTCTCATTCCGTTCACAAGCAAGAGCCGGAACGTTCGCCGATTGCGCGGCGGCTTGCCGCGGGCGGGATCAAGGCCCGGGAGGACCGCGCCGACGGCAGGTTCCGGCGCGGCCTCGCTGATCCCGAGCCAGAGGGCTCCAACCGTCAGCCGTCGGGCATCGCGCTCGCGTCGACGCTTGCGAGGGCCGCAAGCCCGCATTCGCGGAGCGTCGTCATGGCCCGCTGCACGTTGGCGCCGCCGATCACGTAGGGATTCGGTTCACCCGCGCCGCGGGAACCCAGTGCCTGGATTTTGGCTTCCGTTCCATCGAGGCCGCTGTGGTTCGACAGGAAGACATCGATGCCCTCGCTCTCGGCAAGCCCGGACACGCGCTCGGCAGAGTCGATATAGCTGCGGAAGCGCTCGGGGTTGCGGCCAAAGTTGAAGCCGTTTCCACCCCAGACGATCGCCTTGTGCGCCTGGTCGCCGTCCCGGACGGGGATCATCACCGAAAGCGTGCCGGGCGTGTGCCCCGTCGTCTGGTAGACCGTAAGCGTCGTGTCGCCGAGCGTGACCTCGTCGCCGTCTTCGACGGCCGTGCCGCGCTCGGGCGGACGGCCCCAGAGCTCGTCGTCGTATTGCAGCTCCGGCTTCTCGAGCTCCTTCCAGTCGGCCTCGCTCAGGATGATCTCGGAGCCGTAAGCGTCGTGCAGGTACTTCGCTCCGCCATAGTGGTCGCCGTGGGCGTGGGTGACGATGACCTTCTCGATGTCGGCCGGGTCCATGCCGAACTTCTTCAGCCCGGGTTCGACGTATTCCTTCACCTCGTCGGGATTGTTGAGCGCGTCGATCAGTATGACACCCTCCGAGGTCTTCACTGCCCAGGCCGAGACCCACTTGGCGCCAACAAAGTAGAGGTTGTCGAATACCTGCGCCGGCGGCAGGCCGCCCTGGCCGATGTACTTCTCCAGCGCCGCGTGCAGCTTGCCTTCGGGGATGACGTACTGCGAACCGAGATTGTTGCAGTTGCCGAGCATCGCCTTGAGGTCCTCGCCTGCCGCCTTCTCCGCGGCAGCGACGTGCTCTCTCGCGGCGTCCATGTCGCCCTTGTCCTGAGCCTGAACTGCGCCGGCTGCAAGCGTGAAGGCAAGCCCGGAGGCCAGCGTGCACGAGCTTCTTCTGGTCATGCCGTACTCTTCCCTTGGTTGTTTTGAGCGCCGACTGTACGCGAGGTCGCGGCAGGGGCAAGCAATTCGCGACGCCGGGCGCGACGAACGGCACGCGGCGGCCCGGCGGCGCTGGGCGGCCGGGAGAGCGCCGGCCGCGCTACTCGGCCGCCACGCCGATCAGGCCGCCGGCCTGGCGATCCCAGAACCGGGCATAGAGGCCGCGCCGCGCCAGCAGGGTCTCGTGCGTGCCCTCCTCGACGATGCGGCCCTCGTCCAGCACGACGATGCGGTCCATGCGCCGGATGGTCGACAGGCGGTGCGCGATGGCGATCACCGTCTTGCCGGCCATGAACTGGTAGAGCGCCGCCTGAATGTCGGCCTCGACCTCGGAGTCGAGCGCCGAGGTGGCCTCGTCGAGGATCAGGATCGGCGCGTCCTTCAGCACGGCGCGGGCCAGCGCGACGCGCTGGCGCTGGCCGCCCGAGAGGCGCACGCCGCGCTCGCCGACATGCGCCTCCATGCCGACGCGGCCGTCCTGGTCGACGAGCTCCGGGATGAAGCCGTCGGCACGCACCTGCGCCGCCGCCCGCCAGACCTCGGCATCCGTCGCGTCCGGCCGGCCATAGCGGATGTTCTCGGCGATCGAGCGGTGCAGCAGCGAGGTGTCCTGCGTCACCATCGCCACCTCGGCGCGCACGCTCTCCTGCGTCGCCAGGGCGATGTCCTGGCCGTCGATCAGCACGCGGCCCTGGTCGGGGTCGTAGAAGCGCAGCGCCAGGTTGACCAGCGTCGACTTGCCGGCGCCCGAGCGGCCGACCAGCCCGATGCGCTCGCCGCCGCGGATCGTCAGCTCGATGTCCTGCACGCCGCCCGCCGCCTTGCCATAGCGGTGCGTGATCCCGGCATAGCGGATCTCGCCCGCGGAGAGCGCCAGCGGCCGGGCATCCGGCCGGTCCTTCAGCCGCAGCGGCTGGCTGACCGTCTCCATCCCCTCCTGGATCGTGCCGATGTTCTGGAACAGCATCGTCACCGTCTGCATGATCCAGTCGACGAGCCCGGTCAGGCGCAGCGCCACCGCGACCGCCGCGGCGACGATGCCGGTCGAGACGGCGCCGGCCGACCACAGCCAGACGGAATAGCCGACGACGCCGCCCAGCTGCATGATCATCATGCCCGTCATGCCGAACTGCAGCTGGCTGTAGAGCCGCGTCTGCCTGGCGAAGGTCCAGCGGAAATGGTCGATCGCCTCGCGCGCATAGTCGTCCTCGCGCGCGGCATGGCTGAAGAGCTTCACCGTCTGGATGTTCGCGTAGGCGTCGACGATGCGTCCCGCCAGCACCGAGCGCGCCGCCGCGACGTCGTGGCCGACCCTGATCAGCCGCGGCACGAACCAGAGCGCCAGCCCGATGAAGGTGGCGAACCAGATCCCCAGCGGGATCAGCAGCCGCGCATCCGCGTCGCCGAGCACGCCGGCCGAGCCGATGACGAAGATCAGTGCGAACCAGATCGCGTCCGTCACCAGGAAGACCGAATTGTTGATCGCCGGCGCCAGCTGGATCTGCTTGTTGGCGATCCGCCCCGAGAAGTCGTCGGTGAAGAAGCCGAGCGACTGGCGCAGCATCTTGCGGTGCGTCCGCCAGCGGATCAGCGCGCCCATGTGCGGGTAGAAGCCCTGGCCCGTGATCAGCGTCCAGCCGATGTCGGCGGCCGGCCGGACCACCAGCGCGACCGCCAGCATCATCAGCAGCGTGTTGCCGTGGTCCTGCCACAGCCGGTCCGGCCGGGTCGTGTCGAGCAGGTCGACGAGCTGCGCCGCGAAGGCCACCAGCACCGCCTCGGTCACCGCCGCGACGAGGCCGAGCGCCATGCCGATGCCTATGAGCCAGCGCGCCGGCCAGAGAAAGCGGCGCAGGAACGGGATCAGGCGGTCGGGGATCTCCTCCGCCTCGTCATAGGGCTGGTAGGGATCGATCAGACGTTCGAAATAGCGGAACATGGACGCCCTCCTTCGGGCGATGGCATGCGCAGGTTGTAGTCTGCAATGGACGCGATTCAGGTCCGGGCGATGGCGCCCGGCGGTCAGCCGGGTTCAGCCCCTGGTGGTGTGCTGACTCTCGTATCGCATCGACGCCGCTCCATGTTCGGGAGGGGGCGTCGTTACCCGAGATTCGCGCGCCAGTCGAGCCGTGCCGGCTTGCCCGACCGCCGGCCGAAAGGCTATGGCGGCGCGCTGATGCCGGAGGGACACAGGGTGCAGGCGGGGGCGATGACCGACAACAGGGCGGGCGACATGGCGACGGAGAAGGCGCGCGCCAGCGCCTGGTTCGGCGAGCTCCGCGACGCGATCTGCGCCGCCTTCGAGCGGCTGGAGGACGCGCAGGCGACGGGGCCGCATGCCGGGCTGCCCGCCGGCCGTTTCGAGCGCACGCGAGACGAGGCGCGCCGGCGAGGGGGACGCCGACCAGGGCGGCGGCGTCATGTCGGTCATGCGGGGCGGCCGCTGCTTCGAAAAGGTCGGCGTCAACGTCTCGACCGTGCACGGGGTCCTTGGCGCCCAGGCGCAGCGTTCGCTGACGGCGCGGCGCGAGATCCCGGGGCTGGCCGAGGACCCGCGCTTCTGGGCGGCCGGCATCAGCCTGGTCGCGCATATGCGCTCGCCGAGATGCCCCGCCGTGCACATGAACACGCGGATGTTCTGGACGCCGGGCGCCTGGTGGTTCGGCGGCGGTTCCGATTTGAACCCGATGGTCGAGGTGCCGGACGACACGGCCTTCTTCCACGACCGCCTGCGCGATGCCTGCGACCGCCACGATCCGGGCTACTATCCGCGCTTCAAGGCATGGGCGGACGACTATTTCCTGATCCGGCACAGGGCCGAGGCGCGCGGCGTCGGCGGTATCTTCTACGACGACCTTGCGACCTCCGACTGGCAGGCGGACTTCGCCTTCACGCAGGATGTCGGGCGGGCATTCCTGGCCGCGTTCGTGCCGCTGACCGAGCGGCACATGGACGAGCCCTGGACCGACGAGGAGCGCGCCTGGCAGCTCGTCAGGCGCGGCCGCTATGCCGAGTTCAACCTCGTCTACGACCGCGGCACGCGGTTCGGGCTGGAAACCGGCCACAATGTCGATGCCGTGCTGATGAGCCTGCCGCCCCTTGCCGCCTGGCCGTGACCGGGAGGGCGGCGCGCCCAACCTGAAGCGCGCCCAGCTCGAGCATTACGCGCGTAACCGGGCGCAGGCGATCCCTGCGGCCGGCGCCGAGCTGATCGGCTATTTCGCACCGCGCGAGGGCTCGACCAGCACCGCCTGTGGCGTGTACGATGTCCCGGGCCTGGCGGCCCACGAGGCATACCGGGCGAGGTTGGCGGCATCCGAGTTCGGGCGGCAGGATTACGCCTTCGCGGAGGTCGAACGGTTCATCCCGCGCGAGAAGCGGATCTTCCTGCGCAACGCATCGCCGCCGCATGCCGAGGGAGGGGCGCGATGATCGCCGTGATCTTCGAGGTCGAGCCGCGCGACGGGCAGCTCGACCCCTATCTGGACCTGGCCGCCGAGCTGAAGCCGCGGCTGGAGAAGATCGACGGCTTCGTCTCGGTCGAGCGCTTCGCCAGCCTGACGACGCCGGGCAAATACCTTTCGGTAAGCTTCTGGCGCGATGAGGCGGCGCTGACCGACTGGCGCCGGCAGGCGCACCACCGGCAGGCGCAGCACAAGGGGCGGACGGAGATGTTCGCCGGCTATCGCCTGCGCGTCGCGCATGTGCTGCGAGACTACGGCATGCACGAGCGGTCGCAGGCGCCGGAGGATGCGCTCGCCGTCTGAGCACCCGGGGAGGGTTTTGCATGAAGGCCGGTTCCGCCATGTTCGCCCGCTCGGCCAGCAAGGTGGTGCGTCGCTATTGCGGCTGCTGCGGCGACGAGCTGACGGCGCACCAGGCCCTGTCGTCGGGCATCTGCGACAAGCCGCGCTGCCGCGACTGGAAGATCGCCAGGGTCGGGGCCGAGCTGCTCGAGCGCCGGCGCCGCGAGGTCATGGAGCGCCTGTTCGACGAGCAGGCCCCGGTCGTCGCCAGGGCCGCCGCGGCGATCGCCGCGACGCCCGCGACGGTCGTCCGCGCGACCATCCCGTGGCAGGGCAGCCCGGTCGCGCCGCTGTCGGAGGAGCGGCGGGCCGATCTTGCCGAGCACCTGCGCCTGATCGTCGCCGATGCCTTCGCTGCGCCCTTGCCGCAATCCGCCGCGCAGGACGACCTGGCCGAGCGCGAGGCCGCCGAGCGGGACGAGCCGCCGCTGACGGCGACCGCCTGCGCCGCCTGCCGCGGCCAGTGCTGCAGCCGGGGCGGGACGACGGCGTTCCTGGAGCCGGCCGACATCGCGCGCTGGCGCCGGCGCGATCCGCATGCGCCGCCCGACGAGATCGTCGACTGGTACCTCGGAATGCTGCCGGATGAGACGATCGCCGCCGGCTGCGTCTTCCAGTCCGGCACCGGCTGCGCGCTGCCGCGCGAGCGGCGCAGCGACCACTGCAACACGTTCTACTGCCGATCGCTGCAGACCCTGCACGAGCGGGTTGAGGGCGCCGGCCAGACGAGGGCCGACGCCAGCGTCGTCATGATCGTCGACGACGAGGCGGCCGACGAGGCGCGCGGCGTCGTCGGCTGGAGCGCCGCGACCGGCCCGGTCGGCTTCGTGGCGCTCCAGCCGCCGCCGGACGAGCCCGAGGCACCCGAGCCGGGCGCCGCAGGGTGACCCCGCACGCCTCGGCGCGGCCGCCGCGTCCCGGCCAGCCCGCCTGCCGGTTCTGCGCGACGCCGCTCGGCCCGCACCAGGCCGTCCGCGGCATCTGCGGCGCGCCGCACTGCGAGACGCGGCGGGTGCAGGAGGCGAGCCGGCACGTCTTCCACCGCGACTGGTACGACCATGTCGAACGCCAGCGCAGCGCCGTGCAGGCCTCGGCGCGGGCGGTGGCCGCCGCCGCGCGCGAGCTTGGCGGCGAGCCGGAGCGCATCGCCTATGGCGTCGTCCCGCGGCTCGACCGGCCGGTGGTGCGGCTGCCCGCGGCGCGGCGGGCGCGATTCGCGGCGCATCTCGAGACCGTGATCGGCGAGGCGTTCGCCGACGCACGGCCGCCGACCCGGCCGCCGTCCCGGCAGTCGTCCCTGCCGGCGACGGACCGGACGCCCCGGCCGGGCCTTGTGCGCCCGACCTCCACCGGCGCGCGTCGGCCGAGGCGCCGGAGCACCCGCTGGTCCGGGCCAGCTGTGCCACCTGCGGCGGCGCCTGCTGCATGATCGGCGGCGTCCGGCACGCCTTTCTCGAGGCCGACACGATCCGGCTCTACCGGCGCCGCCATCCCGGGGCGACGCCGGACGACGTCAGGGCGCGCTATCTCGGGCGGGTGCCGCGGCACACGGTCGAGCACTCCTGCGTCTACCATGGCGAGCGCGGCTGCGTGCTGGAGCGCGACGAGCGCGCCGACATCTGCAACCGCTACCACTGCAACCCGCAGATGCAGCTCCTCGGGCGCTGGCGCGATATGGCGGCGGACAAGGCGGTCATCCTCGCCGAGGAGGACGGCGCCGGCCCCCGCCTCGCCACCTATGACACCGAGCGGGGATGGCGCCCGTGCGCGGAGACGGCGGCCGCGGAGACGGCGGCCGCCGAGGCGCACGATGGCGGGCGCCGGGCGGTGGCGGCCGCGCTGGCGCAGGTCCCGCCGCACCTGTCGGGTGAGGGCGACCGGGCTCCGGACCGCGCCCCGGCCGCCGCGCCCGCCGCCTGCGCCTGGTGCGGCATTCCCATCGGCCGGCACAAGGCGGTGACGACGCGGTCCTGCGGCCGCCCGGCCTGCGAGAGCCGGCGCATGGCCGAGGTCTCGGCCAGGGTCGAGCACCGCCAGCACGAGCAGCAGCTCGCCCTTGTCGCGGCGTTGGAGACGGCATGGGCGCCGCAGCTCGATGCCGCTGCCGGAGCGCTTGGCGTGGGGCGCGATGCCCTGGTCGTCGGCGTCGTGCCGCGCCAGGACGCGCCCGTCCTGCCGCTGCCCGCGGCTCGGCGGGCAGCGTTCGCAGCGCACCTCGCGGCGATCGCCGCCGAGGGCTTCGCCATCGACCGGCCGGGGGAATACTGGTCGCCCGAGAGTGCCACCGACCGGGCCGCTCCCGAGACGGGCCTGGCGATCGCCGCCTGCTCGACCTGCCAGGGGTCGTGCTGCCGGCTCGGCGGGCCGCAGATGGCGTTCCTGACCGCACGCGACGTCTGCCGCTATCGGCTCAGACCGAGCCGGCGCCGACGCCAGAGGGGTTCGCCGCCCGCTATCTCGGCTTCCTGCCAGAGGGGTCAGTTGCCGAGGCCTGCGTCTTCCAGGGCGCGGGCGGCTGCACCGTGCCGCGAGCCGAGCGCAGCCACATCTGCAATACCCATCACTGCACGGGGCTGCGGGCCTTGCTGCAGTCCTGGAACCGTGCCGGTCCGGACGCCGCCGCCGCGATCATCGCCGAGGAGGACGAGGCGCCGCGCGCGCTTGCACTCTATGACGATCGCGCCGGCTGGCGGGTGACGATCCGGCCCGACGACATCCCATCCGACGATCCGGCGCAGGCCGGCTGACCGGGGCGGCTATCGCGCGCTCTCGGCCGGAACGTGCGCGGACTGGTGGTTCAGGATCCGCCAGGTCCCGCCTTCGCGAACGAAGCCGTTCGCGGCGACGAGCTCGATGCCGCCGATCCGCTCGGCGCAGAGCACCAGCGCGGTCGACCCGGTGACGACGGCCTGCGGCTCGGCCGGCCAGATCGCCGGCGGCTCGTGCTCGGTCAGGATCACCCGCCAGCTCTCCATCACCGCCTCGCGGCCGACCAGCATGTGCCAGTCGGGATGCGTGCAGGTGACGGTCCGCGCCTCGGCCCACAGCCGGTCCATGGCGGCATAGTCGCCCTCGCGCATCGCCTTGTAGAAGGCGTCGTTCGCCGCCAGCACCTGGCGCTTTGCCGCGAGCCCTGGCGGTCATAGCGGCGTCAGCCGGGCGATGCCGACCGGCTGGTCGGCGCTCGGGCTCCACAGCCAGATCTCGTTGTAGCGCCGCATGTCGAAGCCGCGTGGCACGGCATAGGCCTGCCGCCCGCTCGGCCTGAGCAGCGCGCCGAGGGCGGTGTCCGGGCGATAGCCGTCGGTCCCGAGCGCCACCACCGTGTCGGGCGCGTCGGTGACGCGGAAGTTCGGCTCGAAGACGACGACCGGGTAATCGTCGGACTGATAGAGGCTGATCGTGCCGACCGTGTCGTGATCGCTCTTGCCGATCAGGACGGCGCGGTGGCTGATCCATGCGCCCTCGGGGATGCGTGCCTCGCCCGGCCGCAAAGGGGCGCAGGCGGCGAGCCAGAACAGGATCAGCGGCAACAGCCAGCGGACACGAAGCATACCGGACATCGTTCCAACCCTCCCGAGACAGATGTTATAGCGGACCGGCGCTTCCGCAAGAAGGCGCGCCGGCAATGGATCGGCAGAGGATCGGCGTTGGCTGAGGACGGCAGCGCAACAGCGCTATGCGGTGCTCGGCTGGGGGTCGCTGATCTGGGACCTCGACACGCTGGCGCCGCATGTCCGGCTGCCCTGGGCGATGGAGGCCGGGCCCGCGCCTGCCGATGGAGTTCAGCCGCGTCAGCCCCAAGCGCCGGATGGGCCTCGTCGTCTGCCTCGACCCGGCCGGCGTGCCCTGCCCGACGCATGCGGTCGCCTCGACGCGCGCCAGCCTGGCCGAGGCGCGATCGGCGACCTCGCCCGGCGCGAGCGGGCGCCGGAGCACCGGATCGGCGGCGTCTGCCTCGCCACCGGCGCCGCGCAGGGGCGCGACGCGATCGCCGCGGTGGTGCGCGACTGGTGCCGCGGCGGCCGGCTGGACGGGGGCGGTCTGGACCGACCTGTTGCCGAACTATGCCGAGATGCTGGGCGAGGCCTTCTCCATCGAGCGCGGCGTCGCCTATCTGCGGACGCTGGCCGGCGAGAGCCTGGACGAGGCCGTCCGCTATATCGAGAACGCGCCGGCGACGACCGACACGCCGCTCCGGCGGCGGCTCAGAGGCCGATCCGTGGTGGCGGGCGCAGGCGGTCCGGCTGGCGGCGGCGCGCGCCTGACGGGCGTGCAGGCCTGAGCGCGGCGCTGGGCCTGGCTCGGGGCTGCCGGCGTCGCGGCGCGCGGCGCGATCCGCGTCAGGATGCCCGACGCCATGAAGACGCCGGCCGCGACCAGGACCACGCCCGCGACCTTCAGCGCGATCGACCTGCCTCGCCCAGAAAGACCGCGCCGCCGACCAGCGCCAGGATCGGCACCAGCGCGCCGAAGGCTCCCGTCTCGGCCGCGCCGAGCGTGCGCACCGCATGGCCGAAGAGCAGCAGCGACAGGACGCCCATCAGCAGGCCCTGCAGCAGCCCCATGACGACGATCGCCTCGGCGCCAGCGCCGCTCGAACGGCACGCCGACCCACAGCAGGATCGGCAGCCCGACCACCACCGACCAGAACAGGCCGATGGCCAGCGCGTGGATCGGCGTCAGCCCGCTCTGCCGGTAGACGACCGTGTAGACCGGCCCAGAGCGCCGCCGCCGTCAGGAAGCAGAGATGGCCGCGCCAGGCGCCGCTCTCGGCGTCGACAAGGATCTGCCACAGGCTGACCATCATGGCGCCGGCCAGGATCATGCCGAGGCCGATCCTGCGGCGCGGCCCCGGCACCTCGCCCAGCATCGCGGCGGCGACCAGAGCGGTCCAGAAGGGCAGCATGCCGGGCGCCAGCGCTCCGGCATCCGAGGCCGGCGCGAACTGCAGCCCGGCCATCAGGATCGCCGGAAAGCCGATGCCGGCGCCGATGACGACGACGAGCGTGCGCGGCCACGAGAGCCCGCGCGGCAGCACGCCGTCGCGCCACATCACCGGCGCGAGCACCATCGCCGCCGGCACCAGCCGCAGCAGCAGCAGTTCGGCGACGGTAAAGCTGCCCTGCACGGCAAAGCGCGTGATGATGAGAAAGCTGCCCCAGATCAGCACGGCTCGCGCACGCCGCGGCGACCCGCGCCGGCCCTGCCGCGCCGCAGCGGTCATGCCGAGCACCGGGCGCCGCCGAGCACGCAGAACTTGGCGCAGTGCGGGTGGTTCAGCGGCACGGCGCGGTCCGCCTCGGCCAGCGTCCGACCGAGCTCGAAGCGCCGGTCATAGGCCAGCAGCGTGCAGGCCAGCACGACGGGGTGGGCCGCACCGCGACGCCGCACGACCATGCGGGCGTTCGAGCACATGACGCTGTCCGGACTTTTCTCCAGTATGCCCCAACAGGCGGTGGTGATCTCGGGCACGTCGACCTCCGGGTCCATCTCGGGAAACAGCACCAGCGCAGCGGGATCGGCCGCGTCGATTTCCAGGCCCTCGCGCGCGAACAGCGCGGCGAAGCCGGCACGGCAGGCGTCCTCGGGCTCGCTCCAGATCGACCGCCCGGCCACCGCCATGCGGATCCCGGCGTCGCGCAGCCAGCGCATGCCTTGCAGGGTCCTGGCGAAGGTGCCCTGGCCGCGCTGGCCGTCGTGGCTCGCCGGGTCGTAGTGGTCGAGCGAAACCCGCAGGGTCAGCCGGTCGCCGTGCTCGCGGGCGAGCGAGACGAGCTCGTCCCGGACGTGCGGCCGCATCATCGGCCGCATGGCGTTCGTCAGGACGAGCACGTCGAAGCCGCGCGCCAGCGCCAGCCGTGCCATGGCGCAGAGGTCGGGATTCATGAAGGGCTCGCCGCCGGTGAAGCCGATCTCGCGCGTCGGCAGCCCGCTGCGCCGCGATCTCGTCGAGATAGCCCTCGACCTCGCCGGCGCTCAGATAGACCAGAGCGTCGTTGGTCGGGCTGGAGAGGATGTAGCAGTTCCGGCATTCGATGTTGCAGAGCGTCCCGGTATTGAACCACAGCGTCTCGAGCGCGCGCAGGCCGACGCTGGCGCGCGGTTCGCCGGCGGCGGTCAGGTGCGGATCGGAGAATTTCGTCCGGGCCCGTGCTCTCGCAAATTTCTGCGCCATGGCCACGCTCCACTGCTTAGGGATCGTGGCTTAACAAATTCTGATCGGCGGCGATGACAAGCCATGCCGCATGCAGATCACAGTGTTGTGGGACGGCGTTGTGGGACGGCGTTGTGGGCTGGCGCGACAGGTCGCAACGCAGGGCGCCGGCCGGAGCTCGGCAAAACCGGCCGCCCTAGCCGGACGCGACGGCCCCGGCGTCCTCGGAGGCGCCGTCTTCCCGCCGACCCTTCTGGCCCGGCGAGGCAGTCCGCTCGAGCAGGTCGGGCACCATCCGCTCGGTGAAGCCTCCGAGGAAGCCGAACGTCAGGATGGCGCGCCAGGATTCGGTCAGCCCGGCGCCCACCATCTTCGCGTCGCCGACGGTGAAGTCCAGCACCAGGCCGGCCGTCAGGACGAGGATCAGCGCTCCGCCAGAGAGCGTGCCGACGGTGACGCGCAGGAGCGCATCGGTGCAGTTCGTCCAGTAGTCGTGGTCCGGCGCGACGGCTCGCCCGCGGAGCGCGATCGCGATCGAGAGCAGCGCGCCGATGGCGCCCGAGCCGGCCGCCGCGGGCAGCACGGCGAGCGCGTCGTTTTCTGGTGCGAGTAGCCAGGCCCCCAGCAGAAGCATCGCCGCCGCGCCGCCCGCGAACAGCAGCGCGAAAAGCAGATAGATCCGGCGGCCGATGCGCGCGCGCTCCTCGCGCACGTCCGAAATCGCCCGTTCGAGGACTCCCGACGCCTGCTCGTGGTCGGCAACGCTGTCTTCGATGACCAGCCGAATCGCGGCGGCGATCTGGCCGAGGTAATAGCATCGCGTGCGCAGCCCGCGCGCCAGTTGGTCGAGCGCATAGCGCCGGTCCGAGATGGCGGAGACGTTCTTGAACTGGATCTTCCGGATCTCGTCGTCGTCCGAGTACTTGACCCTGATCTCCTCGCCCCAGTCGTCATGCGCCGAGAGGTAGATCGCGAAGTGCTTGCCGCGGAAGCAGACCCTGGCGATCTGGCTGCCGCAATCGTCGATGGCGCCCGCGTCGATGTGCTCGAGCCTCAGGAGGCGGCCATGTTTCGCCGTCTCGGCAACCGGGACCGCGGGAGGGATCTTTTCTCCAGCCTGCGGCGCATCGCGAGCGGCGCGGTCGAGCGCCGTCGCGTCCAGGCCGGCAGGCGGTTCGCCGCCATTCGTCGCGCGCGGGCGGCGCGCACCGGCCGCAGGGTTCGCGAAACTCGGACTGGCATTTGGTGCAACTGTCGGCATCTGGCAATCTCCGACGCACGATAATGAATTAATTTGGTAAGTATGACGCGAATCGGCGTCACACGCAAACCGCTAGCCGCAATTGGCTATTGCTCGCCGGACTTGTGCCGTCTCTTGGTCGGGTCTCTGGAGCGGGCGATCGGGATCGAACCGACGACATTCAGCTTGGGAAGCTGACGTTCTACCACTGAACTACGCCCGCACGCGCATTCCCCTACGACGAGCCTGAAATTGCGTCAAGACGGAGGATCCCCCCAAGCTGATTTCAGTGCGCTCATCGTCAACGAACCCCAAATTCCACACGCAGGAGCTCGATCGCCTCTTTCTCGCGATCACCGCGTGCGGCGGCTGGAAGATCGTGGCGACATTGTTCCACCGCGGCCACGATTGCGCTCGCGATCCTGCGGCGCTCCGGCCTGATCGTCGGGCTCTGGTTGACCTTCGCCGGAAAGCAGGTCTCGGTCGCTGTTCTGAAGGATGCCTTCGGCCGCCTGCGGCCGGACGGGGCGTCGCTCGCCTCCACCGCGTCCCCCAGCGGTCACGCGGCGACGTCGGTCTTCTTTTCGCCTTCCTGCGGGCGCCGCAGGCCGGGCACCCGACCGGCTTTGGAGTTGGCGCCGCCGGATCGCCGTTTCCCGCCCAGCGGATTACGCTTTCCCAGGCTTCTCCAAAGCCGGCGCATCGCCCGGTCTGCCGATCCTTGTCGAACCGTACAGCGTCGGCCAGCCGGGCGTCCTGGACGGGCCGTAGAGGACGGCCGACCACATGGAGCCACGGAGGATTTGATGAAACAGTTCTTCTCTCGGCGGTGCTGATTGCGCTGCCCGTCGCCGGGTTCACCGCCGTCGCCATCGAACGCCTTCGAGTTGACGACACTGCATGGTCGACCACGAAGACGAAACTGCCGCGGCATGAAGCCATTCAGCTCACCGCGTCCCAAGCTGAGCCCAAAGGATTTGGCTGTCGCGCAGCATGGGAGGCGGCGGGTTGTGGGAGTCGCTCGATGCCAGGCGTCATGTGGTGATCGCCACCTTGAGGACGCCGTCCCGCTGGTTGGCGAACAGATCGTAGGCCTCCTCGATCTGGTCCAGTCCGAAGCGATGCGTGACCAGCGGGCGCGTGTCGAGCCGCCCGCCGGCGATCGTCTCCATCAGCCGCCGCATGCGCTCCTTCCCGCCCGGGCAGAGCGTCGTGACGATCTTGTGGTCCCCGAGCCCCGCCAGGAAGGCGTCGAGCGGGATCCTGAGGTCGGCCGAGTAGACGCCGAGCGAGGACAGCGTGCCACCCGGGCGCAGCACGCGGAGCGCGCCCTCGAAGGTCTCCTGCCGGCCGAGTGCCTCGATCGCCACGTCGACGCCGCGCCCGTCGGTCAGCCGCATGATCTCCTCGACCGGGTCGGCGCTGGTGAAATCGACGACGTGGTCGGCGCCCATCGCCTTGGCGATCTGGATGCGCGCGGGCACCGCCTCGATACCGATGATGGTGCTCGCCCCCATCAGGCGCGCGCCTGCCGTCGCGCAGAGCCCGATGGGTCCCTGGGCGAAGACCGCGACGGTGTCGCCGATCCGGACGTGTCCGGACTCGGCGCCCGAGAAGCCGGTCGACATGATATCGGGGCACATCAGCACCTGCTCGTCGCTGAGTCCGTCCGGAATCGGGGCGAGGTTGGCCATCGCGTCGGGAACGAGCAGGTACTCGGCCTGCGCGCCATCGATCGTGTTGCCGAAGCGCCAGCCGCCCAGAGGCTTGAAGCCGTGCTTCGTGCCCGCGCCGTCCTGACTGTGACAGCCGCAGAGCGAGGCGTTGCTGTGTCCACTCGGGCAGATCGCGCCGGCGATCACCCGCTGGCCCTCGGCATAGCCCCGGACAGCCGAGCCCAGCTTCTCGATCGTGCCGACCGGCTCGTGGCCGATGGTCAGGCCGCGCTCGACCGGGTACTCGCCCCTGAGGATATGGACGTCGGTGCCGCAGATCGTCGTGGTCGTGATCCGGACCAGCGCGTCCAGCGGGCCGCAATCGGGTATCGGCTTGTCGTCGAGGACGATCCGGTTCGGCTCGACCAGGACGGCTGCCTTCATCTTTGCAGGCATGGATGATGCTCCTTCTCGCCGGGCGAGTGCTCGACTTTCGCGGGCAGCCTCTAGGGACGCACCCACTTCCCGGCATTGACGGAGATCAAGCGGGGCTCGGAGCGTCCGCTGGCGGCGGTCGGGCGGCCGCGTGGTCGCAGGCCCCGTGCGGGTCGTCGCTCTCCCGTCACCGCGCTCGATCCGCCCCACGGCACGGCGTCTCCCGCGGTCACGGCGCTTGTCGGCTCGACCGGGATCGACGAGGCCCGGGAGCTACGAACGCCGGCGCGGGTGCGCCGGATGTGATCATCGACGACGACTGCCAATCGTATCGGCTCGAGCTTCGTCCCGAGGCCGCAGGGCGGAGTTGCGCTGCATCAATTTGCGGACCGCATGTCTGCGGTATCTGCGCTCTCTGCGAAGGAATCGTTCATGGTCAGAACCAGCGCCGCATCGCGAGACGACAGGATCCCACACGACCGTGCGCTGCCGGTGCCAGCGAAGCGCGTCGCCTCGATCGACGAGGTTCCGTCCCTCGATGCATCTGTCGTGCGGGACTCCGCGACGGCATTTCAGGATGCCCTCGAAATTTGGAATACCTGCGCAAGCTGTTTCTCGAGAACCAGCTGTCCACGGGCAACGACATGGTCGACGGACGGCCGGGTCGTTCGTCTGGCCTTTCGACGACCGTCACGCCGCCGCGGCCGAAGCCGTGCGGCAGGTGCGCTCCGGACACGCCGCGGCCCTGATGAAGGGAGCCCTGCACACCGACGAGATCATGTCGGCCGTCGTGGACCGGGAGACGGGCCTTCGCACGGAACGGCGCGTGAGCCATGTCTTCGCGCTCGACGTTCCAACCTATCCCAAGCCGCTCTTCGTCACCGACGCGGCCATCAACATCTATCCCGATCTCGAGACCAAGCGCGATATCGTGCACAACGTCGTCGACCTGACGCATGCGCTGGGCATTGCGCAGCCGAAGGTCGCGATCCTGTCGGCGCTCGAGACCGTGTCTCCGAAGATCGCCTCGACCGTCGAGGCGGCAGCCTTGTGCAAGATGGCCGATCGCGGACAGATCACCGGGGGCCTGCTGGACGGACCGCTCGCATTCGACAATGCCGTCCCCAGGACGGCCGCTGCCACGAAGGGGATCGTCTCGGCGGTGGCGGGAGACGCCGACATTCTGGTCATGCCCGATCTCGAAGCTGGCAATATGGTCGCCAAGCAGCTGATCTATCTGGCCGGCGCGGAGTTGGCCGGAGTCGTCATCGGCGCGCGCGTGCCCATCATCCTGACCAGCCGCGCCGATGGCACGCTGTCGCGCCTAGCGTCAGCGGCGCTGGCGCAGCTATACGTCCACTGGCGGTCGGGCATGGCGGCATGAGCGACGCGATCCTGATTCTCAACGCTGGCTCGTCCTCGATCAAGGTCGCGCTCTTCGCCCTCGGGGATGGCGCGCGGCTGGCGACGGGCGAAATCCAGCGGATCGGCGCTCGCCCGCAGCTCCGCGTTTCGCCCGGAGCGACCGAGGCGGTGCCGGACGCCGTTGGCCGGACGCAGAAAATTTGCGCCAGTCGCGGCTGGGTGCGGCGGAATGCCGTGTCGAAGCACGCGAATTGGGGAATGTCCGGCAGCATCGCGGCCAGCGCCTCGGTGCTGCATCTGCTTCGCGACCGCGACATGACTGTGGCAGAGGTCGAGGACCTGTTGTCACGCAAATCAGGTCTTTTGGGGGTCTCAGGTCAAAGCGACGACATGCGCGATCTGTTGCCGAGCGACGCGCCGCGGGCGCGTGAGGCAGTGGACTTATTCGCATACCGTGCCGTGCGCCAGATCGGCTCGCTCGCGGCGGCTTTGTCCGGGCTCGACGCCCTGGTCTTCACCGGCGGGATCGGCGAGCATTCCGCGGAGATCCGCAGGCGCATCGTTGCGCTCTGCGCGTGGCTCGGCCTGCGGCTGGACGCGGACCGCAACGCGCAAGGCGGACCACTCCTCAGCAGCGACGACAGCGCCGCCGCGGCGCTTGCGATCCCTACCGACGAGGAAGGCGTGATCGCGCGGCAGATCGCGGGCCTCCTCGATGCGATCGTGCCGACATGACGCAGGAGCATGCGATACGCGATCAAGGCGCCGCAGACGGAACGGGCCGGATCGTCGCGATCCACGGCGGCATTCTGGATGTGCATTTCCTCGGAACCGCGCCGCGGATTCATGATCTGCTGCGCGTTGGCGATGTTGCGGTCGAGGTCGAAGCGATCGTCGGCGACGGCATCGTGCGCGGCATGGCGTTGGGGTCGACCCGGGGGCTGGGACTCGGCATGGCGGTCGAGGCGACCGGCGCGCCGCTGTGCGTTCCGGTCGGCGAGGCCGTGCGCGGTCGGGCGCTCGATGTCTTCGGCAGGCCGATCGATGGCATCGCCCCGCCCGAAGTGTCGGATCACAGGTCGATCCACCACCCACCGCCGCCGCTCGGCGAGCGCGTCGTCGAGCCGCAGGTCTTCGAGACCGGTATCAAAGCGATCGACCTGCTGTGTCCCATTGAACGTGGCGGCAAGACCGGCCTCTTCGGCGGGGCGGGGGTCGGCAAGACGGTGCTCATCACCGAACTGATCCACAACACGGTCAGCCATCATCACGGCATCAGCCTGTTCTGCGGCATTGGCGAGAGGTCGCGCGAGGCCGAGGAACTCTACAGCGAGATGCGCGACGCCGGCGTGCTCGACCAGACCGTGCTGCTTTTCGGGCAGATGAACGAGCCGCCGGGCGTGCGATTCCTGATCGGCAAAACCGCCCTGACCATGGCCGAGTATTTCCGCGACGACAGGAAGCAGGACGTGCTCCTGATGATCGATAACGTTTTCCGCTTCGTCCAGGCCGGCTCCGAGGTCTCGGGGCTGTTGGGCAGGATGCCGTCGCGGGTCGGGTACCAGCCGACGCTGGGAACGGAGCTGGCGGAGCTGGAGGAGCGGATCGCCTCGACGCGCTCGGGGGCGATCACGTCGATTCAGGCGGTCTATGTTCCGGCGGACGATTTCACCGACCCTGCCGCGGTGCACATCTTCTCGCACCTTTCGGCCTCGGTCGTGCTGTCGCGCAAGCGGGCGAGCGAAGGGCTCTATCCCGCGATCGATCCGCTGACCTCGACGTCGATCATGCTCACGCCCACCGTCGTGGGGCAGCGGCACTACGACGTCGCGCGCGCGGTGCGGCGGACGCTGGCTGAATACGACGACCTGCGCGACATCATCGCGATGCTGGGTCTCGAGGAGTTGTCGGCGTCCGATCGGGCGACGGTGGCGCGGGCGCGGCGGCTCGAACGGTTCCTCACCCAGCCGTTCTTTACCACCTCGGCGTTCACCGAGGCGGAAGGCAGGCTGGTCTCGCTGGACGACACGCTCGACGGGTGCGCGCTGCTCCTCGGTCAGACCGAGTTCGACTTGCCCGAGAGCGCCTACTATATGATCGGCGCGATCGACGAGGCGGCGGCGAAATGATCGACGCAATGTCCGTCATCCTCCGCGTGCCGACGCAGGTCCTCTGGCAGGGATCCGTCGTCAGGTTCCGGGCGCGGGCGGGAAACGGGGCTTTTGGCGTCTTGCCGAACCATGTGGATTTCGTCACGGCGCTGGTTCCCGGAGTCCTCGAGGTGACCGAGCAGGACGGCGCCGAGCAGGTCTTCGGTATCGACGAGGGGCTGATCGTGAAGCGCGGCCCAAAGGTGGACATCTGTGTGCGGCGTGCGGTGCGAGGCACTGATCTGGACAGTCTGATCACCACCGTGCAGACGACCTTCATCGAGGTGGACGAGGAGGAACGAACCGCCCGCGCGGCGCTCGCGCGCCTGGAGGCCGACATTGTGCGGCGCTTTGCCGAGCTCAAAGAGAACCGGCCATGACCTCTGGGCCAAAACGGCAGGACCGCGCCGCCGAAGGGATCTCGCGCGATGCCGAGCGCAAGCGGATCGCCCGCAAGTCTCCGCCCCGCAGCCCGATGAGGGGCCTGGGCGTCTTCGGAATGATCGGCTGGTCTGTCGCCGTCCCGACCGTCGGCGGGGTGTTCCTGGGGCTTTGGCTCGACCGGGTCGCGCCGCAGGGCTTTTCCTGGACGATCACGCTTCTGTTCGCCGGTGTGCTGCTCGGAGCGGTGATTGCATGGCGATGGATCGACCGTGAAGGCGGGCCGGAATGAATCGCACACCGGCAAGGCAACGAGCGTGATGGACCCAGCCAGCCTGATCACGGGATTCGCCGCCGGCGCCGCGGCCAGCTTGCTCTATTTCGCCGGCCTCGGGCTTGGACTGCGCGTTGCGCTGCGTTCCGGTCATCTGGCGGCGGTTCTGTTTCTCAGCGCGTCGATCCGGATGGCGTTGCTGCTTCTCGCCGGCTGGGCCGCGGCGCGGCTCGGCCTCTGGAGCGTCGCGGGCTTTGGCGCGGCGTTTCTGATGGTGCGTCTCGGCGTGGTGCGATGGGTACGGCCTCCGCTCGGCCGGGAGGGTGGATGAATGGAGTTCTCCCCGGACGCGAAGATTATCTTTGAACACTTCGGCGTTGCCTTGAATGCGACGATCTTCAACACCTGGATCGTGATGGCCGTTCTGACGATCGGGTCCATGATCGTGACGTGGAACGTGCGCCCCGATGTGCCGGCATCGCGCTGGCGCACGGCGCTCGAAGTCATCGTGACCGGCATCGAAGGCCAGATCGCCGAGATCACCCGCGGCCATGCGGGACGGCTCACTCCCTTCGTCGGCACACTGTTTCTGTTCATCGCCACGTCGAACCTGCTGCTCGTCGTTCCCGGCTTCGATCCGCCGACGGCCTCGCTCTCGACCACGACGGCGCTCGCCGTGTCGGTGTTCGTGGCCGTCCCGGTGTTCGGTGTCGCGCGCAGCGGTGCGGGCGGCTACTTGCGGAGCTTTCTGCAACCGACTTTCCTGATGCTGCCCTTCAACATCATCAGCGAGTTCAGTCGTGTCCTGGCGCTCGCCATCCGGCTCTACGGAAACATCATGAGTGGAGCGGTCGTCGCGGCTATCCTGCTCTCCGTCGCGCCGTTCTTCCTTCCGGTCCTCATGGACATGCTCGGCCTGCTGACCGGCTTCATCCAGGCATATATCTTCGCCGTGCTCGCAACGGTCTACATCGCCGCGGCGGCGGAGGCCGGATCGAGTTCAAATACAGGAGAGAGTTGAATGACCGATCTTGGCTTGATTGCCGCGATCTCGATATTCTCCGCAGGGCTTGCGGTCGCCTTCGGCGCGATCGGACCGGCCCTGGGCGAGGGGCGAGCGGCCGCCCAGGCTCTCAGCGCGATCGCCCAGCAGCCTGACGCCGCCGGCGTGCTGTCGCGCACGCTGTTCGTCAGCCTGGCGATGATCGAGTCCACCGCCATCTATTGCTTCGTGGTGTCGATGATCCTCATCTTTGCCAATCCGTTCTGGAACGCAGCCGTGGCTGCTGCGGCGACGGGCGCAGGCGGCTGAGCGATGTCCTTCGACTGGGTCACGGTCGTGGCGCAGATCGTGAACTTCCTGATTCTGATCTTGCTGCTGAAGCGGTTTCTCTATCGCCCGATCCTGGCCGGCATCGATGCGCGCGAGGCCGACATCGCGGCACGGGTCGCCGCCGCAGACGCGGCGCGGGGGCAAGCCGAGGCGGATGCCGCGGCGCACCGCGCGGCGCTGGCCGACTTCGAAACCGAAAAGGCCGGGTTGGTCGAGGCTGCCCGGCAGCAGGCCGAAGCAGAGAAGGTCCGGCTGAGGGCGAAGATTGACGAGATGCAGCAAACAGAAGTCGACGCCCTTCGCGCGCAGGCCGAGGGCCAGCGTGTCCGGCTCGCCGCCGATCTGCGCGCCGACGGCGCGGGCGCGATCGTATCGCTGACCCGCAGGGCGCTGCGCGACCTGGCCGACGCGGATCTGGAGGAGCGTATCGCCGGACGTCTGGCCACCCGACTGGCGCATTCCGGCGCCGAACTGCGCGACGCCGCGGCGCAGGCGCCCCGTGCCCGGGTTATCTCAAGTTTTCATCTGCCGGATGATTGCCGCGCAAGGGTCGCGGCGGCATTGCACGCCGAGGTTGCGGACATCCCGGTCGATTTCCAGACCGAGGCAAGCGCGTCGCCCGGCGTCGTGCTTCGGGTAGGGGGTGCGCAGATCGGCTGGACGATCGACGCCTATCTCGATGCGTTCGAAACGGCGCTCGACACGCACGCGTCGCGTGCTGGCGCCGAGCGCGCGGTGACGACATGAGCGCAGCGCCGGCATCATCTCCGGCCCAGGAGGCCGCGGCGCTCGTCGAGGAGCTGTCTGCGGCTCCGCGGCCGGATCCAGGCGTCGCCGAGATCGGGCGGGTGATCGAGGTCGGCGCCGAAGTCGCGGTGGCCGAGGGCCTTTCCCGCGTGCTGGCGGACGAGATGGTGTCGTTCGCCTCCGGTGCGGCCGGGATCGCCTTCGACCTCGATCCGGACCGGCTGGGGATCATCCTGCTCGGACCGTCCGACAGTATCGCGGTCGGCGACGAGGTGCGCCGCAGCCGGCGCGTCGTGAGCGTTCCCGTCGGGCCGGCCCTGCTCGGTCGCGTCGTCGATGCGCTGGGGCGGCCGCTGGACGGTCTGGGCGCCATCGCCGCGAGCGCGACCATGCCGGTGGAGGCCGTCGCTCCGGCCATTCTCGACCGGACCAGGATCAGTCGTCCGCTGGCGACGGGCATCACGGTCATCGACGCCGCGGTGCCGATCGGCCTGGGCCAGCGTGAACTCATCATCGGAGACCGCCAGACCGGCAAGACCTCGCTCGCCGTGGACGCCATGATCAACCAGGCCCGGACGGATGTCATCTGCATCTATTGCGCCATCGGCCAGCGCGGCGACGCGGTCGCGCGGGTCATCGCAGCCCTGCGCGCCGCCGAGACGTTGCGCAACGCCATCGTCGTGGCCGCCGGCGGCGAAGAGGCGCCTGGGCTGAGCTATATCGCACCCTACGCCGCGACGACGATGGCCGAGCACTTCATGCATCAGGGCCGCGACGTCCTGATCGTCTATGACGATCTGACGCGCCATGCTCGCGCCTATCGGGAACTGTCCCTGCTGCTCCGCCGGCCACCCGGACGCGAGGCGTTTCCCGGTGACATCTTCTACGTGCATGCACGCATGCTCGAACGCGCAGCGCAGTTGTCTCAGGCGCGCGGCGGCGGGTCGCTGACGGCGCTGCCGGTGATCGAGACG
Source organism: uncultured Alphaproteobacteria bacterium (assembly GCA_963745085.1). Taxonomy (GTDB): domain Bacteria; phylum Pseudomonadota; class Alphaproteobacteria; order Rhodobacterales; family Rhodobacteraceae; genus Thermohalobaculum. The sequence continues at coordinate 161,084 of CAVUWP010000021.1, read as the reverse complement.
CAGGCGGAAAACCTCTCCGCCTATATCCCCACCAACCTGATCTCCATCACCGATGGCCAAGTCTATCTTTCGCCGCGCCTGGTGCAGAAAGGCCAGTTTCCCGCCGTCGATCTGGGCAAGTCCGTGTCGCGGGTCGGCCGCAAGGCGCAGAGCCCGGCGTTCCGGGCGGTGGCCGGCGATTTGCGGATCACCCTGTCGCAGTTCGAGGAACTGGAGAATTTCGCCCGTTTCGGCACGCGTCTCGACGAGGACACGCGCAGGCGGTTGCGGCGGGGCGCTGCGGTTCGTGCGGCGCTGCGCCAGCCCGAGCGCAATCCGATGACCCCGCCCGAGCAGCTGGCGGTCCTGCTTGCGGCCAGCGATGGCCTGCTCGACGATCTGTCCGAAGCGGACGCGCCGGCGGCTATCGCGACAATCCGAGGTGCGGCGCGCGCCGGTCTCGGACAGGCCGAGGCGCAGATCGCCTCCGGCGAGCGGCTCGCCGACGAGGACGAGGCGGCGATCCTGGCGATCGTGCGGGCGGCGTTGCAGGGCGGGGCGGAAGTGCCGCGATGACCGAGACGCTCGAAACCCTTTCGCGCCGGGCGGCCACGTTGCAGAGCATCCACGGCGTGGTGCGCACCATGAAGGCGCTGGCAGCCGTCAACGCCGCGCCCTACGAGCGCGCCGCCGGGTCGATCGACGCCTTCCAGGCCGTGGTTCTTGACGGCTTGCAGGTTTGGGCGCGGAGCCAGCCCGTCCTGAGCGAAGCGCCGGCAGGCAGGCGTGGCCCGAAGGTCGCCCTGGTCTTCGGTTCCGATCATGGGCTGTGTGGCGGCTACAACGAGACCGTGGCGCGCGCCGCCCTGGCGTTGACGGCGGCTGCCGGAGAGTGGCACGTGATCGCCGTCGGCGCACGTCTGCAAGCGTCTCTGACGGCCGCGGGGTCGCCGCCTGCCCGCCTGTCTTCTACGGCCGCCTCGATGGATGGCGTCGGCCGGCTCGCGGGCGAGATCCTGGTGGCGCTGGACGAGGTTCGGGCCGACGCCCCCCACGGGGACATCGCAGTGACGATGGTCCACATGCAGCGCGGCGCGCAGGCTCGGCAGGATGTCATCACCCGCCCGCTCCTGCCGCTCGAGCCGGCGTTCCTGAAAAGGCTCGCCGAGCGGCCCTGGCCCTCGCGCTCGCTGCCGGTCCTGACAATGCCGCCGGACGAACTGTTCTCAGAACTCCTGCGCAATCATCTCTTCGTCAGCGTTTTCCGTGCCGTGTGCGAGGCGATGGCTGCCGAGAACGCCGCACGCCTGGCCCTGATGCAGCAGGCCGAGCATGCCATCGACGAACGGCTCGACGAGCTGCAGGCGACCACGCGCTCGGTGCGTCAAACGCAGATCACCGAGGAGATTCTGGACCTGATCGGCGGGTTCGAGGCCCTGACGTCGCGGCGGCATCGAGACAAGTTCCAGCATAACCCCGCGCCAAACCTCGGAGGCGATGACTAACGGCAGCGTGCAGGTGCCCGGCAAGGAGGGGATTGCGATGGGTCGGTCGGGCCCCGGTCTAGCCGCTGTCACCCCCGCTGGACGCCGCTTGGGCCTCGTCCTTCGGCGTGTCGGGCAGCGGCGGCAGTGATTTGAGGTAGAGGGCGATCGCCTCGCGGTCCTGCTCGGTCAGCTTGGCGATGTTCTCCTGCACGTGCACCATGGCGCCGCCGAAGCTCTCGAAGTCCGGCAGCAGCCCGGTGCGCAGCGCCGTCTTGATGTCGTCGACCGACCAGTCGCCGATGCCGTCCGCGCTGGGGGTGATGTTCGGCACCCGGTTCTTGCTGTCGCCCTCGGGCGCGTCGCCGCCGGAGAAGGCGCGCGCCTGGATCGGCCCGCCGAGCCGGTCGCGCGGCGTATGGCACTCGCCGCAGTGGCCGGGCCCGGTGACGAGATATGCCCCCCGGTTCAGCTGGGCGTCGGCCGCCGGATCGGGCATGAAGGGCAGATCGTCCATGTACATCGTCTTCCAAAAGCCGATGCCGCGGCGAAAGCGGAAGAGCAGCGGCAGCTCGTGCGCCGGCGCCGCGCCGGCGACGGGCGGCAGCGTGTCGATGAAGGCCTTCAGGTCCAGCACATCCTCGAACGTCATTCGCTGGTAGGAGAGATACGGCAGGGCCGGGTAGTAGTGCGTTCCCTCCGGCGAGACGCCGCGCATGACGGCATTGACGAAGTCGACATCGCTCCAGCCGCCGATGCCGTCCGGATGCGGCGAGATGTTCGGGGCGTAGAACGTGCCGAACGCCGTCTTCAGCGCCAGGCCGCCGCCAAGCCGCATCTTTGCGTCGCCTTTGGCGTCCGGCGCGGCGTGGCACGAATTGCAGCCCGCAGCGTAGAAGACATACTCGCCCTGCGCCGGATCGCCCCGGTGCGGAGGCAGGTCCTCGGCCGCGATGGTCTCGGGCGCCGACATCACCCAGAGACCGACGGCCACGGCGAGCACGACCGTGGCCAGCCCGATCAGGACCCAGCGCATGCGATCCGGAAGCGCCGCCGCGCCGGGCGATCAGCGGCCCGCGCCTCCAGGTGGATCACTGCTTCTGCCGGAAGGTCTCGTGGCAGTTGCCGCAGGCCTTGCCGAGCGCGGCGACCGCGGCGGTGAGCTGCTCCTTGCCCTTGCCGGCCTCTTCGGCGAGCTTTGCCGAGGTGGAATGCAGATTCTCGAACGCTTCGTGGAACTTCTCGGGCTGCTCCCAGATCGCCGGCAGCGCCCAGGTCTTTCCCGGCATGTCGGCGTTCGAGGTGCCTTCGATGAAGAGCCGCGTCTCGTCGTAGTCGGTCAGCGAGTTCAGCGCCTGCGCATGCGTCTCCGCCGCCGCGGCGTCGTAAGGCATGTCGCCCTTTGCCATGGCGAAGAGCGGCCCGGCCTCGAAGACGTGGACGTTCATAATGCCCTGCCGCGCCTGGACCGCCCGCTCCAGCGTCTTCTGGTCCTGGCCGGCGGCGAGTGTCCCGAGCAGCGCCGCCGAGCAGCCCGCTACAATGCCGATCGCGGCCCTTGCAGATATGGTCATGCCTCGCTCCTTGCTGGGTTGGTCGGTGCCTGATGCCTAGCATGTGGCTCAGTCGTCTTGGCTGTAAACCCTCGGTGATCCGCAATGCGCCGCCGGTGGTGTCAGACCGGCGCGAACCCGGCCTCCGGCTCCCAGACATGCAGCTCGCCCGTGCCGATGTCGAACCAGGTGCCGTGCAGCGTCAGCATGCCCGCCCGCTGCGCCTCGCCGACGAACGGAAACGTCAGGAGGTTCTCCAGCGAGATCAGCACCGCCTCGCGCTCGAGCGCGGCCTTCTGCACCGCCTCGCCCTCGACGCGCGCCACGACCCGGTCGTAACCCGGCCTGAGGATGTCCATCCAGCGGCCGATGAAGCTGGACGCCGCCTCGAGCTCGGGCGCCCGGCCGGCGCACATGTCGTGGCAGGCATGCACGCCGCCGCACATGGAGTGGCCGACGACGACGATATGCGCGACCTTCAGCGCCTCGACGGCGAACTCGACGGCGGCCGACGTGCCATGGTGGCCGCTGTCCGGGTCATAGGGCGGCACAAGGTTGGCGACGTTGCGCACGATGAAGAGGTCGCCCGGCTCGGCGCCGAACATCTCGGCGACGTTCACCCGGCTGTCGCAGCACTGGATCACCATGGCGCGGGGGTGCTGTCCGGTCGCCGCGAGACGGGCGTACCAGGCGCGGTTCTCTTGCCAGCGGCTGGCGCGCCAGCCCCGATAGCGCTCGACGAGATAGTGCGGCAGCGGCCGTGCCGCCGATGCGATATCGCTCATCCCGCCCCCCCCTTTCCTTGGCAGCTGCGACTGCCGCGATGCCAATAGGGCGGATCGCGCTGCGGCGCAATCTTGCGCCGTTGCGCGCCGCCCGGCGCACGGCTAGGCAATAGCGCAGGCAAGGGAGGGCGGCATGGCCGAGATGAAGGTGATCGAGCACGGCGACGGCGGCGGGCCGGAGGTGCTGACCATGGGCCGCCGCCCGGTGCCGGAGCCGGAGCCCGGCGACGTGCTGGTCAGGGTGATCGCGGCCGGCGTCAATGGGCCCGACCTGAAGCAGCGCTCGGGCAGCTATCCGCCGCCACCCGGCGCCTCGGACCTGCTCGGCCTGGAAATCTCGGGCGAGGTGGTCGCGGCGGGCGAGGCGGTCGCGCGCTGGAACAAGGGCGACGCCGTCTGCGCGCTGACGAATGGCGGCGCCTATGCCGAGTACGCCAGGGTGCCGGCCGGCCAGTGCCTTGCCATCCCTCGCGGCGTCGACCCCGTCGACGCCGCCGGCCTGCCCGAGACGTTCTTCACCGTCTGGAGCAATGTCTGGCACGGTCACGACGTACCCACGGGCGCGACCATGCTGGTGCATGGCGGCGGCGGCGGCATCGGCTCGACGGCGGTGCAGCTCGGCCGCGCCATGGGCCTGCGCGTCTTCACGACCGCGGGGTCGGAGGCCAGCCGCAAGCTGGCCGGCGAGATGGGCGCCGAGCGGGTCATCGACTACAAGACCGAGGACTTTGCCGAGATCGTCCGCGAGGCGGGCGGCGCCGATATCGTCGTCGACTTCATGGGCGGCGACTATGTCGAGCGCAACTTCAAGGCCTGTCGGCCGGATGCCCGCATCGTCCAGCTGGCCTTCGACCGCGGCGCCAAGGCCGAGATCCCGATCGCACCCATCATGCTGAAGCGACTGGTCTGGACCGGCTCGACGCTGCGCCCGCGGCCGCCCGAATTCAAGGCGGCGGTGGCGCGCGAGCTGGAGGAGCGGGTCTGGCCGCTGTTCGACCAGGGCAAGCTGCGCAGCGTGACCAGCCGCGTCTTTGCGATGGAGGAGGCCAGCGCGGCGCATCAGGCGATGGAGGCCGGCGGGCATTCGGGCAAGATCCTTCTTCGTTTCTGACGCGCGGGCAGGGCGGGCGGTGGCGCCCGGCCGGAATGCCCCACCCCCGGACTGCCGCCCCCGGCCTGCGCCCGCCCCCGACTGCGCCCGCCCCGGAGTGCGCCCGCCCCCGACTGCGACCGGTCAGGCGGCGGCGCGGCGGCGCTTCATCATCCGCGATGCGATCGGATAGACGAACAGCGCCACCGCGATCAGGATGCAGATCAGCGAGATCGGCCGCTCGAAGAAGATCGCCGGGTCGCCGCGCGAGGCCAGCATCGACTGGCGGAACGAGTTCTCGGCCAGCGGCCCCAGCACGATCGCCAGCACCGCCGGCGCAACCGGGTAGTCGAGCTTGCGCAGCAGGTAGCCGACGACGCCGAACAGCAGCATCAGCCAGACGTCGTGGATCGTCTGCGTCGGCGCATAGCCGCCGACGATCGACAGGATGAAGATGATCGGCGCCAGGATGGTGAACTTCAGCGTCAGGATGCGCGCGAACAGCGGGATGAACAGGATGTTGGCGACCAGCGCGAAGACGTTCGCCACGTAGAGGCTGCCGATCAGGCCCCAGACGAAATCCGGATGCTCCTGGAACAGCAGCGGCCCGGGGCGCAGGCCCCAGATGATCATGCCGCCGAGCAGGATCGCCGTCGTCGGCGAGCCCGGAATGCCGAGGGTGATCATCGGCAGCATCGAGCCGGTCGAGGCGGCGTTGTTGGCCGATTCCGGCGCGGCGACGCCCTTTGGATTGCCCTTGCCGAAACTTTCCGGGTCCTTCGAGAAGGTCTTGGCCAGGCCATAGGACATCAGCGAGGCGGGCGTCGCGCCGGCGGCCGGCAGCATGCCGACGAAAAAGCCGATCAGCGATCCCATGGTCGCGATGCCGAGATAGTCCTTGACCTTGGCGATGTTGCGCAGCGTCGAGCCCAGCGTGCTGCGCACCTTGTGCACCTGCACCTCGCCGCGCGTCTGCTCCAGCGTCCACAGCATCTCGCCGATGCCGTAGATGCCGATCGCCAGCACCAGGAAGTTGATGCCGTGGAAGAAGCCCGAGAGGTCGAAGAAGATCAGCCGCGGCTTGCCGGTCATGACGTCGAGGCCGATCGTCGCCAGCACCAGGCCGATCAGGATCGAGAAGATCGTCTTCGGAATGTCGTCGCCGCCGAGCCCGACGAAGGTGGCGAAGGCCAGCAGCATCAGGGCGAACTCCTCCTGCGGCCCGAAGCGCAGCGCGAAGGAGGCGAGCGGCGGCGCGAACAGCGTGAACAGGATGACCGAGATGGTGCCGCCGATGAAGGACGCCATGGCGGCGGCGATCAGCGCCTGGTCGGCCTTGCCCTGCTGCGCCATCGGGCGGCCGTCGAAGACCGTCGCCACCGCAGTCGAGGCGCCGGGTATGCCGAGCGTGATCGAGCTGATGGCGCCGCCATACATGGCGCCGTAGTAGATGGCGGCGAGGAAGATGATCGCCGCTTCGGGCGGCACCAGGAAGGTGACCGGCAGCAGGATGGCGACGCCGTTCACCGATCCCAGGCCCGGCAGGGCGCCGACCAGCAGGCCGACGACGCAGCCGAGCAGGAGCATCCCGAAGTTCAGGGGCAGGAAGGCTTCGCCCAGCCCGCCCATCAGGTGCTGAAAGGTCTCCATTCGACTTCCCCAGCCTCCCCTTGCGCCGGTCCTTGCCGGCACCCGTTGACGTCAGCGGCCATCCGGCCGCGGTCGCTCTGCCCGCCCCCCGTTTGCCGACGGGTGGCGGACGGGATCAGTAGCCGTACATGATGCGGTAGAGCGGGATGTAGACCTGGTCCGGGATCCACTCGCCCTTGGGCAGCGGGATTGTCAGCGCGTACTCGAAGAAGAAGAAGACGATGACCGGGATCGCCAGCATCAGTGTGACCGTCAGCGCCCAGCCATGCCTGCCCAGCACACGCAGGTAGAACAGCAGGAACAGGATCAGCGAGAAATAGATCCCGATGAAGTACATGCCGAGGATCAGCATGAACAGCGCGGCGACGGTGATGCCGACGACATAGGCGGCGTGGCTGTCCATGAACTGCTCGCGCGATCGCGACTGCGGCGTCACGCCGAGGAACCAGCGGACGATGATCAGCAGGCAGGACAGCAGCATCAGCAGCGACAGCCAGAACGGCCAGACGCCCGAGCCGGGGCCGACGCCGCGGCACCCACCAGATCGACAGGCCGTCGGTCGCCTTGACCATGAAGCCGATGGACAGCAGCGCCAGGGCGATCGCCATAACCAGCTCGGCCGTGCGAACAGTCATCGGGGACGTCCTTCCTGCAAGCGAGGGGCTGGCGGGAGCGTGCCGCGCCCTTCCGCCGGAGCGGCGGGCCGGCCGTCTTCGCAGCGGCCGGCCCCGCCGATGTCAGGGGCCAATATCGGGGCCAATATCAGGGGCCGGTGTCAGGGCTTGCGGGCGATCAAGCCCCGGCACCGTGCCGGCGGACCCGGATCGCCGGGGCCGCCTGACGGCGCCCGCATCACTGGCCGGTGATGGCCTCGGCGCCGACCTTCTCGATCAGCTCCTTGTGACGCTTCAGCTGCGTCTCGTGGAACTGGGCGAGATCCTCGCCGGCGACCCACTGCTCGCAGTCGAGCCCCTCGTCGGTGCAGAACTTCTGCCACTCCTCGGACTCGTAGAGCTTGTGGAACAGGTCGATGTAGAACTGCTGCGCTTCCTCGTCCATTTCCGGCGGGCCGTTGATCGACCGCTGCATGTAGTAGACGATGTCGTGGCCTTCCTCCTTGGCCGTCGGCACGTCGGGGAACGCCTCGAGCCGCTCGTCCGTGAACTGGACGACCGGGCGCGTCTCGCCGGCGCGCATGAACTCGGACTGCTCGGCCGGGTTGTTGACGGTCGCCGAGATGTGCTTGCCGACAAGGTTCTTCGCCACCGTGCCGCCGCCCGGGAACGGGATGTAGGTGATGTTGTCGATGCCGAACTCGTTCTCGATCATCGCGAACAGGATCGAGTCCTCCTGGCCCGAGCCGGTGCCGCCGACATTGTACTGGTCGGAGGTCTGCACCTCGTCGACCCATGCCTGCGAGCGTCTTTGCTTCGTCGTCGTTGTTCACCCACAGCAGGAAGGTGTCGAGCGCCATCCGGCCGATCGGCGTGAACTTGGTGATGTCGACGCCCGAGCCCCTGCTGGATGATCGGCGTCGTGTAGAAGCTGTTCAGCGTCACCAGCAGGGTGTGGTCGTCGCCCGCCTTGTCCTGCATGTAGCGCAGCGCCTCGGCGCCCGATCCGCCTTCCTTGTTGATCGGGATGAACGGCACGGGCGAGAGGTCCTTCTGCTGGATCAGCCCCTGCAGCAGGCGGGCGATCTGGTCGGCGCCGCCGCCGGGCCCTGCCATGATGATGAATTCGACCGGCTTCTGCGGCTTCCACTCGGCGGCGGCCGGGCCTGCAAGCCCGGCGATGCCGAGCGCCACCGCACCCGCCAAAACTGCTATTTTCCGCATGTGCATCTCGTGTCCTTCTCCCTTGTCGTGGTTCTTGCGCCGTTCTGCCATCCGCCGGCTTTCTGCCTATACCTCGATGGCCTGCGCCTCGCTCTGCACGCACGCCGGGACGCACCGCAAGCGGGTCCGCCACCGTGCCGTCGCCCGCATGAACGCGCCGGGCAGACGGCCGTCATCCACCTTCCCCTCGTCGCCGGACAAGCCGGCGGTCAGAACAGCCCCTCGATCTCGCCCTCGTCGTTGAAGCGGATTGTCTCGGCCGCCGGCTTTCGCGGCAGCCCGGGCATCGTCATGATCTCGCCGCAGATGGCCACGACGAAGCCGGCGCCGGCCGACAGCCGCACCTCGCGAACCGGCAGGTCGAAGCCCTCGGGCGCGCCGCGGCGGTTCGGGTCGGTCGTGAAGCTGTACTGCGTCTTGGCCATGCAGACCGGCAGGTGTGCCGTAGCCGGCCTCTTCCCATTCCTTCAGCTGGTTGCGCACCTTGGTGTCGGCCAGCACCTGGTCGGCGCGGTAGATGCGCTTGGCGACCGTCTCGATCTTGCGGAACAGAGGCATCTCGTCGGGATAGAGCGGCGCGTACTGCGCGCCGCGCCCATCGATGATCTCCACCACCTTGGTGGCCAGCTCGCGGATGCCCTCCGAGCCCTTGGCCCAGTGCTGCGCCAGCACCGCCTCGGCGCCCTGGCCGCGCACGTACTCCTTCAGCGCTGCGATCTCGGCATCGGTGTCCTTGACGAAGTGGTTGATCGCGACGATCGCCGGCACGCCGAACTGCTTGATGTTCTCGATGTGCCGGCCGAGATTGGCGCAGCCCTTCTTCAGCGCCTCGACGTTCTCGGCGCCGAGATCGTCCTTCTTGACGCCGCCGTTCATCTTCAGCGCCCGGACAGTGGCGACGATGACGACGCATTTCGGGCTGAGCCCCGCCTTGCGGCACTTGATGTTCATGAACTTCTCGGCGCCCAGGTCGGCGCCGAAGCCGGCCTCGGTCACGACATAGTCGGCCAGCTTCAGCGCCGTCTTGGTCGCCATGACCGAGTTGCAGCCATGCGCGATGTTGGCGAACGGGCCGCCATGCACGAAGGCCGGGTTGTTCTCCAGCGTCTGCACCAGGTTCGGCTGCAGCGCGTCCTTCAGCAGGACCGCCATCGCGCCGTCGGCCTTGATGTCGCGGCAGTAGACGGGCGAACGGTCGCGGCGATAGGCGACGATCATGTCGCCGAGCCGGCGCGTCAGGTCGGCCAGGTCGCTGGCGAGGCAGAGGATCGCCATGACCTCGGACGCCACCGTGATGTCGAAGCCCGGCCTCGGCCGGGAAGCCGTTGGCGACGCCGCCGAGCGAGGTCACGACCTGCGCGCAGCGCCCGGTCGTTCATGTCGAGCACGCGGCGCCAGGCGATGCGGCGCGTGTCGATGCTCGAGCTCGTTGCCCCAGTAGATGTGGTTGTCGATCATCGCGCTCAGCAGGTTGTGCGCGCTGGTGATCGCGTGGAAGTCGCCGGTGAAGTGGAGGTTCATGTCCTCCATCGGCACGACCTGGGCATAGCCGCCGCCGGCGGCGCCGCCCTTCATGCCGAAGTTCGGCCCCAGCGAGGCCTCGCGGATGCAGATCGCCGCCTTCTTGCCGATGGCGTTCAGCCCGTCGCCGAGGCCGACCGTCGTCGTCGTCTTGCCCTCGCCGGCGGGCGTCGGGTTGATCGCGGTGACCAGGATCAGCTTGCCGTCCGGCCTGTCCGCCAGCGAGGCGATGAACTCGGCCGACACCTTGGCCTTGTCGTGGCCGTAGGGCAGCAGGTGCTCCGACGCGATCTCCAGCTTCGCGCCGATCTCCTGGATCGGCTTCTTGGTCGCCTTGCGGGCGATCTCGATATCGGTTGCCATGTCGCTCTGTCCCTTCTGCTCAGGCCCCGCCGCTCACGCGCCGAGCCGGCTGCCTGATGCAATGCCTGCCGATGCGGCCCACTCCGCGGCCGGGATCTTGCCTCCGCCGGCGGGCCGGATGCGCTTTACCAGAATGCGGCCGCCATCCGCCTGCACGGTCACGCCGTCCGGGCCGACATCAACGACATCGCCGGGCGTGCCGGTGCCGTCGACCGGCCGCGAGTCGAAGACCTGCAGCTCGGTGCCGTCGGCGGTCGTCCAGGCGCCCGGCTGTGGGTTGGTGCCGCGGATCAGGTTGTAGACGTCGGCCGCCGGCCGGCCCCAGTCGATCTGGGCGTCCTTCTTGCGGCACCAGCTCTCGTAGGTGGCCTTCGATTCGTCCTGCCGGGTCCGCGGCGGGTTGCCCGAGCGGAAGAGGTCGGCGACCTCCAGGACGGAGTCCACGCCCCGCGGGAAGATCTTCTTGAAATAGACGTCGCCCAGCGTCTCGTCCGGGCCGATCGGGCACTCCCACTGCATGAGGATGTCGCCCTCGTCCAGCCCGTCGGTCGGATAGAACCAGCTGAGCCCCGTCTTGGTCTCGCCCCAGATGATCGGCCAGTTGATCGAGGACGGGCCACGGTGCAGCGGCAGCAGCGACGGGTGGAAGCAGATGCTGCCGTGCTTCGGGATGTCCCGCGCCGCCTCGGGCACGAAGATGATGACATAGGCCATGATCATCAGGTCGGCGTCGTGGCCGCGCAGCGTCGCCAGCGTCGCATCGTCCTTGAAGTCGGCCGGCTGGTGGACGGGCAGGCCCTTCTCCAGCGCCAGCTCCTTCAGCGGGTCGACGGGCCGCCCTTCCTTGTCGGGGGCGCAGTAGACCGCGACGACCTCGTCCTTGCCGGCGTCGAGGATCTTCGCCAGCGCCTCCTTGCCGAAGGCCTGCTGGCCCATGACGATCAGCCGCATGTCTCCTCCCTGGTGCCGGCGCGGGTCGCCGGTCTGTGTGCTGTCAATGTCCCGGTGCCGCTGCCGGCCCCGGCCGGCGTCCTCTCAACTCACCCACTCGATCGCGACGTTGCCGGCCTCGGACGGCGGCGTCGTCGCGCGTGGACGCCCCGGCGCACGCACCGCCAGGCCGGCGCCGAGCGCGCCGTCGCCGGGGTCGCGCCGCCAGCCGGGCACCGCCTGCTGCGCCACGACGTCGATCCGGTGCGGGCCGCAGGCGACCGAGACGCCGTCCGGGTGCTCGGTCACCGCGCCGTCGAACAGCCTGGCCAGGAAATCGCCGTGCCGCGCCGGCTCGCGCGCCACCAGACGCGCGGCCGAAATCTCTTCGGCGCCGTTCGCGTGGTCCTGGTAGGCGGGCTTCCAGAAATGCTGCTGCGCCCGGTTCTCGCAGACGAAGAAGGCGAGGTCGGGCATCCTTGCGCTGGTGGCGAAGCCGAGGCTGAAGCCGACCGTCGCCTCCGACCCGTCCGGCAGCCGCGCCTGCCGCTGGAAGTCGAACGGCTGACAGGTGTCGACGCCGCGCTCGCGCCATGCCGCGATGTCGGCGCGCGCGTCGTCCGTGCGGAAGACGATCATCGCCAGCCCCTCGCGCTGGCCGAGGAAGCGCTTGAGAAAGGCGCCGAAGGCAAAGCCGCCCGGCCCGGGATCCTCGACCCTGTCCGGGCCGATCGACCTCGAGCAGCTCGATGAAGTTGTGACCGCGGAACTGCGCCAGCCGGTTCGAGGTGCCCATCCGGTCCTCGTGGTACGCCAGCGGCGTCAGCGTGAAGCCGAGCTTCTCATAGCGCGCCGCGAGCCCGTCGAGATCGCGCGCGGCGATCACGACATGGTCTATGGCGCGCCCCGCCCCCATCATTCGGCCGCGCTGCTGCATGTCGCCGACGGCGCCCGATCCGGTGATCCGCTGGCAGCTCGTCGCCGGAATAGCCGAGCACGTCGCGCAGGATCTCTTCCGTGTGCTCGCCGAGCAGCGGCTGCGCGTCACCTCGGCCGGGCTGTCCGACATCTTGATCGGCAGGCCGACGCGTCAGATACTTGCCGCGCTCGGGATGATCGACCTCGACGATCGTGCCGGTTTTGCGCAGCCCCTCGTCCTCGGCGATCTCCTTCATGGAGAGGATCGGCCCGACCGGAATGTCGAGCGGGTTGCAGATGTCCATGACCTCGAACTTGGTCTTGGTCATGGTCCAGTCCTCGATCGCGCCGAACACCTGGTTCAGCCGCGGCAGCCGCGCCTTGGGCGTCGCGAAATCCGGGTCGGTCTTCCATTCCGGCTTGCCGATGACGTCGCAGACCCTCTCCCAGACCGCCGCCTGGGTGATGAAGTAGGTGTAGGCGTTCGGGTCGTCTTCCCAGCCCTTGCACTTCAGGATGCGGCCCGGCTGGCCGCCGCCCGAGTCGTTGCCGGCGCGCGGCGTCGCCTCGCCGAAGGGGATGCCCTCGCCATACTGGCTGTATTCGGTCAGGGGCCCGGCGGCCAGCCGCTGCTGGTCGCGCAGCTTGACCCGGCAGAGATTGATCACCCCGTCCTGCATCGGCGCCAGCACCTTCTGGCCGCGCCCGGACTGCTCGCGCTGGAACAGCGCGGCGACGATGCCGAGCGCCAGGTGCAGCCCGGTGCCGGAGTCGCCGATCTGCGCGCCGGTCACCAGCGGCGGACCGTCGACGAAGCCCGTCGTCGAGGCCGCGCCGCCGGCGCATTGCGCGACGTTCTCGTAGACCTTGCAGTCCTCGTACTTGCCGGGGCCGAAGCCCTTGACCGAGGCCAGGATCATGCGCGGGTTGATCTCCTGGATCCTCTCCCAGGCGAACCCCATGCGATCGAGCGCGCCGGGCGCGAAGTTCTCGACCAGCACGTCGCACTCCTCGATCAGCCGCGTCAGCACCTCCTTGCCGGCGTCGTTCTTGGTGTCGAGCGTGATCGAGCGCTTGTTGTGGTTCAGCATGGTGAAATAGAGGCTGTCCGCGCCCGGCACGTCGACCAGCTGCTTGCGCGTCGCGTCGCCGACGCCGGGGCGCTCGACCTTGATGACGTCGGCGCCCAGCCAGGCCAGCAGCTGCGTGCAGGTCGGCCCCGACTGGACATGCGTGAAGTCGAGGATCTTGACGCCGTCGAGTGCTTTCATCGTTCGTATCCTCCCTGCGTACGCTCAGGTCCGTCACGCCGTCGTATGGGGTCTCAGAGCCTCGGCTACTTCTTCTTCACGACGCTTTGCGGGTTCAGGTTGCCGATGCGGCCGGTCTCGGTGCCGGACTTCTCGTCGATCACCGCGTTGACGAGGGTCGGGCGGCCGCAGTCCAGCGCCTCGCGCACGGCGCGCGAAAGCTCGTCCGGCGATGTCGCGTTGACGCCCTCGCCGCCGAACGCCTGCATCATCAGGTCGTAGCGCGCACCCTTGACGAAGACCGTCGTGCCCGGGTCGCGGCCGCGTCGGATCGATGTCCGTGCCCCGATAGATGCCGTTGTTGTTGAAGACGACGACGCAGACCGGCAGGCCGTAGCGGCAGATCGTCTCCACCTCCATGCCCGAGAAGCCGAAGGCGCTGTCGCCCACGACCGCCAGCACCGGCTCGCCCGTCTCGATAGCGGCGGCGATAGCGAAGCCCATGCCGATGCCCATGACACCCCAGGTGCCGACGTCGAGGCGCTTGCGCGGCTTTGCATGTCGATGATCGAGCGCGCGAAATCGAGCGTGTTGGCGCCCTCGTTCACCAGGACCGTGTCCGGCCGCTCCTTGATGATGGTCCTCAGCGCGCCCAGCGCGCCGTGAAAATCCATCGGCACGTTGTTGTTCTTCAGTCGCGGCGCCATCTTCTCGATGTTGCCCTCGACCTTCTCGCGGATCTTGGCGGTCCAGTCGGCGGGCGCGGCGGGCCAGTTCCCGCCCATGCCGTCGAGCAGCGCCGCGACCGAGGACCGGATGTCACCGACAATCGGCGCCGCGATCTCGACGTTCGAATCCATCTCGCGCGGCTCGATGTCGATCTGGACGAACTTCTGCGTGCCCGGCGCGCCCCAGCTCTTGCCCTTGCCGTGGCTGAGCAGCCAGTTCAACCGGGCGCCGATCAGCAGGACGACGTCCGCCTCCTTCAGCACCAGCGAGCGCGCCGCGCCGGCCGATTGCGGATGCGTGTCGGGCAGCAGACCCTTGGCCATGCTCATCGGCAGATAGGGGATGCCGCTCTTCTCGACCAGCGCGCGGATCTCGTCGTCGGCGCGCGCATAGGCGGCGCCCTTGCCGAGGATGATCAGCGGCCGCTTCGCCCCCTTCAGGACGTCGAGCGCGCGCGCGACGGCGCCGGGCGCCGGGATCTGGCGCGGCGCCGGGTCGACGACCTTGACCAGCGAGCGGGCACCCGCCTCGGCCTCGATGGTCTGGCCGAGCAGCTTGCCCGGCAGGTCGAGATAGACCCCGCCCGGCCGCCCCGAACAGGCGGCGCGGATGGCGCGGGCCACGCCGATGCCGATGTCCTCGGCGTGCAGCACCCGGAACGCCGCCTTGGCCAGCGGTTTGGCGATGGCGAGCTGGTCCATCTCCTCATAGTCGCCCTGCTGCAGATCGACGATCTCGCGCTCGCTGCTGCCCGAGATCAGGATCATCGGGAAGCAGTTCGTCGTCGCATTGGCCAGCGCCGTCAGGCCGTTCAGGAAGCCCGGCGCCGAGACGGTCAGGCAGACGCCCGGCTTCTGCGTCAGGAACCCGGCGATCGCCGCGGCGTTGCCGGCGTTCTGCTCGTGCCGGAAGCTGACAACCCGCATGCCCTCGGCCTGCGCCATCCGCCCGAGATCGGTGATCGGGATGCCGGGCACGCCGTAGATCGTCTCGATCCCGTTCAGCTTCAGGGCGTCGATGACGAGATGGAATCCGTCGGTCAGCTCCGCCTCGGCGGTCGTCTGTGCCACTGTGTCGGGTGCTGTCGCCGATGCCATGGCCCGTCTCCCCTCAATCCGCCGTTGCGCCGGCGATATGTCTCCAGCTGCCGCGGATATAGTCGCGCAGCCGGAGCGTATGATCACGCACGAGGTCGGCGGCAAGGTCGGCATTGCGCGCCTCGACCGCCTCGATGATGTGCATGTGGTCGACCACCGAGCGCTCGGCGCGGCCCGTGTCCTCCATCCCCTTGCGGCGCACCGCCTTGAGATGCGTGAACAGGCTCTCGGCGATCTCCTGCAGCATCCGGCACTTCGACAGGCGCAGGATGCAGAGGTGAAAGTCGATATTGGTCTCGGAGTACTCGTGGATGTGCGCGGTCGCCTCGTCCGGCGTATAGCTGGCGCCGATGCGGCGGAGCTCGCCGATCTCGGAGTCGGTCGCCTCGACGCAGGCGAGCCGCGCCGCCATGCTCTCGAGGGCCGCCCAGACGGTCATCATCTCCAGGATCTCGGTCAGCGACTTGCGGCGGATGTAGACCCCGCGCCGTGCCCGCGTCTCGACGAAGCCCTCCTGCTCGAGCCGCATCAGCGCCTCGCGCACGGGGGTGCGGCTGATCCCCAGCCGCTCGGCCAGGCGCCGCTCGTCCATCCGCAGGCTGGTCTCGGGATCGTAGATGTCCAGCTCCATGATCGACGTCTTCAGCACGCCGTAGATGTGCTCCTTCAGGCTGAAGGATGCGCCTACCGGTTCGAGATTGAGCTGCATGCTCATGCGCGCTCCACGATTCTGGTATGCCAGAAACCACGGCGCGAACCCTGCGTCAAGCGGCGACCGCGCCGATGCGGGCTGACGCGGGCCGGCGCGCGTCCGGCGCCGGCGCGAACCGGCTTCAAAGGGGTGCCGGTCGGCGAAAGAAGGCGGGGCGGCTGGCCGGAGGCCGGGCGGCCCCCGACCTCGGCGTCACGGCGTGATCACGAGGCGGGCGCTCTCGAAACGGACGTTCGCGCCGGCGCTGATCCGATCCGCCGCCGCCTCCGGCGTCGAGTCCGTCAGCCCGGTCGTCGGCTCGAACACCAAAGACGGCTCTTCGGCGGCCTCCGTGCCCAGTTGCTGCAGGGCCTCGGTCGCGTCGAACTCGTAGTGCCCGGCATGCGCGGCATGATCCTCGTGACCCGGCCGGAGCGCCGGCGCGGTGAAGGTGAAGGTGTTGATGACGCCGAGCAGCGCGGTCTGGCCTTGCTGGCCGGCCAGATAGACGTTGTAGAGCGCGCCCGGAGCCTCGTCGAAGGACAGGCCGTCGATCACGAGCGTCGCCCGCTTTGCCCCCATGTCGGCCCCCATGTCGGCCCCCATACCACCCCCCACACCGGCGCCGCCGAGAACCATCCCCGGCGATTGCGCCGAGACCTCGAGCGGCACCTTGGTGACGCCGCGATCGAGCCTCGTCGGGCCGGCGCTCGCCACGGGCTGTCCGCCGCGGCCGCTCGTCTCCATGTCGGCTCCCGTCATGTGCGTCATGCCTGTCATGCCCGATCCGGCCATCGACGTCGTCATGCCACTCGCGGGCATCGCCGCCGCGGCACCTTCCATGCCGCCGTGGACCGCGCCGCCTTCGACCGCGCCGGTATCGACCGCGCCGGTATCGACCGCGCCGGTATCGACCGCGCCGGTGTCGGCATCGCCGCTCGCGGCCGCCGCCGGCGAGGTCACGAGGGTGAAGGCCGGCGGAATGGCGGGGCAGTCGCCGCCGCCGGCATAGGCATAGCCGAGATCGGCCGAGCGCAGCATGTCGCCCACCCGGCGCGTCGGCGTGCTGCCGTCGCCATCGACGAAGGTGAACTCGGTGTCGAGATGCGCTGCCGAGTTCGGCAGCCGCGCCGACTCGTTCACCCGCAGCCAGCAGTCATAGAGCCGGTCGATGTTGGTGTGGTGCGCGTAGAAGATCGGGTCGAGCGCCGCGGCGGGGACGGCGCCCATCAGCCCGGTCGGGCAGCCCGCGCTCGCCACCGCGCAATGCACCGCCCCGTGCGGCGTCCCCTCGAGGGACGCGTTGAAGGCGTTGTAGGACGCCGCCCCCATCGCCCCAGACGCCGAGCTCACGCCCGCCGACAGCCCGGACGATCCGTTGTTGAGGCCGGCCTGGCGTGCCTCGGCACGCAGCGGGTTCGGCACCGTCTGCCCGTTCTCGTCGACATAGGTGGCGGCGCGATAGGCGGCAGGCAGCTGCGGATCGGTGGCATAGTCCCAGAAGGGCAGGCGCAAGGTCGGGTCGCCCGCCGCCTGCTGCAGAACGCGCTCGAAATACCAGATGTACATGCGGTGCCAGGTCAGGAAACGCTCGGTGCCGTGCTCGCACTGGCACCAGGTGGCGGTCTCGGCCGCGTTCGTCGCGGTGAAGGTCTGCACGCCCGCCATGCCCGAGCCGCTGACCGGGCCGCCGCAGTCCGCGCCGAAATGCGCGTGCATGTTGGCCCAGTAGAGCCAGCTGCGCCGGAAGTCGGCGCTGCCCCGCGGGGCGGTGTCGCGGGCCTTCATGGCGGCGACGCCGCGCCTCAGCGACATCAGCTCGGCGGCGCTCAGCGCGTTGACGGACTTGCGCTGGCCGAGGCCGCAGGTCGGGCACGGCCACCAGCGGTGCCACATGGCGCTGTCCAGCCCGCGCCCGAAGCAGTCGAGCCGGCCGGTCCCCCAGCTGACGCAGTTCGGCTTGTCGACGATGACGCCGCCGAGGTTCTCCCAGCCGCCCCAGGCGCTGCCGTTCCACCAGCGGTGCCACATGGCCTCGTCGAGGCCGCGGGCGAAGCAGTCGATCCGGTTGGGGCCCCAGCTGACGCAGTCGGGCTCCTCCAGGATGATGCCGCCGAGATTCTCCCACCCGCCCCAGGCGCTGCCGTTCCACCAGCGGTGCCACATGGCGCCGTCGAGCCCGCGCCCGAAGCAGTCGATCCTGTTGGCCGCCCAGCTGACGCAGTCCGGCCGCGAGGTCAGCACGCCGCCGAGGTTCTCCCAGCCGCCCCAGCTGCTGCCATTCCACCACCGGTGGTACATGGCGCGGTTCGTCCCGCGGGCGAAGCAGTCGATGCGGTTGGCGCCCCAGCTGACGCAGCTCGGTTCTTCCAGGATGATGCCGCCGAGGTTCTCCCAGCCGCCCCACGACGCCCCGTTCCACCAGCGGTGGTACATCGCCCGGTTGGTGCCGCGGGCGAAGCAGTCGATGCGGTTGGCGCTCCAGCTCACGCACTCCGGGCCTTCAAGGATCGTGCCGCCCAGGTTCTCCCAGCCGCCCCAGGCGCTGCCGTTCCACCAGCGGTGATACATGGCGGCGTCCGTGCCGCGCGCGAAGCAGTCGATCCGGCTGGCGCTCCAGCTGACGCAGTTCGGCTCTTCCAGGATGACGCCGCCGAGGTTCTCCCAACCGCCCCAGGCGCTGCCGTTCCACCAGCGGTGGTACATCGCCCGGTTCGTCCCGCGGGCGAAGCAGTCGATGCGGTTGTCGCCCCAGCTGACGCAGTTCGGCTGCTCGAGGATGACGCCGCCCAGGTTGTCCCAGCCGCCCCACGCTGCCCGCGCGCTGCCGGGCGCGACGCTCAGCCAGGCACCGATCAGGAAGGCGCCTGCGACGCGAATAATCCGCCAGTCATAGGCCATGTAATCCCCCTCCTAGATCTTTTGATCCAGTGGCCGAGAAGCCGATCCCGTCGCCAATTCGCAATTGCGCCGAATCATCTCCTTCCGCTCATCTTGAGTCAACTTGAAGTCGTGGCGTGCTCTTGACTTCCGGCCGGCTGGATCCGGGTCGGGCGGCGCCGGCCGCCGGTTGCCTCCAGTGTCGGTACGGTTGCGGTACGCGAGTCATACGATTGCGGTACGAGAGTCATGTGCCCCGACGACCTGCCTGCCGGCCTTGCACCGGGGGTGCCGCGTGCTATCGGTGGGCCCCCGACCGAGAGGCCCGCATGTCCGACGTCACCCCCTCGATGGCGCAGTTCCTCGAGATCAAGGCGGCGCATCCGGACTGCCTGCTGTTCTTCCAGATGGGCGATTTCTACGAGCTGTTCTTCGACGATGCCGTCGCTGCCGCGGCGGCGCTGGACATCGCTTTGACCAAGCGTGGCAAGCACTTGGGCGACGACATCCCGATGTGCGGCGTGCCGCTGCACAGCTCGACGAACTACCTGCTGACGCTGATCCGCAAGGGGTTCCGCGTCGCCGTCTGCGACCAGACCGAGGACCCGGCCGAGGCGCGCCGGCGGGGCAGCAAGGCCGTCGTGCGGCGCGAGGTGACGCGGGTCGTCACGCCCGGCACGCTGACCGAGGAATCGCTGCTGGACGCCCGGCGGCACAACTATCTCGCGGCATGGGCCGAGGTGCGCGGCGAAGGCGCGCTCGCCTGGGCGGATGTCTCGACCGGCGACCTGTCGGTGGCGCGTCTGCCGCGCGCCGGGCTCGGGCCGATGCTCGCCCGCATCAGTCCGCGCGAGGTGCTGGTGCCGGACCAGGCCGAGGCCGATCCAGCGCTGGAGGCGCAGATCGGCGAGGCCGGCGCGGTGGCGACCCCGCTCGGCCCCGCCAGCTTCGATTCGGCCTCGGCCGAGAAGCGGCTCTGCGCGCTTTTCCGCGTGGCGACGCTGGACGCCTTCGGTGCCTTCGAGCGGGCCGAGCTGGCGGCGCTGGGGGCGCTTGCCGACTATCTCGAGGTGACGCAGAAGGGGCGTCTGCCGATGCTGCGGCCGCCGGCGCGCGAGGCCGGCGGCGGCGTCATGCGCATCGACGCCGGAACCCGGCGCAACCTCGAGTTGACGCACGCGCTGGCCGGCGGCCGCGACGGGTCGCTGCTCGCCACCATCGATCGGACCGCGACCGGCGCAGGGGCGCGGCTGCTCGAGACGCGGCTGTCGGCGCCGCTGACCGACCCGCGCGCCGTCGCCGGGCGGCTGGACGCGGTCGAGCGGCTGGTCGAGGACCGGGCGCTCTCGGACTGGCTGCGCGGCGGACTGGCGCGGGTGCCCGAGATCGAGCGCGCGCTGTCGCGGCTGGCGCTGGACCGCGCCGGGCCGCGCGACCTCGGCGCCGTCCGCGCCGGGCTGGCGCAGGCGGGCGAGATCGCCCGCGGACTGGCCGAGGCGGACGGGCTGCCGCCGCTGCTCGCCGAAGCGGGCCGGCGGCTGGCCGGTCATGACGAGCTGGTGCACCTGCTCGACGCGGCGCTGGTCGCCGAGCCGCCGCTGCTGGCCCGCGACGGCGGGTTCGTCGCGGCCGGCCATGACGCCGATCTGGACGAGGCGCGCCGGCTGCGCGACCAGGGGCGCGGCGTCATCGCCGGCATGCAGGCCGACTATGCCGCGCGGGCGGGCATCGGCGCGCTGAAGATCCGCCACAACAACGTGCTCGGCTACTTCATCGAAGTGACGGCGCTGCACGCCGACAAGATGCTGAAGCCGCCGTTTTCCGAGACCTTCATCCACCGCCAGACGCTGGCCAACGCCGTGCGCTTCACGACCGTGGATCTGGCCGAGCTCGAGTCGAAGATCGTCAACGCCGGCGCCCGCGCGCTGGAGATCGAGAGGCGCATCTTCGGCCAGCTTCGCGCCGCCGTGCTGGCCCGGCAGGCGGAAGTCGGCGACGCGGCCCGCGCGCTGGCCGAGATCGACGTGGCGGCGGCCGGCGCGGTTCTGGCTGTCGAGGAGCGCTGGGTCCGCCCGGCCGTCGAGGCCGGCCGCGCCTTCACCATCTCCGGCGGCCGGCACTCGGTCGTCGAGCGGGCGCTGAAGCGGCAGGGCGGCAGCTTCGTCGCCAACGACTGCGATCTCTCGGCCGATGCCGCCGGCCCGGCGCCGATCTGGCTGGTCACCGGTCCGAACATGGCCGGCAAGTCGACCTTCCTGCGGCAGAACGCGCTGATCGCCATCCTGGCCCAGGCCGGCATGTTCGTGCCGGCGGAGCGCGCCCGTATCGGCGTCGTCGACCAGCTGTTCAGCCGGGTCGGCGCGGCCGACGACCTGGCGCGCGGCCGGTCGACCTTCATGGTCGAGATGGTCGAGACGGCGGCCATCCTGAACCAGGCCGGGCCTGGCGCGCTGGTCATCCTGGACGAGATCGGGCGGGGCACGGCCACCTGGGACGGCCTCTCGATCGCCTGGGCGGTGCTCGAGCACCTGCACGAGGCGAACCGCTGCCGGGGGCTCTTCGCGACGCACTATCACGAGCTGGTCGGGCTCTGCGAGCGGCTGGCCTGCCTGTCGCCCGCCACCGTCGCCGTCCGCGAATGGGAGGGCGACGTCGTCTTCCTGCACGAGGTGCGGCCCGGTGCGGCCGACCGCTCCTACGGCGTGCAGGTGGCGCGGCTGGCGGGCCTCCCGGAAGAGGTGGTGGCGCGGGCCCGCGACGTTCTGGAGAAGCTCGAGGCCGGGGCGCGGGAAGGCGCCGGTGCCGCGCAGGTGCTGGCGCAGGAGCTGCCGCTGTTTGCTGCCCGACCGGCGCCGGCCGCGCCCGTGCGCCCGCGCTGCTCGGCAATCGAGACGCGGCTACGGGAAATTCACCCCGACAGGCTAAGCCCGCGCGACGCGCTGGAGCTGGTCTATGAGCTGAAGGATCTGCTCGGCGGATAAGGGAGAGCCATGGCCGCCGCGATCAACAGCTTTGTCCCGCGCATCGCGGTATTGGTCGATGCCGACAATGTCCAGAGCGAACAGATCCGCTTTGCCACGGGCGAGATGACGACGCTGGGCACGATCCTGCTCAGGCGTGCCTTCGGCCGATTGACGTCGATCCGCGCCCACGAGGAAATCCTCGTCGAACTGGGTTTTTCGGCGGAGGTGGCGCTGCCCCCGGCCGGCAGCGGAAAGAACGCGGCCGACCTGCTGCTGGCGCAGTACGCCACGAGGCTCGCCGAGAGAAGGGCGGTCGATGCGGTGGCGATCGTCTCGTCGGATGGCGACTTCGCCGCCGTCGCCTCGGGGCTGGCGGAGGCCGGCGTGCGGGCGATCGGCTTCGGGCGGCCGGAAGCGCCCCAGAGGCTGCGAGAGGCCTGTTCGATATTCGTCCCTGCGACGCCGGCGAGCGCGCCGGCGCCAGGCAAGCCGCCGTGCGGGACTCCGAACAGCGATTTCCCAAAGCTCAGGAAGGTGATCGATCAGGTGCTCGGCAAGAACGGCCGGGCTTCGGCAACGGCGGTCGGGCAGCAGATCACGCCGGCCTTCGGCGGCAACTACAAAAAGCATTTCGCCGTCTCGACGCTATCGGAGTTGATCGCGCGCCTCGATTGCTACCGGATGGAAGGCGCGGGCCCAGCGAAGCAGGTGGTCCGGGTCGGCGAGGGCTGACGAGCGTCAGTCATCCGGGCCATCCGGGCGGGTCATGACGAAGAGCAGCACGCCGGCCAGCGCGAGCGCCTGGATGGCGAGCCCGAAAGCGGGGATGCCCAGCATCAGCGAGATCGCAAAGCTCGCGACGATGGCGAGAACGGCCGCGCGCTTGCCCCTCCGCGAGATGGCGCCGTGCGCCTGCCAGTCGCGGATCGCCGGGCCGAAGCGCGGGTGATGGACCAGCCAGCGATGGAAGGGCTCGGATCCGCGGGCGAAGCAGAACGCCGCGAGCAGCATGAAGGGCACGGTCGGCAGCAGCGGCAGGGCGACGCCGACGGCGCCGAGGGCGAAGCTGAGAAGACCGCCCAGGGTCCAGAGATGGCGCAGCGCCGTCAGCCCCGTCAGGCCAGCAGCTCGGAGAGCACGGCGTTCAGCACGATCCGGCCCCTGGCGGTCGCGGCGATCCGGTGCCCGTCGCGGCGGAGGTGGCCCGAGCCGACCAGCGGGTTGATCCGCCCGTCGGGCAGGGGCCGGCCGGCCAGCGCCGCATGGCGGTCGAGATCGGCGCCCTCGGCGAGGCGGAGCGCCATCAGCAGGTACTCGGTCGCCTGATCCGCCGCCGGCACCGGGTCGGCGCGCTCGAGCGCGTGGCCGGCAGAGGCGACGCGCGCAAGCCATGCAGCGGGGTGCCGCAGGGTTTCGGTCGCCCGGCGCACGCCGTCGGCGCCGGTGATCCGGCCATGCGCGCCGGGGCCGATGCCGGCATAGTCGCCGCCCCGCCAGTAGACCAGGTTGTGCCGGCCCTCGGCGCCGGGCCGGGCATGGTTCGAGACCTCGTAGGCCGGCATGCCGGCGGCCGCCGTCAGGGCCTGCGTCGCGGCGTACATCTCGGCCGCGGCCTCGTCGGGCGGGACCCGAAGCTTGCCGCGCGCGGCAAGCTCGCCGAAACGGGTGCCGGGCTCGATCGTCAGCTGGTAGAGCGAGAGGTGGTCGACTGCCATGCCGAGGGCGAGGGCGAGCTCGGCCTGCCAGGCGGCAGGCGTCTGGCCGGTTCGGGCATAGATCAGGTCGAAGCTGACGCGCGCCGAACTGCGCCCGGGCGATATCGAAGGCGGCGCGCGCCTCGGCGACGTCATGCTGGCGGCCGAGCGCCCGGAGGTCAGCGTCGTTCAGCGCCTGCACGCCGAGCGAGACGCGGTTGACCCCGGCGGCGGCATAGCCGCGGAAGCCGGCCACCTCGGCGCTGGTCGGGTTCGCCTCGAGCGTCACCTCGGCGCCCGGAGCGAGCCCCCACAGGTGGTCGATGGCGTCCAGCACCGCGCCGACCGTCGCCGGCTCCATCAGGCTGGGCGTGCCGCCGCCCAGGAAGACCGTCTCGGCGGGGCGCGGCCCGGTCAGGCGGCGCATGTGCCGGGCCTCGGCCACCAGCGCGGCGCGCCATGCGGCCTGGTCGACGGTCCGCGAGACATGGCTGTTGAAGTCGCAATATGGGCATTTCGCCAGGCAGAACGGCCAGTGGACATAGACGCCGAACCCGCCCGCCCGCCAGTCCGGGCCGGGCGCACCGCCCGCCTCGGCGCCGGGGGCCTCGGCGATCAGAGCCGCGGCTTGAGAACGAGCGTCCATGCGAGCCATCCGAAACCGGTGAAGCCGGCGATGCCCGCCAGCGTGTTGCCACCCTGATAGTACCAGAGGACGCAGGCGCCGAAGACGATCAGCAGCCACGGCCAGTGGCGCGCCGCGAAACGCTCCGGCCCGCGCGGCGTCACCGGTCCGGCTGGGCGGCACGCCCCGACCGGGACCCGCCGACGCGTTCAAGCGGCATGGGCGCAGCGGCGCGGCTGCGCGCCGAGGAGCCCGCGCCACCGCTCCGCCCGGGCCTTGCGCACCTCACCTCATGACTCACGCCGCAGCATCCGCTTCAGGGCATTGGTCTTGAGGACGAACTGCTCGGCGAGCGCGCCCGCGAAATGAACGCCGACCAGGACGAGCAGGGGCGTCCAGAAGAACGTGTGGATATGCGCCAGCCGCTCGGAGTTGGTGAGCCATGCGGTCAAACCGACCAGCGGCATCAGGATCAGGATGCCGAACAGCAGAGCATGCGTCAGCCTGGACAGGGTCACCGCCCAGCCGGGCGCCTTTGCGGAATAGGGGGGCCGGCCGCGCTGCGCGCGATCCCACATGCGCACGGCCGCGAAGGCGAGGATCGACAAACCGGCGGCGATGTGGATCCAGCCAAGCGTGACATCCGTCGACGAGGCCGCGCCCTCGCCGTGGAAGGAATGCCACCACGCCACCATGCCCTCGTGGTCGAGCAGCTGGACGATGATGAGGGCCGCCACGACCCAGTGCAGCGCGATGTTGAGACGCGACCAGTTCGCTGGCCGACCGCCGTCCGCGGCGTGACCGTATGCCATTGCCTATGGATCCGAGAGCTGTTTCGACGGCCCGGAGTTCCGGGAGCGCGCAAGGTATCGGCGGTGCAACCGTCGATCAAGAGCAATGGCGGCGCCGGTCACTGCCCGCGACAGGCGGTCGCCTCGATCTGGACTTTCATCTCAGGCGCCGGTGGCGCCGAGACGATGGTCATGTGTGGCCGGACGGATGTCGCCGAGGTCGTCGCGCACGATCGGCGCGGACTTTTCCCAGCGCACAGGCCGGGTGGGCGATCCGCTGGTGACGGGCTTGCGGGTCATGCGCGGCTCCCCTGCCGGGCGGCGGGCCGGAAGCAGGCGGCGACGATCTGGCGGAAGGCGTCGGCGCGGTGGCTGATCCGGTGCTTCTGCCCGGGCGCCATCTCGCCAAAGGTGCGCCCGTGCCCGTCGGGGACGAAGATCGGGTCATAGCCGAAGCCGTTCTCGCCGCGCGGCGGCCAGACGAGGCGGCCGGGGGCGGTGCCGACGACGGTCTCGTCATGGCCGTCCGGCCAGGCGAGCGACAGGCAGCAGAGGAAGCGCGCCCGGCGTGGCTCCGGCGTGCCGAGCGCCTCGAGCTCGTCCCAGGCCCGGCGCATGGCGCGCATGTAGTCGCGCCCGGCCGGCGTCTCGGCCCAGTCGGCGGTGTGCACCCCCGGCCTGCCGCCCAGCGCCTCGATGGCGATGCCGCTGTCATCGGCCAGCGCCGGCAGCCCCGCGGCGCGCGCCGCGGCGTGCGACTTGATGCGGGCATTGCCCTCGAAGGTCTCCTCGGTTTCGTCGGGGACGGCCAGGCCGAGCGCGCCGGCCGACACCGTCTCGACGCCGAAGGGGCGGAGCAGGTCGCCGATCTCGCGCACCTTGCCGGCGTTGTGGCTGGCGACGACCAGCCGGAGGCCGTCGAAGCGGCGCGTCATGCAATGGCGGCCTTCTGCGCGGCGACCAGCTCGGTGGTGCCCTTGCGCGCGAGGCGCAGCATGGCGAGGAACTGCTCCTCGGTGAAGACTGCGCCCTCGGCCGAGCCCTGCAGCTCGACCAGCCCGCCCGAGCCGGTGATGACGAAGTTCGCGTCGGTGCCGGCGGCGCTGTCCTCGGCATAATCCAGATCGAGGACAACCTGGCCGTCGTGCACGCCGCAGGAGACGGCGGCGATGTGCTCGACGATCGGGTTCTCGACGCAGTCGCGCGCCTTGACGAGCCTGGCCCCGGCGAGCCGGAGCGCCACCCAGCCGCCGGTGATCGCGGCGGTGCGCGTCCCGCCATCGGCCTGCAGCACGTCGCAGTCGACGATGATCTGGCGCTCGCCCATGATCATCCGGTCGGTGCCGGCGCGCAAGGCGCGGCCGATCAGCCGCTGGATCTCCTGCGTGCGCCCGCTCTGGCCGTTCTTGGCCTCGCGGCGGTTGCGCGTGTTGGTCGAGCGCGGCAGCATGCCATACTCGGCCGTCACCCAGCCGAGGCCGGTGTTGCGCAGGAAGGGCGGCGCCTTCTCGTCGATGCTGGCGGTGACGAGCACGTGCGTGTCGCCGAAGCGGACGATGCACGATCCCTCGGCGTGCCGGGTCACGCCGGTCTCGATGGTGACGGGGCGCATCTCGTCGGGCGCTCGGCCGGAGGGGCGCATCGGAACTCCGTTGGCTGGTGGCGGCGGGCGACCGATATAGCGGCGTCACCTCGCAACGTCCAGCCGGGCGGCATCGGCGACCGAAGCGCCGATGCGCTTGCGATCCGGCCGGGGGGGTGCGAACCAGCGTTCCCGTGAGCGCACCGGTTCTCCTCTTCGACAGCGGGCTCGGCGGGCTTTCGGTGCTGCGCGAGATGCGCGTCCGGATGCCCGGCCGGCGGCTGGTCTATGTCGCTGACGATGCCGGATTTCCCTATGGCGCCTGGGCCGAGCCGGAGCTGGCGGCGCATGTCAGGACGCTGTTCCGCGGCCTTGTCGCGGCCTGGCGGCCGTGCCTTGCGGTCATCGCCTGCAACACCGCCTCGACGCTGGTTCTGGGCGATCTCAGGGCCGACCATCCGGATACGCCCTTCGTCGGCACGGTGCCGGCGATAAAGCCGGCGGCCGAGCGCACGGCGTCCGGCCTGATCTCGGTGCTGGCGACGCCGGGGACGGTGCGGCGCGCCTATACCGAGGGGCTGATCCGCAGTTTTGCGGCGCATGCCCGCGTACAGCTCGTCGGCTCGGCACGGCTGGCGGCCATGGCTGAGGCATCGCTGCGCGGCCGGGCGGTCGCCGATGCCGAGATCCTGGACGAGATCCGGCCCTGCTTCGTCGAGGCGGGCAGCGCCCGGACGGACATCGTCGTGCTGGCCTGCACGCACTATCCGTTCCTGGCCAACCGCTTCCGCAGGCTTGCGCCCTGGCCGGTCGACTGGCTGGACCCGGCCGAGGCGATCGTCGCGCACGCCGCGTCGCTGTTGCCCGCCGGAGCGCCGGAAAACCGGATGCAGGACTGGATGCGCCACGGGATGCACGACGGACCGGAGCCGGATCTGGCGGTCTTCACCGCCGGTGACCCCGGCGCATCGACGCGCAACCTGATCCGCGGCTTCGGACTTGCGGTCGGGGCGATGGCGGATGCCGAGCGCCGCGGCGGGGCGGCCACGCGCGGCTGACTTCCGGGCGCGCGCCGGACATGCGCAGGACATGCGCAGGCCACGTGATTGACGCGCCTGCCCGGCAGGCTTACCTGTCGCGCGTACAGATCTGCCGATAGACGGATGGCGCATCCCACACCGAGCCTCAGCGACCTGAACGGGCGCAGCCGGGCGATCTTCGCGCGGCTGGTCGAGACCTATCTCGAGACGGGCGAGCCGGTCGGGTCGCGCACCCTCTCGAAGGTGCTGAACCTCGGCCTCTCGGCAGCCTCGATCCGCAACGTCATGCAGGACTTGGAGCAGCTCGGCCTGCTCGACAGCCCGCACACCAGCGCCGGCCGGATCCCGACGCAGCTGGGCCTGCGCATCTTCGTCGACGGGGTGCTGGAGGTCGGCGACATCTCGGCCGAGGAGCGACGCCAGATCGAGCAGTCGATGGCGATCGAGGGCGAGCTGCCGACGGTGCTGGACCAGGCGGGCGAGATGCTGTCCGGTCTCAGCCGGTGCGCCAGCCTGGTCTTCGCGCCGAAGGTGAACGCGCCCGTCCGGCACCTGGAGTTCGTGGCGATCGGTCAGGATTTGGCGCTGGCCGTCCTGGTGATGGAGGACGGCACGGTCGAGAACCGGCTGTTCGAACTGCCGCCCGGGCTGACGCCGTCTGCCATGCGCGAGGCGGCGAACTTCCTGAACGCCCAGCTGCGCGGCCGCACGCTGATCGATGCGCGCGAGGTAGTGTCGCGCGAGATCGAGGCGCGCCGGTCCGAGCTCGACCGGCTTGCCGCCGGGCTGGTAGAGAAGGGCCTCGCGATCTGGGAGAACGGCGGTCAGACGCCCGAGCGGCTGATCGTCCGCGGTCGCGCCCACCTGCTGGCCAAGACGCAGGACGAGGCGGACCTCGAGCGCATCCGGCTGCTGTTCGACGACCTTGAACGCCAGCGCGACCTCGCCCAGCTATTGGACCTTGCGGAGGAGGGCAAAGGGGTCAGCGTCTTCATCGGCTCGGAGAACAAGCTGTTCTCGATGTCCGGCTCGTCCCTTGTGATTTCGCCCTACCGCGATACAAGCCGGCGGATCATCGGCGCGATCGGCGTGATCGGACCGACGCGCCTGAACTATGGCCGGATCGTTCCGATCGTCGACTATACGGCGCGCATGGTCGGCCGGATGGTCAGCGAGCGCGGCAAGAAGAGTGGCGAGTGACAATGTCGGACAAGAAACGCGTCGAACCCGAGGTCAGCTTCCCCGATCCGAATGGCGGCGACGCGCAATCGGCGGGCAGCGAATCCGAGGCGGGGCTGAGCGCGCAGGACCTGGTGCCCGGGCTCGAGGACGAGCTCGCCCGGCACGAGCAGGACGAGCGGCGAGCGGCTCGAGCGGCTCGAGGCCGAGGCCGCCGAGCTCCGGGACAAGTGGACGCGCGCCCTGGCCGAGGCCGAGAACGTCCGCCGCCGCGCCGAGCGCGACCGGCGCGACGCCGAGGCCTATGGCGGCACCAGGCTGGCGCGCGACATGCTGAGCGTCTGGGACAATCTCGAGCGGGCGATGAAGGCGGCGGACGATGCGCTGCGCAGCCAGCACGGACCTTTCTTCGAGGGGGTCGAGCTGACGCAGCGCGAGCTGCTGAACGCCTTCTCCAAGCACAAGATCGAGAAGGTGACGCCGCAGCGCGGCGAGCGGTTCGACCCGAACCGGCACCAGGCGATGTTCGAGGCGCCGGTCGCCGGCGCGGAGGCCGGGACGGTCATCGAGACGCTGCAGGACGGCTTTGTCATCGCCGACAGGCTGCTCGCGCCCGGCGCTGGTCGGCGTGGCCGCGGCGGCGCCGCAGGCGCCCGCCGAGCCGGCGGCGGGCGGAGCCGGCGGCGACCCGGGCGAGAGCGGCCGGAACGGCGACGGACACTAGGGTTGTTCTTTAGGGGAGGAGCGAAATGGCGATCACCGACGAGGCCGAGCTGCGCGCCCTCTATGGCGAGATGCATCCCCGGGCCAAGAAGAAGATCATCGACCGGCTCGACCAGCATTGCCTGGCGTTCATCGCCGCGTCGCCCTTCGTGCTGATCGCGACCAGCGACGGCAGCCGGCTCGACGTCTCGCCGCGGGGCGACCCGGCGGGCAGCGTGATCGTCGAGGACGACCGCCACCTCCTTATTGCCGACCGGCCGGGCAACAACCGCATCGACGGTCTGGTCAACATCCTGAAGCATCCGCGGGTCGGCACGATCTTCCTGATCCCCGGCGTGCGCGAGACGCTGCGGGTGAACGGCACGGCGACCATCCATGCCGAGCCGGCGCTGCTCGAGCGCTGCCGGATGAACGGCCGGGCCGCCGATCACCATCCTGCGGCTGGAGGTCGAGGAGGTCTTCCTGCACTGCGCCAAGGCGCTGCTGCGCTCGCGGCTGTGGGAGCCGGCAAGCTGGCCGCAAGGCCGGCCGGTGCCGACCATGAGCGACATGATCCGCGACCACATCAAGGAAGACCTGCCACACGAACCGGACGAGGCGATGGTCGCCCGGTACGCCACGACATTGTACTAGGGGCTCTCCTCGTTGCGGTCCGTCGCCGGCGGCGGCGCCGGGGTCAGCGCGCCGATCCGGCGCGGCCAGCTCGTCGTCCAGCGCGAGGTCGGCGGCGGCCAGCGACGCGTCGAGCTGCTCGACCGAGCGCGCGCCCATCAGGACAGGTCACGCCCGGGTGCGACAGCGCCCACGCCACCGCGAGGGTCGGCTCGCGTGGCCGGCCTCGCGCTCTCGCGCCAGCTCCTGGGGCCGCGGTCCAGTACGCCGGGTCGGCGTAGCGGGTCTGGTACATCTTGTTCGACGCGAACCGCGTGCCCTCGGGCCGGCCCCCGCCCGCGTACTTGCCGCTGAGCAGGCCGCCGGCGAGCGGGCTGTAGGTCACGGCCGCGACCCCGAGCGCCCGCGCCATCGGCAGGATCTCGACCTCGGCCTGGCGCTTGACCAGGTTGTACATGGGCTGGATCGCGACCAGCGGGGCCAGCCCGCGCGCGGTCGCACACCCCGAGCGCGTGGGCCACCTGCCAGGCGGCGAAGTTCGAGCCCGCCGGGTAGAGGATCTTGCCGGCCGAGACCAGGTCGTCGACCGCGCGCAGGGTCTCGTCGAGCGCGCTCGTCGGCTCCCAGCGGTGCAGGAGAAGACGTCGATGCCGGTCGGTGGCGAGCCGGCGCAGGCTGGCCTCGACCGCGCGGACCAGGTGGTAGCGCGACGTCCCGCGCGTGTTGGGGTCCCCGCCGGTCGGGAAGTAGGCCTTGGTCGCCAGGACGATCTCGTCGCGTGCACGCCTTGCCAGCCGCCCGACGATCTCCTCGGACCGGCCGTGGTTGTAGACGTCGGCGGTGTCGATGAAGTTGACCCCGGCGTCGCGGGCCCGCCCCACAACGCCGCGCCGGTCTGGTCGTCGGCGTCGCCGCCGAACGACATCGTGCCCAGGGCCGGCGAGACCCCTTGACCCGGTCCGGCCGAGAAGCTTGTGCTGCATGCATCCCCCATTCGCGTCGCCCGTCAGCGACGTTGCGATTGCGTCGAAAGGCGCAGAATAGCGGACGGAACGCGCCGGCCAATCCCGCGTTTTCTCCTAACCCCGCCGCGCACGGCCGCGACGGACCGACAATCTATCGGGAGCACGTTCAGATGCGACGAGTTCATCCCCGCCGCGGCGATGGCCGCCATCCTTGCCGCCACCCCCGCGCTCGCCGACGATGCCGGCGTCAAGATCGGCACACTGACTTGCGAGCAGACCGGCAAATCCGGCGGCATCATCTCCACCTCGACGCAGTTCGACTGCGAATATGAAGGTATCAACGGCGAGGTGACCGAAAACTACACGGGCGAGATCAGCAAGCTGGGCATTGACCTGACTGCGACCGACGACGTGACGATGGTCTGGGCGGTGGTTGCGCCGACTGCCGCGGCCTTCGAGCCGAACGCGCTGGCGGGCAGCTATGTCGGCGCCTCCGCCTCGGCGGCGCTGGGCCTCGGCGCCGGCGCCCGCGTGCTGGTCGGCGGCGGCAACGAATCATTCACGCTGCAGCCGGTGTCGGTCGAGGGCATCGACGGCACGGGCCTGTCGGTCGGCATCGAGGAATTCCAGCTGCATTCCTGAGGACGGCGCGTCATTAGAGGCGCGGCGGGCAGGGCCCGGCGCGTTCAGACCGCCGGCGCCAGTTCGGCAAAACGCGCCAGGTAGGCGCGTTGGACAGCGCCCGTCGGCGACGGCACGATCCGGACGTCAGCGGCGCCCGCAAATCGGGGGCGGCCGAAGAACTTGTCGGCCTCGGCCTTGGGGAACCCGGCGATCTGCATCGCTTCGAGCCAGGCGGACACCCTGTCGGCCGTCTTATCTGCTTTTCGACCGCCGCCGGCAGCTCGGCCGGCAGGCCGAAGCGCAAGTGGACGGCGCGGTCAGCTGGTCTCCAACGCGCCATAGTCCTTGCCGATCGCCGCCTTCACGGGCTGATCATGTCGCCGATCACGTATTCCGGCGCGTCGTGCAGCAGCGCCGCCAGCCGCCACTTCGCGGCGCACGTCGGCGTTCTAGCGGCGCGAAGATCCCTCCACCAGCAGCGAATGCTCGGCCACCGAATAGGGCCAGTCGCCAAGGTCTGCCCGTTCCAGCGCGCGACGAAGGCAAGGCCGTGGGCGATGTCCTCGATCTCGATGTCCATCGGGGTCGGGTCCAGCAGGTCGAGCCGGCGGCCCGAGAGCATCCGCTGCCATGCCCGCGGCGTTTGCACCTCGCGCCCTCCGTCATGGTGCGGACCGCGACGCCTAGCGCGGCCCCGGCAGTTGTCGAGGGGGCGCGGCGGATGCGCGCGCAATCCCGCGGGATGAGCGGCATTTTCCGAGGGAGTGCGGCTGAGATGCCGCAAGGATTACGTGGTCAAGGACATCGACCTTGCCGACTACGGCCGCAAGGAGACTCGACATCGCCGAAACCGAGATGCCGGGCCTGATGGCGCTGCGCGAGGAATACGGCGAAGCCAAGCCGCTGAAAGGCGCGCGGATCGCCGGCTCGCTGCACATGACGATCCAGACCGCGGTGCTGATCGAGACGCTGGAGGCGCTGGGCGCCGAGGTGCGCTGGGCCTCGTGCAACATCTTCTCGACCCAGGACCACGCCGCCGCCGCCATCGCCGCGGCCGGCACGCCGGTCTTCGCGATCAAGGGCGAGACGCCTGGAGGAATACTGGGCCTACACCGACCGGATCTTCCACTTCGCCGAGGGCGGCGGCGAACATGATCCTCGACGACGGCGGCGACGCGACGCTCTACGTCCTGATGGGCGCGCGGGTCGAGGAGGGCGAGACCGGATCTGATCGCGGCGCCGACCGTCGGAGGAGGAGGTGGCGCTCTTCGCCCAGATCCAGCAAGCGCATGGCGGAGACCCCCGGCTGGTTCGTCAAGCAGCGCGACGGCGATCAGAGGGCGTCTCGCGAGGAAACCACCACCGGCGTGCACCGGCTCTACGAGATGATGGAGAAGGGCCACCTGCCGTTCCCGGCGATCAACGTCAACGACAGCGTCACCAAGTCGAAGTTCGACAACAAGTACGGCTGCAAGGAGATCGCTGGTCGACGGCATCCGCCGCGCCACCGACACGATGATGGCCGGCAAGGTCGCCGTGGTCTGCGGCTATGGCGACGTCGGCAAGGGCTCGGCCGCGTCGCTGCGCGGCGCCGGCGCGCGCGTGAAGGTGACCGAGGTCGACCCGATCTGCGCGCTGCAGGCGGCGATGGACGGCTTCGAGGTGGTGCACGCTGGAGGACGTGGTCGCCAGCGCCGACATCTTCATCACCACCACCGGCAACAAGGACGTCATCCGCATCGAGCACATGCGCGAGATGAAGGACATGGCGATCGTCGGCAACATCGGCCACTTCGACAACGAGATCCAGGTCGCCGCGCTGAAGAACCACAAGTGGACCAACATCAAGGACCAGGTGGACATGATCGAGATGCCCGTCGGGCAACCGGATCATCCTGCTGTCCGAAGGCCGGCTGCTGAACCTCGGCAACGCCACCGGCCATCCCGAGCTTCGTGATGTCGGCCAGCTTCACCAACCAGGTGCTGGCGCAGATCGAGCTGTGGACCAAGGGCGACGCAGTACGAGAACAAGGTCTACATCCTGCCCAAGCACCTCGACGAGAAGGTGGCGCGGCTGCACCTGGCCGCATCGGCGTGAAGCTGACCGAGCTGTACGCCGAGCAGGCCGACTATATCGGCGTCGCGCCGGAGGGCCCGTTCAAGCCCGAGCACTACCGCTACTGACCGGCGGACCGCCCTGCCCGTTCGGCGGGCCGGGGCGGCCGCTCCTGGCCCGATCTCTGGCCTCTGATATTCACCGCTGCCGCCATCGCGGCGGCGGCGAATTGTTTGCGCCTGCAAGCAAGCTTTGGTAAATTTACCGACGACTTGAATTAAATTTCAATTGACCGCGCATGCTCACCAGCACTCGCGCAGTTTTGCGAGAACATCTCCGTGATGCACTTCGTGATGCATCGGAGGTTTCGATGATCCGTCGCATTCTCGACCGGCCGGCTTGGCGAAACGGGAGATGGCTCGGGGCCTCGACGGCGCTGCTCGCCGTCGCTTCGACGGCGGTCGCGCTGGAGCCGACGCCGCCGCAGCCGACCGACGAGCGCCGGCCTGTCGCGCTGCAGCCGCGGCTGGCGGCGCCGCGCATCATCGTAAAGTACATTGACTTCGCTGATCAGCGGCTCGACAGCGCCGCCGCCGCCGACGAGGCGGCCCAGGATTTGTCCGACCTCGTCGGCTTCCATATCGAGCACGTCCGGTCGATGTCCGGCAACGCGCAGGTCGTCGAGGTGTTGCTGCCCGAGAACGCCCAGTTCGACAACGTTCAGGCCAGCATCGAGGCGACGCCGCCCAGATCGAGGGCAGCCCGCTCGTCGAATATGCCGAGCCGGACGAGTTCAACTTCATCAGCAGCCTGCCAATGATACGCCGTTCGGCGACCAGGACACCATACGACATCGCAGGACGGGCGTGATCCTGCCGGCCGGCTAGGCGAATGCTTCAGGCCGGCGAGCTGTGAGGGTCGATCACGGTTGCGGCCACCAACCGCGCGAGCGCGATCCTACTACTCGAATTTCGGATCGAGCGTCGAAGTCGCCGCACCGGGCGGCGAGACATTTGCCAATGCCGCCGACGGGGGGCTGTCGACGTGGAACACGGGCCTGACGACGCCCGCGAGCGACGACTAAACCTTCTACCAGGGCACCAGCATGGCCTCGCCGCATGTCGCCGGCGTTGTCGCGCTGCTGTACGAGGCGCGCCCGTCCGTCACCCCGGCCGAGGTTGTCAGCCTGCTCAAGGCAACCGCACAGCCCTTCCCGACGGTCTCGAGCAACCAGTGCAGCACGGCGAATTGCGGCGCCGGCATCGTCGATGCCGGCGAGCTGACCAAGCCGGTGGGCCAGCCGCAGGTCGTCACCACCGGGTGGATGAAGCTGCTCCTCAGCAATTGATTTCGCGCAGATCGCATTCCGGCAGTTTTTAGCCAAGGAGGCATGTCATGACCAATCCGTTCAATCCGCTTGCCGCCCTGATCTTCGCGCTGGCGCTCGGTGCGCCGGCCGCGGCCCTGGCGCAGGATGCCGGGCAGGCGGGGCAGATGGGCGGCGCCGCCGATGCGCTGATGTCGCTGGACGGCACGGCGCCCGACACCGGCATCGCCGCCGAGACCGGCTGGCACAGCTGCGACGTCGTTCGCACCGGCGCCGGGTGGGGCAACCACTACGTGGCGCTGACCTGCCCGCAGGGGCCGTTCACCAACAAGTGGCACATCCTGAACAACGCGCAGAAGGACGCCATGCTCGCCACGGCGCTGGCAGCTGCGACCAGCGACAACCAGGTGCAGGTGTTCATCCAGTCGGGCTCGGGCGGGGCGTACAACGAGATCCAGGCGCTCTACCTGCAGAAATGACGCCCGTCCGTGGCACCCGTGGCGCCCGCCCCCTCCGGCGGCCGGCACCTGGGTTTATCTTCGGCGGAAGAGAGCCACGAGCATGGCATCGTTGGCGTGCTCGTGCATCGCGCCCTCGTAGATCGGGGCGCGGCGGAAGCGGACGGGCGAGATGGTTCCGTCGGCGACCAGCCCGGCGAAGGCCGAGCCGAAGCGTGCCTCGTCGAAGGCCTGCGCGTTGATCGAGAGCGCGAAGACGGCACCCTGCCTGGCGATCCGCATCAGCTCCGGCAGACAGGCAGGGCCGACATGGCCGTGCGTGAACGTGCCGGCCGAGACGAAGCCGGCATAGGCGCCGTCGGCGATGTCGAGCGGACCCGTCAGGTCGGCGCGGATGCACCGGCGGTAGAGCCCCTTGGCGCCGGCGACGTCCAGCATCTCCTGGCTGATGTCGATGGCGTCGACCGTCAGCCCCCCCAGGTGCTCGGCCACCAGCCCGGTGCCGGCGCCCACATCCAGCACGGGGTCGAGCTCCGGGCCCTCCCGGGTCCCGGCCTCGGTGCCTGCGTCCGGGCCGACCTCGTCCAGATAGGCGCGGGCGATCTCGCGCGGGGCTACATAGCCGTGCGCATCCGCGAACGTCCGGTCATAGTCGGCCGCCCAGTCGCGATAGAGCCGGACCGAATCCTCCGGCGTCCGCAGCGCGTATGCGTCCTTCAGGTCCGTCATGGCTTCGGCCCCGTCACGCGTCGTAACCGTCGACCAGCACGGCGACCGCGTTCGAGTGCGCGAAGCGGATCGAGATGATGTCCTGGTATTCGGGCGAATTGTACCAGGTCTCGGCCGCAGCCCTGTCGGGAAAGCGCAGGACCACGTGCCGGTCATGCGGCATCCCGCCCTCGAGGACGGTGGTGTGGCCACCGCGCACGAGATATTCGCCGCCATGCGCCGCGAGCGTCGCCGGCACCTGGCTCGCGTAGTCCATGAAGCCCTCCGGGCTTGTGACGGTCAGGTGGACGATGACAAAGGCGCTCATTCCGGGTTCCCCTCCCTGCTCGGCGCCTGGATGCTGGCATCAAAGCGGCGGCCTGTCACGCGGCACCGGCGGCCGGGTCCGGCGCTGCGCCCGAGACGCTAGCTGCGGTTCTTGCGGCGCTCGTGATCTGCGACGAGGCGGCGGATGCCCTCCTCCAGGCCCATCTCGGGTTGCCAGCCCAGCACCTCGCGCGCCTTGGCGTTGACGAAGTGCAGGCCGGCGCCGGTCGGCAGGCGGACGCGGCCGTCATCGGCAATGTATTCCGCCTCGATCTCGACACCGGCGATCCTCGCCACCAGGCCGACGAGCTCCTTCGTCGAGATGCCCTTGCCGCCGGAGGTGTTCAGCGCGACGTCGGTCGCGTCCGACTCGAGCGCCAGGCAGATGGCGCGGGCGACGTCGCCGGCATAGACGAAGTCCTTCGATTCCGAGCCGTCGCCGAACAGCTGCGGACGCTCGCCGCGCCTGATCCGGTCCCATGTCTCGATGATGTAGAGCGCGTTGGCGGCGCGATAGTGCTGGTTCTCGCCGTAGACCGTCGAGAAGCGCAGCACGACATAGTCCAGCCCGTGCTTCTGGTACCAGATGCGGCAGAGCTGCTCGCCCAGGATCTTGGTCGCGCCGTAGGCGGCGGCCGCCGCCGGGATGCCGGCGTTGTGGTGCGGCTCGTCCTCGGTGATGCCGCCGCCGATGCCATAGCCGTAGACCGCGTTCGACGAGGCGAAGACCACCTTGCCCACGCCCCTCACCTGCGCCGCCTCGAGGAAGTTGGCGTGGCCGCGCACGTTCACCTCGATGGCGTCGATCGGCGTCCGCGAGAGCCCGAGCGTCATGTAGGCGGCGAGGTTCACGGCGCCGTCGATGCCCTGCATATGCTCGATCGTCTGGTGCAGCTTTAGCAGGTCGCCGCGCACCATCCTGATGCGCGCATCGTTCTTCAGGTCGCCGAGCGCGTCCTCGGCGTCGAAGGCGATGGGGTCGTAGATCACGACCTCGGCGACGTCGCGCTCCAGCAGCGCGGCCGCCAGGTGCGAGCCGACCAGCGATCCGCCCCCCGCGACCAGAATGCGCGCCCCGTCGATCGTCACCGCCATAACCACCTCCCTGATAAACCGCCTCCCGGCGCGCGCCCTGCATCGACTCGCGAGCCCCGTCCGGCAATAGCATTCGGCTCTGAAGGGTCCCGATTTCCGGCCGAAATCCGGGAGGGGATCACGCAAAAGGGTGCCGGAGACCGCAGTGCCGCAGAATACGAGAACGTCGCTTGCCGCCGCGATCAACGGCCACGTCTTCTATGGCTGGGTGATGGTGGCGGTGGCCGGGCTCGGCATCTTCGCCAGCGGGCCCGGCCAGTCGCACACATTCAGCGTCTTCGTCGGCCCGATCAGCACCGATCTTGGGATCACGGTCACCAGCATCGCCTTCGCCTATGCGCTGGCGACCGTGGGCGCCGCCTTCCTGCTGCCCTATGTCGGCAAGCAGGTCGACAGCTGGGGCCCGCGGCTCAGCCTGGTCGGCATCGTCGTCGCGCTCGGGCTCGCCTGCCTGTTCTTCGGGGCGGCGGCGAACATGCTGTGGCTGATCGTCGGCTTCGGGCTGCTGCGCTTCCTCGGCCAGGGCTCGATGATGCTGGGCTCGGCCAACCTGGTGGCGCACTGGTTCTCGGCCAGGCGCGGCTTTGCCATGAGCCTGATGGCGCTGGGGTTCTCGGCGTCGATGGCGGTGCACCCGCAGCTCGGCCGCTGGCTGATCGAGGCGTTCGGCTGGCGCGAGGCGTGGATCGGCCTCGGGCTGCTGACCTGGGTGCTGATGATCCCGGTGCTGCTGGTGCTGGTGCAGGACAAGCCCGAGGATCTGGGCCTCAGCCCCGACAATGTCGCCGAGCCGCTGGACGATGCCGGCAAGGCCAAGGCGCTGACCGGGGCAACGCTGGCCGAGGCGCTGCGCTTCCCATCGTTCTACATCCTGGCGCTCGGCTGGGCCTCGTTGGCGGGGCTGGTGACGGCGCTGCACTTCCACAACGTCACGATCATGACGATGCAGGGGCTGGACCCGGCCTGGGCGACCAGCGCCTTCACGATCGCCGCCGTCACCATGGTCTTCATGATGCCGCTGGTCGGGCGCAGCTTCGACCGCTTCCGAACCCGGTATGTCTTCGCCGCCGGGCTGATCGTCCAGGCGACGTCGCTGGTCGCCGTGACCTTCGTCGACAGCGTGCCGACGCTGGTCGTCTACGGCATCATCTTCGGGCTGAACAACGCCTTCAGCATGACGATGTTCGGCTATCTCTGGCCGCGCTATTTCGGGCGCAAGCATCTGGGCCGCATCCAGGGGACCGGCCAGATGGTCGGCGTCTTCGCCGCGTCGCTTGGGCCGCTG
Organism: uncultured Alphaproteobacteria bacterium; assembly: GCA_963745085.1. GTDB lineage: Bacteria > Pseudomonadota > Alphaproteobacteria > Rhodobacterales > Rhodobacteraceae > Thermohalobaculum. The sequence goes on along the minus strand of CAVUWP010000021.1, from coordinate 122,272 downwards.
CCCGTCTCGTTCGCCATCGACGCCTGGGGCAACGCGACGGGCATGCTGTGGGGGCTGGCGCTGATCCCGCTGGTCGCCGCGGTGCTGGCCGTGCTTCTCCTGCGCACGCACCCCAGCGTGGCCGGCACCGAGCACCTGGAATAGCGCGGGCAGAGGGGCGGAGCCTTCACCTGTCTGCCCGCCGCCCGAGCTTGGCAGACCTCGACAGCCCGGCGGCGAAGCCGCGGGCCGCTACGCCCGGTCGGTGACAGGCATCGCGCCGGAGGCGAGCGCTTCGAGCACTTCCGGCGCGAGCGGGCGATCGCCGGCTTGTCCGGCCGTCAGGGTGGGCCCTACCGGCCGGCCCTCTGCATCAACCACTTCGTGGATTCGCGCCGGCAACGGCAGCCGGGCGTGATGCGCCGCGTCGGACGCGTCACTCCTCCTCCTCCTCGGCGGCGGCAGCCGGCGCGGCGGCCTCTTCTTCCTCGTCGCCTTCGGCGGTCAGCGCCGACGGCGCCGAGATGTTGGCGATCATGAAATCGCGGTCGGTGATCACCGACGTCGCGCCTTCGGGCATGGTGATGTCCGAGATGCGGACGACGTCGTTGACGTCGAGACCGCTCAGGTCGACCGTCAGCTCGTCGGGGATGTTCGAGGCCAGCACCTTCAGCTCGACCTCGGCCCGCACCACCGTCAGCACGCCGCCCCGCTTTATGCCGGGCGAGCTCGCATGGTTGACGAAGTGCACCGGGATCATCAGCTCGACGCGCGAGCGCTCGGAGAGGCGCAGGAAGTCGGCATGCACCGGCAGGTCCTTGACGACGTCGCGCTGCACGGCACGGCAGATCACCGTCTGCGGCTTGCCGTCGATGGCGAGCCGGATCAGCGTCGACATGAAGTGGCCGGCCTTGAGCTGTTTCAGCAGGACGTTGTGGCGGATGTTGATCGGCTGCGGTTCCTCTTTGCCGCCATAGACGACTCCGGGCACCATTCCGTCACGACGCGCCTGCCGGGCAGCCCCTTTGCCCGTGCCGGGACGCGTCGTGGCTTCGAGTTCGATGGTCGAGGCCATTGGACGCTCCGTAAAAGATGGCTTGCGGCGATCCTCCAGGGGTGTAAGCGCCGCGAAGCGGGCTCCATGGCGCAAAACGGGGCCGAATGCAAGCGCGGCGGGGCTTGCGATGGGCTTGCGACCCGGCCTGCGACCCGGCGGCCTTTGCCTGCCGGCGGCTGCTTCTATACCAGAGGTTGCGACAGGACGGAGGCCGGCGTGTCGAAGGGGCTGAAGCGCGGAATGCGGGGCGAGGCGTCGCTGGTCGTCGGCACGAACGACACCGCGCCGAGGGTCGGCAGCGGCCGGGTTCCGGTGCTCGGCACGCCGGTGATGATCACCCTGATCGAGGAGGCGGCGCTGGCCTGCGTCGAGCATGCGCTCGAGCCGGGGCACCAGTCGCTCGGCACGCACCTCGACGTCAGCCATGTCGCCGCGACGCCGATCGGCATGAAGGTGACGGCCGAGGCCGAACTGGTGGAGATCGACGGCCGCAAGCTGGTCTTCGCCGTCAGCGCCCGCGACGAGGCCGACCTGATCGGCGAGGGCCGACACAGCCGCGTGGTGGTCGACGTCGCCCGCTTCGAGGCGCGGCTGGCCGGGAAAATCCGCGCGCGCTGAGCGGTCGCCGGTTGCGCGCCGCGCCGGCAGTCCTATGCTCGGCCGGTGCTCGGATGGTCCGAGCCGCCCCAGGAGCGTCCATGCCGGACCCTGCACCCCGTGAAGCGCCACACGTCGCGCTGATGGTCACATGTCTGGTCGACATGATCCGGCCGTCGGTCGGCTTTGCCGCCGTCAAGCTGCTCGAGGACGCCGGCTGCCGCGTCTCGGTGCCGGCCCAGACCTGCTGCGGCCAGCCGAACTTCAACGCGGGCGACCGGGACGGGGCGCGCCGGCTCGCCCGGCGGATGATCGCGGCGCTGGAGGGGCACGACCATGTGGTCATCCCATCGGGCTCCTGCGCCGCGACGGTGATCAAGGACTATCCCCAGCTCCTCTCGGGCGACGCTGACTGGTCTGCGCGGGCCGAGCGGCTGGCGGCGCAGACGCACGAGATCGTCTCGTTCCTGACCGACGTGATGGGCGTCGAGCGCGTCGAGGCCCGGCTGGCCGGCCGCGCCACCTATCACGACAGCTGCTCGGGCCTGCGCTCGCTCGGCATCAAGGCGCAGCCGCGCCGGCTGCTGGCGACGGTCGAGGGGCTGGAGCTTTCCGAGATGAAGGAGCCGGAGGTGTGCTGCGGCTTCGGCGGCACGTTCTGCGTCAAGTTCCCGGACATCTCGAACAAGATGGTGGCCGAGAAGGCCGACGACATCGCCGCCACCGGGGCCGGGCTGGTGCTGGCCGGCGATCTCGGCTGCCTGCTGAACATGGCGGGCAAGCTCAGTCGGCAGGGGCGCGAGATCCGCGCCCGCCATATCGTCGAGGTACTGGCCGGGCAGGCGGACGAGCCTGCGATCGGCGAGTCATGAGCAGGCAATGACCGAAAGATGACCGCGCACGCCCCGACATCGCAGCACTTCAAGGAGAACGCCCGGCGGGCGCTGGCCGACCAGAACATCCAGCGGGCGATGGGCGCGGCGCAGGGCGGCTTCATCCGCAGCCGGGCCGCGGCGCGTGCCGCGCTGCCCGAGTTCGACGCGCTCCGCGACACGGCGCGCGACCTGAAGAACCACGTGCTCGCCAACCTGGCAGACTATCTCGAGGCGTACGAGGCCAGGGTGACGGAGGCCGGCGGCCACGTCCACTGGGCCGAGACGGCCGAGGACGCGCAAGCCATCGTCCTCGACATCTGCCGCAGCGTCGGCGCGCGCACGGTGAACAAGGGCAAGACGCTGATCTCGGAAGAGTGCCGGATCAACGACCACCTGGCCGAACACGGCATCGCGCCCGTCGAGACCGACCTCGGCGAGTACATCGTCCAGCTGCGCGGCGAGATCCCCAGCCACATCATCGCCCCGGCGATCCACGTCACGCTGGAGGAGATCGACGAGCTCTTCCGCGAGCGGCACACGCATCTCGACCCGAAGCGCCGGCTGGCGCTCGACAGCATGCTGGCCGAGGCCCGCGCCGTGCTGCGCCAGAAGTATTTCGAGGCCGAGGTCGGCATCACCGGCGCCAACATGCTGATCGCCGAGACCGGCCAGTCGGTGATCGTCACCAACGAGGGCAACGGCGACCTCAGCCAGTCGCTGCCGCGCGTGCACATCGTCATGGCCTCGATCGAGAAGATCGTGCCGACGCTGGAGGACGCCGCGACCGTGCTGCGCGTGCTGGCCCGCTCGGCCACCGGGCAGGAGATGTCGGTCTACACGACCTTCTCGTCCGGTCCGCGCCGCGACGGGGACCCGGACGGGCCGGAGCAGTACCACGTCGTGCTGCTCGACAACGGCCGGTCGAACATGCTGGGCACCGAGTTCCAGGACATGCTGCGCTGCATCCGCTGCGGCGCCTGCATGAACCACTGCCCGGTCTATCGCGCCGTCGGCGGGCACGCCTATGGCTGGGTCTATCCCGGGCCGATGGGCGCCGTGCTGACGCCATCCCTGATCGGCGTCGAGCAGGGCGGGCAGCTGCCGAACGCCTCGACCTTCTGCGGCCGCTGCGAGGAGGTGTGCCCGATGCGCATCCCTCTGCCGAAGATGATGCGGCACTGGCGCGAGCGCGAGTTCGAAAAGAAGCTCACGCCGGCCGCCGCGCGCTGGGGGCTCGACCTCTGGCGCCGGGTGGCGGGCACGCCCTGGGCCTACCGGCTCGTCTCGGGACTCGGCGCGCGGGCGCTCAGCCTGATGGCGCGGGGCGGGCGCATCCGCCGGCTGCCGATGGGCCGCGGCTGGACCGAGCACCGCGACTTCCCGGCGCCGGAGGGCCGCACCTTCCAGGCGCAATGGTCCGATCGGCGGGGCGATGAACGGGCGGCGCGGCGGTGATGCAGGGCTCGCTCTGGCTCGCGCCGTTCCTGCTGGTGGTGCTGGTCCGCCGCCTCGACCTCGATCCGGAGTGGACGACGATCGCCGAGATGGCGCTCGTCGGCTATGTGCTGGTCTGCCTGATGGCCCTGATCCTGCGGGCGGGCTGCATGAGCGCGCGCGACCGCATCCTCGCCCGCGTCCGGCGCACGGCCACCGGCGGCGGCGCGCCGCCGCGCCTGACGCCGACGCTGGCGACCGCGAGGGCGAGGTCGCGGTCGAGCAGTTCATCGCCAAGGCGCGGGCCGTCGACGCCACCGTCTCGCGCATCGGTTCGCTCGACGAGCTGCCGGCGGCGCTGGCCGACGAGTTGCGCCGCCGCAACCTGCCGGCGGCGATCCGCACCGGCGGCGACCCGGTCTTTGCGCGTGATTGGCGCGGGGTCGAGCACACGACGGGGCCGGGCCGGATCGACGAGCCCGCCGCCATGACGCGGGCCGAGTTCGGCATGGCCGAGACAGGCAGCCTGGTCTTCGCCTCGGGGCCAAACAACCCGGTGACGCTGAACTTCCTCGGCGAGACGCATTTCGCCGTCGTGCGGGCCGAGGACATCAAGGGCGGCTATGAAGACCTCTGGGCCGCCTGGCGCGAGCGCGGGCTGGCGCCGCGCACGACGAACTTCGTCACCGGCCCGTCGCGCAGCGCCGATATCGGCCAGACGCTGCAGCTGGGCGCGCACGGGCCGGTGGCGCTCCACGTCTTCGTCGTCGGCCGCAACGATGATCCGGATCCGGTCGGCCGGGCCGACTGACGCGGCGGCGGTCAGCCGCGTCACCATCCGCTCGATCCGCGAGCTGTGCGAAGCCGACCACGGAGGCGACCCGCAGACCGTCGCCGGCTGGGTCGCCGACCCGCACCACCCCCTGTTCGTCGCCGACCGCGAGGGGGAGATCGCTGGCGCCTGCGCGTTCGGTTTATAGCGTCGGCTGGAGAGCGTAGAGGCGATCATCCAGCGGCAGCAGCGTGTGCCGCCGGAACGCGACGATGCTCGCTTCCTCCTCTGAGAACATCGCCTCGGTCCGGCTCAACTCCGAGGCCGAAGCTTGCGATCGCTGTATCGCAGCTCGGACTGCGTGCGTGGTCGTGGCGCTCCCGTGGGGTACCTGGCCAACAGTGCTTCCTTCCGTTCCCCGAACAGGATCGCACCATCAAACTCCCGGGACCAAACTCCTAGGCGGCGGCGTCCTTCTGCAGGCAGCGCCTGCCCAGAAGCTCGGCGATCTGCACCGTGTTGAGCGCCGCGCCCTTGCGCAGGTTGTCCGAGACGCACCAGAACGAGAGGCCGTTCTCGACGGTGATGTCGTCGCGCAGGCGGCTGACATAGGTGGCATAGTCGCCGACGCAGTCGACCGGCGTCACGTAGCCGCCGTCCTCGCGCTTGTCGACGACCATCACGCCAGGCGCCTCGCGCAGGATCTCGCGCGCCTCATCGGCCGGCAGCGTGTCCTCGAACTCGACGTTCACCGCTTCGCCATGGCCGACGAAGGTCGGCACGCGGACGCAGGTGGCGTGCACCTTGATCTTCTTGTCGAGGATTTTTTTCGTCTCGACCGCCATCTTCCACTCCTCCTTGGTCGAGCCGTCGTCGAGAAAGACGTCGATATGCGGGATGACGTTGAAGGCGATCTGCTTGGTGAACCTCGCCGGCGCGACCTCCTGCCCCGGGATGTACAGGCCCTTGGTCTGGTCCCACAGCTCGTCCATCGCCGCCTTGCCGGCGCCCGACACCGACTGGTAGGTCGAGACCACCACGCGCCTGATCCGCGCCCGGTCGTGCAGCGGCTTCAGCGCCACGACCAGCTGCGCCGTCGAGCAGTTCGGGTTGGCGATGATGTTGCGGTTCTTGTACATCTCGACCGCGTCCGGGTTGACCTCGGGCACGATCAGGGGCACGTCCGGCTCGTAGCGGTAGAGCGACGAGTTGTCGATGACGACGCAGCCCGCCTTGGCGGCGATCGGCGCATAGGTCTTGGTCGGGCCCGAGCCGATGGCGAACAGCGCCATGTCGACGCCCTTCCAGTCGAACTGCTCGATGTCCCTGGTCTTCAGCGTCCGGTCGCCATAGCCGCACTCTGTCCCCATCGACTTGCGCGAGGCCAGCGCGATGACCTCGTCGGCGGGGAACTGGCGCTCGGCCAGGATGTTCAGCATCTCGCGGCCCACATTGCCGGTGGCGCCGGCGACGGCGATCCGATAACCCATGACGGTCCCTTTCGGTCCAATCGCGCGCACATAGCGATTTTCGTGGCGCAGCGGAAGGGCGGATCGCGGAGCACGCGGATGCCCGACCTCGCCACCATAGGCTACGAGAAGCTGACCCAGCCCGAGCTGATCGCCCGGCTGCAGGACGCCGGGGTTGAGGTGCTGATCGACGTCCGCGCCATCGCCGCGTCGCGCCGCGCCGGCTTCTCGAAGACGCTGCTGACGAACGGCCTGGCCGAGGCAGGGATCGAGTACGTCCACCTGCGCGGGCTCGGCACGCCCAAGGCCGGGCGCGAGGCGGCGCGGGCCGGCCGCATCGCCGAGATGCACGCCATCTTCGAGGAACAGCTCGCGACACCCGAGGCCGAGCACGACATGGCCCGCGCCGAGGCGATCGTTGCCGAACGCCCCGCGGCGCTGCTCTGCCTCGAGGCAGACGCCGCCGGCTGCCACCGCCGCATCGTCGCCGAGCGGTTGCGCGAACGGTTGAAGATTTCCGTGCGCGACCTGTAGGGAGCGTTTCGCCCGGCGCGGGTCAGGCCCCGACTTGCGGGGCCTTGTCCATCGTCACGGTGCGGTGATCGGCCGCTGCAGCGCGACCGGCAGTCCTGACCGGCCCCGCCCCTTGCCGCAAAGATTCAGGCCAGCGCCGCGCTCAACCGGTCGATCGTCGCCTTCTCGGCATCGGAGACCTTGACCCCGCCAAAGCCGAGAAATCCGCCTTCGGTGCCGGCCTCCGCCACCTTGGCGGCGATGTCCTTCAGCCATGCCTTGAAGGCCGGCGCCTCCTGCGGTGCCTTGGATGTCACGAGCGCCGAGACCGATCCGAGCTCGGCCACCGCCGCGTCGACGATCTCGGCCGGCTTCCTGCCACTCGACTGCTCCTTCAGAACCCCTCGGGCCATGTCGCGGCCCTCCGAGGTCTCGTAGGCGGCAGCAATCTCGTGGACCAGGTCTCCGCCCTTTCCGGCTGGCTTTGCACCGGCGCGCAGCGCGCTGGCCGTGGCGGTGCCCTCCTTGACCGCGCCCCAGAGCCCGCCGGGATCGGCAGCGGTCACAGCGATCCCCGCCAGCATCGGCGCACCGACGATGCGTGCCCATTCGTCAGACGCGAAGCTATCCTTGACAGCCATCCTGCTTCCCTCCCTCGGCGGCGTTCTGCCGCCATGCTCAAGCTAGCAGGCAGGGCACGGCGCTCAAGAGCGCCGTTCGTCGCGCATTCGGGGCCCGGGCGAGGCCATCCGGACTGTCCGCGATCAACCCATCGCGCGGCGATAGCTGATCGCCTCGGCGATGTGGATCTTGCGCACCGCGTCCGAGCCGTCGAGGTCGGCCAGTGTCCGCGCCAACCGCAGCACGCGGTGATAGCCGCGCGCCGTGTAGCGGAAGCGCTCGGCGGCGTCGTGCAGCATGGTGCGGCCCGCCTCGTCCGGGGCGGCCACGCGCTCGAGCAGTTCGCCCTCGAGCTCGGAGTTGGTCAGCCGCGTGCCGTTGGCGCGCTCGAGCTGCGCGCCGCGGGCCTGGATGACGCGGTCGCCGACCCTGGCCGAGCTCTCGCCGTGGTTGGGCAAAGTCAGCACGTCGGCCGAGACCGGCGGCACCTCGATGCGGATGTCGAAGCGGTCGAGCAGCGGGCCGGACAGCCGCGCCTGGTAGTCCGCCCCGCAGCGCGGCGCCCGCGAGCAGGCGCGGCTGGCGTCGGTCAGATAGCCGCAGCGGCAGGGGTTCATGGCGGCGACCAGCAGGAACTTGGCCGGGTACTTCACATGCGCCGTCGCCCGCGCGATCACCGCCTCGCCGGTCTCGATCGGCTGGCGCAGCGCCTCGAGCACGGGGCGCGCGAACTCGGGCAGCTCGTCGAGGAACAGCACGCCGCGATGCGCCAGGCTGATCTCGCCCGGCTCGGCATGTCTGCCGCCGCCGATGATCGAGGCCATCGAGGCCGAGTGGTGCGGGTCGCGATAGGGCCGCTCGCGATAGATGTCGCCCCTGCCGGCGACGCGGGCGAGCGACCAGATCATCGCCACCTCCAGCGCCTCCTCCGGCCCGAGCGGCGGCATGATGCCGGTCAGCCGCTTGGCCAGCATCGACTTGCCCGAGCCGGGCTCGCCGACCATCAGGATGTGGTGGTTGCCGGCGGCCGCGACCTCGAGCGCCCGTCGCGCCGTCTCCTGCCCCTTGACGTCGCTGAGGTCGGCGGCCGAGTGGCGGGCCGAGACGGGTCCGGGCTCGGGCGCCGGCAGCGCGTCGCGCCCGGCGAAGTGATTGACCAGCGCGATCAGCGAGGGCGGCGCCACGATCTCGCAGGCGCCGACCCATGCCGCCTCGCGGCCGCACCTCTCCGGACAGATCAGCCCGCGATCCTGCGCGGCGGCGGCGACGGCGGCCGGCAGCGCGCCCTGCACGGGCTTGATCTCGCCATCGAGCGACAGCTCGCCCATGGCGACATGGCCGTCGACGACGTCGCTCGGCAAGACGCCGAGCGCCGCCATCAGCGCCAGTGCGATCGGCAGGTCGTAGTGCGACCCGGCCTTCGGCAGGTCGGCGGGCGAGAGGTTGATGGTGATGCGGCTGGGCGGGATGGCGAGCCCGATCGCCGCCATCGCGGCGCGGACCCGCTCCTTCGATTCCGAGACCGCCTTGTCCGGCAGCCCGACCAGGTTGAAGGCCGGCAGGCCGGGTGCGACGGCGCACTGCACCTCGACGGGCTTGGCCTCGACGCCCAGGAATGCGACGGTATGGGCCCGGGTGACCAAGGCAAGCTCCGGCGTGGAATTTCATCGGCAGCAGTGATCGGACGTCGTTAAGGTCCGGTTATCGGGGGTGCAGGCGCGGCATCGCCGCCCGCCGTGTGGTTGACCCCCGCCCCAACGGCGACCTAGCAACGGGTGGGGGAAGATCCGGGCGCAGCGCAGGGACCGAGCCATATGGAGAACGGAGCATCGACCCTGCCGCTTTCCGGCCTGCGCGTGCTCGACCTGACGCGCGCGCTGGCGGGACCGTTCTGCACGATGATCTCCAGGCGGCGCTGATGCAGCGCCACGTCACCGGACGCGGCCAGCGGGTCGAGACCTCGTTGCTCGCCGGGCTGGTCGGCATGCTGAACGTGCAGGGCCAGCGCCAGCTCAGCCTCGGCCAGGTGCCGGGGCGGATCGGCGACGACCATCCCGTCATCTGCCCCTATGGCGCGTTCGAGGCCGCCGACGGCCCGTTCAACATGGCCGCGCTGACGGACGGGATGTGGGCCAGGCTCTGCGGGCTGACCGGACTGGACGAGCTGGCCGAGCATGCCGACTTCCGCGACAACGCGGCGCGGATGCGCAACCGGGACGAGGTCAAGCGCCGGCTGAACGCGGTCTTCGCCGGCCGGCCCCGGCTTGACTGGACGAAGGAGCTGGTGGCGCTCGGCCTGCCCGCCGGGCCGATCTACGACATGGGCGAGGTCTTCGAGGACGCGCAGGTGCGTCACGCCGGCATGGTCGAGACGGTCGAGCACCCGGAGCTCGGCGCCCTGCCGCTGCTGTCGAGCCCGCTCAGGCTGGACGGCGTCGGGCCGGCGACGGTGCGCCTGCCGCCGCCCCTGCTCGGCCAGCACAGCGCCGCGGCGCTGGCCGACTATGGCATCGACGCCGGCCGGATCGCCGGCCTCTGCGATCGCGGCGTCGTGCACGACGTCCCGGTGCAGCATGCCGGGACGTGATCTCGCCTATGTCGCGCTGGTGGCACGCGACATCGCCCCGCCCGCCGCGGTGTTCGAGCGCCTGGGGCTGGCCCGGGCAGAGCTGGACGACGGGCACGGCGGCACGGTCGCTGCATTCGGCGCGGGCGCCAGCCGGCTGGTACTGTTTCCCGAGGGGCATCCCTTCGTCGGCGACGATGCGCGGCCGGGCGTGCACCATCTGGCGCTGGGCGTGCCGGATCTGACCGAGGCGCTGGACCGCGTCGGCGGCGGAGTCGGCGGCGGAGGAGTCGGCGGCAGTGCCGGCGGCCCGGTGCCGGGCCTGGCCGGACGCCGGCGGATCGAGCTGGACGCGGGCTCGCTGTCCGGCATCCGCACCTGGCTGACCGAGCCGCTGGGGGGCGGGCTGCTGGCGGGTGGGCCGAACAGATCGGCGGCGGTCGAGCGCATCGACCATCTGGGCGTCGCCAGCCCGGACAACCGCGCCGCCATCGGCGTCTGGTGCGACCGGCTCGGCTGCCAGCTCGAAAGCCAGCAGACCGACATGGAGGTGACGATCGCCGTCGAGAGCTTTACCTCGGACCGGCACGGCGTCGTCTATCACACGCGCCCGCCCGTGCCCGTCGGCGGCCTGCGCGTCGCCTTCGTCACCGTGGGCGATACCGAGCTGGAGTTCCTGCAGCCGTTCGACCCGCGCCATCCGGCCAGCGTCGAGCGCGGCGAGGCCGGGACGACGCGGCAGGACCAAGGCGCGATCGGACGCTTCCTCGCCCGGCGCGGCGCGGGGCTGCACCACCTGGCGCTGAAGACGTCCGACATCGACGCGGTGCTGGCCGATCTGGGACGCGCCGGCGTGCCGCTGATAGACGCCCGCGGCCGGCCCGGATCGCGCGCCGGCCGCATCGGCTTCATCGACCCGGTCGGGATGGGAGGGATCCTTGTGCATTTCGACGAGCGTCCGTAGCACCGCGGGGGCGGTGCTGCTCGCCGTCGGTCTCGCGGGCCCGGCGCTGGGCGGAGAGGCGCTGGTGACGGCGGCTACCGCGCAACAGGCCGGGGGCAGCTGGCAGTTCGACGTCACCGTCCGCCATGCCGATGAAGGCTGGGAGCACTATGCGGACATGTGGCGCGTCCGCGGCGCGGACGGCACCGTCTATGGCGTGCGCGAGCTCTTCCACCCGCACGTCGGCGAGCAGCCCTTCACGCGGTCGCTTTCCGGAGTCGCGATCCCCGACGACGTCGGCCAGGTGACGATCGAGGCGCACGACCTCGTGCACGGCTGGGGGCCGCCCTTCGCGCTCGACCTGCAGCGCTGACGCGGGTGGCTGATGTTGCGCCGGCTGGCCAAGCTTCAGTGGCCGGATTCGGGCCTCGGCGTTTTGCAGGGATGCGCTGCCGGCGAACGGGCACAGGAGCGAAGGATTTGGCTGAGATTCCGTGGCTGCACGAAGCTCGCGGCACTGTCAGTGCCGACCGACGTCACCTTCCGGCCCCTGAGGGCCTACGGGTTGGAGCAGGTGGCCGCCCCGGGGAGAAATAATTTGCTCGCCCGCTGTGTGGCCTAGTTCCGGCCCTTGCCGCGCCCGGTCTTCTCCTGAAGCGCATGGATGCGCTCCGAAGCCTCTGCCTTGGTCAGCTCGGGGTCAAACGCCTCTCCGGCCTCCTGGCACAGCGTCTGGAGGTAGCTCGCCTGTGCGCCCGTCATCGGTTCGTCGCCGGCCGTCCATCCTCGACCGGCTTCGTGGCATTGCCGGTGCGTCGATCTTCGGCTTGGAAACGGGATCCTGGCTCATCTGCGGAGTCTCCTGCGTTGTCCTGAGGCGATCCAAACACAGGTTCAACCCCCATGCGGCCGGTTTGGTGCGCGCAGGCGCACCCACCCGTCACACGCGAAAAAAGGACGCGGACCGAGGTCCGCGTCCTTTGTCGTCATGAAAGAGCGTTCAGGCGGCCACGCGGGTCCGCCGACGAAGCACTGCCAAGCTGCCTAGCGCCGCCATGAAGAGCGGCAGCGAGGCCGGCAAAGGCACCGCGACCGAGTCGCTGACCAGCGTGAACTTCGCCTTGACCGTTGCGCCGTGCTTCTGACCCGGCGCCGTGTTGCCGAACACGCCGACATTGAAGGTCTCATCGCTGAGGCTGATCTGGAGCTGGCCTTGGTTCCCGAAGTCGAGGACCTGCGGCCCGTTCCACTCCACTTTGCCGCCGGAGAAGATGAGCACCGAGCCGCCAAAGGTGGTGCCGGTGACCGAGCCCGCGGTTGGCGGGGCAAAGAAATCGAAATCGACAGAGATACCAGCGTGCATCTCATCGTCCGAATTGATGGCGGTCTCATCCGTCCAGATATCGAACAGGTCGATCGTGTACATAGCGCCCGGACTGTTCAGAGCGAAGTTCAGCGGATCGGCCAGCTTGTGGGTCGCGATGACCAGACCCGGATCGGAACTCAGTGCATTGATGTCATAGCTGCCGCTGAAGTTCACGGCCGAAGCCATAGACGACCCAGTCACGACCGCCGCGAACACCGCAGCCGCAGCCCCCTTCTGGAAACAACCCTTTGTAAAACCCAAAGTCATGCTTACTACCCCTAGTAGATTACCACTCGTTATGGTGAGATCACATCGCATCATCCGAACGAATTGGCAAGGATTTTCTGTAGTTGGACAGTACACTTACCCCTCGGTAGAGGCAGCTAGCACGACACGCCTATTGATGGAGCAGGGATGACCGCCGGCAAGGGGCGGCGCGGGGCGGCAAGGGCACGCCGCCCCGCGGTCAGCTAGTGGATCGAATCCAACACTTGGTGCCCACGTCGGACGGCGGCGATGATGCGGTCGGGATCGGCGGTCCAAACGAAGGGCTTCGGGTCGGTGTTGTGGTCGGCGATGAAGCGGTTGATGGCGGCCTGCAGGTCGACCACGGAGCGGAAGACGCCGCGCTTCAGCCGGCGTCTGGTGAGCCGGGCGAAGAAACCTTCGACTGCGTTGAGCCACGAGCAGGAGGTGGGGACGAAGTGGAAGGTGAAGCGCGGATGCCGGTCGAGCCAGCGCCAGACCTTCGGATGCTTGTGGGCGGCGTAGTTGTCGAGGATGACGTGGACGACCTTGCCGGCCGGGACCTCGGCCTCGACGGCATTGAGGAAGCGGATGAACTCCTGGTGGCGGTGACGGGCCATGTTGCGCCCGATCACGCTGCCGTCGAGGACGTTCAGCGCGGCGAACAGCGTGGTGGTGCCGTGGCGCTTGTAGTCATGGGTCATGGTGCCGGCGCGGCCTTTCTTGAGCGGCAGGCCTGGCTGGGTGCGGTCGAGCGCCTGGATCTGGCTCTTTTCGTCGAGCGACAGCACGATGGCATGCGCTGGCGGCTCGACGTAGAGGCCGACGACGTCGCGCAGCCTGTCGACGAACTGCGGGTCGTTGGAGAGCTTGAACCGGCGCATGCGGTGCGGCGCCAGCCCGTGCGCCCGCCAGATGCGCTGCACCGAGCTGACGCTGATGCCGGCGGCCCTGGCCATCATGGCGCCCGTCCAGTGGGTGGCCTCGCGCGGTGGCAGCTCCTTCAGCGTCAGCGCCACCACCCGCTCGACCACTGTCCGGTCGAGCGGCGGGATCCGGGCAGGGCGCGTCTTGTCGCGCAGCAGCCCGTCCACGCCCGCCTCGGCAAAGCGCTCCTGCCAGCGCCAGACGCAGGTCTTGGCCTTGCCGGTCGCCCGCATGATGCCGTTGGTGCCGACGCCGTCTGCCGTCAGGAGGACGATCCGTGCCCGCCAGACATGCTTCTGCGGGCTGTTGCGATCCCCGACGACCGCCTCCAGGCGGCGGCGATCCTCGGGCGAAACCTTGATCGTGATGCCGGTGCGCATGCCGCAGACTCGCATGGCGCAAACCTCAGGGGAATCCCTTCCGGGACTCCTCTGTCAGGTTCTATCCACTAGCTCGGGCGAGCGCGGCGAGAATCGCGTCCCCCATTGCTCCGGTCGAGACTGGCTCCTTGCCCTTGGGCGCGAGGTCGGCGGTGCGGACGCCCGCGTCGAGGACGTCGTTGACGGCGCCCTCGAGCATGTCGGCCTCGGCGCCGAGCCCGAAGGAATAGCGCAGCGCCATGGCAAAGCTGAGGATCGTCGCGCAGGGGTTGGCGATGCCCTTGCCGGCGATGTCGGGCGCCGAGCCGTGCACCGGCTCGTAGAGCGCCTTGGGCCGGCCATTCGCCATCGGCGCGCCGAGCGACGCCGAAGGCAGCATGCCGAGCGACCCCGTCAGCATCGCCGCGCAGTCGCTGAGCAGGTCGCCGAAGAGGTTGTCGGTGACGATGACGTCGAACTGCTTGGGGTTGCGGACCAGCTGCATGGCGCCGTTGTCGGCGTACATGTGGCTGAGCTCGACGTCAGCGTACTCCTCGTCGTGGACATGTTGCACCTCCTCGCGCCAGAGGATGCCGGCCTCCATGACGTTGGCCTTCTCCATCGAGCAGACCCGGTTCTGGCGCTTGCCGGCCAGTTCGAAGGCCGACCGGGCGACGCGGCGGATCTCGTCCGTCGTGTAGCGATGCGTGTTGATGCCTACCCGCGTGCCGTCGTTCAGCTCGGTGATGCCACGCGGCTCGCCGAAATACATGCCGCTTGTCAGCTCGCGCACGATCATGACGTCGAGGCCGGCCACCACCTCGCGCTTCAGCGACGAATACTCGGCCAGCGCGTCGAAGCACCGGGCGGGGCGCAGGTTGGCGTAGAGGTCCATCTCCTTGCGCAGGCGCAGCAGCCCGCGCTCGGGCTTCAGCGAGAAGTCGAGCGCGTCCCACTTCGGCCCGCCGACGGCGCCGAGCAGGACGGCATCGGCTGCCTGCGCCTTGGCCATCGTCTCGTCAGCGAGCGGCTTGCCGTGGGCCTCGTAGGCGGCGCCGCCGACCAGGTCCTCGTCGACAGCAAAGTCGAGGCCGCGCTGGTCGGACAGCCAGCCGATGACCTTGCGCACCTCGGCCATGACCTCGGGGCCGATGCCGTCGCCCGGCAGGATCAGCAGTTTCATGGCCGTCATCTCGTGCCCCCCGCAACAACGGCCGCGTTGTGCGCGATCGCCCGCGGCAGATCAAGACGGTCGCGCCGCGGGGGCTCGGTCGGCATTGCCGGAGGGCGCTGGAACGAAGGCTACCGGTAGCAGTTTCTTTACGGCTGCGGAGGCAAAGGCATGAAAAGCTTCGGGAACAGCGCCTTAAAGGCCGGCGGAAATTCGATGCAGCCGATAATCACTGTTCAACAAGGCGCGGGATTCCAGGTGCCGCGAGGCGAGCAGCAACATTTTCTCGACACTCTGCGCGACGGGGTGATCGTGCATGGCCCCGACCTCCGGCTGATCACGTACAACGCCAGCTTTCTGGCGCTGTACGGTCTCTCGACGGATGACATCGCAATCGGCGAGCATCTCGAGGACACCATCCGGATGCTCGCCACGATGGGGAAGATCGGCGCGCCCGAGAGCGAGTTGCTCGAGGAGACCGTCGCCCGGCGCCTGGCGCTGTGGGCGAACAGGGATGCCCGGATCGAACGTCGGGTCCTGCCGAGCGGGCGCGTCATCGACATCTACCGCACGCCGACGATCCACGACGAGACCGTCTCGGTCCATGTCGACGTGACCCAGTCCGTGCGCGCCGAGCAGGAGATCGATCGACAGCGGCTCTACATGAAGGTTCTGCTCGAGAACGTCAGCGACGGCATCAACCTTCTCGACCAGAGCGGCCACTTCGTCGTGTTCAACGACCGCTTCCCGGAGCTCTACAGCGTCGATCCGGCGAGCGTGTCCTGGGGCATCTCCCATGCCGACCTCATCGAGCGCATGGGCGATCTCGTCGGCATGTCGACGGACGACCGGCAGGCGGCCATCGACGCGCGGCGACGCTTTGCCTTCGATCCGACGATCACGCATGTCCAACGCAAGCTGGGCGACGGGCGCACGCTGAACATCCAGAAGAAGAACCTCCCCGACGGCGCATCGGTCATGACGATCCGCGACATCACCGAGCAGCTTCAGCGCGAGGAAGAGCTGCTCGGGGCGCGCAGGCTGGCCGAGCAGACGGCCCGGCACAAATCCGATTTCGTCGCCCGGATGAGCCACGAGATGCGGACGCCCCTCAACGGCATCCTCGGCACCGCCGCGCTGCTCAGGAATGGCGCGCTGGACCAGCGGCAGCGCGAGTTGCTGGACGTCATCAGCTCATCGGGGCAGGTGCTTCTGCGGCTGATCGACGACATCCTCGATCTCAGCCGGCTCGACGCCAGGGCCTTCGAAATGGTCGCTGACGACCTGCAAATCGTTTCCCTGCTGGAAGAGTGCCTCGGCATCGTCGCGGCGGGTGCCGAAGGCGAGGCGCTCCGGCTCGAGTTCCGGCCGCCCGCGGCGCCCGTCCCGCCGGTGCGCGGCGACGCCGTGCGCCTGAAGCAGATCGTCCTCAACCTGCTGACCAACGCGGTCAAGTTCACCGAGCAGGGCCGCGTCGAGCTGGCGCTCGACGCGGCCCCCGGACCGGACGGCGTGGCCCTGTCGATCCTCGTAGGCGACACGGGCGTCGGCATCCCCGCAGACGAGCTCGACCACATCTTCAACAGCTTCTACCAGATCGACGGCACCATGACGCGCAAGTTCGGCGGGGCCGGTCTGGGGCTCGCCATCACACGCAAGCTGGTCGACGCCATGGGCGGAACCATCGGGGTCTCGTCCGAGGTCGGCGTCGGCAGCGTGTTCCGCGTGGATCTGTCCTTGCCTCTGGCATAGCGGTCCGGCTCATCCGAAGGCATGCCCGGCGCAAAGGCGGCGCTCTCCGACCGCAGCGTCAGGGGGCGCCGATGCCGGGCGCCACGACCCGCAGCGTCAGGTTGATGCGCCCGCCGCCCGGCAGCAGCGTGCACTCGCCGAACATCACGCGGTCCACCCCGTGGAAGGCGAGCCGCGCCGGTCCGCCGAGTACGGCGACGTCGCCCGAGCCCAGGATCGTCGCCTCGGTCGGCCCCTTGCGCGTCGCGCCGCCGACCCGGAAGCGCGCCGGGTCGCCGAGCGAGACCGAGACGACGGGCGCGTCGAACCGCCCCTCGTCCCGGTCCTGGTGCAGCCCCATGCGGGCGCCCTCGCCGTACCAGTTGATCAGGCAGCAGTCCGGGCAGTCCGGCCACCCCGAGACCCCGCGCCAGACGCCGAGCACGCTTTCGGGGATCGGCGGCCAGGGCGCGCCCGTCTCCGGGTGTCGTTCGGAATACGCGTAGCGGCCGCGCTCGATCACCCAGCCGAGCCGTCCGGCCGACGTCATCCGCACGCTCATCGGCTTGCCCCAGGGCGTCATCGGGCGCACCAGCGGCGCCGCCGCGATGACGGCGCGGATGTCGGCCAGCATGGCGCGCTGCGCCGGCTCGTCCAGCCAGCCTCGGTGGATGCGGAAGCCGTCCGTTCGCTCGGTCATTGGCAGCGCCGTTCTCCTGCGTGCGGGCACACAATCCGTGGAAGCGCCGGTTGCAGCCCCTGAAGCCTCCGCCTATATAGCCGGCCGAAGCATTCCATCACGGTTCCGTGACGCCCGGAATGCGCATCCAGGGATGGGCCGAGGGGGCCGCGATCGGACCCATGGCCCGAATCGCCAAAAGGGAACAAGCACATGTCCAAAGTCATCGGCATCGACCTCGGCACGACGAACTCCTGCGTCGCCATCATGGACGGGGCGACGCCACGCGTCATCGAGAACGCCGAGGGGGCTCGGACGACCCCCTCGATGGTCGCCTTCACCAATGACGGCGAGCGGCTGGTCGGCCAGCCGGCCAAGCGCCAGGCCGTCACCAATCCGGACAACACGCTTTTTGCCGTCAAGCGCCTGATCGGGCGCCGCCACTCCGATCCGACCGTCGCCAAGGACAAGGGCATGGTCAGCTACAAGATCGTCGAGGGCAAGAACGGCGACGCCTGGGTCGAGGCGCGCGGCGAGAAGTATTCGCCGAGCCAGATCTCCGCCTTCATCCTGCAGAAGATGCGCGAGACCGCCGAGAGCTATCTGGGCGAGAAGGTCGAGAAGGCCGTCATCACCGTCCCCGCCTACTTCAACGACGCCCAGCGCCAGGCCACCAAGGATGCCGGCAAGATCGCCGGGCTCGAGGTGCTGCGCATCATCAACGAGCCGACGGCGGCGGCGCTGGCCTATGGGCTGGACAAGGACACCTCGAAGACGATCGCGGTCTATGACCTCGGCGGCGGCACCTTCGACATCTCGGTGCTCGAGATCGACGAGGGCCTGTTCGAGGTGAAGTCGACGAACGGCGACACCTTCCTCGGCGGCGAGGACTTCGACATGCGGCTGGTCGAGTACCTGGCCGACGAGTTCAAGAAGGAGCAGGGCGTCGACCTGAAGAAGGACAAGCTGGCGCTGCAGCGGCTGAAGGAAGCCGCCGAGAAGGCCAAGATCGAGCTCAGCTCCGGCGCGCAGACCGAGATCAACCTGCCCTACATCACGGCTGACGCATCCGGTCCGAAGCACCTGACGATGAAGCTGTCGCGGGCCAAGTTCGAGAGCCTTGTCGACGACCTGGTCAAGAGGACCGTCGCGCCCTGCAAGGCGGCGCTGAAGGACGCCGGGCTCAGCGCCTCGGACATCCAGGAGGTCGTGCTGGTCGGCGGCATGACGCGCATGCCCAAGGTCGTCGAGACGGTGAAGCAGTTCTTCGGCAAGGAGCCGCACAAGGGCGTCAACCCGGACGAGGTCGTGGCGCTGGGCGCCGCCATCCAGGCCGGCGTGCTGCAGGGCGACGTCAAGGACGTGGTGCTGCTGGACGTGACGCCGCTCAGCCTCGGCATCGAGACCAAGGGCGGCATCTTCGACCGGCTGATCGACCGCAACACGACGATCCCGACGAAGAAGTCGAAGATCTACTCGACGGCCGACGACAACCAGTCCGCCGTGACGATCCGCGTCTTCCAGGGCGAGCGCGACATCGCCGAGCACAACAAGCTGCTCGGCCAGTTCAACCTGGAAGGCATACCGCCGGCGCCGATGGGCATGCCGCAGATCGAGGTGACCTTCGACATCGACGCCAACGGCATCGTCAACGTCTCGGCCCAGGACAAGGGCACCGGCAAGCAGATGCAGATCACCATCCAGGCGTCGGGCGGCCTGTCCGAGCAGGAGATCGACCGGATGATGAAGGAGGCCGAGGAGAACGCCGAGGCCGACAAGCAGCGCCGCGAGCTGGTCGAGGCCAAGAACCAGGGCGAGAGCCTGGTGCACGCGACCGAGAAGTCGCTGGCCGAGCACGGCGAGAAGGTCGATCAGGCCACGCGCGACGCAATCACCGCTGCGGTCGCGTCGCTGAAGGAGGCCGTCGAGGGCGACGATGTCGAGATGATCCGCTCGCGCAGCCAGTCGCTGGCCGAGGCGTCGATGAAGCTGGGCGAGGCCATCTACAAGGAGCAGGCTTCGGCCGCTTCCGCCGAGGAGCAGCCCTCGGAAGAGGGCAAGCCCGAAGAGGACGGTGTCGTCGACGCCGAGTTCACCGACGTGACGGACGACGACCGCAAGGCGTCGTGATGCGGACCTCGCGCGGGTGACGCCCTGGCATGAGCAGGAAGGCGGGCATGTCTGACGACGTGGCCGCCTTCGGCTTTTATGCCCTGCCGCCGGCGGCCGAGCGGGTGCGCCGCTATACGGCGGCGCTGGGACAGGGGGCCATTGCGCGACGTGCGCGGTCGGCGCTCCGCCGGCTGGTCACGCTGGGCCGTGCCGGGCCATTCGACGTCGAGCCCTTTCCGGGCCAGCGCGCCCGGCTCTACCCGGCCGAGAACCTGAGCGACAAGCGCGTCTTCGCTGGCGCCGCGGCCTGGGACCGGGCCGAGCGGGCGTCGCTCGGCCGGGCGCTGCGGTCCGCCGGCGACCCCGCCTACTTCGTCGACGCCGGGGCCAATGCCGGGCTCTACACGCTCGCCCTCCGGGCCGAGGCGGGGGTGGGCCGGCTGCGGGCGCTCGCGATCGAGCCCGATGCCGAGAACCTGGCGCGGCTCCGCTTCAATCTGCGCGCCTCGGGGGCCGAGGCGGATGTCATCGTCGCGCCCGTCGCCCTGTCCGACCGGGTGGGGACGCTCCGCATGGCCACCGACCACGCGAACCGCGGCGAGCTGAAGGCCGATGCCGGCGGCGTTCCGGTCGCGGCGCGGCCGCTGCTGGACGTGGTGCGCGAGGCCGGCTTTCCGCGCGTCGATGCGCTGAAAATCGACGTCGAGGGGATGGAGTTGGCCGTCCTCCGGCACTACGTCGCCAACGCGGCGCCGGCACTCTGGCCGCGGCTCGTCGTGCTCGAGGCGCGCGAGGGGACACAGGACGGAAATGCGACGCCCGCGCTGGCGCATCTGCGCTCGCTCGGCTACGAGATCGAGGAACGGACAAGGCTGAACGCGGTGCTTCGGCTGCCGGCGAGCGCCACGGACGGCATCGGGGTTACAGGCAATGCGCATGGCAACCAAGCGTGACTATTACGACGTGCTCGGGGTCGGGCGCGAGGCGTCGGGCGACGAGATCAAGAAGGCCTATCGCGGCAAGGCGCGGGAGCTGCACCCCGACCGCAACAGCGGCAGTCCGAACGCCGAGGCCCAGTTCAAGGAGGTGAACGAGGCCTACGACGTCCTGAAGGACGCTCAGAAGAAGGCCGCCTACGACCAGTTCGGCCATTCCGCGGTCGACGGGTCGATGGGTGCCGGCGCGCGCGGCGGGCAGGCCGATTTCAGCGGCGCCTTCTCCGAGGTCTTCGAGGATCTGTTCGGCGACTTCATGGGCGGGCGCGGCCGGACGGCGCGGGCGCGGCGCGGCGCCGACCTGCGCTACAACCTGGCCGTGACGCTGGAGGAGGCCTACTCCGGCAAGCAGGCGACGATCTCGATCCCCGGCGCCATTCCCTGCGACGAGTGCAACGGCACCGGCGCCGCCGGCGGCGCCCAGCCGCAGAGCTGCCCGACCTGCCAGGGGCTCGGCAAGGTGCGCGCCCAGCAGGGCTTCTTCACCATCGAGCGCACCTGCCCGACCTGCAAGGGACAGGGCCAGATCATCAAGGACCCGTGCCGGCACTGCGCCGGCGCCGGCCAGGTGCGCAAGGAGCGCGCGCTCAACGTCCAGGTGCCGCCGGGCGTCGAGACCGGTACACGCATCCGGCTGGCCGGCGAGGGCGAGAGCGGCCCGCGCGGCGGCGCGTCCGGCGATCTCTACATCTTCATTGATACCCAGCCCCACCCGATCTTCGACCGCGACGGACCGAACCTCTACTGCCGCATCCCCGTGCCGATGACGACCGCCGCGCTCGGCGGCGAGATCGAGGCGCCGACGCTCGACGGCGGACGGACCCGCGTCAAGGTGCCGGCGGGCGTGCAGTCCGGCAAGCAGCTCAGGCTGCGCGGCAAGGGCATGCCGGCCTTGCAGCGCGCCGGCATCCAGGGCGACCTCTACATCGAGCTGGCGGTGGAAACGCCGGTCAATCTCTCCCGTCGCCAGGAGGAGCTGCTGCGCGAGTTCGAGGCCGAGGCCCGCAACAACAGCCCCGAGAACCAGGACTTCTTCTCCAAGGTGAAAGACTTCTGGGAGCGCATGCGGGGCTGATCGCCTGACGGCGCCGTCCGGGCGCCCGTTCCGCTCCCCCGGAATCTTGCACGCCGCGCCCCGTGCGGGCGTTCGGCGCGGACCCCTCGACGAAACCGGATCCCGGGCACGCCGCCGTCCACATGCGGACACTTCCTAACCCTATGTGATGTAGAAGTTTTCTGAGGGTCCCGGCACCGGCGAGGTGATCCAGCCGGTCGGGCGCCGCTCCGGACCCACATCGCGCTTTGCACGCGCGGCTGGTCCATAGGGACAGAAAGCAACTTCCAGTTGTGCGCAGCGGCTTGCTGTGCTTTTTTATTTTTGTATAGATCCGAGGGGAGGAAACGATGCTGAAGAGGCATCTGCCGGCTTTCGCCGGGCTGTATTTAATTTTCGCGTTCTCGACGTCCTTGGCCCAATCCGAGCAGCTGTCGCAGGGCATGTCGGACTTCGAGGCGGCCTCCAGCGAAATCCTCGCGCTCCTGCAGACGATCGATGACCCGGAGAGCGCCGCAGCGACGGCGCCGCAGCTCATGGCCGCGACCGAGCGGCGGGACCAGGCGGAGGACGCGATCGAGGCCGCGGTCCAGGGGATGGATCCGAACGACCCGGAGCAGGGCCACCAGATCGAGCAGGTCTATGAGGAAATCCAGTCGGCGAACCAGGCCGTCGCGGAGGCCCAGTTGCAGGCGCTCGAGCGCCAGGCGGATGCCGAAGCGGCCGCGGAATAGGCGAGCTGCCGAGCGCGACCGGAAGGTCCCGCCGATTTGACGATCATACAGGAGGGGGAAATGAACTTCACATATCGATTCCAGCGCGTTCCTATTGTCTCTCGGCGCGGCACTGGCGGTGCTCGTGCTGCAGGCCGCGCCGGCGGCGGCGCAGGATTTCTGCTGGAAGGACTCCTACGGACGCGGCGTCGGCACGGTGCCGACCGCCTGCGCGCCCGGGCAGGATCGCATCGGCCTGCTCTGCTATGACAAGTGCGGGCCGAACTCGGCGCGGTTCGGCTTCGACTGTCACTCGGTCTGTCCATCCGGCATGCGGGACGACGGGCTGTTCTGCCGCCGCACCGAGTACGGCCGCGGCGCCGGCTATCCCTGGAAGTTCGGCGACGCGTTGAACGATAACGGCATGAGAGCGCGTTGCGAGAAAGACCACGGCCGCGGCAACTGCGAGAAGAACGGCCTGATCTTCTACCCGAAGTGTCAGCCCGGCTACACCGCCTTCGGCTGCTGCATCTGCCGTCCGGCCCAGCCCGACTGCGCGGCGCTGGGCCTGAACCCGGGGATCGATCTTTCCTGCGCCAAGAAGGTGCAGATCGGCAATCCTCAGCTCGGCGTCTGCGGCTCGGGCGAGCAGCGGGACGCGGGGCTTTGCTATTCGGGGTGCAAGACAGGGTTCACGGGCGTCGGGCCGGTCTGCTGGTCTGCGCCGCCGCCAGGATGGGTCGAGTGCGGAATGGGAGCGGCCAAGGACTCCAAAACCTGCGCGTCGATCGTCTTCGGGCAGGTCGCATCGGTCGGGCAACTGGCGATCTTCATCGGCTCGCTCGGCAGCTCGAGCGCCGGCTCTGCGGGAGCGAGCGGCGCGCAGTCGGCCGGCAAGCTGGCGCAGATGCAGGCACAGTTCGCCCAGCTGAAGGCGAAATGGGAGGCGATCAAGGCCGTGCCCGAGGTCGCCAAGGCGATCCAGGTCGCCGAGACGGCCAACAAGATCCGCCAGGGCTACAATGCCAGCCAGACCTTGGCGGCAGCAGTGACGGAGGAGGATATGGCCCGCGTAGCCGCCCAGATCGCGGCGATCCTGGACCCGAGCGGCGTCTCCAGCACGGTCGCGGCCTATACCTACCCGAAGTGCAGCAAGTACTTCCCGCAATGAGGCGCGCACTGCGCCGCTAGAGCAGCCTCCGAGCCGGCAGTCTCCCGCGGACCGTCCAGGCGTGGACGGTCCGCAAGCCAATCGTCGGCGCGGCGTGCCGTCAAGGCAGCCCGTTCCGCCCATGCGCCCGGAACGCGGGGCGCTCGGTCAGCAGCTCGTAATAGGCGGCGAGCGCCGCGAGGTCGGGGCGCTCGATACCGTCCAGCATGAACCAGCGGTTGACCGTCAGGCCGACGGGAATGTCGGCGAGGGTCAAGCTCTCGCCCACGACATAGGGGCCGTTCGCGGCGAGATGAGCGTCGAGCATTTGCATCAGCGCCGTCAGGTCCTCGCGCCCCTGTGCCACGAACCAGTCGTTGTTCCAGGGCGGCTCGCGCAGCTGGCCGCCGAGGAAGGCGCCGCGCAGCGCGTGCGTCACGTCATAGGCGCACCAGTCCATCCACTGCTCGACGCGCGCCCGGGCCGCCGGCTCCGCGGGATAGAGCGCCTCGGCGCCGTGCCTCGTCGCCAGATAGCGGATGATGGCGTTCGACTCGCGCAGCACGGCGTCGCCGTCGATCACCACCGGCACCTGGCCCGACGGGTTCAGGCCGCGGAACTCCGGGTCGTCTGTGCTGCGGAAGCCGCGCCCCCAGTCCTCGCGCGCGTAAGGGATGCCGATCTCGTCGCAGGCCCAGAGCACCTTGCGGACGTTGAACGAGTTCGCCCTCCCGAGGATGCGGAGCGTGCCGCCCTCGGCAGCGGACTGCTGCTCGGCGGTTTGGCTGGCGGTCATCAGGCTTTCTCCTGCGGGTCGATGGCCCGACCATGGCGCGCCGCTTCGGCGCCGGCAAGCCGCGCATCCGGCCCCCATGTTCCGGCCCCATGTTCCGGCCCCCATATTCCGGCCGCCATGTTCCGGCGGCCGTGTGGCGGCGGGCGCGGACAAACACACTACCCATCGCCGGCCCGCCGCCCTATCGTCGAGGGGACAGGGCAAGGAAGGGAGGATCACATGGGACGCTTCGCGATCCTGGCACTGGCGGCCTCGGCGGCCGCGCTTGCAGGCGCGCCAGCGCTGGCGCAGGAGCCCAATAGCTGCGCCGAAGTCCGCTTTTCGGATGTCGGCTGGACGGACATCACGGCGACGACGGCGGTGACGACCGAGATCCTGGACGCGCTCGGCTACGAGACGGACGTCAAGGTGCTGTCGGTGCCCGTGACCTACACCTCGCTCGCCAATGACGACATAGACGTCTTTCTCGGCAACTGGATGCCGACCATGGAGGCCGACATCGCGCCGTATCGCGAGGCCGGCACCGTCGACACGGTGCGCCAGAACCTCGAGGGCGCCAAGTACACGCTGGCCACGACGCAGAAGCTCTATGACGAGGGCCTGCAGAGCTTTGCCGACATCGCCGGGTTCAAGGACCAGCTCGACGGCAAGATCTATGGCATCGAGCCCGGCAACGACGGCAACCGGCTGATCCTCGACATGATCGAGAACGACCAGTTCGGGCTGGGCGGCTTCGACCTGGTCGAGAGCTCGGAGCAGGGCATGCTGGCGCAGGTCAAGCGCGCCGCCCAGCGCGATGAGGGCGTCGTCTTCCTGGGCTGGGAGCCGCACCCGATGAACGCCAATGTCGAGATGGCCTACCTGTCCGGCGGCGACGACGTGTTCGGCCCTGACTATGGCGGCGCCACCGTGCACACCAACACCCGCGCCGGCTATGTCGAGGAATGCCCGAACGTCGGCCAGCTCCTGCAGAACCTGGAGTTCTCGCTGCAGATGGAGAACGAGATCATGGGCGCCATCCTCGACGACGGCGAGGACCCCTCGGTCGCCGCGCAGGATTGGCTGAAGGCGCACCCGGACGTGCTGGACGCCTGGCTGGAGGGCGTCACGACCCGCGATGGCGGCGATGCGATGGCGGCCGTGAAATCCGAGCTGGGGCTGTGAGAACAGCCACCCTCTCGGCGGCGAGGCGCCGAGAGGGTGGCGCCGGAGCTCAGTCGCTCGGCATGTAGGGCTTGCCGGCGTCCGCGTCCGCGATCTTCTCCATGACGTTGATCGAGACGTGCGGCCACCTGATCTTGCCCTCCTGGCCGTCGCGGCGCGGAAAGAAGTCCAGCAGGACCGTCTGGGTATAGGCCAGCAGCAGGTTCGGCTCGTCACGGCCGTCGCCGTCCAGCTCCAGAATCCAGAAGGTCGCCTTCATCTCGCTGGCATCCGCCTGGTTCTCGACGAAGGGGATGTTGTGGATGCCGGCCATCTGCAGCGTGGTGTCGAACTGCAGCACCGTGTTCCGGACGACGTTCTGCGGCAGCAGCTTCAGCAGATCGTTCGGCCTCACCGGGTTGAAGCCCGGGAAGGCGGGCGTGTCGAAGATCCCCTTGAACGGGGCGTCGTTGTAGAACTTGTACGGCGCGAGATACGGGCTGTCGAGGTCCTGGTCCACCCCGATCGGAAGACCCGAGATGTCCTCGATCAGCGCCGGCTGGCTGCCGGCGTCGATGAACGTGCCCAGCGCCAGCGCCGAGTTGCCGTGCGGGATCGAGGCGAGCCGGGCGATGTTGATGCCGTCTGTCCTGGGTTCGCCCATATGCAGGAACAGGCCCGGCTCGTGATGGATCGCCAGCGGCGCGCCGCCCTCGAGATCGCTGTCCGGGCGGTCGTCGGCGGCGATCTGCTCGACCATCTGCTCGTAGTCGAGGGTGACGACGAGCTGGTCGGTGTTGACGCTGTCGTCCGGATCGCCCGGATCGCCCGCGTCGATACCGCGGTTCGGCACGCGCTTGTCCACCAGCGAGAACTTCAGGACCTCGTTATACTGGTTGGTCAGGAGCCGGTAGTCCAGCGGCGCCTCGCCGCTGGCGAACGGCAGCGCGATCATGTTCCAGCCGCGCCCGTTCAGCCGCTCCGTGTTCTTCCAGGTGCCGGGCAGGAGCTTGAACGGACCGAGTTCCTCGTCGCCAGTTTCGGCCACCTTGACGACACGCGAATTCGCACGGTACTTGCGCATGTAGTCGGTGTCGTACTTTTTCTTGAATCTGGCGTGCCGCTCGTGCCAGTGACGCCGGTGCTTTTCGGCGAACATCGCAATCTCCTTTGATTTCGTCTTCGAATTGTATTCCGGCAACAGGCATGCAGCGAGAATCGCTCTGCCACTTAAATGATACCACGACTCGCCGTCGGCCCATGTCTTTGTTTACCGATACAATCCTGGGTTATGGACGGCTGGCGCCGCCGTGCCGCTTGTGCAGCCGACTGCCAGCCGTCATGCTCGCGAGGGGTCCGAGGGAGAGCGAGCAGCCGTGGAGTGGATCAGGGGCTACAAGATCCCGATCGGCGACTGGGCGCAGGCGATCGTCGACTGGCTGACGCGGCACGGCGCATGGTTCTTCGACGGGCTGGCCTGGGTGCTCGAGCGGATCATCGAGGGGCTGCTCTGGTGCCTGCAGACGCCGCCGCCACTGCTGCTGATCGCGGCGATCGCGGCGCTGGCCTGGTGGCTGCGGCGCTCGGTGGGCTTTACCGCGTTCGTCGCGCTGGGGCTGCTGCTGATCGTCAACCAGGGCTATTGGGAGGAGACGACCGAGACGCTGGCGCTGGTGCTGGCCTCGACCGTCGTCTGCATGGGGGTGGGCGTGCCCGTCGGCATCGCGGCGGCGCGGCGCCGCTGGCTTTTCGCCGGGCTGCAGCCGGTGCTGGACCTGATGCAGACGATCCCGACCTTCGTCTACCTGATCCCGGCGCTGATCCTGTTCGGGCTCGGCATGGTGCCGGGGCTGATCGCGACGGTGATCTTCGCCATTCCGGCGCCGATCCGGCTGACGCATCTGGGCATCACCTCGACGCCCGCGGCGCTGCTCGAGGCGGGCCAGGCCTTCGGCGCGACGCGCAGCCAGCTGCTGTGGAAGGTCGAGCTGCCCTATGCCATGCCGCAGATCATGGCCGGGCTGACGCAGACGATCATGCTGTCGCTCTCGATGGTGGTGATCGCCGCGCTGGTGGGCGCGGACGGGCTGGGCGTGCCGACGCTGCGCGCGCTGAACCAGGTGAACATCGCCAAGGGCTTCGAGGTCGGCATCGCCATCGTGCTGATCGCCATCATCCTCGACCGGATGTTCCGGCGGCGGGCGAGCTGAGATGGACGGCGCCGAAGATCAGCTTCGAGGCCGTGTCGATCGTCTTCGGCGACGCGCCGGACCGTGCCCTGCCGCTGATGGACGATGGCCGCAGCCGGGAAGAGATCCAGGTCGAGACGGGGCAGATCCTCGGCGTGCACGATTGCTCGCTGGAGGTGATGGAGGGCGAGATCGTCGTCCTGATGGGCCTGTCCGGATCGGGCAAGTCGACGCTGATCCGGGCCGTCAACGGGCTGAATCCCGATCACGCGGGGACAGGTGACCGTGCGCGACGGCCCGTGGACCTGCCATCTGCCGGGCTGTTCTGCTCGCGAGCTGAAGTATCTGCGCCGCGAATGCGTCTCGATGGTCTTCCAGCAGTTCGGGCTGCTGCCCTGGCGGACCGTCGTCGACAACGTCGCCTTCGGGCTCGAACTTGCCGGGGTTCCCGCGGCCGAGCGGCGCGAGCGCGCGCTGGCGCAGCTCGAGCTCGTGCATCTCGACGCCTGGGCCGAGCGCCGCGTCCACCAGCTCTCGGGCGGCATGCAGCAGCGCGTCGGCCTGGCGCGCGCCTTCGCCACCGAGGCGCCGATCCTGCTGATGGACGAGCCGTTCTCGGCGCTCGACCCGCTGATCCGCGCCAGGCTGCAGGACGAGCTGCTGGAGTTCCAGGCGACGCTGGGACGGACCATCGTCTTCGTCAGCCACGACCTCGACGAGGCGCTGAAGATCGGCAGCCGGATCGCCATCATGGAAGGCGGCCGCATCGTCCAGCTCGACACGCCGCAGAACATCGTGCTCAGGCCATCGACCGACTATGTCGCCGAGTTCGTCGCGCACATGAACCCGCTGAACGTGCTGCGCGCGACCGAGGTGATGCGGCCCCTGGGTCCGGGCGGCGCGCCGGCCGGGGCTCGCGTGATGCTGGAGGACGCGCCGCTCCGCGAGCTGATCCGCGCGCAATGCGACGACCCGGCGCCGATCGTCATCCGTGGCGCCGACGGCCCGGTCGGGATCGTCACCCCGGCCGCCATCCTCGACGCGCTGCTGCGCGAGCACCGCCCAGCCGAGGCGGACGCGGCCGGGCGCGCCATCGCAACTTCCCTTTGATCGGGGCGCGGAGTCGCGCCACAGTGCGGCGTATCGCGTGACACGAGGCACCCGATGACGCTGGCCGCCGGCCGACTGCCGCCCGAGACGATCGCCGCGAATTTCGCCGAGCTGACGCCGCCGCTGAGCGCGCACGAGGCGCTGGTCGCCGCCGAGCGCTGCTATTTCTGCCACGACGCGCCCTGCGTCGCCGCCTGCCCGACGGCCATCGACATCCCGATGTTCATCCGCCAGATCGCCGCCGGCCGGCCGCGCCAGGCGGCGCGGACCATCTTCGACGCCAACATCCTCGGCGGCATGTGCGCCCGCGTCTGCCCGGTCGAGACGCTGTGCGAGCAGGCCTGCGTGCGCGAAGCGGCCGAGGGCGAGCCTGTGCAGATCGGCCGGCTGCAACGCCATGCCACCGACGCGCAGATGCCGCACGGCCAGCCCTATGCGCGCGCCGGCGCCGACCGGGCGCAGCGTCGGCGTGGTCGGCGCCGGCCCGGCCGGCCTCGCCGCCGCGCACCGGCTGGCGCTGCATGGGCATGACGTCGTGATCTATGATGCGCGGCCGAAGGGCGGCGGGCTGAACGAGTACGGCATCGCCGCATACAAGACCGTGGACGACTTCGCGCAAGGCCGAGCTCGACTGGCTGCTCGCCATCGGCGGGATCGAGCTGCGCACGGGCCAGGCGTTGGGACGGGACGTGACGCTCGACGAGCTCCGCGACCGCCACGATGCCGTGCTGCTGGCGACTGGCCTCGCCGGCGTCAACGCGCTCGGCGGTCGAGGGGGCGGACCTGCCGGGCGTCGAGAGCGCAGTCGACTTCATCGCGCGCATCCGGCAGGACGACCGCGCCACGATCCCGGTCGGGCGCGACGTCGCTGGTGATCGGCGGCGGCATGACGGCGATCGACGCCGCCGTGCAGGCGCGGCTGCTCGGCGCCGAGACGGTGACCATCGCCTATCGCCGCAGCCGGGCCGAGATGGGCGCCAGCCGCTGGGAGCAGGATCTCGCCGCCTCTAGCGGCGTGACGATCCGCTGCTCGCTGCGCCCCGAACGCGTCACCGCAACCGGCGGGGGCGCTGACCGTCGATCTGGAATACACGCGGAACGGCCCGTCGGGACTGGAAGGCACCGGCGAGACCGTCGCGCTGCCCGCCGAGCAGGTGCTGGTCGCCATCGGCCAGACCCTCGACGGCATGCCTGAGGGAGTCGGCGCTCGACCATGGCCGGATCGCCGTCGATGCCGAGCTTCGCACCTCGCTGCCCGGCGTCTGGGCCGCGGGCGACTGCACGAACGCCGGCGACGACCTCACCGTCACCGCCACCGCGCAGGGCCGAGACGCGGCCGAGAGCATCAACCGGGCGCTCATGCAGCAAGAGGGTCGAGATGCATGGCGGCGAACCTGGTCGAGAGCCACTACTCGAGCGGCAGCCTGCTGGAGCGCATCCGCCGGGGGCTTGAGCGGGCCGGCATCGACCCGGACCGCCCGACGGCGGCCGACCTGAAGCCGGTCGACGAGTTCCACATCGGCGGCGCCGCCGCGACCGGGGCGCTGCTCGACCAGGTGGCGCTCGGCCCCGGCATGGCGGTGCTCGACATCGGCTCGGGCATCGGCGGGACGGCCCGCCTGATCGCCGAGCGGACCGGCGGGACCGTCACCGGCATCGACCTGACGCGCGAGTTCGTCGAGACGGCGACGGCGCTGACCGCTATGGTCGGCCTCGGCGACCGCGTGTCTTCCTGCACGGCAGCGCGCTCGACATGCCGTTCGGCGACGCCAGCTTCGACCTCGCCACGCTGATCCATGTCGGCATGAACATCGAGGACAAGCGCGCGGCTGATGGCCGAGGCCGCCCGCGTGCTGCGGCCAGGCGGGCACTTCGCTCGTCTACGAGGTGATGCGCGCCGGCGAGGGCGACCTTGCCTATCCCGTGCCCTGGGCGAAGACGCCGGAGACGAGCTTCGTCGGCACGCCGGACGCCTATCGCGCCGCTGCCGAGGCGGCTGGGCTTCATCGTCGCCGGCGAGCGGAACCGGCGCGACTTCGCCCTCGACTTCTTCGGGCGGATGCGCGCCCGCATGGCGAGAGCGGGCCGCCGCCGCTCGGCATTCACCTGTTCATGGGCGAGGACATGCGGCAGACGATGATCGGCAACATGATCGCCAACATCGAGGCCGGGCTGATCGCGCCGGTCGAGATGGTGTGCCGCGTCCCTGTTGCGGCATGACTTGAGCATGGATGTCGCAGCCACGATATCGATTGCTGATGAAGGCATTCGCGGCAAAGCCTGCTAGTACCTTCGTCGGAGCCGGCCGCGACCACGCCACCAAGCGGCCGGCATCAACTGCAGTTTGACAAAGTCAGGAACAACGCATGGGCGACAAAAAGCAGAAGCAGCCCGCGCCCGATGAAAGTCGGCAGCGCGCGACCGAGGCGCGGGCCGTCGATACCATCAGCACCGCGACCGATCCGGCCAAGCTGCGGCAGATGCGCAGCAACGCCCACCGGCTGGGGTCGCGCGTCGTCGAGGACGCGGCGCTGCGCCGTCTGGTGGCCATCCTGCCGAGCGAGTGCGCCCGGCACGATCGAGCACGACTTCTGGATGACGATCCACACCCTCGAGGAGCTGCTGGGGCAAGAGCGCGGCCGCACCAGCCGGCTGACGCGCACGCGCCAGAAGATCGCCAAGGACGGCATCCGGAAGGTGCTGGAGGACTTCGCCACGTCGGCAAAGCCGGCCGAGGGTTTCCAGATGCTGATCGACCGGGGCCTGTCCGAGCTGACGGGCGAGGCGGTCGTCCTGCGCCACGCGGACGGCTTCGGCGACAGCGTCGTCGACGCTGCCCGCACGCGCCTGGCCGGGGCCGGCGTCGGCTTGGCGGACGTGCCCGCCGCCTGAGAGGGACGGCCGCTATGGCCGATCTGCGCAGCGACTTCGTCGGCATCCGCTCGCCCAACCCGTTCTGGCTGGCCTCGGCCCCGCCGACGGACAAGGCGTACAATGTCGAGCGCGCCTTCCGCGCCGGCTGGGGCGGGGCCGTCTGGAAGACGCTGGGCCTCGACCCGCACATCGTCAACGTCAACGGGCCGCGCTATGGCGTCGTCTATGGCGCCGACCGGCGCGTGCTGGCGATGAACAACATCGAGCTGATCACCGACCGCCCGCTGCAGGTGAACCTCGACGAGATCAAGGCGGTCAAGCGCGCCTGGCCCGACCGGGCGCTGGTCGTCAGCCTGATGGTGCCCTGCGAGGAGGTCTGCTGGGCCGACATCCTGGCGCTGGTCGAGGACACCGGCGCCGACGGCGTCGAGCTGAACTTCGGCTGCCCGCACGGCATGTCCGAGCGCGGCATGGGTCGGCGCGTCGGCCAGGTGCCGGACTACATCGAGATGGTCACCCGCTGGTGCAAGGCGGCGACCCGCATGCCGGTGATCGTCAAGCTGACGCCCAACATCACCGACATCCGCTATCCGGCGCGCGCGGCGAAGAAGGGCGGCGCCGACGCGGTCAGCCTGATCAACACGGTGTCGTCGATCACCTCGGTCAACCTCGACACCATCAGCCCCGAGCCCGAGATCGACGGCAAGGGGTCGCATGGCGGCTATTGCGGTCCGGCGGTCAAGCCGATCGCGCTGAACATGGTGGCCGAGATCGCCCGCGACCCGGAGACGGCCGGGCATGGCCGTCAGCGGCATCGGCGGCATCACCACCTGGCGCGACGCGGCCGAGTTCATGGCGCTCGGGCGCCGGCAACGTGCAGGTCTGCACCGCCGCGATGACCTATGGCTTCCGCATCGTCACCGAGATGGTCGAGGGGCTGGCCGCCTGGATGGACGAGAAGGGGCACGCCGACGTGCCGGCCTTCTGCGGTCGTGCCGTCGCCGAACGTGGTGAACTGGGAGCGGCTGAACCTGAACTATGTCACCAAGGCGCGCATCGACCAGGCGCTCTGCATCAAGTGCGGCCGCTGCTTTGCCGCCTGCGAGGACACCAGCCACCAGGCGATCGCCATCAAGCCCGGCCGCGTCTTCGAGGTGATCGACGCGGAATGCGTCGCCTGCAATCTGTGCGTCAACGTCTGCCCGGTCGAGAGCTGCATCACCATGGAGCGCCTCGCCCCCGGCACGGTCGACCCGCGCACCGGGCAGACCGTGCAGCCCGGGCACGGCGACTGGACGACGCATCCGAACAACCCCATGCGCGTCGCGGCGGAGTGATCGGTGGTACTCGCCCGCCGGCTGGCGCTCGCCCCGCTCGCGCGCTTCACGCTCGAGCCGCAGCCGCTTCAGCTGGCGGAGCTCGCGCCAGCCGAGCAGCAGCAGCAGGATATAGGCGAAGGACTCGCCGAAGAGCGGCAGAACGCCTTTGATCGCCTCCACGCGCCCGCTACTCCGCCGGGATCTCGCGCGCCCGCGGGTTGCGGCGCCAGACGGCGATGGTCAGCGCGGCGGCGATGGAAACCCAGAGCAGATAGGGGATCATCGCCACCCCGGCCCAGGCGTCGATCGCCATGAAGCTGCCGACCATCGCGGCGACCGAGATCCAGAGCAGGCGACGACGGCACCGCCGCCGCCCGGCCGGCGCAGCCCGAAGAAGACCGGCGTCCACAGCACGTTGAGCGCGATCTGGCAGGCCCAGAGGCCGAGCGGCAGCGCCGCCTCGCCCGTCTGCGCGCGCAGACCGACGCGCCAGCCCGCCCAGGCGATCAGGACGTAGAGGGTCGTCCAGACGACCGGAAACACCCAGTCGGGCGGCGTCCAGCTCGGCAGATCGAGCCGGCGGTACCACTCGCCCGGCGGGAAAGACCGAACCTGACACGGCGGCGGCAACGCAGGCGATGACGAACGGGATCAACGACAGCCAACTCTGGTCCATGGCGACCTCCTCGGATGCGCGGACAGTAGAACGCTGCACCTGCCGTCATGTTTCCCAAGCCCGCCACGAAGGACGATCCCCGGAACCCGTGACGCTGCCCCCGCCGAACTGCTATCCGGCGGGCCGGCATCCTTCTCCGGTACCCGCAGGCCTCCCCGCCGCTGCCGAATTGCCTTGGACTCTCCGGCCCCGTCAGAATATGAGAGGCCTCGGAGCGCGCAGCCATAGCGCGCAAGCGAGAACTCGGAGGATCAGTAATGAAGCGCATCATGCGCGCGGCGCTCGCCGGCGTCGCCCTGGTCGCCCTGACCGCGGGCCTGGCCGACGCGAAGACGCTCGTCTTCTGCTCGGAAGGCTCGCCCGAGGGCTTCGACCCGTCGCTCTACACGGCCGGCACGACCTTCGACGCCTCGGCCCGCAACGTTCTACAACCGCCTGGTCGAGTTCGAGCGCGGCACGACCGACCATCGTCCCCGGCCTCGCCGAGAGCTGGGAGGTCAGCGAGGACGGCAAGCAGTACACCTTCAAGCTGCGCCCGGGCGTCAAGTTCCATTCGACCGACTATTTCACCCCGACCCGCGACATGAACGCCGACGACGTGATCTTCTCGTTCGAGCGCCAGCTCGAACGAGGACAACCCCTACCACGACTACGTGCAGGGCGCGTCCTGGGAGTACTTCAACTCGATGTCGATGCCCGACCTGATCGAGTCGATCGAGAAGGTCGACGACATGACGGTCCGCTTCAACCTGACCCGGCCCGAGGCGCCGTTCCTCGCCAACATGGCCATGGACTTCGCCTCGATCCTGTCGAAGGAATACGCCGACCAGCTCGCCGAGGCCGGCAACGATGGAAGCAGCTGAACCAGCAGCCGATCGGCACCGGGCCCGTTCCAGTTCGTCGCCTACCAGCAGGACGCGGTGATCCGCTACAAGGCCAACCCGGACTATTGGGAGGGCAAGGCGCCGATCGACGACCTGGTCTTCGCCATCACGCCCGATGCCAGCGTGCGCTACCAGAAGCTGCAGGCCGGCGAGTGCCATGTGATGCCCTACCCGAACCCGGCCGACCTCGAGGCGATGCAGAACGACCCGAACATCACCGTGCTGGAGCAGGAGGGGCTGAACGTCGGCTACCTCGCCTACAACACCCAGCAGGCGCCGTTCGACAACCCGAAGGTGCGCAAGGCGCTGAACATGGCGATCAACAAGCAGGCGATCCTTGACGCCGTCTTCCAGGGCGCCGGCAAGATCGCCAAGAACCCGATCCCGCCGACGATCTGGTCCTACAACGACGAGGTCGAGGACGACCCCTACGATCCCGAGGCCGCCAAGAAGATGCTCGAGGAAGAGGGCGTCACCGACCTCAAGATGAAGATCTGGGCCATGCCGGTGCAGCGGCCCTACAACCCGAACGCGCGGCGCATGGCCGAGCTGATCCAGGAGGATCTGCGCAAGATCGGCGTCGATTCCGAGATCGTCACCTACGAGTGGGCCGAGTATCTCGAGCGCTCGAAGGCCGAGCGACCGCGACGGCGCGGTGCTGCTGGGCTGGACCGGCGACAATGGCGACCCCGACAACTTCCTGGCCGTGCTGCTCGGCTGCGACGCGGTCGGCGGCGCCAACCGCGCCCAGTGGTGCTACCAGCCGTTCGAGGACCTGATCCAGAAGGCCAAGGTCGAGCAGAACCAGGACGAGCGGGCCAAGCTCTACGAGCAGGCGCAGGTCGTCTTCAAGGAGCAGGCGCCGTGGGCCACCATCGCGCACTCGGTCGTCTTCAAGCCGATGCGCAAGGAGGTCCAGGACTTCAAGATCGACCCGTTCGGCGGCCACATCTTCTACGGCGTCGACCTGGCGGAGTGAGCGTCGGCGCCGGTAGCCCGTCGCCGGAGTCGCCGTGACCGTGGCAGGGTGGGCTGAACCCACCCTGCCGCGCCGCGGCACCGCCGACCGGGTCGTCGGCGATGGACCCCGCCCCAGAAGGGGAGCCCGCCCATGCTGCGCTTTCTGCTGAGCCGGATCGGCCTGCTGATCCCGACCTTCATCGGCGTCTCGATCGTCGCCTTCGCCTTCATCCGGCTGCTGCCGGGCGACCCGATCCTCCTGCTGGCCGGCGAGCGCGGCATGACGCACGGAGCGCTATGCCGAGCTGCAGACCGCTCTACGGCTATCGACCAGCCGGTCGTCGATGCAGTATCTCGACTATCTCGGGGGCATCCTGCAGGGCGATCTCGGCACGCTCGATCGTCACCAAGCAGCCGGTGGTCGAGGAGTTCTTCACGCTCTTCCCGGCCACGATCGAGCTGTCGATCTGCGCCATCATCTTCGCGGTCGCCCTCGGCATCCCGGCCGGCATCTTCGCGGCGGTCGAGCGCGGCAGCGTCTTCGACCAGGCGATCATGTCGACGGCGCTGGTCGGCTATTCGATGCCGATCTTCTGGTGGGGCCTGCTGCTGATCATCCTCTTCTCGGGCATCCTCGGCTGGACGCCGGTCTCGGGGCGCATCTCGCTGCTCTACTACTTCCAGCCGGTCACCGGCTTCATGCTGATCGACTCGCTGCTGTCCGGCCAGGAGGGCGCGTTCGCGCTCGGCGGTCAGCCACCTGATCCTGCCGACGATCGTGCTCGGCACCATCCCGCTCGCCGTCATCGCCCGCCAGACCCGCTCGGCGATGCTCGAGGTGCTGAGCGAGGACTATGTGCGCACGGCCCGCGCCAAGGGGCTGCCGCCGCTGCCGCGTGATCGGCGTGCATGCGCTGCGGAACGCGCTGATCCCGGTCATCACGGTGATCGGCCTGCAGGTCGGCGTGCTGCTGGCCGGCGCGATCCTGACCGAGACGATCTTCTCCTGGCCGGGCATCGGCAAGTGGATGGTCGATTCGGTCTTCAGGCGCGACTACCCGGTGGTGCAGGGCGGTCTGCTGCTGATCGCCGGCATCGTGATGATCGTGAACCTGATCGTCGACCTGCTCTACGGCCTGATCAACCCGCGCATCCGGCACTGAGCCCGAGACGGACCATGGCCCACATCGAAGCGCAGGAAGCGGACACGCAGCCTGGCCGAGGTCGAGACCGAGGTCGAGACCGCGAAGCGCTCGGTGCTGGCCGAGTTCTGGCACTATTTCTCCGAGAACAAGGGCGCCGTCGTCGGCCTGTTCGTCTTCGTCGCCCTGGTCGCTGGTCGCCATCCTGGCGCCGCTGATCGCGCCGCACGAGCCATACCAGCAGTACCGCGACGCGCTGCTGCTGCCGCCGGCCTGGCAGGAGGGCGGACGCTGGGCCTTCCCGCTCGGCACCGACGCGGTCGGGCGCGACATCCTCTCGCGGCTGATCTTCGGCGCGCGCTTCTCGCTCTTCATCGGGCTCGTCGTGGTCACGCTGTCGCTGACCGGCGGCATCGTGATGGGCCTGGTCGCCGGCTATCTTCGGCGGCGTGGTCGACATCGTCATCATGCGCGTCATGGACGTCATCCTGGCCTTCCCGTCGCTGCTGCTGGCGCTGGTGCTGGTCGCGATCCTCGGCCCCGGCCTGATCAACGCCATGATCGCCATCTCGCTGGTGCTGCAGCCGCATTTCGTCCGCCTGACGCGCGCCGCGGTGCTGGCCGAGAAGGGCAAGGACTATGTCATCGCCGCGCGCGTCGCGGGCGCCGAGCCCGCTCCGGCTGATGACGCGCACCATCCTGCCGAACTGCCTGGCGCCGCTGATCGTGCAGGCGACGCTGTCGTTCTCGACCGCCATCCTCGACGCCGCGGCGCTGGGCTTCCTCGGCATGGGCGCCCAGCCGCCGACGCCGGAATGGGGCACCATGCTGGCCGAGGCGCGCGAGTTCATCCTCAGCGCCTGGTGGGTCGTGACCTTCCCCGGCCTCGCCATCCTGGTGACGGTGCTGGCCATCAACCTGGTCGGCGACGGCCTGCGCGACGCCCTCGATCCCAAGCTGAAGAGGTCCTGATGCCGCTGCTGGAGATCGAGAACCTGTCCGTCGAGTTCCAGACCGCGCAGGGGCGGCTGCGCGCGGTGGACGGCGTCTCGCTCGTCGTCGACGCGGGCGAGGTCGTGGCCATCGTCGGCGAGTCGGGGTCGGGCAAGTCCGTCTCGATGCTGGCGGTCATGGGGCTTCTGCCGTGGACCGCGACGGTCACCGCCGACCGGCTGGAGTTCGATGGCAAGGACCTGCGCAGCCTCTCGGCCCGCGCGCGCCGGTCGATCATCGGCGACGACATCACGATGATCTTCCAGGAGCCGATGAGCAGCCTGAACCCGTGCTTCACGGTCGGCTTCCAGCTGACCGAGGCGATGAAGGTGCATCTGGGTCTTGCCCGCCGCGAGCGCCGGGAGCGCGCCGTCGAGCTGCTCGAGCTCGTCGGCATCCCCGAGCCCGAGCGGCGGCTCTCGGCCTTTCCGCACCAGATGTCCGGCGGCATGAACCAGCGCGTGATGATCGCCATGGCGCTGGCCTGCGAGCCGAAGCTGCTCATCGCCGACGAGCCGACCACGGCGCTCGACGTCACCATCCAGGCGCAGATCCTGGACCTGCTGGTCCGGCTGCAGCGCGAGACCGGCATGGCGCTGGTGCTGATCACCCACAACATGGGCGTGGTCGCCGAGACGGCCGAGCGCGTCGTCGTGCAGTATGCCGGCCAGCAGGTCGAGCAGCAGGAGGTGGGCGCGTTGTTCGACGACCCGCACATGCCTTACACCGCGGCCCTGCTGGCCGCCCTGCCCGAGCGCGCGACCGACCGGCTGCTGCCGTCGATTCCCGGGGTCGTGCCGGGCCTGCAGGACAGGCCGCGGGGCTGCCTCTTCAGCCCGCGCTGCCGCTTCGCGACCGAGCACTGCCGGGCTGTCGTGCCGCCGCGCCAGTCGGCCGAGCTCGGCCGTGCGCTCTGCCATTATCCGCTGATCAGGGGCGTGCCGCAGAACCATCCGGAGGTGCAGGCCGCATGACGAGGCAACCATGAGCGAGCCAACCATGACGGGCCAACCATGACGGGCGAAGTGGTCCTCGAGGCGCGCGAGCTCGCGCGGCACTACGAGGTCTCGCGCGGGCTCTTCAAGGACCCGGCCATCGTCCGGGCGCTGAACGGCGTCTCGTTCAGCCTGGCGCGCGGGCGCACGCTGGCGGTGGTCGGCGAATCCGGCTGCGGCAAGTCCACGCTGGCGCGCCTCGTCACCATGATCGAGCCGCCGACCGCCGGCATGCTGCTGATCGACGGCAAGGACGTCACCGAGGCCGATGCCGAGACACGGCGCCGGCTGCGCGGCGACGTGCAGATCGTCTTCCAGAACCCGTACGGCTCGCTGAACCCGCGCCAGAAGATCGGCGGCGCGCTGGAGGAGCCGCTGGCGATCAATCGTCCGGAGATCGGCCGGGCCGAGCGCCGCGAGCGGGCGCGCGAGACGCTGGCCGCCGTCGGACTGCGCCCCGAGCACTACGAGCGCTATCCGCACATGTTCTCGGGCGGCCAGCGCCAGCGCATCGCCATCGCCCGCGCGCTGATGCTGGAGCCGAAGATCCTGGTGCTCGACGAGCCCGTCTCGGCGCTCGACGTCTCGATCCAGGCGCAGGTCCTGAACGTGCTGGCGCGGCTGCAGGCCGAGCGCGACCTGGCGTACCTGTTCATCAGCCACGACCTGTCGGTCGTCCGCCACATCGCCGACGAGGTGATGGTGATGTATCTCGGCGGCGCGGTCGAGCACAGCACCCGCGAGCGGCTGTTCGCGACGCCGCTGCACCCCTATACGCGGGCGCTGCTGTCGGCGACGCCGGTGGCCGACCCGCGCCGCGCCAAGGAGCGGATCGTGCTGCAGGGCGAGCTGCCCTCGCCGATCAACCCGCCACCGGGGTGCACCTTCCACCCGCGCTGCCCCTGGCGCTTCGAGCGCTGCCCGCGCGACGAGCCGCAACTGAAAGACTATGGCGGAACGCTCGCCGCTTGCCACGCGGTCGAGGAAGGCCGGATCGAGGCGCCCGAGGCGGCCTGAACGGCGGCGCCTGCGAGCCCGGCCGGTCAACGCAGCTCGACCTCGGTCCAGACGGGCAGGTGGTCCGAGGCCCGCCGCGCCAGCTGCCCCGCCTCGACGCCCGCATCGACCAGCGCGATCCGGGCGCCGAAGGCGAAGCGGTCGAGCGGCGCGACCGGCTGCGACGCGTGAAAGCTGTTGCCCGGGCTGAAGACCTGGAAATGCGGCAGCAGGGGCTCGACGCCGCGATCGGCGGACCACTCGTTGAAGTCGCCGAGGATGACCGCCCGCTCGGCATCCGCCTTCAGCGCCGCGAGGATGCGCCGGAACTGCAGCCGCCGGCAGCGGCGGCGCAGCCCGAGGTGGACGCCGACGATGGTGAGCGCGCCGGCGTCGGTCGCGAGACGCACCATGACGCAGCCGCGCGGCTCGATGCCCGGCAGCTCGATGCAGCGCGTCGCGACCACCTCGAGCGACCGGCGGACCAGCACGGCGTTGCCGTGCCAGCCAAGGCTGACCGGGCTGTGCCCGAGCGGCACGGCGCGCAATTCCGTCTCGCGCGCGATCGCCTCCGGCGTCGACCGCGGCGGGCCGCGGGCCAAGCCGCTTGTCCGCCTCCTGCAAAGCGACCACGTCGGCGTCGAGCGCCCGGATGACCCGCAGCGTTCGGCTCGGGTCGCGCCGCCAGTCCAGGCCGACGGCCTTGCGGATGTTGTAGCTGGCGAGGCGGAGCCGCACCCGACGCCCGCGCTCAGAGCAACGGCGCCAGAAGGCGCGCCCCGTAGGCCGCGGTGCGCAACCAGAACGGCCGCTGCGACAGATGCGTCTCCATCAATCTCGCCCGGCCGAAGTCGCTCGTCAGCATCGCCTCGACCTCGCGCGCGAATGCCCTGTCCTCGAGGATCGCCGTATGCTCGAAGTTCAGGATTCCCGAGCGGATGTCGAGGTTGATCGTGCCGACCGAGGCAAGCACGTCGTCGACCAGCACCACCTTCTGGTGCATGAAGCCGGCCTTATAGCGCCAGATCTGGCCGCCTGCGCCGCGCAGACCGTCGAAATAGGCGAAGGCCGCCAGCCAGGGCAGATAGTGGTCGGCACGATCGGGAACGAGGATTCGCACCTCGACGCCGCGCAGCGCCGCCATGTTCAGCGCGGAAAGCACGTCCGTGTCGGGGACGAAATAGGGCGTGGCGATCCACAGCCTGCGCTCTGCGCTGTGCGCCAGGGCGCAGAAGTAGTGGTTGCCGGTCTCGATCCGGCTGGTCGGCGCGGGCCCGATGACCAGGCCGCACATGTCGCGCGGATCGGCGCCCGTCTCCCATTCCAGCTTGATCGGCAGGTGCTTGCCCGAGGCCCTGCGCCAGTCGACGGCAAAGTCCTGCTGCAGCCGGCCGATCATCGGCCCCGTCAGGCGGACATGCGTGTCGCGCCATGCGCCGAAGCGCGGATCGCCGCCGAGATACTCGTCGCCGATGTTCAGCCCGCCGGTGAACGCCAGCTTGCCGTCGACGATCAGAAGCTTGCGGTGGCTGCGGAAATTGATCTGGAGGCGACCGAGCGCGCGGCGCGGCCCGCGTGGCGCGTGAACCTGGATGCCGGCTTCCTCCAGATCTTGAAGGAAGCGTCGCGGCAGGCCGACCCCCAGGACGGCGTCGTGCAGGAGGAAGACCTTGACGCCCTGCCTGGCCCTGGCGATCAGCGCGTCCTTCAGTCGCCGGCCCGAGGCGTCGTGGCGAATGGTGTAGAACTGGACGAGGACGTAGTGCCGTGCCGAGCCGATGGCTTCCGAGAACGCCGCATAGGTCGCTTCGCCGTCGATCAGCAGATCGGCGCCGTTCCCGCGGCTCGCCGGGTGGGCGGCCAGCGCCTCGAAGATGCCGAGGCGCTGGCCGGCGCCGCAGGGCAGCCGGGCGGCGGCGCGCAGGCCGGGTGCTTCCTCGGCGGCCCTCTGCGCCGCCAAGGTGCGGCTGTAGTCGACGAGGCCGAAGATCAGATAGA
Source organism: uncultured Alphaproteobacteria bacterium (assembly GCA_963745085.1). Lineage (GTDB taxonomy): Bacteria > Pseudomonadota > Alphaproteobacteria > Rhodobacterales > Rhodobacteraceae > Thermohalobaculum. The sequence continues at coordinate 80,868 of CAVUWP010000021.1, read as the reverse complement.
GCGGCACCCCCAGCACGGGCAGCGCCAGGATGATGACGACCCAACCCATGGCGCCCTGCGGCGTGCGCGCGGTGATGATCGCCCGGAAGGACGCCACGATCGCGGCGATGGCGGTAACCGCGGTCAGCAGCGGGTCGGAGAACATCCACATGCGGCGCCTATACAGCCGCGTGGCTTGGGAAAGGAAGACAGGTCATCCCGACCGCCGGCGCTCCGACCGGCGGCGCCTCCAGCGCTGCCGCCAGAGATCGATGCGCCGCCGCCCGCGGATGATCGCCGCCGAGACGACGGGCCGCAGCGCCGGCACGTCCACGGAGAGGAGCAGCAGGCCGGCGGGCAGCATCCAGAGGCCGAGCACCGGCAGGAACCAGGCAAAGCCGCCGGCAATCAGCAGAACTGCCAGCGGGATGCGCGCATAGCGATAGCGATCCTTGCGCAGCGCGCGGATGACGCGCCGGCCAAGCGGCACCGCGCGCTCGATCGCCTCGAGCTGGCGATGCAGCCGATCCTCGTCCTTGCTCATGCGGCTGGCAGAACGCGCCATCGATCTTTCCGATCCGGGTGCGGCCGCTTACCCCGCGGCCCCGGCGCCGCCGCCGAGATCAATCGTCGCGGGCGCATCGATACACCGTGCCATCCGGGCCGTGCGAACTCTCGCCATGCTATCCCGACCGGGCAATCCCGGGAGACTTAGATGGCGCAGACATTCACGACGCGGCCCGAGATCCGCGGCACCTTCGGCGCGGTGGCGAGCACGCACTGGATCGCCTCGGCGGTGGGCTTTGGCATCCTCGAGAAGGGCGGCAACGCCTTCGATGCGGCGGTCGCGACCGGGCTGACGCTGCAGATCGTCGAGCCGCACCTGAACGGGCCCGGCGGCGAGGTGCCGATCCTGGTCCACCCGGCAGGCGCCGACCGGCCGCAGGTGCTGTGCGGCCAGGGCGTCGCGCCCGCCGCCGCCACCATCGAGCGGGTGCGCGGGATGGGGGTCGACCGGATGCCCGGCACCGGCCACCTGCCCGCCGTCGTACCCGGCGCCTTCGACGCGTGGATGCGCCTGCTGCTCGAGCACGGCACGATGCGTTTGCGCGAGGTGCTGGCGCCGGCCATAGGCTATGCCGCCGACGGCTATCCGCTGGTGCACCGGGCGGCCGAGTTGATCCATGCCGTCGCCGACCTCTTTCGGACCGAGTGGAAGCATTCGGCCGAGGTCTGGCTGCCTGGCGGCCGGCCGCCGATGCCCGGCCGACGCGTCGCGCAGCCGCAGATCGCCGGGACCTATGCGCGCATCCTTGCCGAGGCCGAGGCGGCCGGTGGTGACCGCGAGGCGCAGATCGAGGCGGCGCGGCGCGCCTTCTACCAGGGGTTCGTCGCCGAGGCGGTCGACGCCTTCTTCCGCACCGAGCAGATGGACGACACCGGGCAGCGGCACGCCGGGCTGCTGACCGGCGACGACATGGCGGGGTGGCGGTCCGGCTGGGAGGCCACTGTCAGCCGCGACTTCGCCGGCGTCACCGTGCACAAGACCGGACCTTGGGGGCAGGGGCCGGCGCTGCTGATGACGCTCGGCATCCTCGAGGCGGCTGGCATTGCGGATCTGGAGCCTGGCTCGGCCGACTGGGTCCACGCCGCCGTCGAGGCGCTGAAGCTGGCGCTCGCCGACCGCGACGCCTGGTTCGGCGATCCGGACCATGTCGAGGTGCCGCTGGAGCGGCTGCTGTCGCGGGACTACCTCGCGGCGCGCGCCGCCGAGATCGGCGACGGCGCCAGCCTGGACCTCAGGCCGGGCGAGCCGGTGGCCTGCCGCGGCAGCCGCGCCGCGCTGCTGGCCGAGCTCGCCGCCGCGGCGGGCGGGCCTGCCGGCGGCGGCGAGCCGACATTCGCCGACCTGCCCGAGATCGAGGGCGACACCTGCCATCTGGACGTCGTCGACCGCCGGGGAAACCTGGTCGCGGCGACGCCTTCCGGCGGCTGGCTGCAATCGGCGCCGGCCGTGCCGGGGCTGGGCTTCAACATCACGACGCGCGGCCAGATGTTCTGGCTGGACGACCGCCTGCCCTCGGCCCTCGGGCCGCGCCGACGGCCGCGCACGACGCTGACGCCGACGCTGCTGACCCGCGACGGGCGCCCGGTTCTGGGCCTCGGCTCGCCGGGCGGCGACCAGCAGGACCAGTGGTCGCTGGGGCTGCTGCTGCGCCATCTGCTTCAGGGGCTGAACCTGCAGGCGGCGATCGACGCGCCGCTGTTCCACACCGGGCACTACATCAACTCGTTCGCGCCGCGCCGTTTCACGCCCGGCGTGCTGATGATCGAGGAGCGGTTCCCGCAATCAGTGCGCGACGAGCTTGCCCGGCGCGGCCACCAGGTGATGGTGCAGCCGCCCTGGTCGCTCGGCCGGCTCTGCGCCGCCGGGCTCACGGCGTCGGGCATGATCCGCGCCGCCGCGACGCCGCGCTTCATGCAGGCCTACGCCGTCGGCCGATAGGGCGGCCGATCCCTGCGGGAACCGACGCGCGCGTGCTGGCGATAGTGCAGCGCGGCCCATGCCTACCCTTGCCGATTATAAGCCAGCATACTATATGCCTCGCTATGAACAACGGTCAGCAAAGAAGCCTGGGGTTCCTTCTGACGGACGCGGCGCGCCTGCTGCGACGCCGCATGGAGCAGGAAGCGCGGACATGCCGATCACCGTGGCCCAGATGCAGATCGTGGCGCGTCTCGCGCTGAACGAGGGTATCAGCCAGGCTGCCCTTGCCGGATTGCTCGAGATCGAGCCGATGACGCTCTGCCGCCATGTCGACCGGATGGTCGCCGCCGGCCTGGTCGAGCGCCGCCAGGACCCCGAGGATCGCCGGGCGCGGCAGATCTTCACGACGGAGAGGGGCCGGACGCTGCTCGCGCCGATGCGCGAACGCGCGGCAGCCGTCTATGCGCAGGCGCTGGACGGGCTTTCGCAGGCGCAGCGCGAGGCGCTTCTCGACGCCATCGAGACCATCGTTGCCAACCTCGCGCCGTCGCAGGGCGCTTCCCGGACCACGCCGGTCCGCCGTTCCGAAAGAGAGACGACATGAACGCCCACCCGAAGGACTTTGACCGGGCGGTTCCCGTCGAGCCTGAGGAACAGCCCGCCGAGCCGGACGCGGCCGCGCCCGAGGCCGCCGCCGATGCGCCGGCCGAGGCCGAGCTCGCACCGGAAGCGGCTGAAGAAACGGCGCCCGAAGCATCGCCCGGGCGGCGGCTGCGCCGGGCCGCCATCATTGCCCTGCCGCTCGCTTTGGCGATCGGCGGCGGCTATGCTTGGGTCACCGGCGGGCGCTATGTCGCGACCGAGGACGCCTATGTCCAGCAGGACCGCGTCACCGTCATGCCGCAGGTCAGCGGCCAGATCGCCTCGGTCCGGGTCGCCGAGAACGACACGGTGCAGGCCGGCGAAACGCTGTTCACGACGGACGCCGCCGCCTATCGGAACGCCGTCGAGGCGGCCAGGGCCCGGCTGGCCTCGGCCCGGCTGGACGTCGAGAAGATGAAGGCGGCCTATGCCGAGGCCGTCTCGCAGGCCGACACGGCGGGCGAGGCGCTGGAGACGGCGAAGAGCCAGAACGACCGCCAGCAGGCGCTGCTCGACCGGGGCGTCGTCGCCCAGGCGGGCGCCGACCAGGCGGCGCTGACCCTGCAGCAAGCGCGGGGCGCGCTGTCGCAGGCCGAAAGCCGGGTGACATCGGCCCGTGCCGCGCTGGCGGGCGACCCGGACATCCCGACGGACCAGCACCCCGAGGTGCAACAGGCGCTGGCCGCCCTGCATTCGGCCGAGCTCGACCTGGCGCATACGGTGGTGACGGCGCCGACCGCCGGCGTCGTCACCCAGACCGACAGGCTGCAGGTCGGCCAGTACGTGACGCCCGCGGTCCCGGTGCTGGGCATTGTCGCGACCGGCGACAGCTGGATCGAGGCCAACTACAAGGAGACCGACCTCACCAACATGACGGTCGGCCAGTCCGCCGAGATCGAGCTCGACGCCTATCCGGACGTCCATCTCACCGGCCGGGTCGCCTCGATCGGCGCGGGCACGGGGTCCGAGTTCGCGCTCCTGCCCGCCCAGAACGCCACCGGCAACTGGGTCAAGGTGGTGCAGCGCATCCCCGTGCGCATCGGCATCGCCGGCGACCAGACGCTGCCGCCGCTGCGCGCCGGGATGAGCACGCAGGTCTCGGTCGACACCGGGAAGCCGCGCGGGCTGCCCGACTTCGTCGCCGACGCGCTGGACGCGGTCGGCATCGGCACCGCGACGGCCGCGCCCGCCGAACCTCGATGAGCGCCGCCGCACCAGCGACGGGCTGCAAGGCGGGCTCCCCGGCGGGCTCCAAGGCGGGCGCAGCGACGGCCTCGGCGGCGGAGGTTCCGCACAAGGCGCTGATCACGGTCTCGATCATGCTCGCGACCGTGATGCAGGTGCTCGACACGACGATCGCCAACGTCGCGCTGCCGAACATGCAGGGCAGCCTGGGCGCGGCGCAGGACCAGATCACCTGGGTGCTGACGTCCTACATCGTCGCCTCGGCGATCATGACGCCCGTGACGGGCTGGCTGTCCGACCGCTTTGGCCTGCGCGAGCTTTTCATCGGCGCGGTCGCCGGCTTCATCGTCGCCTCGATGGCGTGCGGGCTGGCGACCAGCCTGGAGGAGATGATCGTCTTCCGGCATCCTGCAGGGCATGTGCGGCGCCGCGCTGGTGCCGCTGTCGCAGACGGTGCTGCTGAACATCAACACGCGCGAGCAGCACGGCCGCGCCATGGCGATCTGGGGCGCCGGCATCATGGTCGGGCCGATCCTCGGGCCGACGCTGGGCGGCTGGCTGACCGAGACGTTCGACTGGCGCTGGGTCTTCTATGTCAACCTGCCGGTCGGGCTGCTGGCGCTGGCGGGCATGATCGCCTTCCTGCCGCGCACGCCGCAGCGCCGGCGCAGCTTCGACTTCTTCGGCTTTGCCATGCTGTCGCTGGCGATCGGCGCGCTGCAGCTGCTGCTCGACCGGGGCGAGCAGGTCGGCTGGCTCGATTCGCCCGAGATCTGGATCGAGCTCGGCATCGTCGTCTCGGGGCTCTGGGCCTTCGTCCTGCACATCACCGGGCGCAGGGACGCCTTCATCGACCCGAAGATGTTCCGCGACCGCAATCTGCTGACGGCGCTCGGCATGATCTTCGTCGTCGGGGTGATCCTGCTGGCCGGGCTCGCGCTGCTGCCGCCCATGCTGCAGAACGTGCATGGGCTATCCGGTGGTGACGACCGGGCTGGTCCTGGCGCCGCGCGGCGTCGGCACGATGATCTCGATGCTGATCGTCGGCCGGCTGATCGGCAAGGTCGATGCGCGCCTGCTGATCCTGACCGGGCTCTTGCTGATCGCGTTCTCGCTCTGGCAGATGACGCGGCTTCTCGATCCTGATGGACCGGACGCCGGTCATCGTCTCGGGCGTCGTCCAGGGGCTCGGGCTCGGGCTGGTCTTCGTGCCGCTGTCGACGCTGGCCTTCGCGACGCTCGAGCCGCGCTTCCGGGCGGATGCGGCGGCGCTGTTCAGCCTGCTGCGCAACATCGGCTCGTCGGTCGGGATCTCGGTGGTCGCCACCGAGCTGGCGCACAACATCGTCATCTCGCGGTCCGAGCTCGTCTCGAAGCTGACCGAGTTCAACCCGAATCTCGATCAACTGACGGGCATGGGCCAGGGCGCGACGGCGACCCTGGCGATGCTGAGCGGCGAGGTCCAGCGCCAGGCGGCGATGGTCGCCTACATCGACGACTTCCGGTTGATGATGTTCGTGACGATCGCCGCCATCCCCATGCTGGCGCTGATGCGCAAGCCGGGTGAGCGCCCGCAGGGCGACCCGGCCGCAGCGATGGCCGACTGATGAACTCGGACGGGCGGATCGTCAGCACCTCGGCGCGCGCGATGCGGGCATAGGGCGGCCAGTTGGTCAGCGCGGTCGCCGGCACGGCGGTCTCGATCCCGGGTCCCGGCGCCGCGACCGGCGCAGCGCACGGATTGCCCCGCCGGACGATTTCCGCCGGGCGGGCGCCGGTGCTTCGGAACGCGGGCCGCGCTACCCCGCCAGCCTGCCGAGGGCGGACAAAGCCTCGAGGGCGGCCCGGCCGGTTGCTTCCAGCGTCTCGGCGGCCTGCCTCTCCTCGGCCTCGGCGTCGTCCATCGCCGCGATGGCCTGCTCGGTGCGCCGTTGCAGGTCCTGATCGTTGGCGATGGCGCGGCGATAGACGGTGTTGTCGAACGCCGCGCGCACGGCCTGGCGCTCGACGGCGCGCTCGGCCAGCCCGGCCTTCTGCTGCTCGGCGGCCCCGGCGAGCGCCGCCTCGGCCTGCGACCGGAGCTCGTCGACCGCGCCCTGCATCGGCGAGGCCGTGGCGCGCGCCGTGAACTCGGGGCCGTCGGGGACGAAGATCACCGTGCCCGGCCCGGCCCGGTCGAGATCGACATGCGGGTTGAGCGCCCGCAGGCGGGCGATTGCCGCATCGGCGCGCACGGCGCTGATGCGTCGGTCGATCAGGCCGTCGCGCAGGGCCTGCAGACCCGTTCCGTCCGAGATGGTGAAGGTGCGCATGAGGCCTCCTTGTCAGGCTTGCAGGTTCAGCGCGTTCCAGGGCGGCTGCAGGCCACCCCCGGCGATGGCGAACCCCCTGGTGGTGATGTTGCCGAGAACCACCGTCGACGCCCGGTTGGCGATCGGCAGGCTGACCGACAGCTCCTGTCCCGTGATGCGGTTCGAGCTCATGATGACGAGCGGGGCCGACAGGATGACCGCCACGTTGCCGTTCTGGCGGGCGTCGACGCGGTTGTCGCTGAACTGGCACTCGCGGACCGAGACGCGAACCGCAGGCGCGTTGCCGCGCGAGACGAGCGTGTTGCCGAGGATCACGGCATTGGCGCCGGCGAACTCGTTCTCGACCGCCGAGAGCGCGGCCACATAGGGGCGCCCGACGCCCGAGGCCGTGCCGAAGACGACGGCGCGGGCATTGTCGAGGCGCACCGCCGCGAAGTCGCCGGCGCGCAGCACAGGCCCCTGCCCGCCGGCCGGGGTCCCGGCGGCGTCGGCGCGCGGGAAGTCGCCGATGTCGAGCGCCGTCCACTGGCCGCCTTGGCCGCCGCCCTGCTGCCGGCCCCGGTCGGGTCGCGCTCGACGCGGTTGCCGGCGACCTCGCACTCAACCATCGAGATCAGCCAGATGCCGACGCCCTGGCCGCCGAACTCGCCCGCAGGGCCGATGCCGATCGCCTCGTTGCCGGTGACCCGCGCCCGGCGCACGCCGAGCGTCAGGATGCCGGCCCGCAGCGGCGCCTCGACCGCCTGGACGCCGATGCCGCGCAGCGTGTTGCCGGCGATCGTCGCCGCTGTCGCCCGAGTGACGGCGATGCCCACGGACGCGGCGCGTCCTGCCGGCGGCCCGATGTTGCGCAGGTGATTGTTCTCGATGCGGGCCGAGCCTCGCCGGCGGCGTCGGCCGACACGATGCCGGTGCCGCAGTCGTCGATGATGTTGAGCTTGATGATCAGGTCGCGGACGGGCGCGCCGACCAGGATGCCGGCCGTCGGAAGCCGGTGATCTGGTTGGCCAGGATCTGGGCTCGGGCGATCCCGTCGCGCGCCGAGCCCGGTCGCCAGCGCGATGCCGGTGCCGTGGCAGGCCGCGCCTGTCCGGCGTCGACGCAGCCTGTTCCCGTCGATCCAGGCGCCGTCGACCGCGCAGCGGATGCCGCTGCCCGGCAGCGTCAGGCTGTTGCCCCGGATGTGGCATCGAGGCGCCCGGCAGGCCGCGGCCGAGCGCGCTGATGCCGGCATCGGCCGAGGTCAGCACCTCGTTGTCCGGCGATGCGCGTGTTCAGGAAATGCAGGACGGTGCCGTCCAGCGCCACGCCGCGGCGGCTGCACCAGAGGACGTTGCGCTCGATGCCGAGCGCCGGCGGTGAAGAGAAAGCGCTGCGCCGCGTCGTCGTCCTGCGGCAGCGCCGGGATCGTTGGCCATGATGCCGGCCGGGCCGAAGATCGCGTTCTCGGTGATCGAGGCGCCGGCGATCACGCCTTGCAGCGCGATGGCCGAGGCGCTGCCTGTCGGCATCGCCGACAACCGCGATCACCAGCTGGCGGAGCGACAGGCCCGATCGCGTTGCGGACGCTGATGGCCGGGCCGCGCGGCGAGCGAAGGATCGCGAGATTCTCGACCGCGATACCGATGGAGTGCGCGATCGCGATGGCGCCGGCCGCCGGCCACGAGCACGGTCGCCGCCCCCTGCCCGCGGATGCGCAGCGCCCGGGCGCCGGCGATCCGCACCGGCTCGCGCGAGCGCATACTGGCCCGGGCCGATGCAGACGGTGCCGCCGGTCTCGGCCAGCCTGGTTGACCGCGTCCTGGATGGTGAAGCTGCCGCTCGCATGGATTTCGGCCGTGACGCAGGCGGTGCAGCTGCAGTCGTGCCCCTCGCCGGCCGGCGGCGGCCATGGGTGGCGGCAGTCGGCTGACGGTGCCCGCACCCACATCCCAGATCCCGAGGCGCGCGAAGTGGTGGTGGATGCCGCGCGGCGGCGGCGCGGTCGAGCAGCTCGACCGAGGCGTCGGCGGTGCGCGCGGCAAACACCCAGTAGTCGCCGGCATGGAAGCCCTCGGGCCCGGTCGTGTCGAAGGTGACGGTGACGCCGTGCTCCAGCAGCAGCGTCGTCGTGGCGGCGGGCACGTCGATCACGCCGGTCGAGTGCCGCTCGTCGAGGTCCTGCACCTGCGACGGGCGTGCCGCTGGCGTCGGTGCGGAAGATCTGGCCGGCCTGGTCCCAGCGACGGACGCGCAGGTTGCGCGCCTGCGGGAAGGCGCTGTCGGGGAAGCTGCCGGGCAGCATGTCGGCCGGCAGCGCCGGCGGTGAACTGGATGCGGCGCGTCGCCCCGGTGACGGTGATCCGGCGCATCTCGCCGGCGTTCCTGCGCGAACTCGCGGCGGTCGTCGATGATCTCGACCCAGTCGTCGGTCTTGAACGACAGCACGTCGTCGCGGCCGAGGGTCTCGAGCTCGAGCTCGCCGTCCGAGATCATGCTGGCGACGCGGCTGCCGACGCTGGCGTTCTCGCGCGACCATTTGAAGGTGGCGCCGGCCGCCCGGCTGGCCCGGGTCGTGGATCTCGACGCGGTAGAGCTGGTTCTCCAGCCCGCGATAGCCGCCGGTCGGCGGCAGCTCGCAGGGGTCGTCGACGGGCGCGACCTCGAAGGTGCCGGTGGTCAGCACGCCGGTCGAGGGCGCGATGACCGCGGGCCAGCCGGGCACGTCCTCGTCTGGCGTCGCGCAGGTGGTGCCGGTGCCGGCATCGTCGTCGAGCACGCGCACCTGCCAGACGGTCTGGAGGCGCGACGAGGTCTCGACGTTCACGGCGCTCTCGACCAGGTCGGGCTGCTCCAGATGCGTCACCTCGCGGTCCCAGACGTCGAGGTAGACGAGGTGCCGGCCGGCGGTCGGCAGCGCCGGCGGGTTCGGCAGATAGGGCTGCGCGTCGTAGGCGATGGGATCGGTGAAGGCGGGCTCGGCCATGAGGTCGTCGAAACGGCGGCCGGCGGGATCGGCGGCGCCGTGGTTCTCGGCCAGCAGGCCGTCGACATAGAGCCGGCCCTTGCCGATGGTGAGCGCCGTTCCCGAGACGCCGATCTGGAAGGCGTCGGGCGTGGTCGAAGAGACCGCGCGCGCGGTCCAGCACGTCGCTGGCCAGCGCGCGCAGGCGCCGGTCGAGGATGCCGACCAGCTCGTTGGCGTCGGCGTCGAGCAGCACGCCGCCCTGCTTCAGCTCGACGCCGGCGAAGTCGAGCAGCGGGTCGAGACGTACTCGCGAAAAATCGGCACCCATGGTGTCTCCCCCAAGGTCCGTCAGCTTGCGTAGAAGACCCCGGCCTGCAGGCCGAAGCGCAGATATTCGTCGAGCCGGATGCGCAGATTGGTCTCGCGCAGCGGCTGGAAGGCGGCGTGCAGCACGCCCATCTCGCCGCCGTCGTCGGCGCCGTCGCGGATCGGCGCGGTCGGTGACCTGGCGCAGCTGGCCGTAGGCGGGATCGCCATAGCGCAGCGAGGTGAAGTGCGGCAGCGCGTCCGGATGCGCCGCGTCCGGGACGCAGCGGTAGCGGCGCGGCGTGATCGAGCCCGCCGGCACGAAGGAGAAGCGGATGCAGCCCTGCTGGCGGCGGTCGGCGATGACCGGCGCCGTCCATGTCTCGCCGGGCGGCTGGGCCGAGGCGGGCGAAGAAGATGCTGTTCGAGGCGAGCGTCGATCAGGCGGCTGCGCACCTTGCCGACGACGGTGCATTCCCGTGACCGTCAGCGTCGCGCCCGGGCCGCCGGCCGCATCGCCGGCATAGGCCGGCGTCTCCGGCGCGCCGGCATCGACGATGCAGTCGGCGAGCGAGACCTCGGCGTCCTCGACGACGAGCAGCGGCCCGGTGATGCAGCGCTCCAGCGTGACCTTGGCGGAGGGGTTCTCGACGATCAGGCTCGGCGCGCCGGGCGAGGCGGCGCTGCCGTCGGGATTGAGCGCCAGGCCGGGCACCAGCGTGCAGTCGCGCAGCACCAGTTCGCGCGGCTCGTCGTCGGCGGGTCGGCCCGCCGGCAGGTGCAGCGCGCCGCCGGAGAACACGATGCCGTCGAGGACCAGCCGGCCGCGCGCGCCGATTGCGAGCGTGATGTCGCCGCCGGCCGCGATCAGCGGCCGCGCCGGGTTGCCGCGCCGCGACGACCACCGTCAGGCCGGGCACGCCGTCGCCGGTGACGCCGTCGACCGTGAAGGTCGGCGTTCTCCGCATAGGTCAGGCTGTCGCGCGATGACGCAGCCGCCCGCCGCCCGAGATCGCGTCGAGCTCGGGCTGCAGCGGATCGCCGTTCGCGACGGTCCGCTGCACGGCCAGATCCGCGCCGTCCGGCGTGCGCTGGTACTCGCCGCCGCCGATGGCGCTGGCCGCGCCGTAGTGGAAGGTGGCGAGCAAGCGGTCCGTCGGCCGGCGCGCCCAGCAGGACGCGGCCGCGCTCGGGATCGAGGCCGATCGTGCCGGCGGGCACGGCGTCCTCGTGGTTCCAGCCGATGACGCTGCCGCCGCCGTCGAGCATGTCGCGCAGGTCGCAGATGCGGATCTCGGCGACCGGCACGCGGGAGTCGGCGGCGTCGCCGGGGCGCAGCAGCACGATGCTCTCGCCGGCGCCGTAATCGTCGACCAGCACCGCATCCGGGGCGGGCACGGTGCCGGCCTGCGCGGCCTTGACGGCCAGCGCCATCAGCCGCACCGACAAGCGGCTCGGGCACGTTGATCGGCTCGGCCAGATGGCTGATGTCGTCCTCGGTCCGCGGCCGCCGGAAGAGCTGCAGGTCGGCGCCGAGCGGGTTGACGCGGAACCGCCGGCCGCTGGCGTCGCCCGGATCGGGCACCAGCGGCAGCGCGGTCAGGCGCAGCGCCAGCAGCCGCCAGAGGAAGATGCCGACGTTCGGGATGTTGTAGCGGCCGGCGCCGGTCTCGGGCCGCCGCATCTCGGCGGTGTGGGCGAAGCAGTCGAAGGCGCCGCCGGTCCGGAAGGTCGCGCTCGATGTCGCGCAGGTCGGCGGTCGCCAGCGCGTGCCGGCGGATGTGCTTCATGTACTGGGTGGTGGCCAGCAGCTCGAAGTACTCGACCGCGCGCGCCGGCCAGTCGGTGACGTCGCGCGGCCAGCTGCTCGAGCATCAGCGCCGTGCCCTTGCGGCGGCGATAGGCGATGGTGTTGGCCACCTCGGCGCGGGGCGAGGCCACGCGCGGCGCCACGCCGTGCAGCGGCCGGTAGCCGATCAGGTCGCCGATGTAGGGCACCACCCAGTCGGCGCAGGTCTCGATGAACTGGTCGTCGTAGAGCTGCTCGACGTTCTCCTCCAGCGCGGCGAACTGGTCGGCCAGCGCCGCGACCAGCGCGCGCAGCGGATAGCCCTGCTCGGCGTCGCGCAGCCGATAGACGGCCGGCAGCAGCGCGTAGAGCCGCTCGGCGGTCAGGCTGCGCGTCATGCCATCTCCTCCAGCAGGTCGAACGGCGCCGGGTCGAGCGTCAGCAGCTCGGCCGGCAGCGCGACGCCGCCGTCGACGCGCATGCGCGAGGCGAGCAGCCGGACCTGCAGCGACGCCGGCGGTCTGCGCCGGCGGCTCGGTCCCGCCGTAGAGGCGCGTCAGGTCGACGGCGACGACGCCCGGAACCGCGTGCGCCGACGGCGATGACCTCGGACTGCTGCACCGGCTGGCCGAGCGTGCGGGCGTCGAAGGAGAAATGCGCGCGCAACGCCGTCTCGACAGCCGAGAGGACCGTGTCGCCGTCATAGGCGCGGTCGACCTTGACCCGGATGCCGAGCCGGAAGGTGCTCGCCTGGTGCGGGAGCAGGCGTCACCGACGACGTGCGGGTCGCCGCTCGCCTTCAGCGCCGCCAGCAGGTTTTGCCAGACGGGGCTCGCCGGCGTCAGCGCCGCGCCGTCCGGCGCCGCCACCGTGATCGCGACCGTCGGCCCCGTGCGGACCTGCAGCACCGCGGCCTGCGCCTTGGCGATGCCGCTGTAGGCGCGGGCGAAGTCCTCGTAGTCGAGCACCGAGACGGCGCGCCCGAGCGTCCGCGTGCCCAGCGGGATGGTCTGCGCGCGCGCGTCTCGGCCGGCTCGGGATCGGTGCCGCCCTCGGCGGCCAGCGGGTTGCTGACGCTCTTCAGCCCCAGCGGCCGGGTGATCAGCTGGGTCAGCTTGCCCGCGGCGACGTTGCCCTCGGCGCCGAGGCCCTTGCGGTAGGTCGCGCGGACGTTGTTGACGCCGCTCGGCAGCCGCGCGCCGCGCCTGCCGTCGCCGAAAAGGGTCGAAGGTCCGCCCCTGCTCGTCGGTGGTCAGCGCATAGGCGTGGTCCGAGGGCGCGGCGCCGAAGAGCGTCGGCCGCTCGCTCCACGCCACCTCGGCGACGCGGACCGTCAGCTCGGCCGCGGCGCCGATCTCGTTCTCGGCGGCGCGATAGGTCAGCGGCAGGTGCTTCAGCCGGAAGCGCTGGAAGGCGGCGCTGCCATCGCCCGAGCCCAGGATCTCGGAGACCGACTCGCCGTGGCTGGCGAGCGCCGACATTGGCGTGGACGACGACGCTGTCGCGGCGGAGCGGCTGGCCGAGCGGCGGGTCGATCTCGAGCTCGGCCCGGCCGGCGGCGCCGGATCGACCGGGTGCACGGCGACCAGCGTCGCCTGCACGGTCACCGCCGACGCCGTCGCCCGCGCGGGCGCCGCGCACGATCAGCCGGCGGCCGGGCAGCAGGCCCGTCGGTCTCGGCGCGCGACGGGGATGCGGTCGCCGCCGACCGCTGTGGTCGACCGGCCGCTCGGCCAGGGGCAGCAGCTCGGCATTTGGCGAAGACCGAGGTCTGCCGCACCCGGTCGAAGAAGATGTCGAGGTTCTCGCCCTCGAGGGCCAGCCGCGTGACCTTGGCCGAGATGGCGAATTCCGCGCGCGACACCTCGGTCGTGCCGGTGACCCGGTAGAGCTCGACATAGGTGCCGCTGGGGAAGTTCTCGTCGGGCCGGTTGAACCCGCCTTTGGCCAGCACGGCGAAGCTGCGCCGCGCCGGATCGGTCGCGTCGTCCGCCGCGATCTCGGCTTGCAGCCCGTCGAGATCGACGGCGCCGCCACTGGCGGTCGCGGCCGTCTCGCTGATCTCGAAATTCTGCCATTCCGACTGATTGGCCGTGCCGCCGAACCTGGCGACGATAGCCTCCCGGAAGTCCGCGTTCATGCTGCGCCAGATGGGGGCGTTGTTGCCGAAGACGCCGGCGCGCTTGCGCAGCGCGTAGACGGAGGGCTGGCCGGACGGGCTCGGAGAGCGGATCGAAGGCGCCGAGGCCGCGCGCCCAGGTGACGCGCGTGCGATCGTTGTCCGCATCGGGCTCGACCGCGAGACCAGGCGGAAGTCCCAGCGGTCGCTGGTCGGGTCGGCGAGGAACTCCTGGCCCGACGAAGCAGCAGCGCATCGCCCGGCTTGAGCCCGGTGGCGGTGCCGGCCAGCCATGCCTCGCGGTCGCCGGAGGCCGGCGACGTGCGGCTCGCCCAGCCACGGGACGGCGGCGTTCCAGGCGGCGCGGGCGTCCTCCAGCGTCTCGACCAGCTCGAAGGTCTGCGGCTTCTCGTCGGGGCCGGGCACGCTCTGCACCTTGAGCCCGGCGTCCAGCCGCAGTGTCGCCGGCACGCCGGTGACGAAATTGCCGGGCTCGGGCGCCAGCGTCGCGGGCGGCGCCGGGGGGGTGTCGAGCGCGAAGGCGAGCCAGGTCTCGGCCGCGACGCCGGGGCGCAGGCGATAGCCGACGAGCTTGCCCAGCTCCTGCAGCGACACGCGCTCGCCCGCGGTGCCGAGCCAGGACTTCGTTCGCCAGCCGCTCCTGGTAGAAGGTCAGCACGTCGGCCGAGCAGGCGAAGGCGTCGATCAGCCCGATGGTGAAATCGGCATCGTCGCGCGCCAGCAGCGCCGGCAGCGGCGCATAGGCCGATGTCGAGAGCGCCGCGTGCAGGCTGGCGCGGAAGCGGGCATGGTCGCCGATCCGGTAGGCGACCGCCGACAGACCGTGGCGGTTCTCGATCGCCTGCGGCGTCTCGGCCGCGACGCCGTCGCAGCAGCCGCAGCACTCGGTGCCGGGCGCGAGCGGCGGCAGATGCGGCTTCAGGTCGGGCACTGGCAAGGTCATTTGCCGCCTCCGACGCCAAGCTCGAGCCGGCCGCGCTCGCGGAAGTTCGGGTTGTTGGCGAGCTGGGCGATCTCGAGGCCGCCGATCGGCACGACGCCCTCGGCGAGCGAGACCGGGTCGCTGTCCGTCATGCGCTGGAAGCGGTCGGCGCGCACCGAATCCACGCCCTCGACGGCCTGCGCCGCGGCGACCACCCGGCTGAGATAGACGGGCTGGCCGAAGGTGAAGTTGTCCGGGTGGAAGAGGCCGAGCGCGCCGTCCGGCAGCACGCGGCTGGACAGCACGCGCTCGACGGCGCGCCGCACGTCACTGCGGAAATAGCCCTCGGCGACGCAGATGTGCAGCGCGATGTCGAGCGGCACATAGCGCGGGGCCGTGACCTCGAGATCGTAGCCCGCCATGCGGAAGCGCTCGAGATGGCGGCGCAGGCGCGTGCCGAAGGCGGCATCGACCGGACCGCCGCCGAAGCGGTCGGGGGTGACGAAGACGGTGTGCCAGCTGCCTGTCCAGCGGAAGGTCGCGGCCGCGCGCTGCACGTCGGGGCGGCGCTCGGCAGCGGCGGCGTAGTCGGCGGCGGTGACGGCGCGCTCCTGCGTGCGGAAGGCCTGCGGCGCGTCGCGGCGGACAGCCTCGACGTCCTCGGGCTCGACGCCGCCCGCCGCCGGCATCGGGTTTCGGACCCCGTCGAAGGCGTCGATCGTCGTCACGACGTGCGTGATCGCCTCGGCGCCGACATTGCCGGCTTCACCGTTGCCGACGCGATAGGCGGCGGCGAAGGCGGTGCCCGGATCCGGGCGCTTGCCGCGATCGTCGTCGCCGAAGCGCAGGCGCGCGCGGCCGCTGTTCTCGACCTCGACGACGAAGTGCGGGTCGGCGGCGCCGCTGTCGAGCAGGTCGCGGCGTGGGCGCCAGGGCTCGGTGATGCTGCCGAGCGTGCCGGCCAGCTCGATGCGCGGGGTCGCGGCGCCGGGCTCGATGGAAAGGAGCGCGCTCGCCGGCCACCATGCCTCGTCGGCCGCGACCGGCACGGCCAGCAGGTCGTCGAGATCGAAGCCGTGCGTCAGCGGCGCTTTGGCCAGAGCGGGGCGGAAGCGCGGCGGCACCGGGACGGCTTCGGTCTCGCCGCAGCAGCCGGCGGGCGCGGGCGGCGCGAGCTTCAGCCAGGGGTCGGGGACGGCGCCAAGCGGCTCGCCCGCAACGGCCATGCCGTGGTCGGCGAGGACGATGTTGCCGAGGGCCACGCTGACCTCGAGCCCCGGCCGCTCGGCGACCGAGAGGCAGAGCGGGAAAGGCAGGGCGTCGGCGGCGTCCCAGGCGATCTCGGTGACATCGACGGGCCCGTCGACGGGCAACCCGTCGGCGGGCGGCTCGTCGAAGAGCTGCCCTGACGGGTCTTCGGTCAGCGAGACCTCGGTCAGGCGCACGGCCCAGCGGTGCGTCCGGTCTGCATCGGCTTGCGCGAAAGTGGTCGGGCTGGCGACCTCCTCGAGGACCAGGATGGTGCCGGGCGCGAGCAGCGGATGGTGGTCGCGCAGGCTCGCGCGGGTAGCGCCGCGCACCAGACAGCAGGCGGCGTCGCCCCAGCCGTAGAACGAGAAGCGGTTCAGCCGGTCGTCCAGCACGGCGTCGTGCCCCGTCTCGAAGACGCGCGCGCCGCCGGCGATGGCGTCGCGCAGCGCGCGGCTGGCCGGCTCGACCACGCTCGGCAGGCCGGGCACGCGGGTCAGCAACTGGGTGCCGCGCGGCAGGGCGACGCCCTGGTCCGTGACCTCGAAATGCACGAAGGCGCGGGCATTGCAGCCCTCGTGCATGAAGTAGTCGACGAGGCGGGCGTGGCGGCGTACCGAGACGCGCTGGCGCGCGGTCGAGAGATAGGCTTCGCCGGCGATCACGTCCTGGCGGTAGGAGAGATTGTCCGCGGCATAGGCCAGCAGCTCGACCAGCGCGACGCCCAGATCGGCGGCCGAGCGCTCGGTCCAGCCGGGCACCAGCAGGCTCAGCCGGTCGAGCATCAGCCGGCGGAAGCTCTGATAGTCCTTGGCGAGATAGTCGATCTGCGGCGCCTCGCGGCGCTCGGGCGGGCAGGCAAGCGCCTCGGCGCAGTCATAGGGCGACGGGCATTCGACCTTGAACGAGAAGGCGACGGTGGAGAGCACCGGGTCGAACCCGGCCGGCGGCTGGTCGCTGCCCGAGTTGGCGAAGATGCCGAAACGTGTAGGTCGAGAAGTCGCCGGCGCTGTCGGTGCGAACGACCAGCGTCAGCGCCCGATCGCCAGGCTCGACGGTCTTGACGAGCTCCGGCTCGGCCTCGCCGGCAGCGCATCGGCGGCGGCCACCCAGACGACGCCCACCTCGGGAATGCGCTCGCCGCCGATGATGCGGATGTTCTCGGGCGTCAGCGCGAAGCCGGGGCGCAGCAGGCGCACGAACAGCGTTCGCTGGGGCGGCGCGCCGGGCGGTGCGGCCGTGTCCAGCACCTCGAGGAAGTCGATGCCGTTGGCCGAGCCGAGCAGCTTGACGACCTCGAGCCGGCGCGGATCGCAGCAGTGGAACCTCATGGCGCGCCCCCCGGTGCTGCCCCCGGCGAGCGAGACGGAGGCGCTGTGCGTCGTGCGGTCGCTCAGCAGCGCATAGCGCACGTCGACGCGCAGCGCGGCGTCGTCGGCCACCACCTCGACCGCCTCGACGGCGATCAGGTGCGAAAGGTGGAGCTGCAGCGCGCTCTGCACCAGCATCTGCGTGGTGGCGGCCAGGACGTCGCTGTTCGGCTCGAAGACCAGCGCCAGCAGCCCGGCGCCGAAATCCGGCCGCATGACGCGCTCGCCCGGCGCTGTCAGCAGCACCTGCTCGATCAGGTCGCGCACGTGGTCGGCGCCGCCCGTCGTCGCCGTCCGGCCGAGACCGGAGAAGTGATAGGGGAAGTCGAGCTCGTTCATCGCTCCGCGCCTCACGTCGCCAGCACGCGCGTCTGCGCGACGACGGGCATCAGCGGCGTTCCCGTCGGCACGCAGACCGAGGTGCCGGCCATGGTGACGACCGGCACGCCGCCGGCGACGACGCGGGTCGCGCCGACGATCCACTGCGCGGTGGCGCAGGGCGGCACCGGAGGTGCCCGTCAGCCCGCAGCCGGCGACGGCGTAGGGCGCCGTCAGCGTGGCGGCCGGCTGGCCCGAGAGCAGCACCCGCGGAAACGGTCGCGACGGGCGTCGCCTGCCCGGCATGGGCGCACAGGACCGTGGCGCCGAGGTGGAGGATGGGTGCCGGCATCGGCCCCTCCCTCAGATCACCGTCAGGGCGCCGAGGTTCACGTCGACCGTCGGCCCGGTCATGTTGATGACGGCCCCCTTTCCGTTCGAGATGACGATGCCGACGTCCGCGACCGAGATCATCGCGCCGGTCGCGGTCTGGATCAGGATGCCGCCGGTCGGCCCCGGCACGTCGCTGATGACGAGGCCGTTCTTCAGCGGCGTCTGCAGCGTCATGCCGGGCACGCCCGGCGGCACGGCATGCGCCAGCAGCGGCACCTCGGCGGCGCTGCCCCAATAGCCGCCGACCCAGATCGGAT
The DNA here is from genome assembly GCA_963745085.1 of uncultured Alphaproteobacteria bacterium. Classification (GTDB taxonomy): domain Bacteria; phylum Pseudomonadota; class Alphaproteobacteria; order Rhodobacterales; family Rhodobacteraceae; genus Thermohalobaculum. The sequence goes on along the minus strand of CAVUWP010000021.1, from coordinate 62,572 downwards.
AGTCGGGATCGCCGCGCTCGAACTCGATCCAGACGCCGGCGCCGATCATCGGCACGGTGAAGATGCCCGAGTTGATGCCGGCGACCGGCAGGCAAGGCGACGCCCAGGTGCCGGGCACGAAGCCGGCGACGTCCGGCACGGCGGCCTGGATGCGGCCGATCTGCATCGGGTCGACATTGTTGATCGACCGTGCCGCGGTACTTCCCGAAGAGCGGCGCCGTGCTCATGTCGGCACCGTCGGGGACGGTCGAGATCAGCCCGTTGCGGGCCAGCGTGAAGCCCTGCTTGTAGGCGCCGCGCTCGATCTCGTGCGTGACGGACTTGACGTAGTAGAGCCCGTCGAAGGGCAGGCCGGCGCCGCGCACGCCGACGAGCTGGCGCGAGCGCAGCAGCCGGCCGTACCTGGCGACGTCGAGCTGGCCGCGTGCCGAAGACCGAGTCGCTGTTCTGCCCGGCATAGGCGATGCCCGCCATCAGCGCCTGCGGCGCCGAGAGGTGCGCCGGTCCGGTCGAGCTTCTCGATCCTGGGCGGCAGCGGCGGAACGAGCGCCGAGCGGCGGGTTCAGCGGCGTGACGTCCGGGATCGGGATACCGATCGGCGCCTTGCTGAACGGCTCCTGGAAGAAGACGATCGGGAGCGTCTTCCTCTCCTTGTCGAAGGTGAAGGAGAGCTGCTCGACATTGCGTCTGCGCGTCCATGTTGGTGGTCAGCGCCGGCTGCGGCGCGCCCAGCCGGATCTCCGGCCCCCAGTAGGCCTTGGAGGTGCCGGGCTCCGGCCCCGGTTCGAGGTAGAAGACGTAGCCCGCCTCGCCGGCCAGCCGGCGGACATAGGCCAGGTCGCTGCCGCGCTGCTGCGGGATGCGCTCGATCGGCAGCGGCGGGATCTCGACGATGCCGGGAATCACCAGCGGGATGACGCCGAGCGCCGCGTACTTGGCCAGCACCAGCAGGACGCGGGCCGCGGGCGGCATCGCCGGGAAGGGCAGGCCGGGGATCTCGACGATGTCCATCAGCGCCGAGAGGTCCTTGCCCTTGACGACCAGCCGCGAGACGCCGCCCTCGCCGCGGCTGCGTCTCGACATTGGTGGTCACGCCGTCGATGATCGACTGCGCCCGGCCGTTGATCGTGACGATCAGCACGACGCGCATCAGCGGCAGGGCGCCGCCGCCCGAGATCAGGAAGAGGGTGCGCAGCGGCGAGCGCGCCGGCAGCTCGAAGGTCAGCTCGAAGCCGCTCTGCGTGCCGCCCGAGCCGTCCTCGACCCTGGCGTGCACCAGCGCGTCCGAGACCTCGCGCGGCGGCGCCACCGGCACCGGGCCGATCCTGAGCGAAAGCTGGACGCCGCTCTGCAGCGCCATGGCTACTGCCCCCTCGGCGCCGGGATGCGGACGCCGCGCGCCCAGCGTGTCGGTCAGCTCGAACGGGTCGGTCACGGCGTTGGCGTCGGCGATCTGCCACCAGAGCTCGGGATCGCCGAAGACGGCGGCGGCCAGCAGGTCGGGGCGCTCGCCGGCCTGCACGATGTGCTCGAACGCGGTCGGCGTCTCGGCCGGCCGCGGCGGGAAGCGGCGGAGCAGGTAGGGCACGCCCGGATCGTCGGTGGCCTGGGCGGCGCGCACGTGGCGCCGAGTCGGCACGCCGGCATAGCGGCTGCTCGGCGCGAACGGGTCGACGGGATCGCGCCGGCGTCGATCAGGGCCTGTACGGGGTCGGTCGCCATTCTCCTCCTCCGTTCAGGGCAGGCTGGACAGGCCGAGCGAGGCCAGCGAGGCGCCGCCCGACTTTTTCGCCAGCGTCTCGCGCGCGCGCAGATAGCTGACGAAGATCGTGCCGCCGCGATGCGTGAAGCCGAGATCGTCGGTGCTGAGCACGCGCAAGGACAGGCTGACCTTGGCCCGGATCGGGTTCAGCGCCGGGTCGAACGCCTCCTCGGTGACCGAGAAGTCGGTCACGCGGACCGGGACGACGCGGCCCTTGCTCCAGACGAAGATCACCAGCGGCGCCTCGGGCGGGATGATTTCCAGCGTGCCGCCCGCCGCCTGCGCCGCCGACCGCGAGGATCTCGTCGACGCTCGGGTGCACCAGCGCCTCGAGCTGCGGCGAGCTGCGGCGCGATGCCGTGGGCCACGGCGTTGGCGTTCCTGTCGGGGAACTCCAGCTGATCGGTCGCGTCGATCTCGGCATCCAGCTTGATCGTCTCGATCGCCGGCCCCTTCAGGCGGAAGGGCTGGGCCCGCTCGCCGCCGGCGTCGCCGCCGACGCCCTGCACCTGGTAGGATCGGCTGAGCGTGTCGGGGTTGTATTGCAGCGGGATGGTGGCGCGGACCGCGCCGCCGCCCGGCGCGAGGACGACGAGGCCGCCCTTGATGACCCTGGGCGAGGCGCTGAGCGTCATGGCGTCGCTCCGGCAGCCTCTGGCGCAGAGGCAGGCACGGCTGCGAGCAGCGGCCGCTGACCGGCACTGGCACCGGGATCGGGCGTGGCCGGAGCGACGGTCTCGATGCGCGCGCCTGTCATCGCCTCAGCCTCCCGGAAAGACCGGCTTGCGGCCGAGCGCCGCCTGCGCGACCACGCTTTGCAGTTCGCTCGCGGTCTCGACGATCACCGCCGAGCCGATCCAGTCCTCGTGCCTGATGCCCCGGACAAGCAGGACGAGACCGTCCTGCGCGGCCAGATCGATGCGGCTGTCTTCGATCTGCGCATCCACGGCGGCGGCCGAGAGCCGGCAGGTGCCGGTGCTGCCATCCTCGGCCAGCAGGATCTCCAGCGCCTGCCCCCGGACGATCCCGACATAGCTGTAGAGGTTCACGCGCGGCTCCTCGTCTCTCAGGCGTCGGGGTTGATCGTCACCGGGGCGCCGGCGGCCGGCCAGGTGATCAGCTTGTAGTTGCCGATCGTGTTCCTGGTCGGGTTGTCGGCATCGATCGAGCCGCTCGGCTGCATGATGGTGTCGGCATCCGCGCCGTCCGGCGGATGGCCGAGGCCAAGCACGTGGCCGAGCTCGTGCGCCAGCAGGGTCGTGCTGGTGCCGCGGTCGGACATCGCGATCTTGGCGCCCGCCGCGCCGCCGCCGACGGTTGCGCCGCCGCCGGCCTCGGCGAGATCGTTGTCGGTCAGGAAGACGCAGACCTTGCCGTTGTCGGAGTGCGCGCCGCGGACGGCGTCGCGCTCGGCACGGTCGGTGCCGGCAGTCTTCAGGTTGGCGTCGTCGACGAAGACCGGGCTCGACTCGCTGTAGGTGACGCCCAGCTTGCCCCAGATCGTGTTGCTCGGCCCGAAGCGGCGCGACCACGAGCCGCCGGTCGGCGCGGCGTCGGTCGCCGAGTCGCGGAAGAAGACGGGCTGCAGGTCGACGGACCGCGCGTTGCCCTGCTGGCCGCCGCCCTTGGACGCCGCCGCGCCGACGGCGACGCCGGCGGCCGCCCCGCCGGCGGCGCCGAGGATGCCGCCGATGACCGCGCCGACGGGGCCGCCGAGGGCAAAGCCGATGCCCGCCCCCGCGGCGCCGCCGAGAAGGCCGCCGACGATCCCGCCGGCGATCTTCGGAGCGTCGTCGCCGGACGAGTTGCGCCCCTCGAGCGGGGCCGCTTCGAGCCCGGCCGGCGGGCGCAGCGGCACGCTGCCGAAGCTCGCGCCGCCCCGGTGCCGGGCCGGTGTCGCCGCCCGCGTCATCGCGACGGCCGCCGGATCGGCCTGCCGACCATGCGCTGACGGGCGCCGGTCGAGCGCCGACCGGTCATCCAGCCGAACGGCCGGCTGATCGCCAGGCCGAAATCGCGGGCCGGCTGCACTGCCAGGCGCCCGCCGGACGTCATCGCGGCGCGCATCGGTCGTCGTTCGCATCGGCGCAATACGGGTCATCGCTGCCTTCCTCCGCCGGCCCCTCCCGGCGGTCGGCCAGTCACCCCTGCCTGGCGCAGCACCGCGTCGGCGATCGCATCCACGGTGGCGTCGCGCCGCCTTGCGCTCTCGGCTGCGCCCGCCCCGGAAATCCGCAGTGACAGGGCCTGCTCGAGCGCATTGGCGAACTCGGCCGCCGACCGCCCGCCGGGGACAGGCGCCTCTGCCGGCGCGACCAGCCGGCGGATGTGCAGGTGCAGAGCGCGCTCGTGCATCTCAGTCTCCCTTGTGCCGCCGTGCCGGCGGCTCGTGCATCGGGCGGTCGAGCTTGGCGAATTCCTCGCGCGCCGCTTCCATCAGCAGCGGCTGGTCGATCGCGCCGCCGCGGTCGGCGGCCTTGAAGGCGGCGGCAAGCGCGACGTTGCGGATGTTGCCGCCAGCCAGGTTCAGCCGCGCCAGCGCGGCGAAGTCGATGGCGTCCGTCGGCGCCTGCGGCGGCATCTGGAGGCGCCAGATCCGCTCTCGGGCGGCAGCGTCGGGGAAGGGGAAGGTGACGACGAAGCGGATGCGGCGCAGGAACGCCCGGTCGAGCGCGCCGCGCATGTTGGTCGTCAGGATCGCCAGCCCGCGATAGGCCTCGACGCGCTGCAGCAGGTAGGCGACCTCGATGTTGGCATAGCGGTCGTGGCTGTCCTTGACCTCGCTGCGCTTGCCGAACAGCGCGTCCGCCTCGTCGAACAGCAGCACCGCGCCGCTGGCCTCGGCGGCGTCGAACAGGCGCTTCAGGTTCTTCTCGGTCTCGCCGATGTACTTGCTGACCAGCGTCGCCAGGTCGACCCGGTAGAGGTCGAGCCCGACCTCGCCCGCGATCGCCTCGGCGGCCAGCGTCTTGCCGGTGCCGGATTCGCCGGCGAACAGCGCCACCAGCCCCTGGCCGAGCCGGTGCCTGGCGCCGAAGCCCCAGTCGTCGAAGACCTGGTCCCGGTGCCGCAGCTGCCGGGCGATGTCGCGCAGCATGGCGGTCTGCCCGGTCGGCAGCACCAGGTCGTCGAAGGCGACGCGGCTGTCGATCCGCTGGGCCAGCGCGTCGAGCCCGCCCCGCGCGGCCTCGCGCGCCGCCGGCCAGACCGCCGCCGGGCGCTCGGGCGCCGGGGTGGCGCGCAGCTGCTCGGCGATGCCGTCGAGCGCCGCCGGGCCGAGGCGGAACTGCCCGGCCGCCCGGTCGAGGGCGGCCAGCAGCGCCTCGCCGTCCTCGTCCTGTGCCGGCGCGACCCGGCCGGACGTGGCGCGCCCGGACGCGGCACGCCAGCGGGCGGCGACCAGCCGCCGGGTCCGGCGGCGGTCCGGCAGCGGCATCTCGAAGCGGAGAACGCGCCGCGCGGCTGGCAGGGCGGCGAGCCGGTCGCCCGGCGTGCCGAGCCACAGGAACGGCCGGCAGAGGCGGCGGGCGAGCCCGATCGCGGCCGCCTCGCCATCCGGCGGCGTCTCGATGGACAGCACCGGCAATGGCGCCGGTCAGCGCCGCCTCGCGGTCGAGGTGGCGGGCGATCCGCTCGAGCGGCTCGGGGTCGGACGGCAGCTCCCCGGCCGCGATCCATAGCACGGGGGCACCGAGCTCTGCCGCCGCCGCCAGTGCCAGGTCGCGCCGGGCGGCCGTGTCGTCGGCGCCGCCGGACAGCACGACGATCGGCCCGTCGAGTGACGCAGCGTCGGGACTGTTGGAGAGCGCCCGCGCGATTCGCGCGACAAGGCCCCGATCGACGCCCTCTGATCCGCGGCCGGCGGGCAGGCGGACCGCGATCCCGGCCAGCGCGGCATCCGTGGCAGCGACGCCCGCAACGAAATGGAGGATGCGCTCGTCGATGCCGAGCGCGGCGCCGGTCAGCGGCGCGCCAATCTCGGGCAGCACCATGCGCCAGCGCCGCAGCGGCGCGTCGGGCGACAGCGCATCCCAGTGCGGCGCTGCCAGCAGGGCGAGCGCCACGCCGAACGTGGCGGCACCGGTCCCGCCCGGGTCCCGCGCCACCAGCGCCGCGCGCAGCCGGGGGTCGAGCTCGAGCCCGGCGACCAGCAGCAGGAGCTCGCGCTCGAAGACGGAAAGGCCGAATGTCTGTGCGCAATGCGCCAGGGCAGGCGTGAAGCCCTGGGCCGCCTGCCCCGCGACACAGTCGGCGAACGGGCCGGCCGGCTGCGCCTCGATGCGCGCCGAGAGCCGGGCCAGCGCCGCGACCAGCCATTGCCGGTTGAGCTCGTCCCAGCTCGGCAGCCGGGTCGCCGCGTCGGGCCGCGCGGTGTCCCTCGGCCTGTTCATGCCGGCACCGTGACCTGCTGGGACGGGTCGAAGACTCGGGCGCCGGGCCGCCGAGGTCGAGCAGCAGGCTGTCCGCCCCGTCGACCCGCAGCCGCAGCCATTGCGGGCCGGCGGCGACGCTGTCCGGGAACTCGAAGACCAGCGGATCGGCGGCGGCGGCGCGCGGCAGCGCGGTCGCCTCGCGGGCGCCGAGGGCGAGGACGGCCCGCTGCTCGGGCCGCACCTGCGGGCGCGCGTGCAGCGTCACCGTGACGCGGGACGGGACACCGCCGCGCGTCACGCTGACGGCCGGCAGGCCAAGGCCGGCATCGGCGGCGACGACCGGATCTGGCGCGAGGATCAGGGGCACGGCATTGGTCTCGCGCTCGTCCGCCTCGCCGGCGGGGACAAAGCGCAGCACGACGGCCAGCTGGCCGGCGGCAAGGTCCGTCTGGGCGGCGGCATCTGCCGGCAAGGCGATCGTCAGCGCGGCGCCGGCGGCGTCGACGGAGCTCGGCGCGATCTCGACCGGCGCGTCGAACAGCCGGTGCATCAGCCGGACGACATGGCCGGCGCCCGCCAGGCGAACGCCCGTGACGGTCACCGGCTCGCCGAGCCGCGCGCCGGCCTGATCGTCCTGGGGCTCGGCGTGGAAGAGGGTCGGCAGCGGCGGCAGCAGGTCGGGGTTGACGACGACGCCGCGCTCGCGGTGCGTGACCGGGTCGCGCCGGCCGCGCGACAGCACCGGCAGGGCCGAGACCGCCGGCCGCGTGCCCTCGATCAGGACGACCGAGACCTGATAGGCGGACGAGGGGCGGTAATGCGTCTGGATGGCCGCCCACAGCTTGGACATGTCGTCGCCGCTCATCCGGGCCGGCGTGATCCTGATCATCTCGACCTGGTCGGCGAGGTCGGACGCCGTCAGCGCCTGAAAGACGGGTGGCAGCATGCTGACGTCCAGCGGGCTCGGGTCGAGGGCGCGCCGGATGGCGGCACGGTCGAGCACGGGGCGCTCGTGCAGCAGGTGCATGGCATAGCCGAGCAGGACCTCGGCCTGGAAGTCGACGCGGCCATAGGCGGTCAGCAGGTAGTGCAGGTCGAGCGCCAGCGGGGCGTTGCTCAGCCGCTCGCCGGTGGCGGCGCTGCGCGATGGCAGGCCGGCATTGCTCCAGCCCGCGTTCGGCGTGACCTGGTGCAGGAAGACGTTCAGCCGCGGCGGCTCGTCGGCGCCGTCGAGGTCGATCGTGTCGGGCGCCACGGCGCTGACCGTCACCGTGCTGCCCATCGCCGCGCCGGCCTCGATCAGGCCGTCGTCGAGCAGGTTGCGCAGCACCGCGCTGACCGCGCCGATGGCGAGCGGCGAGCTCATGGCCCGCGCCGGTCCCGACCGGAGGGGCCGCCGCCGCCCAGATAGTCAGACAGCGAGACGCTGGGCTGCGGCCGCCGCGCGGCGTCTCGGCCTGCCGCTGGGGCGCCGCCGGGACGCGCACGTCGAGGCGGTCGATGGTGACATGGACGACCGTCGGCTCGAGCGGCGCCGAGCGCCGGGGGACGAGCGCCGCCGCGCTGAGCGGCGCCTGCGTCCTGGCGGGCCCGAGCAAGGGCGCGGGCACGACCGGCTGCGCCGGGCGATCCTCCGCGTCGGCGGCATCTCTCGGGACATGCGGCGGCGATTGCGGCCGCGATGCCGTCGCCGTCGCGCCGCGTCGAAACGGGCGCCTCGGGCCGGTTCGCGGGCGGGACCCCCCGGCCGGCAGGCTCGCGCACGAGCCGCGCCGCGGCCGGTCCGGTGGTGTCCGCTGGCGCGTCGACGGGCGGGTCGGTGCGGCGGGCGGCCCGCATGGCCAGCGGGCGCGGCGCCTTGCTGCCTTCCGCGGGCACGGCGACCGTGCCGGACGGCGCGGCGGCCGCGTCGCGGGAAACGGCCGGCTGGTTTGTCGGTTTGCCGGGGCCCGGCGCCGTGGCGTGCGAGATGCCTTCACCCAGAGGCCCGGTGGAGGCCCGGCCGACATCGGCATGGCCCGGGGCGGGATTGGCGCCCGCTGCTCCGGGCGCGAGGTTCCACGCGAAGCGCAGCGGCAGGTCGGCCGTGGCCGAACCCGGCGCCGGGTCGACCGTCGCGAAGCCCGCCAGCCGCTCGAGAAAACCGGTCATCCCGCGTCCACGAGCTGGAGATAGGCGGCGCGGCGGGCGGGCGCGAGGCGCAGCACCTCGTCCTCGGTCCAGCCATAGGCGCGCGCCAGCGCGTCGACATCCGTCAGCGTCCGTTCGGCCGCCAGGCGGATCTCGGACCAGATCGCCTCGGCAACGTCGATGGCGGCGCTCCAGCGGTGGCCGCAGTCCGGGCACGCAAGGGCGAAGCTGACGATGGCGGCGGGGTCGAGCGCCTCGATGCGGCGGTCGAGATCGTCCAGCGCCGCCTCGTCCAGCCCGGCCGTGTCGAGCCCGTCGACGCACAGCGCCAGCAGGTCGCGGGCGGCGGTATGGCGGTCCGCATGGCGCGCGACATGGCGGAGGTCCCGCGCCGTCGGCGCGCGCAGGCCGATGACGCCGTCGCCCCATGCGACGGTCGCCCGCCCCGCCGCCGGTCCCATCGCCGCGAGATCGTGCGCCAGCGCCATGCTGTCGCCGGCGAACTCGACCTCGGCGCCGCACGCCGGGCAGCGGCTGCGGAGCGGCCAGCCGCGGTCGAAGACGGCGTTGCGGATCGCCAGCAGGGCGGCGTTGCGCGCGCCGAGCAACTCCGGGACCGGGGCGGTCCCGTCCGCCGATGTGTCCGGTGCGCCGCCGACCCCGGCGCCAAGCAGGACGTCGTCGCGCCGCCAGCGGTCGAGCCCGACCACCCGCTCCCAGAGCGCGAGCGCGCGCGTCTCGGCCTGGCCATGTGCGGCGAGCGCCACGGCGGTGCCTCAGGCGGGCTCGGTAAAGCTCGGCTCGGCAGGCTCGGCAACGTCGGTGTCGCGCTCCCAGCCCTCGTTCTCGAGCTTCAGCGTCTGGATCGCCACGGCGTTGGCGTTGGCGTCGAGGTCGGGCAGCGCCTGGAACTCGGAGACCCAGCAGCGGAAGACCTTGTAGGCGAGCGCGAGCTGGCCGGCCTCGTTGTAGAACTCGATGATGATGTCCTTGCGGAAGTCGGCCAGCGACACCTCGGCGCCGAGGCCCGAGCCGAAGTTCCAGACCTTGTTGGCCCAGCGCTCGAACTCGGGGTCGTGCGTGACGCCGCGCTCGAGCGTGATCGGCTCGAACTTGGTGCGCCCGGGCGACTTGCGGGTCGTCGAGGGATCGCCGCCCTCGCGGTGCTCGACCACCTCGGTCGTGCGCTTCAGCGCCGAGACCTTGCTGACGCCGGCGACGAAGCGGCCGTCCCACTTCACCCGGAACTTGAAGTTCTTGTAGGGGTCGAAGCGCTGCGCGTTGACGGTGAACTGGGCCATGAGGTGTCCTTTCCGCGTCTCAGGCGGCGAGCTCGCCGGCGATCTGCTGGATCTTGATGACGACGAACTCGGCCGGCTTCAGCGGCGCGAACCCGACGAAGATGTTGACGATGCCGAGGTTGATGTCGGCCTGGGTCGTCGTCTCGGCGTCGCATTTGACGAAATAGGCCTGGCGCGGCGAGGTGCCCTGGAAGGCGCCCTGCCGGAACAGGCCCTGCATGAAGGCGCCGACGTTCAGCCGGATCTGCGCCCAGAGCGGCTCGTCGTTCGGCTCGAAGACCACCCATTGCGTGCCGCGGATAGAGGCTCTCCTCGAGGAACAGCGCCGTGCGGCGGACCGGGACGTACTTCCATTCCGAGCCGCGGTCGTTGTCGCCGTGCAGGGTGCGCGCGCCCCAGACGACGTTGCCGTAGACCGGCAGCGTGCGCAGGCAGTTGACGGCGTTCGGGTTCAGCTGGCCGTTCTCGGCGTCGCTCATGGTGACGGCCAGCCCGGTCGCGCCGTTCAGGCTGGCCTCGGTGCCGGCCGGCGCCTTCCAGACGCCGCGCGCTGGCGTCGGTGCGGGCCATGATCCCGGCGACGAAGCCCGATGGCGGGAAGGCGCGCAGCGCGCCGTTCTGCAGCGGGTCCGGCGCCAACACCCAGGGGAAATAGAAGGCCGAGTTCGTCGCGTCCGAGCCCGTCTTGCCGGTGAGGGTCGCCACGACGCCCGAGACAATGTCGTTCTCGTCGCAGTCGACGAGCAGGAAGGCTCGGCGCTGCCGCGCGACCGCCTGCAGGCTCTGGATGGTCGCGGCATCGGTCAGGCCGGGCACGCAGATGATGTTGAAGAGCTCGATCCGGTCGGCCTGCCCGCCAACGGCGAAGAGCGCGTCCAGCATGGTGCGGAACTCGCCGTCCTGCGGGCCGATGACCGCGCCGTCGTCGCCCGGCGTGGTCGCGTCGAGCTCGGCCGTCGCGTCCGCCGGCGTCGTTTCGGACCCGGCCTCCAGGTTGCCGATGAAGGCCGAGCGGCCGTTGACCACCGACTGCACGAAGCGCGGGTCGGTCGCGATCATCGAGAGGTTCGGGAAGGATCTCGAGCACTGCGCTGGTGGCAGTGTCGAGCACCTCGAGGCGGAAGCGGTCGTCCTCCGGCGCCGGCCGGCGCGTCAGGCGGACGCTGTAGTCGTTGGCCCAGGCGCCGGGCGAGCTCGCCTCGATGGACAGGTCGCCGATGGCGCAGGCGGCGGTCGCCGTGTCGGTGTCCGAGGCGATGCGCAGGATGTATGCGTCCGAGCCGCCGTTCTCGAAGAACTGCCGCACCGAATAGCCGAGCAGCGAGCGGGTATCGAGGCCGCCATGGCTGCGCTGGTAGTCGGCGAAGCTGGTCACCCGGACGGGGCGGTCCGTCGGACCGCGCGGCGCCCAGCCGACGAAGATCGCGATCGAGGTCGCGACCCCGGTGATCGTCCGCACGCCGCTCGGGACTTCCTCGATATAGACGCCGGGGTGCAGCAGGGCGACGGGCATGGGACCTCCTCCTTCCGGCGCGGCGGCGCGGCCGCTTTTAAGTCCTCGGCCACGCCGGGGTTCGGGACCGGCCCGGAAGGCGCTGCCGCCGGCCATGATGCCATGCGCGCCGAATTCAGCGCGTGAGCCGGAGGGCATGGGCACGGGTCCGCCGGGGATGCAGACCGTCAGGGTCGTCGGAGGGATGAGGGGAATGCGGTCGGATGGATCATCCGGTCCGGGCCGAACGGTCAGGCAGGGCGGCGGCGGCGTCGCGCCGGACCGGCGTCGCCGCGCCGGCGAGCCGACGCCGCTGTGCCGCCGCCTCGCCGCGACGCTGCACGCCCAGCTTGCCGAGAATGCTGTGCACGTGGTTCTTCACCGTCGCGCTGCCGATCGAAAGCTGGCGGGCGATCTGCTTGTTCGACAGCCCTTCGCTGACCAGCGCCAGGATCTCGTTCTCGCGGGGCGTCAGCGTCTCGTCGCCGCCCGCATGGGCAGCCGCCGGCGCGGCGGCGCTGACCTGGTTCAGCAGGATGCCGGCCGTCCGGGGGGAACAGACGAGCTCACCCCGGACGGCGGAATGGACGGCCATCACGACGTCGTGCGCCGAGCCGTGCGGATAGACGAAGCCGGCGACGCCCGACCGCGCGCAGGCCATCACGACGAGCTCGTCCTCGGCCACGCCGAGCGCCACGAGCTTTGCGTCCGGAACCGCGCGGCGGATCGGGATCGCGGCTTCCGAGCACGCCCGGCAGGCAGATGTCGAGCAGGATCGCGTCGGGCGCGAAGGCGGCGATCTCGCCAGGCGCCATCGACAGGTCCGACGCACCGACGACCTGCACGGTCGGCTGCCCCGACAGGGCCGCCACGACGCCCTCGCGCAGCAGGCGGATGGCGCTGAGGACGAAGACCCTCGGCCGGACCGGGATGGCCCGGTTGGACCGACCGGAAGATGCAGCAAGCCCATTCCCGGCGTGCTCGGCCGCCATGTCCCCCCTCCCGCGGAGCCGCTTCCTCCGCGCCTATGCGGATGACGAAAACCCACTGGTCTTCCGAAACGCACTGGCCTTCCGAAATGCACTGGCCTTCCGAAACCACGAACGTCGGGTGGCGCCCAGGGCATCTCCGGAGCACCGGTCTCCGGGCAAAGCTGAAATCAACTCGGCAACAACGCTCGCGTGCAAGTATGCGCGTGCGGCGCGGTGCTGTTCAAGCGCTAAGCGGACGCCGGCTCCGCCCCGCAGCTGCGCAGCCCGCCTCGCTGGACGAGACTCCGACGGAACGCCGCCCGGCCGCCGTACGAAGTGAAGTCAAGCGAGGAGGAACGACAATGACGAGATGGATGCAGCTGACACTGATCGCACCGATAGCGGCGCTGCTGCTGGGACTGGCCGGCCCCGCGGCGGCGGATGGACGGCATCACAACTCGGACCGGCGGGTCGAGTACAGGAACAACGATCACACCGGATGGCGGCAGGATCGCCGGGACGACCGCTGGGATCGCCGCGCCGATCGCCGGGACCACCGCGCGGACCGACGGCACGACCGGGGTGACTGGCGGCGCGACTGGCGGCACGACCGGCGCGACTGGCGGCACGACCGGCGCGACGATCGCCGGGGAACGCGTCTCGAGCGCAAGGCCGACAAGTTCGAGCGGCGGGCCGACCGGCTGCGGGACAGGGGCCACCATACCGCCGCGGCGCGCATGGAGCGCCAGGCGAACCGACTCGAGCGCCGCGCCGACACGCTGAACGGCCGTGGCCACCGGCGGGACGGGCGCCGGGATCCGCGCTGGACGCACTACTGAGCCAGCGCCGCCGGGCACTTTCCTGCAGAAGGCCGTCCGGGGAACCGGGCGGCCTTCGTCGATTTCACGGCGCACGGCCCGAGCCGGACGGCCAGGGCTTCCCCTTGATTTCAGAGCGCGTAGAGGGCGGTGTACTTCGCTTCCAGATAGTCGAGCAGCGGCCCCTCCCGCGGGGCGTGGCCGCAGGCGCGGGCGACGATCTCGGCCGGTTCGTGCAGCGAGCCCTGCCGGTGGATGCGCGCACGCAGCCAGTCGATGACGGGTGCGAGCTCGCCGCGGCGCGTCAGCGCCTGCGTGTCGGGCAGGTCGCGGCACAGCGCCGCCCAGAGCTCGCCGGCATAGACGTTGCCGAGCGCATAGGTCGGAAAGTAGCCGATCAGCCCGGCCGACCAGTGGACGTCCTGCAGCACGCCCTGCGCCGCGCCCGGCACGGTCCGGCCGAAATCGGCGGCGAAGCGCTCGTTCCAGGCGGCCTCGAGATCCTCGACCGCAAGGTCGCCCGCCAGCAGCGCCCGCTCGAGGTCGAAGCGCAGCATGATGTGGAGGTTGTAGTGCACCTCGTCCGCCTCGGTGCGGATGAAGCCCGGCTCGACGCGGTTGGCGGCGCGGTGCAGCGCCTCGGCCGAACCGAGGCCGATCCCGCCGAAGGCGGCTTCGCATGCGCGGGAACAGCCACTCGGCGAAGGCGGCGGACGCGGCCGATCTGGTTCTCGGCCAGCCGCGACTGCGATTCGTGCACGCCCATCGAGACCGAGGCGCCGGCCGGCTGCCAGGCCAGCCCGGGGTCCAGCCCCTGCTCGTAGAGCGCGTGGCCGGTCTCGTGCGTCGGTCGCCGAGAGGCAGTAGAACGGATCGGCCTCGTCGATGCGCGCCGTGATCCGCACATCGCCGAGCGTCCCGGCGACGAAGGGATGGACGACCAGGTCCAGCCGCCCGGCCTGCCAGTCATAGCCCAGCACGGTCGCGATCTCGCGCGCCAGCGCAAGCTGCGCGGCGGCAGGGAAGCTGCCCGGCCAGGCGAGGCGCGCTCGCGGGCCGCCGCCGGCGGCGATGCGTTCGCCAAGCGCGGTCAGGCGCGGGCGCAGCCGGTCGAACATCGCCGCCGAGCCCGGCTTCGGTGGCGCCGGGCTCGTAATCCTCGAGCAGCGCGTCGTAGAGCGTCTCGCCGTCGCGGCGCAGGCACGTCGGCCTGCCGGCGGACCAGCGCGAGGATGCGCGCCAGCGCCGGCGCGAAATCGGCAAAGCGGCCGGTGCGGCGCGCCTCGGCCCAGACGCCGTGCGCCAGAGTCGTCTCGCGGGCCAGCTCGGCGGCGAGGTCGGCCGGCACGCGCACCGCTCGGTCATGGCGGCGGCGCGTCCAGCAGACGTTCGCCCGCCCGGCCGCGTCCAGCGCATCGGGATCGATGGCGTCCAGCCAGTCGGCGATCCGCGGGTCGGTGCGTCGCGCGTGCCGCACGGCCTCCAGCGCACCCGCCTGCTCGGCGCGCTGGACGGCGCCGCTCGGCGGCATCATCGCCTCCTGGTCCCAGTGCAGCAGCCGGGCGATCTGGCCGAGCGCGGCGCTCTCCTTCAGGTGAGCCAGCAGCGCCGCATAGGCGTCGTCCGCGGTCACGCATCCCCCCGGAACGGAACGCCGCCGGTGCCCCCGCCCGATTCTCGCCGCGCCGGTCCTGCCACGGCGCCCAGGTCTCCGGGTCGGTGATCAGCGCCGCGACCGCCTGCGCCGCGGCGTCGAGCAGCCGCTCGCCCTTCTCGGCGGTGGCCCTGGTCGGCACGCCGGAGACGCCGTTCGCCGTCATGTGCTGGAACGGCCGCCAGCGATAGGAGCCCTTGCCGGCCTTGAGGAAGCCAGCGCCGCGATCGGTCGCGAGCGCCGCCAGGTCCGAGGTGTCGACGAGGTCCGGCTCGACGGCCAGCATCATCGAGGTCTCGGCCTCGCAGGCGTGCTGGATGCCACCCTGGTCCTCGAGGATCCTGGCGAACTCCAGCGACGATTCCCAGGCATAGCCGGTGGCGACGATCGTGGCCGGCAGCTCGGTCGCCAGCTCGTCGGCGATCTGCTGGATGGCGATGTTGTTGCCGCCATGGCTGTTGGCGATAGCACGTCGCGAAAGCCGTGCCGGGTCAGCGCGTGGATCAGGTCGCGCAGCACGGCGCGAAAGGTGGCGTGGCTGATTGTCAGCGTGCCGCCGAACGCCATGTGATGCTCGGAGAGGCCGGACCAGACGACGGGCGTGACGATGGTCGGCCGCGTCGGCCAGGCGATGCGGGCGGCGCGCACGGCGACCTCTTGGCCGAGCCGGGAATCGGTCATCACCGGCAGATGCGGCCCGTGCTGCTCGATCGAGGCGACCGGCAGGATCACGCAGGCGTCGCGGTCCGCCAGGGCCCGCAGCTCGTGCGCCTTGAAGCGCGCCCATTCAACTTCCGGCATCGCGATCCTTCCCCGTGCCTTCCCGCGACCATCGGCGATTCCGCCGGCGGGTTTCCTCGCAAGCGTATGCAGGCGCCGAGCCCCCGAGTCCGACATCCGGACCAACTCGACGTCCGGACGGGCGGGGTGGCTCGGGCGGACCCGTGGCGGACCCGTGGCGGACCCGTGGCGGACCCGCCCCGACGAGATCGGCGGGGCCTTCGAGGCGTTCCGCTCGGGCGACGAGAGGGCCGTGCCGGCGCCCGGCATCGTCGTGTCGGGCCGGAAGCCACGCCGAGCGCGAGCGCTGTGCGAACGCTGGCGGCCCTTGCAATGGTGAATGGCCCGGCGTATATCCCCGCTCACATCGCGGCGGCCTCGCTGGCACCAGCGGGACCCCCCACCGGGTTGGCGCAGGCGGGCCGCGAGGCCCGTTTTTGATTCGCAGCCGCAGTGGCTCGCAGCCCGGAGACCCGCCGTGGCCAACATGGTTGCCAAGGCACCAGTAGACCAGCGCATCGCCGCGATCGTCGAGCCGACGATCCAGGGCATGGGCTTCGAGCTCGTGCGTCTGCGGCTGATGGGCGGCAAGCGCATGACGCTGCAGATCATGGCCGAGCGGCCGGACGGCACGATGGAGGTCGAGGACTGCGCCGGGCTCTCCCGGCAGCTCTCGGTGGTGCTGGACGTCGAGGACCCGATCGAGCGCGAGTACACGCTGGAGGTCAGCTCTCCCGGCATCGACCGGCCGCTGACCCGGCTGGCCGACTTCGACCGCTGGGAGGGCTACGAGGCCCGGCTCGAGACGGCGGAGCTCGTCGATGGGCGCAAGCGCTTCAGGGGCGTGCTCGCCGGCACCGAGGGCAGCGAGGTCCTGATCGAGGTGGAGGAAGGCACGATCGGGCTCGAATTCGACTGGCTGTCGGACGCCAAGCTGGTGCTGACGGACGAGCTGATCACCGAGAGCCTGAAGCGGTCGAAGCGGCCGTTCCGCCCGGAAGACTACGACGAAGTGACCGAGACGACCGAAGACCAAGAAGACGACCCGCCCGACGGGCCAATGCGAGAGGATGCCTGAACATGGTGAGCGCGAACAGACTGGAGCTGCTGCAGATCGCCGACGCCGTCGCGCGCGAGAAGCTGATCGAGCGCGAGCTGGTGCTCGAGGCGATGGAGGACAGTCTCGGCAAGGCGGCGCGCTCGCGCTATGGCGCCGAGTACGACATCCGCGCCTTCATCGACCGCAAGTCGGGCGAGATATCGATGTCCCGCGCGATGGAGGTCGTCGAGGACGACGCCGAGGAGGTCAACCACTTCACGCAGATCCCGATCGCGGAGGCGCGCCACAAGAACCCCGAGGCGCAGGTCGGCGACTTCATCACCGATCCGCTGCCGCCGCTGGACTTCGGCCGGATCGCCGCCCAGACGGCCAAGCAGGTCATCGTCCAGAAGATCCGCGACGCCGAGCGCGAGCGCCAGTACGAGGAGTTCAAGGACCGCGTCGGCGAGATCATCAACGGCATCGTCAAGCGGGTGGAATACGGCAACGTCATCGTCGATCTCGGCCGCGCCGAGGCGATCGTCCGCCGCGACCAGCTGATCCCGCGCGAGGCCTACCGAGTCGGCGACCGGGTGCGCGCCTATATCCGCGACGTCCGGGCCGAGGCGCGCGGACCGCAGATCTTCCTCAGCCGCACGGCGCCCGAGTTCATGGCCAAGCTGTTCGCCCAGGAGGTGCCCGAGATCTATGACGGCATCATCGAGGTGAAGGCCGTGGCCCGCGACCCGGGCGTCCCGGGCGAAGATCGGCGTCATCTCCTATGACAACTCGATCGACCCGGTCGGCGCCTGCGTCGGCATGCGCGGCAGCCGCGTCCAGGCGGTGGTCTCCGAGCTGCAGGGCGAGAAGATCGACATCATCCCCTGGAACGACGACGCCGCGACCTTCATCGTCAACGCGCTGCAGCCGGCCGAGGTCACCAAGGTCGTGATGGACGAGGACGCCCAGCGCATCGAGGTCGTGGTGCCGGACGAGCAGCTGAGCCAGGCGATCGGCCGGCGCGGCCAGAACGTGCGCCTGGCGTCGCAGCTGACCGGCTGGGACATCGACATCATGACCGAGGCCGAGGAATCGGAACGCCGCCAGCAGGAGTTCCGCGAGCGCAGCCAGATGTTCATGGAGACGATGAACGTCGACGAGATGGTGGCCCAGCTGCTGGTCTCCGAGGGCTTCACCTCGCTGGAGGAAGTGGCCTTCGTCGATGTGGAGGAGCTGACCGTCATCGACGGCTTCGACGAGAACACCGCCGAGGAGCTGCAGGCCCGCGCCCGCGAGAGCCTGGAGGAGATGAACGCCAAGACGCTGGACGAGGCCCGCGCCCTGGGGACGCAGGAGGACCTGATCGAATTCGAGGGGCTGACGCCCCAGATGGTTCTCGCGCTCGCCAAGGACGGCGTGTTCGACCTCGCAGACCTTCGCCACCTGCGCCGACTGGGAGCTTGCCGGCGGCTATACGATCGTCGACGGCAAGCGCGTGAAGGATGACGGCGTTCTCGAGCCCTTCGACGTCAGCCTCGAGGAAGCGCAATACCTGGTGATGAAGGCGCGCGTCGAGCTGGGCCTCGTGAGCCCCGAGGACCTGCCGGCGCAGGGCGGGGACGAGGGCGAGGCCGCCGAAGGCGAGCCGGCGGAGGAAGAAGAGACCGCGTGACGTATCGGCGGCCGGCAGACGAGATGACCCGCGGCGGCAGGCGCAGCGAGCGCGCCGGGCCGGAGCGGCGCTGCATCGCCACGGGCGAGAGCGGGCCGACCGACCGGCTGATCCGCTTCGTGCTGTCGCCCGACGGCGAGGTCGTGCCTGACCTGTCGGCGCGGCTGCCCGGCCGCGGCGTCTGGCTTACGGCCGACCGCGGGCTCGCCGAGCGGGCGGTGAACAAGCGGCTCTTCGCGCGCGCCTTCAGGGCGCCGGTCAGGGTCGCCGACGACCTGCCGGCGCGTCTCGAGGCGCTGCTGGCCGAGCGCATCGTCGCGCTGATCGGGCTGGCGCGCCAGGCCGGGCAGGCCGTGACGGGCGCCGAGAAGGTGCGGGCGCGCATCCTCTCCGGGCAGGCGGCGGTGCTGTTCCAGGCGCGCGATGGCGCCACCGGCGGGCGCCGCAAGCTCGCGGCTCTGGCCCGCGGGGTGGGCGACGGGCGCATCGCCGCGGTCGAGCTGCTCGACTCGGCCGAATTGGGTTTGGCTTTTGGGCGCGAGTTTGCCATACATGCCGCGCTCGACACTGGTGGCTTCGCGACGCGCCTTGTGGCAGAGGCGCGGCGACTTTCCGGTTTCCGGGACGTTCCGCCGGGCGATGCGACAGCCGAGGCAGCAGCCGGGCGCGGCACGGCCGGGCGGTGCGGCGAGCCGGATCGCGGCGCAGGAACGGTCGGGGCGGGCGCAAGCACGGACCCTGACGCAGAGCACATGAACGACGAAGAGGGGCGGAGCGGCCCCGCCACACAGGACGACTTATGAGCGAGCACGAAAGCGGCGACAACAAGGGCAGCGGGCGCGGGCGCGGCATGCCGGGGCGCAGCTCCGTGCGGCAGAGCTTCAGCCACGGGCGCTCGAAAGCCGTCGTCGTCGAGAAGAAGCGCAAGCGTGTCCTGACCCCGGGAACGGGCGGATCGGGCGGGCATCCCGGCGTGGCTCCGGCCGCCGCCAAGCCCTCGACCCCGCAGCCTGGCGCCACGCAGCAATCCGGCGCCGCGAAGCCCGGCGCCACGAAGCCCGGCGGGGCGCCGTCTGGAGCTGCGCAGTCTGGCGCTGCGCCGTCTGGCACTGCGCCGTCTGGCCCTCCGCAGTCAGGCCCGGCGCAGTCAGGCCCGGCGGGCAAAGCGCGCCGAAGCCGGCGGGCGACGAACGGCCGCGCCCGGCCCAGCCGCTGCGCGCCGAGCGGGCCGAGACGCCGCGGACCGGGACACCGCCGACCGGGGCTCCGCGAACCGGGGCTCCGCGAACCGGGACGCCGCGGACCGGCACGCCGCCAGCCGGGACGGCACGGACGGGAGCGGCGCGGGCAGAGGCGCCGCGGGCCGACAAGCAGCCGGGCGGCGGCGCCAGACAGCGCGGCGGCCCGCGGCCGCGCATGCTGAACGTGCTCTCGGACGACGAGGCGGCACGGCGGCTCGAGGCGATCCGCCAGCACCAGAAGGACGAGGAGGTCCGCAAGCGCCGCGAGGCCGAGGACGAGCGCCGCCGCGAGGACGAATCCCGTCGGCGCGCCGAGGAGTCCGCGCGCAAGGAGACCGAGGAGCGCGCGGCCGAGGAAGCGCGCGACCGCGAGGCGGCCGAGGTCGAGGCCCGCAAGCAGGCCGAAGAGGCCGAGGCTGCGGTCGAGGCGGCGAAGGCCGCTCCGCGCCGGCGGCCGAGTCGGCAGCCGCGGGTGGGGATCGGGTCGCCGCGCGCGCCGCGGAGCCCGAGGAAGACGATCGCGGCCGCGGCCGGGGGGCCGCCGCCGTGCCGAAGAAGCCGGCGCCGACGCGTGGCCGCGACGACGCGAAGCGACGCTCGGGCAAGCTGACGATCACGCAGGCCCTGAACGACGGCGATGGCGGCCGGCAACGCTCGCTGGCGGCCATGCGTCGCAGGCAGGAGCGCGAGAAGCGCCGCCACATGGCGGCCGGTCGAACGCGAGAAGGTCGTGCGCGACGTCCAGATCCCCGAGGCGATCACCGTCCAGGAGCTGGCCAACCGCATGGCCGAGCGCGTCGCCGACGTCATCAAGGCGCTGATGAAGAACGACATCATGGCCACCCAGAACCAGTCGATCGACCAGGACACGGCCGAGCTGATCGTCGAGGAGTTCGGCCACAAGGTGCGCCGCGTCTCGGCGGCCGACGTCGAGAACGTCATCGAGACCGCGGCCGACGCCGATGCGGACCTGCAGCCGCGTGCCGCCGGTCGTCACGATCATGGGCCATGTCGACCACGGCAAGACGTCGCTGCTGGACGCGTTGCGCAAGACCAATGTCGTGGCCGGCGAGGCGGGCGGCATCACCCAGCACATCGGCGCCTACCAGATCGAGACGGATGCCGGGCAGAAGATCACCTTCCTCGATACGCCGGGCCACGCCGCGTTCACCTCGATGCGGGCACGCGGCGCACAGGTCACCGACATCGTCGTGCTGGTCGTCGCGGCGGACGATTCGGTCATGCCGCAGACGATCGAGGCCATCCATCACGCCAAGGCGGCCGGCGTGCCGATGATCGTCGCGATCAACAAGATCGACCGCGAGGGCGCCGATCCGCAGAAGGTCCGCACCCAGCTGCTGCAGCACGAGGTCGATGGTCGAGGAGATGTCGGGCGACGTGCTCGACGTCGAGGTCTCGGCGATCACCGGGCAGGGGCTCGACAAGCTGGTCGAGGCCATCGTTCTGCAGTCCGAGCTGCTCGAGCTGAGGGCGAACCCGCGAGCGCGCCGGCCGAGGGCGCCGTGATCGAGGCAAAGCTCGACACCGGCCGCGGCCCGGTCGCGACGGTTCTCGTCCAGCGCGGCACGCTGAAGCTCGGCGACGTCTTCGTCGTCGGCGAGCAGTGGGGCCGCGTCCGCGCGCTGATCAACGACCAGGGCGAGCGCGTCGACAGCGCCGGCCCGTCCGAGCCGGTCGAGGTGCTGGGCCTGAACGGCACGCCAGAGGCCGGCGACGTGCTGAACGTCGTCGAGGGCGAGGCCAAGGCGCGCGAGATCGCCGACTATCGCGGCTGGCGTGGCGCGCGACAAGCTGGCCGCGTCGGGCGCGCGGACCACGCTGGACCAGCTGCTGGCGCAGGCCAAGTCCGGCACCGCGACGTCCGAGCTGCCGCTGGTCGTCAAGGCGGACGTGCAGGGCAGCGCCGAGGCGATCGTCCAGGCGCTGGAGAAGGTCGGCAACGACGAGGTGCGCGTCCGCGTGCTGCATTCCGGCGTCGGCGCGATCACCGAATCGGACGTCACGCTGGCCGACGCATCGAAGACGCCGATCATCGGCTTCAACGTCCGTGCCAACGCGGCGGCACGGCAGGCGGCGAACCAGAAGGGCGTCGAGATCCGCTACTACTCGATCATCTACGACCTGGTCGACGACGTGCGGCAGGCGGCCTCGGGCCTGCTGTCGCCCGAGGTCAAGGAGCGCTTCATCGGCTATGCCAAGATCCTGCAGGTCTTCAAGATCACTGGCGCCGGCAAGGTCGCCGGATGCCAGGTCACCGAGGGCGTCGCGCGCCGCTCGGCCGGCGTCCGCCTGCTGCGCGACAACGTCGTGATCCACGAGGGCACGCTGAAGACGCTGAAGCGATTCAAGGACGAGGTGCGCGAGGTCCAGGTCGGCCAGGAATGCGGCATGGCCTTCGAGAACTACGAGGACATCCGCGAAGGCGACGTCATCGAGATCTTCGAGCGCGAGGAGGTCGAGCGCACGCTCGCCTGACCCCCCGGCCGTCGAGACAGAGGGCCGCCTTGGAGGCGGCCCTCTCATAGCTTAGCGCCTTCATCGCCATCCTTCGCTGCCAGCACTTGTCGTTCGCGCCTGCGGCCTATGTCGGCTGCATGGCAGACATCGCCTTCAGGAGCGCGCTGGTGCTGGGTGCCGGCGGCGGCATCGGTTCGGCCATCGTCCGTCACCTGCGGCGCTTCGGTCCGGTCGCCGGCCTCTCGCGCCGCGACGGGCTGGACTGGACCGCCCCGGACGGCGCCGAGGCGGCGCTCGACAGGACGATCCTGCGGACGGGCCCTTCGACCTCGTCATCGACGCCACCGGTGTCCTCGAGCCGGCGGGCTATGCGCCCGAGAAGAAGCTCGCCAGCATCGAGGCGGCCGGCATGGCGGCGCATTTCGCCGTCAACGCCATCGGCCCGGCGCTGGCGCTGAAGCGCCACGACACGCTGCTGGCGGCGGACGGCCGCTCGGTCTTCGCGACGCTGTCGGCGCGGGTCGGCTCGATTGGCGACAACCGGCTGGGCGGCTGGGTCTCCTATCGCGCATCGAAGGCGGCGCTGAACCAGATCGTCCGCACCGCCGCCATCGAGATCGCCCGCAGGCGGCCTGAGGCAGTCTGCGTGGCGCTGCATCCCGGCACGGTGGCGACGTCCTTGAGCGAACCTTTCGCCGGCGATCGCGACAGGCTCGCGCCGGACCAGGCGGCCGAAGAGCTGCTGCGGGTGATCGGCAGCCTCGGCCCGGAACAATCCGGCGGCTTCTTCGCTTATGACGGAGAGGCAATTCCCTGGTAGGCGGTCGCCCGCCGCACCCCTGCGGCCCCGGCCCCCGGGCGTGCCCCCGGCGGCGCAAGGTGGACAGACGGGCGCCAGGGGTGCCAAGCTTCGCGACTCGGAGGAGGTCCATGCCCAAGCGCCGCTTCGACGACCGCAGCACCGTTGGCGCCGCCGGGCCTCGCAGCGACAGCTGCGCGTTGGCGAGCTGATCCGACGGGCGCTGTCCGACATCCTGCTGCGCGGCGACCTGCACGAGCCGGCGCTGTCGGGCGTCTCGATCACCGTCGGCGAGGTGCGGACCTCGCCCGACCTCAAGGTCGCGACCGTCTATGTCCTGCCGCTCGGCGGGCAGAATGCCGGGGCGATCCTCGAGGCGCTGAACCGCGCCAAGGGCGAGATCCGCCGCGAGGTGACGCGCGCGGTGCAGCTCCGCCACTCGCCCGAGCTGCGTTTCGTGCCGGACGAGAGCTATGACCGGATGGACCGGACGCGCGAGATGCTTGGCCAGGAGCGCGTGCGGCGCGACCTCGAGGCGGACGACTGAGTGGCGGCGCGGGGTCGCGCCCGACCCTACCGGAAGCGGTCGGTGGCCTCGATCAGCGCCGAGGTGATGCCCGGCTCGGACAGCGCATGGCCGGCATCGTCGATCAGCATGAACTCGGCAGCAGGCCAGGCCGCCACCAGCCGCGTCGCCGTCAGCGGCGGACAGATCACGTCATAGCGCCCCTGGACGATGACGCCCGGAATATGCGCGATGCCCGCCATTCCGGCGATGATCTGGTCGTCGCGCTCGAGCCAGCCCCTGTGGCAGAAGAAGTGGCTCTCGATCCGGGCGAAGGCCCGCGCATAGCCGCCGTTCACCGGCGGGTTGCCGCGCGGCGGGCGCAGCGCCGCGGTCGATGTCTCCCAGCGCACCCAGGGCCGCGCGAAGCGGGTCTGCACGCCCTCGTCCTTGGAGGTCAGACGACGATGGTAGGCGGCGATCAGGTCGTCGCGCTCGGCCACGGGAATCGGCTCGACGAAGTCCTCCCACGCCTCCGGGTAGAAGCGGGCGGCGCCGCCGCCATAGAACCAGTCGAGCTCGGCATGGCTCATGGTGAAGACGCCGCGCAGCAGCAGCTCGCTGACGCGGTCGGGATGGCTCTGCGCATAGATCAGCGCCAGCGCCGACCCCCACGAGCCGCCGAAGAGCAGCCAGCGGTCGACGCCGAGATGCGCGCGCAGCCTCTCGAGGTCGCCGACGAGATCCCAGGTGGTGTTGTTGACGAGCCCGCCAGACGGCGTCGACTTGCCGGCACCGCGCTGGTCGAACAGCAGGATGCGGTACCGTTTGGGATCGAAGAATCGCCGCATGAAGGGGCTGCAGCCGGCGCCCGGCCCGCCATGCAGAACGACGGCGGTCTTGCCCTCCGGGTTGCCGCACAGCTCGCAATAGAGCTCGTGGCCGTCGCCGACCTTAAGTCGGAAACGGCTATAGGGCTCGATCTGCGGGTAAAGGCGCGGAGTTGTCATACGGTCCTTTCGCCGCGGCGACGGCGCCCATTGGGCATGGCTCCGAGCCGGATACTGCACTATCCCGGCGAAGCAAAGCGGAAACCTCGGGCGGCTGGACCGGATGCATGGCAGAAGCTGAACGCGGCGGCGGCACCGTCGATCCTGACGAGATCGCGCGCTTCGAAGCGATGGCCGAGGCGTGGTGGGATCCCGACGGGGCGTACCGGCCGCTGCATCGGATGAACCCCTGCCGGCTCGGCTATATCGTCGACCAGCTGATGGCCCAGCATGGCCGCGACCCGCGGTCGCGCCGGCCATTCGACGGGCTGCGGCTGCTCGACATCGGCTGCGGCGGCGGGCTGCTGTCCGAGCCGATGGCGCGCCTGGGCGCCGGCGTCGTGGGTGCCGACGCATCCGAGCGCAACGTCGCGGTGGCGCGCGCGCATGCGCGGCAGATGGGGCTCGGCATCGACTATCGCGCGACCACCGCCGAGGCGCTGGAGGCGGCGGGCGAGGGCTTCGACGCGTTGCTGAACATGGAGGTGGTCGAGCACGTCGCCGACGCGCAGGCCTATCTCGACGCCTGCGCCCGGCTGCTGCGGCCGGGCGGGATCATGATCACCTCGACCATCAACCGGACCGCCAAGAGCTGGGCGATGGCGATCGTCGGCGCCGAGCACGTGCTGCGCTGGCTGCCGCGCGGCACGCACCAGTGGTCGAAGTTCATAACGCCGGACGAGCTCTTCGCCATGCTCTCCGCGGCCGGGTTGCAGCCGGTGGACCGCAAGGGAATGGTCTTCGACCCCTTCGGCTGGAACTGGCGGCTTTCCGAACGCGACCTCGACGTCAACTATGTCACGGCGGCCGTTCGGCAGGGCTGACTGCCGCGATCAGCGGCGCGGGCGGACGAGGGCGAGGCCGGTCAGCATCAGGACGAGCGAGAGCCAGACCCAGGCCGAGTGGCGCTCGCCGAGCACCGCCATGCCGAGGAAGACGCCGGATAGCGTGACGACATAGCCGACCTGCGTCGCGAAGACCGGACCGCCCCGGCCGATCAGCCAGACGAAGCCGCCATAGGCCGCGAGGTTGAGCACCGTCATCAGCGCCAGCGCCAGCTCGGGCGTGCCGGGATCGTCGAGCCGGAGCCAGCTGCCGGTCGCCGCCACGACGGGCGCCAGCAGGCAGAGCGCCGCCCAGAGCAGGCCGCACATGATCTGCAGCGGACCGCAGCCAGGCGGGCGATTGCCGGCGATGTAGAGGCTCTCGACCGTGTAGCAGAGCGCCGTCAGGACCGGCAGCACGATCCAGGGCGCGTCGCCGGGATCGGGCAGGCTGGCGTCCGGCACGACCAGCAGCAGCACGGCGGCGGCGCCGCAGGCCAGCCCGAGCATCCGGCGCGGCTCGGCCCTGTCGAGCCTCAGCAGGAGCGCGCCCAGAAAGGTCGTGATCGGCACGATCGAGATGACGATCGCCATGATGCCGACCGGCAGTTCGCGCATGCCCGTGTAGCCGAGCGAGTTCGGCAGCGCCGTGCCGGTCAGCCCGCAGACGGCATAGAAGACCAGGTGTCGCCGTCCGAGCGGCAGGCGCCGGCCGGTGCCGAACAGCACGCCGGTCACGAGCACGGCCCCGGCTGCCGTCACGGTCAGCGCGACGCCGAGCGGATGGTGGCCGGCGCCGACGACGATCTTCGACAGCAGCTGGGTGCTGCCCCAGGCGGCGCCGATCAGGACCAGCGCCAGCCAGAGCAGGGGCGGCCGCGCGGCGGCTGGCAGCGTGGGTGCGTCGGACATGGACCCTCTGGAGCCATCGCTCCCCGTGGAGACGGCCAGGAACATCGCTCGGTGGCGCGCGGTGTCCTCGGCCGCGCCGCGAGCCGTGCAGGCGATCGTCAGGCGACCAGAACGTCGACGCCGACGGTCAGGGTCTGCTTGCCGGCGCCGACGACGACGCCCGAGACCGGCGCGACGTCGCCATAGTCCCGGCCGATGGCGAGCGCGACGTGGTCCTCGCCCGGAACGCAGTCGTTCGTCGGGTCGAACTCGACCCAGCCGAGACCGGGATCCCAGACCGCGACCCAGGCATGGCTGGCATCGGCGCCGACCAGCCGCTTCTGGCCGGGCGGCGGAATTGTCCGCAGATAGCCCGAGACGTAGCGCGCCGGCACGCGCAGCGACCGGACCGCGGCCAGCAGCACATGGGCGAAATCCTGGCAGACGCCCTTCTTCAGCGCGAACGCCTGGGCCGGAAGCGTGTCGGCGGCGGTCGTCCCCGGCTTGTAGGAAAAGTCGCCGTTGATGCGGTGGCTCAGCTCCTCGGCCGCGTCGAGCACGGGGCGTCCCGGCCGGAAGCTCTCGCGGGCATAGCCCTCGATCGCCCTGTCGGGCAGCGTCATCTGGCTGGGGAAGGCGAAGGGGCCGAGCCCGGCGACGGGCGCGGAGCCGGCCACGCCGAGCGCGGCTTTGCGCGTCTCTTCCCAGGGCGCCGACGTCCCGAAGATCAGCGCGTCCCGCTCGGGCCGCTCGACGCGGCTGGTGGCGAGGACCTCGAGCTCGTCATGCGGGCGCGACACCGTCGCGACGTGCACGACGTTGCCGAACATGTCGGTGTGCCGGTCGACATCGTCCGGCTCGGGCGTGATGCGCAGCGTCGTGGCGAAAACGCGCTGCGCCGGGCCGGAAAACGGTGTCAGGCAGAGCAGGTGCTGCGAGAAGACGGCCGTGCTGGCGTACCGGTAGTGCGTCCGGTGGCGCACATCGAGGATCACGACGTGCGGTCCGGCGCCCGATTCGGCGCCCAGATCCTGCGCCAGATCCTGCGCCAGATCCTGCGCCAGATCCTGCGGCGACGACTGGCGGGCCTGCGACACGAGCGCCTCGGGCACGTCGGCATGGGCGAAGAAGGCGCGGCCGATCAGATCCGAGATCTCCTCGAGCCGGTGGCGGCAGCGTCCTGCCAGGTCGACGACCTCGGTGCGGCGGCCGTGCTCGTCGGCCCGCGCGAGCAGCGCCGCGTCCTGGAGCCTCAGCTCGGTCAGCAGCGACAGCGCCAGCCGATGCTCGGGCCGGCGGTAGGGAATGTCGGTCGGCAGCTGGCCGAGCACGCTCTCGAGCCGGACGAGCTGGAAGGCGAGCGAGCGCGGATTGGTCTCGTCGAGGACGAGCAGGTCGATGACGGCCGCGGCCTGCGCCGTCATCATGTAGCGCGCCCGATAGGCGGCGGTGGAGTCCGACAGCGTCAGCCAGGCGCGTAGATAGGTTTCCTCGGTCGGCCGCTCGGCCCCGGCCAGCTGCCGGGCGACGACGGAGCTGCGGATGCGCGCGCTCGATGCGCCGGCCCATCTCGAGGAAGCGCCAGGCATAGTTGCGGGTCAGGTTCTCCTGCGCCGTGCCGGCGAAGGCCGAGAGCGCGTGCACCGAGTCCTCGATCAGCCGGGCGAGCGGCGCGCTGGGGCGGGCGTCGACGGCCGCCTGCCAGCGGGGGTCCGAGCACAGCCGCTCGATCGAGCGCCAGCTCTCGTCCGAGATCGCGGCGCGGGCGCGCAGGGCTCCCGTGCGCAGCACGCGGAGCAGGGGCACGATGGCATAGTCCTCGTCTTCGCCGCCGCCGATCAGGCGCTCGACCGCGTCGCGATAGCGCGCGGCGCCGTCGAGGCTCGGGTCGGGCTCGGCCAGCGTCTCGACCAGCGTGCACAGCACCTCGGGCTCGGCGTCGATGCGGTTGCCGCTGAGCTGGCGCTTGAGGCAGACGGCCAGCAGGCGCAGCACCTGCTCGGCGCGCTCGGCATTGCGGCCGAGCCAGAAGACGTCGTCGGCGACACGGCTGAGCAGGTCGCGTCCGGTGCGACGCAGATGCGCCGCGCCCAGGCGGATCGCCAACTGGCCGCCGGTGTCCGCCGTCGCCAGCCGGCCGGGCTCGGGCACGACCCAGACGTCCTTGCCGAAGCCGAGCGCCGGCGGCGGGCGGCCCGGCTCGACCACGGCCGCGACGCCGGCGGGCACGACGCTGAAGCCCTCGGCCGTTCGGCAGGCGAAGACCCGCATCATCCACTCGGCCGGGACCACGCCATCGCCGCCCCAGACGGGCGTCCGCGCCAGCGGCGGCGTCTGCACGGCGCAGAGCCGCTCGCCGATCCGCGCCAGGCGATCGCGCAGCGGGTCGTCCGGGTTCTCGTCCAGGTCAAGCGCGTGCGGCTCGCCGCCGTCGGCGGTCAGCGGCTCGATGCGCCACTGCCCGCGCTCGGCCAGCACCTGCTCGCGGGCGCCGGGCGTGCCGAGCCAGAGGCAAGGGGCATCGACGAGGCGCAGCTCCTCGCCCAGCAGATACTGCGCCAGCCGATGCGCATAGGGCGCGAGCGCCCGATAGGCGAAGGCCGCCGAGCCGATGGCGTTCGCCACCTTGAGCGAGCCCGAGCGCGCGGCCAGCGACAGCGCCGGCGCGCCGACGGCGGCGCGCCCCGGCCGGTGCAGCGCGTCGACACCGGCGTCCGGCACGCCGCGCAGGATCACGTCGACGCGCTTGAGGCCGTCCAGCGTCTTCACATAGGCCGCGCCCTCGCGCACCGTCAGGTCGGCCGGCTCGATCAGCGCCGCGCTCATGTAGCGGGCGAAATAGGCGTGGCTGAAGAAGCGCGGGTCGGACTCGCCCCTGGTCAGCAGCGCCATGCGCCCGTCCCAGCCCATCATGTTGTCGAGATGGTCCTGGAAGTCGGCGTAGTGGCTGGCCACGCGCCGGACGCCGAGCTCGACGAACGGCTCGGCCAGTGCCTGGCTGGCGGCGATGCGGTTGGCCAGCAGCCAGCCGTCGCCGAGCGGGGCGTCGAGACGGTCGGCGAGCAGTACCCAGCTGCCGTCGGCGGTGCGCGCGACGTCGGCCTCGTAGACGTGGACCCAGTGGCGCGGCGGCCGTTCCCAGCCGGCGCAGTGCGCGGCAAAGGCAGGGCTGCCATAGACGAGGCCCGGCGGGATCAGGCCGGCGCCGATCGCCCGACCGGAGGTGTAGACATCGGCGATCGCCGCCTCGGCGAGGCGGGCGCGTTGCTCGATGCCGGCGGCGAGCTCGGCCCAGTCGGCGGCGGCGAGCAGGACCGGGAGCGCATCGCCCGCCCCGGTCGGGCGCCGGCGTCGTCCGACCGGCTGGCGAAGGCGACGCCGCTCTCGGTCCGCAGCCGGGCGAGGTCGAGCGCGGCGGCGAGATAGCCTTCGCGGCCGACCGCGCCCAGCCAGTCGATCATGCCCCGCCAGTGCCGGCGCGGCCGGCCCTCGGCGGTGAACGCCTCGTCGTGCCCGACGATGTCGCCATAGCCGGCGAACAGCGCCTCGGCCGCCGGAGGGCGTGCCCTCCGCTCCGGCAAGGCCGATGTCGGTCAGGTGCAGCATGAAGCGTCCGCGCCGGGCATCAGGTGCAGACCGTCACTGCCGCCGCAGGTCGAGCGTCAGCGGGAAGTCGGCGCTGATGCGCGGCGCCGCCGGCCGAAAGAAGCCGGGACCATGTCCGTGCGGGACGAAGCGCGCCATCCTGCGGCCCTCTGCCTCCAGGTCGTTGACCGGCTGCGTCTCGAAGCTGCGCCCGCCGGGATGCGCGACGTGGTAGGTGCAGCCGCCGAGCGAGCGCCCTGTCCAGTCATCGTAAAGATCGAAGGTCAACGGCGCATGAACGCCGATCGTCGGATGCAGCGACTGGGCGGGCGCCCAGGCCCGGAAGCGGATGCCGGCGACGCGCTCGTCGGCGCGATCGGTCGCTGCCAGCGGCACCTCGATGCGGTTGCAGGCGACGCGGTAGCGGTCGCCGAGGCTGCCCCTGACCTTGACCTGGATGCGCTCGAGCGAGCTGTCGACATAGCGCGCCGTGCCGCCGATCGCGCCGGTCTCGCCCAGCACGTTCCAGGGCTCGATGGCGGCGCGCAGCTCGAGCGTGACGTCGCGATAGACGACGTCGCCGAGCAGCGGAAAGCGGAACTCGACCTGCGCCTTGAACCATTCGGGGTCGAGCGTCAGGCCGAGCGCCTCGCCGGTCTCCCGGAGCACGGACAGGAAGTCGGCCCAGACGAAATGCGGCAGCATCCAGCGGTCGTGCAGCGCCGTGCCGTGCCGGACCAGGGGCGCGGTGTAGGGCGTGGCCCAGAAGCGGGCGATCAGCGCGCGCAGCACCAGCGACTGGGCGAGGCTCATGCGCGGATGCGGCGGCATCTCGAAGGCGCGGAACTCGACCAGCCCCAGCCGGCCGGTGGGCGATGCGGGCTCGTAGAGCTTGTCGATGCAGATCTCGGACCGGTGCGTGTTGCCGGTCAGGTCGGTCAGCAGGTCGCGGAAGACGCGGTCGACGATCCAGGGCGGCGGCGTCGGCCCGTACTGCGCCGTGCCGCGCGCCGCCTGGTCGAGCGCGATCTCCAGCTCGTAGAGCACGTCCTGCCGGGCCTCGTCGACGCGCGGCGCCTGGCTGGTCGGGCCGATGAAGATGCCCGAGAAGAGATAGCTGAGCGACGGGTGGTTCTGCCAGTAGCGTACCAGCGAGGCCAGCAGGTCGGGGCGGCGCAGGAACGGGCTGTCGTCCGGCGTCGCCCCGCCGACGACGATGTGGTTGCCGCCGCCCGAGCCGACCTGCCGCCCGTCATGCAGGAACTTGACAGTGTCGAGCTTGCACCAGCGCGCCTCCTCGTAGAGCGCCTCGGTGACCTCGACCAGGTCCGCCCAGTTGTCGGTCGGGTGGATATTGACCTCGATGACGCCCGGATCCGGGGTCGCCTTGATGGTGTTGAAGCGTGGGTCGAATGGCGGCGCATAGCCGTCGATGTGGACGGGGAGCCCCAGCTCGGCTGCGGTCTCCTCGACCGCGCCGACCATGTCGACATAGGCCTCGGCGGTCGGCACCGGCGGCAGGAAGACGCAGAGCTTGCCATCGCGCGGCTCGACCGTGATGGCGGTGCGGACGTGCTCGCTGTGGACGGCGCGCGCCCGGTCGTGCGGCGCCGCCTGGGACGAGGGCAGCGGCACGGCGGTGCGTCCTTGATGCCCGGGACGCGCGCCGACACCGGACCGGTCGCCCGAGGACGCACCCCCGCCGCCGCGGGCCTGCAGCCGGATCGAGCGCTCTGGCAGCGGCGCACGGTCGGCGAACGGATCGCGCTGCACGATGAAGGGATAGTCCGCCTCGGCCAGATACGGCAGCGAGGTCAGCGGCAACCGGTAGCCGGCGGCGCTGTCGCCGGGCGCCAGGTAAAGGCGCTCGCGCCGCGTCCGCCACTTCTCGGTCTCCCAGCGATGGCGCCGGCGCGCGCCGGCACGCGGCGCCGCCTGCGCCATGGCGAGCTGGACCGGCATGACCATGCAGACCGGCTTCTCCAGCCCGCGCTCGAAAGCGCGCGCGAGCTGGCGCCGCTCCAGCGGGTCGTCCAGCCGGTTCGTCTCGGGGTCGAGGTTGACCGGCAGCCTGCTCTCCTGGAGCACGTAGGTCGCCGGGTCCTCGAAGGCGGGCTCGACATAGCCGGGGTCGATCTCGAACGCCTCGGCCAGCCGTCCGGCGAAAGCCTCGGCCTGGCGCATGGTCGCGCCCGTCGCGGCTTCCGGGGCGATCAGCGCGGCGTCGCCCCAAAGCGGCGCGCCGTCCTTGCGCCAGTAGAGGCCGAAGGCCCAGCGCGGCAACTGCTCGCCCGGGTACCACTTGCCCTGGCCGAAATGCAGCAGCCCGCCCGGCGCGAAGCGGTCGCGCAGCCGCCGGATGAGCCGGTCGGCATAGTGCCGCTTTGTCGGACCGACGGCCTCGGTGTTCCACTCGTCCGCGTCCCGGTCATCGGCGGCGACGAATGTCGGCTCGCCGCCCATGGTCAGCCTGACGTCGCCCTGGCGCAGCATGGCGTCGATCCGCTGGCCGGCATCGTCGATGCGCGCCCAGTGCTCTTCGGTGAACGGGAAGGTGACGCGCGGCTCCTCGCGGACGCGGGCGACCGCCATCTCGTGGTGGAACTCGACCTCGCAGGGCTCGAGCCGCGCCGGTGATCGGCGCGGCGCTGCCGGGATTGGGCGTCGCGGCGAGCGGGATGTGCCCCTCGCCGGCGAAGAGGCCCGGAGGTCGGGTCGAGGCCGATCCAGCCCGCGCCCGGCGCATAGACCTCGGCCCAGGCGTGCAGGTCGGTGAAGTCGGCCGCCGGTCCCGGAGGGCCCGTCCACCGCCTTCACGTCCGGCGTCAGCTGGATCAGGTAGCCCGAGACGAAGCGCGCCGCGAGGCCCAGCCGGCGCAGCACGTGCACCAGCAGCCAGCCCGAGTCGCGGCACGAGCCCGATCCCTTGGCCAGCGTTTCCTCCGGCGTCTGCACGCCGGGCTCCATGCGGATGGTGTAGGAGACGGCGTCCTGCACCAGCCGGTTGACCTCGACCAGGAAATCGTTGGTGCTGCGCCGCTGGCGCGAGATGCCGGCGAGGAACGCCTCGAAGCGCGGCCCTGGCGTGCCCGTCTCGAAATAGGGGGCGAGGTCCCGGCGCAGCTCCGGCTCGTAGCCGAAAGGCGAACTCCTGGGCGTTGTCCTCGAGGAAGAAGTCGAACGGATTGATCGATCGCCATGTCGGCGACAGGTCGATCGTGACGCGGAAATGGTCGACCTTGTCGGGAAAGACGACGCGCGCGAGATAGTTGCCGAACGGGTCCTGCTGCCAGTTCAGGAAGTGCCCGTCGGGCTCCACCGTCTGGCTGAACGCGAGGATGCGCGTCCGGCGAATGCGGCGCCGGGCGCAGCCGGATGACCTGCGGCCCCAGCGTGATCCGCCGGTCATAGTCATAGCTCGTCACATGTGTGATTGCGGCGTTGATGCTCATGCAATTCCTGGCGGTGGCGCCCCGGTCCGCGGCAGGTTAACGTCGAGCCGACCGCGCCTGTCAATCGACGCGGGGCCGCGGCCGGCAGACGAGCCGGGCGGCGGCAAAGAGCGAAGGGAGGAGAGCGATGGGCGAACTGATCACGCTGACGGCATCGGACGGGCATGCCCTGCCCGCCTGGCAGTCCGGACGCGAGGGGCCCGGCCTGGTCGTCATCCAGGAGATCTTCGGCCTGAACCACCACATCCGGCGGACGGCCGACCGGTTTGCCGCCGAGGGCTTCGCGGTCGTCGCGCCGGCGCTGTTCGAGCGGGTCGAGCCACGCGTCGAACTCGGCTATGCCGAGGCGGACGTCGCGCGCGGCCGCGAGATCAGGGCCAAGGTGTCGCTCGACGATGCGCTGCGCGACATCGCAGCCGCCGTCGGCGCGCTGAAGGCCGAGGAGCGGCCCGTCGGCGTCGTCGGTTATTGCTGGGGCGGCTCGCTGGCCTGGGCCTCGGCGACGCGCATCGACGGGCTGGGTGCCGCCGTCGGCTATTATGGCGGCGAGGTCGCCGAGATGGCCGACGAGCAGCCGCGTTGCCCCGTGATGCTGCATTTCGGCGAGCACGACCATGCGATCCCGATGTCGGACGTCGCGACCGTCCGCCGCAAGCATCCCGGACCTGCCGGTCTACACCTATCCGGCCGGGCACGGCTTTTCCTGCGACGAGCGCGGCAGCTTCCACGCCGGAGAGCCATGCGATCGCGCTGTCGCGCACGCTGCCGTTCCTGCGCGAGCATCTCGGCGGCTGAGCGGCTGCGCCGGGGTCAGGTGGCTTCGCGAAAATTCTCGGCGATGGGCAATGCAGGGGTCGACGCGTTCAGCTGCGCTGATTGACGCCTGCGCCTGACCTCGCTCCGAACAGGATCGACGCAATGAGCCAAACGATTGCGAAGCCGCCGCCGGCGTCAGATCAGCCCGTCGACGGTCACCGGCACCGCGAAGCTGTATTGCTTGAGGGTCGAGAGGCTCCGTCCCGGATCGCCTCGCGCACCAGGATCAGCGGACGGAGTGTGGCATGGGCCGCCTCTCGTCTGGCCATGCTCGCGGTGAGCAGTTCGTAGCGCTCCTGATCCGAGAGAAAGGTTTTGCAAAACGCGCCAAGGAGCCCAGTCGCGCCGGCGCACTCTTT
The DNA here is from genome assembly GCA_963745085.1 of uncultured Alphaproteobacteria bacterium. GTDB lineage: Bacteria > Pseudomonadota > Alphaproteobacteria > Rhodobacterales > Rhodobacteraceae > Thermohalobaculum. The sequence continues at coordinate 28,581 of CAVUWP010000021.1, read as the reverse complement.
CATCGCGCCCTCTGGCGAATAACCGTAGGCGCCGAACTCGGTAATATGCCTCGCGACGGTGACTTTCAGGGAGTCGATCTGGCCCTGCAGGTTCTGCATGTATTGCAACGTAAAGCCCGGCGCCTGCGGCCCCAGCGCTGCGCCCGCAACTCCGAGCAGAATATTAAGAGGATTGGCTACCATGGCAATTGCACGCTCTTCCTACGGACGCTAACTAATCATATCGGTATTTTACAGCATAGCGCCTGAAGCGTTCAAGATTTAATGTTGCTGTGGCCGGGCTCTACTCGAGATTGATCCGCAAGACCGACCACACCGAGCGTTCCGTGTAGGCTTCGCGCTCGGCAGGGTCGGTGATCTCGTCATAGGGGAAGACCAGCCACAGGGGGCCGAAGCTTTCCTCGGTCAGCGCCTCGCCGTTCAGCGCGGTCGCGAGCAGTGCGCCGTGCTTTTCCAGCTCGTGGCGCGAAAGCGTTACCGCGTATTCGTCCATCGCCGTCACCGTCACCCTGTCGCCCGTCGCGCCGGCGGCGTCGAGCACGGCAGCCAGCGGCACGCCCGAGAAGGTCTGCGCGCCCTCCTGCCAGTCGAAATCCGTGGTCGTCCGGATGGTCGAGGCGCCGAGCCCCTCGATGGTCGCCATGTCGAGGACGACATCCTCGCCCGCGTTCGGCCGGGAGACGGCGCCGGTGATCGTCAGCGCTGGCTCTCCCTCGGGTGGCGGCAACGGCTCCGCCACCGCTGGCAGGACGGACGCGAGCGCAAGGGCGGCAGCGAGCATGCGGCGCATCTGAGGTCTCCCGGAGGCCAGCGAATTGCACCCGCGAACGGTCCTCCAGGCGGTCGCCGCTGTCCAGTGCGGCCCAGTTCGGCCCAGGGCGGCCGGCCGGGCAATAGCTCCCGACCGAATAGACGCGCGCCCGGCGTGCCGCTCCGGGTCAGACGCGCGACTGCCGGACGCGCATGACGAAGCGGCTTGCAGGAATGGCCGGCATTCGGGCGAGATCGACGCCGAGGTCCTGGTCGGGCACGTCATAGTCGATGTCGCGGGCCAGCAGGCGCACCGCCTGCTTCATCAGCGCAATGGTGATCCACTCGCCGGGGCAGCGGTGCCCCTCCTCGAAGGGGCCGGCGCCCTGCGGGACGAGCTCCCAGGGACCGATGCTGCGACCGATGAAGCGCTCGGGCCGGAACTCTTCCGGCGCATCCCAGACCCGCGCGTCGCGGTTGGTCCCATAGAGGTCGAGCAGCACCCAGGCGCCTTCGGCAAAGCGGTGGCCGCGCCATTCGAATGGCTGGCGCACGCGCCCGCCGATCAGCGGAAAGAAGGGCGCGAGACGGCGCACCTCCTGCACGAACGCCTCGAGGTCGGCGTCGCCGGTTTCGTCGTCGCTGCGCAGCCGGTCACGCCATGCCGGGTGCCGGTGCAGAGCCAGCGCCGCGTGGACGACGAAGTGCCCGACCGCCACGAGGGGCCGCAGCACGTTGATCAGCTCGACGGCGGCGACCTTGACCGGCAGGAGCGCACCCTCCGGGTCGCGGTGGCGCGCGATCACGCCGGCAGCCTCGTCGTCGCCGGGCGTCAGCCTGCCGGAGCGCACGGCCTCGACGACGCCGCGCGCCCAGCGCTCGTTCCGGCTCCGCAGCGCCTCGCCGCGCAGCCACTCGGTGACGCCGACATTGCCGGCGCCGGTCACCTCGGCGGCAAACTCGCGGGTTCGTTTCTCGGCATCCTCCGGGCCGAGCGGCAGGCCCGACCAGCGGCAGGCGGCGCGACAGAGGATGTCCTGCACAGCCGGCAGCAGCACCGTCTCGCCGCGCGCGCCGGTCGCCCAGGACGCGGCGGCTCTGCGCCACTCCTCCTCGGCCATGGCCAGCATCCGTGCGATCGCCGCGTCGCCCATCAGGCTCAGGAACATCCGCTTGCGATGCATGTGCGCGGAGCCGGTCAGCGCCTGCACGCTGCCGAAATCCTGCAGCATCTTGATCGTCGGCACGGGCATGGCCTTGCTGCGGGTGAACCGTCCCGGGTGGTAGAAGATCTCGGCCGCCTCGGCGCCACGCACGATGTAGGCGGTCTTCAGCATCAGCCGCGTACGGAAGATGTCCGTCCCGAGCCGGCGGCAGCGGCTCGAGGCGAACGCATAGCCTTCGCGCAGGAAGGCGATGGTGCTGTCGGGACCGCGATCGCTGGGAATGTCGGTCATGCCTGCCCTCTCCCCGAGAGAACACCGGCGGCACGATTTGGTTCACACGTCACACAGCGCGGGCACCACAGCGCGGGCGCAACGCCTTCTCGGAACCTCGGCCGCGCCGGGAGGTTGACCGACAGGCCCGGATGACGTCGCCCGCGCGATCGCTGGCATTCCGGGACGTATCGGGCCGGGACGTATCGGGGCCGGCCGTGCTGGCGCAACGGCGAGAGGGGGGACCATGGCGACAGGGGGAAAGACCGTGATCTACGCGGCGCTGGCCGGCAACGCCGCCATCGCCGCCACCAAGTTCGTCGCCGCGGCCTATACCGGCTCGTCGGCGATGCTGTCCGAGGCCGTGCACTCGGTGGTCGATACCGGCAATCAGGGCCTGCTGCTGCTCGGCATCTCCCGCTCCAAGCGCCCGGCCGACCCCGAGCACCCGTTCGGCTATGGCATGGAGGTCTATTTCTGGGCCTTCGTCGTCGCCATCCTGATCTTCGGCCTCGGTGCCGGCATCTCGTTCTACGAGGGCGTCAGCCAGCTGCGCGACCCGCACCCGGTGTCGAACTTCCTCGTCAACTATGTCGTGCTCGGGCTGGCCATGCTGTTCGAGGGCGCCGCCTGGACCATGGCGTTCCGCGAGTTCAACAGGGTGCGCGGCAACCGCAGCATCCTGGCCGAGGTGCGCCGGTCGAAGGACCCGACCGTCTTCACGGTTCTCTTCGAGGACAGCGCGGCGATTCTGGGGCTGATCGTCGCGTGTCTCGGCCTGCTTGGCGCACAGTTCCTCGGTCTTGTTTGGGCGGACGGCGCTGCCTCGATCGGCATCGGCATCATCCTGGCGCTGGCGGCGCTGGGGCTGGCCCGCGAGACCAAGAGCCTGCTGACCGGCGAGGCGGCGGCGCCCGGGACCGTCGAGGCGATCCGCCTGATGGCGCTGTCCGAGCCGGCGGTGCGCGGCGTCAACGAGCTGCGCAGCATGCATTTCGGGCCGGACGACATCCTGGCCAACATCAGCCTCGATTTCGTCGACGGCACCGCGCTGGACGAGATCGAGCGAACGGTGTCCCGCCTCGAGCAGCGCATCAAGAATCGCTTCCCCGCCGTCGCCAACGTCTTCATCGAGGTGCAGGCGCGCGAGCACCAGGGCCGCGCGGCACGGGTCGGCTCCGACGCCGCCGGAGGATGAGGCTGGGGCCGGCGCCGCGACCTGCGCAACCAGAGCGCTATTCGGCCAGGTACACCTCGTCCATCGGCGACAGGGCGCCCCAGACCGTCTCGGGCGGGTTCTTGACGACGTCGCGATAGACGGTGACGTAGGGTTCCTCGTTCGTCCAGGCGAAGGGCAGCTCGTCGGTGACGATGCGCTGGAATTCCCCGTAGAGCGCCTTGCGCTCTCCGGCGTCCATGGCGACGGCTGCCTTGCCCAGAATCTCGTCCACCTTCTGGTTGCAGTAGCCTTCCGTGTTCGACCAGATCACGCCCTTCTTCTGGTTGGTGCACAGATAGGCGCGGTGCACCCCGATCACCGGGTCCGGATAGTTCCATATCGCGTTCATGGTCAGCTCGTGTTCCCAGTTGCTCACCTTGCTGGCCCAGGAGGGGAAGTCCGGCGCGAGACGCAGTTGCAGGTCGATGCCGATCTTGCGGAACTGTCCCTTCAGATAGTCGGCGACCGTCCGCATGCTGTCCGGGTTGAACGGCGGAACATCCAGCTCGAAGCTGGCGCGCATGCCGTCAGGGCCGGGTTCCAGGCCGGCCTCGTCCAGCAGCCGCGCCGCCTTGTCGAGATCGAGCGGATAGGTCTCGACCGCGCTTTCCGAGTACCAGGGCGAGGTGTGGTGGAAGGGACCGCTCAGCGGCTCGGAGATGCCGCGGTGCAGAACGTCCGTGATGAACTTCTGATCGATGGCGTAGGCAAAGGCCTTGCGGACGCGAACGTCGTCGAAGGGCGGCCTGCGGAGATTGAACTCGAGGTAGTTGGTCGGCCCGAGCGCACCGTAGCCCTTGGTGGAGACGATCACGCCCGGCGTCTCCTGCAGCGCCGGCACATCCGTCGCCCGCACGCCGGCGAACGGCGCGTACTGGATCTCGCCGTTCTCCAGCGCCAGGCGCCTGGTCAGCGGGTCCTCGATGATCTTGAAGACGATGCGGTCGAGATAGGGCCGGCCGGGGCGGAAGAAGTCGTCGAAGCGCTCGAGGACGATGTGCTCGCCCTCCTTCCATTCGACGAAGCGGAACGGACCCGAGCCGACTGGCCTGCTGTTGGCCGGGTGGGTCTGGATGTCCTGGCCGTCGCCATAGACGTGCCTGGGCAGGATCGGCATCAGCAGCGGCGACAGCGCCGGCAGCAGGGCCGGGTGCGGCGCGTTCAGCCGGATCACCGCGACGTGCGGCGACGGCGTCTCGACACGGTCGACGGCCGCGAACATCGCCTGGCCGAAAGGATGGTTGTTCTTGACCACCTCGAGCGAGAACGCGACGTCCTCGGACGTGATCGGCTCGCCGTCGTGGAAGACCGCGTCTTCCTCCAGGTCGAAAGTATAGCTCAGCCCATCGTCCGAGACGCTCCAGCTCTTGGCCAGATAGGGGACGACGTTGAACGCGTCGTCGAGCTGCACCAGGCTGGCGAAGATCTGCGTGCCCGGCACGCCGGTGGCGTTGCCGCTCTGGACCGCCGGGTTCAGGTGCCGGACGGTGGTGTGCCCGACGACCAGCGTGCCGCCACGCCTGGCCTCGTCGCCGGCGGCGGTTGCCTGCGCGGCCGCGCAGAGGCACGCGACGATCGTGACCGCGACCCAGCGGCCGAATCGGGCGCCGGGGCGTTGCTGCGCTGCGGGAGAATTCGTCGGCTGAGCGGACATGCCACCTCCTTTTGCGCCATTCTCGGCTTTCGGCAGGCTCGGCTTCGGCGAAGCGGCCCGGCCGACGCCGATCCTACCGGAACGGGCGGCCCTGTCGACGCCGCCATCGAGCGGAGAGGCTTCGCGCCCGATCGCGAAGGTCAGAGCTCGGGGCGAAGGATGGCGCAGGGGTGTGCGCGGAGCGACAGCCGGACGGCGCGATAGTCGTCGACGACCTCCTGGCCGAGCGTCGGCTCGGGCAGCTCCGGGGCGGGCTCGCTCAAACCCTCGCCGTCCGCGAAGAGCGGCAGCGGCGCCTCGCCGGTCAGCCCCCGCGCCTCCCAGAGCGCGGCGCGTCTGGCGAGGCCCTCGCCGGAACGGCTCCCCGAATGCGCGAAGGCATCGGCCGCGGCCAGGCGGTGGACGGCGCGGCGCGGAATGCCGGCGCGGCGCCACAGGCTCTCGACGTCGGGATATCCGTTGCCGCGCGCGGCGGCGATCCACTGGCCGTCCTCCTCGCTCAGCCCCTTGATCATGCGAAAGCCCAGCCGGATGGCGAAGCCGCCACGGCCGCCCCGGCCGCCACCATCCGGCTCGAGCGTGCAGCCCCAGTAGCTGGCGTTGATGCAGACCGGGCGGACGGTAACCCCGTGTTCGCGCGCGTCGCGGACGATCTGCGCCGGCGCATAGAACCCCATCGGTTGCGAATTCAGCAGCGCGCAGGCGAAGGCGGCGGGATGATGCCGCTTCAGCCAGGCCGAGGCATAGACCAGCAGCGCGAAGCTGGCGGCGTGGCTTTCCGGGAAGCCGTATTCGCCAAAACCCTCGATCTGGGCAAAGCAGCGCTCGGCGAAGTCGGGCTCGTAGCCGCGTTCCAGCATGCCGCCGACAAAGCGCTCGCGAAAGCTGCCGATGGTGCCGGTCTTGCGGAAGGTGGCGAGCGAGCGGCGCAGGCGATCCGCCTCGTCCGGTGTGAAGCCGGCGGCGACGATGGCGATGCGCATCGCCTGCTCCTGGAAGAGCGGCACGCCGAGTGTCTTGCCCAGCACCTCGCCCAGCTCGACCGATGGGAACGCCACCTCCTCCTCGCCCCGGCGGCGGCGCAGGTACGGGTGGATCATGTCGCCCTGGATCGGCCCCGGCCGGATGATCGCCACCTCGATCACCAGGTCGTAGAAGCAGCGCGGCCGCATGCGCGGCAAAAAGTTCATCTGGGCGCGGGATCTCCACCTGGAAGACGCCGAGGCTGTCGGCCTCGCACAGCATGTCGTAGGTGGCGGCGTCCTCGGGCGGCAGGGTGGCGAGCGTCCAGCGCGTGCCGGTATGCGCCGCCAGCAGGTCGAAGGCCTTGCGCAGGCAGGTGAGCATGCCGAGGCCGAGCACGTCGACCTTGAGGATCCCCAGCGCGTCGATGTCGTCCTTGTCCCATTCGATGACGGTGCGGTCCTCCATCGCCGCGTTCTCGATCGGGCAGAGCTCGTCGAGCCGGCCCTCGGTGATGACGAAGCCGCCGACATGCTGGCTGAGGTGGCGGGGAAAGCCGATGATCTGGTCGACGAGGACGAGGGTCTGGCGCAGACGCCGGTCGCTCGGGTCGAGGCCGACCTCGGTCAGGCGCTGCGACCGTGATCTCCTCGCGCGACCAGCCCCAGACCTGGCCGCGAGCGCCGAGGTGACGTCGGCCGACAGGCCCATCGCCTTGCCAACCTCGCGGATCGCGGCGCGGCTGCGGAAGTGGATGACGGTGGCGGTGAGACCGGCGCGGTGCCGGCCATAGCGTTCGTAGATGTGCTGGATCACCTCCTCGCGCCGCTCGTGCTCGAAGTCGACGTCGATGTCGGGCGGCTCGTTGCGCGCCTCCGAGACGAAGCGCTCGAAGACCATGGCGATGGTGTCGGGCGATATCTCGGTGATGCCGAGCGCATAGCAGGTGACCGAGTTCGCCGCCGAGCCACGCCCCTGGGCCAGGATGCCGCGGCCGCGGGCGAAATGGACGATGTCGTGGACGGTCAGGAAATAGGGCGCGTAGTCGAGCTTGCCGATCAGCGCCAGCTCGCGCTCGACCAGGTCACGGACGCGGGTAGGCACGCCGTCCGGATAGCGCCAGTCCAGACCCTCGCGTGCGAGGCGGGCGAGGCGCGCCTGCGGCGGCTCGCCCCGGCCCTCGTCGGGGTACCGATAGCGCAGCTCGTCGAGCGAGAAGGTGCAGCGCGTCGGCGATTTCCGCCGCATTGGCGAGCGCCTGGCCGTGGCCGGCATAGATCAGGTCGAGCTCGGCGGGGCTGCGCAGCCGCCGCTCGGCGTTCGGCAGGGCGCGGTGGCCGAGCGCGTCGATGGTGCAGCCCTCGCGGATGCAGGTCAGCACGTCGGCCACCTGCCGCCGCTCGGCCGCATGCATCAGGGGCGCCGTGACGGCGACGGTCGGCAGGCCCAGCTCGCTGGCGAGACGGCGCGTGATTTCAAATCGTTGCTCGTCCCGCCCGTCCCAGGCGGGGGTCAGCGCGAGATGCAGCCCGGCCAGTCGGCCGGCCAGCGCGCGGAGCCCGCCCCGGGCGGCTTCTTCCCCGGGGGTGGGATGGGACACGGCGGGCAGCGGGTCGGGCGGGCAGGCGATCAGGATGAGGCCCTCGGCCCCGGCCACGTCGTCGAGGGTCAGCCGGCATTCGCCCTTGACGGCCCGGCGCTTGCCCGTCGTCAGCAGCCGGCAGAGGGCGGCATAGGCGGTCCGGTCTGGGGCGAGGGCGACGATCTCGACGGGCGTGTCCGTCAGGACCAGGCGAGCGCCGACGATGAGCTTCGGGAGCGCGAGCGGCTGGATTTCCTCCGGAAGCTCCGAGGGCCGGGCCACCGGGGGCACCTGCTCCTTCTGCGTAAAGCGGGCGCGGAGCTGCGCCTCGGTCAGGCGCGAGGAGGGATCGACGCGGGTCTGCGAACGGATGCGGGCGGCGTGCTCGCGGACGTCCGCCCCGGTGATGTTGCGCGGTCCTATGCCGCTGGTTTGACGGCGCAACTCGCGCAGCCGCACATGCGCGCGCACCACGCCAGCGAGCGAGTTCCGGTCGGTGATGGCAATGGCCGAGAGCCCCAGTTCCGCGGCACGCTCGACCATCTCCTCCGGGTGGCTGGCCCCGGTCAGGAAGGTGAAGTTGGTGGTGGCGGCCAGCTCGACATGCGTCATTGTTCCCTATCTGTTCCAAGCCGACCGAGTTGGCAAGGCCCGACGGGAACAGATGTGGTCGAGCAGGATCCTCGGGTCGGCCCCTGCAGCGGGTTGCGGCACCGGCCCGGCGCGGGCGGCGGCGTGCGGTTCGGGCGCATCGTCGTTCGGCGGCATCGGCGGCTCCGCGCGGCATGACGCGAGTCTATCACCCGGGCGGTGACACCGCCAAACCGGCGCAGCGTGCGGGCGCAGCGCCCTGCACAAGCGGCGCCGCTTTATGATGGGGGCGACCGCCGGTTGTACCAGAGGTCACTGACCGGCGCGGCGTCGCATGCACGATCATCCACCTCGGAAGGGGGTGGGGAATGGAAGCGGAAGCGATCCTCGGGCTGGCCTGCGCCAACCTCGCGGCCTGCATAACGCCGGGCCAGAACACCGCGCTGGTCGCGGTGACCGCGTCGCGTTGCGGATGGGCCGGTGGCTTGTGGGCGATCCTCGGCGTCGTGGTGGCGGAGGCGGTCTGGACCGCCATAGCGTTTCTCGCGATCGCCGGCGCGATCTCGCTGCATCAGGATGCGCAGGCGCTGCTCAATCTCGCCTGCGGCATCGTTCTCGCCGCATTCGGGGCTGCGCTGCTGGCCGCGCCGGCTGCGCCAGCCGCCGCTTCCGGATGGCGCCGCGTCGAGTGCCGGCACGTTCCCCGGCTCGTGCTGAGCGGCCTGATGGTCGGGCTCGCCAACCCGCTGGCGCTCGTATTCTTCGTCGCCGTCCTGCCGCTCTTCGTCAGCGACACGGGCGCGCCGGCGCTTGCCGCGGCGACCGCCGCCGTGTGCATCACCTCCGCGCTCGCGATCGGCACCCTTCCTGCTGGCGTCGAGCGCGCTGTTGCCGCGCCTCGGGCAGGTCCTGCTGCAGCGGGCCGGCAGCGCGGCGCTGGTCCTGACGGGCGTCCTGTTCGCCTCCGGCGCGGTGCACTAGGCCGGCCGCCCGCAGGCCGCTGCCCGTTCAGGCGGCGGCGACCAGGGCCGCCAGGTCCGCCTCGGGGCGGGCGCCCATGTGGCTGATGATCTCGCCGGCGGCGGCGCAGCCCATGCGGGCGCAGGCGGCGTCGTCCGCGCCCCGGGCGAGGCCGGCGAGGAAACCCGCGGCGAAGAGGTCGCCGGCGCCGGTCGTGTCGACGACCTGCACCCGGTTGGCGGGGACATGCGACCGCGCATCGCCACGGATGACGACGGCGCCGTCGCCGGAGAGGGTGACGGCGGCGAGCGGCACGTCGCGGGCGACGGCGGCCAGGGCCGTCTCGAGGTCGTCGGTCTGGTAGAGAGACAGGAGCTCGGCGCGGTTGGCGAAGAGGAGGTCGAGCCCGTCGGCGATCAGCCGGCGGAAGTCGCCGCGGTGGCGGTCGACGCAGAACGGGTCCGAGACCGTCATCGACGCGCGGCCACCGCCGGCCTTCACCGCGCCGATCGCCCGGGCATACGCCGCCTTGGCCTCGGGCGTGTCGAAGAGATAGCCCTCGAGATAGAGCCAGCGCGCCCGGCCGAGCAGGGCCTCGTCGAGGTCGGCGGCGACCAGCCCGACCGAGGCGCCGAGGAAGGTGCTCATCGAGCGCTCGCCATCGGGCGAGACCAGGACGAGGCAGCGCGATGTCTCGGCCGAGCTGTCGGCGGCCGCGACCGGGCCGTCGTAGTGCACGCCGATCGCCGCGGATGTCGTGCGCGAAGATGCGGCCGAGCTGGTCGTCGCGCACCTTGCCGATGAAGGCGGTCGCAACGCCGATGGCGCCGAGGCCGGCGGCGGTGTTGCCGGCCGAGCCGCCGGAGATCTCGCGCCCCGAGCGGCATGGCGGCATAGAGCTCGGCGGCGCGCGCCTGGTCGATCAGCGTCATGACCCCCTTGTCGACGCCGTTCGCCGCCAGGAAGGTGTCGTCGACGCGGGCGATGACGTCGACGACGGCGTTGCCGATGGCGACGACGTCGACCGGGCCGGGGGATCATCGCTCAAGCTGTCTTCTCCTCGTAGAGGCAGAGGTCGCGGATCAGGCATTCCGGGCAGCGCGGCTTGCGCGCCAGGCAGACATAGCGGCCGTGCAGGATCAGCCAGTGATGCGCGTTCAGCTGGCGCGGCGCCGGCACGTTGTCCTCGATCGCCCGCTCGACGGCGAGCACGTCGCGCCCCGGCGCGATGCCGGTCCGATTGGCGACCCGGAAGACGTGCGTGTCGACGGCCTGGGCGGGAAAGCGGAACCACATGTTCAGCACGACATTCGCCGTCTTGCGCCCGACCCCCGGCAGCGAGGCGAGCGCGGCGCGCGAGGACGGCACCTCGCCGCCATAGACGTCGATCAGGATGCGGCTGAGCCGGAGCACGTTCCTGGCCTTGTTGCGATAGAGGCCGATCGTGCGAATCATACTCGGTCAGCCCCTCCTCGCCCAGCGCCAGCATCTTCTCCGGCGTGTCGGCGACCTGGAAGAGCGGCCCGCGTCGCCCGGTTCACGCCCTTGTCGGTCGCCTGGGCCGACAGCGCGACGGCGACGAGCAGCGTGTAGGCGTTGAGGTGCTCGAGCTCTCCCCGCGGCTCGGGCTCGCGCTCGGCGAAGCGGCGGAACACCTCCTCGATGTGCGGGAAGTCGAGCTGGGCGGCCATGGCCGGCCGGGGCGTTGCACAGCGGCACCGGCTTTGGCAAGCGACGGGCAGCAGGCCGCGCGTTGCGCAGGCCGGGCGGCAATCCCGAGGTGCCGCAGCGCCGCATCGGGTGAATTGCGGGCGGCACGTGAATTCGGGGTGTGCAAGCGGCAGCGGTTGTTAACAAGCCGACATTCGCCCGCTCGCGAGGCTGCGGCGCTGTGCCGGCGCCCGATGTCTCCGGATGCGAACCAGCAAACCAGGGAGGAAGCAGAGTGTACAAGACCATCATGGTTCCCGTGGACCTGGAGCACGCCGATCGGCTCGACAAGGCGCTGAGCACCGCCGCCGACCTCGCCGGGCACTACGGCGCGACCGTCTGCTATGTCGGTGTCACAGCCGCGACCCCGGGCCGGGTCGCGCGCACGCCGGAGGAGTTCGCCGCAGAAGCTCGACGCTTTCGGGCGGGGCGAGGCCGAGAAGCACGGCCACCGCGCGACCACCAAGGCGGTGATCAGCCACGATCCGTCGATCGATCTCGATCGCAAGCTGGCCGAGGCGGTGCGCGACACCGGCGCCGACCTGGTCGTCATGGCGTCGCACGTGCCCGGCGTCGTCGACGCGATCTGGCCGTCGCATGGCGGCCGGCTCGCCGCGCATGCCGAGGTTTCGGTCTTCGTCGTACGCTGAGCCGCCGATGCGGGCCGGACCGGGAAGAGGCGACGCCAAGGGAGAGAGAGCATGACCGACACGGGCATCACCGACGCCGGAAGGACCGGTGGCGACGATCCAGACGGACTACGAGATCGGCCAGGACAACATCCGCAACGCGGATCGGCCCGCTCGGTCTTCGACATCCACAACCCGGTCTTCCTCATCTCGGCGCTGGTCATCGTCGCCTTCGTGATCATCACGCTGGCACTGCAGGACCAGGCGGACGCCATCTTCGTCGGCGTGCGGGACTGGCTGACCGCCAACCTCGCCTGGTTCTTCCTGCTGGCCGGCGACGTCTTCGTGATCCTCTGCCTGGCGCTGATCGTCTCGCCCTGGGGCAGCTGCGGCTCGGCGGCCGGGAGGCGACGCCGGACTATGGCTATGCCGGCTGGTTCGCCATGCTGTTCGCCGCCGGCATGGGCATCGGGCTGATGTTCTACGGCGTCTCCGAGCCGATCTCGCACTTGATCCTCGTTCGCGGGCACCGTGATCGAGGGCGGCGTGCGCACCGACTGGGCGCCGCTCGGCGGCGCCGCCGGCGATCCGGATGGCGGCCCGTCGGCTGGCCATGGCGGCGACGATCTTCCACTGGGGACTGCACCCCTGGGCGATCTATGCCATCGTCGCGCTGTCGCTGGCGCTGTTCGCCTTCAACAAGGGCCTGCCGCTGACCATGCGCTCGATCTTCTATCCGATCTTCGGCGAGCGGATCTGGGGCTGGCCGCGGCCACGTCATCGACATCCTGGCCGTCTTCGCGACGCTGTTCGGCCTGGCGACCTCGCTCGGCTTCGGCGCCGAGCAGGCCAAGCGCGGGCTGGGCTTCCTGTTCGGCATGCCGGACACCGACGTCACCAAGGTGCTGCTGATCGTCGGCATCACCGCGGTCGCGCTGCTGTCGGTCGTCGCCGGGCTCGACGCCGGCGTCAAGCGGCTCTCCGAGATCAACATGGTGCTGGCGGCGCTGCTGCTGCTGTTCGTCATCCTGGTCGGACCGACGCTGGCGATCCTGACCGGGTTCTTCGAGAACCTCGTCGCCTATGCCGACGTACCTGCCGCGCTGTCGAAGCCCGTTCGGCCGCGAGGACACGAACTTCTCGGCAGGGCTGGACGGCGTTCTACTGGGCCTGGTGGATCTCGTGGTCGCCCTTCGTCGGCATGTTCATCGCCCGCGTCAGCCGCGGCCGGACGGTGCGCGAGTTCCTCATCTGCGTGCTGCTGATCCCGTCGCTGGTCTCGGTGCTGTGGATGACGGGCTTCGGCGGCACCGCCATCACGCTGATCGACGATGGGCTTCGCCAGCGTCTCGGACGCGGCGCTCGAGCTGAAGCTGTTCGCCATGCTGGCCGAACTGCCGCTGACGGCGATCACCTCGTTCGTCGGCATCGTGCTGGTGATCGTGTTCTTCGTCACCTCGTCGGATTCCGGCTCGCTGGTGATCGACACCATCACCGCCGGCGGCAAGACCGACGCGCCGGTGGCGCAGCGCGTCTTCTGGGCGACCTTCGAGGGGCTGGTGGCGATCGCGCTGCTGCTGGGCGGCGGGCTGGCGGCGCTGCAGGCGACGGCGGTGTCGACCGGCTTTCCCTTCGCCATCGTCCTGCTGCTCGGCGTGCTATGCGCTGGTGCGCGGCCTGATGAGCGAGCCGCGCGGGCGTAGCTCGGCGGCCGCCTGAGCCATGCCCGCAGGCGCGCGGCCGATCGTGACGCGGCGGGGCGGCATGTGACCTTGGCCGGCCCGTCGCGAGAGCGCGTATCTAGGGCGTCATACCCCGCAGGAGAGCCGCCCCAGGAGAGCCGACATGGCCGAGACCCGCACCGAAACCCGCCATGCCCGTCTGCTGATCATCGGATCGGGGCCGGCCGGCTATACGGCGGCCGTCTATGCCGCGCGGGCGCTGCTCGAGCCGGTGCTGATCCAGGGCATCCAGCCGGGCGGGCAGCTGACCATCACCACCGAGGTCGAGAACTGGCCCGGCGACGCCATGGTCCAGGGCCCCGACCTGATGGTGCGGATGGAGGCGCATGCGCGCGCCGTCGGGACCGAGATAGTCCAGGACCACGTCTGCGGCTGGACCTGTCGCGGCGGCCGTTCGTCGCGGACATGCGACAGCGGCACGGTCTGGCACGCCGACGCGGTCATCCTGGCGACGGGGGCGCAGGCCAGGTGGCTCGGTCTGCCGTCCGAGGAAAAGTTCAAGGGCTTCGGCGTCTCGGCCTGCGCCACCTGCGACGGCTTCTTCTATCGCGGCCAGGAGGTGCTGGTCATCGGCGGCGGCAACACCGCGGTCGAGGAGGCGCTGTACCTGGCGAACCTGGCCTCGAAGGTGACGATCGTGCACCGGCGCGACGAATTTCGGGCGGAAGCCATCCTGCAGCAGCGCCTCTTCGACAACCCGAAGATCGAGGTGATCTGGGACCATACGCTGCAGGAGGTGCTGGGCGACGACAAGGCGGGCGTCACGGCCGGCCGGCTGGTGCATGTGCGGCACCGGCGAGACGCGGGACGTGCCCGTGGCGGGCATCTTCATCGCCATCGGCCACAAGCCGGCCTCCGAGCTCGTCGCCGGGCAGCTCGAGACGCATATGGGCGGCTACGTCGTGGTCAGCCCCGGATCGACGGCGACCTCGGTCCCCGGCGTCTTCGCCGCCGGCGACGTCACCGACCACGTCTATCGGCAGGCCGTCACTTCTGCCGGCCTCGGCTGCATGGCGGCGCTGGATGCCGAGCGTTTCCTTGCCGCCCATGCCGCGCGCCCGGCCCAGGCGGCCGAATAGCCGTTTCCTCGGCGCGAACTCGATAGCCGTGCGGCCTGTTGCCGTGTGACCTGTAGCCGTACGGCCTGTAGCCGTACGGCCTGTAGCCGTATGGCCTGTAGGCGTACGGGAATCCCCAGGAGCCGTGCCGGCGCCAGCCGCACGGGAACGGGTCGCGGTAGTAGCAATCGTTGCCGTAGAAGTTGCCGATGCCGATGCCGATCCCGACGCCGGTCCTCACGCCGCCCGAGCCGATGCCGATGCCCAATCCGGGATAAATGCCATAGCCCGGGCGATCGTCGCGCCCCTGGGCATAGCCCTGCAGGAAGTCGGGCTCGAGATCTGCCGGGCAGATCTGCTGATAGCGGCGCCCGTTGTAGCCGACCTGGTAGCCGTTCTCGACGGTGCAGTATTCCTTCAGCCCTTCGGCCCGACCCGCCTGATAGGCGGCGGCATCGACGGGATGGCCGAACTCGGCGCATTCGGCGAACAGCGAGCCGCGTTCCGACGACGGCACCCCCAGCGTGCCGTCGTTGACGCCGAAGCGGTACCAGTCGCTGTTGGCGCAGACCGCCGTGCGCTCCTCCACCGAGAGCGTCGAGCAGCCCGCGACCAGCGCGACGATGCCGAGAGCGAGAACGCAAAGGGCACGTGACATCGGAAGAACTCCTTTCCGCTCGGTGCCGCATGGGGGCGGCGACGCTTCAACGCAGGTATAGCCGGCGTCCGTCGCCCCGGCCAGCATAGCGCGGGCAAAGCACCCGGCGTTAATGACTTCGGCCGCCGGACACGGCAGTATGCGCCGCCAGAAGTGCGTTCCGCCGCGCGGGAGACGGGGAGTTCAGGATGGGCGGTGATCCTGCCGGGCCGGGCGGCGGCCGTTCGGGTGATCGGTGGCCATGCCGGCGGCAGCGCAAGCGCCGATCCGGACCGCCCCCGGGGCATCGTTTCCGGTCCAGATGACGGCACTCGATCGCTATGCCAAGCTCGAGGCGGTCGCCCGCTATCTCGACGGCGTGTCGGCCGAAGCGCGCGAGGTGGTCGTCAGCTTCGGCGAGCGCTCGCTGGTCATCGTCGGGCTCGACGACAGGGCGATTGCGCACTGGCCCCTCGCCTCGCTGCGCGCCGTCGGCGCGCCCGCCGAGCGCCCGCTGGAGCTGGTGCCCGACCCGACCAGCGACGAGCGGGTGCTGCTCGAGGACAGCGAGATGAGCGCGGCGATCGCCGAGATCTGCCCCGGGCTGCACAAGCGGCCGGCCACGCTGCCGCGGCCGCGCCGCCGGGCGGCCCTGCGGGCGGCCGCGCTGGTGGCCGTGGCGGCGGTCGCCGCGGGGGTGCTGTACGCCCTGATGCCGCCGCTGCCCGACCGCCTGGTCGACATGGTGCCGCCCGAGCGCGAGGCGGCGCTCGGCAATGCCGTCTTCGCCCGGCTGCCCGCGATGCTCGGCCGGGGGGCGTCGACGGGGGCGTCGGCGGGGCCCTCGGCGGGGCCGGCGGTCAATGTCTGCGCCGCGGCGGAGGGGGTCGCGGCGCGCCGCGCGCTGGCGGCGCGGCTGGCGCCGGCCGGGCTGTCCTTCCCGCTGCGCCTCTCGGTGCTCGACGATCCGGGCGTCGACGCGCTGACGCTGCCGGGCGGCCGGGTGGTGATCCTGCGCGGCCTCGTCGACGCCGCGCGCACGCCCGAGGAGCTGGCCGGCGTGCTGGCGCATGCGGCCGGTCACGCGCTGCGGCGCGATCCGCTGGAGGCGGCGCTCGACAGCCCGGGCCTGGGCGCCGCCGGCATCCTCTTCGGCGACGCCACGGGAAGCGCCGCGGTCCGGCGCGCCGCCGAGGCGGCGCTCGACCCGGCGGCTGCGCCGGAGGCCGAGGCCGCCGCCGACGCGGCTGCCTTCGCCATCCTGGCGGAGGCCGGGCTGCCGAGCCGTCCGTTCGCGGCGTTCATGGCGCGACTGGCCGATGCGTCGGAGACCCCGCCCGCGCGCTACCTCGCGGCGCACCCCTGGTCCGACCGTCGCGCCGCCCGCGCCAACGCGGCTGACACGGTCGGCGATGCGCCCTTCCGGCCAGCGCTCGGCGACCGCGACTGGATCGCGCTCGGCAGCATCTGCGACCGGACGGTGGGCAGCGCGCCCTGAGCGGCTTCAGCGGCGGCGCCGCTTCCTGCCATAGAGCTCGAGCCGGTGGTGGACGATGTCATAGCCGAGGCCGCGGGCGATCTCGCGCTGCAGCGCCTCGATCCGGTCCGAGCGGAACTCGACCACCTGCCCTGTGTCGACGTCGATCAGGTGGTCGTGGTGTGCCGCGCTCGCCGGCTCGAAGCGCGACGGCCCGCCCTCGAAGGCATGGCGGTGGATCTCGCCCTTCTCCTCCAGCACCTTCAGCGTCCGGTAGACGGTGGTCAGCGACACGCTGGCGTCCTCGGCGGCGGCGCGGCGGTGCAGCTCCATCGCGTCCGGGTGGTCGTCGGCCTGTGCCAGCAGGCGGAGCACCAGCTGGCGCTGGCGCGTGATGCGCACCCCTGCCTTGCGCAGCGCGGCCTCGTAGTTTCGTTCCGGCCCGGGCTCGGTCATCCCGCATCTTATCGCGCCGTTGAAAATCGTTTGCAACTGGAGGCGGTCGAAATTGCAAACGATTTGCAATTGCATTGACGCCGCGCCGGCCCTGCGCTACCTCTCCGGCAACGCGCCCTGCCGGAGGCTCCATGCACCTGCTTCGCCGCAATCTGTCCGCACCGATCCTGCTTGCCGCCGCGCTGGCGCTCGCGACGCTTCTGCCGGGCGCGGCCGGCGCCCAGACGGTGGCGCCGCGCTTCAAGGTGGCGACCACCTTCACGGTCATCGCCGACATGGTGCGCAACGTCGCCGGCGACACCGCCGAGGTCGTCTCGATCACCAGGCCCGGCGCCGAGATCCACAACTACCAGCCGACGCCCGGCGACATCATCGCCGCCTCGGACGCCGACCTGATCCTGTGGAACGGCCTGCACCTCGAGCTGTGGTTCGAGAAGTTCTTCGAGCGGATGGGCGACGTCCCCAGCGCCATCCTGACCGAGGGCGTCGAGCCGATGCCGATCGGCGAGGGTCCGTACAACGGCAGGCCGAACCCGCATGCCTGGATGTCGTTCTCGGAGGCGCTGGTCTATGTCGACAACATCCGCGACGCGCTGAGCGAGTACAACCCGGTCGGCGCCCCGATCTACGAGGCCAATGCCGAGATCTACAAGGCGCAGATCATGGCCGCCCGCGACCAAATCCGCGAGATCGTCGCGACGGTACCGGAGGAAAAGCGCTGGCTGGTCACCTCCGAGGGCGCGTTCTCCTATCTGGCCCGCGACCTCGGCCTGCACGAGATCTATCTCTGGCCGATCAACGCCGACCAGCAGGGGACGCCGCAGCAGGTCCGCAAGGTGATCGACGCGGTGCGCGAGCACGACGTCCCGGCCGTCTTCTCGGAAAGCACGGTCAG
This sequence comes from uncultured Alphaproteobacteria bacterium, assembly GCA_963745085.1. Classification (GTDB taxonomy): domain Bacteria; phylum Pseudomonadota; class Alphaproteobacteria; order Rhodobacterales; family Rhodobacteraceae; genus Thermohalobaculum. The sequence continues at coordinate 10,822 of CAVUWP010000021.1, read as the reverse complement.
CGACAAGCCGGCCCGCCAGGTCGCGCGCGAGACGGGCGCGCAATATGGCGGCGTTCTCTACGTCGATTCACTCTCCGAGGCGGACGGGCCGGTGCCGACCTATCTCGACCTGCTGCGCGTGACGACCGAGACGATCGCCAGAGGGCTGCGGGACGGAACGGCCGGATGAGCAGGACGATGGGCACGCCGATGAGCCCGCCGATGAGCCCGCCGATGAGCACCGCGGCACCCGAAGCACGCGCCGCGACCGCGCCGGCGCCGATCCCCGGCATCCGGGCGCGCGGGCTGACGGTCACCTATCGCAACGGGCTGACGGCGCTGACGGATGCCAGCTTCGAGGTGCCGACGGGATCGATCTGCGCGCTGGTCGGCGTCAACGGCTCGGGCAAGTCGACGCTGTTCAAGGCGATCATGGGCTTCGCCCCGCTCAGCCAAGGCTCGGTCGAGCTGATGGGCGCACCCGCGGGACGCGCGCTCCGGCGCAACATCGTCGCCTATGTGCCGCAGAACGAGGACATCGACTGGAACTTTCCCGTCCTGGTCGGCGACGTCGTGATGATGGGGCGCTATGGCCATATGGGGCTGCTGCGCATCCCGCGCCGGGCGGACCGCGAGGCCGTCGCGGCGGCGCTCGAGCGGGTCGGCATGGAGGCCTATGCCGACCGCCAGATCGGCGAGCTTTCCGGCGGCCAGAAGAAGCGCGTGTTCCTTGCCAGGGCGCTGGCGCAGGACGCGCAGGTCATCCTGCTCGACGAGCCCTTCACCGGCGTCGACGTCAAGACCGAGGCGCGCATCGTCGAGCTGATGCGGGGCTTGCGCGACGAGGGGCGCGTCATGCTGGTCTCGACGCACAACCTCGGCTCGGTGCCGCAGTTCTGCGACCACGTCGTGATGATCAAGGGCACCATCCTGGCCCACGGCCCGACGAACGAGGTCTTCACGCAGGCCAACATCGAGCGCGCCTTCGGCGGCACGCTGCGCCACTTCGTGCTCGGCGGCGCCGAGCTGCACGACGACGAGGACACGCGCCAGCTGACGGTCATCACCGACGACGAGCACCCGTTCGTCGTCTATGGCGACGCCGGGCGTGCCAACGAGCCTGGGCTCGATCCGTCCGCCGAGCCGACCGCCGAGCCGACCGCCGAAGACCCGCCTGCCCGGACTGCCGAGAAGGCGCCCGCGCGTGGCTGATCCCGCTGCAGACGCCGCGCCCGATTCGGTCGCTGGCCACTTTGCCGCCGGCGCCTGGCGTAAGGCATCGCGCCGCCGCGCGCTGCCCTGCAGATATCGCACCCGACCGGCGCGTCCGGCCGGCCCACCCGCCCGCGCGCAGCGGCGCGATGCCTGACCTGCTCGAACCCTTCGGCTATGGCTACATGGTCAACGCCATCTGGGTCAGCGCGCTGGTCGGCGCCGTCTGCGCCTTCCTCAGCGCCTACCTGATGCTCAAGGGCTGGTCGCTGATCGGCGACGCGCTCAGCCACTCGGTCGTGCCGGGCGTCGCCGGCGCCTTTCTGCTCGGCCTGCCCTACGCCGTCGGCGCATTTCTCGCCGGCGGCCTCGCAGCGCTCGCCATGCTCTTCGTCAGCCAGCGCACCCGGCTGAAGGAGGACGCCGTCATCGGGCTGATCTTCACCGGCTTCTTCGGCACCGGGCTGTTCATCAACTCGCTCTCGCCGGCGCCCGATCGATATCCAGACCATCATCTTCGGCAACATCCTGGCGATTACGCCGGGCGATACGGCTCAGGTCGCGCTGATCGGCGGCATCTCGATGGCGATCCTGCTCGTCGTCTGGCGCGACCTGATGGTGGTCTTCTTCGACGAGAGCCATGCGCATTCGATCGGTCTCCGGCCCGCCTTGCTGCGCCTGCTGTTCTTCACGCTGCTCAGCGCCTGCACGGTGGCGGCGCTGATCACCGTCGGCGCCTTTCTGGTCATCGCCATGGTGGTGACGCCGGGCGCGACCGCCTACCTGCTGACCGACCGCTTTCCGCGCCTCATAGCCCTGGCCATCGCCATCGGTGCCGGGACCAGCGCGGTCGGCGCCTATGTCTCGTTCTTCCTCGACGGCGCCACGGGCGGGGTGATCGTCTGCCTGCAGACGGCGCTTTTCCTGCTGGCATTCGTGTTCGCGCCCAAGCACGGGCTGATCGCCGCCCACCGCCGCCGCGCCCGGGCACTCCGGTGAGCGGGCCCGTCGAGCTGGCTGCTCGATCCGTTCGCCTTCGCCTTCATGCAGCAGGCGCTGGCGATCTCGGTGCTGATCGCCGCCGCCGCCGGGGCGCTCTCGTGCTTTCTCGTTCTCAAGGGCTGGTCGCTGATGGGCGACGCCATCAGCCATGCCGTGCTGCCGGGCATCGTGCTCGCCTACGTCGCCGGACTGCCGCTGATCATCGGCGCCTTCGCCGCCGGCATGGTCTGCGCGCACCGCGACCGGGTTCCTCGCCGGCAACAGCCGGGTCAAGGAGGACACGGTCATGGGCGTCGTCTTCTCGGGCATGTTCGGGCTCGGCGTCGTGCTTTTCACCGCCATCCGGACCGAGGTGCATCTCGACCACATCCTCTTCGGCCACATGCTGGGCATCGGCTGGGACGACGTTCGCGACACGGGGCTGATCGCCGGAGTCGCCCTGCTTGCCGTGCTGGCGCGGCGGCGCGACCTGCTGCTCTTCGCCTTCGACCCGCAGCACGCGCGCGCCGTCGGGCTGCCGACCGGGCTGCTGCACTACGGGCTGCTGGCGATCATCGCGCTGGTCGTCGTCGGGTCGCTGCAGGCGGTCGGGCTGATCCTCTCGATCGCGCTGATGATCGGCCCCGGCGCCACGGCGCACCTGCTGACCGAGCGCTTCGACCGCATGCTGCTGGTGTCGATCCTGACCGCCGTGCTCGCCGCCGCCGGCGGCGTCGTGCTGAGCTTTCACCTCGACGCCGACCCCGGCGCCTCGATCGTCGTCGTGCTGACCGCGCTCTTCGTGCTCGCCTTCCTGTTCGCGCCGAAGCACGGGGTTCTGCGCCAGCGGCGGCAGCCGGGCTAGGCCGGCCTAAGGACGCACGAGGATCTCGTCCACCACCTCGACGCTGCCGTCCGGCGCAACCTCCAGCACAAAGACCTCGCCGGACCCGACGCCGCGCCCGGTCAGGGCCGTGATGTTGACCTGGTGCGTCACCAGCACCACCCGCTCGTCCTGCGGCAGGCCGGCCAGGAACGCCCGAACCGCCCCGGTCTGCTCGTCCCGCGTCGCGCGGTCCCGGAAGAACGAGTTCAGCGCCGGCATCTCGTCGACGGGCGCCACGCCCAGTAGTTCGGCCGTTTCGCGGCTGCGGCACCACTGGCTGGTCAGCACGCGGTCGATCTCGATGCCGGCGGTGCGGATCGCCGCGCCGATCGCCCGCGCCTGATCGCGACCGCGCGCGTCCAGATTGCGCTGCGTGCTGCAGTCGCCGAGCCGGAACGCCGCCGGGTCGCCCGTTCCCGGCGCGATGGCGTGCCGCATTATGGCGACCGCACCCGGGCGCTTCAGCGCCTCCCAGTCGGCGCGCGCCGGCCCCGCCAGGGCTGCGGCGAGCGCACCGAGGACGATGAACCCGAGATACACCGGTCTCATGGTCGCCCCATCCTGATCGGCCGTCCTGCTTCCGCTTGCGATGTAGCCGGCCGCGTCGCCACGACAAGCCGGCGATTCAACTCTGTGACAGACATGAACAGAATATGAACATGCGTCGCCGCATTGTCTCCGTCGCCCTGCCATGGTTGGCCGCCGAGCACCGGCTGCGCGCCGAGGGACGGTCCGGCCTCGACAGCCCCTTCGCGGTGGTCGAGCGCGCCGCCGGCAGGCTGCGCCTCGCCGGGGTCAACTGGGCGGCGGCGGGGGCCGGGCTGGCGGCGGGCACGGGCCTCTCGGATGCGCGGGCGATCTGCCCGGGGCTACTGACGCGCCCGGCGGCGCCCGAGCGGCTGGCCGCTTTCGTCCGGGCGCTCGCCCGCTGGTCCGAGCGCTTCTCGCCGCTGGTGGGGCAGGACGCGGGACAGGACCGAGGGCCATCGCTGGCGCTGGACGCCACAGGGGTCGCGCACCTCTTCGGCGGCGAGCAGGCGCTGCTGGACGCGGTGGTCGCGGCGCTGGCCGAGCGCGGGCTGACGGCGCGCGTCGCCATCGCCGATACCAGGGGCGCCGCCTGGGCTCTGGCGCATCATGGCGCCGGACGCACCACGCTGGCGCCCGCGGGCCGCACGCGGCAGGCGATCGGCGACCTGCCCGTCGCGGCGCTGCGGCTCGACCGGCAGACCGCCGAGGCGCTGGCCACCGTCGGGCTGGCGACGATCGAGCCGCTGACGCGCATGCCGCGCGGCGCGCTGGCCCGCCGCTTCGGCATCGAGGCGATGCGCCGGCTCGACCAGGCGGTGGGCGCCGAGCCCGAGCCGGTCGCCCCCGAGGCGCGGCTGCCCGCCTTCTCGGCCCGCCTGACGCTGCCCGAGCCGATCGGGCTGGTCGCCGACGTCACGGCGGGGCTCGAGCGGCTGCTCGAGCGGCTGTGCGGCCAGCTCGAGACGCACCAGATGGGCGCGCGGCGCCTGCGCCTGACGGCCCGGCGCGTCGACGGCGCCGACCAGACCGCCGAGATCCGGCTGGCCAGGCCCGGCCGCGACCCGATGCGCCTGCGCGACCTCTTCGCGCCCAGGCTGGCCGAGATCGACGCCGGCTTCGGCATCGACGCGCTGCGCCTCGCCGCGCTCGAGGTCGAGCCGCTGAAGCCCGCCCAGCTCAGCCAGCGCCACCGCGAGACCGAGGCGACGCGGCTGGCCGACCTGGTCTCGCGGCTCGGCAACCGGATCGGCTTCGAGAACGTCCTGCGCTTCCTGCCGGCCGAGAGCCACGCGCCCGAGCGCGCCGTCACCGCTCGCCGCCGCGGCGCACAGCGAGCCCGAGCCCCGGGCCTGGCCCGTGTCGCGGCCGCCCCGCCCGATCACCCTTTTCCCGCCCGAGGCGGTGCGTTGCCTAGAGGATGCGCCTATGCCGGGCGCAGCGGGTCCTCCTCCCCCACCGGGGCGCGGGGCGGCAAGGGTGCCGCCGCCCGCCTTCGCCTGGCGCCGCCGGCGCCTGACCACGCTTCGCGCACATGGGCCCGAGCGGCTGGCGCCCGAATGGTGGCTCGACGACCCGGGCTGGCGGTCCGGCCTGCGCGACTACTGGCGCGTCGAGACCGCAGAGGGCCCGCGCCTCTGGCTGTTCCACACCCCCGCCGACCCGAGGGGCCGCGCCTGCTCCGCCTGGTACGTGCACGGCTGCTTCGCCTGAGCCGGGCGCCAGATGCCCGGCGCCCGGCGCCAAAGCCACGGCAAAGGCGCGCCCGGGGCACGGTGGTTTGCGCAGGCCGCCGGCTGCGGTATCATGGCGGCATCGCAACGGTGGGGACATGAAGACCATAGCGGCCATTCTCGCGGCTCTCGGGCTGGTGCTCTCTGCTGCCTCGGCCGAGGCCGGCAAGCGCGTCGCGCTGGTGCTCGGCAACGGCGCCTATGCGCATGCGCCGAAGCTCGCGAACCCGCATCGCGACGCCGAGAAGATGGCGGCGGCGCTGGGGCGGCTGGGCTTCGAGGTCGAGCTTGGCGTCGACCTGGATCTCGCGTCCATGCGCCGCGCCGTGCTGGCCTATGCGCGCAAGCTCGACGGCGCCGAGGTGGCGCTGTTCTACTATGCCGGGCACGGCATCCAGGTGAACGGCCAGAACTATCTGCTGCCCGTCGACGCCGAGATCGGCTCGGAGGTCGATCTCGATTTCGCGGCCATGCCGGCGCGGCTGGTACTGACGCAGATGGAGCGTTGGCCGGCCACCAAGATCGTCATCCTGGACGCCTGCCGGGACAACCCCTTCGCGACCGCGCTGAGCCGCTCGATGGGCAAGACCAGGGCCGCCCGGTCGCTGGACCGCGGGCTGGCGCAGATCGAGGCGTCGGGCGGCACGCTGCTGGCCTACGCCACCGATCCCGGCGACGTGGCGGCCGACGGCACCGGCGACAACAGCCCCTTCACCGACGCGCTGCTCGCCCATGTCGAGACGCCGGGCGTCGAGATCCACACCATGCTGGCGCGCGTCCGGGCCGACGTCTACGCCGCGACCGGCCAGCGCCAGCGGCCCTGGACCGAGAGCTCGCTGATCGGCGAGTTCTACCTTGCACCCGCCGCGCCGGAAGCGCCGCCCGTCACCTCGGCCATGCTGGGCCCGAAGGCGCCGGCCAGGCCCGAGCCGCCGTCCTCGGCGCTCGACCCGAGGCAGATCGAGCTGGCTGTCTGGCAGGCGGCGCAGGCCGGCGGCACCGCCGAGGACTATGCCGAGTACCTGCGGCAGTACCCTGACGGCATTTTCGCCACCCTGGCGCGCAACCGCCTGGCGGCGCTGGAGGCGCAGCCGGAAGTCGGGGCGCTGCCGGAAGTCGGGGCACTGCCGGGGGTCGATCCGCGGCCGGACACCGGGGCGGGCGCGCCGGACGCCGAAACCGCCTCGCCCCGCCCGGCCGACCCGGCGCCCGGCGGAGCGACGGAGGCACCTGGCGCCCCCGAGGCATCCGCGCCGCCCGCCACGCCGCGGATAGCCGAGCCGCCGGCACGCCCCGAGACGGCCGAGCCGGAGAAGACCGTGCCGCCCGTCGCGCCGGAGACGGTGCAAGCGGGCGAGCATGCCGACGGCGCCGCAGCGGCGGAGGAAGCGCTGGGGCTCGACAACGCGCAGCGGCGCGAGGTGCAGGGGCGCCTGCTGGTCGCCGGGCACGACCCACGCGGGGTGGACGGCATCTTCGGTCCGGGGACGCGGGCGGCGCTGCGCGCCTGGCAGGCGGCGCAGGACATGGAGCAGACCGGCTATCTCGACGCCGCCGCGCTGGACCTGCTGAAGCGCCGGACCGAGTCCGCCTATGCCGACCGGATCGACCGCCAGCGCGCCGAAGACGCGGCGCGCCGCGCCGCCGCGGAGCGTGCGCGGGCCGACCGGCAGGCCGCACGCGCCGCCGCCAAGCCAGAGCCGACAAGGGCGCGCTCTGCGCCCGCCGCCCCGCCGGTACAGGCGCCGAGGGCTGCCGAGACCGCCCCGAAGACAGCCCCGAAGACCGCGAGGGCGAACCCGCTGGCCCCGCCGCCGGACGGGCTATCGGCGCGCGACCGGTACGAGCAGCACTGCTACTTCGTCACGACGGGCACGACGCAGCTGAAGCGCATCTGCGAGTAGCCCCCGGTCGGCGCGGGCGCCGGCGCCGCGCCGGTCAGTTGACCAGCGTCGCCTCGGTCTTGGCGCGGACCTCGTCCTCGGCGACGCCGGGCGCGAGCTCGACGATCCTCAGCCCGCCCTCGACAACGTCCAAGACGCCGAACTCGGTGATGATCCGGTCGACGACGCCCGCGCCTGTCAGCGGCAGGGTGCATGACTTCAGCAGCTTCGAGCGACCGGCCTTGTCGGCATGGCTCATGATGACGACGACGCGGCCGACGCCGGCGACCAGATCCATGGCGCCGCCCATGCCCTTGACCAGCTTGCCCGGCACCATCCAGTTGGCCAGATCGCCGTTCTCGGCCACCTCCATGGCGCCCAGGATCGCCAGGTTGATGTGGCCGCCGCGGATCATCGCAAAGCTGTCGGCCGAGGTGAAATAGCTCGTCCGGTTCAGCTCGGTGATCGTCTGCTTGCCGGCATTGATCAGGTCGGGGTCGAGCTCGTCCTCGGTCGGGAACGGCCCCATGCCCAGCATGCCGTTCTCGGACTGCAGCGTCACGTCGACGCCGTCCGGGATATAGTTCGAGACCAGCGTCGGGATGCCGATGCCGAGGTTGACGTAGAAGCCGTCCTCCAGCTCCTGCGCCGCGCGCGCGGCCATCTGATGTCGGTCCCAGGGCATCGGTCTCTCCTGTCAGTACGGCCGGCGCGCGCTGCGGCACGGCCGGCTTCTGCGCCGCGGCGTCCCGGCCGGACGCGCGGCGGCATCGCTCATTCGTCGCTCTCGGACAGCGGGATGTCGATCGTCACGGTGGTGCCGGTCGCCGACGAGTCGACCGAGTGCCGGGCCTTCAGCCCGCGCAGCAGCGCGAGCACGATTCGCCCGCCCAGGCTGTCGGTCTCCGGCCATTCCCGGTTCTCGGGCATGCCGACGCCGTCATCGGCGATCTGCAGCCGGACGACATCGTTCGACAGGCGTTGCAGCCGGGTCTCGACCATGCCGATGTCGCGGCCTGCGAAGGCATGGCGGAAGGCATTGGTCAGCGCCTCGGAGAGCAGCAGCCCCACCCGCCCGGCGAGGTCGGCGCTGACCGCGACCTCCTCGGCCGAGACGTTGATGCGCACGCCCTGGCGCCCGTCGAGATGGCCGATCGCGGCGGCGATGCGGCTGACATAGGCGCCGAGCGGAACCTCGCCGCTGGCCGCCGAGGAGACGCCGCCGGCGCTCAACTCCTGATACAGAAGCTGAAGCGCCTCGACCCGGCGGGCCAGCATGTCGTAGTCCGTCGCCGCGCCTTCGGCGCCGGCCTGCAGCCGGATCAGGCCGACGATCATGGCCAGGTGGTTCTTCACCCGGTGCTGGATCTCGGCCAGCTGCGTCAACAGATCCGTCTCGCCGTCTTCCTCGTCGAGGCTGCGCTGGATGCCGAGAAAGAGCACGATCTCGCCGTCTCGTTCCTGATCGGCGCGATCGAGACGCGGTTGCGGAACGCCGTGCCGTCCGCCCGGTAGTTCGTGATCTCGACGGAGACTTCCTCGCCCGCCTCGATGGCGCGGCGCATCTCGGCGACCCGGTCGGGCTCGGTCCCCTCGCCCTGCAGGAAGCGGCAGTTCCTGCCGACGACGTCCTTCCGCCGATAGCCCGTCAGCTCCTCGAACGCCTCGCTGGCGAAGACGATCGGGTTGTCCTCGAGCCCGGGTTGCTGAGGACCATCGCCAGCGGCAGCCGCGCCAGCGCCGCGGTCGGCACGCTGCTGGGCTCGATCGACGCCGCCAGTTCCTTGGTGTCCCTCATCGGCGTGTCACTCCGACGATCCGTCCTCGGCGCCCATCATGCCGCCTTGCGCACCGTCCGCTGCTCGATCCGCTTCTCGTGCGGGCCCTGCGACGATGCGCTGCACGAAGATGCCGGGCGTGTGGATGCAGTCGGGATCGAGCTCGCCGGTCGGCACGAGCTCCTCGACCTCGGCGATCGTGACCTGCCCGCAGGTCGCGCATGATCGGATTGAAATTGCGCGCCGTCTTGCGGAAGACCAGGTTGCCCTGGCTGTCGGCCTTCCACGCCTTGACGATCGACAGGTCCGGCGACGATCCCGCGCTCGAGAATGTAGGTCTCGCCGTTGAACTCCTTGTGCTCCTTGCCCTCGGCGATCTGCGTGCCGACGCCGGTCTTGGTGTAAAAGCCGGGAATGCCTGCGCCGCCTGCGCGCATGCGCTCGGCCAGCGTGCCCTGCGGGTTGAATTCGAGCTCGAGCTCGCCCGAGAGATATTGCCGCTTGAACTCCTTGTTCTCGCCGACATAGGAGCGGATCATCTTCTTGACCTGCTTGCTCCTGAGCAGCAGGCCGAGACCGAAATCATCGACGCCGGCATTGTTCGAGGCGACCGTCAGATCCTTGACGCCGGCGTCGCGCATCGCCTCGATCAGGTTCTCGGGGATGCCGCACAGGCCGAAGCCGCCGGCGGCGATCCTCATGCCGTCGAACAGCAGGCCGTCGAGCGCCTCGGCCGCCGTGGCGTAGACCTTCTTCATCGAGCACTCCCCCGGCGGCCGCGTCCGCGGCGCGCAGCCTCGACGTTATAGGAACCGTCGTCCGCACCCTCAAGCGCGGATTTGATCGCGCGGTTGCTGGGCGATTCGACCGGGCGCCGCGCTCAACCGCAGGCGGTGTTCTCGCCGCGCCAGCCGGCGCCGGTCCGCCGCATAGTGTCACGCACCGCGATGCCGCCGGCGCGCAGCAGCACCTCGACCCGCTCGGGTCCGAGCGCGTTCCACTCGCCCGAGACCTCCTGGCCGGCATAACGGCCCGAAAGCGTGCCGTCGGCGCCGAAGACCAGCACCGAGTCCGGATAATCCTGCGAGCAGCGCAGCGTCGCCCCGGCGATGGGAGAATCGGTGTTGCGCGGACCGTCGAGCCCGCGCCGGTGCGGCCGGGCCGGACGGCCCGCAGGAGACGAGGCCCGGCAAGGCGACCGAGACGACGCCGATGACGGCCAGGCGCGCGGCGAGCTTACGAATGCGGATCATGCCTCCTCCGATGGCGGCGAGAGGTGAAGAATCGCATGCCCCGAGGCGGAACTCAACGCAAGATGCGGGCGAGCAGCGCGGTGAGGCGTTCGTTCACCTCGGCCGGGCGCTCGAGCGTCGCGATATGGCCGCAGCCGGCAATCTCGGTCAGGCGCGCGCCCGGCAGCGCCGCGGCGAGGGGCGCGTGCAGCTTCGGTGGACAGACGCGGTCCTCGGCGCCGACGACGACCTCAACCGGCCCGGCGAAGCCTGCGACCAGGGACCCATGTCCCGCCTGCTGTCGAGCGCAGGGCCTGGGCGCGGGCCACGGGCGCGGGCGGCCAGCATCGCGCCCGCGTCTGGGGGCCGAGGCGCGCGGCGACCTCGGCATTGTGCGCGTAGAAGCGCCCGACGAAGGCGTCGACATAGGTCTCGAAGCCCTGGTCGAGCAGGCCCCTCCGCCAGGCGATCTCGCGCTCGCGCGCGGGTGTCGGATCGGTGTCCATCAGGCAGGCGCCGAGAACGCGGTCGGGCGCACGGGCGATCACCTCCATGGCGACCATGCCGCCCATCCACAGGCCGGCGATGGCGAAACGCTCCGGTGCCCGCG
>CAVUWP010000020.1:0-27052 GCA_963745085.1 uncultured Alphaproteobacteria bacterium | reverse complement strand
ATGTGCAATCCTGTCCAACAGGCCTTCGATCTGCTTCTCCACATCCTTGAGCTGGCGGGCGACAACCTCCTTCGCATCGTGCGCTTCGGCGAGCCGCATATCCCACGCGTCCTTGAACATCGCCTTAGCCACTTCGAAAAGCTGCCGTGACGGTTGCAGGCTCTTCAGGATTTCGGCAAAGCCGTCCTGGATGCGGGATCGACTTCCGGTGAACCTCGCAGCCGCGTGTGTCACAGAGATAATAGGCATATGCCTTACGGCAGCCCTGCGACCAGCAGGCTGTCATCGGCTTGCCGCAGTCATCGCACAGCACGAAACCGCGCAGCGGGAAATCCTCATTGATATCCTTGCGCGCCGCCGGACGCAGGCCGTCCGCCAGATTCTCCAGAATCCGGTGGTGTGTCTCAAAGCTTATAAGCGGCTCGTGATGGCCCTTGCAGAGGGTCACACCCCACTTCGGTGCCTCGATGTACCCCGCATAGGTCGGGCGGGTGGACCCCATCGACCGGCTTGTGCAGCCTGGACCGCACCATGGTTTCGCCCATGGAGACGACCAAAGAGCCTTCGAGCCCTCTGGACACCTGACCAACCCTGCGCGGATTGGATGCCGCCAGCGTTCCGCCGCTGGACCACGGGCAAGGGTTGCCCCTTGCATGGCGCGCACAGAACCTAATCTCCGCTCGACACAATAACCTAAAAGTGATACAACATAATAACCTAACGTGCGCGCGGCGCGAAAACCTAATGAGAGCGCAGCGCAAAGCCCTAATGAAACCGCGAAGGCCATGGCAACGCCGCAGGAAAAACTGGCCGAGTCTCTCGAAGCCCTGAGCGAGCTACAGGAGCGCGGCGTTGTCGCGATCCGCTCGGCGGACCTGTCGCGGAGCCATCGCGAGCGGCTGCTCGAGAACGGCTTCCTGCGCGAGGTCATCAAAGGCTGGTACATCCCCGCGCGCCCGGATGAGACAAGCCGGTGAAAGCACCGCCTGGTATGCATCGTTCTGGGATTTCTGCGCCGCCTATCTCCAAGACCGTTTCGGCACTGACTGGTGCCTTTCGCCCGAGCAATCCCTCTCACTTCATGCCGGAAACCGGACCGTGCCGCGCCAGCTGGTCGTGCGCGCGCCCAAGGCCGGGAACAAGGCCACGGACTTTCCGCACGGCACGTCGCTGTTGGATATCCGGGCCGCATTGCCCGAGACAGCGGACGTGGAAGAAAGAAGGCCTGCGCCTGTTTTCGCTGCCCGCGGCGCTGATCGCGTGCGCGCCGGGTTTCTTCGATAAAACCCCACGGACGCGCGCGCAGCGCTGTCATGATCCGCGACGCCTCCGAAGTGCTGGACCGGCTGCTGGAAGGCGGGCACAGCACCATTGCCGGACGGCTTGCGGGCGCGTTCCGCAATATTGGCCGTGACCGGATCGCCGACGACATCATCGAGCACCATGCGCACCGCCGGATACTACGTGCGCGAGCACGATCCCTTCGACGGCAAAATCGGCTCTCCTGCCCGGCGTGAAGCTCCCCCCGCCGGGCGCATTCGCCTGATGTGGCAGAAGATGCGCGGACCAATCATCGAGCGCTTTCCCAAAGCCCCCGGCCAGCCGAACGACATCGATGCCTACTGAAACATGTCGAAGACGTTTATGTCACCGACGCCTATCATTCGCTGTCGATTGAAGGCTATCGCGTCAGCCCCGAGCTGATCGAGCGCGTACGCAGTGGTCACTGGAATCCGGATGACGACGAAAAGGACAGCGAACATCGCGACGCTCTTGCCGCGCGCGGCTACTGGCAGGCCTATCAAGGCGGTCAGGAAAGCGTTGGTAGGGTCTGCATGGCGAAAATCCCGGCACCGTCGCCGACGAAGATCACGGCACGTGGTACCGGGAACTGTTTGCCCCGAGCGTGACAGCCGGGATTGTTGCGCGCCGCCGATCTCGCCGGCTATCGCAACGGGCCGGTCTATATTCGGCGCTCGATGCATGTGCCGCCGAACCGCGAAGCTGTGCGCGACGCCATGCCCGCTTTTTTCGAGCTGCTGGCGCGAAGAAACGAACCGGCCGTTCGTGTCGTGCTCGGGCATTTTGTCTTTGTCTACATCCATCCCTATATGGACGGGAACGGCCGCATAGGGCGATTCCTGATGAACGTGATGATGGCGCGGGCGGCTATCCCTGGACCGTGTTCCCTTGAGCGGCGGGACGCATTCATGGCAGCACTGGAACATGCCAGCGTGCGGCAGGAGATTGCGCCATTCGCGGAATTCCTCGGCACGCTTGTCGCAGAGGGGCTGAGAAGGAAAGGGGACCGCGCGAATGCCCGTCCGTTAACAGTTTCGGAGGTCCGAACGTAATCAAGCCACACTTCCGATCCGAATGCGCACGATTTTCCCTACACAAATGCGAACGCCTTGGCTACATTGTGAAAAACGATGCACGAGAGATGATGAACATTATGGCATCCGCTCGCTAAGTGATTGCTAAAGCGGCTCTCGCATTTCTACAATGGCGTTCAGCAGGCACCGTAAACAAAAGGATAGTCAGCAATACATGCTGCTTGGCAATAAAAAGAATGGCAAGGTTGGTGATGAACTGCGCAAGTCCCTTTCGCGCGGAACCAAGCTCTCTGTTGTGTCGGCGTTATTCTCTATCTACGGCTTTGAGTCGCTTCAAGAAGGAACTCAAAGCAATAGACGGGGCGCGGTTGCTGCTTTTTCCAGAGCGAGGGGATGCCGGGGATCTTCCCAGGTTCGCGGCGCTAGAAGGGGATCGAATTCGAACTACGCTTCAAGAACCAGTTGAACCAGACACAGATCGCGAGAGAGTGCGCGAAGTGGCTCAGGGACAAGGCGGAGATCGCATCGCCCGGAACCCTCGCGCCTTTGGGCAAAACCTGATGCTGGCACTACGGCCCGGCGGACAGCGATTGGCATTCAGGGCAGCTCCGCCTTCACGAGCACGGGCCTAGGCTACTCGGAGTCCAACCGCTTCCATATGAATATGTGCGCTCAGGACGCGCAGAGCACGCGGGCAATGCTGGAATGGTTTGAGAGCGATCTGGAGCGACCCGCCGCGACTGAAGATGCCAAGGCCTGCTGCTAGACCAGCTCGAAACAGCTGGTGAAAGACCAATCGCCCGAATTCATCTACTTCCTGACATTATACAACGTGTTCAAGGATTTCCTTGAGGACATCGACGAAGAAAACATCGTCAAATTAAAGACGGGATTCAAGGACACAGTTAGTATGGGGCAAGCTTTATAAATTCCAGCGTGACGGCGTTCTTGGGGCTATCGACAAGCTTGAAAAATACAACGGCTGCATCATTGCGGATAGCGTCGGCCTTGGAAAAACCTTCGAGGCGCTCGCGGTAATTAAATACTATGAACTTCGCAACGACCGCGTGCTGGTTCTTTGCCCGAAGAAGCTACGTGATAACTGGACGGTCTACACAGTCAACGACAAGCGCAATCTGCTAGCGGCGGACCGCTTCAACTATGATGTTCTCAATCATACGTACCTGACTCGGTTGCAGGGCCGTTCGGGCGAGATCAATCTCGAAACCCTGAATTGGGGCAACTACGACCTTGTCGTCATTGATGAGCCGGACGAGCTGCACAGTGGTTATGGCCGGCAATTTCACCTTCGACATGCAAGGGCCAATCGAGACTGCGCTCGAGAAGATGGGTTTGCATACGGATTAGATGTCATTGAGCATTGATTTGGCATAGATTTACCTAAGCGGGGATTACTCGCGGATCCCGGCAGGCGTACCTCCGTCCCGCAGTGGCAGACCGACCCCGCAGTGCGGGGCCATATCCGATTGCCGCTGAAGTCAATCGAGGAGAAAAGCGTAGCGCTGCTTGAGGTCGTATGTCCAAACATCGGCCCCTCCCCCTCCATGGACGAACGGGCGGAAGAGCTCCTCCGTAGTTCGGGAAACGAAATCGTCCGGTTCGGTCAGGAGGCTCTGGAAGACCTTCAACGCATCGCTGCCGATCTTCTGAAACGCCGGAGCCTTCACGCGACGAAGTTCGATATTGCCGGCTGGCGCAATGTGCAGGACCCGCACCCGGACGGCGCGGTCCTCGCCCGCCTGCTGCATTCGCCAGGCCAGCATTTGCTGGCGCAGCAGCTGGTAGAAGGGCTCCTGGAAGAAGTCCTCGACAGTCAGGTCGCGATCATTTCGGATCGGCCCGTCCGGCGCGAAGCACTTGTCGGCATACCGCTTGAGCCGCGTCGGATTGCCCTTCTGCCATGCCGCGGTCGGCGGATCAGTAGGTTTCGGTGTATTTCCACTCGATCAGCAGGGCTTCCGGTCCCGCGGGCCCCATAAACCTGACGACGGCATCGGCACTGGTCACGTTCGCACCTCGGCTCGCGCCGCCGTTATGCCATTCCGAGAGATAATCGGCCCGACCGATCCACTCGAACCCGACATAACACGGCTGCCCCGCCCGGCCCGTCCTCGACGGGCAGCATCTCGGGCGGTGCGATGCCGAGCGCTCGCCCGACGAGCTCGGAGAGCGGCACCGGTCGTGTTGCGAGCGGCATCAGGAAATTCAGGCACGCCACTTGCGACGAGAGGGCGTGATTGGCGTGCTGGTGCCACACGATCGACTGCGTACCGAAGTACTCCCTTGCGAATTCGCGTATCTGGGGCGCCAGGTTCAGCGCGGCATCCCCGTTAGCCAACTGCACGCCGGACGGCAGGAGCCGATCCGGCCCGAACTCGCTTTCCAAGCCACCCTCATCCGCGCGCGCTCACTTTTTTCGAAATTCAAGTTTACACTCCCTTTTGAAAGCTTCCGGCCCGGTAGGGCGGGCCGGATTTGATTCGCGCCTGCCAGTCAGCCGACCGACAGAACGCGCACCTCATGGACGTAGGGCCCGGCCACGTAAGAAACCGTTTCGCCCTCCTCAGCCTCGAGCAGAGCATCACCGAGCGGGGTGTGCAGCCCGACGAAGCCGTTGTCCGGATCATTCTGATCCTTCGACAGCGTGAATGTCATCTTGCGCCCATCGGCGATCTTCTCGACCAGAACCTTGCTGCCGATGCAGACCACCCCGGCCGGCAACTCGGCAACGGCCGGGCGGTGGTCCTCACAGGGAGGGGGGACCCTCATGCGCAAGCGGATCCTGCCCCGTATCGGACTGCAGCAACTCCGCTGCCGACGCCGCCGGATCAGATGAGGTTGTCTCCTCCGGCTGGCGGAGAGACCGTGCCGCCGCCCCGAAATCGATGACGGACGCTTCCTTCGGTCGACTGGCGCGCAGCTCGGCCAGGCGTTCCTCGATGCGCTGCCGCAGCCTTGTCTTCTCGGCATCGGGGTCGCGGAACCAGTCGGTCGACCAGATCCGGTGAAGCGTCCAGCCCTTATCCTCGAGCACCTCCTGCCTGAGGCGATCGCGGTCGCGGCTCGACTTCCACGAATGGTAGGTCGCGCCGTCACACTCGACGCCGAGGATGAACCCGTGCGGCCAGTCGGGGTGGCGGACGCCGACATCGATGCGGTAGCCCGAGGCGCCGACTTGCGGCACCGCCTCGCAGCCGAAGAATTCGACGACCCGGGCGACATGGGGCTCGAATGGGCTCTCGGCCTCTCCGCCGCCATGCTGGTAGTCCGGCACGGCGCCGGTCGCGGCGTATTCCAGCCAGCCGCGAAACATCTGCACGCCCTTCGACTTGCCATCAGGCACGATGTCGGATGGCTGCATCGAGGTGAACGTGATGATCTGCTCCTTGGCCCGGGTGAAGAGGACGTTAAGCCGCCGGTGCCCCTGCGTGCCGGAGATCGGCCCGAAGCTGATCTGCGACAACCATCCTGTCCGGCGCCGACAGCCAAGTTGGCCGCCGTCTCCAGCCGGAGGGCGGGCGTAGCCTGGCCGTAGGCTGAAGACGGCGCGCGCGATCGCCGTCCTCTGGGGGTGATGGCGTGGGTGCTGGCCGCTCCGGGTCGGTACGACCGGGATCTCTGTCGTCCCAACGGAGGTCCCGACGTGCCGGGCAGACCCGTCACCGACCAGCAAGCGAGAGCCTACATGCAAGATCGCCTTCGTCACAGTCAGCGCGCCGCCGCCGCCCGCGCCGGGTTCAGCGAGCGCACAGCGCGCCGGATCGACGCCGACCCGCGCCTGCCGTCGCAGCGCAAGCCCGAGCGCGGCCGCACGGTCTCGGACCCTTTGGCCGCGGTCTGGGAGCCGGTGCTGCTGCCGATCCTCGAGCGCGACCCCGCCGTGCAGGCGGTGACGCTTCTGCGCCACCTGCAGATGACCGATCCCGACGCCTTCCCCGACGATCGCGTCCGGCGGACGCTGGAGCGGCGGGTGCGCGACTGGCGCGCCCTGAATGGCCCGGCGCGGGACGTGATCTTCCGCCAGACGTTCGAGCCGGGGCGCATGGCGCTCTCGGACTTCACCGACGCGGCCGAGCTCGGCGTCACCATCGCCGGTGCGCCGTTCCCGCACCGGCTCTATCACTTCGTCCTGGCCTACAGCGGCTGGGAGCATGCCGCCGTCGTGCTCGGCGGCGAGAGCTTCACCGCGCTGGCGGAGAACCTCCAGAACGCGCTCTGGGCGCTCGGCGGCGTCCCGGGCGAGCATCGCACCGACAGCCTCTCGGCCGCCTACCGCAACCTCGACGCCGAGGCGGCGAAGGACGTGACCCGCCGCTACGACGACTTCTGCGCCCACTACGGGATGCTCGCCAGCCGCTGCAATCCGGGCGAGGCGCACGAGAACGGCGCCGTGGAGTCCCACCATCGCCATCTCAAGACCGCGCTCGACCAGGCGCTGATCCTGCGTGGATCGCGCGACTTCGCCGACCTCGCGGACTGGCGCCGCTTCGTGGACGGGCTCGTCGCCCGCCGCAATCGCCGCCGCGAGGCGGCGCTGCGCATCGAGGTGGCGGCGCTGCGCCCGCTGCCCGCCCGGCGCACCACCGACTTCACCGAGCACGTCGCCCGCGTCACCCGCACCGGCGGCTTCCTGGTCAACAGCGTCTTCTATTCCGCGCCTTCGCGCCTGATCGGCCAGCGCCTGCGCGTCCACCTCTACGACGACCGGATCGAGGCCTTCCTCGGCGCCACCCACGTCGCCAGCCATCCCCGCCTGCGCAGCTGCGGCGACGGGCGGCGCCTTCACCGCATCGACTACCGCCATGTCATCCACGCGCTGCGCCGCAAGCCGCAGGCGCTCGCCGGCTCGGTCTATCGCGACGGGCTCTTTCCCCGCAGCGAGTACGCCGAGGCCTGGGCCGCGCTCTCGGCGGCGCTGCCCCGGCGGGACGCCTGCCGCCGAATGGTCGACCTGCTCGGGCTCGCCCACGACGAGGGGTGCGAGGCCGAGCTCGCCGCGCGGATCGCCGAGGACCTCGCCGCAGGCCGTCTGCCGGATGCCGACCAGCTGAAGCCGCGCCTCGTGCCGCGGCACCGGCCGCTGCCGGACGACGTGCCTGTCGCGCTCACCGAGCTCGCCAGCTTCGACGCCCTGCTGGAGATGCGCGCATGACCGTCCCATCCACCACCACGGCGCCGCGCGCCATCGACGTCCACGCGCTGCCCGCAATGCTGATCGCGCTGCGCCTGCCGAGCTTCCATAGGCACTGGCCCATGCTTGCCGAGCGCGCCGACACCGAAGGCTGGCCGGCAGCCCGCTTCCTCGCCGCTCTCGCCGAGCTGGAGATCGCCGAACGCGATAGCCGTCGCATCCGCCGCCATCTCATCGAGTTCCCGCCTGCCGGGCGGCAAGACGCTGGCCACCTTCGACTTCAAGGCCCTGCCAAGCGTTTCCCGCGCCCGCATCGAGGCGCTCGCCGCCGGCGACTGGATCGAGACCGGCGCCAACCTCATCGCCATCGGCAACAGCGGCGCCGGCAAGACGCATCTGCTTTGTGCCGTCGGCCACGCCCTCGTCGAGAGCGGCCACCGCGTCCTCTACACGCGCACCACCGATCTCGTGCAGAAGCTCCAGGCCGCCCGCCGCGACCTCGCCCTCGAGGCCGCCCTCGCCAGGCTCGACCGCTTCGACCTGATCATCCTCGATGACATCGGCTACGCCCAGAAAGACCAGGCCGAGACCTCCGTCCTCTTCGAGCTCATCGCCCGGCGCTATGAGACCCGAAGCCTCGCAATTGCTGCCAACCAGCCGTTCAGCGCCTGGGACCGCATCTTTCCCGATCAGGCCGTCACCGTCGCCGCCATCGATAGGCTCGTCCACCACGCCACCATCCTCGAGATGAACGTCGACAGCTACAGACGCCGCGCCGCCGCCGATCGAAGCGCCGCAGTGGCTGACGGCACAGCGACAGCCACCGGCGACAACCTCGCCGACAACATCACGGAGGAGCGCACCGCCTGATTCAACCACCGCAGCGGGCAGAACCGGCCAACATGGCTGACGGCCGCGGACATCAAGGTTGACGCTCTACACATGACGCCGTCCCTGACGGCCGGCCAGGCGAACCTGCCTTCCTCCAGGCGCTTGTAGACCAGCACCAGCCCGCTGCCGTCCCACACCAGCACCTTGATCCGGTCGCCGCGCTTCGAGCGGAACACCACGATCAGGCCGGAATGCGGATCGAGGCCGAGTTCGTTCTGCGCCAGCGCCGCCAGCCCGTCATGGCCCTTGCGGAAGTCGACCGGCTTCGTCGCGATCACCACCCGAACCGCCTGCGCCGGGACGATCACGACGTCCGCAGCGCTCTGGCGATGGCGCCGATCCGCTCGGCCGATGCATCGGCCGGCAGCCGGATGACGACACCGCCCGCGTCGATCTCAACGGTCGCGGCGCGCTCGATCGCCGCCTCGGGCGCCGCCGCGGACGCCTCGACCATCAGCGTCGCGAACTCAACCTCGCCATCAGCCAGGATCACGAGCTTGCCTTGGCGCGCGAGCCGCCGCCACGACGTCACCTGCTGCGGCTGCACCCCGTGCCGGCGCGCGACATCGTTCACCCGCACGCCAGGCTCGAGCGTCTCCGCCACGATCCGCGCCTTCACCTCGTCAGGCCAGCGCCGTCGGCCCGTCGGTCCCGCGATCACCTCCAGCCGTGCAACGCGCGCCGCACCGCTCGCCAAAGAACATGGCAATCTTCTTTGCAAAGCTCGCCTCCAACCCGTCGCCAAACCTCCGCGACTGGATCAGAGCTGCGCGCCCGCCGACAGAGAGGGGGCGTGGACGCCGCTTACCCCGCAAAATGGAGGAAACCCCGGGAACGTGCAGGACCTTTGCGGAATGGAAGGATGGAACCGGCCCTTGCAACTCAGCCGGTTAGAGAATGTGGCGGAACATCTCGGAAGGTAGTTTGGCGCAGGAAGAGGGTCTGAAGTCCAACCGTCTCCACCGATGCTGTTCCAAAACCTCCAGGAGGACGCATTCAGGCACGCAGAACGATGGGGACCGGGCTCGGGTCGCGGCCGATGGGAAAGGCCGTGACGCGCTCGCCGATGCGCTGGAAAATGAGGTCGATGGTCACGTCCTTGACCATCAGATTGACTATGGTCAGGCAGTCGATTCCAATCGGCAGGCGCGGCCGATCGATGTGGATCTCGCCGCACACGCCGTCGACGGTTACGCCGAGACAGGCCTGAAGCATCATGAAGGCGGCGCCCGCCGCCCAGGCCTGCGGTTGGCAGGCTACAGGATAGCCGATTGGCGCCTCCCCAGCGACACGATCGAAGCCGCAGAAGAGCTCGGGCAGGCGCATGTCGAAGTGGACCGCTGTTTCGAACATCCCGCTCATTAGGCGCACCACGTCGTCACGCGCGCCGTAGCGCGCGAGCCCGGCCGCGCAGAGAGCGGTATCGTGTGGCCAGACGGAGCCGTTGTGATAGGACATGGGGTTGAAGCGAGGTTGCCCCTCGGCGAGGGTGCGAATGCCCCAGCCGGAGTTGAACGGCAGCCCCCTGAGATGCGCCGCCATCCGTTCCGCGCGTTGCGCCGATGGCAGACCCGTGAACAGGAGATGCCCGGCGTTCGAGCCACGGACACGACAAGGCGTGCCGCTGCCATCGAGCGCGAGTGCGTAGTAGCCGTCTGCCTCGAGCCAGAAACGGCTCTCGACCGCATTCCGCATCAATTCGCTGCGTGCGCGCCAGATCGCCGCCTGGCCGGGCTGGCCGCGGCGCGCTGCGAGATCGGCCATGGTGCGCAGTGCAGCGTACACATAGCCCTGCACTTCGACGATGGCGATCGGCCCCCGCGCGTCGCTTCCGTCGGCGTGGAAGACGGAATCATGGCTGTCCTTCCAGCCCTGATTGGCGAGTCCGGTATCTGCCGCGCGGGCGTAGGCGAGGAAACCGTCCTGATTACGCTCGCACTCACCCTCGATCCAAGCCATTGCTGCGAGCAGCGATGGCCAGAGCGTCTCGATGAACGCGATGTCGCCCGTGCGCCCCGCGTAGGCGCCGGAAAGCATGATGAACAGGGGCGTGGTGTCGACTCCGCCGTAATATTGAGCGAAAGGCAGCTCGCGCAGCGTCGCCATCTCGCCCTTGCGCCGCTCGTGCATGATCTTGCCAGGCGCGGCGTCGTGGAAGGGGGAGGTTTCCTCCGCCTGGTGCGCGGCGAGGAAGCCCAGCACGCCACGCGCGAGGGAGGGGTTCAACCACAGCGTCTGTAGGGCAGCGATGATAGCGTCTCGGCCAAAGGGCGTTGAAAACCAGGGAATGCCCGCATAGGGGTAGGGACCGGTTGGCAGCTCGGTGGTGAGGAGGGCCAAGTCCGCGCCAGACTTGTCGAGCCATTTGTTGAACAATCGTCCTGAGCTGCGCACCGTCGCGCCCAATCGTCGGCGTGCCCTAGTCGCGAGGCGGGCTCGGGCGGCGGCTGCGCGGAAACGGGTGCGCGACGGCAGCGCCGGCGCGTCCAGACCGGTCTCGATGTAGAGCTCCCGTCGCTCCTGCGGCCGAGAAGGACGACGAATTCCGCGAGGTCCGGGGTCAGCCGATCGGGATGTTCGGAGAACGCCAGCGAACAAGTGCGGACAATGCCGTCGAGGCCGGCGTACCCGAGAACGACCGTGTCGGTCGTCGACCGCCGTCGGCAGCAGCCTGCCCGGACGTCCCGACGCGTGCCGCGGACCTCGAACATGTCGCGAAAGTCGGCCGCAAAGCTCAGGCTCAGCGGCGCGATGGCATCGAGTATCCGCGTAGTTTGTAATGGTCAGCCGCTCGTAAAGACGCTCCTCCCAAAGAAATCGCGTGCGCTCGACGTGGAGAACGCCTTCCGGCACGGACGCCCGCCGAGTGGCGGCAAGGGGCGATTGGTGACATTGGCGGTGAAGAAGACGTTGTCCTGGCTGACCCCCGCACCCAACATCGACGGCAGATGCCCGCCGAGAGAGAGCCCGAAGCGGGAAGGACGCGCGTGTCGTCATGGAAGAGGCCGTCGCCGTTCGCCGCAGATGTCACCGAAAGCATCAGCGACCAGGAAGGTGTCGCGGTGCTTCAGCACGAACAGGTGAAGTGGCACCCGTGGTTCGCCTGCGTCGGCGGCCGCCGACGGACCGGCCGCAGATGGGATGTCCGGGGTCGAAGGAGGCTCTGAGGATACCCGCATCGCCGGGCTACCCTGACGCTGCGAGCTGCAGGTCCGAATCGAACCCGTGGATCAAGACTCCAGTAGAGTGCGAGGTAGTTGCGCGCCATGACCTTCGATGAGAAGCGCCGCTCGAAGACGTGACGGATCGCCGATCGATCCAGACCGGCCGCACTCTCGACCGCGCGCGCGGCTTGGTCTTGCGATGTCACGATGAAGCCGGTTAAACCGTCGTCGACGACCTCGGGAACTGCGCCACAACGCCACGCGATGACTGGGGTGCCGCACGCCATCGCTTCGATCATGACCAGACCGAACGGCTCCGGCCAGTCGATCGGGAACAACAGCGCCGGGGCATTGCCGAGAAACGCCTGTTTCTCGCGGTCGTTGATCTCGCCGATGAACTCGACCCCCGGCTGACCGAGCAGGGGTTCGATCACGTCTGCAAAGTAGGCTCGGTCGACGGCGTCGACCTTGGCGGCGATCTTGAGCTCGATGCCTGCGCTCCTCGCGATGGCGATGGCGCGGTCGGGCCGCTTCTCGGGCGAAATTCGGCCGAGGAAGGCGAGGTAGTCGCCCTTGGGCTCGCGCGCCACGCCGAGCAGGTCGTCGGACAGGCCGTGCTGGATGGTCCGCACCAGTTCGCCGCCGGCAGCGGAAGCCTCTGGTGGTTGGAGATCGAGACCAGCGGGTACTGCGGCCAGCGCGCATAGGCTCCCCGAGATCCTCCAGGTCCAGCCGACCGTGCAGGGTGGTGACGGTCTTGTGAGCCAGCCGCTCGAAGAAGGGAAAGTGAATGAGGTCGACGTGGAAGTGGATGACGTCGAACTCATGCTCTCTGAGGTACACCTCCTGCAGCATGCACAGATGGGCGGCGAGATCCGACTTGAGGGGGTGCGGGTCGAGCCGGATAGCCTGATTACGAACCGGAACGAGCCTCGCGCTCGTCTGCGCCTCCGCGCTGGCGAAGAGCGTCACATCGTGGCCGAGCTCGACCAGTGCATCGGTGAGATGAGCCACGATCCGCTCGGTGCCGCCGTAGAGACGGGGCGGCACAGCCTCATAGAGGGGAGCCACCTGGGCGATCTTCATTCGACTGGTTCCTTAACTTTTGCGGCCCTGGGAGCACCGGATCGCCTGCAGATCGGGACCGGCACTGCTTGTGACACCCAAGGGCCGTCGCCCGGCGACGCCGTGCTCTGCGACCTCGTGTCGACCTCTCTCTCGGCCTGTGCCGGCGAGCAGGGCGGCGGCCGGTGCGGTGATTCCTACTGCACCACGATCGGCTCGGCCGCGTTCGCTGCGGCGGGCCCGCTCAGAGGAACCTCGCGCTTTGCGAGTTCCTCGGCGCAGAGCCCGGCCGCTTCGCGGTCGTCCCGGCTCTCTGAAGGGCTGGTCGAGGTGCCTTGATCGTTGTTGCCGGTGGGCATTATCGCCCAGCCGCCGTCTTGGATGAATTTTTCTCGTCTGGTAGGTGCTCGAAATCGCCTTCAGCCCAGTGAGCTGGACGTTGACGTCCGGCGCGGCCATGAAGCGGTCGACGCACACCACCGCGGCCACCTCCTGGCGCCCCTGCGCCGCCGCGTTCTCTGCCATTTCCTGGGCACTCCCGCCGTCACCCAGCCGCCCCAGGCGAAGCCAACGACCGTGGCGACAATAGCTGACCCCGCACAGGCCCAGACCAGCACCGCCTTGCTCGCGCGGTACTGTTGGAAGCGCTGCGATAGACTTGGGCTTTGGTGCTGTTGCATGGTGTCCTCTCTCGATGAGTCTGCGTCGTGTTGAGGCAGACCTGTGCTCGCCACCGCTGCGGCCGTGCGGCAGGCGTGGAGCTGAGCAGCGGGTCCCGAGCCTCTCTTTGCGTGGAATGAGCCGGGCACCCGAACGTCGCGTCCTTGATCGCTACATGTACCCGAGCGGGCAATCCGCGAGGCTGATCTGTATCAGCCACCCGCGCGAATTGTTCCCGCGTGCAGAAACATTGTGCTTCTTGAGTGGCCCGCAGCTTGATCGGCCGGCCGGAACATCAGATGACTTTGAGATTAGTGGCGAATGGACTGCCGTCCTGGCTCAGCATCACTTCGTAGATGACCCGCTCGCCGTCGACCAATCCGGGCAGCCCGGCCTGCTCCACGGCGTTGGCATGAACGAAGATCTCTCGCTCGCCGTTCGGGCCGGCGTCATGCCCGCCGTCGGGACGGATGAAGCCGTATCCCTTGCCGGCGGAAAACCACAAGTACGCACCCTTGGGCCATGATCGTGTCTCCATAGGCCGCCTGCCGCGATCGCCCGACCTTGCGCGCTCAGTTCAAGAGCGCGGCCAGTGCTGCAAGGACCATCTGGTCCTAAAACAACACTCTCCCGCCGCCGCGCTGTGTGATTGTCATTCATTGGCGAAGCTCACCTGTCGCCCAGCCGGCTTTCATCACGGAATCGCGGCGCTTATCAGGGCGAACTCGGCTCGGATCTCAGCCACTCGGGAGAGGTCACTGACAAGTCCTCCAGCGGATGGAGCGTCCAACCGTTTCAGGTGTGTTTCTTGGTCAATGCGCGGTCACGCGCGAGGGCAGTTTCCAGCTCCCGGTCGGTGGTGGGCCGCATCTCGATCCGGCTGGATCCGCTGCCCCTGCCGTGAACCGTCAAATAGGTCGCTGTCCTGCGATAGGCTTGAAAGCTGAGACCCGGCAGGAGCTCTTCTTCGACGACGACTTCATAGTCGCCGGCCGGCAGTTCATCGTCATCGCCAGAGAGGGCGAACGCGTTTGAAAACGTGATCACCGAGGTCGTCGATCGCAGGTTCATCGCTGCTCCTCCATGGCTAACTCGGCGCATGAATGTCCCTAATTTGGAGAGTTGCCCGCACGAGATTTCATAGGACATACGATGCGCGTCGCAGGTGCGTGCTGATCCGTGTTAGCCTCACAGCAGCCCTCGCCAGTTATCTACAGCGAATGTTTCGCCTTCGCATGCGATGTGGCGCAGCAGCGTCTCGGATGATGGAAGGATGGCAGGTCTGTTTCAGCGCGCCGTGGCGTCCGCGCTTTTTGCCAAATCGAGAAAAGGCCGCACACGGCTGGCTGCTTCAGGGCGCCGTATGCGATCAGGACGGCAAGCTGCTCTCACCAAAGCCAGTTCTCGACACAATAAGGAGCCTCGACATGGCAATATCCGACGTTCTTCACCCGGACGGCTCGGACTTCGACGAGTTCCTTTACGCCTTCGTCGGGGAGGACCGAAGGGGGTCAATGGTCACCGTTCTCTCTTGCCTCGCAAGACTTGGCCTTGATCCATGGAAGGAAGCCTCCGCGCTCTCGGGACTGTCGGAGGAAGTGGCGTCGACGAGAATGGGCTCGCTTCTCGCAAAGATTGGCGACGTCCCGGCGTTGGCGCGCGAAAGCGAGACGATAGCGCGAAAACTGGTCTCGCTCTTGCCTGCTCGGGCACCCCGTCGGGTGATATTGCCAGCTGGACCGTCGCAAAGTGGGGAGCGGATGAGATCCGTCGGGCCGGTCGTATACATCGCGCTGTTCATCATATCGATCGTAATTCTCGCGCGCCTCCTCGTTCCAGGCGCGTAGTTAACAGCGGCAGATTGCTGAGACTCTCGAACCTGTGGGCGCGCCCTTCCAGGCCGGTTGGGCTGGAAGACGCGTGCCAACCTGCGAAAATCGGCAATGCGAGCGGAGCAGACTTGGACGCGACGTCGGAGACGTCCGTAAATTCGACCGGATCCGCTAATCTGTGTCAGTGTCGGCTTCTGCCGACGCATCCATGGTCGGGTACGGCCGCCGAGAATCGGCGACCGCTCAGGGCTTTCGAGCATGAGGAAGGCTGCGGGGCGTTCCGCGACCACGAGCAAGTGTTTCCTGCTCCTTCCTTCTCTCGAACGTCCAAGAAAGGACACTCTCCATGACCCCCGAAACGAACTCTTCCGCGAACGCCGCGGAGAAGATGAAGTCTGTCAAGGCTGCCTGGGACAAGGCGCCGGCAGGCCCGAAGAAGGATGCGGCCCTGAAGCACTACCAGGCTGCCGAGAAGGCGCAGACCGCGAAGAACGACGCGGAGACGATCAAGGAACTCGACGCGGCAACCCACGCGCTCGCGTGACGCCCTGCGGCTGATGTGAACACGGGTCGCCCCGTAGGGGGCGGCCCTTCGTCATTTCAGGAGCGGTCCTGCCTGGTCAAGATAGGCTGGATCGAACTCAGTCAGACCGACCAGACCTTGGTAGTTGTCGAAAGACACGCGCCCGTCGCGGAAGGTGAGCAGCCCGTCCTCGCGCAACTTCCTCAGGACGCGATTGACGTGGATGGCGCTCAGCCCCAGCGCGTCTGCCAGAAGATACTGCGTCAACGGACAGGCATAGCCCGCCTTGCTGCCCAGCCCGACGAGGGCGAGCCGCGCGCCCAGCTCCAGCAGGAAATGCGCCACGCGCTGGTGCGCGTCGCGCCGTCCGAGGCCGACCAGATGTTCGACCACCATCGCCTCGTCGCGTGACGCCGCCCAGAGAACTGCCGTCGCCAGCCGCGGGGTTCTAGCGAAAGCATCGAGGAGGTCCCCTGCGAGAACCTCGGACACCTGGATCTCGGTGATCGGCTCGATGCTGTGGTCGGAGGTGTGCAGCAGCACGCTGCGCAGCCCGAGAAAGTCGCCCGGAATCTGAAAATCGACGATCTGCCGCGATCCGTCGGGCATCATCTTGTATGAGCACACCCAGCCATCGGCCAGGATGTAGGCGGCGTGCCCGGACTGGCCCTGGTGCACCAGATCGCGCCCCGCAGCGAAGGTTCTGCGGCGCCGGTGCAGATTTGCCAGCACTGCGAGCTCGACCTCGGACAAGGCGACGAAAACGCCAAGCTTCCGGGTAAGCGGGCTGTTCTCGATCGCACTCAGGGCGGCCTCCTGACCGGCTGGCAAGCTAGCGGCTTTCTCCGGCACGGCGCACTGCTTTCGATCAGTTCGAGATGGCGCAAGATGTGGGAAGCTTGCGAAGTTCGCACAACCGCTGCGGTGGCCTGACTTTTACCTCCGTCCGGAAGGGACGCTCCGAGATGCCCTACAGCAATGACCTTTCAGGAGTGGCGGCACTCTCGATATGCGAATCGCTCCTGCTCGCCTTGAACGATCACAAGCTGCTTCCCGAGAGCGAGATCATCGGAGTCCTCCGAGACGCCGCGGCAACGCATGAGAACGCTGTCGGACCGGGCGTCGACGCCGAAATGCACAGGGCCGTTGCCGGACTGATCAACCGGATCATCGATGGCGGGAACTCGGTTCGGAGACCGTGAGCCGTTTCGCATCCGGAGGGACGACCGACCGAGCCGCCGCACACTTGGCGTTTGGCCGTTCTGGTCGCCGGTTTGTCTCCGCGCGTGTAGAAGTCGCCGGCTTGATGTAAGTCGGGAGGCACTCGGCCTCCCCGAAGGCTAATGCAGGTAAGTGCCGTCATTTCCAAAACGGTATATCCAAGCTGCAGAGATCGCGGCATTTGTCGCGGGTATTTCGGCATCAGGAGAAATCGACATGTCCTCCCGAGAACTCACTTCAGTTCTGCTCTTCGTGGCTGCCTCGCCGCGCCCCTCTCGCTCCAAGCCTGCAACACGACGGCCGGCATCGGCAAGGATGTGTCTGCCGGGGCGGACGCCGTGACCAAATCTGCGGAAAAGAACAAGGGGTACTGACCGTGGACAAGGACCGGATCGAAGGGTCGGCCAGACAGGCCGAAGGCGCCCTCCGACGTTTCTTCGGGCGCTTGTTTGGCGACCGAAAAATGCAGGTTGAAGGCGCCGCGGAAGAAAAGATCGGGAAGGCCCAGAACGCCGTGGGCGGCGTGAAGGATACGCTGCGCGGGAAGTAGGCGCTGGGTGCGTGCCTGCCTCAAAATCCCCATATCCAGTCGCTTTTGCTCGCTATGAACGATCACAGGCTGCTTCCCGAGAACAAGATCCTCGGCATTCCTCAGAGACGCCGCGGCAACGCATGAGAACGCCGCCCGACCGGACGTCGACGTCGAAAAGCACACAGCCGTCGCGAGCTTGATCATCCAGATCATTGCCGGCGAGAAACTCGGCTCGCCGGCCGTGAGGGAGCCCACCATCCCCTAACCTGCAGTCCCGGCGCATCGGCGACGGAGGAGTCCATGGCCAAGGGTCAGAAACGCAGCAATCGCGAGCCGAAGAAGCCGAAGGCCAAGAAGCCTGCTGCGCCGGCAGGCGCTCCCGCACGCGTTCGCGAAATCCGCGCCGCTTTCGATCGGCACCTCGAAGAAGAAGCGATACTGAGACGCCGCGAGGGGGCGCGCCTGTCTCCGGCCGAGCGCCCACCAAGGTGTCGCCGCTGTCATTTCGCCGTGGTTCTCGAGCGGAGGCCGAAAAGGCCGCAGAACCGATCGAGACGCGGGCGGCGTGAAGCCGACCCCGTCTCCGCTCGGCTGCTTATAATTGGCAACTGACCACCGATGCTCCGCCGAGGATATTCCGCTGTTTTATCTGCAGTTGATTCGGGGATTCAGCAAATTGATTTCCGAGCGCTGATGCATACATCAGGCGATTGGCACTCGCATGGAGCGAGTGCCAGCGGAGCGGCTCCGGCCGCCCCAGACTGAACACCCTTATGTGGAAGCAAGCCATGCAATTCATGCCCCTGCACGACCGTGTCCTCGTCCGCCGCATCGACAGCGAGGATAAAACGAAGGGCGGGCTGATCATCCCCGACAGCGCCAAGGAGAGGCCCTCCGAGGGCGAGGTCGTTTCCGTCGGCGAGGGTGCACGCAAGGACTCGGGCGAGCTGATCCCGATGACCCTCAAGGCCGGCGACCACATCCTCTTTGGCAAGTGGTCGGGCAGCGAGGTGCGCATCGAGGAGGAGGACTATCTCATCATGAAGGAGTCCGACGTCCTCGGCGTCGTCCTCGGCGTCAAGGCGGCCAGGAAGGCTGCCTGATCCCGCTCGCCAACGCCTCTCACAGACATTCTCAAGGAGCATTCTCGATGGCCGCCAAACAGGTTAAGTTCAATACCGACGCGCGCAACCGCATGCTGAAGGGCGTCAACGTGCTGGCTGATGCCGTGCGCGTCACCCTCGGCCCGAAGGGCCGCAACGTCATTCTCGACAAGTCCTATGGCGCGCCGCGCATCACCAAGGACGGCGTCACGGTCGCGAAAGAGATCGTGCTCGAGGACAAGTTCGAGAACATGGGCGCGCAGATGGTCCGGGAAGTGGCCCAGCGCACCAATGACGAGGCCGGCGACGGAACCACCACGGCCACGGTCCTCGCCCAGGCGATCCTGCGCGAGGGCATGAAGTCCGTTGCCGCCGGCATGAACCCGATGGATTTGAAGCGCGGCGTCGATCAGGCGGTGGCCGCGGTCGTCGCCGACATCAAGGCCCAGGCCCGCAGCGTCTCCGGTTCGGACGAGGTCGGCCAGGTGGGCACGATCGCGGCGAATGGCGAGGCCGAGATCGGGCGACAGATCGCCGACGCGATGCAGAAGGTCGGCAACGAGGGTGTCATCACGGTCGAGGAGAACAAGGGCTTCGTCACCGAGACCGAGGTCGTCGAGGGGATGCAGTTCGACCGCGGCTATCTCAGCCCCTATTTCATAACCAACGCGGAGAAGATGGTCGCCGAGCTGGAGGATGCGGTCATCCTGCTGCACGAGAAGAAGCTCGGCTCGCTGCAGCCGATGGTGCCGCTGCTCGAGATGGTGATCCAGGCGGGCAAGCCGCTGCTGATCGTCGCCGAGGACGTCGATGGGGAAGCCCTTGCCACGCTTGTGGTCAACAAGCTGCGCGGCGGCCTCAAGGTCGCGGCCGTCAAGGCGCCGGGCTTTGGCGATCGCCGCAAGGCCATGTTGCAGGACATCGCTGTCCTGACGGGTGGCCAGGTGATCTCGGATGATCTGGGCATGAAGCTCGAAAACGTCGGCATGGACATGCTCGGCAAGGCCCGCCGGGTGTCCATCACAAAGGACGACACGACGATCGTTGACGGCGCCGGCGAGAAGACCGAGATCCAGGCCCGCGTCGCCCAGCTCCGCACGCAGATCGAGGAGACGACGTCCGACTACGACAAGGAGAAGCTGCAGGAGCGGCTGGCAAAGCTGTCCGGCGGGGTCGCCATAATCCGCGTCGGCGGCGCCTCGGAGATCGAGGTGAAGGAGCGCAAGGACCGCGTCGAGGATGCGCTGAACGCCACCCGCGCCGCGGTGCAGGAAGGCGTCGTTGCCGGCGGCGGTGTGTCGCTGGTGCGTGCCTCGAAGAAGCTTCAGGGACTTACGGGCACCAATCCCGACCAGACGGCCGGGATCGCGATCGTGCGCCGGGCGCTCCAGTCGCCATTGCGCCAGATCGCCGAGAATGCCGGCATGGACGGCGCGGTCGTGGCCGGCAGGATCATGGAGTCCGACGATCCGAACTTCGGGTTCAACGCCCAGACCGAGGAGTACGGCGACATGTTCGACTTCGGCGTGATCGATCCTGCCAAGGTCGTTCGCACCGCCCTCCAGGACGCCGCGTCGGTTGCCGGCCTCCTCATCACCACCGAGGCAATGGTCGCCGAACAGCCCGAGTCGCAGGGTCAGGGCAGCGGTATGCCCGGCGGGATGAGCGGCATGGAAGGCATGATGTGATCAGGCGCAGAACCTGAGCTCGGGGAGGCGGTGTCGCCTCCCGGAGTTCGCCTCGCAGGAGCTGACTTCAAGCTGACGGCCGTTCGCCGGGAGCTTGAAGGTGGCCTGCGCGGCCTAAGCCGTCCCGGCGGAGGCGAGCGTCAAGGCGGGCGCATCCGGCAACGCCCGCAGGAGTCTCTGCAAGCTATTGTCGGAGCTGACGCCTGTGACCTCGTCGGTCCAGACGCGGAAGAGCTTGAGCTCGTAGCTACCGAAGGAGGTCATCATGGCGCCGTCGGCGGCGTCGCGGCCGCGGACCATCAGGACGCGACCGATACGGGGCGTGTTGTAGCGCGCGTCGAACGTGTACCAGCGACCCTCGAGATAAGCCTCGAACCATGCGCAGAAGTCGCCGGGACCGGAGGGCGGCACGCCGATGTCGCCGAGATAGCCGCTCGCATAGCGGGCCGGGACGTTCATCGCCCGGCAGAGCGCGATGGCAAGGTGCGCGAAGTCGCGGCACACGCCTGTTCCCTCCCGCAGCGCCTCGCCGGCGGTCTTGGTCGGGCGCCCGAACTTGTAGCCGAAGGTCAGGTGGTTGTGCACGAAATTGCAGATCGCCTGAACCCGGGCCCAGCCGGGTCGCGTCTCGCCAAACAAGGCCCAGGCGCGATCCGTCAGCGCGTCGGAGTCGCAATAGCGGCTTGCCGTGAGGAACGGCAGGGTGTCCGGAGGAAGGTCGGCGATCTCGTGCTGGCGGGCGTTCCAGTCGACGATGTCGGGTGCGCCGTCGTCCTCGATGATGCAGTCGGACCAGAGTCGCAGCATGCCCGGCGGCGCGACAAGCCGGGTCCGAAGGTTTCCGAAGGGATCCGTGAACTCCATCAACGTGACGTCCGGATCGGCGCGGATGGCCGATCCGACGATGCGGCCGCCGACCGTCGGATGCGGCGAAAGGGCCAGGATAAAGGGTATCGGTGCGGGGCTCTCGAGGGCTATCTCGAAGCCGAAGCGAATGAACATCGCTGCCTTTCAGGTTTGGGAAGTGCTCATATCGTGATCCCGAGCCTCCTTATCTAGCGGCCGATGCTTAAATCCTGCTTCGGCAAGAGCTTGCTTCACCGAATAGATGCAATTGCGATCGGAAATCGAGTGCAGCACGGTTCACGGCCATGACGACCTATCGAATCCAACACCGCACCCGCTACACCTATGAAGGGCCGGTGACGTTCGGACCTCACCGCCTGATGATCAGGCCCCGGGATGGCCACGATATGCGCATCCTGGAGTTGAGCCTGGTCCTGAGCCCGGCCGCCGAGGTGCGTTGGGCGTTCGATACCTTCGGCAACTCCGTCGCGCTGCTGACCTTCGGCGAGCCCGCCGACGAACTCGTCATCGAGAGCGAGCTGAAAGTGCGCCGCTACGGGGTCGACGAGCCCCTTCCCCGCATTGCGCGGCACGCGGGCGCGTATCCCGTCCAGTACGATCCCGACGAGCTCATCGACCTGGCGCCGTTCCTGGCGAGTCAGTTCCCCCAGGAACGCCCGGCGATCGACGGCTGGATCCGGTCGATCCTGCCGGAGTTGTCCACAGAAAGCATCGATGTCCTCGACCGCCTGGCGGCCGCCATCCACTCCGACTTCGTCTATGGCCGGCGGGAAGAGCGGGGGGTGCAGTCGCCGGGCGCTACGATCCTTCTCGGCCGGGGCACCTGCCGCGACTTCGCCGTGCTTTTCATGGAGGCGGCGCGCTTGCTCGGCTTCGCGGCGCGGTTCGTCACAGGATACCTCTACGATCCGCGCGCCGACGGGGGCGGCGACGGCGCGCTGAGCGGAGGAGGCTCAACGCACGCCTGGGCAGACGTGTTCATCCCCGGCGTCGGCTGGATCGAGTTCGATCCGACCAACCGCATCGTCGCTGGCCGGAACCTCCTGCGCGTGGCGGTCACCCGCACGCAGACGCAGGCGCTCCCGGTGAGCGGCGTCTTCAGCGGCCCCGGTGCGTTCGGCAGCATGCAGGTCGAGGTCAGCGTGCAGCGGTCGGGCTGAAGCTCGTGCTCTGTCCATGCCGATGCGATGAGATCGGGCTCGCTTGATGCTGCGACCAGTACCGTCAACGCCGTCCCAGCCCACGAGCGTGAACTCTGGCCGCGCCCCGGCGCCGCCTCCGGAAGAGAGTCCGCACGCGCGACTACTGCTCCTTCGAGCGGATGCCGGCGACGCGGTCGACCACGATGCGAGCGGTCGCGCCGTGGATCAGGGTGGAAGCGAAGATGGTGAAGGCAACAAGGGCCCATATCTGGCTCGCATTGACGAACTCGATCTGACCGGAGGCGTAGCTCAGGTAGTAGACCGACCCGATGCCCCGCACGCCATAAAACGCGACCACCGCCCGCTCGGGTCCGGTGAGCGGCGTTCGCCAGAGCGCGGCCCATCCGGCGATCGGCCGGATCACGAGGAGAAGCGCGAAGCCGATCAAGGTCGCCTGCCAGTCAATCTCGCCCCAAAGTGCCGAAAGGGCACCGCCGAGCATGACAAGCAGGATCGCCGTCAGAGCTTCCTCCAGAGCCTCGGAGAAGGTGTGCAGACGGCGGTGGTAGGCATGGTTTCGCTCGACGCGGCGACAGGCGATCCCCGCAACGAAAGCCGCGATGAATCCGTACCCCTCGATCAACTCCACGGCGCCGTAGGTCAGGAGGACGGCCGCCAGGGCGAGGATTCCCGGCGCGCGATCGGCGAGCCCTCCTCGGCCGCCGAAGAGGAGCTGACCCAGCGCCCATCCCATGCCGGCGCCAACGAGAACCCCGATCGCGAGGCGATAGACGAGATCTCGCAGAAGCCAATCGTGCAGCCAGAGCGCTGGATCGGGCCCCAGCGTGGCGATCAACAGCCCGAGATGCACGAACGGAAAGGCGAGACCGTCGTTCAATCCGGCCTCCGTCGTCAGCGCGAAGCGCACCGGATGCTCGCCGCCTTCGAGCGGCGGACCGATTTGGACGTCGCCGGCAAGGACAGGATCGGTTGGCGCCAGCGCCGCACCGAGGAGCACCGCGCCCGCCACTGTCATCCCCGCGAGCGACCAGCCGAGGAAAGCGACCGTAGCGATGGTCAAGGGCATCGTGATTGCGAGCAGGCGGATCGTCGGCGACCAGAGCCTCAGGCCGCGCACTTCGTCGATGCGGAGGCCCGTCGAGAATAGCACCACGATCACGACAAGTTCGCTCACGAGTTCCCAAAGGCGCGGCGCGCTGACCGGGTCGAGTGCTTGGGGCATGCCGGGAACGTAGGCGAACGCCAGCAGTCCGAAGACCATGAGCAGCCATGAAGAGGAGGTCGCGCGCGGGGACGCGAGGCCCGGCAGGGCGTAGGCGAGCAGCAACGCGAGCCCGATCGCCGCAAGCAGGACGTGGTAGGGCTCGGAGCCAAACAGATCCTCTATTATCAACCGCTCCTTGTCTCCTTTGCCGAGATAAAGGGAACAGGATATGACGCGAGGGAATTTCGATGCCCTTGCGTCCAGCGTGTCGCCCTGCATCAGCGCCGTCGCAATCGCGCGAGAAATACCTGCCGGCCAAGAAGATCGAAAACTCCGTAGCGCGCGTTTCACGTGCTGCGCTGGCTCCGTCAAGATCACGCGCGCGGGCCCTCAAGGGCCCGAGGCCGCCTCCTGAGGGAACCACATCGCAGCCGGTGGCAATGCCCACGAGGGATTAGTGCACCGAGCATTGGACCTGTGGGGCTGAAATCAAGCAGAAGTTGTGCCGGCTCACGGGCTCGGCCCGAACCATCTGAGCTTCATGGCGATGCCGGTGAGCAGCGCGATCAGAATGCCGGTCGTGATGACGTGAACCGCGGTCTGCACGGCGGTGCGCCGCACGAAGCTGATGCATTCCAGCAGCGAACGCATGTCGTGGATCGTGAGCACGGCATCCTTGCCGCCGAGCCCGACATCGGCGAGGGCCGGCGGGCGCCCTCCTCGGCGGCACGTGCGAGAAGGATCTCGAGATCGGGGCCAGGCATGCGGGCGCTGACCGAGGTGTCGTTGGGTGGCGTCATGGCGCGGTCTTTCTCTGGGCGGTCGGGCATGCGGCCGTGCGCCTCGTGGCGGTGGTGGGTCAGAGGAGCTGGAAGGTCGGCGTGTGGTCCTCGCCGACGACGGGGATGCTGATCCGCATCCGCTGTTCGGTGGTGGAGACGGTGATCGACTCCTCGTGCGCGGCGAGCAGGCCCACGTGGCCATCCCGGCGGTACTGGAAAGCCGTGCGCACCGTGTCGACGCCGGTCCCGAGCGCGGCGAAGACTTCGTCGGGGTCGAGATGTGCGATGACGTCGGTCATTAGCGGCCCGCGATAGACCTCGCAGCGCATGTAGCCGGACCTGCTCGAGCCGGTGAACTGCCGGAAGAAGCAGTCCAGCTCGAGGTGCGTCCGCTCTTCGTCCGGATTGTCCGCGAGGGTCTTGCCGATGTTGACCAGGTTCAACGCGGCGAACGGCGTCGAGGCGTTGTTGCCGGCCATCACGATGTAGCCATAAGCGGCCGCGGCGTTCGAGCCGGCCGGCAGGAACCAGTCGTCGCCAGCGAGGCCGAAGTTCCCGAGATCCGGGTCAACGAACTCGATCCGGTGGAGGACCGAGGTGGTGCCCGACTGCATGATGATGCTGACCAGCGCGAAGTAGCCCCCGGCGAGGAAGTCGACCAGGATCCGGAAGGGGCTCAGGTCGATCGGCGGCGGCGTGCTCATTCGTCGACCTCGTTTTCAGGGGTGGGTGGCGGATGCGGCTCGCCGCGCGCGCCGCTGAAGGCGAGGACGGGGAAGTTGAACTTCACGTAGTCGTGGATCACGTTCGTGAAGATCACGCCGCGGACGTTGCGCCGCTCCTTCCGGCTGCCGGAGTAGAAGGTGACGCTCCGGATGCCCTCGGGCTCGGTCTCGCCAGCGGCGACGCGGCTGTACTCGCGATGCGTCTCGGAGCCCTTGAAGACGCGATAGGTGTCGACCCAATCGACGGTGAATCCGACCGGCTCGTCGGACGCGCGCGGACGCGACGCCTGGTCGAACACGGCCGGCTGGCCCCAGCGAGCGCCAGCTTGCGCCTCCGGACCGATCGGCGGCTGTATGGCCGTGCGATCGACGGTCTGCGACTCGACCGCCACGACGAAGCAGCGGCGGATGGCTCTGGCGAGCCTCACTGGTGCACCTTGGGTATCGCGCGCATCGCGCCGGTTTGCCGGGTAGGGTGCGCGCACCCGAGCGTCTGCCGTGACGGCCCGCGAGCCTTGCCGCATGACGGCCCGCATGAGAGATGCCGCGCGGCAGGCGCCGGGGGACCGGAACGGACCACAGGGTGATGCGCCAGTGCTTCCCGGCCAGAGCGCCTATCAGTGAGGCTTCCGAACGATCTCCCGGCTCGGGCGAAGATAACCCAATGACGAGAGGTCAGGCCATGCCGCTTTTCCTGGGACTGGATTGGGGCGCTGCCGGACACGCCGTTTGCTGGGTGGACGCAGTCCGGCCGCGCCGTCACCGTCTTCGATGTGAGACACGCCGCCGCCGGTCTCAACGACATGCTGCGGCCTTTGGCGCGCCTGGCGCCCCTGCCGAGCTGCCGGTCGCCATCGAGCGGCCCTCGGGCTGATCGTCGATGCGCTGCTTGAGGCTGGGCACCCCGTCGTGCCGATCCATCCCAACGTGGTCAAAGCCTGCCGCCCGCGCTATCGCGCGGCCGGCGGCAAGAGCGACCCTGGCGACGCCTACATGCTCGCCGATATCCTGCGCACCGACGGCCACCGCTTCCGCCGCTCAAGCCCCGCGCCGACGAGATCAAGGCGCTGCGGGCGCTGGTCCGCGGCCGCGACGATCTCGTCGCCACAACGCGTGGCCCTCGCCAACCAGCTTCGCAGCTTGCTCGACAGCTTCTGGCCGGGCGCTGCCGCATCTTCGCCGATATCGACAGCCCGATCGCGCTCGCCTTCCTCAGCGCTACCCTACCCCCGACAGCGCCCCCGCCTCGGGACCAGGCGCTTGGCCGCCTTCCTCGCGCAGCACATATTGCGGCCGCCGCTCGCCGCCGAGCTGCTCGCGCGCCTGCGTGCCGCCCCTGTCGGCTTCGCCGGCGACGCCGAAGCCGAGGCCAAGGGCGAGCTCGTCCGCGCGCTCGCCGCCATGCTCGCCGCCTCGTCGCCGAGATCACCAAGTTGTCCGCGCGCATCGAACACGCGGTCGCCGAGCTCGCCGGACGGCCGGATCATCATGTCCTTCCCGCGCGCCGGCCGCATCTGCGCCGCCCAGATCCTGGCCGAGCTCGGCGACGTGCGCGCCCGCTTCCCCAGCGAAGACCAGCTCGCCGCCGAGGCCGGCGTCTGTCCCGTCACGCATGCCTCCGGCAAAAGCCGCGGCGTCGTCTTCCGCTGGGCCTGCAACAAGAGCCTGCGCGCGGCCATCACCTGCTTCGCCGACAACTCCCGCCACGCCTCGCCCTGGGCCGCCGACATCTACCGCAGGCTCGCGCCGCGGCTGCGGGCATCCGCACGCCATCCGCATCCTCGCCCGCGCCTGGATCCGCGTGCTCTGGCGCGCCTGGATGACGGGAACCCTACGATCCAGCCCGGCATGCCGCAGCCACCAAAGCGTCCCTTAACTCCAGCTGACACAGGGTGTCTCATATCTCCTCCTCGTCGTCGGCGACGGATGCAGCGCGAAGGACAGATCGAAGTATGTGGTCCGGGTCGGCGTCAGGCCGCTCGGGCTCGATTTCGGGGGGTGCTCGGTGTAGTGGAAGACCATCCGGCGCAGGCGGTCGATCTCGACCCAGACGCTCTCGTCGGCGGGCGACTGCACCCGGACCCTCTGCGATGCCACGAGCAGATCTGCGGCGATGATCCGCATGTACTCGGCCGGGCTGCCGG
>CAVUWP010000019.1:0-9701 GCA_963745085.1 uncultured Alphaproteobacteria bacterium | reverse complement strand
TACCCGGCGGACCTGGATGCATGGCTCGCCGAGCGCTGCGACCTCGACGTCAACGCGATCCACCCGACGGCCGAGCTCTTCGCGGACTGGACCCGGTGGGCCGAGGGAGCCGGCTGCTTCATCGGCTCGGTCAAGCGCTTCGCCTGCGCGCTGCAGGAGCGCGGATTCCCGCCCCACAGGACGCGTGCTTGGCGCGGCTTCCGCGGTCTCGCTCTGAGAGAGACCGCCGCGACGACGGGCGCACAGTCGCGCCGCGATCAGGATACCGGCCAAAGCCTCGCGCACCGGCACGCCTGCATTCTCGCGCTCGACCTCGGCACGACGACAGGCTGGGCGCTGCGCAGCGCCGAGGGCGTGGTGCTGAGCGGCACCGTGTCGTTCCGACCGTCCCGGTACGACGGCGGCGGCATGCGCTACCTTCGGTTCCGCGCCTGGCTCGAGGAGCTGGCCGAGGATGCCGGCGGGCTGACCGCCATCTATTACGAAGAAGTGCGCCGGCACCTCGGCACCGACGCAGCCCACGTCTACGGGGGTCTCCTCGCGACGCTGACCGCCTGGGCCGAGCAGCGAGCACATCCCCTACTCGGGAACGCCGGTCGGCACGATCAAATCCTTCGCGACGGGCCGGGGCAATGCCGGCAAACCGGACGTGGTCGCCGCCATGCAGGCGCGCGGCTATCAACCCGCCGACGACAACGAGGCCGACGCGCTGGCGCTGCTGCTCTGGGCCATCGAGACGCGCGGGGGCGTCCGATGAGCGCGCCGGCCATCCTCGAGGAAGCCGCGGCCGTGATCGCGGAGCGCGCCGCGGCCTACGGCCCGCGGCGCGTCCCTGGCCGCAATCGCGGCGCGCTGGTCGATCACCCTCGGCCGGCCCGTCACGCCCGAGCAGGTCGTCCTCTGCATGATCGACCTGAAGCTCGCTCGGCTCGCGCACGACCCAGCGCACCGCGACAGCCTGGTCGACGTCATCGGCTACGCCGCGCTCCTGCCGGAGGTCGGAGCATGAACGGCATGCGGTTCGCTCCGAAAGGCTATGGCGGCGAGCGCCGCAGCCCGGACCAGGTGAAGCGGGATGGCTGGCGCGAGCAGGGCCTCTTCGCCGTCTCGCTCGACGACGAGCGGCTGAGCTGGCCCGAGCGGGAGATGGTTCGCCAGCTCGGCGAGCGGCTCTACGGCGAACGCGCTGCGACGAAGGAGGACTGACCATGAGCAACTGGACACCGGCCCTTGTCGAG
This sequence comes from uncultured Alphaproteobacteria bacterium, assembly GCA_963745085.1. Lineage (GTDB taxonomy): Bacteria > Pseudomonadota > Alphaproteobacteria > Rhodobacterales > Rhodobacteraceae > Thermohalobaculum. The sequence goes on along the minus strand of CAVUWP010000019.1, from coordinate 8,463 downwards.
GCGCGGTTCGAGGAGGCGGCATGGGTGCTGAAGCGCATGCCCGAGCCGCGGCTGCAGGGCTATTTCAGCACCTGGCCGGAGATCCGGCCGAGCTTCGCCGACCTCGTCCACCAGGAGCCGCGGCCGATGAAGATCCTGCCGTCGCCGCAGGCGATCAGCCGCATGGAGGAGACGCTGACCTGGACCGTCGGCCTCGACCCGATCGACGGCAAGATCGTCTGGATGCGGGCCTACCGCACGCGCTGGAAGCAGATCTGCTGGACCGTCGGCCTGCAGCGCTCGGCCGCGCACCAGCACTGGCTCTACGCCCTCTGCGTCATCTCGCTCCGGCTGAACGGGCGCCGGATCAACCCGAAGCTCTCGATGCAGCGGGTAATCGACATCGCACGCCCCGAAGGCGTGGCGGCGTGAAAAATGTCCGGCGGACATTTTCGAGGTGGAACGAAATCGGCGATCGGGGCTATCTTCTGCTTACGCTGGCGACACGCGCGCGGCGCTCAATCCACCTTCTTTGTCATCGAACTCGCGGCGAGAGTTGCCGGTCGTATTGCTGGAACGGGTCTGCTGAGATGAAGCTGGTGTCGCTTGCCATCATTATTGCTGGCGCCGTCGTCAGCCTGGCGATCCTCGTCGCCAGCGGACGGGTCAGCCTCCCGAGGCCCGATTACGAGATCGCCGTCGCCGACAGGCTCATCGATCCGGAGAGCGTCAGGTTTAGGAACGTCGACGATCGGCGGGGCGAGGCAGCCGGCGGTGTCTGCGGCGAGATGGACTCGAGGAACCGTCTGGGCGGCTACGTCGGATGGACGCGCTTCTTTGCACGCAAGCCGGGCGGCGCTGGAATGTGGGAGGTCTACTTCGAGGACGACGAGGCGGATGGGAACATCGTAATCACTTCGTGCCGCTGAGGCCGTGTCGCCCCCCACCCCCGGTCCGGAGTCCGGGGTTAGCGTCATTGTCTGGCGGCTGAACGGGCGGCGGGTCTATCCGAAGGACTCGATGCAGCCGGTCGTCGACATCGCGCGGCCCGAGGGCGTCGCGGCATGAAAAATGTCCGGTGGACATTTTCGAGGTGGACCTCAATTCGGCGAGGCCGGCTAATTCCACTCACGCTGGCGACACGCGCGAGGCGCGCATCCCCGTTCGATGTAAGCGAGCTGACTTCGAGCCGACAACTCTTTGTGGCACCTGATGGCGGATAAAAACGAAATCGAGCGCCGCGAGCAATGATGCTCAGAGAGTTTTCCTTGAAATGGAATGGCTGTTTCGGGAGCAAACGGTAAGTGACCATGGCACGACGCACTGGCAGAGCCAAAGTGGAGACGCGCCGTCCGTCAGCTGATTGCGCTACAGATAAAAACTGGAAAATCCTACTTCAAAAAACGCGGGAATAACTTTGTATATTATGGCGAAGATCGGCATCTACGTTATTGGGAAGAACCACGTTTTACCAGTCTTCATAATCCTGCACGACGTAGAAACTTCCCTGTACTCTCTTTCAACGGATTGACCAAGCAGAGTGTCGGCCCATGCCAGCGGGCGATGGTCGATCGGAATCCCTGCCGACCCAAGTCTTCGACCATCTGCAGACGCTTATCTCCGTCGTGGCATAGCTTCCGATCCAGCATCCGTCCGGTGCTTCCGGCTTGCCCTCGATGTTCCTCTCATCCGAGAGATTGCCGAGAGAACACAGGATGATGCTGCGTTCCTGGTAGTAGATGAATGGATCAACAAAACTCTTAATTTCAGAGAGTGCACACTTGCATTTTGGAAATACTGACGGGGTTTCAGAATATGATTTTTCTACCTGGCTGCCAAGATCCGACATCAATGAAGTTATGCTGCATTACTTCCCATGGCTTGATTATGAGTACGCAGCGGAAATTAGAAACTTTTCGGGAGAAGTGGACCGTCACACCCTGGAAGTCGCCGTCAATGAGCTCGGGAGCGCAGTGTTGGCTGTCGAGGGCTCTATCGAAGATGGCGGGGTCATGAAAGACATCCAGCCACCTGTCGATGATTCAGAGTACGATGATGACGGCTTTATGAAGAAGCTTTCCGACATGCTCTTTATAAAAACCGAGACGAGTAAACAGTCCCAGCGAATTCTGCCGGTTTTGTACTGTCGGAATTTTGAATATCTGCGGTTCCTTTCTGGGGACTTTCCTATGCTGGGGGGCGTGGCCCGGCATTTCGCCAGCGTCAGGCCCGATTTTTTGGGAAGCCACCCGGAATCCAGGCATCCACCCCTCGCTGAATAAGCTCGCAGCAACAAAGACTTAGACCAGCGCAGGGGTGGACTCCTCGGTGGACTCCGGAAGCCACCGGAGTCCACCCGGGGGCCGCGGAATCCACCAGCGCGCCTTCTCGGAACCCGATCTACGCCGCCACCGCCGTCACGAGGTGCGCCTGCTGCGGAACGACGATGTCAGCGCCGCGGCGGTACCGCGCACAGGACGCGATCACGTCCCCAGCGATGGCCTGCATAACCGCTTCGCCTCGTTCAGCCACGGCCGCCCCTATGGGATTGCTGAGGATTTCCTTCGGTATGCTGCGCGCGGGAGCGCTTAGTACCCGGTCAACGGTGATCGTTCGGAATTGCACGTTGCGGAACCGAGCGCACTCGAGCGTTTGCGGAAGCTGCTCGGTCGCGTCGTAGGAGAAGGGCGCCAGTGATCTGCGCGCGACGTCTCCGTCGACATGCCTGGCGAGCGCATCGGCGAGCGCCTTAAAGAAATCGCTTGCGCCAGCCCAAACAGAAACCGCCAGCAGACTTCGTTCGCGCAGGACGCGTCGGATCTCCGACAGGGCAGCGGCTGCGTCTGGGAAGAACTGGATACCCTGCTGGCAGATCGCCAGGGAGAAGGTGCCGTCTGCGAAGGGCATGCGCGTGACGTCAGCGACGTGCCACTCGAAGGCGTCTGCGTGCTCGCGAGAGAGCCATCGCGCTTGCTCGATCATGCCGGCGTTCAGATCGACGCACGCGATCGGTGCGATGGGTTTCACCCGATCATGCACCATGCGCGCGACGATCCCAGTTCCGCAGGCCACGTCGAGCACGGCGTCCTCAGCGGAGATTGGCACCACGTCGATTGTTGCGCGAGCGAGAGGTGCGAAGATGGCAGCGACCTTCTGCTCCTCGTAAAGCGCCGCTGCATCCCCGGTCAGCTGGTAGGTCTCAGACGCCATTGCGGACCTCCGTCGCGGCGCCTGTCAATCGGCGAACATCGCCCTGACGCGGGCCATGTCGCGCTTGTGCTCGATCAGGTCCTCGGCGTCCCACTCGCTCTGGTCTGCCTCGAAGAAATCACCACCATAGAGGTGGATGGCGCCCGTCAGCTTTTGCAGCGGGTTCACGACCGAGTGGATGATATCGCGGCCGAGCGGCGCCAGCTCACGCGTCGCGATCGACCGGGCCCCTGCTGCTCGAACTCGCCCCTGCGGGTCGTCCCTAATCCGGCGCCAGAAGATGTTGTCTTCGCGCCCGCCATAAATTCCGATCACGGCCCACATGTCGTGATTGTGCGGCATGACGATCATGCCGGGCTTCCAGACGATGTTGAAGATGGTGAGATCCGGCGAGCGATAGATCGGCACCATCCCGCCCTCGCTAGGCTCACCCAGTTCGGCAATCACTGCGGTGGGGTCACTGATCGCGCGGGCCAACAGGTCGGTCACCGCCATGTGGCTGGGGTCCGCGCGAACCGCGGTGCGACAGTCCTCGACAAAGTTCCCGAGATCAAACATGGGCGCACCTCGCTTCGCGGCTGGGCCGGCCGGCGGGTGGTTCGACGGGTCATCCCACCCGGTTCTCACCTGACGCAACGTAACATTCAAAACGAGCAGCATCAATGAGAGCCCGATGACCCTCGGCTTTGCGCCAGAGACGATCGAGTTGTGGCCGCTCGAGCGGCTGCGCCCGTACGCGCAGAACGCCAAGACGCACGGGCCCGACCAGGTCGCGCGGATCGCCGCCAGCATCGCCGAGTTCGGCTGGACCGTGCCGGTGCTGGTCGGCGACGACGGCGAGGTGATCGCCGGCCACGGCCGCATCCTCGCCGCGACGGAGCTCGGGCTGACCGAGGCGCCGGTCATCGTGCTCGGTCATCTGACCGAGGCGCAGCGGCGAGCATACCGCATCGCCGACAACAAGCTGACGGAACTCGCCGGCTGGGACGACGCGCTGCTCGCGGCCGAGCTGAAGGATCTGCTGGCCGACGAGTTCGACCTGTCGCTGACCGGCATCGAGGACGGCGAGCTCGACCGGCTGCTGCGCGACGTGGAGACCGGCGGCGCCGCTGGCGAAGGCGGCGGCGTGCCGCCGGTGGTCGTGCCCGAGCCGCCGCGCAACCCGGTTTCGCGCACGGGCGATCTCTGGATCCTCGGCGACCATCGCCTGCTCTGCGGCGACAGCACCAAGCCGGACGACGTCCGCCGGCTGATGAACGGCGAGCGCGCGGCGCTGTTCGCGACCGATCCGCCCTATCTCGTCGACTACGACGGCTCGAACCATCCGACGCGCAACAAAGACTGGTCCTCGTCCTACGGCGTGACCTGGGACGACAGCAGCCAGGGCGCCGAGCTCTATGACGGCTTCATCGCCGCCGCGGTCGCCGAGGCGATCACCGAGGACGCGGCCTGGTACTGCTGGCACGCCTCGCGGCGCCAGGCGATGCTCGAGGCCTGCTGGGAGAAGGCCGGCGCCTTCGTGCACCAGCAGATCATCTGGGTGAAGGACCGGGGCGTGCTGACCCGGTCGCACTACCTCTGGAAGCACGAGCCCTGCTTCATGGGCTGGCGCCGACCGCACCGGCCGCCGAAGGTCGCGGACGAGACGCTGCCCTCCACCTGGGAGCTGCCGAGCTTCCATCGCGACGACCGGCCGGACCATCCGACGCCGAAGCCGCTCGACTGCTTCGGCATCCCGATGCGCCAGCACGTCGCCCGCGGCGGGCTCTGCTACGAGCCGTTCTCGGGCTCGGGCTCGCAGATCATGGCCGGCGAGGCGAACGGCCGGCGCGTCTACGCGATGGAGATCAGCCCGGCCTATGTCGACGTCGCGGTCGAGCGCTGGCAGGCCGAGACCGGCCGCGCCGCGGTGCTGGACGGCGACGGCCGGAGCTTCGCCGAGATGCGGGAGGAGCGGATCGGGAGCGGGCCCGGCGGCGGACGCTGCATAAACTTCGGCTAGACTAGCGGTAGAACCGCAGACCGCCGATTGTGATGTCGGCCGTGAAGGCTCGGCCGATCGCGACGACGCCAAGCCGGCGCAGCCGGGTGATGTCGAGTGGCGCGTCGAGGCGATGCGGCTCGAAACCGGCAAACGGCAGCCGGATCGTGCGCCACTCAGACGGCGCGACGAACTCTGCCCGGTAGGACTGCCAAGGGCGGACGACATCCTCTGTTCGCAAATGCAAGTTGTAGCGCTCGCCATTGCCGACGACATCGATCTCTATGCCTGTCCAGCGGCTGGCATCGATCGCACCGCCCTTGGGCGCAAGGTCGAGCGCCACCTGGACAAAGCCGCCGTTGTTCTCGAGCGATACGTCGCCGCGCATGCGCAAACCTGGTCGACCATCGACCAACTCGCGGGTCATCTTCGCGGACGAGATACCACCCATGACGCTGTCGGTGATCAGCTCCCAACGCGTGCCGATCGTCGCCAGCGGTGGCGTCTGGTCGAGGGCGTCGATCGTACTCGGTGGCTCCGCCATCGCATGTCTCCTTCCCCGAGCACAGATGAGCGCGGTCAGGAGCAGCGCCAACGCCCTACGGCGGTTCAGGAACCCCGATCCGTGCATGGGTCAATCGTGTGTCAACCGGGCGCAGAATGAAAGTCAGTGCGACATGAAACAGACCAGGCTCATGTCGCTGGTCGAGGCGATCGCGAACGTGGTCGTCGGCTACGGCGTCGCCGTGCTGACGCAGCTGATCGTCTTTCCGTGGTTCGGGCTGCCGGCGCGGATCGGCGACGCGCTTGCGATCGGCGCCGTGTTCACCTCTGGTCAGCATGGCCAGGGGATTCGCGCTCCGGCGGCTGTTCGAGGCGCTGCGGGTTCTGGCCCAGAAAAGAGTTCTCTGATTGGAGGCCGGCGGAAGCATTGGTCATCCCACCTCGGACTGTCGGTGCCTGAATCTGACCCTCAAGCCGTGCAGCGCGCGTGCAATGCTCGAGACACGCAAACCCGCAGTGTGCCGAAATCGAAGTGGTCTCCCGTTGCGCCGGTCGACTTCCGCCGAGGGTAGGCCGGTACCTGCGCCTCGCCGCAACCTAGAAATGCATCTTGCCCGCCGAGCGCGCGTCGGCCAGCATCTAGTCTAGCGCGCGGCCTAAGGCCGAGCGACAAGAGCAAGGGGAGGAAGCTCATGGAACGATTGATTGCCCTGCCGAGACTTGCATTTGCCTCGGCTATCGCACTGGCGCTCGGCACCGGCGGCGTCGGCCCACAACAAGCCGGTCGACGAGAAATGGTGGCCGAGTGTGTACGGCGCCGACGACGAATTCGGCGCGGCCAACTACATCACGCCGCAGAAGCGTCTGGAAGCGGTCAAGCTGGTCAAGCGCGGCAAGACCGCCACGCTGGGCATGCCCTACCAATCACATGCCTCTGGTGCCGGGCCGCACCTTCACCCTTAGCATCCCGAGCGGCGGCGAGCCACCATGACCGCGCCTGGGAAGGCGACAACTACGGTCAGGCCTTCTTCGACGAGATCGTCACATCCGAGATCGGCCAGGTCGGAACCCAGTGGGACGGCTTGGCGCACCCGCGATCCGCGTGCACGACGTGCCGGGCTGGAAAGACGGGCTGTACTTCTACAACGGTGTGCGCGCCCAGGACGTCGGCACGCCTCGCGGGTTCAAGAAGAACGGCCCGGAGAAGCAGCCCGGATTCTTCACGCGCGGCATCCTCGTCGACGTTGCCGCCCTGAAAGGCGTGAAGCGGCTGCCGGTGGGCTATGCCATCACCATGGCGGACTATCGCGCGGCGCTGCAGAAGCAGGGCATCAAGGAAGCCGGCGAAGGCGACGTCATCCTGTTCCGCACCGGCTGGACCAGCCTGTGGGACACCAATCACCTGGGACGCCCCGGCGGCGAGAAGGTGAAGAGCGACGAGCAACTGGCCAAAGACTTGATCGAGGCCAACGCCGGCGAGCCGGGACTGCACCCCGAGGTGTGCGACTACCTGGGCACCAGAAGATCGCCATGGTCGGGTCGGACACCTGGGCGCTGGAGCCAGCGTTTCCCGCGGGCTGGTCACCATCCCCGGCAAGACCGTGTACTGCCACATGAACCTGATCGTCCGGCGCGGTATCACCAACTTCGAGAACCTGGACCTCCAGCAGCTCTCCGACGACAAGGCCTACGAGTTCCTGTTCACCTGGGCGCCCCTGAAGCTGGTCGGCGCGACCGGCTCTCCGGGCAATCCGCTCGCCGCTTACTGACTGAGCTGCGGGCGTTCTGCCATGGACGCCCCAGCCTTCGGACTTGATGCGAGGTCGCGCAGTCTAGCGATCCTGGTCTGCCGCGCCCCGTAGAGCAGTGATTATGAGGGCTCGCGGATCAGGCTGGTAATAGGCGATAGACGCGGCCCCGCTCTCGTACCTTCTCGGAGGTGACGTCGAGCCCCAGCTTCTTCTTCAGCGCCCCGGCGATCGCGCCGCGGACCGTGTGCGGCTGCCAGCCAGTGGCGGCGACGATCTCCTCGATGGTGGCGCCCTCGGGGCTGCGGAGCATCTCGATCAGCAGCGCCTGCTTGGTGCCGGCGCGGACCTTGCGCTCCTTCGGCTCGGCGGCGTCCGCCACCGTGTCGCCCGCGGGCGCGCCTTCGGCCGGGCTGGCGTCCTCCGTCGCGGCGCCGGCGTCCTGGCGCGTCCGTGGCGCCCTCCGTCGCGGTGTCGGGCTCGGCGGCGCCGTCCTCCGGCTCGCAGTTGATGGCGGCGAGGCCGGCCTTGGTGATGTAGAGCAGGATGGCGCGTCCGTCGTCGTCCTGGCGCCAGACCCGGTTGAGCGAGGCGTCGGGCGGCTGGATGCTGTCGATCACCCGCTCCTCGATCAGCCCGCGCTTGAGGAGCGCGCCGACCACCTTGGCCTGGGCGCCGCCCCGGAGCGAGCCCGGCAGCGGCAGAACGTTGCCGTCGAAGGACTGGCTGGCGTTGGCGAGGATGACGAGTTGCGTGTCGCTGAGCTTGGTCATGGGGTGGTCTCCTTATCCGCCCCGGACCATCCGGGGCTGCTACCACCCCGAGCCGCGCTCCTGATGGAAGCCGCGGCGTGGCGACACATAAGGCGTCGGTCGCCAAGCACATCAAGCGACTAAGTGGATCATGAAATTGCTTTTTTCCGGCCAGCCATGCAGGGGATGAGCGAGCGGGAATACGCCGCGCATGCCGGGCTCTCGCGCGGCGCGATCCAGAAGGCGAAGGCGTCGAGCCGGCTGGTGCTGCACGCCGATGGCTCGATCG
>CAVUWP010000018.1:0-121199 GCA_963745085.1 uncultured Alphaproteobacteria bacterium | reverse complement strand
TAGATCGATCTTCTGATCGCCTGCGCCTCAAGGCGGCTGGTGTCCGGGCTCGGGCGGACGGTCTCGCCGCCGTCCTGCACGGCGGCGCCGAAGAGGCGCGCATAGCCAGGGCCGGAGAAGGCGTCCTCGACGGTCCGGAGACCCTCCAGCAGCGCCTGCTCCTCGGCGCCGGCCGCAGCCAGCGACATGTGGCCGGCCTCGGTCCCGAGCGCGGTCCAGCCGGCGCCGGCCGGCACTGCGACGGCGGCGCCGAAGCCCGTGCCGACATTGGCGGCCAGCATCGGCAGCGGCGGGGCGGAGGGCGCGCCGGCGGCCAGCACCTCGACATCGGCGGGCCCGAGCGCCGGCAGGCCGAGCGCCACCGCCTCGAGATCGTTCAGCACCCGCACGGGCACGCCGCCGAGCCTGGCCGAGACCGCGTCGCCCTCGATCCGCCAGGGCGCGTTCGTCAGCCGATGGCGTCGCCGTCCCGCGGCCCGGCGGCGGCGATCGCGACGAGCCGACCGCATCGCGGCCGTCGCCGCAAGATAGGCGTCCATGCGCCTCGCCGAAGCCGGCATGACGGGCGACCGGCAGGCACGCGACATCGGCGATGCCGCCGGGCCCCGCGAGCGCGAAGCGCGCATTGGTGCCGCCGATGTCGGCGATCAGCCGCGGCAGCCATCTCAGCCTGCGCCGTTCAGGTCGGTCGAGAAAGGCGTTGCGCCAGGCGGCGGCGTCGCGCTCGCGGACGCGGGCGAACAGCGCGTCGTGGCGCTCCTGCCGTTCCTCCAGCGGCATCCGGATCGCCTGGTCGATGGCGGCGGCGACCTCGTCGGGGTCGTGCGGGTTGACGATGACCGCCTCCTTCAGGTCCGCCGCGGCGCCGGCGAACTGCGAGAGGACGAGAACGCCCGGGTTCGCCTCGTCCTGCGCCGCGACGTATTCCTTGGCGACGAGGTTCATGCCGTCGCGGAGCGGCGTCACCAGGCCGACCTTCGAGCCGCGGAACAGCGCCGCCAGCGTGTCGCGCGTCACCGCCCGGTGGATGTAGCGGATCGGCGTCCAGTCGAAATCGCCGAAGGCGCCGTTGATCGCGCCCGAGAGCTGCTCGAGCTCGGTGCGGATCTCGGAATAGGCCGTCAGCTCCTCGCGCGTCGGCGGCGCGATCTGCATCAGCACGGTCGACTTGCGGTGCTCGGGATACTGCTCGAGCAGCCGGCGGAACGAGCGAAAGCGGTCGGGCAGCCCCTTGGAGTAATCCAGCCGGTCGACGCCGATGATGTGGTTGCGGATCGAGCCGCGGACCAGCTGGCGGATGCGGCTCTCGGCCTCGGGCGTCGTCGCCATCGCCGCGAAGGCGTCGGCGTCGATGCCGATCGGGTAGGCCTTGACCAGCGGCTCGCGGCCGGCCGCGCGGAACGGGTCGGTTTCCTCGCCGACCTCGCCCGCGCTCTGCTCGACATAGCGGTGGAAGTTCTGCACGTCCTGCTCGGTCTGGAAGCCGACGACGTCATAGGCGAACAGCGAATTGATCAGCCATTCGTGATCCGGCACGGCGGTGACGATCTCGGGCGGCGGGAAGGGGATGTGCAGGAAGAAGCCGATCCGGTTCTTCACGCCCAGCCGGCGCAGTTCGGCGCCCAGCGGGATCATGTGGTAGTCGTGGATCCAGACGACGTCGTCGCTCGGTCAGCAGCCCGGCCAGCGAGCGCGCCATGCGCTGGTTGACCGCCTTGTAGCGTTCGAGCTCGCCGGTATCGAAGATCGCCGAGGTCGAGCCGGTAGTGGAACACCGGCCACAGCGCCCTGTTCGAATAGCCGAGGTAATAGCCGTCGTGCTCGGCCTGCGTCAGCGCCTGGGTGGCGATCGTGACGGTTTGCTGGCGGTCGAGGTGCAGGCCGATCTCGGCATCGTCCGGCACGACCTCTCCCGACCAGCCGAACCATACGCCGCTTTCGTCGCGCAGCACGTCACCGACGGCGACCGCCAGGCCGCCTGCCTGCGTCCCCCTGGAGAGATCGCCGACCCGGTTCGAGGCGAGGACGATGCGGCTCATGTCAAATCCCGTTCGTGGCTGGATGGCATTGGTCGCATGAAGAACGAACGCCCGGGCCCGGCTGACGATCCGGGCGCCGTGTCGGTCACCGTTGCCGGCCACCGCCGGACCCCGCGGCGCTTCCGGCCGTGACGGCGCTCAATCCCGCGCCGCGCGGTGCATCCAGTCGAGGAAGCTCCTCGATGCGCTCGACGCGCACGCCGGCGGCGCTCGGCCCCGGACCGATCTTCAGCGCCAGCCCGCCGCGGCGCTGGGCGGCCCGGAACGCGTCCTCGTCGGTCGTGTCGTCGCCGGCGAAGAACGGCGTGCGCCCGGCGAACGGCGGCTCGGCCATGAAGGCATCGAGCGCCTGGCCCTTGTCGGCGCCGGCAGCGGCGACCTCGCTGACCATGTTGCCGTGGATGGCTCGCAACCCTTCCGACTCTCGGACGATCTCGTCGACCAGCGCGCGGGATGCGTCGCCGGCCTCCGGGTTGCTACGATAGTGCACGGTGATCGCGCCCGCCTTGCGCTCGATCAAAAGATCGCGCGGGCGGGCGAAATCCTCCAGCCGATCCGCGGCGGCGGCGAGCTGCTCTGCCGCGGCCTCGTCGCGCCGGACGTTCCCCGCGCCGTCGCGCCGGACGACGCCATGCGACGCGGCGGCAGGCAGGTGGAGCGGCGCCAGCCTGGCGTCCAGATCGGCCAGGTCGCGGCCCGACAGAATGGCGAGCGCGCCGCCGGTCTTCTGCAGCATCTGCGCGACCGCATCGCGGGTCCGGTCGTCGATCCCGGCCTGCTCGGGCCGCGCCACGATGGGCGCCAGCGTCCCGTCGAAGTCCAGGAAGATCGCGTGCCGGGCCCAGTCCAGCCGGGGGAGGTCGTCGGCCATGTCGTCCTCGCTGCCGGCCCATCGATGTCCCCGGGTATTGCCACAGGAACGCAGGCCGGGGCAACGTCGGCCGGGGCGATCAGAGGGGCAGATGACTCGCTATCCGCGCGACATGGCAGGCTACGGGGGCATACCGCCGGATCCACGCTGGCCGGATGCGGGCGCGCGATCGCCGTGCAGGTCGTGCTGAACTACGAGGAGGGCGGCGAGAACTGCCTGCTGCACGGCGACGCGGCCAGCGAGGCGTTCCTGTCCGAGATCGTCGGCGCCGCACCCTGGCCGGGGCGGCGGCACTGGAGCATGGAGATCGCTCTACGAGTACGGCGCGCGCGCGGGATTCTGGCGGTTGCACCGGCTGCTGACCGGAATGGGCGTGCCCGTCACGGTCTTCGGCGTCGCGACGGCGCTGGCGCGCGGCCCGGGGCAGGTCGCGCGCCATGCAGCAGGCCGGCTGGGAGATCGCCAGCCACGGGCTGAAATGGATCGACTACCGCGACGTCCCAGAGGCGGACGAGCGCGGCCAAATGGACGCGGCCGTGCGCCTGCACACGGAGGTGACGGGCGAGCGGCCGCGCGGCTGGTACACCGGGCGGTGCTCGATGAACACGGTCCGCCTGGCGGCCGAGCAGGGCTTCGACTGGGTCGCGGATTCCTATGCCGACGACCTGCCCTACTGGTTGCGCGTCGGCGAGCGGGACCAACTGGTCGTGCCCTACACGCTCGACGCCAACGACATGCGCTTTGCGACGCCGCAGGGCTTCAACTCGGGCGACCAGTTCTTCGCCTATCTGCGCGACAGCTTCGACTGCCTGTACCAGGAGGGCGTCGCCGGGGCGCCGAAGATGATGTCGGTCGGCCTGCACTGCCGGCTGGCCGGGCGGCCGGGGCGGACGGTGGCGCTGCGCCGGTTCCTCGAGCATGCGGCGGCGCACGACGGCGTCTGGTTCGCGCGGCGGATCGACATCGCCCGGCACTGGGCGGGCGCGCACCCGCCGGCCGGTCGGGATGCCGGCCGGGAGCGCCCGTCCGAGATGGACCGGGACGCCTTCGTGGCCCGCTTCGGCGACGTCTTCGAGCATTCGCCCTGGGTTGCCGAGCGGGCCTGGGCGCTGGAGCTGGGGCCGGCGCACGACACGGCCGCGGGGCTGCACAGCGCTCTGGTGCGGGCGTTTCGCGCGGCGTCCGATGCCGAGCGTTTCCGGGTGCTGCAGGCGCATCCCGACCTGGCGGGCCGGCTGGCGACGGCGCGGCGGCTGACCGGCGCCTCGGCGGCCGAGCAGGGAGCGGCCGGGCTCGACGCGCTGACCGATGCCGAGCGGGCCGAGTTCGAGGCGCTGAACGCCGCGCTATACGGCCGCCTATGGCCACCCGTTCATCATCGCGGTGCGCGACCACGACAAGGCCGGGATCCTGGCGGCCTTCCGCCGCCGTCTGGGAAGCCCGCGGGCCGAGGAGTTCGGCGAAGCGTGCCAACAGGTCGAGCGCATCGCCGAGCTCCGCCTGGCCGGGATGCTGCCATGAGCTATCGCGGGCCGGCAGGCGGGCTGCCGCCGCAATCGGCGCTGATGACCGGGCGCGCCGTCTTCACCGAGGCCTATGCGGTGATCCCGCGCGGCGTGCAGCGCGGCATCGTGACCAGCGCCTTTCCCGGCTGGCAAGGGGCGCGCGGCTGGGTGCTGGCCCGCCCGCTCTCGGGCTTTGCCGAGACCTTCAGCCACGTGGTGATGGAGCTCGACCCGGGCGGCGGCAGCGACCGGCCCGAGACCGACCCGGCGGCCGAGTGCGTGATCTTCGTCGGCGAAGGCGCGGTCGAGCTGAGCTTGCCGGACAGGGCGCACGCGCTCGGCACCCGGCGGCTATGCCTATGTCCCGGCCGGGACGGCGTGGCGCGTCCGCGGCACGGGCGACGGCCGGGCGGTCTTCCACTGGATCCGCAAGGCCTGGGAACCTGCCGAGGGCGTCGAGCTGCCACCCGCCTTCGTCACGAGCGACGGCGACGTCGCGCCCGTCGCCATGCCCGGCGCCGAGCGCTGGATGACGACGCGCTTCGTCGACGCGGACGATCTGCGCCACGACATGCACGTCAACATCGTCACCTTCGAGCCCGGCGGCGTGATCCCGTTCGAGGAGACGCACGTCATGGAGCACGGGCTCTACGTGCTCGAGGGCAAGGCGGTCTATCGGCTGAACCGCGATTGGGTCGAGGTCGAGGCGGGCGACTTCATGTGGCTGCGCGCCTTCTGCCCGCAGGCGTGCTATGCGGGTGGCCCCGGGCGGTTCCGCTATCTGCTCTACAAGGACGTCAACCGGCTGCCCCGGCTGCGGCAATGGCCGTGAGCCGGCGCGTCCGCGCCCTGCCGATGACGGCGGAGGCCTTCGCGCCGTTCGGCGAGGTGCTGGAGGCGGCAGGGGCGCCGGACGTCATGATCAACCGCGGCATGTGCGGACGCTGGCACGATCTGGCGGCGCTGGATTTCGCCGGCGGCCGCGCCGGCATCAGCCTCTTCCGGGCCGAGCCACGTGCGCTGCCGTTGGCGTTGGAGATGGTCGAGCGACACCCTTCCGGCAGCCAGGCCTTCTTGCCGATGGCGCCCGCGCCCTTCCTGGTCGTCGTGGCGCCCGACGAGGGCGGCCGCCCCGGCGTGCCGCTCGCCTTCGTCACGGCGCCGGGGCAGGGGGTGAACTATGCGCGAGGCGCCTGGCATGCGGTGTTGACGCCGCTGGCCCCGCCGGGGCTCTTTGCCGTCGTCGACCGGATCGGCGCGGGAGAGAACCTGGACGAGCACTGGTTCGATGTGCCGTACGTTGTGGAGGCGCCATGACGCCGCCTGCCATGGCCGTTCCCGGGCCGCTTGACGGGCTGGTCGTGCTGGACCTGACGCAGATGCTGTCCGGACCGTTCTGCACCATGATCCTGGGCGATCTCGGCGCGCGCATCATCAAGGTCGAGCAGCCGGGCCGCGGCGACATCTCGCGTCCGACCGCGCGGCTGCCGGGCGACGACGACCCGAAGGGCTTCGGCGCCTACTTCGCCTCGATCAACCGCAACAAGGAGTCGATCGCCGTCGACCTGAAGCAACCGGGCGGACGCGACGTGATCCGCCGGCTGGTGCCGCAGGTCGACATCCTGGCCGAAAACTACCGCGCAGGCGTGATGGAGCGGCTGGGGCTGGGCTACGAGACGCTGGCGCAGCTGAACCCGCGGCTGGTCTATGGCTCGATCCGCGGCTTCGGCGACCCGCGCACCGGGCACTCGCCCTATGCCGACTGGCCGGCTTTTGACGTCATCGCCCAGGCGATGGGCGGCATGATGGGTATCACCGGGCCGCGCGGCGGCCAGCCGACCAAGATCGGCCCTGGGGTGGGCGACCTGATCCCGGCGCTCTACTCGGTCTCGGGCATCCTCGCCGCCGTTATCCGCGCCGGTCGCAAGGGGCGCGGCCAGTTCGTCGACGTCGCCATGATGGACGCCATCATGGCGATCTGCGAGCGGGCGATCTACCAGAACACCTGGTTCGGCGAGGTGCCGGGGCCCGAGGGCAACCGCCACCCGCTGATCTGCCCCTTCGGCATGTTCCCGGCCGCCGACGGCCATGTCGCGATCGGCTGCATGCACGACCACTTCTGGGTCAAGCTGGCCGAGGCCATGGGCGTGCCCGACGCGGGCACGGACCCGCGCTATGCCACCAACCGCGAGCGCGTCCGCCACCGCGACGAGGTCGACGGCATGGTTTCCGACTGGACGACGCGCTTCACCAAGACCGAGTTGGCCGAGCGTCTTGGCGGCACGGTGCCTTTCGGTCCGGTCAACACGGCCGAGGACATCGTCAACGACCCGCACACGGTCGCCCGCGGCATGCTGGCCGAGGTCGAGCAACCCGGCGCCGGGGCGAAGCGCATCGCCAACACCCCGATCCGCTTCTCCGAATCCGGCGCCGGCGTCCGTCACCGGGCGCCGCTGCTGGGCGAGCACACGGACGCCATCCTGGCCGAGTTCGGCTTCGCACCCGGCGAGATCGTCGGGCTGCGCGAGACGGGCGCCGTGGCATGACGGGGCGTGACCGGGGCGTAAACGGGTGGGCACCGGCGCGGCGGCAGAGCGAAGGCCGCCGCGACCGGATCAGTGGCTGCGGACCGGGTTGCTCTCGACCATGGTCACGGCGCCGTCAGGGGTGAACCGCCAGAGATTGCCTTCCCATCCCCTGAAATCGATCACCGACGACGAGGCATTCGGCAGCGTCACCTGGCGGTGACGGTACCACTGGGTGGCGTCCGCGGCATAGATCTCGGCGCCGGTATTGGCCGACATCTCGCGAAAGAGCTGCTGGCCGTCGCGCGTGGTGCCGACATACCCCGGATGCGTCTCCGCGGCGCTGCAAGCGTAGACCGTGATCGTCGACACGACGTCCGCCAGCGCCTCCGTCGTGCGGACGGTGCTGTGCTTGAGGTTTTCCTTGCAGAGTTGCAGACCGCTGCCGCCGATCGAGTTGACCACCGACTGCCGTCCGACATAGTCGTTGTGACTCTCGAAGCCGTGACACATGATGTCGAGCGTGATCGGTCCGCTTTGCGCCAGCGCGAACTCGCGGACCTTTGCCCATGTGGCGCGCAGGGTATCGGCTTCGGTGACATAGACATTGAAATCCGCTCCGGGAGCGATGCCTCGCAAGCGGAGATCCTGAAGGATTGCGTGCACAATTGGCTCCTGTGGCAAAGTCTCTCGAGAACCGTAATTGACGTAAGGTCAGGATACCGGATGCCGGGCGCCACGGCTAGAGCGGGTTTCGACCGACCGGAAAGCACCGCCTCGCCGAGCGCCTGTGTGCCGCCCAAGGAATTTGTTTCTTTGCCAATCGCTTACGGACCGTCCACGCGTGGACGCTCGCGCGGTGGCGGTACTGACTGCTCGGAAGCTGCTCTGGGCCCAGCGCCGGCCGCGGCGCCTGCGCCGAAGCCGGTCAAAGCGTCTGGCTGATCTCGACGACCTCGCGCGAGCGCTGGACTGCCGGCCAGGCGCGGTCGAACTCGGCGATCAGCTGCCGCATCTCGTCGGACCCGACGACGGCGCGGGCGCTGGCCAGGTCGGCGAATTCGTAGAGCGCCAGATGCGACCCGTCATCGCTCCAGCCGCGGCGGGCCGACTTCGCGTGAAAGGCGGCCTTGGCCTGCGGCAGGTGCTCGGTCTCGTACCAGCGATCGAAGCCGTCGCGGTCGGCTTCGGCCACGTCGGCACGAACGATCAAGAAGGCGGACATCGTGCAGCTCCTTCAGGCGTCAGTCGATCCGCACGCCCTTGCCCATATGGCGTTCGATCCGCGCCTGGATCACCTCGAAGAAGGCGCTGAGCGCCCAGTAGATCAAGGCCGCCGTGATCAGCATCTCGATGTACTTGAACTCGGCCTTGCCGTGCGTGCGCGCCATGTACATCAGGTCCCAGGCGCCGAGGATCGAGACCAGCGAGCTGTCCTTCAGCATGGCGATGAACTGGTTGCCGGTCGGCGGGATGATCAGGCGGATCGCCTGCGGCAGCACGACGAGGCGCATGATCTGGCCCTCGCGCAGGCCGAGCGCGCGCGCCGCCTCGCTCTGCTCGCGCGGGATGGCCTGGATGCCGGCGCGGAAGATCTCGGCCATGTAGGCGCCGTAGCACACCGACAGCGCGATGATCGCCGAGGGGATCGGCGTCAGCACGATGCCGAGCTGCGGCAGGCCGAGATAGATCAGCAGGATCTGCAGCAGCAGCGGCGTGCCCCGGAAGAACGAGATGTAGAAGCCGGCGATGCCGACGGCGATGCCGTTCTTCGACAGCCGCATCAGCGCCGCCGCCAGCGCCAGGATCGTCGAGGCGATGATCGAGACGAAGCAGATGAACAGCGTCAGCACCGCACCGATGGCAAAGCCGCGGTGCAGCTCGGTGCCGATCAGGAAGGGCAGGCGGCTCCAGATATAGTCGTAGCTGAGATGGAAGCTGTAGAAGAACAGCAGGAACAGCGCGATCAGCTCGGTCCAGGCGATGACGATCTGGGCGCGGAACGGCAGGAAGGTCACCAGCCAGACGTTCAGCGTCAGCGCCGCCGCGATCGCTATGCGCAGGATCCAGCCGCCGGCCGCGCCGTCGACCCCCGGCAGGGCCAGCGGCGCGGGAATCAGAACGAGAAGGGCGACGGCAAAGACCGTCGCCCAGATCGCACCCCGGTTGCCGAGGAGCGCAGTCACGCGAGCGGACGCGCCTAGGAGCTCTCGGCCGAGGACAGGTCGGTGCCGTACCACTTCTCCGACAGTTTGCTCAGCGTGCCGTCCTGATGCATCGCCTCGACGATCTCGGCGATCTTGGCGTCGAACTCCGGGTCGCCCTTGTCCGTCGCCACCGAGAGCGGCTCGAGGAACAGCGGCTCGCCGACGATCTTGATCGGATAGCCGGCCTTCTGCGCCTCGAGGATCGTCGGCAGCGCCGTGATCACCGCGTCCAGCCGGACGCCGTCGCCCAGCCGCAGATCGTCGAGCGCCAGAGTGTCGGTGTCGTAGGTGTGGATGTCGGCGTCGTCGATCCGGTACTCGAACGGCGGCGCATCGACCGCGTCGATCTCGAGATCGTGCTTCAGATAATTCTCGTAAGTGGTAGCCACCCCAACGCCGATCGCCTTGCCGCTGGCGTCCGAGGCCCCGGTGATCGAGTCGTTGTCGCTGTTCACCGCCAGCGCCGCCGGCGTGTAGTAGTAGATCGCCGGAAAGTTCAGCACCTCGGCCCGCGCCTTTGTCGGCGTCATCGAGCCGACCGACATGTCCCAGCGACCGCCCCAGTTGCCGGCGGTGATGACGTCCCAGCCGGGCGTCGTGAACTCGATGTCGACGCCCATGCGCTTGGCGATCTCGCGCCCGACATCGATGTCGAAGCCCTCGAACTCGTTGCTGGCGTTCAGCGAGGACTGCGGCGGGTATTCCGGGTCCGTCGACATCACCAGCTTGTGGTTCTGCATGACCCGGTCGAGCGTCTCGCCGGCCCGGGCAGCGGGCGCAAGCGCCATCGCCGCGAGTGCACCTGCGATCAGAAGACCCGTCTTCATCTGCTTCATCTGCACTTCTCCTGCATCTTCCTTGCCGCGCTCGGAAAGAGCGGATGCCGCCACGCTAGCCAGCGCGCTCCGGCATGCCAAGGACCTATCTTGCGACCGGACCGAGAGCGGCGTCGTGTCCGAGCCGCCGGCCGCAGCCGCGAGCCGCATCTGCACCCGATTGCGATGCCGCCTGTCGCCCCTTATGAGGAAGTCCTCAATGATCGACCGGGCGCGCGGCGCGGCCGCCGTGCCGGCGCCGGCAAAGCGCATGACGGCAGCGCGTGGGGAGGCGATGAACGAGGACGACCAGCAGACGACGCAGCTCTCGCTGAAGCCGGGCTCGTCGCGGCACAGCGCCTACAATCTGCGCCCGACGCTCGCGCAGGACGAAGAGCGACACACGCTCAGCGTGATCGTCGACAACGAGCCGGGCGTGCTTGCGCGCGTCGTCGGCCTGTTCTCGGGCCGCGGCTACAACATCGAGAGCCTGACGGTGGCCGAGACCGAGCATCAGAGCCATCTGTCGCGCATCACCATCGTCACGACCGGGACGCCGCAGGTGATCGAGCAGATCAAGGCCCAGCTCGGCCGGCTGGTCCCCGTCCATTCGGTGCACGACCTGACGGTCGAGGGCGCGCATGTCGAGCGTGAGCTGGCCCTGGTCAAGGTCGCCTCGACGGGCGAGCCGCGCGTCGAGGCGCTGCGCATGGCCGAGCTGATCGGCGCGCGCGTCGTCGACGTGACGCTCGAGAGCTTCGTGTTCGAGCTCGCCGACGTCTCCGAGCACATCGACGACTTCATCGAGCTGATGCGCCCGCTCGGCCTCGTCGAGATCGCCCGGACGGGCGTCGCCGCCATGGCGCGCGGCGCCGCCGCCCGGGCATGAGGCCGGCGGCAATGCGTGCCCTGCCCGGGCGGAGCATCGGCCTTCGGGTGCCGGCATCGCTCGCGGCGCTCGCGGCGGCCCTGGCGCTGTCCGCCTGCGCGGATCTCGGCGTCGGCTCGCTCGATCCGTTTTCGACGGACGAGGCCGGCACGACCGCAGAGAATGCGACGCCGCCGGGCGCGTCCGACGACGAGACGCAGACACAGAAGGCAGAAGTGGACGGATCCGCGGAAGAAGGCGCCGCGGGCGCGCTCGCGGCGGCGGCGCGAAGCGACGCTGCCGACCCCGGGCAACCCGGCCGAGACCGCGGCGGTCGCCAATGCGCCGCACGTCTACATGGCCCTGCAGCCAGAAACCGGCGGCACGACCTCGGTCGTCTTCGCCATCGACCGCAGCCGCGACAACACGCCATCGGACGAGCCGGCGATCCGCATCACGCCGGAGGCGACCGACGCCGACCGCGGGCGCTGCAACCCGCAGCAGCTGCGCTACTACAAGTTTCCGACGGAAAGCGCCCTGCGGCCGGTCTACGGTCCCGACGAGGCGGCGCGCGGCGTCAGCGCCAAGGATCTGCCGGGGTTCATGGCAACCATCGTCAGCTCGCAGATGATCGAGCAGGGCATCGCCGAAGACGTCGAGCACACGCGGCCGCAGAACGTCTGCACGCGCAAGCTGTTCGAGCAGACGATCGTCGCCGCGAACACTGGACAAGGCTGACCGCCTGGCCTAGGGCGCGCGCTGCAAGCAGAAGAGTGGCGGGAGGCCCGGATGCGCGTCTACTATGATCGCGACTGCGACATAAACCTGATCAAGGACAAGAAGGTGGCCGTCGTCGGCTATGGCAGCCAGGGCCATGCGCACGCGCTGAACATGCACGATTTCGGCGTCAAGAACGTCACCGCCGCGCTGCGCGAGGGCTCGGCCTCGGCAAAAAAGGCCGACGACGCGGGCATTCAGGTCAAGGGGATCGCCGAGGCGGCGGCCTGGGCCGACGTCATCATGATGGCCATGCCCGACGAGCTGCAGGCCGAGACCTACTACAAGCACATCCACGACAACCTGCGCGACGGCGCGGCGATCGCCTTCGCGCACGGGCTGAACATCCATTTCGGCCTGATCGAGCCGAAGCCGACTGTCGACGTCATCATGATGGCGCCCAAGGGCCCGGGCCACACCGTGCGCGGCGAGTTCGTCAGCGGCGGCGGCGTGCCCTGCCTGGTCGCCGTGGCCAACGACGCCTCCGGCCGGGCGCTGGAGATCGCGCTCAGCTATTGCGCGGCGATCGGCGGCGGGCGCTCGGGCATCATCGAGACCGACTTCAAGGAAGAGTGCGAGACCGACCTGTTCGGCGAGCAGACGGTGCTCTGCGGCGGCATGGTCGAGCTGATCCGCATGGGCTTCGAGACGCTGGTCGAGGCCGGCTATGCCCCCGAGATGGCCTATTTCGAGTGCCTGCACGAGGTGAAGCTGATCGTCGACCTGATCTACGAGGGCGGCATCGCCAACATGAACTACTCGATCTCGAACACGGCCGAGTTCGGCGAGTACGTCTCGGGCCCGCGCCTGCTGCCGCGCGACGAGACCAAGGCGCGGATGCGCGCGATCCTGAAAGACATCCAGGACGGCCGCTTCGTCAGCGAGTGGATGGCCGAATGCCGCGCCGGCCAGCCGATGTTCAAGGCCATCCGCCGCAACAACGACGCCCACCAGGTCGAGCAGGTCGGGACCAAGCTGCGCGGCATGATGCCCTGGATCGCCGCCAACCGCATGGTGGACAAAGCAAAGAACTGATGGCGCGGAGTGATCGGGAGAGAGCAATGGCATCAGCCACCCCCTTCACCCTCTCGATCGCAGACAACGCCATCGAGGACCTGCGCGCCCGGCTGGCGCTGACGCGTTTCCCGGACCAGGTCGGCGAGGCCTGGGCGCATGGCACCGATCTCGACTTCATGCGCCGCCTGGTCGAGCATTGGCAGAACGGCTTCGACTGGCGCGCGGCCGAGGCGCGGCTGAACGCGCTGCCGCAGTTCACCGTGCCGCTCGACGGCATCGACCTGCATTACATCCGGGTGGAGGGCAACGGCCCGGCGCCTCTGCCGCTGCTGCTCGTGCACGGCTGGCCGGGCTCGGTCTTCGAGTTCCTCGACATCATCCCGCGCCTGACCGACCCGGCGCGCTTCGGCGGCGACCCGGCCGACGCCGTCACCGTCATCGCGCCGTCGCTGCCCGGCTATGGCCTCTCGTTCCGCCCCGGCCAGCCGCGCTTCGGCGTCGAGGAGATGGCGGCGACGCTGGCGCGCCTGATGACGGACGTGCTCGGCCACGACCGCTTTGCCGCGCAGGGCGGCGACTGGGGCTCGTTCGTCACCTCGCGCATCGCCTTCGAGCACCCGGAGCGCGCTGATCGGCCTGCACCTCAACATGCTGCCGATCCGCGCGCGACCCGACGGCTGGTGCAGGACCCGACGCCCGAGGAGCAGACGCTATTTCGACGAGCTCGCCGCCTTCCTGAAGGAGGAGACCGGCTATCAGTGGATCCAGGGCACGCGGCCGCAGACGCTGGCCTATGCGCTGACCGACTCGCCCGCCGGCCTGGCCGCCTGGATCGCCGAGAAGTTCCAGCGCTGGGCCGATTGCGGCGGCGACCCGGAGGCGGCGATCCCGCTGGACCTGATGCTGGCCAACATCTCGCTCTACTGGTTCACCGGCTGCATCGGCGCGTCGTTCTGGCCCTATTGGGCGCGCATGCATCGGCCCTGGCCGATCCCCGATGGCGGCCCGATCAGGGTGCCGACCGGCTATGCCGCCTTTCCGACCGAGATCGTCCGCCCGCCTCGCTCGCTGGCGGAGCGCACCTATCGCGACATCCGCCGCTGGAGCGTGATGGATAAGGGCGGCCACTTCGCCGCCATGGAGCAGCCCGAGGCGCTGGCCCAAGAGGTTCTGGCCTTCCTCCGCCCACTACGCAAGGCCGGCTGAGGCAATCGGCCGCCCCGGCGGGTGGGCCTTATACAGCGGACTGCCGGTGCGGCTCTCAGGTGCCGGTGCTGGCCGCCGCGACGAGTTATGACGCCACGTTTCCGCGTGCCGCTGATGTGGAGCGTGATCGAGGGGCGCGGCTGCTCGGACACCGAGCAGCGGATCGCGCTGATGCAGCGGTATCTCGCGCTCCTCGATCTCTCGACGATCCGGCTGCTGCTTGCGAACCGGGAGTTCGTCGGGGCGAAGTCGCTGAGCTTCCTCGCCCGGAAGCGACCCGCTCGCCGCCGTCAGCAACCGGCTTAGGATCGCCGCAGAACCCGGCAAGCCGCGCAGAGTTGTGCAGTGTAAGCGCCTGTGTCACAGGCGCTGGCAGGCGCTGACAGGCGCTCGGCACGGAGGCGATTCCGATCACTCGGAACTCGTTCTAGCCGGTCGACCCTCCCTCCGGGCCCGGCCCGGCGGCGAGACACTGCGCCGCTATCCGGTCGCAGGCGCGCGCCAGCCGCTCGTCGAATGTCTCGACCAGGTGCTCGTAGAGCGCGACGTCCGTGGAATTGACGCCGCGGATCGCCTCGCGCGTGATCTGGTCGAGCTCGACCTCGTGGCCGTGGCTGACGTTCGTCCGCGCGATGCGCGCCCAGGCCACGCCGAAGGCGGCGCGCAGAGCTTGCAGCGCGCGGGTCATCTCGGGCTGCGGGATGACGAGGAGATAGGTCGCATCGACATGGGCGATCAGGTCGGCCGCGCCGGGCAGGCCCCGGCCATCGGTCGGGG
Source organism: uncultured Alphaproteobacteria bacterium (assembly GCA_963745085.1). Classification (GTDB taxonomy): domain Bacteria; phylum Pseudomonadota; class Alphaproteobacteria; order Rhodobacterales; family Rhodobacteraceae; genus Thermohalobaculum. The sequence goes on along the minus strand of CAVUWP010000018.1, from coordinate 106,592 downwards.
CGCCGAAGAGCATGCGCGACTGCTCGTTCGGCCGACGCTCGCGGTGGCGCGTCTCCCAGCTCTCGAAGCTCTGGCTGGCGACCTCGTCGTGGCCGGGCTCGTCCGGATGGCTGGCAAGGAAGCGATAGCTCGAGACCGCGCGGTCCGCCGGCTCGCGCATGGCGGCGAAGTAGAGCGGGGTGCGTCCGAGCGGCGCAAAGCGGTCGTGCAGGCCATAGGCGAAGTGGCCGGTGATCAGCGAAAGCTCGGCCAGGTCGGCGTCCGTCAGCCGGTCGAGCGGGATCGAGCGGCGCAGGCGCAGGTCCATGGTCCGGACCCCGCCGACGATGGCCGAGAGCCCGGCGGCCAGTGTCGCGCCCGCCGTCTTCGGCACATGCGTGTGGATCAGGAGATGGCCGTCGAGAAAGCGCCGCCGCCCCGCAAGGTCGGGGCAGAGGTCGCCGGCACGGTCACCGGCCCGGTCACCGGTCTCCGCCACCGGATCGGGGCGGCGCGGCCACCAGCGGCTCAGCATACCGGCCGCCGTCCCGGCTGGCGTCCTCGTGCCGCCACGCTCACACGAGCACTGCGCCGGCCGAGCCGATGGCGCCCTGGGTCGAAGCCTCGCCGAGCAGCATCTCGTTGTGCGCCTTGCCGGACGGGATCATCGGGAAGCAGTTCTCGTGCTTCTCGACCCGGCAATCGAAGATGACCGGACCCGGATAGGCCAGCATCTCCTCGATGGCGTCGTCAAGACGGCCCGGATCCGAGCATTTGATGCCCTTGGCCCCGAACGCCTCGGCCAGCTTCACGAAATCCGGCAGCGCCTCGGAATAGCTGTGGCTGTAGCGCTCGCCGTGCAGCAGCTCCTGCCACTGGCGCACCATGCCGAGGCGCTCGTTGTTCAGGATGAACTGCTTGACGGGCAGGCGGTACTGAACGGCCGTCGACATCTCCTGCATGACCATGCACCAGGACGCCTCGCCGGCGACGTTGACGACCAGGCTGTCCGGGTGCGCGATCTGCACGCCGATCGACGCCGGCAGTCCATAGCCCATCGTGCCCAGCCCGCCGCTGGTCATCCAGCGGTTCGGCTCGTCGAAGCCGATGAACTGGGCGGCCCACATCTGGTGCTGGCCGACCTCGGTGCAGACATAGCGGTCGCGGCCCTTGGTCAGCGCTTCGAGCCGCTGCACGGCGTATTGCGGCTTGATCGAGGTCTTCGACGGCGCATAGCGCAGGCAGTCGGCGCCGCGCCACTGGTCGATCTGGGCCCGCCAGTCGGTGGTGTCCGCCGTGCGGGCGCCGCGGTCGCGCCATATGGCCAGCATCTCCTCCAGCACCTCGGCGATGTCGCCGATGACCGGCACGTCGACGCGGATGTTCTTGTTGATCGAGCGCGGGTCGATGTCGACATGCACCTTGCGCGAGCCCGGGCTGAAGGCGTCGGTGCGCCCGGTGATGCGGTCGTCGAAGCGCGCGCCGATGCAGAACATGGCGTCGCAGCCATGCATCGCCATGTTCGCCTGGTAGGTGCCGTGCATGCCCAGCATGCCCATCCACGCAGGCCCCGAGGCCGGGTAGGCGCCGAGGCCCATCAGCGTCGAGGTGATCGGGAACCCCGTCGCCTCCACCAGCTCGCGCAGCAGCCGGCTGGCGCGCGGCCCCGAGTTGATGACGCCGCCGCCGGTGTAGAAGATCGGGCGCTCGGCCTGCTCCAGCAGCTCGACCGCGGCCTCGATCGCCGCCCGGTCGCCGCGGGTCTGCGGCTGGTAGTGGCTGGTGCGCGCCTGGGCAGGCGGCAGGTAGCGGCCCTCGGCGAACTGCACGTCCTTGGGGATGTCGACCAGCACCGGGCCCGGCCGCCCGCGCGTCGCGACGTGGAACGCCTGGTGGATGGTGTCGGCCAGCCGGTCGGTGTCCTTGACCAGCCAGTTGTGCTTGGTGCAGGGGCGCGTGATGCCGACCGTGTCGGCCTCCTGGAAGGCGTCGTTGCCGATCATGAAGGTCGGCACCTGGCCGCTGAGGACGACGATCGGGATCGAGTCCATCAGCGCGTCGGTCATGCCGGTGACGGCATTGGTCGCGCCGGGGCCGGAGGTCACCAGCACGACGCCGGGGCGGCCGGTCGAGCGGGCATAGCCCTCGGCCATGTGCGTCGCGCCCTGCTCGTGCCGGACGAGGATGTGGCGGATGGCGTTCTGCTTGAAGATCTCGTCATAGATCGGCAGCACGGCGCCGCCGGGATAGCCGAAGACCACATCGACGCCCTGATCCCGAAGCGCCTGCACGACGATCTCGGCACCGGTCATGACGCGTCTCTCTTCGGTCATCTCGCTCTCCTCCGGTCTCGGGCAGGCACGACAGTCGCTGGCATAAAAACAGTCGCAGGCATAAAAAAAGCCCCTTGCAAGGGGCCCGTGCGCGCATCGTCCGGTATGGCGTTACGCCATCCAGCCCCCGCGCGCCGATCTTACGAGAATTCGTGCCACATGCCACCCGCAGTTCATTCCACGGTTGCGATACCCCCGACCGCCGGTGCCGTCAACCCGCGATCATGGCGAAAGCGCGCCCTGCCGCATCCGGCTGCGAGGGATCGAGGCGCGGCCATCCAGCCATCTGGTTGCGCATCCAGGTCAGCTGGCGCTTGGCATAGCGCCGCGTCGCGGCCTTCGCGCGCGCCGTCGCGTCGGCCAGCGGCAGCTCGCCCGCCAGATGGGCGGCGAGCTCGGCGGCGCCGACGGCCTTGAGGCCGGGCATGCCGGGGCCGAGGCCGAGCGCCACGACCTCGCGCACCTCGTCGAGCGCGCCCGCCGCCAGCATGGCATCGAGCCGCGCCTCGCAGCGCGCATGCAGCCAGGGGCGGGGCGGGTCTAGCGCGATCGCCATGCAGGCGCCGGGCGGCACCAGCGGCGCGGCCGTGCGTGCCTGCCACGCGGCGAGGCCTGCGCCGGTCGCCTCCAGCACCTCCCAGGCGCGCAGCATCCGGCGCGGATTGGCCGGGTCCAGCGTCGCCGCCGTCGCCGGGTCGCGCGCCGCCAGCCTTTCCGCCAGACGCGCCAGCCCGATCCGGTCGAGCTCGGCTTCCGCCGCCCTGCGGATCTTCTCCGGCACGTCCGGAATCGGCGCCAGCCCCTCGGTCAGCGCCTTGAAGTAGAGCCCGGTGCCGCCGACGATGACCGGCCGCAGGCGCGCACTCTGCGCGTCGGCCAGCACCGCGCCGGCCTCGGCCAGCCAGTGCCCGACCGAATAGCGCTCTGCCAGGCCGACATGGCCATAGAGGCGGTGCGGCAGTTCGGCCTCCTCTCCGGCCGAGGGCCGCGCGGTCAGGATGCGCCACTCGCGATAGACCTGCTGGCTGTCGGCATTGACGACCACGCCGCCCAGCCGTCGCGCGATGGCCGCCGCCAGCGCGGACTTGCCGGAGGCGGTCGGCCCGGCGATCAGGATCGGGCGCATCGAAGCGGAACGGCGCGTCGGCATGGCCGGCGGATAGCGTCTCCGCGGCACTGGCGGCAACGGCGCTGTTCTCCACCGGCAAGGGCCGTCGCATTGCCGAGCCGCCGAGGCGGACCTACTTCCAGGCCGAGGAAACGCTCCGCGATGGCCATTGATGCACTGCGGAGGCGACGATGCTCTCGACAGCAACGATGTTCTCGACAGCAACGATGTTCTCGACGGCGGCGACGGGCGGATGGTTCCGGCGGCTCTGGCACGGCGACGAGGACGCCCTGCTGGCGCACTTTCGCAGGCTTGCCCCGGCGGATCGGCGCATGCGTTGCCTGTACGCGGTGTCCGACGACTTTCTCGCGCAGCAGGCGGCCAAGCTGTGGGGACGCGCTATTGCGTGACGGGCTGGTTCCGGGACGGCGTCCTGCGCGGCGTCGGCGAGGTCGCCATCGACGATCGCGTGGCCGAGGCGGCCGTCAGCGTCGAGGCACCCTGGCGCAATCTCGGCGTCGGACGGGGCCTGATGCGGCGGGCGCTGAGGCGCGCGTGGCAGGCAGGCTGTGGCGTCGTCACCGTGCTGACCGCTTGCGACAACGCGCCGAAGATCCGGCTGGCGAAGGACTTCGGCGCGCAGCTCTCGTTCGTCGACGGCGACGTGATCGGCGAGCTGACGCCCGGCCGGGTCGGCCCAGCCGAGCTGGTCGGAGGGTCCCGATCGGGGATCAGTCGCATGCGCTGGCTCTCGACCCGGCGGGGTCCGGGAAGATGCTGGCGCGCTCTGCCGGAGCCGGGGAGCCTGACGTGCCGGGCGCTGCGGCGGCCTTGCGTTCGCGCCTCGACATCCCAGATCGGAGCCGGTAGAAGCCCGCCGATCCCGAAAGCGCAGGCCAACCAGCAGGCCCACCCGCACGCCCGAACCCGCAGGCATCCCGCATGGCAAACGTCGTCCTGATCGTCCACCTCGTCCTCGCGATCTTCCTGATCGCCGTGGTGCTGCTGCAGCGCTCCGAGGGCGGCGCGCTCGGCATGGGCGGGGGCGGCGGCGGGCTCGTCTCGGCCCGCGGCGCCGCGACGGCGTTGAGCAAGCTGACCTGGATGCTGGCGATCGGCTTCATCTGCACCTCGATCACGCTGACGATCCTCGCCGGCGGCGGCGGCCCGCGCTCGGTCTTCGACGACCCGGCGGCGACCGAGCCGGACGCGATCCCGCTGCCCGCGCTGCCTGGCGGCGGCACGATCGACGGAAGCGAGCCGCTGCCCGGCGCGGCGACCCCGCCCCAGGGCGGGGCGAGCGACATCCCGTTGCCGGCCGCGCCGGCGCCGGCCGAGTAGCCAGCCGGCCGACGCCGGTGCTGCTCGACCGCATCGAGGGCGCCGCGCGATTTCTGCTCGACTGGACGGCCGCCTCGCCGCTGCGGGGCGCCTTGCTGGTCGGGCTGGTCGCGCTGACGGTCATCCTGCCCGGGCTGCATGGCCTTCCCGTCACCGACCGCGACGAGGCGCGCTTCGCGCAGTCCACGAAGCAGATGCTCGAGACCGGCGACCTGATCGACATCCGCCTGCAGGACGAGCCGCGCTGGAAGAAGCCGGTCGGGATATACTGGCTGCAGGCGGCGTCGGCCGGCGTGATCGGCGGCGGACCGCAGGCTGGGATCTGGGCCTACCGGCTGCCGTCGGCCGCGGCCGGGCTGCTCTCGGCGCTGCTCGTGGTCTGGGCGGCGCGGCCGCTGATCGGCGCTTCGGGCGCGGTGCTGGCCGGGCTGATGATGACGACCACGCTGCTCGCCATCGTCGAGGCGCACATCGCCAAGACCGACTCCGCGCTGATGGCCGCGGCCGTCGCGGCGCTGGGCGCCCTGGCGCGGCTGGCGGCCGGCGACGGCGACCGCACTTGGCCCGTGGCGCTGGTCTTCTGGCTGGCGATCGCCGCCTCGATCCTGCTCAAGGGGCCGGTCGTGCCGGCGATCGTCCTGCTGACGCTCGCCGTGCTCTGGGCGGCCTGGCGACGGCCATCCTGGCGGCGGTTCCACCCGGTCGCGGGGCTGGCGCTGACGGTCGCGCTGGTGGCGCCGTGGCTTGTCGCGATCGGCCGGGTATCCGACGGCGCCTTCTTCGCCGAGGCGCTCGGCCGCGATCTGGGGGGAAAGCTGGTCGAGGGGCAGGAGAGCCACTGGGGGCCGCCCGGGCTGTACCTCCTGCTCGTCTGGGTGACGCTCTGGCCGTGGGCGGCGCTGATCCCGGCGGCGCTGCCCTGGCTCTGGCGCCGGCGCAGGGCCGGCTGGCTGGTTCTGCTCGCCGGCTGGGTCGTGCCCTTCTGGCTGGTGCTCGAGCTCGTGCCGACCAAGCTGCCGCATTATGTGCTGCCGCTCTACCCGGCGCTGGTGATCGCGCTCGCCGCCTGGGTCGCCTCGGTCGCGGCGGCGGTCCCCGCCGGGGGCGTCTCGGCGGCGCCGCCGCGCTGGGCCCGCCGCGCCGGTGCCGCGCTGATCGCCGCCCCTGCGGTCGGCCTGGCGCTGCTGGTCGTGGCGCTGCCGGTGCTGCTGTCGCTGCCGGGTGTCCTGCAGGCGATGCTCGGCGACATGCCGGGCCTGCTCGCGGGCCGCGCCAGCTGGCCGGCCGTACTGCTGGGCGCCCTCGGTGCGGCGGCGGCGCTGCTCGCCGCCCGCGCGGCGCTGGCCGGAAGGACGCTGGCGCAGGCCGGCGCCAGCGTTGCGGCGGCGATGCTGCTCTATCCGGCGGCGCTGGCCTTCGCGCTGCCGGCGCTCGGCATCGGCTTTCCCAGCCCCGAGCTTGCGCGGGTGATCGCCCAGTTTCGCCCCTGCGCCTCGGGCCCGGCCTGGAGCGTCGGCTATCACGAGCCGAGCCTCGTCTTCCTGACCGAGACCGGCATCCGCCTCGACGATCCGGGTGGCGCCGTCGCGGCGCTGCGCGACGATCCGGGCGCCCTGGTGCTGGTCGAGGATCGCTGGCGCGAGATCCTGGGCGACGCGGCTTTCGCCGGCACCGTCGTCCGGGCGGAGCTGAGCTACTTCAACTACAATCGCGGCAAGGCGGCGACGGCCAGGCTGCTCACGCCCGACGACCCGCGCTGGGCGGCCTGCGCCGGCTGACCGGGATGCGCCGGTTGGTTGCGAGAGGCCGCGCGCGGGCGGGTGGGCAGGGGTGAGGTGGGCAGGGGCGACATGGGCTGGCCGGCGGTGCGGCGCAGGGGAGCGCGCGGCCTGGCCATGCGAGGTGATTCCGTTTGGCGGGTCGCGCGGGCTCGCCTATACCCGCCGGCGATGAGCAGCCAAGCCGAAAGCGCCACGCCGCGCCTCAGCCTCGTTCCGCCGGCCGGCAGCCTCCCCGAGGCGGTCGTGCCGCGCTTCAGCGTGATCGCGCCGATGCTGAACGAGGCCGAGAACGTCGAGCCGATGGCGCGCGAGATCGCCGCCGCCTGCGCCGGGCTCGAGCCCTTCGAGGTCATCTTCGTCAACGACGGGTCGACGGACGCCACGGGCGCGCGGATCGCCGCGCTCCGCGCCGAGTTCCCCTGGCTGCGCGAGGTGCGGCATGCGCGGCCCTGCGGCCAGTCGGCGGCGCTCCGGTCCGGCGTGCTCGCCGCCTGCGCGCCCCTGATCTGCACGATCGACGGCGACGGCCAGAACCCGCCGGCCGAGATTCGCGGCTGCTGGAGCCATTGCTGCCGGCGAGGGCGAGACCGGCAGCAGTGACGGGGGCGGCAGCGGAGCGCAAGGGGTCGGCGCCGCGGGCAGCCGCGGCCTCGGGCTCGTCGCCGGGCAGCGGGTCGACCGCAAGGACCGAAGGACGCGGCGCCTCGCCTCGCGGCTGGCCAACGGGCTGCGCGGCTGGATGCTCGGCGACCACACGCGCGACACCGGCTGCGGTCTGAAGGCGTTCCCGCGCGAGGTCTTTCTCCGGCTGCCCTACTTCGACCATCTGCACCGCTTCCTGCCGGCGCTGGTGCGGCGCGAGGGCTACGACATCCTGCTGGTCGACGTGGCGCACCGGCCGCGCACCGCGGGGCGGACCAAGTACACCAATTTCGGACGGGCCGTGGTCGGCCTGCATGGACCTGCTGGGCGTCTGGTGGCTGCTGCGCCGGCGCCGCATCGCGAGCGTCGTCCACGAGGATTCCTGATGCGCGCCGCGATGCACGGCGCCCCGTGATGCAGTGGCTCATGGGCGCGTTCGGCGTCCGCACCACCTACGAGCTGCTCTGGGTCGGCGTCGGCCTCGGCGGGCAGCTGATGTTCATGGTCCGCTTCATCGTGCAGTGGATCGTCTCCGAGCGGGCGCGTCGATCGGTGATCCCGGTCTCGTTCTGGTGGTTCTCGATCGCCGGTGCGGCCATCCTGCTCGCCTATGCGATCCATCGGCGCGACCCGGTCTTCATCCTCGGGCAGTCGCTCGGCTTCTTCGTCTATCTCCGGAACCTGTGGCTGATCCGCGCCGAGCACAGGCCGCGCCGCCGCCGGTCCGAGCGGTGGCAGGTGCGGCGCCCTCTGCGGCGCCCCCTGCGGCGTTCGTCCGATGGAGTGGAGCGTCAGGGCGCCACGGCCGATTCGCATGATCCGGCATCACGCAGGTGATAACCCGTGGGCCCACACGGCCGCCGGCGTGCCGATGCCCCCTTTTTCCCGGAACGGCGCGTCATCGTCGTCGCCGGCTGACCTCGAGACGGGCAGTCGCCCGGATTCTTGCAACCATGACAGGCAAATGCGGACGGCGGCCGTGCTGCGAGGGCTTGTCCGAGGCGATTTCGGCCGGCGATGCCTTGACGGCGGCTTTGCCCGCCGCGCATGGTTGCGAAGAGCGTTGCGGCTCTCGCGAAGCATCCGAGGGCGCATCGCACGTCCCCCGTCCATCCGAGGGAGCAACAATGAGGTATCTGATGAAAGCGACCGTTTTCATGGGCGCGCTCGCCGCCGCCGGCCTGGCGGCCGGTCTCGCCGGCGCCGCGACGCTCGACGACGTCAAGGCCAAGGGCCATTTGCAATGCGGCATCTCACGGGCGCGGCCGGCTTCGCGTTCCAGAACGCACAGCGGCGAGTGGGACGGCTTTGACGTCGACATGTGCCGGGCGGTTGCCGCGGCGATCTTCGGCGACCCGAACGCCATCGCAGTTCACGCCGACGACCGGCAAGACGCGGTTCACCGCGCTGGCCTCGGGCGAGGTCGACGTGCTCTTCCGCAACACCACCTGGACGTCAGAGCCGCGACACCGACCTGAAGATCGAACTTCGGCGGCGTCAACTACTATGACGGCCAGGGCTTCATGGTGCCCAAGGCGCTCGGCGTCACCTCGGCCAAGGAGCTGGACGGCGCGACCGTCTGCATCCAGACCGGCACGACCACCGAGCTGAACCTCGCGGACTTCTTCCGCATCAACAACATCAGCTACGAGCCGGTGCCGATCGAAACGAACGCCGAGGCCCAGCAGAAGTACCTGGCCGGCGCCTGCGACGCCTACACCACCGACGCCTCCGGCCTCGCCGCGACCCGCGCCACCTTCGAGACGCCGACCGATCACGTCATCCTGCCCGAGATCATCTCGAAGGAGCCGCTCGGCCCCGCGGTGCGCCACGGCGACGACCAGTGGGGCGACATCGTCCGCTGGACGCTGAACGCGCTGATCATCGCCGAGGAGCTCGGCATCACCCAGGACAATGTCGAGGACTTGGCCAAGGCGCCGACCGACAATCCGGAGATCAACCGCCTGCTCGGCACCGAGGGCGAGTACGGCGCCATGATGGGCCTGCCGAAGGACTGGGCCGTTCAAGCCATCAAGGCCGCGCGGCAACTATGGCGAGATCTTCGACCGCCATATCGGCCCGGACACCCCGATCGGCCTCGAGCGCGGGCTGAACGCGCTGTGGACCGAGGGCGGCATCCTCTACTCGCCGCCGTTCCGCTGATCCAGACAGGGCGCGCCCGGCGGGCGCGCCCTTCTCCTTCCGCGTTCCGGGCAGGCCGCCGGGTCGCCGCCAAGGAGGTGAGATGAGATGAGTGTGATGACCGCGCCGCCGGCCGCGTCCTTCCGGATCGACATGCTGTGGAACGACAGCCGCTATCGATCCACCTTCCTGCAGATCATCGCGCTCTTCGCATTCTTCATGCTGCTGTTCCTCCTGTTCGAACAACGTCCGCGACAACCTCGCGGCGCTCGGCAAGGATTTCGGCTTCGACTTCATGGCGCAGCCCTCCTCCTACGACATCAACCAGCAGCCGATCGACTACACCTCGCGCGACAGCCATTCGCGCGCCGCCGTGATCGGCATGCTGAACACGCTGCTGGTCGCGGTCGTCGGCTGCCTCCTCGCCACCGATCTTCGGCGTCCTGGCCGGCGTCGCCCGGCTGTCGAAGAACTGGATCATCCGCAATCTGATGACGGTCTATGTCGAGGGCGTGCGCAACGTTCCCGTGCTGATCCAGATCCTGCTCTTCTCGGCGCTGATCGTCGAGACACTGCCGCAGCCGCGCGCGTTCCGGGGCGAGGACGCGCAGGCCTCGATGCTGTTCGACGCGGTCGCCGATCACCGGGCGCGGCATCTACTTTCCCGCGCCCGGTCTGGCTGGAGGGCTCGTGGATCGTCGTCGCGGCGCTCGTCGCCGGCATCGTCGCCGCCGTCGTCTTCGGCCGCTGGGCGGCGCGAGCGCCAGCGCGACACCGGCGAGATCCTGCCGGTGCTGCCGATCAAGATCGCCCTCGATCCTCGGCCTGCCGCTGCTCGCCTTCTTCATCGCCGGCATGCCGATCGGCGTCGACTACCCCGAATTGCAGGGCTTCAATTTCCAGGGCGGGCTTTATCGCGCGCGAAAGCTACGTCGCGCTGACGCTGGCGCTTTCCATCTACACAGGCGCCTTCATCGCCGAGAACGTGCGCGCCGGCATCCAGTCGGTCTCCAAGGGCCAGACCGAGGCGGCCTTCGCGCTGGGGCTGCGGCCCGGCCGCACCATGAGCCTGGTGATCCTGCCGCAGGCGCTGCGCGTCATCATCCCGCCGATGATCTCGCAGTACCTGAACCTGACCAAGAACTCGTCGCTGGCGCTGCTGGTCGGCTATATGGACGCCACCGGCACGCTGGGCGGCATCACGCTGAACCAGACCGGCAAGGAGTTCGAGACGCTGTTCCTGCTGATGGCGTTCTACCTCTCGGTCTCGCTCGGCATCGCGGCGGTGATGAACCTCTACAACGAGAACGCAAAGCTGGTCGAGCGCACCTGCGTCAGCGGCATGGGGCTGTCGTTCCTGACCGTCTTCGACCGCTGGTCGGGCAAATGGGAGTATCTGAAGAAGGGCGACGCCAAGATGCAGCGCGCCTATGGCATCCGGCGGAGCTGAATCTCTTCGTGGTGTTCTATGTCGGCGTGCTGCTGCTGCTGCTGACTATGTCTTCCTGCAGCGCATCGTCTCGCTCGGCGATTACATGGACATGTACCGGGTGCTCGGCACGCGCGAGGCGATCGAGGCGGCGCTGGCGAACGGCCCGGCGGCGGTTATGCCGCCGAACCAGCCGGCGCCCTTTCTGCGCATCATCCCCGAGGAGCAGATGCGCGAGGCGCTCGCCTTCTATCTCGCCATGACCGGCGAGGAGCAGGTCACCAACGCGGTCCTGCGCGAGATCGCCCCCGGCCTGCGCGAGGCCGTCTATACGCGGCCGAGCTACTTCAACTGGCCGACGCATCCAGGTGGCGGCGCTCGGCATGATCCTGACCGCGTTCGGCGCGCTGATCACCTGCCTTTTCAAGAACGCGCGCTTCATCGACTTGGCCTGCCTCGACCTGCTGGTCTTCGTCTACGCGATCCTGGTCGGCTTCCCGTTCGGCGACCTGACGAACGCGCTGAGCTGGACGGCGGTCGTCGTCGGCGGCATCGTCCTGCGCGTCGCGATCATCGGCTACACGGCCTTTGGCTTCCGGCCGAACCTCACCTTCTTCAACCGCGTGCGGAAGGCCTGAGCGATGTCCGACAAGCACGCCGCCTTCGTCGCCGACGGCCAGATCCCGCCATCGCCGCCGCCCTCGACGGACACGGGCGCGCTCGGCTGGCCGCGCGAGAACCTGTTTAGCGGGCCGGTGAACTCGGTGCTGACGATCGTCTCGATCGCGCTGATCCTGTGGATCGTGCCGGGCATCATCCAGTGGGCCTTCATCGACGCCGTCTGGGTCGCCGACAGCCTGGAAGGCTGCCGCGCAGATCAACGCGACGGGCGCCTGCTGGGCGGTGATCGTCGAGCGTTTCGACCAGTTCATCTACGGCTTCTACCCGTGGAGCTGCGCTGGCGACCGAACCTCGCCTTCCTGCTGCTGCTCGTCGCGCTGGCCTACGTGCTCTTCGACAACATGCCTTTCCGCCGCGTCGGGCTGGTCTTCGCTGCAATCTACCCGGTCCTCGGCTATCTGCTGATCTGGGGCGGCTCGATCTGGGGGCCGCTGCTGATCCTGGCGACGGCCGCCTCATCTATGGCGTCTTCCGGCTGGTCTCGCGCTTCGCCGACCCGATCTTTGCCGTCGGCGCCGCGATCGCCGCTGGCATGATCTGGCTGGTCTTTGCCGTCGGACCGATCGACGGGGCGATCACGCGCGCCATCGGCGATGCGCGCTACGATGCGCGGGTCGGCAAGCTCGAGACCTATCTCGGCATCGGACATCGACGTGGCCGTCGCCGGGCGCACTCGGACGAGCTGGCGGCGATCGAGGACGAGGACGCTCGCGGCGCGCGCCGGGCAGAGCTGACCGAGCAGTCGCGGTCCGCCGCCACGGACGAGCTCGAGGCGCTGCACCGGCTGCCCGACGATCTCCAGCGCATCGTCGAGCTGCGGGCAGAGGCCGAGGCGATGCGCGCCGAGGTGCCGGCCGACTTCCGCGACATCGCCGATACGCGCGAGCTGCGCAGGGTCGAGCCGCCCGAGAGGTCGCCCGAAGTTGCGCGCCGCCATCACCGCCGAGACCCAGGCGAGGGCGCTCGAGACGCGCACCGGCTTCACCTACGAGAATCTCGGGCGCATTGGCCTGCGGCCGGTGCAGAGCCGGGAGCTCGGCGGCTTCCTGCTGGCGACGATCATCGGCGTCGCCGGCATCACGCTCAGCCTGCCGATCGGCATCCTGCTGGCGCTCGGCCGCCGCTCGGGGATGATCTTCGTCCAGTCGCTCTGCATCATGTTCATCGAGTTCATTCGCGGCGTGCCGCTGATCACGCTGCTGTTCGTCGCGAACTCGGTGCTCGCCTATTTCTTCCCGCCCGGCTCGAACCTCGATTTGATCCTGCGCGTCGTCATCATGGTGACGCTGTTCGCGTCCGCCTACATGGCCGAGGTCATCCGCGGCGGCCTCGCGGCGCTGCCGTCCGGCCAGTACGAGGCGGCCGATGCCCTCGGGCTCGACTACTGGAAGGCGACGCGCCTGATCATCCTGCCCCAGGCGCTGAAGATCTCGATCCCGAACATCGTCTCGACCTTCATCGGCCTCTTCAAGGACACGACGCTGGTCGTCGTCATCGGCCTGCTCGACCCGATCGGCCTGATCAACGCGATCCGCTCGGACAGCGCCTGGCACGGCATCGTCTGGGAGTTCTACGTCTTCGTCGGCCTGTTCTTCTTCATCGTCTGCTTCTCGATGTCGCGCTACTCGCAATATCTCGAGCGCAAGCTCGCCACCGACCGCCACTGAGGAGGTTCCGCCATGGTCGATACCGCCAGAGTCGACGACCACATGCCGGAAGGTCACGTCCCCGACCGCACGAAGATGAAGGTGTCGGACGAGGTGGCGATCCAGATCACCGGCATGAACAAGTGGTATGGCGAGTTCCACGTCCTGCGCGACATCGACCTGACCGTCTACCGGGGCGAGCGGATCGTCGTCTGCGGCCCATCGGGCTCGGGCAAGTCGACGCTGATCCGCTGCATCAACCGGCTGGAAGAGCACCAGGTCGGCGACATCGTCGTCAACGGCGTCGAGCTGAACTCGGACCTGAAGAACATCGACAGGGTGCGCGCCGATGTCGGCATGGTGTTCCAGCACTTCAACCTGTTCCCGCACCTGACGGTGCTCGAGAACTGCACGCTGGCGCCGATCTGGGTACGCAAGACGCCGAAGCGCGAGGCCGACCAGACGGCGATGTCCTTTCTCGAGAAGGTCAAGATCCCGGAGCAGGCGCACAAATACCCGGGCCAGCTGTCCGGCGGCCAGCAGCAGCGCGTGGCCATCGCCAGGTCGCTCTGCATGAAGCCGCAGATCATGCTGTTCGACGAGCCGACCTCGGCGCTGGACCCGGAGATGATCAAGGAGGTGCTCGACACCATGATCAGCCTGGCCGAGGAAGGCATGACGATGATCTGCGTGACGCACGAGATGGGCTTTGCCCGTCAGGTGGCGAACCGCGTCATCTTCATGGACCAGGGCCAGATCGTCGAGCAGAACGAGCCGGAGGAGTTCTTCCACAACCCGCGCTCGGACCGCACCAAGCTGTTCCTGTCACAGATCCTCGGCCACTGACGCGCCGCGGCGGATCGCCGGTGCATGGCGGCACGCCCCGGACGTCCCGCCCTCGCCGGGCTGTGCGACTTCTGCTTGCAACAGGCGCCGGTGATAAAACTCACAGTCCCGAGAAGAAGAATCGCCTATCAACGGTGGTGTCGGAGAACCGGCAGGGTGTTTCAGGGAGTTGGTCAGAATGACATATCTGGTTTATTACCCACTGATCATCGGCGCGGTCCTGGTCGTCGCGATGGGGACCGGCCTGGCCTGACGGCGACGCGCCGTCAGGCGTCCATCAGCTCGCGCGGCACGGCGAAGTCGACGAACCGCGCGCTTGCGAAATCGATCTGCGACCAGCTCTCGACGTCGAGTTCCAGAACCGCGGCCGCCCCTGTCGGGAAATGCTCATAGGCGCGGCGGCAGCGCCGGTTCTCGCGCCCATCCGACATCTTGCGCACCAGCGAGCCCAGTCCCGGATTGTGGCCGACCAGCATGACGGTCTCGCATTCCGGCGGCAGCATCGCCAGCCGGTCGCGCATCGCAGAGGGCGAGGCGTGGTAGAGGCCGCGCTCGACCACCGGGTCCGGCAGCCGGGGCAGCGACTTGCGCAACCGGCGAACCGTCTCGGTCGTCCTGGCCGAGGAAGAGCAGAGGACGGTGTCGGGCAGGTGCCGGCGCTCGGACAGCCAGCGACCGATCAGCGGGGCGGCCGCCTTGCCGCGCCCGTTCAGCGGGCGATCGTGATCGTCTACGGCCGGATCGTCCCAGCTCGACTTGGCATGTCGCAGGAAAATTACCTTTTTCATAACATTCGATTCGACGGCCGCCGGGACCGATTCGTCAAATCGATGTTGCGAGTTTTCCACAGGATTTCGCGCAGTTTTGTGGAAAGGCTAGGCCTGGGCGGCGAGGAAAGCCGCGATGTGGAATGCGCGCTGCGCAACCGGCGGGTTCATCGCGGCACCCGCGGGGCACGCCGCGCGCACGAGGCAGCCGCCGCGGCAGGCGGTGCCGGCGTCGCTGCGAACGTGCGCGACGCAGGTGGGAACGGCGTAGGCACCGCCGGCGAAGGCGTCGACGGGGCAGGCTGTCAGGCATGGTGCCGGACAGCCGCGGCAGGGGTCGGCGAAGGACGGCGCCGGCAGGGCGAGGCGTGCCGCGAACGCCAGCGCACCGCGCCACGAGGCCCAGAGGCCGCGCGACGGCGTCACCTGCATCGCCACCGGCGAGGCCACGGCGCCCTCGCCCCGCGCCGCCCAGCGCTGGAAGGGGTGGTATGGCGGTCCGCCGAACGGAAAGAGCGCCTCGCCGCCCAGCCGCGCCGCAAGTTCCACGATCACCCGCACAGACCAGCGGTCGAGCGGGTCGGCCTGCCGGTCGGAGGCTTCCGGCGCGGCGCGGAAGGCCGTCCACATCGCCGCGTCGGCTGGACCAAGGAGGAGCAGCGTCGAGATCCCCTCCGGCGCGCTGTCGGCCTCGACCGGGTGGAATGCGCCGACGACGGAAAGTCCCGTCGCGCGCACCTCGCTGGCGATCTCCGCATAGGTCATCGGCGGAAGGGGAAGGCGAGCGACCAGCCGACGCGGACCGGCTCGTCGGTCTGGTGATCGCCGAGCCCGATGGTCATGCCGCGGTGCCCGAGCCGCGGCTGCGCCACATAGGTGCGGAACAGCCGGTCCCACACGCTTAGGTTGAAGCCATAGTTCGCGTCGTGCTCGCGCCGGTCGACCGAGTGGTGAACGCGGTGCATGTCGGGTGTCACGACGGCCAGCCGCAGCCATCGCTCGACCGCGCCCGGCAGCCTCAGGTTCGAGTGGTTGAACATGGTGGCGCCGTTCAGCACGGCCTCGAAGACGATCACCGCCGCGACCGAGGCGCCGAGCGCATAGACGACCGCGATCTTCCACAGCATGGACAGCGCGATCTCGATGGGGTGGAAGCGGATGCCCGTGGTCACGTCGATCTCGCGGTCGACGTGGTGCACCTTGTGCAGGCGCCACAGCGGCGGCCAGCGGTGGCTGACCAGGTGCTGCAGCCAGATCGCGAGGTCCAGCACCACGAAGACGACGGCGCCTTCCAGCCATTCCGGCCAGGCAAGATGGTTGAAGAGCCCGATGCCGCGCTCGGCCGCGTCGATCGCCGCGAGCACGGCCGCCGCGCCTAGGGCCAGCGCCATCAGCGCCGTGACGCCGGCATTGATCGCCGACATCGACCAGTTCGTCAGCCAGCGGCGCCGGCGCGTGAAGATGCGCGTGCGCGCCGGCGCCCACGCCTCCCACAGCGCGAGCAACAGGAAGATCCCGAAGAATGCGCCGAGGCGCAGGACCAGTTCCAATGCCATGCCCGCTCCACTCCTGCGCAGAAGAGATAGCGCTGCGCACCGCTGCGGGTAAGGCCCGGCCGTTCAGTCCAGCAGCTCGAAATGCGCCTCGACGGTCTTGCCCTTGTTGATCGGCAGGATGTCTTGCGGGCAGCACGACATGGCGCAGATGCAGTCGACCGCGGCCCGGAAGACGACATGGTCGCCGGGCAGGCTGACCGGCTCGCCCCAGCCGGTGTTGCCGTCCGCATCGACGGGGATGTTCATCCAGAGGTTCAGCGGGCTCGGCACCTCGTGCGCGGTGACGCCGGCTTCGCGCATCGCCGCCTTGAGATTGTCGGTGCAGTTGTCGTGGTACTCGGTGCAGCCGAGCAGCCCATAGCGCTCGTCGTCGCAGGCGGCGATCAGCGTGTCGTGGATGCCGGGCGAGGTGTCCTCGACGAAATGCAGGACGGGCCGGCGCCTGTTGGTCACGAGGTCGTCGCCGGCACGCGGGAAGATGCGGCCGATCGTCGGCCGCAGGTGCTCCATGGACAGGAATTCGCCGACATCCGGGTCGCAGAACGCCCAGAAGTCGACGACCTGATGACCATGCGTGTTGACGATCCTGATCGACTGCCCGGCCACGAGACGGACGGCGCGGCCGCGGCGGGCGGGTATGGTCTCGAGCGGCATCTGCAGATCTCCTTTGGCAAGCTGCGATTTTCTCTGGCCGCCGGCCGCGGTCAAGCCGCGGCGGCGATCGGCAGCGCCGAAGGAGGCGGAGGAGCGGGATACCCGCTCCTCCGAGGGGTCACTCCGTCGCGGGCAGCGACTGCGCCATCTCGAGATGCTCCTGCAGGGTCGGCAGCGTCTCCTCGGCGAACTGTTTCAACTCGTCGTTGTCGCCCTGCTTCGCGTACTGCTGAAACAGGTCGACCGTCTTCTGATGCGCCGTCAGCTGTTGCTGATCATAGGTCTCGGTCATGTTGTCCGATGCCTCGAGCTTGTCGAGCATCTGCTTCTGCTCGGGCTGCAGATCGGCCGGAACCTGCAGGTTCTGCTGCTGGGCCAGGGATGTCAGCTTCTCGTTGGCCTTGGTATGATCCTGGACCATGTGCTTCGCGAACTTGCTGACCTCGGCGGGCGCGTCGGCCTGCTTTAGGACAAGCTGGCTCGACTTGACCTCGTACATGCCGCCGCTCGCCGCTTTCGTGACGAAGTCCTGCGCCGTCATCTGCTGGGCGAAAGCCGGCGCGGCGAGCATCAGGCCAAAGCTCGCGACAACCACTGTCTTCCACATCACGCTGCTCCTTTAGGTTGGGGCGCGCCCATCGCGGCCCCGCGGCAGGAGAATGAGTTCGACGTTTTGGCGGTTCCGTCCGCTGTCGCCCGCCGCGCGTGCGCTCGGGCGAAGTGCGCCTGAGGCGCCATCGGCCTATGTGGCGAGCGCCGCGACCACCCGCTCGGCAAAACCGTCGAAGGCGTCCCGCTCGATCCAGCGGACCACGGCGACGAGGTCCAGCGCCGGGTCGATCCAGATGACGTTGCGGCCGACGCCGAGCGCGAAATAGCTGCTGCGGGGCGCCGTCGGGCAATACGCCTTGTCGCCGTTCAGCCACCAGAGGAGCCCGTAGCTCGGCTTGAGCGGGCAGGGCGTCAGGCACTCGTCGATCCACGCCGCGGACAGCAGCTGCCGGTCGCCCCAGCGGCCGCGGTTCAGCATCAGGAGCCCGATGCGCGCATGGTCCGTGGTGGGGATGAAGAGTCCGCCGCCCCAATGGGCGCCGCCCGAGACCGACTGCATCCGCCGGCCGCCGATCTCGACCCAGGATGTGTCGTAGCCGTGCCACTCCCACCGGTCCGAGGCGCCGATCGGGCGCATGACGCGCTCGGCCAGCACCTCGGGCAGCGGCCGTTCGAAGACGCGCATCAGCGCATAGGCCAGCACGTTCACACGGATATCGTTGTATTCCCAGAACCCGCCGGGCGCGCTGAGGTCGCGATGCGTGCCCTTCAGCGAGGCCGCGCCCGGCGCCGTGTCGAGGCTGCGGTTGCGGTCGATCCGGTCCGCCTTGCCCCAGAGCGTGCCTTCCCACTCGCTGGTCTGCTGCAGCAGCTGGCGCCATGTGATGCCGCGGTTCTGCAGCGTGTCGAAGAGGTCCGGCACCCGCTCGCGGGCCGGCGCGTCGAGGTCCGGGATCAGCCCGTCGTCCCGCGCGAGGCCGGCGCAGATCGCCAGGTAGCTCTTCGTGACCGAGAAGGTCATGTCCGGCGCGTCCACCGGCCCCCAGGCGGCCGCGACGCGCCCGCGGCGCAGCACCATGCCGTTCGGGTCGCCGCGCGGCCGGGTCGGGCCGATGACCTCGCCATCCGGCAGCGGCTCGGAGAAATGCGTCGAGAGCGCCCGGCCGATGTCGCGGTCCATCGCCGACTCGTGCGCGCGGGCGAAGGCGACGGCGTCGGCGAGGCGGTCCGCATCGATTCCGGCCTCCTGCGCCGCAACGGACTCGAGCCCGATAGCTGCCGGTGCGATGGTCATTCGGCCGCCACGGGTGCGGGCGGGGCGGGAGGCGGCTCGGGCAGCCGCGTCGGCAGGCAGGCGACGGCGGCCAGGATCACCGCCGCGGCGCCGGCAAGGATCAGGAACAGCACGTCGAACCCCCAGCGCTCGTAGACGATGGCGATGAGCGGCAGCGTGATGGCCAGCACCGTGAAGCTGACGACATAGCGCACGGCATAGATGCGGGCGCGGAAGGCCCCGGACGCCATCTTGCCGATCATGAAGTCGTTGATCGGGATCTGGCCGAAGGCGCCCAGCATGAAGCCGAGCGCGACGGCGAAGGCCGTGGCGCCCTCCAGCCCGGGCATCGCAGCGAAGAAGACGACCTGCAGCGCGGCCACCACCATGAAGACCCGGCGCGGCCCGAACCGGTCGAGCGACGAGCCGACCGCCACCTGCGCCAGCGAGGCGACGGCGAAGACGACGAAGGCCAGCAGGCCGACCGTGGTGGCGACCTCGGCATCGCCGGGCGTCGCCCGGTCGAGCCAGCTCGAGATGTCGCCGGCAAAGCCGCGCAGCCGCTCGTCAAATATCTTCGGCAGCGCGAAGGTCGTCGACTGGAAGACGATGCTGGAGACGGCGGTGGTCAGGAAGACGATGGCCGAGACGCGCATCAGCAGCGCCTTCACTGCCGGCGCCGGCTCCGAGGCCCGCGGTGCACCCGGCGCGGCCCTCTCGGAATGCGCCGAGATCAGGTCGCGAAAGATGACGGCGTAGACGATCCCGAGCGCGATCGAGACCACCCCCGGCAGGACGAAGGCGGCGCGCCAGCCGGCATTGTCGATCATCCAGCCGGTCAGCAGCGCGGCGCTGGCGACGCCCAGATTGCCCCAGACGCCGTTGACGGCGATGCGCATCCCGGTGTTGCGCCACTTGGCCGTCACGATGGCCAGCCCGACCGGGTGGTAGATCGCGGCGAAGACGCCGATGACGAAAAGGCCGATGCCGATCTGCAGCGGCGTGCGGGCAAAGGCGGTAGCGATCGCTGCCGCACCGACGCCGACGAAGAAGACGACCATCATGCCGTCGCGGCTCCAGCGGTCGGCGAGCCAGCCGGCCGGCAGCGCGAACAGGCCGAAGGCGAAGAAGCCGGGCGTCGCATAGGCGATCAGCTCGCCATAGCCGAGCCCCCAGTCGCGGCCGAGCGCCAGCGCCGCGATGGTGGCGAAGACCAGCATGAACAGGTGGTCGAGAAAGTGCCCGATGTTCAGCAGCAGGAAATGAGCCCGGTCCCGGGTCATCGCGGCCTCGCCTTCCGTTGCACGCCACTCATAGCCCCACCGGCCGCCCCGCGCCAAGCCTTGCGACCTTGCCGGGCGACCTTGCCGGGCGACCTTGCGGGCAGGAGGCGGAGCGACTACGGGTGGCCCATGCCGGCAGTAAGCCGCGAGAGGAGGACGCAATGGGCTACGAGAAACTTGACCTGCTGATCGACGGCGAGTTCCGCCAGGGCTCGGGCGGGGTCACCGAGGACGTGCTGAACCCGGCGACCGAAGAGGTTCTGGGCGGCGTGCCGCACGCCTCGAAGGAGGACCTCGATCGCGCGCTCGAGGCCGCCGCCGAGGGCTTCAAGATCTGGAAGGCCAAAACGCCGCTCGAGCGCCAGAAGGTGATGGCCAGGGCCGCCGACATGCTCGAGGCCGATATCGATCGGCTGGGGCGCAATCTGACGATGGAGATGGGCAAGCCGGTCGGCGAGGCCAAGCTGGAGCTCGGCTTCGCCATCGACGTGCTGCGCTGGTACGGCGAGGAGGGCAAGCGCGCCTATGGCCGGCTGATCCCGGCGCGGCTGCCGGGGGCGCGGCAGATGATGATGAAGGAGCCGGTCGGCGTCGTCGTCGGCTTCGTCGCCTGGAACTTCCCGGCCGTGAACGTCATGCGCAAGGTGGCCGGCGCGCTGGGCGCCGGCTGTTCCATCATCATCAAGCCGTCCGAGGAGACGCCGGGCACCGCCGTCGCCATCGCCCGCGCGCTGCAGGAGGCGGGGCTGCCCAAGGGCGTGCTGAACGTCGTCTTCGGCGTGCCGGACGAGGTCTCGCGCCACCTGCTGGCCTCGCCCATCCCGAAGAAGCTGTCCTTCACCGGGTCGATCCCGGTCGGCAAGCACCTGCAGAAGCTGGCCGCCGACACGCTGAAGCGCTGCACGATGGAACTCGGCGGCCACTCGCCCGTCATCGTCTTCGACGACGCCGATGTCGACAAGGCCGTGAAGGTGATCGGCGCCAACAAGTTCCGCAATGCCGGCCAGGTCTGCATCTCGCCGACGCGCTATTACGTGCAGGAGGGCGTCTACGACAAGTTCGTCGACGGCTTCACCGAGGTCGCCAAGGACGTCAAGGTCGGCAACGGGCTGGAGGACGGCGTCACCATGGGCCCGCTGGTCGCCGCCCGCCGGCTCGAGGTCATGGAGGGCTGGGTGTCGGACGCCCGCGACCACGGCGCGACGATCACCACGGGCGGCGGCCGGATCGGCAACCGCGGCTATTTCTGGGAGCCGACGGTGATGCGCGACGTCCCCGAGGACGCCCGCATCATGAACGAGGAACCCTTCGGCCCCGTCGCCCCGGTCAGCCCGCTTCAAGAGCATGGACGAGGTGGTCGACCGCGCCAACAAGCTGCCCTTCGGCCTGGCATCCTATGTCTTCACCACGGACGGCAAGAAGGCCAAGGCGATGGAGGAGCAGATCGAGGCGGGCCTGGTCGGCGTCAACCACCCCGGCGTCTCGATGCCCGAGACCCCGTTCGGCGGCGTCAACGAGTCCGGCTACGGCTCCGAAGGCGGCATCGAGGGGCTGGAGGCGTTCCTGCGCACGAAGTTCGTGACGGAAATCGGCGTGTGATCTGCCGGTAACGTGGGGTTCAATCCCCTACGCTTGCTCCCTCGCTTACGACCTGCTCGCGAATACTGCCGGACCGCGAGCGCCGAGGCCGATGTGAATGAGAACCACAGGCGTGGAGAGCCCAGAGTACGCAACGGAGACGGTTTCGGGACGCCAAAGAACTCAAGCGCAGCCGTCCGTTACCCGCAACTTGGGAACCTCTTTACGCCCCGGCCTTGCCATTTGCCGGCCGAGGCCAGCTTTGAGTTGTGCATTGAGCCGATCTGAGCTATGGTTAACGCCTGCGAAGGGCGAACGTTGGGACTCTGGGCGCAGGAAACTGCAGCTTCGAATAGCGTAGACTTGGGCAATAAACCGCGGAGGTTGGTTTCCTTGTTTTAGTCAGTTCTGACGTAAGAGTAGGTGCGTCAGCTACGCTTATGGTGCACAACGTAAATGCTAGGATGAGGCTCCCTAACGGCTGATAAACGCCCACTCTACTGGAGGTCAATCCCATGAGAATTATTGGCTCCGCCGGGTTGGCAATTCTCGCCCAACTCATTTTTTCCTCAGGAGCGGAAGCCGTCCCAGTAAGCGGCGTGGTTTCGGGAACGTTTGCTGCGCCATCTCCGCCCAGCCCGCCATCAGTTTCGGCCGGCATTGGTACAAATGCAGTGACTTTTGGAATTCCTTGTGACGGAACTACCTGTGTTCCGTCGACAGGAATCATAACAGGCCCAAATAGTTTAACTTATAGACCGCTTGCGTTTAATACTGAGCGGGGCGTCAATTTTGAGTTCGGCACAATAGAGTTTTTCAACGGCACGATTTTAGCCGGAACACAGGTCGATAGCATTCGGCTGGACCTTGAGACGACGCCTCCATCCATAAGTGTTGGGGCTTCGCGCTTCATCAGTATCAACAACACTCCCAACAGTGTAGATCCAGTTGCGAGTGCAGACTTCATAGCTATTTCAGGTTTGGCTTTGCCTTCCAGCTTCCATGTCCAAGAGTTCGGCATCGAGGATCGCAACGCTGGTTGGTATACTCCCGCTGGATGCGCCAGAGCTTGAGGTATTGGGATTTGGTAGGGTCATAAATGACGAGAATGGCGGTATTGGATTTATCACCAATCCAGTTAGTGTATCTGCTATTCCTGCTCCGCCTACACTTCTGCTGCTCTGCACCGCACTACTGGGTTTGATTTGGCATTGCTGCTTGCCCCTCACGCTTCGAACGCGCCAGACTTAGAGGTAGGCACCCCGCCCACCTCTTTGCGGACTAGAGCGAGCCTGTCGGTGCAGTCCTTGCCTTGCATGCGGGACATTGTTCCCCTCCATTCGTCCAGGACCTGAGCCGATGGCGGCCGGACACCGCTACGCACGGCGCTTTCCGCCAAGGGTGGGCACGGCCCCGACCGCCAGCGCCGGGGAGGCGCTCACCTCCCCGGCGCAACCCAATCAGGCCTCACGATCAGGCCGAACGGAAGATACAAGGGTGGGCGCCTGGCCCACCCCTCAGGCAGTGACGGGCTCACCGAAGACGCCCTCGGGGAACTCTCCAGCCCAGCCAATCGGCGCGATGCCGCGCCGGACGTCGCGGTGGAAGCTGGAACATGGCCAGTCGCCGACGCGGCGGACCAGTCCGTGCTTGCCCGGGTTGATCCAGCAGTACTCGACATGACGCCGGAAATCGGCCTCGTCGCGGAACAGGTGCTCCCAATAGCGGCGCTGCCAAACGCCGCGCTCGCGCTTGGCGATCTTGCTGGCACTGCGCGGTCCGGTCTGTTTCAGCCGCCGCGAGAACCGACCCTTGATCTTGTTCCAGAGGAGCGGGAAATCGCATTGTCCGGGCGGCATCGTCCAGACCGCGTGCAGGTGGTCGGGAAGAACGACGAGCGCGTCGGTGCCGAAACGGTGCTCGGCGCGGGTCTCGGCATGGACGCGGCGAAAGAGTTCGATCTCCGCGACGAGCAGGTCCGAGTGACGATCCGCGAGCGCGACGGTGAAGAAATAGGTGCCGCCGGGGATGAAGAGGCGTCGGTAGTCGGGCATGGCCGGAGGCGTAGATCGAGAGGGTGAAGCATCGGCAAATCAGGGTGGGCCAGGGGCCCACCCTACTGCGAGGCGGCTGGCGTCGGCTCAGGGGAACGCCAGCTGGAGGCGGCGGCGGGCGATGACGGGGTGGTCGGGGTCGACGCGGTAGAGGCCGCGGCGGATGCGCTCGACCATGCCTTGGGCGACCTTGCGGTTGAGGATCAGGGCGGCGTCGTCGTCGCCCTTCGCGAGGCCCTTTTCGGCCAGGAATTTCTGCAGGCCGGCGGTGGTCACGACGTCCTCGGCGGTGGCCAGATAGGTGTGCGCTGCCTCGATCCTGTCGGTCATCACCGAGGCGCGGCGCTGGGCGCGCATCAGCGGCACCTGGATGCGGGCGGCCTCGGCGCGCAGCTCGCGGCGCTCGGTCATGCTGAGCACGCGGGTCAGCGCCTCGAACGAGCGGATCAGCTCGGCCTTACGCGCCCGCGTTTCGGACAGGCCGGACAGGAGCTCGGACTCCCAGTCGGCAAGCGCGCGGATCTCGCCCAGCATCGCCTGGGCGGCGTCGGTCAGGGTCATGGCGGTCCTCGGGGAAATTGGTGCGGCCGAGGTGGAGGTCCTCCACATCCGCGCGTCGGGCGGAGGTATAGGAGATGCGAGGAAAAGCTCGGTTAATGGAGGTTGCCGGGCGCGCGGCCGGCGGGGCGGGGCGCGAGTTCCGGCCGGGTCAGTGGCGGCGGGCCTGGACGAGGTAGCCGTCGACGGTCGTCTCGCCGAGCGCCTTCAGGGCCTCGAGGCGGTGCAGGCCCTCGACCAGAACCCATCGCTCGCCATCGGCGCGGACCCGGATCGGCGTCTTCTGGCCCTCTTCGAGGATGCTGGTGGCGAGCGCCTCGACCCTGGCCTGGTCGAGCGTGCGCGCGCGCTTGGCCGGCACGTAGATGCTGGCGATGGGAAACGGCTCTCTCTTCAGCATGGCTGGCCTCCGCGCGGTCGCGCCGCGATGCAGCCTAGCGGGTTCGGCGCGGCGGGACCATTCGGGTTTGCAGGACGCCGGTTGGGCGCGCGATGGCGCCCCGGCGTCACTTGTCCTTGGTGCCGCGCGGGAAACCGGCGCGCATATAGGCAATGATCTGCCACATTTGTTGGCGGGTGAGCTGTTCACGGAACGCCGGCATGGTGCTGCCGAACTCTGTCCCGCCCTCGGCGACCGACCAGATCAGGTACTCGTCGGCGGCCCAGGGCCGGCGCGAGATGTAGGTCTTTAGCGCCGGCGAGGGCTTCAGCGTCATCGCGGCGTCGCCCCGGCCGCGGCCCCTGCCGCCATGGCAGGCGGCGCAGTGCCTGGTATAGAGCGAGGCCCCCGCCACGATCGCCTTGCGCGAGCGCCCGACCGGGCTGGCCGCGCCCTGATAGGTCTCGGGCACGCCCTCGATCATGTAGGTGCGGTGGCGGACCAGCCGGCTGCGCTGATCGGCGCCCATGTCGCCCGACGCCGAGGCATTGCGGCGGAAAGCCTGGGGATTGCGCCAGTCGACGTGCCATTCGGGCACGTGCGGCCCGCGGTCCGGTGTGATCGGCAGCGCCGCCTGGACGCTGGTTGCGAACAGGATGCAGATGAGAATGCGCCATCCAGCCATCAGATCTCCCCCGAGATGATGTGGTTAATAGAATGCAAGCTTCGTGCCACCCCCGGCATGCCGTCGATAATGGAATTGAACGCGGCCATGGTGCGGCGCCCGGCGGGCGGGCGCCGGAGCGGTTTCGCGGCGCGGTCCTGAGACTGGCCAGGCGCCCGCAGAACGAGCCGATTTCCCGGTGCCGAGTTCGATGCGCGTCATGGACGCCCCGCCTGAATGCAAGGCCCGGGAGCACGCCCGAAGGCCCATGCGACATCATTGTACCGGAAATGGTTAACGACGTGTGACTACATATTGGAGCGAGAGCCTGGCAGGCATCAATCTGTTGCGGCGAGGACGCAGGCGAAGCACCGCGCGGGTGCCCGCCGCCGGCCGGGTCGTGCGCGGAGCGCGGGCCTGCGCCTCGACGCGACCCGCCGCTGGCCAGGGGAACCAACCGTGCCCGCCACCGTTGAGCGGGAGAACGATCCGGCGGCGCCTGCTTGCAGTGACCACAATTCTGTTTCTCGTACGGCACGCTGCGCATTCCGATCTTGGGCTGCGCCTGACTGGGAGGCGATCTGGCGTGCATCTGACCGCGGCTGGCGAGCGGCAGGCGAGCAGTCTGGGCGAGCGACTGAGCGGCTGCGGGATCGATGCGGTCCATACCAGCCCCAGAGAGCGCGCGCGCCAGACGGCGGAGGCGGTCGTGGCGCGAACGGGCGCGGCGCTGGAGGTCGTCGAGGCGCTGGACGAGATCGACTTCGGCAACTGGACCGGAGCGGGTTTCGACGAGCTCGAGGGCCAGCCATCCTGGAAAGTGTGGAACGAGGCGCGCGGGTCGGCCTCGCCCCCCGGCGGTGAGAGCATGGTTGCGGCGCAGGCGCGCGCGGTTGCGCATGTCGAGGGGATTGCCCGGACGCGGGCCGGCGTCCGGATCGCGCTGGTCAGCCATGCCGACATCCTGCGGGCGCTGGTGGCGCATTACCTGGGGCTTTCGCTCGACAACCTGCTGCGCTTCGAGATCGACCCGGCCTCGGTCAGCCGGATCGAGGTGGGAAGCCGGGGCGGCCGCGTGCTCGGACTGAACGAGACGCCGGGCGACGTGGCGACAGGGGCGGCGGACGGATGACCGACGCGCGGTCCGCCGAGCTGTTGGCCGAGACGGCCGACGCCGTGGCAGAACGCATCGAAGCGCTGTCGCCATGGTTCCAGAACATGAACCTGGGCGGGCACTGGACGGCGCCCGACCATTTCCTAGGCAATTATCCGGCCGACAAGTTCAGGCGCTTTGCCGATGCGCTGCCCGCCGACCTGACGGGGCGCACCGTGCTCGACATCGGCTGCAATGCCGGCTTCTACGCCATCGAGATGAAGCGGCGCGGCGCCGACCGGGTCGTCGGCATCGACGAGGACGAGCGCTACCTGGCGCAGGCGCGGCTGGCCTGCGAAGTGACGGGCTGCGAGGTCGAGCTGCGCAGGCTGTCGGTCTATGACGTCGCCCTGCTGGGCGAGCGGTTCGACGTCGTGCTGTTCATGGGAGTGCTCTACCATCTGCGCCACCCGTTGCTGGCGCTGGACCTGATCCATGCGCATGTCAGCCGGGACATGCTGGTCTTCCAGTCGCTGCAGCGCGGCTCGGCCGAGATCGCCGAGCTGCGCGATGACTATGCCTTCGAGGAGACGGACCTCTTTCACAATCCCGGCTTACCCGAAGCTGCATTTCGTCGAGCGCGAATACGCGCATGACTGGACGAACTGGTGGATCCCGAACACGGGCCTGCGCCGAGGCGATGCTGCGGGCCAGCGGTTTCACGGTCGAGACACGGGTGCCCGAGGACGTCTATATCTGCCGTCACGGCGACGTGCCGTATGGCCAGCGCGAGCAGGCCGCCGTTTATCCGGCGCGAGGCGCGGGCGCGGCTGATGGCGCCGACAGGGGCGGGGGACAGCGATGATCGAAGCCGTCATGCTGTGGAACGAGCCGAACAACAAGTCGCATTGGGACCCGGAGATCGACCCGGAGTGGCGGCTGTTCGGCGACATGGTCAGGACCGCCGCGCAGGCGATCGGGTCAGTCAACCCGCAGATGACGCGCGTGCTGGGCGGCATGTCGCCGATCGACCCGATCTTCGTCGCCAATATGCGCAGCCAGGGCGTTCTCGACCATGTCGACGTGCTGGCGGTGCACGGCTTTCCGCTGGACTGGAACCTCTGGCAGATCGGCGAATGGCCGGCCAGGATCGCCGAGATCGAGGCGGCGGCGCCCGGTCACCCCGTGTGGGTCACCGAGGTCGGCGTCGGCAGCTTCGGCGCCGAGGAGGTGCAGGTCTTCGGGGTGGAGCGCACGGCCGAGCTGCTGGTCGGCCGCGTGCCGCGCATCTTCTGGTACAGCCTCTACGACCTGCCGCAGGAATGGGGGGCGACCACCAGGCATCGCGAGGCGGAAGGATCGAGCTATTACCGGCACTTCTACATGGGCCTGATCCGCGCCGACGGGACGCCGAAGCCGGCGCTGGACGCCTATGCGGCCCATGCCGACCGCATGGGCCTGATGCAGTGGTTCCATTTCGAGGACCCGCGCCTGGACGACGCCGTCGCCTGGATGAAGCGGCTGGGCGTGCGGCACCTGCGCACCGGACTGAGCTGGGCCGACATCTTCCGCCCCGGCGCGCTCGACTGGTTCGACCGGCAGATGGCGGCGCTGGAAGACTTCGACGTCACCGTCACCTTCTGCTTCACGCCCGAGCACCTCGGCGTGGCGCCGCACCACACGAGCGCGCCGCGCGAGCCCGAGCGTTTCGCCGAGTTCTGCGCCTGGATGGTCGACCGTTACGCGCCGGCACGCTCGGCACCCGTCGCCGCCCGCCCCTGAGGAGAACCGCATGCTGGACGCGCGCCGTTCGGGAAAGGCCGCCAGGCCCGTCAACGTGGCGCTGGTTGGCGTCGGCAACTGCGCGAGCTCGCTGGTTCAGGGCGTCGCGCAATACAGCAATGGCGGCGCCAACGAGCAGATCGGGCTGATGCACTGGGACCTCGGCCGGCTATCGGCCGAGCGACATCCGCGTTCGTCGCCGCCTTGGACATCGACCGGCGCAAGGTCGGCAGCGACGTGGCGCAGGCGATCTTCGCCAGGCCGAACTGCACGACGGTCTTCTGCGACCATGTCGAGCCGACGGGGACGGCGGTGCGCATGGGGCGCGCTGCTCGACGGCTGTTCCCCGCACATGGCGGACTATCCTGACGACCGGACGTTCCTGCCGGCCGACGCGGCCGAGCCCGACGTGGCCGAGGTGGCCGCGCGTGCTGCGCGACACCGGGACGGACGTGCTGGTGAATTACCTGCCGGTCGGCAGCCAGCGCGCGACCGAGTTCTACGCGGAATGCGCGCTGGAGGCCGGCGTCGCCTTCGTCAACAACATCCCCGTCTTCATCGCCAGCGATCCGGTCTGGGCGGCGCGCTTCGCGGCGGCGGGCGTGCCGGTCATCGGCGACGACATCAAGTCCCAGCTCGGCGCGACGATCGTGCACCGCGTGCTGACGGACCTGTTCGCCAAGCGCGGCGTCGCGCTCGACCGCACCTACCAGCTCAACACCGGCGGCAACACCGATTTCCTGAACATGTGGAACCGGGACCGCAACGTCTCGAAGAAGACGTCGAAGACCGAGGCGGTGCAGGCCGCGGCGCACCGCCGGCTGGACCCGGAGAACATCCACATCGGGCCGTCCGACTATGTCGCCTGGCAGAACGACAACAAGGTCGCCTTCATCCGCATGGAGGGGCGGCTGTTCGGCGGCGTGCCGATGAACCTGGAGCTGCGGCTGTCGGTCGAGGACAGCCCGAACTCGGCGGGCGTGGCGATCGACATGATCCGCTGCGCCAAGCTGGCGCTGGACCGCGGCCTCGGCGGCCCGATCGAGCCGGCGGCGGCCTGGTTCTGCAAGCACCCGCCACGCCAGTTCAGCGACGACGAGGCGCATGCGCGGCTCGAGGCCTTCATCGCGGGCGACGACGTCACCCGCTGAGAGCCTTGATCGCGGGCGACGACGTCGTCCGCTAACATGCGTCCCGGCGTGGAGCGAGCAGGGAGACACGATCGATGACCGACGACGCACCGCACCTCGTGCCGAGCGACGAGGGCGACCGGAAAGGTTTGGAACTCGGCCGCGCGCAGGGCGAGGCGCTGTCGCGCACGCTGCGGCACATGACCGACGAAGTCGCGCATGACGGTCGCGAGGTCCGCGCCGGCGAGTACCTCGTCGCCTATGCCGTCGAGGAGGCCGAGGGCATGTACGTGCCGGCCGCCGCCGGCCTCGAATGGGTCGAGCCCGGAGGGCGAGAACGCGCATATCGAGGTGGCGGTGCGCGACCCCGCCGATGGCCGCCTGATCCCCGGGCTCGACGTCGAGGCGACGGTGGTCGGCGGGGACGGGTCGGAGATCGGCACCAAGCGTCTGCCGCTGCTCTGGCACCCGTACCTCTATCACTACGGCGCCAACTGGGCGCTGCCGGACAGCGGCACGTACACGCTGCGCGTCCGATTCGCCCCGCCGAGCTTCCCGCGCCACGACAGGAAGAATGGCCGCCGCTTTCTCGAGGGCTGCGAGGTGACGTTCGACGGCGTGAAGGTGAAGGCCGGGCAGGACTGATTGGACGCCGCCCGGACCCGCGGCGGGCGCCGGCCGGCGTTCAACCACGGAACGGCAGCAAAAGTTCAATCCGGCTACCGGTCGGAGTGCCCCGAGCCGCGGCGACTACAGCGCCGCCAGCAGGTCCTCGGCCCCCGTCTTCTCCATCACGCCGGGGCTGTCCTCGACGTTCAGCGTCTTGACGGTGCCGTCCTCGACGATGGCCGAGAAGCGCTTGAAGCGCACCCCAAGGCCACGCGCCGTGGCGTCGAAGTCCAGCCCCATGCCGCGGGCGAGCTCGGCCGCAGGGTCCGCCAGCATGCGGATGCCGGCGTCCGAGGCGCCGCAGGAGGCGCCCCATTCCTTCATGACGAAGGCGTCGTTGACGGCGACGCAGACCACCTGGTCGATCCCCTTGGCGCGCAGTGCGTCGGCGTTCTGCACGAAAGTCGGCATGTGCTTCTGGTGGCAGGTGGGCGTCCATGCGCCCGGGCACGCCGAAGAGCGCGATCTTCCTGCCCGCGAAGACCTCATCCGTCTTCACCGGGCCCGGCCCCGCCTCGCCCACCTCGAAGAGCGTCGCCGAGGGGATCTTGTCGCCGACTGCAATGGTCATCTCTTGGCTCCCTGTGCCTATTTCGGCCCCATGCGGATCGCGCCGTCGAGGCGGATGACCTCGCCGTTCAGGTAGCCCGTCTCGGCGATGAAGCAGACGAGGCGGGCGTATTCGTCCGGGTCGCCGAGGCGCTGCGGAAAGGGCACCTGCGTGGCGAGGCTGGTCTGGGCGTCCTCGGGCAGGCCGCGCAGCATCGGCGTGCCGAAGATGCCGGGCGCGATGGTGACGACGCGGATGCCGTTGCGCGCCAGATCGCGCGCCGCCGGCAGGGTCAGCGCCGCGACGCCGCCCTTGGACGAAGCATAGGCGGCCTGGCCGATCTGGCCGTCGAAGGCGGCGACCGAGGCGGTGTTGACGACGACGCCTCGGGCGCCGTCCTCGTCCAGCGGCTCGGCCCTGGCCATCGCCCAGGCGGCGCGCGACATGACGCGCATCGTGCCGATCAGGTTGATGCCGATCACCTGGGCGAAATGCTTCATGTCGATCGGGCCGTCGCGGCCGATCGTCTTCTGCGGCGTGCCGACGCCGGCGCAGTTGACGACGATGCGGGGCGCCCCGTGCGCCTCGACGGCGCTGGCGAGCGCGCGGTCGACGCTGTCGTCCGAGGTGACGTCGGTCTCGCAGAAGATGCCGTCCGAGCTCCTGCGCGACGGCCTTGCCATGCGCCGCCAGGTCGAGGATCGCGACCTTGGCGCCGCGCGCCGCCAGCGCCCGCGCCGTCGCCTCGCCGAGCCCGCTGGCGCCCCCGGTGATGATCGCGGGGGTCTCGGCGCCGATCTGCATTGTCGTCCCTCCCGTTCAGCTCACGGGCTTAGCCGGAGCCGTTAACCGTGCCAAGGGGGCCGGCGGCGGCATCGCGGAAAATCGCCACGCGCGTCTCGCCATAGTGCCGGTCGTCGGCGGCGACGAGGCCCGCAGGGGCGGGGGGCGTCTCGTCGAGCGCCAGCTCCAGCACGACGATGGCGCCGGGTGCGATCCAGCCGCCGTCGCGGGCCGAGGCCAGCGCGGCGGCGCCCAGGCCGGACCTGTAGGGCGGGTCGGCGAAGACAAGGTCGTAGGGCGCGCCGCGGCAGGGGCCGAGGCGGGTCGCGTCGCGCCGCCAGATCTTGGTCTGGCCGGTCAGCCGCAGCCGCTCGACGTTCTCGCGGATCAGCGCCCGCGAGGCCGGGTGATCCTCGACGAAGACGGTGAAGACGGCGCCCCGTGACAGCGCCTCGAGCCCCAGCGCGCCGGTGCCGGCGAAGAGGTCGAGGACGCGCCGCCCCTCTGGCGGCGGCGGCGTGCCATAGCCGCCATGCGCCAGCAGGTTGAAGACGGACTCGCGGACCCGGTCCGAGGTCGGGCGGAGATGGCCGTGCCCACCAGGTGTCCGGCGGCGGCCGGTCCGGGGGCGGAGAGCCGCGTGCCCCGGAAGCGGCCGCCGATGACGCGCATTGGCCCGTCAGGCGTTCACGTCGACGACGATGCGGCCCTTGACCTGGCCGTTGAGGATGGCCTGGCCGAGCTCGGGCAGGTCGCCGAGGGCCTTCATCTCGACCATGGCCTCCAGCTTCTCGATCGGCAGGTCCGCGGCCGATGCGGTGCCAGGCGGCCAGCCGGTTGGCCTTGGGCTGCATCACCGAGTCGATGCCGAGCAGGTTCACGCCGCGCAGGATGAAGGGAATGACCGTCGCCGGCAGCTTGGGGCCGCCCGCCAGCCCGACGGAGGCGACCGAGCAGCCGTATTTCATCTGGCCGAGCGCGCGGGCCAGCATCGTGCCGCCGACCGCGTCGATGCAGCCCGCCCAGGTCTCGGATTCCAGCGGCCGCTTGGTTTCCTCGGCCAGATCGGCGCGCGGCACGAGGCGCGCGGCGCCGAGGTCCTTGAGATATGCCTCCTGCTCGGGCCGGCCGGTCACCGCGGCGACCTCGTAGCCGAGCTTGCCGAGGATCGCGGTGGCCACCGAGCCGACGCCGCCGGTGGCGCCGGTGACCAGCACCGGGCCGGCATCGGGCGTCAGCCCGTGCTCTTCCAGCGCCATCACCGCCAGCATCGCGGTGAAGCCGGCGGTGCCGACCGCCATCGCCTGGCGCGCCGTCGAGCCCGTTCGGCAGCGGCACCAGCCAGTCCGACTTGACGCGCGCCTTCTGCGCATAGCCGCCCCACCACGCTTCGCCGACGCGCCAGCCGGTCAGGACGACCTTGTCGCCCTTGGCGAACTCGCCGCTGTCGGAGGACTCGACCGTGCCGGCGAAGTCGATGCCGGGCACGTGCGGGTACTTGCGCACGAGCCCGCCGCCGCCCGTCAGGCAGAGCCCGTCCTTGTAGTTCAGCGTCGAGTACTCGACGTCGACGAGAACGTCGGCCTCGGGCAGATCGAACTCCTCCAGCTCGCCGATCCGGGGGCTGACGGTGCCGTCCTCGGCCTTGTCGACGACCAGCGCGCGAAAGGACATGGGCGTTCTCCCGGGATTTGGTGTAGATCGGCCGGCTCGGCAACGGGCCGGTACGATTGACAACTGGCAGAGAACCCATTTGATGGCAACCCGTCCGGCACCCGGCCGGAACGGCGTGGCGGATGCACGCCTGCGGGCAGGTCCAAGGCCGCGGCGAAAGGCTGGCGCGATGAACGGGCGGGCGCTCTCAAGGCTTTTCGACGACCCGCGCGCCCTGACGGTCGGCGTCACCGTTCTGGTTGCCAGCGGGCTGTGGATCGCGCTCTGGCAGTCGATGGCGGCCATGCCGATGAGCGCCATGCAGGCGGACCCGATGCCCGGGATGGCGATGGAGGCGATGGCGACAGATTCGGCGCCGCCAGACTGGTCGGCCGGCCTGGTCGTCTCGACGGTCGCGATGTGGCTGCTGATGATGGCGGCGATGATGCTGCCCGCCATGGCGCCGATGCTCGCCGTCTATGCGGGGCTCTCGGCCAAGGAGGACCGCGGCACCGCGCTGGCGCTGCGGATCACGCTGTTCGCGCTCGGCTACTTCCTGCTGTGGGCCGCCTTCTCGGTGGCGGCGGCGCTCGGCCAGCTGGCGCTGCGCGACAGCGCCTGGTTCACCATGGGCGGGACGCATGCGACGCCGGCCGCCGCCGGCGTGCTGCTGCTGATCGCCGGGGCGCACCAGTTCACCAGCGTCAAGGACCTCTGCATCCGCCATTGCCGGCACCCGCTGGCCTATCTGATGGTGCACTGGCGCGAGGGGCTGCGCGGCGCCTTTCCGCTGGGTGCGCGGCACGGCGTCTACTGTTTCGGCTGCTGCATCGCCTTCATGGGCCTGATGTTCGTCTTCGGCGCCATGAACGTCTTGTGGATGGCCGTGATCGCGCTGTACTTCTTGGCAGAGAAGGTCCTGCCGAACGAGCGGGTCTGGGGCCGGGCGGTCGGCGCCGGGCTGCTCGCCGCCGGGGCGGCGATGCTGGCACGAGGGGCATTCTGATGGCGCGCAAGGCGGCGAAGAAGGGCAAGGAGACGCGGCAGGGCCGGGGCCGACAGCGCCGAGGCCGTCGCCGCCACCGACCGGCTGGCCGCCCCCGCGATCTCGGCGCGGCTGAAGGATCCGCGGCAGGCGTCGGCGCCTGCGCCGCGGTCGGCGCCGCAAAGTTGGGCGGTCGGCGGCGAGCTGGCGCTGAACTGCTCCTGCGAGGTCTTCTGCCCCTGCGTCGTCTCGCTCGGCCAGCACCCGCCGACGAACGGCTATTGCCAGGCCTGGGTCGGCATCCGCATCGACGAGGGCCATGCCGACGAGACGCCGCTGGCCGGCATCAACGTCGCCATGCTGCTCGATATCCCGGGCCGCATGGCCGAGGGCGGCTGGACGGTGGCGCTCTATGTCGACGAGGCGGCCTCGGACGCGCAGGTCGCGGCGGTGGAGCACATCCTGTCCGGCCAGGCGGGCGGGACGACGGGACTTTTCCGGCTGCTGGTCGCCAACTTTCTCGGCACCAGGCGGGTGCCGGTGACCTACGAGGTCGCCGACGGCGTGCGCACGCTGCAGGCGGGCCGCGCGATCCTCGCCTCGATCCGCCCGATCGAGGGCGCCGAGCCGGGCCGGGAGGTGGCCATCGAGAACACGTCCTACTGGATGGGGCCGCGCGTGGTGATCGCCCGCGGGTTGAAGTCCAAGCTGCGCGACTTCGGCCGGGTCTGGACGTTCGACGACTGCTCGGCCGAGCTCTGCGACATCCGCTGGTCGGGCCCGTGAACCGGACGCCATGAACATGACGCCGATTCCGCGCGCGCCTCTCTCGGCGCTGCCTGGCGAGCGGCTGCCGGGCATCGGCCACAACCAGGGGCCGCCGCTCGATGCCGGCCGCAGCTGGCGGACGCATTGCATGGCGCAGGGCACGGCGCGAGCTGCTGCCGCGCCTGCCGCTGGAGGTGATCCGCCGCCGCGTGGCGCGTGCGCGCCAGCTCGGCCTCGCCTATCCGCAGTACGCGTCGATCCTGCTCGGCACCGGGCGCGACATCGTCGCGTTCCTCTTCACCATCGAGAGCCTCGGCCTGCGGCTGGAGCGCGAGCTCGCCATGCCGCGCCGGATCGCCGAGCGCCTCGAGGCGATAGAGCGCTGCGACCGGCTCCTGATGGTCGGTCCCGGCGCGGACCTGGCGGCGCTCGGCCGCGACCTGGCGGCGCGGCGCATGCCGTTTGCCGCGCTGGCCGCCGCGCCGCCCCGGCACGCCGCCTGGGCCGATGGCCGCGCCGCCATCCGCGCCGCGCTCGACCCGCGCCGCCTGCCGAGCGACGCTGTGGTCATGGTCGGCACCTCGGCCGAGGAGCGCGTCTGGGCGGACGCGGCGCAGCTGGCGAGCTTTCTGGCGGCCGACAGCTATTTCGCCGGCCCGTGATCTCTTCTGCCGCGGCTGTCGGTGCCGGACGGATTGAAACCCGTGGCGGCGCCTTCGCGTCCGCGCGACATTCGCTGGCGACCGGGGATCGGCTGACGGTCGAGGTGGTCACTTGTCTTCCGGCGCGCTGGGCGGCTAGAGGTGCGTGCAGTTCGGGGGGTGGGCGTGTCACGCGGCGAAAAGGACAGGTTCGACCCCGTCGAGACGGACAGGAGGCTCTTCCCGCACGTGCCGGAGGGGCTGCCCTGGCTCGCCGAGGCCGCGCACCTCTGCGACTGGGAAGGCGCGATCGGCATTGGCAGCAGCCGACATCTTCTGCGCCTGGTGGACTGGCTGGACGACCGCGCCTGGCCGAACCTGCCCTGGTGCGGGTTGTTCGTCGGCCACTGCGTCAGCAAGGCGCTGCCGTCGCACCGGCTGCCCTGGTTGCACATCAGGGCGCGACCCTGGCAGGGGTTCGGCGTCGACACCGAGCCGCAGCTGGGCGCCATCCTGCTGTTCTGGCTGCGCTGGCCGACCAGCCCGTTCGGCCATGTCGGCTTCTACTGGGGCGAGGACGAAGAAGGCTATCACGTGCTCGGCGGCAACCAGCACCGGACGATCCTGGTCGAGCGGTTTCCCAAGCACCGGCTGATCGGCTGCCGGTGGCCGGCCGGCGTGGCTGAGCCCGGCATCCGCAGACGGCAGCCGGCGCATCATGCCCGGCCGTTCGAACACGCCAAGACCGGCTGAGGCCGGCGCGATGGGAGGGAACCCGTGAAGGACATCCTGGAGCAGCTCGAGTCCCGGCGCGCGGCAGCGCATCTCGGCGGCGGCGCCGGACGCATCGAGGCGCAGCACGCGCGCGGCAAGCTGACGGCGCGGGAGCGGATCGAGCTGTTGCTCGACGAGGGCAGCTTCGAGGAGTTCGACACCTTCGTCGCCCACCGCTGCACCGATTTCGGCATGGCCAAGAACCGGCCGTGGGGCGACGGCGTCGTCACCGGGCTGGGGCACCGTCAGCGGCCGGCAAGTCTATGTCTTCAGCCAGGACTTCACGGTCTTCGGCGGCTCGCTCAGCGAGACGCATGCGCAGAAGATCTGCAAGGTCATGGACATGGCGATGAAGGTCGGCGCACCGGTGGTCGGCCTGAACGACTCCGGCGGCGCGCGCATCCAGGAAGGTGTAGCATCGCTCGCAGGTTATGCCGACGTCTTCCAGCGCAACATCATGGCGTCCGGCGTCATCCCGCAGATCAGCGTCATCATGGGGCCGTGCGCCGGCGGCGCGGTATATTCGCCGGCCATGACGGACTTCATCTTCATGGTGCGCGACACGTCGTACATGTTCGTCACCGGGCCGGACGTCGTGAAGACGGTCACCAACGAAAAGGTCACCGCCGAGGAGCTGGGCGGCGCGCGGACGCACACGGCGAAGTCGTCGGTCGCCGACGGCGCCTTCGAGAACGATGTCGAGGCGCTGGCCGAGACGCGGCGGCTGATCGATTTTCTGCCCTTGTCGAACCGTTCCGAGCTGCCGGTACGGCCCTTCTTCGACGACCCGGAGCGGCTGGAGCCCAGCCTCGACACGCTGGTGCCGGCCAACCCGAACCAGCCCTACGACATGGCCGAGCTGATCCGCAAGGTGGCGGACGAGAGCGATTTCTTCGAGATCCAGGCGGCTTATGCGCGCAACATCGTCACCGGCTTCATCCGGCTGGAAGGGCGGCCGATCGGCGTGGTGGCGAACCAGCCGATGGTGCTGGCCGGCTGTCTCGACATCGACAGTTCGCGCAAGGCGGCGCGGTTCGTGCGCTTCTGCGACTGCTTCAACATCCCGATTCTGACCTTCGTCGACGTGCCGGGGTTCCTGCCGGGCACGGGGCAGGAGCATGGCGGCGTCATCAAGCACGGGGCGAAGCTGCTCTACGCCTATGGCGAGGCGACCGTGCCCAAGGTGACGGTGATCACGCGAAAAGCCTATGGCGGGGCCTATGACGTCATGAGCTCGAAGCACCTGCGCGGCGACATGAACTATGCCTGGCCGACCGCCGAGATTGCCGTGATGGGCGCCAAGGGCGCGGTCGAGATCCTGTACCGGAGCGAGCTCGGCGACCCGGAGAAGATCGCCGCCCGCACCAGCGAGTACGAGGCCCGCTTCGCCAACCCCTTCGTCGCCGCCGAGAAGGGCTTCATCGACGAGGTCATCATGCCGCACTCGACCCGCCGCCGCGTGGTGCGCGCCTTCGCCGCGCTGCGCGACAAGAAGCTGGAGAACCCGTGGAAGAAGCACGGGAACATTCCGCTGTGAGGGAGTGATGCGCTGGGTTGATGAGATCTATTATGCTTTGATAGAGTTAGGTGGCGCAGCGCGCTACGAGGATCTCTACGCATATATCGAAAGAACGACTACGCGAAATTTGGCTTCCTCTTGGCAGCCAATCGTTCGGAGAACAATTGGAGACTATGCTTCAGATTCTACACACTTCCGCGGCGTCGAAGAGTTCGTCCATCTCGATAAAGGGTTCTGGGGAATTGCCGGACTTGAGCTTGATGAACGCTTCATAGCTGAGCGCGAATTTCTGAGTCCGCATGAGGTGGTGGATCAGGTTCTGGTAAAGGAGCAGTGGCGCTCGAGACCTAGTGCACGCGGCCTCGACAAACTTGGCCCGCTCTTCCACATGATCGCCGGCGGGCCGCGGCCGGTGGCGCCGTTCAGCCATGCCGTCGAGTGCGACGGGTGGGTGTTCCTGACCGGGCAGATGCCGACCGATCCGGCGGCGCCCGACGCGCGCCTGCCGGAGGGGATCGAGGCGCAGACGCGGCGGGTGATGGAGAACCTTAAGCTGGTGCTGGCCGGGGTCGGCCTCGACCTGTCGCACGTGCTGCAGTGCCGCTGTTATCTGACGGCCTTCGAGCGCGACTATGCCGCCTTCAACGAGGTCTACCAGGGCTATTTCCCGCCCGACCGCCGCCCGGCCCGAACGACGGTCGGGGTGACGGCGCTGGCCGTCGGCGCTCTGGTCGAGATCGATCTGGTGGCGTATCGTTGATTGCTTTCGGCGAGGTTCCGCGATGCGCGGCAAGGACGATCCCTACCGGCTGGTGAAGTACGTCGCGCTGGGCGCGGCGGAGGGGATCGTCGCCGGCTGGATTATCCTGATGATCTTCGTCAAGATGAACCTGATGGGCCTGGACGGGCTGATCGACCGCTCGGCCGACGGGCCGCTGGCGCTGCTGATGCTGCTCGGCTTCTTCGGCATCACCTTCGGCATGCTCGGGATCGCCTGGCGGGTGATGGTGCTGCTGCCGGGCGAAAAGAACTGAGCGACCCCAAGGGAGGGATCCGGATGAACAAGATGTGGAAGGGGCACGCGTTCACGATTGCCCACGCCGACCACGGCCAGTTCGAGGCGCAGGGCCTGCGCGCCTTTTTCGAGTACCGCCAGCTCGGCATCGCAGAGGCGACCGGCGGCCGCTTTGGCGCGCATGTCATTCGGGCCGTGCCCGGGCGGCACTCCGAGGCCGAGTGGCACACGCACGACCTCGACTTCCAGATGGTCTATGTCACGCGCGGCTGGGTCGCCTTCGAGTACGAGGGCCAGGGCGAGCACATCCTGCGCGAGGGCAGCTGCGTGCTGCAGCCGCCGGGCATCCGCCACCGCGAGGTGCGCCACTCGGACGATCTCGAGCTGATCGAGATCACCTCGCCGGCCGAGTTCGCGACCCATTCCGCCGAGGCAAGCTGAGGCCGCAGGGCAGAGCGGGGCCGGCTGCGCCTCGCCCCGGCCCGGCCGCACCGCTGGCCGCCGCGACAGAAACATCGCGCCGCCGCGTTTCAGAGACATCGAAACGCATTTGGCGGAGGCAGCTATGCGGCACATCTCTCTTGCGGCCCTTGGCCTGGTGGCGGCGCTCGGCGCCTGTGGCTATACGACGACGGACCGGGCGCTCAGCGGCGGCGCCATCGGCGCCGGCACCGGCGCTGCTGGCGCCGCGGTCACCGGCTACAGCCCCTTGGCGGGGGCAGCGATCGGCGGCGCCATCGGCGCTGCGGTCGGCGGCCTGACCGACGCAGACGACATCGATCTGGGCGACGCCGTCTGGCGGCGGGGCCGCGGCCGGTACTGACGTCCCCTTCGGGCGCCCTTGGGGCGGCCTTGGGGCGCGGCAGGCGGCATCGGCGCGGCGACAGGCGGCCTCTGGCATTTTCCGGCGCGGCTCTCTAATCACCTGCTGACGCAGGTGGGGAGAGGCGGATGTTCGGAAAGATCCTGATCGCCAATCGCGGCGAGATCGCCTGCCGGGTCATCAAAACGGCGCGGCGAATGGGGATCGCGACCGTGGCTGTCTACTCGGATGCGGACAAGAACGCGCTGCACGTCGAGATGGCGGACGAGGCGGTGCACATCGGCCCGCCGCCGGCCGCGCAGTCCTATCTGCTGATCGACCGCATCGTCGAGGCGTGCCGCCAGACCGGCGCCGAGGCCGTGCATCCGGGCTACGGCTTCCTGTCCGAGCGGGCAGGGTTCGCCGGCGCCCTGGCCGAGGCCGGCGTGGCCTTCATCGGCCCGCCCGTCGGCGCCATCGAGGCGATGGGCGACAAGATCACCTCGAAGAAGCTGGCCGCCGAGGCCGGCGTCTCGACGGTGCCGGGATACATGGGCATCATCGACGATGCGGAGGAGGCCGTCGGGATCGCCGACGAGATCGGCTATCCGGTGATGATCAAGGCCAGCGCCGGCGGCGGCGGCAAGGGCATGCGCATCGCCTGGGACGCGGCCGAGGCGCGCGACGGCTTCCGCTCGTCGCAGAACGAGGCCAGGGCCAGCTTCGGCGACGACCGCATCTTCATCGAGAAGTTCGTCACCCAGCCCCGGCACATCGAGATCCAGGTGCTGGGCGACACGCATGGGAACTGCATCTACCTCGGCGAGCGCGAGTGCTCGATCCAGCGGCGCAACCAGAAGGTCATCGAGGAGGCGCCGTCGCCCTTCCTGAACGAGGCGACGCGCCGGGCGATGGGCGAACAGGCGGTCGCGCTGGCGCGCGCGGTGGACTATTGCTCGGCCGGGACGGTGGAGTTCATCGTCGACCCCGAGCGGAACTTCTATTTTCTCGAGATGAACACGCGGCTGCAGGTCGAGCACCCGGTGACCGAGCTGGTCACCGGCATCGACCTGGTCGAGCAGATGATCCGCGTCGCCGCCGGCGAGAAGCTGAAGCTGAAGCAGAAGGACGTGCGCCTGAACGGCTGGGCGATCGAGAGCCGGCTCTATGCAGAGGACCCGTACCGCAACTTCCTGCCGTCGACGGGGCGGCTGACGCGGTATCGCCCGCCGGCCGAGATGGCCGAGAAGACGCATGCCGTGCGCAACGACACCGGCGTCTTCGAGGGCGGCGAGATCAGCATGTTCTACGACCCGATGATCGCCAAGCTGTGCGCCTGGGCCCCGGACCGGGCACGGGCCATCGAGACGATGCGCACAGCGCTGGACGAGTTCGAGGTCGAGGGCATCGGGCACAACCTGCCCTTCCTCAGCACGGTCATGGACAATCCACGCTTCGTCGAGGGCCGCATCTCGACCGCCTTCATCGCCGAGGAGTTCCCGGACGGCTTTTCGGGCGCCACGCTGCCGATGGAGGTCCTCCGGCGGCTGGCCGCCGGCGCGGCGGCCATGCGCCTCGTCACCGTCCGGCGCGACGGCCGGATCAGCGGCACGGTCTCGC
This sequence comes from uncultured Alphaproteobacteria bacterium, assembly GCA_963745085.1. Taxonomy (GTDB): domain Bacteria; phylum Pseudomonadota; class Alphaproteobacteria; order Rhodobacterales; family Rhodobacteraceae; genus Thermohalobaculum. The sequence continues at coordinate 65,562 of CAVUWP010000018.1, read as the reverse complement.
GGCGCGAGCGGCCGGCGCCGCGGAACTGGGTGGTATCGATCGCCGGCCAGAGCTTCGTCGTCGCCGCCGAGCGGGCCATCATCGGCCATGTCCGGACCGAGGAGGGCGGCGAGCTGCGCCTGACCTCGAAGGGGCGGGACCCGCGCCGGCCGCAGCTTCTCGTGCATGGCCAGGGCGCCGTCGAGGTGACCTTCGAGGACGGCGAGACCATGACGGTCGAGGGCGACTGGACGCCCGGCGATCGGCTGACGACGGCGTCGATCGGCGGCGTTCGCATGTCGGTCAAGGTCCGCCCGGTGACGGAAGGCTTCCGCATCCGCTATCGCGGCGCCGATCTGGACGTGAAGGTGCGCACGCCGCGTGCCGCCGAACTCGCCGCGCTGATGCCCGACAAGCCGCCGGCCGACACGTCGAAGATGCTGCTCTGCCCGATGCCGGGCCTGGTTGTCGCCATCGCGGTCGAGCCGGGCCAGGAGGTGCATGACGGCCAGCCGCTGGCGACCGTCGAGGCGATGAAGATGGAGAACGTGCTGCGCGCCGAGCGCAAGGCGGTGGTCAAGAAGATCAACGTCGCGCCGGGCGCCAGCCTGGCCGTCGACGAGGTCATCATGGAGTTCGAGTGAGCGCCGCCGCGTGACCGGTGCTCAGCCCTGCCGCCGCATCTCGTCCCGCCGCATCGGCATGGTGTCGATCAGATCGTAGAACGCCTGCGGGTCCGTCACCTCGGCGGCGCGCATCTTCTCGCCGCCGTCCTTGCCGATCAGGATGACGGCGAATTCAGTTTCGGGAATGCCGAACCGGCGGCGCAGCGCGACGCCGCCCGGCACCGCTTGCCCGTCCGCCTGCGCCGAACGGCCGTCGATCTCGATCAGCACGATGTCCCGGTCACGCCTGGCGGCCTGATCGGCGGCGAAGCGCTCGGCCTGCTCGCCGAGCCGCCGGTCGCCTTCGGGCGCGAAGACGAGGACCGGACGGGCCTGCCACCGGTACTCGGCCAAGGGGTCCTCCTGCCGCGCCGGCCGATCCTCCGCCGCCGGCTGCCGCTGCACAAATGCCGGTTGCGAGGAGGGTGCGCTTGAGCCAGTTCATGCCTATAGTCCCGTCCGACCACCCGGGAGTCTGCGCCATGACCGACAGGTTTCAAGACTGGAAGAAGCGCGCCGAGGCCGAGCTGAAGAACCGCGCGCCCGACGACCTCGTCTGGGCGACGCCGGAGGGCATCGCGGTGAAGCCGGTCTACACCGAGGCCGACCTCGAGGGCCTGTCGCATCTCGGCAGCCTGCCGGGCGAGGCGCCCTTCGTGCGCGGGCCGAAGGCGACGATGTATGCCGGCCGGCCATGGACGATCCGGCAATATGCCGGGTTCTCCACCGCCGAGGAGTCGAACGCCTTCTATCGCCGGGCGCTGGAGGGCGGGCAGCAGGGCGTCTCGGTCGCCTTCGACCTCGCCACGCACCGCGGCTATGACAGCGACCATCCGCGCGTCGAGGGCGATGTCGGCAAGGCCGGCGTCGCGATCGATTCCGTCGAGGACATGAAGATCCTGTTCGACGGCATCCCGCTGGAACAGATCTCGGTCTCGATGACCATGAACGGCGCGGTCATCCCGGTGCTGGCGAGCTTCATCGTCGCCGGCGAGGAACAGGGGGTCGAGCGCGACAAGCTGTCGGGCACCATCCAGAACGACATCCTGAAGGAGTTCATGGTCCGCAACACCTACATCTACCCGCCAGAGCCATCGATGCGGATCGTCGCCGACATCATCGAGTACACCGCGGCCGAGATGCCGCGCTTCAACTCGATCTCGATCAGCGGCTATCACATGCAGGAGGCCGGCTCGACGCTGGTGCAGGAGCTCGCCTTCACGCTGGCCGACGGCAAGGAATACGTGAAGACGGCGATCGCGCGGGGCATGGACGTCGATGCATTCGCCGGGCGGCTGAGCTTTTTCTTCTGCATCGGCATGAACTTCTTCATGGAGGCGGCCAAGCTGCGCGCGGCGCGGCTGCTGTGGCACCGCATCATGTCCGGGTTCGGGCCGAAGAAGCCGGGCAGCCTGGTGCTGCGCACGCATTGCCAGACCAGCGGCGTCAGCCTGGCCGAGCAGGACCCGTACAACAACGTCGTGCGGACGGCCTACGAGGCGATGTCGGCGGTGCTGGGCGGCACGCAGTCGCTGCACACCAACAGCTTCGACGAGGCGATCGGCCTGCCGACCGAGCGCTCGGCGCGGATCGCGCGGAACACGCAGCTGATCCTGCAGCACGAGACCGGGCTGACCCGTGTCGTCGATCCGCTGGCCGGCAGCTACTACGTCGAGGCGCTGACCGACCGGCTGGCCACCGAGGCGTGGGCGCTGATCGAGGAGGTGGACGGCCTCGGCGGCATGACGGCGGCGGTGCAGTCCGGCATGCCAAAGCTGCGCATCGAGGAGGCGGCGGCGCGCCGCCAGGCCCGTGTCGACCGCGGCCAGGAGGTGATCGTCGGCGTCAATCGCTTCCGCCGCGACAAGGAGGACCTGATCGACCTGCTCGACGTCGACAATGTCAAGGTCCGCGCCGGGCAGGTCAGGCGGCTGGAGCAGATCCGCGCCACGCGCGACCAGCACGCCTGCGACGCTGCGCTGAAGGCGGTGGAGGAGGGCGCGCGCGGCGGCGGCAACCTGCTGGCGCTGGCCATCGAGGCCGCCCGGGCGCGCGCGACCGTCGGCGAGATCTCGGACGCGATGGAGCGCGTCTTCGGCCGGCACCGGGCGGACGTCAGGACGCTGTCCGGCGTCTATGGCGCGGCCTATGAGGGCGACGAGGGCTTCGAGAGAATCCGCAGGCAGGTCGAGGCGTTCGCCGAGGCCGAGGGCCGGCGCCCGCGCATGCTGGTCGTCAAGATGGGCCAGGACGGCCACGACCGCGGCGCCAAGGTCATCGCCACCGCCTTCGCCGATATCGGCTTCGACGTCGACGTCGGGCCGCTGTTCCAGACACCGGCCGAGGCGGCGCAGGATGCCATCGACAACGACGTGCACGTCGTCGGCATATCCAGCCAGGCGGCCGGGCACCGGACGCTGGCGCCGCAGCTGGTCGAGGCGCTGCGGGCGCAGGGCGCCGAGGACATCATCGTCATCTGCGGCGGCGTCATCCCGCAGCCAGGACCACGAGTTCCTGCACGGCAAGGGCGTCAAGGCGATCTTCGGCCCAGGCACCAACATCCCGGAGGCGGCGGCGAACATCCTGGAGCTGATCGAGGCGACGCGCCGACCGGAAGCCGCGGAATAGATGGGCTGGGCGCAGGGACGGGATCTGGTCACGGTCTCCGAGCGTGACCGGCGCGGGCAGCGGCTGCGCACAGTCGTCTGCATGGAGACCGGGCTGGTCCGCAACGACCCGATCCCCGGCGATGCCGAGCTGGCGCGCTTCTACGCCGAGGATTATCGGCGGGAGTATAAATCGGCCGAGAAGCCGCGCCGGCGGCAGGTGTTGCGGAACTTCCGCCGGGTGGCGGCGCATATCCGGGCCTTCCGCGACGTGCTGTTGCCGGCCGGGCGCGTGCTGGACGTCGGCGCCGGCTCGGGCGAGTTCGCCTGCCTGATGCGCGAGCTCGGCAAGGAGGTCACCGGGATCGAGCCGAACGCCGGTTATGCGGAATGGTGCCGCGACACGCTCGGCCTCGACGTGCGCACCGCGCATCTGGCGCCCGAATTGTTTCCGGCCGGCAGCTTCGACCTGATCCGGCTGAACCACGTGCTCGAGCACCTGAACGACCCGGTCGGCTACCTGCGCATGATCGCGGAATGGCTGGCGGCCGAGGGCCGGATCTATGTCGAGGTGCCGAATATCGAGACCTATGCGCGCGAGAAATCGCGCGGGAACATGTTCCACTACGGCCATATCTTTACCTTCAACCCCCCGACGCTGCGCGCCGCCGCCGGGCTGGCCGGGCTGGAGGAGCTGCCGGAGACGGCGGAGCGCTGCCGCGACACGACCGGCGCCTTCTTCGTGCGCGGCCGCGTGCTGGCCGAGACCGAGGCGCTGGACCCGGCGAACGGCCGGCGCGTGCTCGACATCATCCGCCGGCACTATGCCGGCGAGTTCCGGAAGGGCAAGGCGGCGAAGCCCCTTGCCAAGCTCGGCGCCCGGATCGAGGAGACGGTGACCGGGCTGGCGCTCGGCTCGCCGCGGGCGATCGGAACAAGGCTGGCGCGCGAGCTCTGAGGCGTGCGAAAGTGCCGTCGAAGCCGCCCCGAGAATGGCGGCGCCGGGAAATCCGGCCTGGGGGAACAGGGGAGATGGTCGCCATGAACGAGCAGCACACCGTGGCCGAGCAGGCGCTGAAGGAAGCGGCGCTGCGCTATCACGAGACGCCGACGCCCGGCAAGCTGGCGATCCGCGTGACGAAGCCGATGGCGACGCAGCGCGACCTGAGCCTCGCCTACTCGCCCGGCGTCGCCGAGGCCTGCATGGAGATCTACCGCGACGCCGCCAAGTCGTTCGCCTATACCGGCCGGGGCAACCGCGTCGCGGTGATCACGAACGGCACGGCGGTGCTCGGCCTCGGCAACATCGGCGCCGCCGCCTCGAAGCCGGTGATGGAGGGCAAGGTCGCGCTCTTCAAGAAGTTCGCCGACATCGACGGCTATGACATCGAGGTCGACGAGACCGACCCGAAGCGGCTGGCCGAGATCGTCATCGCGCTGGAGCCGACCTTCGGCGCCGTGAACCTGGAGGATATCGGCGCACCCGCCTGCTTCGAGGTCGAACGCCTCTGTAAGGAGAGGATGCGCATCCCGGTCTTCCACGACGACCAGCACGGCACGGCCATCGTCGTCGCGGCGGGCGCGATCAACGCGCTGCACATAGCAGGCAAGCGGTTCGAGGACATCAGGATCGTCTCGACCGGCGGCGGCGCGGCCGGCATCGCCTGCCTGCAGCTCCTGCTCGACCTCGGCGCCAGGCGCGAGAACATCTGGCTGCTGGACAAGGATGGGCTTTGCCATCTGGGGCGCGACGATCTCGACGAGACGAAGCGGCGCTTTGCCAGGCCGGAGCAGGTGGGGCAGGGCAAGCTCGACGACGTCATCGACGGGGCCGACCTGTTCCTCGGCCTGTCGGCGCCGAACGTGCTGAGCGGCGCCATGGTCGAGAGGATGGCGCCAGACCCGATCATCATGGCTCTGGCGAACCCGAACCCCGAGATCATGCCGCACGAGGCCAAGGCGGCGCGCGCCGATGCCATCATCTGCACCGGGCGGTCGGATTATCCGAACCAGATCAACAACGTGCTGTGCTTTCCGTTCATCTTCCGCGGTGCGCTCGACGTTCGCGCGACGCAGATCAACGAGGCGATGAAGATCGCCGCGGCGCAGGCGCTGGCCGATCTGGCGCGCAAGACCTCGTCGGCCGAGGCGGCGCTGGCCTATCAGGGCGAGCTGATGGTCTTTGGCCGCGACTACCTGATCCCGAAGCCCTTCGACCCCCGGCTGATGGCCAACATCTCGTCCGCCGTCGCCGAGGCCGCGATGGAGTCGGGGGTGGCGCAGGGCACGGTCGACCTGAAAGAGTACCGCACGCGGCTGGAGGGCAGCGTCTTCAAGACGACGATGCTGATGCGCCCGGTCTTCGAGGCTGCGCGCTCGGCCAGCCGCCGCCTGATCTTCGCCGAGGGCGAGGACATGCGCGTGCTGCGGGCCGCGCAGGCCATCGTCGAGGAAGGCGTCGACAACCCGATCCTGATCGGCCGCCCGGAGGTGATCGAGAGCCGCATCCAGCGCGAGGCGCTGCCGCTGAGGATGGGCCGCGACGTCGAGATCGTCGATCCGAACGACGACCCGCGCTATCGCGACTACTGGGAGACGCTGCACGGCCTGCTCGAGCGCAGCGGCGTGACGCCCGACACCGCCCGGACCATCATGCGCACCAACACGACCGCGATCGCCGCGGTGGCGGTCCGGCGCGGCGATGCCGAGAGCATGATCTGCGGCACGGCCGGGCAGTACCGCTGGCATCTCGGCTGGGTCGAGCGGATCCTCGCCGGGATGGATGACGAGCACGGCGGCAGGCTGCACCCGGTCGGCGCGCTGTCGCCGGTGCTGCTGGACCAGGGCGTCATCTTCATCGCCGACAGCCAGGTGAACCTCGATCCGACGCCCGAGCAGGTGGCCGAGACCTGCATGGGCGCCGCACGCCACATCCGCCGTTTCGGCGTGGTGCCGAAGGTCGCGTTGCTCAGCCACTCGGTCTTCGGCAGCCTGCAGACCGAGTCCGGCAAGAAGATGCGGGCGGCGCTGGCGATCCTCGACCGCGCCGGCGTCGATTTCGAATACGAGGGCGAGATGCACGCCGACCACGCGCTGAACCCCGAGCTGCGCGAGCGCGTCTTCCCGAACTCGCGGCTGAAAGGGGCGGCGAACTGCCTGATCTTCGCCAATGTCGATGCCGCCTCGGGATCGCGCAACATCCTGAAGCAGCTGACCGGCGCGCTCGAGATCGGCCCGATCCTGATGGGCATGGGCAACAAGGCGCACATCGTCAGCCCCTCGGTCACGCCACGGGGGCTTCTGAACATCGCGGCGCTGGCGGGCACGCCGGTCGCGATCTACGGCTGAGGGGGACGGATGTGACGAGCTATCGCGAGGTTTACGAGGCGTGGCGGGCCGATCCGGAGCGCTTCTGGCTGGAAGCTGCGGAGGCGATCGACTGGACGCGCAAGCCGACGCAGGCGCTCGACGACAGCAACCCGCCCTTCTGCCGCTGGTTCGCCGATGGCGAGGCGAACACCTGCTGGAATGCGGTGGACCGGCATGTCGAGGCCGGGCGCGGCGAACAGGCCGCGATCATCTACGACAGCCCCGTCGCGGAGGCGAAGCGCACCATTTCCTACGCCGAGCTGCGGGACGAGGTGGCGCGGCTGGCCGGCGCGCTCGGCCGGCGCGGCGTCGCCAGGGGCGACCGGGTCGTCATCTACATGCCAATGGTGCCAGAGACGATCGTCGCCATGCTGGCCTGCGCCCGGCTCGGCGCCATCCATTCGGTGGTCTTCGGCGGCTTTGCCGCGCACGAGCTGGCCGTGCGCATCGACGACTGCGCGCCGAAGGCGATCCTGTCCGCATCGTGCGGCATCGAGCCCGGGCGCATCGTCGCCTACAAGCCGCTGCTCGACCGGGCGATCGAGGCGGCAAGGCACAAGCCCGACCTCTGCGTCATCCTCCAGCGCCAGCAGCAGAGCTGCGCGCTGACCCCCGGCCGCGACCATGAGTGGCACGCCTTCCAGCAGGGTGCCCAGCCCGCCGGCTGCGTGCCCGTCGGCGGGGCCGACCCCCTCTACATCCTCTACACCTCCGGCACCACGGGCCAGCCCAAGGGCGTGGTCCGCCCGAGCGGCGGCCACATGGTGGCGCTGCACTGGACGATGCGCAACATCTACGGGGTCGAGCCCGGCGAGGCCTTCTGGGCGGCTTCGGACGTCGGCTGGGTGGTGGGACATTCCTACATCGTCTACGCGCCGCTGCTCGCCGGCTGCACGACGGTCCTCTACGAGGGCAAGCCGGTCGGCACGCCCGACGCCGGGGCCTTCTGGCGCGTCATAGCCGAGAACAAGGTCAGGGCGCTCTTCACGGCGCCGACCGCGTTCAGGGCGATCAAGCGCGACGACCCCAAGGGCGAGCTGCTGGAGAAATACGACCTCTCCGGCTTTCGCACGCTGTTCCTGGCCGGCGAGCGCGCCGATCCGGCGACCATCGAGTGGGCGCAGCAGAAGCTGCGGGTGCCGGTAATCGACCACTGGTGGCAGACCGAGACCGGCTGGGCGATCGCTGCCAACCCGGTGGGCATCGAGCTTCTGCCGGTCAAGCTCGGATCGCCGTCGGTGCCGATGCCCGGCTATGACATCCGGGTGCTGGACGCCGAGGGCGAGCCCGTGCCGCCCGGCACGCTCGGCGCGATCGTCGTCAGGCTGCCGTTGCCGCCGGGCTGCCTCCCGACCCTCTGGCAGGCCGACGACCGCTTCGTGCGCAGCTATTTCAGCCGCTTTCCGGGGCATTACGAGACGGGAGATGCCGGGATGCTGGACGAGGACGGCTATCTCTACATCATGGCGCGGACCGACGACGTCATCAACGTCGCCGGGCACCGGCTCTCGACCGGCGCCATGGAGGAGATTCTGGCCGGTCATCCGGACGTGGCCGAATGCGCCGTCATCGGGATCGGCGACCCGATGAAGGGGCAGGTGCCGATGGGCTTTCTCTGCCTCAACAAGGGCTGCAACCGCCCGCATGGCGAGATCGTCGCCGAATGCGTCGCGCGCGTCCGCGACGAGATCGGGCCGGTCGCCGCCTTCAAGCTGGCAGTCGTCGTCGACCGGCTGCCGAAGACGCGGTCCGGCAAGATCCTGCGCGCCACCATGGCGAAGATCGCCGACGGCGAGCAGTACGCGGTGCCGCCGACCATCGACGATCCGGAAATCCTCGATGAGATCGGCGCGGCCCTGAAGGGCATAGGCTATCCTGCTTCCGCCTGATCGGCGGACCTTCAGGCGCGTCCCCATCCTGCCTCGGCCGGCGCGTTTGCAATTCGGAAAGCATTCCGCGCCTAGCGTCCGCGGAATGCACCATTTTCCAGCATGTGTTGTCGAGGTGCAATTGTGCAGAATCGGTCCCGCATTCTATTCGAAACCACGCGGTCGGGCCTGTGCCGGTCGGATCGATCCAGCCGGGATGCATGCATGGCACGCAGCCCGGTCGAGGGACGTGCCGCCCGGGACGGCCGCGCCTGCGGGCGGCGCCGCCGAGGGGTTGGCCAGGGGCGGGAAGGGGCCGGTTCGCTGCATGATGCTCGCGGGTATGAACGTGCTGCTCGCCGAGGACAATCCTACCAATCAGATGGTGGCGATGCAGATGCTGGAAAGCCTCGGCGCCGAGGTGACGCTGGCCGTCGACGGCGCCGAGGCGCTGGGAATTCTGGGCGAAAAGAGCTTCGACGTCGCGCTGATCGACATCGAGATGCCGCGCATCTCGGGCATCGACCTCATCCGGCGCGTGCGCGCCGAGGCGGGACCGGTGGCGAACATGCCGATGATCGCGCTCACCGCCTATGTCATGCGCGAGCAGCGCACGGCGATCGAGCATGCCGGCGCGGACGGGATCATCGCCAAACCGATTCTCTCGATCGAGAAGTTCGGCGACGACATCGTCGGCTTCATGCGGCAGCGACGGGATCGGCAGGCGCCGGCGGGTCCGCGGAGACGGTCGAGCCGGCACCCGCGCCCACGACCGCGGATATCGACAGGGTCACGTTCAAGACCCTTTGGAATTCTTTCGATCCGGCGGGACGCGCCGAGCTGAAGGCCCGCATAACGCAGGACATTCGCGGCGCGGTCGACATCGTCGGCCCTGCCATCCGGGACCGCGACCTGCAGCGGATCAGATCGGCGACGCATGTCCTGATCGGTGTCGCCGGCGTGATCGGCGCTCGAAAGCTTCAATCGCTCGCCCGTCGCCTTAATTCTGCCGGACACGCGGGCGATGCATCTGTTCTCGACGACGAAGGCGCCGAAATCGCTGAAGAAGCAGAGCGCGTCATGAGGTTCGTCGACCATAGGTAGGAGGAGTTGGCACCGATGAACCTCGAGTTCACGGACCCGGTGCTGTTGGTCGAAGACACGCCATCTCTGTCGATGGTGTATCAATCGACGCTGGAGCGTGCGGGACTTGGCGTGACACCCGTGTTCCGGGCACGGGACGGGCTGGCGGCGTTCAGAAAGCAGGCCAGCCGGGTTGTCCTTCTTGACTTGATGCTTCCCGACGGCAACGGGCTCGACGTCCTGCGCGAGATGCGCACCCTCAGCCCGCAGACGCGGATCATCGTGATCACGGCGAACGGCTCGATCAACCGGGCCGTCGAGGCGATGCGCAGCGGCGCCTTCGATTTCCTCGTCAAGCCGTTCGACGATCGCCGGCTGCTCAGCGCCGTCAGGAACGCGATCACCTCGCTGGCCTTCGAGGCGGAGGAGGCGCATGACGACGCGCCGCGCGCCGCGAAGGCGTCCGAGATGGACGGCTTCGTCGGCTCGTCGCCGCGCATGCGCCAGATCTACGGCATGATCCGCAATATCGGCCGGTCGACCGCGACGGTGTTCATCACCGGCGAGAGCGGCACCGGCAAGGAGATCGCGGCGCTGGCGATCCACCGGCAATCGGTCCGCCGCGACGGGCCGTTCGTGCCGATCAACTGCGCGGCCATCCCCAGGGACCTGCTGGAGTCGGAGGTCTTCGGCCACCTCAAGGGCTCGTTCACCGGTGCCATTGCCGACAAGCCGGGGGCGGCGGCGGCCGCGGATGGCGGCACGCTCTTTCTCGACGAGGTCTGCGAGATGGACCTCGCCCTGCAGACAAAGCTGCTGCGCTTCCTGCAGACATCGATGATCCAGCCCGTCGGCGCGGTCGAGCCGCGCAAGGTCGACGTGCGGATCGTCTGCGCCACCAACCGCGACCCTGCGGCCGAGGTTCAGGCGGGGCGGTTCCGCGAGGATCTCTTCTACCGCCTGCACGTCGTGCCGATCGTCATGCCGCCGCTGCGCGAGCGCGGTGAGGACGTGATCGAGATCGCCGAGCTGCTGCTGGTGCGCTTCGCGCGAGAGGAGGGCAAGTCGTTCAAGCGGCTGAGCCGCCGGGCGCGCGACACGCTCAGCGCGTATCCATGGCCGGGCAATGTGCGCCAGCTGGAGAACGTCCTGCGTCACGCGATCGTTCTGCACGACGGCGAGGAGATCGAGCTGGACATGCTGCCCGCGACGATACTGGGGGGCGGCGAGCCGCTCCGTCCGCGGTTGAGCATTGCCGCCGTTCAGGGGAGCGACCGCGCGTCGGCTGGGCAATCGTCGTCGATTTCGGCGCCGCCGCATTCGGTCGAGGCGGACGAGCAGGCGCTGCGCGACACGTTGCGCGAGCTTGTCGGCGCGACGCTCGCCGATGTCGAGCGCGAGTTCATCGAGGCGACGATCGTCGAATGCAAGGGGTCGATTCCGCGTGCGGCCCGGCTGCTCGACGTCAGCCCCTCGACGCTCTATCGCAAGCGCGAGGCGTGGGAGCGGTCGGCTTCCTGACGCCGTCTCGCTTTCCTCAACGACCCGTCTGCAGCCCGGTCGGCCGATCACGAAGGATACCGCCCCAGCCGATGCTGGCTGGGGCGGCGATACCCGCGTCAGGGTATTGGGGCTTTACCCACCGGATGAAAGCGAAAGAGACGGGTGTGAGAACGGGGGGTGATCCGCATCCCTGCCGCTGCCGCCGGAGAGTGTCCTTGGATAGCCCGCACTTGGTAAACGAAAGGTTAAGCTGCGAGGGCGATGTTCAACCTTAAGATGTATTTGCGGCCGGCGGGTGGCCGATTGCCCGGCGTGCGGCGATGCACTTTCGCATTGCCAATGACGGGCTTGCCGGCTATCTAACCGCCGCGTCTCCGGGCCTCGTTCGCGTGGCGAATACCGGAGGACATGCGGGAGCGGCTTTTCCGGCGTAGCTCAGTGGTAGAGCATCGGACTGTTAATCCGCTGGTCGTAGGTTCGAATCCTACCGCCGGAGCCAGCCCCAGGAAAATCCGAGCATATACAAGGCCTTGCGAGGAATCGCACAAGCCTTCCTGCGCTGAAGCGCGCCCTCTGTGCCCACGGGTGCAGCCCCCGGCTGTGCCCCAGGACTCGGAGCTGCGTATGGTCAGGACGGCCTTCCTCACCCGGCGCGGCGGCCGCTGGTGGTTCCGCCGCCGCCCGCCGCGCCTGAACCCGCCGTGAAGCTCGATCGGCAAAGACATAACGCAGGCGCACGAAATGCGCCGCCGCGACCACCTCGCTCAGCCTGCGGACTGTCCGGCGTCAGACGACAGCGACCCGCCATCGAAGCAGGCGCTCACAGTCTGTCCGCGGTCACATGCGGCCTGCCATCGGGCACCTCGCCCTGCCAGTCGGACCGGGTCAGAAGATACGTCCCCGCACCCTGGCCTGTGGTGCGGCTGCCCTGCGAGGCGAAGTCTGTCATCCAAAGATCGTACATCGGGAACAGATAATATCTGTCTGTGCCCATATCGGGGTAGCTGAAGACCTGCGGCTCTGAGAGATCGAGCCATGCCACCGAATAGAGCGTGTCGGCGTTCGGTGCAGAGACCCCACGATAGTCCGCCGGCGGATAGCGCGGCACGTTGATGAACTGGCCCATCGGCGCCTTCAGCCCCTCCGGCTTGCGCTCGGCCACGTTCGTCATCTGCACTCGCGTGACCTCGGTGGGGATCAGCGAGTAGCCATAGACATAGGCTTGCATGGCGATCCTCTTCGCCCCGTCGGCAGTCAGCGCCTGCGCCGATCCGGCGCCGGTCGCAATGCCGGCGAGAACCAGGCCGGCGATAATCCTGCGGTTCATTGGCTCCTCTCTGCGTGCTGTGGCCGCCCTGACTGCTCGAACGGGTGCGGCCGCCTTGCCCCTGGGGTCATGACAGATGAGTTCCACCCTCATCCCGACGCGCTATCTTGTCGACCGGGGATGCTTTGGAGCTTGGTCGCACAATGTTCCTTTCAACAACCCATTTTGCGCCAAAGCCGGCGAGACTTCCGCAGATTGCCCGCGTCGGCGCGCCGACCATGCTGTCGGTCGCCGCGCTCGGCGGCGTTCCCGGCCTGGTGCGCGGGGCCTTCGGCGAACAGGTGCTGCGGCAGGCCAATCGCGCCGCGATGCTCGACATCGAACAGATCGAGGACCAGGACTGTTTCATCCCGCACGCGACCATGACCGCATTCGTCGCCGAGGTCGCACGACGCTCGGGGGAGGCCCCGGTTCGGACTGCTCGTGGCGCCGCATCTGCAGCTTTCCAGCTACGGCTGCTGGGGCCAGTACGTGCTGGGAGCCAGCACGCTCGGCGCGGCGGTCGAGTGTGCCAGCTCGGCGATTGGCTATCATAGCCAGGGCGACAGCGTCGCCGTCTTCCAAAGCGGCAAGCTCGCGCGGATCGTCTATTCCAGTGCGGCGCGGGGCCGCGACGGCTACGTCCACGTTGCCTGTGGTGTCGTCGGCGTCATTCTCGGCGTTTGCCGATGCAATCTGCCGCCTGGCTGGCGCTCGCTTCGGATTGAGCTCGATGTTCCCCGTCAGCGCAACCCACGATTTTTTGAGGCCGCGTTCGCCTGCCCGGTCCGGTTCGAGGGCGCTGCCGTAGCCGTCGTCTTCGAGGCGGGACGGCTCAGCGGGCCGCGCGCCCCGCACTTGAAGGTCTCGCTCACGACGATCGAGGACGTGGCACGCGCGCGTCTCGCGCCCGAAACCCGCGGCGACCTGGCCGGCGTCGCCGCGACGCAGATCTGGGCTCAAGTCCTTGCCGGGGCGGCTTCGATCGACAGCGCCGCGCGGGCGCTCGACACCAGCATTCGCACGCTGCGGCGGGCTCTTAACCGTGCTGGCACCGATTTCCGCGCTTCAGTCAACGCTGCTCGAAGTCGACGGGCGATCGCGTTGCTCCGTGGCAGCGACGTCTCGATCACCGAATTATCGCTACAGCTCGGTTACTCGTCCCCGGCGCATTTTACGCGCGCCTTTCGCCGGTCGATGGGCTCGACTCCGCGCGACTTCCGGCGAATGTTTCAGGGCTGAACGCTTCCCTTCGGCTCGCCGCCTGGAGCCCGACTGGGTCAAGTCCGAGAGCTGCTGGATGTGGATCTTGCTCACGGCCCCATCATCCTTGTGGCGGCAGATCGTGCGCGCGGCAACCCGCCGCGTCGCGGCTTGCCCTGGACGGTCTCCTTACAGCGCCGCGCCGCCGTGTTGTCGAACGGGAACCATCGAAGACGTAGCTTCCTTCAAGGTTGAAGAGTCTCGCGGAAGCGAACCGGCGGCATGCCGGTCCAGCGCCGCATCGCCCGCGTGAGCGATGCCTGCCGCGCATATCCAAGCTCGGTCGCAATCGAAACGACGCTGGCGCCGCTCTCTGCGAGACGCCGTTCAGCCGCAGTCTTCCGCACTTCCGTGAGGAGCGTCGAGAAGGAGCTTCCCTCCTCACCAAGCCGCCGTTGCAGGGTGCGTACGGTCATTCCCGCCGCGGCGGCAAGTTGCTGGACCGACGGCACGCCATCCTCGAACATCGAGCACAGCATGAGCCGGGCCGAGCCGGACAGGGTGCCATCTCCGCGCAGCGGCACAAGCTCCGGCATGCGCCCGCCCAGCATGCGGTCGCGCGCAATCGTTCGGAAGGGCCGCTCGGCAACCTGCTTTTCCATCGTTACCGTGATCGCCCTTCCCTCGGCCGCATGAAGCCTGTCTCCGAACCATCCGGTCAGGTGATCGAGGCCGCGGTCCGGGTGTGGCGGGATCTCGATGCGTCCGAGGCGCGGCGCCGCGGCGCCAGTCATGCCGCACAGCCTGTCGGCCATGGCGACTGCGTATTGCAGCATCAGGTGCTCGGTCTCGGGCTCGAAGTCGACCGTGTAGGAATGCCGCATGACGAGTGCGCCCGGCCCCGGGTGCAGCGAGAGCTGTTCGTGCGAGCAGAAGAGCGGCAGCGCAGCGGCGATCCGTCCGAGCGCCTCGGCGGGCGTCCGCGTTCCGAGCGCGACGCGGCCGATGAGGGCGAGCTCGAGCGTGCTCGCCTCGGCGACGATGCGGCAGGGCATGTCGGGGCCCTCGACGCTCGCAATCTCTCGGAGCAGCCCGCCGACATTCAGAAGCGAGATGGGGCGGAGCGGATCGCCGAACGGTGCCGAGGCGAGATCCGCCGCGACGAGGAGGGGCTCGACGCGCCGGCCGTGCGCGTCAAGCCAGCGCACCGCCGGGATCAGAGACATCGCCCGCACCATCGGAACCGTCTTCGACATCATCCATCCGATCGTTTCTCACCTCCGGGCACGACGGCGCCGGATTTTGGCGCGCGAAGAGAAACCACACCGGCGGGAACGGATCAACTGGCGCCGGAGACAGGTGGGAGGAACGGGATGCAGCTCGCGCCGGCGAGACCAGCGCAGCACGCGTGGCCGCGCGCCCGGCGCGATCGCCCTTCGTGCAGCCGCATGGCGGTGATCACCGGCGCGGCTGCGGCCGTGATTTGCGGGCTCGGTTCGCCGGCCGGGTCCGGGACCCAGAGCGCCGCCGAGTTCCAGCCGATCGCCGAGGAGGCCTACCTCTACGGCTTCCCGATGATCGTGGCCTACCACGTCCTCTATGACTACAATGTCGACCGCACCTCGGGGGCGTTTCGGGCGCCTTTCAACGAGATCGCCAGCGAGGCGCGCGTCTACACGCCGAAGGACACGGCCGTCAGCACGCCGAACAGCGACACGCCCTATTCCTTCGTGCAGCTGGACCTGCGCGCCGAGCCGATGGTGCTGTGCGTGCCGGACATCGACCCGGGGCGCTACTACGACGTCCAGCTCACCGATCTCTACACCAACAACATCGGCTATATGGGCAGTCGCACCACCGGGAACGGTGCGGGCTGCGCGCTTGTCGCCGGACCGGGCTGGTCGGGCGAGACGCCGCAGGGCGTCGGCCGGGTGTTTCGGAGCGACACCGACTTTACCTTCACGATCTTTCGCACCAGCTTTTCTCTCCGGCGGACATGCCGAATGCCGAGAAGATCCAGGCGGGCTATACCGCCCGGCCGCTCTCGGCCTTTCTCAACCGGGAGCCGCCGGCCGCAGCGCCCGCAATCGACTGGCCCGCGCCCGGACCGGCGGATTTTCAGTCCGGCGACCTACCTGTCTCCCGAATTCCACCAACGCCCCATGTTGTCGCCTAACTTATTGATCTATTGGACAACCATCTGGACCCCCAATCCGAAACCGTCTATCATCGTCCCACTCCGTCCCGGGCAATCGCGCCGATGACGGACCCCCAGAGGACCCCCAGACGGAGTGCTGTGTTGTGAATGATACGCTTAGTGCCCGCATGATCGAGACACTGAAGCCCCGGCGGAGGGGCGCATTGAACTAACAGACGGCGCCGTGCCGGGCCTGAAGTTCCGGGTAACGGCCAACGGCGTCAGGTCCTGGTCCGTACAGGTTCGGGTGAACGGCGAAAAGCGCCGCTTCACGCTCGGGGAATATACCGCGGTCAGCTTGGCCAAGGCACGCGAGGAAGCGCGGCGCCTACGGGAGGAGGCGCGGAAGGGCCACGACCCGATCCGCGAGGCGCGGGAGGCCAAACGGCGGTCCGAGACCGACAAGGCGACGCTTATGACCGTCGCCGACGCTGTTGACCACTATGCTCGCATCCATCTTCGCCCCAACCTGCGGACCGCCGGCGAGCGCGAGCGGCAGCTGCGGTCCGCGCTCGCTGCCCACCTGGGAAGGCCAATCGGCGACCTGACCCGCCTCGATTTGCAGCGGGCGGTCGACTGTAAGTCGGCGGAGGGGCGGCTCGGCGCGGCGAACCGCATCCGCGCGGCGCCCGTCCATTTCGCCAAGTGGTGCTGGCAGCGCGGCTACATCGCCGAGCACGTCGGCGCTGGGACGACGCGAGCCAGAAGGGAGACGCCGCGTGACCGAGTGCTCAGCCTTGACGAGGTGCGCGCGGTCTATGCCGGCACCTTCGAGCTCGGCCCGCTCTGGGGGCCGCTGTTCAGGCTTCGCCTGTTGACAGCCCAGCGGCTCGGAGACATCGCGCAGGCACGCTGGGATGAGATCGACTTGGAGGCGCGGCGCCACTCGATCCCGGGCAGCAGGACGAAGAACGGCAAGCCGCACATTGTGCACCTGTCCGCGCCGGCGCTGGCCGAGCTGGAGGCGCTGCGCGCCTTGACGGGAGGCACGCCCTTTATCTTTACCACCACCGGGCAGACGCCGGTCTCGGGCATAGGCAAGCCGACCAGACGGCTCTATCAGCTCGCCGGCGTGCCGGATTGGCGGCCGCATGATCTGCGCACAGCGTTCGCCTCGGCGCTCTGCGAGGCGGGCGAAAACGAGGCGATTGTTGACCGCATCCTGAACCACTCCGCCAGCGGGTCCGCGCCATCCGCGGTGGCGCGCGTCTACAACCGGGCATCGAACCTGCCGCAGCGGGCCGCCGCGCTCGACCGCTGGGCCGAGATGGTGACCGGGCAGCGCGGCGTCGTAGTCGAGATCGGCAGGCGCGCATAAGGCCGAGCCGGGCGATGGCAGGAGGGGGCGCTGCCATCCGTTCCTTCCGCCGGCGTCCCCGGCCTCCCGTCCAACTCTCCACGGCCGGCAGGCCACGCCGCGTCCGCTAACCGCGTCGGGCGAGCCTGTCGACGTGAAAAGGCCATCCAGCCCGTCGGGTGATCGTAGGAGCTATGGTCAATCCTAGTGTATGCGGTCAGGCAGCGGCTTGCTCCTCGGTGTCTTGAACGGCCTTGCCATCGCGGAACCTGATGCCCTCGATGAGCTGGCCGAGACGGTTGGCGCCATCCAGGCGACGCCAGTGGCGCTCGGCCGATTTGGCGAGCCTGAAGACCATGGCGAGTGCCGTTTCGCGTGAGAGGCAGCCCTTGGTCTTGTCGGTCCTGAGGCGCACGGTCGCGAAGGTGCTCTCGATCGGGTTCGAGCTGCGGACGTGCTTCCAGTGCTCGGCCGGGAAGTCATAGAAGGCCAAGAGCGCCGCGCGATCCTTGGCGAGGCAGGTCACTGCCCGATCGTACTTCGCACCGTACTTGCTGATGAAGCGGTCGAAGGCGTTCTCGGCACCGGCGCGGTTCTCTGCTTCGTAGATGGCGTGAAGATCCTTCCTGGCCTTGCCGTGTACCGACTTGGGCAGGGCGTTGAGAACATTGGCGGTCTTATGGACCCAGCATCTTTGCTGCCGCGTCTTTGGCCAGACCTCGTGCAGCGCCTTCCAGAAGCCGAGAGCGCCGTCGCCGGTGGCGAGCTCGGGCGCTGCGGTCAGGCCGTTCTCGTCACGCACCCGGAGCAGCAGCTCGCGCCAGCTCTGGGTGCTCTCGCGATAGCCGTCCTCGATCGCCAGCAGCTCCTTACGACCGTCGGCATCGGCGCCGATGAGGACGAGCATGCACTGCCGATCGTGGTCGAGCCGGGGCGTGAAGTACACGCCATCGGCCCAAAGATAGACGTAGCGTCGGGTGCCGAGATCACGGCGCTGCCAGCTTTCGTGCTCCTGCTGCCAGCTGGACACCAGGCGGCGCACGGTCGACGCCGAGAGCCCGGGCGCATCCGAGCCTAACAGCGCCGCGAGCGCCTCCTCGAATTGGCCGGTCGAAACGCCCTTCAGGTAGAGCCAGGGCAATAGCTCCTCGACGTTCTTCGTCCGCCGCAAGAACGGCGGCAGCACCCTCGAGGTGAAGCGGATGCGCGCACCGTCCCTGCCGTCACCGCGGTCGCGGACCTTCGGTCGGCGCACGGCGACCGGGCCGATGCCGGTCTGGATCTCCCGTTGAGGCGCGTGCCCGTTGCGGACCACTCGGCGCCGGCCGCGCCCGTCCTCGAGCTCCACGTGCGCCGCGATGAAGGCTTCCACCTCGGCCTCGATCACCTGCTGCAGCATCCGTCTCGCTCCAGATCGCAGCACCTCCAGCAGCAGGTCGTCGACAACGCTCGCGCCTGGGCGCGGCAGCCGAACGACACTATCATCTTCCATGGCGTGTCCTCATCCGTGACGTTGAACATCACCGAGGATACGCCGCCCCCGCGCTCAGCCACCAAATTCGACTATAGCTCTGATCGTAGGCCGGAGGGCTTCGTCACCGGCCGTCGCGCGCAAAGGCATCAGCACCGCATTCCACTTTACCTGCAATGCCGAAAGCGTGGCCGCAGCTGGGATTGCGGTCCGATCTGCGACCGGTTGGCGGCTTCCGAATAGCAAGTGTCCGCCCCCCGGGCCGGTTACCTTTCACGTCGCCTTTGTGAAGTTGTGTCAAGTCATGCCTGTCGCCTTTGTTGGTTGTGTAGGTCAGATTAAGAGACAACGATTTCATGATAAGAAATTATTAAGATCCGCGCCCTAGTTTCGTCTCACGTCCCAGCCCGGCGCTGGGCGTCTCATCACGTGGAGCTAAAAATACAGAGCGGGATCGATCCGCTGCTTCGCATCCGGTCGGTCTCTTCCGCCACGGCGCAGAGCCGCTCGACGATCTACGGGGCGATCTCGCGCGGCGACTTCCCCCGCCCGGTAAAGGTCGGCCGCACCTCGGCGTGGCTCGAAAGCGAAATGCAGGCCTGGATCGAGAGGCGCAAAGCCGCGCGTCAGGCGGCACGATCTGACCCAAATGAAGACCCGCCCAAAGAAAAGGGCCCCGACGCTGCCGCCAGGACCCCAGGTCATTCCCAAATCCTGGATACCATAAATCTGGCAAAAGGCAAGTGCGTCGGTCCTGGTATTGTGAAAGGAGACCGGCTGTGCCACGCGACTACTACGAAGAAAACGACTGCTCGCCGCGCGTAATTAGCTTCCAGGACCTCGCCTGCCCCCGCCCGCAAGTTTCGTGCGACGCGGCTCACAGGCTTACCAAGGACATCTTTGGGGCACAGCGGACCATGCCGCGCCTCCTGACTCGTGACCCGGTCGAGATCGGCCAAAAGCGTAAACTGCCCACGCTCGTGTTGCCGACCCGCCCTGAGGACACTCTCCACCACGTGAAAACCTACGGCGGCTCGAATACGACGCTCCGCTGCTACACCGACCTGTCCCCCGAGGCCGATCTGCGCATTCAGGATGTGATGCCCTGGCCGGCGCTCGACGATATGGAAAACCCGCTCTGGAACCGGAACTGGCGTGCGCGAAGTTCAGTGCGCGCCGGAACCGCAGGAGGGAGGCGGCGAATGAACGCCGCCCCTGCCTATCCCAACACCGCTGCGGCAAAGCACGATGCCGCGCGCGAGATCGCGGCCGTCCTGCGAGCAGCCAAAACGGCGGGGCTTATCGGGGGTGGGGGCGCGCCCGAGCCCGCCGCGCTGACGGACAGCATCACTGAGGTGGACGCCCGACGTTTGCTCAACCGCGCCCTGGCTGCCGGGCCCGCAGCGGAACGGGCTCTGGGCACGCTCAACCGCCTGTTCGCTCCTGGCGACGTGATCGAACTCAGGGCGCTGAACCCGGACAATCGCACCGCGCGATCACTTCATGGCCGACTGGGCGTCCAAGAGGAACGCGCCGCGCTGGCGGACTTCGTGCGCCGACACAATGGGCTCTGGAATATCTACGTCGGCGTCAACCCGCGCGCTCCGCGGCTGGTCCGCGCGACGGACGCTGCATCCGCGGGTGACATTGTGGCACGCCGCTCCGTGTTGCTCGACCTGGACATCAAGGATGCGCCCGAAGGGACCCGGGCTGGCTCGAAACGATCGAGGCACTGGAGGCCATGGGGCCAGCGATGATCCTGGATAGCGGCAACGGTTATCATGTCTGGCTTGCCGTTGATGCGGTAACGGGGAATGCTGTCGCGGCAACGTCGAGCGAAATATCCGCCGCAATGGCAAGGGTGGGGGGCGATAATATGTCCGATCCGCCCCGCATTGCCCGCCTGCCCCTTACCGTCAACGTGCCGACCTCGGTGAAGCGTAAGCGCGGCGCGGTGCACCGTCTCGCGCTGCCCGAGTTGCCAGCGACAGCGCCGGCGCGCCGACTGTTGTCATCGCTCTGCGGTGAGCTGACGACCCTGGCGGACCGGCTGAACCTGCGGGGACGCAGTTCCGCCTCGGGCGGAAAGGGCAAGGGCGGGCGCGGGGGCGGCAGCGCGAAATCTACGACGACGCACGGAGCGGGTGCGAATGTCGTCATCTTTCAGGGGCCGGCACCCAGCCTAGAACTTCTCAAGGATTTGCTCGATGCACTCCCCAACACCGCAGGCACGGACCGCCGCGAACAGGTGGACGTCGCGCACGCCGTCCGCGGCGCCGCGGCGGGGACGGTTTTCGAGCAGGAAGCCCGCAAGCTGTTCCTGGATTGATCGGCGCGCTGGCCGTTGGGCGCTGATCCGAAGCACGATGCCGCGATCTATGACGGGATAAAAGCGCCAAAGATTGGCTGGCTACAGTTGATCGGCAGGCTCTGGAAGACCGATCCCGCCGCGGTGAGCCGCATCCGCCACGCCGAGGCGCAGATCGTCTTCGCGCGGAACCCACTGTCCGAGGAGTAGCCCGGAAATCAACCGGGACGCCGTGGAGCTTCTCGTAAAGGAGGTGACGGAAAACCAGATCGACGTGGTGATCCTCGACCCGCTCGGGGCGATGCACTCCTTGGCCGAGAACGTTAACGAAGCCATTAACCTGCTCATGGGCGTGCTGCGCGAGATCGCCTACAGGACGGGGGCCGCTATCCTTTTGGTGCACCATACGTCCAAGGCCGCTGGCATGAACATGGACGCGCACGGCGCCGACGCATCGCGGGGGGCGTCCGCTCTGACGGACGCAGCCCGGAATGTCCGGCAGCTCGTCCCCATGGCCCCGCAGGAAGCGAACCGGCTGGGGATTGCCGAGGAAGACCGGCGTAGGTTTGTGCGGGTCGATAACGGCAAGGCCAATCTCGCGCCGGCTGACGTGGCGCGCTGGCTCGAAATGGTCCCGGTCGCCCTCGGCAACGCCACGGCCGAATACCCGAACGGCGATCACGTTGCGAGCGTCAGGCGCTGGACCCCGCCCGCCGTTCCGGCGGTCACGCCTTCGGACCTTGCGCGCGTTCAGGCCGCCATCGGCGCGCTCCCGTCCAAGCCCCGGGCCAGCGATCAGTCCCCGAATTGGGTTGGACATGTGGTGGCCAGGGTGCTCGGGCTTAATATCGGGGCGCCGGTGCGGACGCGGAGGCCAGATCAGGCAGCTGCGCACGCGCGGGTGCGTGCTCTGCTCAGGGAATGGCTGGCGTTCGACGCGTTGGCCATCTGCAACGAGCAGGACGGCCGCGCGGGGCGCGGAGTTCCATGCGTCGTCGTCGGAACCCCCGCCGCCCTTCTGTTCGACGATGAGCCCGAGGACGAGGATGCAGACGACAGGGGCGGCGACCTCACGGACGCGAACGGCGGCACGAATGACAAGGACTGACGACAGCGGCCGCCATGGGCGCCGGACCGCCGCCCGGAGAGGTTTTCCCTTTAAAAGCACCCGCCGCGGGGCGGGGCTCCACACCCCAGCTGGGTGTGGAGCCCAAGTGTGGATGAGTGTGGAACGTGGTTGGGTTGGAGGTGGGGGACATCAAGTCCCCACCTCCACACCACACCACTTACCCTTAGGCGTCGGGTGTGGTGTGGAAACCGCTGACGCCCGCCGGGGGCGCCGCCCGCTCCTGCCCGGATTGGCCAGCAGCAGGCGAAGCTCTACGCCGACTGCCTGGAGGCGGCCTACGGCCAGCGCCACGTGATCTTCTACTCGAACGGCTACGAGCACTGGGTCTGGGACGACACGATGTATCCACCGCGGTCGGTCCAGGGCTTCTTGAAAAGGGACGAGCTGGCGCTGCTGCACCAGCGTCGCACGACAAGACGGTCACTGGACGAGACGGCCGTCGACGAGAAGATCGCGGGCCGGTTCTACCAGGCGCGCGCCATCCGCCGCGTTGGCGAGGCGTTCGAGCACGACCGGCAGAGGAAAGCCCTGCTGGTCATGGCGACGGGGTCCGGCAAGACCCGGACGGTGGTCGCGCTGATAGACCAGCTAATGCGCGCCAACTGGGTGCAGCCGCGTGCTGTTCCTCGCCGACCGCCGCGCGCTGGTGCGCCAGGCGCACGGCGTCTTCAAGACCCAGCTGCCGAGCGCGCCCAGCGCCAACCTGCTGGAGCGTCACGATCCCCGCAAGAATGACCACACCGGCGCGCGGGTGTTCCTGTCGACCTACCCGACCATGATGAACCTGATCGACGAGATGCAGGGCGGCGTCCGCCGGTTCGGCCCCGGGCACTTCGACCTGATCGTGATCGACGAGGCGCACCGGTCGGTCTACCGGAAATACCGGGCCATCTTCGAATATTTCGACAGCCTGCTGGTCGGGCTGACTGCCACGCCACGCGACGAGATCGACCGCGACACCTACTCGCTGTTCCAGCTGGAGCGGGGCGTCCCGACCGACGCCTACGACCTGGAGGACGCCGTCGGGACGGTTACCTCGTGCCGCCCCGGGCCGTCTCGGTGCCGCTGAAGTTCCAGCGCGAGGGCATCCGATACGCCGATCTGTCGGACGAGGAAAAGGAGGAGTGGGACGCGCTCGAATGGAGCGAGGACGGCGTGATCCCGGACCACGTCGAGGCCAACGACCTCAACAAGTGGCTGTTCAACGCTGACACAGTCGACAAGGTGCTTGAATACGTGATGCGCCACGGCCTGAAGGTCCAGGGCGGCGACCGCCTCGGCAAGACGATCATCTTCGCCAAGAACAGCGCGCACGCGCAATTCGTCACTCGAGCGGTTCGACGTGAACTACCCCCATCTCCGGGGGCAGTTTGCCCGGCTCATCGACTACAGCGTCCCCTATGCGCAGTCGCTGATCGACGACTTCTCGGACAAAACGAAGGCGCCGCACATCGCGGTCTCGGTCGACATGCTGGACACCGGCATCGACGTGCCCGAGGTGGTGAACCTCGTCTTCTTCAAGATCGTGCGGTCCAAGACCAAGTTCTGGCAGATGATCGGCCGCGGCACGCGCCTGTGCCCCGACCTGTTCGGCCCCGGCGAGGACAAGGACCACTTCCTGATCTTCGACTTCTGCCAGAATTTCGAGTTCTTCAACCAGAACACGAACCGATGTCAGCTTGTTCAGCATGAAGCCGCCTTTATTCATGGTTCACCCGGCGATCTCCAACAGCGAAACTGAGTGGCGAGTGCGCGGGTGATGGCTACGTGAGGATGGCCGCTGCACCCCGAGGCGGCCCTTGACGAGACCACGTCACAGCATCTCCGCCCTCCCTTGCAAACCGATCCCATAAGGGCTGTGTCCCTGGTGGTGGTGTAGGAGGCCGCGCGCGGAGCCCCCGGCGTAGCGCAGCACGCGGCCGGCGGTGACGCTGGCGGCCACCGTCGATCTTCGGAAAAGGTCCGGGTTACGACACCTGGAGCCGAGAACGGAGATGACGATGACCGATGAGAGAATGGCGCTGATCGAGCTGGTTGAGAAGCAGGCCGATAGCGACCTCGTGCGCGAGATGCTGGCGTTTGCGGCCGAGCGGATCATGGAGCTGGAGGTCGAGGCGCGCACGGGCGCCGCGAAGGGCGCGCGTTCGCCTCTGCGCGAGGCCCAGCGGAACGGATACCGCGACCGCGATTGGGACACCCGCGCCGGACGGATCGCACTCGAGATCCCGAAACTGCGTAAGGGCAGCTACTTCCCGAGCTTCCTCGAACCGCGGCGGACGGCCGAGAAGGCGCTCGTGGCCGTCATTCAAGAAGCCTGCGTCCACGGCATCTCGACCCGCTCCGTGGACGACCTAGGGCTCGTCCCCATAAAGCGCCAAGGGGGATTGAACGAAACCGCTGCGCGGTAGGGGCCCTTCGCGGTCGGCGCTCCTGATTGGAAGCTCTGGGTTGCTGCAACCCAGCTTCCAGACAGGAGATTTCCGATGGCCGAGATCAGCCCTCTGCGCCGGCGCATGCTCGAGGACATGACCGTCCGCAACCTCTCGCCGGCGACGCAGCGATCCTACGTTCACGCGGTTTCGAAGTTCAGCCGGTTCTTTGGCCGCTCTCCGGACCGCCTGACGCTCGAGGACGTCCGGACGTTCCAAGTGCATCTCGCCTCGAAGGGCGTGGCGTGGGCGAGCCTGAACCAGACGGTCGCGGCGCTTCGGTTCTTCTACGGCGTGACGCTCGGAATGGCGGAGGTTCCCGAACGGATCGCCTACGCCCGCGAGCCGCGCCGCCTTCCCGTGGTGCTCGGCGCTGACGAGGTGGTGCGCTTTCTCGAGGCCGTGCCGAGCCTGAAGGCGCGTGCGGCGCTGACCACCGCCTACGCGGCCGGATTGCGCGTCTCGGAGGTCATCGGGCTGCGCGTCGGCGACATCGACAGCGGCCGGATGCTGATCCGGATTGAACGCGGCAAGGGCGGCAAGGAGCGCTATGTGATGCTCTCCGAGCAGCTGCTCGGCATGCCTCGCGGACCTACTGGCGCCTCGCCCGCCCGGCACACTGGCTGTTCCCGGGGCGCGACGCCAGCCGGCCGATCGAGGCGACGGTGCTGCACGCCGCCTGCCGCTCGGCGCGGGCGGCGGCCGGCATCGACAAGAAGGTGACCGTCCACGTTCTGCGGCACAGCTTCGCCACCCATCTCCTGGAGAGCGGCGTCGACATCCGCGTCATCCAGGTGCTGCTCGGCCACGCCCACCTGTCGACGACGGCGCGCTATACGCATGTCTCGCAGGTCGTCATCCGCCGGACGGAGAGCCCGCTCGATCGGCTGCGGCTGGAGGTGACGCCGCCCGCCTGACGCTCTGCCATGAGCGGGCGGCCTGGAGGTGGCGGACGTCTTCCGCCGCTACGGCCCCGCCTGGCGCGCCGAGCGAGGCGACCATCTCGATCGCATGCAGCGCCGGGTGATGGGCGCGATCGAAGCCTGCCGCACGGCGGCGCTCGGCGGCCATGTCCAGCGCTGCGCCGACTGCGGCCACATCGCTATCGCCTACAACTCCTGCCGCAACCGGCACTGCCCTAAGTGCCAGGGCCAGGCGCGGGCGGCCTGGGTCGCCGCGCGCCGCGCCGAGCTGCTGCCCGTGCCCTACTTCCACGTCGTCTTCACGCTGCCGGCTCCGGTCGGCGCGATCGCATTCCAGAACAAGGCGACGGTCTACGGGATCCTGTTCCGCGCCGCCGCGGAGACGCTGCGCGTCGTCGCGGCCGACCCGCGCCATCTCGGCGCCGACCATCGGCGGCGTCGCGGTGCTGCACAGCTGGGGCCAGGCGATGCAGCACCACCCGCACGTCCACTGCATCGTGCCGGGCGGCGGCCTCTCGCCCGACCGGACGCGCTGGATCGCCTGTCCGCCGGGCTTCTTCCTGTCGGTGAGGGTGCTGGCCAAGCTGTTCCGGCGGCTGTTCCTCGAGCGCCTCGCCGCACGCCTTCGCCGAGGGCGGGCTGCGCTTCTTCGGCGACCTCGCGCCGCTCGCGGCTGCCGACGCCTTCGCCGCCCACTGCGCGACGCTGCGCCGGATCGACTGGGTGGTCTACGCCAAGCGCCCCTTCGGCGGCCCCGAACAGGTGCTCGCCTATCTCGGCCGCTACACGCACCGCGTCGCCATCGCCAACAGCCGGCTGGTCGGCATGGCCGACGGGAAGGTGAGCTTCCGCTGGAAGGACTATCGCCAGGAGGGGCGCCGCAAGGTCATGACGCTCGACGCCGGCGAGTTCATGCGCCGGTTCCTGCTGCACGTCCTGCCGCCCGGCTTCCACCGCATCCGCCACTTCGGCTTCCTCGCCAACGGCCATCGCGCGGCCCGGCTCGCCCTCTGCCGCCGGCTGCTCGCCGTCGCCGGCTCCGACCAAGACGACGGCCCCGATCATAACGACGGTCCCGACGTCGAAGCCAGCGCAGCCGACCCGCCGTCGCCGTCGATCATCCCGGGCGACGTCTGTCCATGCTGCGGGAGCCTCGCCCTGATCCGCACGACCCTGCCCCGTGCGCCCCCTGACCCCGTCCCGATGCAGCGATGACCGCCGAACCCGCCCATATCACCCAGCCAAAGCTGGCCACCATGACCGTCGCCAGCGGCCGGCTATCCATGCACCGCCGCGCTCCGGCGGCCCCGTCATCCGGACACCGCGTGCCTCGCACGGGCGTGGCGCCGCCACCGACCGCGCGCCCGACCGGCATTGCCGCGAAAATAAGCGCGACGGCACGCGCCGAGGCACGCCAACTCGGCCGCACAGCCCCAGCCCGCGACCAACGCTCCGAGCTACTTCACCCATAGCTCCCGGCCACCGCGGCTTTCGTTCAATCCGGCTTCTATGAGGCGCCGACTGGCGTCGCGCACACCGCCACCGTCCCGCCGCGCCTCACAGAACCCTCCAGAATTCCTTTTCGGCGGCAGCTCTGATTCCCTCCCCTCGAGCGGGAAAGGGAGGATCGCATGCGGCGTCACGAACTGACGGATGAGGAATGGGCGGTGATCCAGCCGCTGCTGCCGAACAAGCCGCGCGGCGTGCCGCGGGTGGATGATCGGCGGGTGCTGAACGGCATCCTGTGGCGGTTCCGGACGGGGGCGCCGTGGCGCGACATTCCCGAGCGCTATGGACCGCGCACGACGCTCTATAATCGCTTCGTCCGCTGGCGAGCCGCTGGCGTGTGGGACCGTATCCTCGAGGCGATCTCGCAAGCCTACGACGGCGACATCGTCATGATCGACAGCTCCTGCGTCCGCGTCCACCAGCACGGCGCGAGCGGAAAAAAGGGGGCGCGGACGATGGCTGCATGGGACGCTCCCGCGGCGGGCTGACGACGCGCATGCTGCCGAAGGACTTCCCGCTGCCGACCTTCCCGAACACCTATTCGGGGGCTGCCGGCCGGGGTCTGGAGATCATGCCGGCGGCGCAGGTCCAGTACTTTTCCGTCGTCAGCTGCGAGGCGGCGCCCTCGGGGCAGATCGTCGACGGCCTCGCCGACATGCAGATCCCGCTCGACGCCGACGGCAACTACACGATCGTCATGAGCCGCGCCGAGGACCGGCCCGCCAACGCCACGGCCGAGAACGGCGTCGCCTGGGTCGAGTGGAGCCCGCGCGGCGAGGGGCTCGACACGCCGCAGAACCGCGCGGATTTCGGCATGCTGATGATGCGCATCATGGCGCCGAGCGCCGACTGGGCCGAGAGCCCGGCGAACGTCACCAAGCCTGGCGACGAGGAAACGGTCATGGGCCCCTACTACCCGCGTGGCGAGTACATGACCAAGGAGGCGTTCGAGACGCTGGGAGCGGTCCGATGAGGTGCCGCGCCCGCAGATGCGGCGTCGCCGGCTTTGCTTCCATGGCGTGGGCGTCGGGATGCGCGGCCCGGGCCTGCGCTGAGCGAAGCGGGGGCGGCCGGCGCTCGTCGAGTGCCGGCCCGTCGCTGAGTGACCGTGCTGCAGGGAGGGGAACGGAAATGCGACGACGAGGGACGGTAGCGAGCATGGTCTGTCGTTGCACAGCCCCGGGCGCCGCGGCAGCGGTCGCGCTCTTGATTCTTGCGAACATGGCCGGTGTCGCCCAAGCTGGCGAGTTAGCACAGCGGCTGAAATCGCCGAACCAGCTTGCGGCCAATGGACCGGTTCCGGGCGACATCGGCCTCTACGAGACAGGAACTCGCCTGTCAGCAAGACCTGCCGACGCCCGGCTATTTCTCCTCGCTGAACGCTGCCGAGATTTCCGACGCCCAGCGCAGCGAAGTCTTCCCGTGTGCGACCTTCACCGGCTCGCATGACGGCCCCAACCAGGTCTTCGCCTGGCGCAGCGCCGAAGATTACCAGGGTATCTCCTACATCAACAACGGCACGCCCGGCGAACTTTACATCGTCGGGGGCGAATACCCGACCCCCGACGACCCGATGCCCGCCGGCCCGTATGTCGCGAAGGCGGATGCCACCATCGGCAAGGAGATCTGGCGGACCTATCTCGACAACCAGAACGTCTCGAGCCGCTTCATCGGCAACACCAACCTCAACATCCTGCAGAACGGCAAGATCGCGCAGAGCTGGTCGGACCAGATCGTCCTGATCGATGCTGCCAGCGGCCGTGTGGTGAAGCACAGCACGCTTCCCACCGGCGGTGTGCCGGTCTCGTCGGTGAACTACAAGCACCTCACCATAGCCCCCGACGGCACGCTGATCCTCAAGGACCAGACCCGGCCCATCGGATGCGACATCGCCGGCACGATGGAAATCATCAAATGCGCCGCGGCGGGCATGAAGATGCCGCCCTCGCACCTCGTGGCGGTCGACCCCGACACGCTCGAGATCCTTGACGACATCGATCTTCCCGGCCCGGCGGCCTCGCCGCACATCATCGACATGCTGGACGACAGGATCGCGATCTATATCCCCTTCGCCGACAGTCTGAGGCGCTATTTCTGGGACCCTGAGGCCAAGAAGCTGTCGGCCGACGAGAGCTGGATCGTCCGTCCGCTGAAGGAGGGGCAGACCGTGCTCACCGCCGCCAGCGTGATCGGCGACTGGATCTCGGTACAGCTCAACGGCCTGTTCACCGACAAGGCCGCCTCGAGCGTCGCGGTGGTCGACAAGCGCGACGCCTCGAGGATGAATGTCATCTTTCCGTTCGGCGACCTCGCGCCCGGCGAATAGAGCTTTGCGCCTCCCAAGGGCACGGCGGACCCCGAGAACAGCATGATCTACTCTGCCGACATGGGGATGAAGAAGGTGGCCGGGATAAAGCTCGACACGGCGACCGGCAAGCCCGAGGTCGCCTTCGTCGTCGACGACATCACCAGCACGTTCCAGCCGCTGATCGGCCCGGCGGACAAGCGGGTTCTGCTCACGAGCATCAAGCTTTCCTCGGAGTCGCAGTCGATACAGCAAGCCGTCTTCACTCTGAACCGCTATTCCGAGCAGCTGACCTGGCGCGACGCCGCGACCGGCAAGGCTCTGGCGGAATCGGATTTCTTCGAGCCCCTGACGATCAACTCGCTCACCACGCCGGGATTCGGCGGCCGCGTCTACTTTCCGACCGCCGTCGGCAGGGGGTTCTACGTTCTCCAGCCCATGCCGGCACCGCAGCAGCCAGGGCTCGCAGGCGTTGCCGCGGCTCGCGAACGGAGATGAACATGACAGAGACGAGTGCAGCAGACTGGAAGAAGGCGTCAGCGCACTTCCGTGCGCTCGGCGCGGCCATGATCACGGTGGTCGCCTTCGCACCACCCGTGATCGCGGCCGACGACGACGATGCGCGAGACATTTTGAAAGCGATGTCGGACTATCTGGCCAAACGACAGACGATCTCGTTCACCTTCGACAGCTCGCTCGAGGTCATCACGCCGGAGATGGAGAAGATCCAGTTCACCAGCTCCGGCGAGGCGTTGGTCAGCAGGCCCGGCAAGCTGCATGCGCACCGCCATGGCGGTTACACCGACGTCGAGCTCTTCTACGACGGGAACGTGGCCAGCATTCTCGACCGGGACGGCAATCGCTACATCCAGTTCGATGCGCCCGGGACGCTTGACGATCTCTTCGCGGCGCTCAGGAGCGGTCACGGCGTGGCACTTCCGGGGCCGACCTGCTGCTGTCGAATGCCTACGATGTCCTCGTGGCTGACGTGATCGAAGCCAAGCACATCGGGCTCGGCGTCGTCGACGGAAGAGAGTGCGAGCATCTTGCTTTCCGGAGCCTCGAGACGGACTGGCAGATCTGGATCGAGCCCGGTGATCGGCCGGTTCCGTGCAAGATGGTCATCACCAGCAAGAACGTCGGTGCCGCGCCCCAGTACACCCTGCTCGTCAAGGCACTGCAGACCGACTTCTCTTTCCCCGATGACCGGTTCGTCTTCACGCCACCGTCCGCTGCCGAGAAGATGGAGCCAGACGCTCTGGTCCAGCTTGACGAGTTGCCGCCGCCCGCCACCGAAGGAGGAAACCAGTGATGATCTCAGGACGCCGCGTTGCTTTGGGCTTTGGGGCTATTGTGCTCGGCCTCGCCTGGAACGGCGAGGTCGTCCCGACCGCCGGCCGAGGGTTCGTCTCGCGCGCAGAGGCCGTGATCGGCCGGCCGCTCACGCCCGTGAGCTATGCGGGCGTCGCGCGCCGTACGACGGTGCGCGTGGCGACGCCGGGGGTGGGTGCAGGGGGCGTCGGCGGCCCGGCATCCGGTGTCGGGGTACGCCCGGGCGCGGGGGCCGGTCAGGTCGGCGTCGGGTACAGCGGAGGCGTCGGGGTCAATCTCGGCGGCCCTGTGAACCGCGTGGGCGTACGATGAGACCCCGATCTAAGACAGGCCGTGCGGCGGGTGGCATGGGCGATTCTGCAATGCGGGACGTCGGGAGAAAGTTCGAAGATCAACGATCAGCAATCCAAGACAGGAGCAATCAAAATGCGCGTGCACATATTGACATTGGCACTCATCGCGACGCCGGCGGCGGCGCTCGCCGCAAGCGCTGACGGCGTATGGAAGACACAAGCGAGCGACTCGGGCGGATATCTGGAGGTCACCGTCGCGCCCTGCACCGCGGACGCTTCGAAGACCTGTGGGGTCGTGAGCAAGGCGTTCAAGGCGGCGGGGGCAGAGGATGCGGCCTACCAGTATCTCGGCAAACCCATCCTCGAGGGCATGGCGAGCGATGGCGATGGTCGATACTCCGGCGGCACCATCTTCGACCCGGAGAACGGCAAGACCTATAAGTCGAAGATGGTCGTCAAAGGAAACGAGCTCGACGTCGACGGCTGCATCAGTTTCATCTGCGAGGGCGATGTCTGGAGTCGTGTGAAGTGACCGGCGAGAGGGCGCAGAAACGTCGGCTCGGGCTCGGGCGAGCCTGCGCGCGATAAATAATGCTCAGCGGCCTGGACGCCCAACCGCAGCGGGGGCCCAGGCGCATCACCGGCCACCATGCCCGGCGGGCCGGGCAGCGCGTGCAATGTGACCACAATCCTGTGCAAAACACCTATCGGTCGGAGATCGAATCGTGCCGGCAGTAGCGAAAGGGCTAGGACCAATGAATGCGATGCTCTCGCACCGTAGAAGACTTCTCTGGCCGATCTTGGTGCTGCCGCTCCTGATCTGCGCCTGCGGGCAGACCGTGACCCGGAACCCGTTGCCGGAGGCTCTGGTCGATCAGGCCAATCCGCTTGGCATGCCGGGCCTGCGCACTTGGGGCGACGCGCTAACCAAGAAGGAGTTGGAAGGCTTCGCCGCGGGCAACGCCGCGCGTCTCAAGGCGATGTTCGGCCACGAGCTCGCGGCCGGGGAGAAGCCGCCCACGCTCTATTTCCTCGGCCTCTCCGGCGGCGGGCAATGGGGCGCATTCGGCGCGGGCGTGCTCAAGGCCTGGACCGAAAGCGGGACGCGGCCCGAGTTCACCGGCGTCTCCGGCGTCTCGACCGGGGCGCTCATCGCGCCCTTCGCCTTTCTGGGCCCGGACTATGACGACGTGCTCGAGGAGATGTATACGAAGTACAGCACGGACGACCTGATCGAGGAGAAGGTCTTCTCGGGCCTGGTCTCCGGCGACGCGCTCGCCGACACGGCGAAGCTCGAGGCGATCATCGCCGAAAAGGTCACGCCGGAATTCGTCGCGAAGATCGCTGACGAGTACCGCAAGGGGCGTATCCTGCTGGTCGGCACCACCGATCTCGACGCCGGGCGGCCACGGATCTGGAACATGGGCGCGATCGCCGCCTCCGGGCACCCGGACGCGCCGCATCTGTTTCGCCAGGTGATCCTGGCCTCCGCCTCGATCCCCGTCGCCTTCCCGCCGGCCCTCATCGATGTCGTCGCGCCCGACGGCACGGTCTATGACGAGATGCATGTCGACGGCGGCGCCACCTCGCAGGTCACTTTCGTCTCGCCCGACGTGCCGATCAGACAGGAAACCATCGCCGCCCTCGGCCGGAAC
The DNA here is from genome assembly GCA_963745085.1 of uncultured Alphaproteobacteria bacterium. Lineage (GTDB taxonomy): Bacteria > Pseudomonadota > Alphaproteobacteria > Rhodobacterales > Rhodobacteraceae > Thermohalobaculum. The sequence goes on along the minus strand of CAVUWP010000018.1, from coordinate 33,132 downwards.
CTCGACCGGCACCTCTATCTGATCATGAACAACGACCTTTCGCCGCCCTATTCCCAGATCAACCCGCGGATCGCCGATATCGGCGGCGCTGCGGTCAGCTCGCTGATCCGCGGCAGCGGTATCGGCGACCTCTACAAGCTCTATCTGATCTCCCAGCGCGACGACATCGAGTTCGACGTCGGTTGGATCCCGGCCGAGGTGCCCTGTCCAGACCCGACGGAGGTCTTCGACCGACCTTTCATGAAATGCCTCTTCAACGTCGGCGGCGACCTGTTCCGGCAGGGCAAGCTCTGGCGGGATCTGCCGCCCTTTTATGTTCTCGAGCGTTGAGGACGAACGGTCGCTTGACCGTACCCGGTTGCGCTCCGGCGACGCTGCCAACTCGAAGCACGGCGCGGCTCGAGGCGTTCCGTGCAACGCGTCGCTTTCAGAAGTCGGTCCGCGCCCCTATCCTGCGCGCGCCACGGCACGATAGATTGCATCGCCCGATCACCGGGCGCGCAGCATATCGGCCGGCTCGGCGCCGCGGCGCAAGGAGCGGAGATGGGTGAAGGAATGGCGGATCGTGCATCCGTGGATCGGTTGGGCCCGCTGACCGCGGTCGGTGGCCCGCCAACCTGGTTCCTCGGCCTCGTTACCGCGGCTATTCTCCTGCCGGTCCTCTATTACGGGCGCAGCTTTTTCATCCCGCTGGCCGTCGCGCTGCTGGTCTTCATCCTCGTCCTCGCACTCGGCGAGCAGACCCGGCGGATCGCGATCGGCGGTCGGCGCATTCCGCTATGGCTCGCGCGGCTGCTCAGCTTGCTGATCATCTTCGGGCTGATGACCGTGACGCTGCGTATCGTGTCCGACGAGGTCGGCCAGATCGGCGACGCGGCACCGGCCTATGCAGAGCGTGCCGGGCAGCGCATCGACGGGCTGGCGCCGGTGATCGGCAAGGCGGCGGTCGGCCGGCTGAAGGCGAAGCTCGCCGGGTTCGATGTCGAGACGGTACTGCCCGATCTGCTGGCGCCGGCGGGCGCGCTCTTCGGCTCGGGGCTTCTCGTCCTCTTCTACGTGCTCTTCATGGGCGCCGAGCGCGAGGCGTTCACCCGCAAACTGCCCCAGATCGTCGGCTCGCCGCAGCGGGCCGAGACAATGTCGAGGCTCGGCCGGAGAATCTCGCTGCTCGTCCAGAAGTACATGTGGATCAACACGCTGACGAGCGTGCTCGCCGGCTTCGTGACCTATGCCGTGCTGTGGGCCACCGGCACCGCCTTCGCCTCGCCCCTGGCGATCCTGATCTTCTTCACGGCCTTCATCCCGACGATCGGGACCGCCTTCGGCATCGCGGCACCAGCGGGCATCGCGCTCATCCAGTTCGGCTTTGCGCCGCAGTTCTGGGTCGTGCTGCTCGTCGGTGGCGTGCTCCGGCTCTGCATCGACAATGTGGTGCAGCCGGCGCTGGCAGGCCGAGGTCTGAACCTCAGCCCGCTGATGGTCATGCTGGCCCTGGCGTTCTGGGGCGCGCTGTGGGGCATCGCGGGCGCCTTTCTCAGCGTGCCGTTGATGGTCGTCTTCATGATCGTCTGCGGCCAGATCCCGACGCTGCGACCGCTCGCCGCCCTGATGTCCGCCGATGGCACCGTACAGACCGGCGCGACGCTGGAGCGAGACGAGAAGTAGGGCAGGCCCGACCGGCGTATCTCAAGCTTCGCGGCCGGCGAGACAGGCCAGTTCACCAGCCCTCTTCACCGATGCCTTGACTGGCATCGGCGTGATGGTGTCGCCTGCCGCGTCAGCGTCCGGAAGTGGCGCATCCAAGGCGTCGGTGAAGGCTCGAGGAGCAGCCGATGCTCTGCCGAAACCTGACGCTGAAGCGGCAGGTGATGCTGAGACAGGACATCCGACAACCCAACGCAGGTCCATTGATGCGCTCGACCTGGTTGAGATAGGAAGGCATCGGCACCGATCCGCTGACCCGTGACCGATCAGGAGATTGACCTGAGCCGCTTTTCGCATCCGCGGCAGGGTAGAGCCTGTGGGTTGATGTGATGCTTTCAGGCGGCCTCCTGGGCAAGCCTGATCTTCTCAGCAAATTCGGCCGGCGCCGCGTTTCCGAGCGCCGAGTGGGGGCGCAGGCGGTTGTAATCGTCACGCCAGGTCGCGAGCACGGACCGGGTCTGAACCGCCCCGGGTTTACCGGAGGGCCGAACTCTCCGAGGATGACCCATCATGGACCAGAAGATCAGCAGGAAGCCGTATTCTCCCGAGTTTCGCGAACGCGCCGTACGGCTCTTCCTGGAGCATCGCCCTGAGTACGCCAGTGAAGTTGCCGCGCTGCGGGCGCTTGCCGAGAAGCTCGGGTGCTCGCCCGACAGCCTGCGCGTCTGGGCGCGTCAGGCGCAGCGTGATGCGGGCGACCGGCCTGGGCAGACCAGCGCGGAGAAGGCGCGGATCCGGGAGCTCGAGCGCGAGAACCGCGAACTGCGCCAGGCGAACGAGATCCCGAAGAAGGGTGAGCCATTGGCGCGCCATTGGTCCGAGCGACAATGGCGAACGCATATTTTGCGCAGGCGGAGCTCGACCGCCCGTTTCGCAAATGACGGACTTCATCGAAGAACACCGTGGGGTGTTCGGGGTCGAGCCGATCTGCCGCGTGCTGCCGATCGCTCCGTCGACGTATCACCAGCGCGTCCTCGAGGCCCGCGAGCCCGACCGCGCCTCGGCCCGCTCGAGGTCCGACGCGGCCCTGCGCATCGAGATCGCGCGGGTCTGGGAGGAGAACCGCGAGCTCTACGGCGCCCGGAAAATCTGGCATGCGCTGCGCCGGGAGGGTTTCGACGTGGCGCGGTGCACTGTGGAGCGGCTGATGAAGGGCATGGGAATCAAGGGGGTCGTCCGGGACGCCGGATCATCACCACCAACCCCGACGCGGCGCGACCCTGCCCGGAAGACAAGGTCAACCGCCAGTTCAAGGCCGTGCGCCCGAACCAGCTCTGGGTCTCCGACTTCACCTACGTGCCCACCTGGTCCGGCACGGTCTATGTGGCGTTCGTCATCGACGTGTTCGCCCGACGTATCGTCGGCTGGCGCGTCTCCACCTCGATGTCTACTCAGTTCGTCCTCGACGCCCTCGACCAGGCGATCTGGCAGAGAAAGGCACAGAAAAACAAGAACTTGATCCACCACTCGGACCGCGGGTCGCAATACCTGTCGATCACCTACACCGAGCGGCTCGTCGAGGCCGGTATCGATCCGTCGGTCGGGACCGTCGGCGACAGCTATGATAATGCGCTCGCCGAATGCATCATCGGCCTGTTCAAGACCGAGGTCATCAACCCCCTCCGCCCCTGGCGAACCATGCGTGATGTCGAGTGGGAGACGCTGCGCTGGATCGACTCGTACAACAACCGCCGTCTGCTCGCGCCCATCGGTTACATCCCGCCTGCCGAGGCCGAGCAATGTGATCGACGAGAACAGCGTCTCGTTGAGGCACTCGTCCCGGAACCGCCCTATGAAGCTCTCTGCGAAGGCGTTCTGCTGCGGCTTGCCGGGGGCGATGTAGTGCCATTCGACCCGGCGCTCTCTCCTCGGCGTAGAGCCGGCGGAGCTTCTTGTGGTTCACCTGCACGCCCGCGCGCTGCAGCGTAATCGGCCGGTCAGCACGCGGCCTCAGGCAGCCTTCTGCGCGGCCTCGCGGTTTGCTTTCCAGGTCCAGGGAAGGAGCTCGTCAAGGCGCCTTGGGTCATAGGTGCGGATACGGCCGAGGATGTCGGTGAGGTACGCTTCGGGATTGAGGCCTGAGAGCTTCGCGGTTTCGATGACGGTCATGGCGTCGGCGAGGATCTCGCCACCGGCGTCGGAACCTGCGAACAGGAAATTCTTCCTCCCGAGGACCACTGCCTTCAGAGCGCGCTCGGCTGCATTGTTGTCGATGGCGACGCGGCCATCGCCAAGGAACAGGGTGAAGCTGCCCCAGCGGGTGAGGGCATAGCGCATGGCCTTGGCCAGATCGCCCTTGCCGGGGATCCGGGACAGCTGGTGCTCGCACCACAGGCGGAAGGCCTCTACCCTGGGCCGGCTTTCGCTTCTGGCGGACGGCGTGGCGCACGTCGCGCGGCTGGCCGTTGATGGCGGCCTCGATGTCGTAGAGCGCGCCGATCCTCTCCAGCGCCTCGCGCGCGATCGGCGATTCCGTCGCCTTCCAGACGTCGTGAAAGTCGCGCCGCAGATGTGCCCAGCACGCGGCCTCGCGCACCCGCGCCGTGCCGTCGGCACCGGGCTCGTAGAGGTCCTTGAAGCCCGGATAGGCGTCGGCCTGCAGGATGCCGTTGAAGTCGGCGAGATGGGCGCGGGCGTGCTCGCCCTTGTGGTCGGGCGAGAACCAGTAGGCGGCGGCGGGCGGGTCGCTGCCCGCCCAGGGCCGGTCGTCCTTGACGTACACCCAGATGCGGCCCTCCTTCACGCCGCGCGCGAGGCCCTCGATTCGCTTCTTCCTGGGATCGAGCACCGGGATCGGCGTGTCGTCGGCATGGATGCGGTCCGACGCCATCACCACGTCGCGGATCAGATCGGCGAATGGCCGCAGCGCGCCGGCGGCCTGGCCGCACCAGTCGATCAGCGTGGAGCGGGGGATGTCGGCGCCCATGCGGGCGAAGATCTCGCCCTGCCTGTAGAGCGGAAGCTGGTCGTCGTACTTGGCGACGAGGATATGCGCCAACAGCGCCGGGCCGGCCATGCCGCGCGGGATCGGGCGCGGCGGCGCGGCTGTCTGCACCATCCGCTCGCAGTCCCGGCACGGCTTCTTCGGGCGGTGGATCTCGACGACCTTCAGCTTGGCCGCGATGAAGTCGAGGATCTCGGCGACGTCCTCGCCCACCAGCCGCAGCACGCCGCCGCAATCGGGGCAGCGATCGCCGGGATCGAGCACGATGCGCTCGCGCGGTGCGTCTTCGGCGATCCGGGGCTTGCCGCGACGCCGCTGCGGCGGGACGGTATCTGGCGCGGCATTCTCGGTGACCGGAGCGTCCTTGCTCTCCGGCGTGTCTGCCTCGGCCGTCGGGTCGGCGGCGGCGCGGGCCGTCTCGAGGCTTTCGAGGGCAAGCTCCAGCTGCTCGATCTCGCGCTCGATCTTCTCGGAACTGGCGCCGAAGCGCTGCTTCTTCAGCCGCGCGATGGTGATCCTGAGCGCCTGGACCAGCGCCTCATAGGCCCGGTTGGCAGCCACGATCCCGGCGATCTCCGCCCGCAGGCCGAGCACCATGGCCCGCAGCAGCACGGGGTCTTCGGGGAGGGTGTCGACATCCGGCGACATGCTCGGATCATAGCCGACGCCGCCACCCGGCACCATGCTCAGATCGTTGATTTCAGCTAAGAAATCACACCACGCGCGCCGGCGGCGAGGACCAGGCCGGCCGCCGCCAGTCGATCCCTTCCCACAACATCGCCAGCTGCGCCGAAGTCAGCCGCAGCGCCGCCCCGTCCGCCGGCGAGGGCCACGGAAACCGGCCCTTCTCCAGGACCTTATAGTACAGGCAGAACCCCTGGCCGTCCCAGAACAACAGCTTCAGCCGGTCGCCGCGGCGCCCGCGAGAGCAAAACACCGCGCCCGAGGCCGGGTTCTGCCTCAGCACCATCTGGGCGTGCGCAGCCAACCCCGTGATGCCCTTCCTCATATCCGTGACGGCGAGCCAATGGAAGCCAGGTCCGAGAGACATGGCGAGCGGCCAAATAGACCCTCACGCCCGCGCCCGGCGCGATCACGCCCCCTCCACCGCGCCGATCAGCCGCCGCAGCTCGGCGGTCGGCAGGCCGACAGGGACCCGCAGCAGGCGACCGCCGGCCAGCCCGATCTCGACCGTCGCGGACGCCGGCGTCCGGGCAATCGGCGCGGCCTCGGACTCTCGACCGCAGGGTCGCTCGTCGCGGGCCCGGCGACCACCTCCAAGAACCCGACCACGCCGCCCGGCGTCCCGAGATCGCCCTGCCTCGCCGCGCGCCGCCAATCGTAGACCTGCTGGCGCGTCACGTCGAACCGGCGCGCCACCTCGGAGACCACCGCGTCCGGCTCCAGCGACGCCATGACCACCGCAAGCTTCTCGTTGGCGCTCCACCGCCGACGTCGCTCGACCTTCCCCAGAACTTCGCCCCGCACCGACAACTCCGATCTCTTTGGACGTCGCTGACGACGTCGTCAGCGACGTCTCATCGCAGATCAGCACAGGATCGTGCAGGCGGCCTTGAGCGGCCGATTACGGTCAACCCGCAAGTACATGAACATGGCGCCGCTCCACGCGGCGAAGAACGACGCCTACGGAGCCGTCGTCGCGTGAGCGAAAGTGCGAAAGAGTGTGGACGCTACCGATTACCCTCAGTCACTGACCGTGCAGGCTCCGCCAGCTATGTGCAGGTCTGACCCTAAGCGGAAATCTCACGTGCCCGGGCGTTCAGGAGCTGTCGGCCCGTTCCTGCCGTTTTGCTCGGGCACGGGGTCGCCGCCGCAGCAGAACAAAACGGCCGTTCGTGTACGGCGCAGCAGTCTCCCGACTGGGGTCGAGCGCGTGTCGGTCGGAGTTGACCCGAGCAGGTGGGGCCACCGACAACACCAGCGCCGCAGGTGATGTGAGCTCGGCGTCGCCCAGGTCCTCCTGGAGCCGATCGCAGTTGCTTCGTTGGGCCGGCCGGCATTGGGCCGGACCAGCGTGGCGAGAAGCCGAGAGGCACTGAGGGTCCGAAGACGCTTGCCGAGACGCGGTCTCGGTCGCCGTCACGCAAAGGAGAGTTGCACCTTCACGGACCGTGTCCGGTCCCCGGCAAGATCGAAAGGCATCGACAGCCTTCTCGACAGGGTAGACGCCCGTCAGGATCGGTGTGGGGTCGATCTCGCCGCCATCGATCAGTCGCACGGCCTCGGCGAACTCCGCGTGGAAGCGATGCGAGCCCGCCAGTTCGATTTCCTTCCCGACGATCAGGTTGAGCGGTACCGGCAGGTCGCCCGTCACGCCGACCTGGACGATGCGGCCGAGAGGGCGCGTCGACCTCGATTGCGGTGCGCAGCGCCGGCGCGGCTGCCGAGCACTCGAAGACCACGTCGAAATGCCCTTTGTCGGCGGCGAATGCCGAGATCTCGGCCGCCTCGCGCGCGACGTTGATCGTGCGCGTGGCGCCCATGGCCTTCGCGGCCTCGAGCACGGCGTCGTGCAGGTCGGTGACGACGATCTCGGCGGCGCCGGCATGGGCGGCAGCGGCGACGCAGAGCGCAGCCGATCGGCCCGGCGCCCGTCACCAGCACGCGCTTGCCCTCGAGGTCGCCGGCGCGGTTCCGGGCATGCAGGCAGACGGCCAGCGGCTCGGCGCAGGCGGCCTTCTGCAGGCTGGTTCCGGAACTCACCGGAACGCATTGCGCGGCCTCGACCACCATCAGGTCGCGGAAGGCGCCCTGCTCGTGCGGCATGCGCATGGCCGAGCCGTTGAAGCGCATGTCGAGGCAATGCTGGAAACTACCCTCGCGGCAATAGCGGCACTGGCCGCAGGGCCGGCTGGGGTTGAGCGCGACGCGGTCGCCGAGGCGAGAGCCGTACGCCGTCGCCGACCGCCTCGACGGTGCCGGCCGCCTCGTGGCCGAGGATGATCGGCTCGCGCACCCGGATCGGGCCGAAGCCGCCGTCCTGGTAGTAGTGCAGGTCCGAGCCGCAGATGCCGCCGGCACCGATGCGGAGCAGGACCTGGCCGGGGCCGGGCGCGGCGACCTCGTCCGTCTCGACCCGGATGTCGCCCTTCGCATAGAGCCGGCAGACGCGGGTCTTCATGGGCATTCCCTCCTCAGGGCATCAAGGTATTGGGCAGCCAGGTTGCGACCGGCGGCACATAGGACACCAGCAGCAGCACCAGGATATTGGTCAGCAGGAAGGGAGCGATCGCCACGATCACGGGCGTGAGCGGCAGGCGGGCGATGTTGGCGCAGACGAAGAGGCAGACGCCGACCGGCGGGGTCGTCAGCCCGATCATCAGGTTCAGCACGGCGAAGGTGGCGAAGTGCAGCGGATCGATGCCGACGCCCTGGTCGCCAGCGTCAGCAGCGGCACGAACAGGATGATCAGCGCCGCGATCGTCTCCATGAACATGCCGACGAAGAGCAGCAGCAGGTTGATCAGCAGGATGACCAGGTACTTGTTGTCGGTGATCGACAGCACCGCGTCGGCGATCGCCTGCGGGATGCGCTCGGACACCAGGATCCAGCCGAAGACGTTGGCGAAGCCGACCAGGACGAGGATGGCGGCCGACGAGACGGCGCTGTCGATGAAGATCTTCGGGACCTCCTCAGCGGCAGCTCGCGGTAGACCAGCAGCCCGACGACGAGGGCGTAGACGCTGGCGACGATCGCCGTCTCGGTCGGCGTCGCGAGGCCGGACATCAGGCCGCCGATGATCAGCGCGGTCATGGCGATCGCCCAGAACGCGCCGAGGAACGAGCGCCCGAGCTCGCCGAAGCCCGCCCAGGGCTGGCGCGGGAAGCCGCGCCGGACGGCGATGATATAGGCTGTCACCATCATCGCCAGGCCCATCAGGACGCCCGGGCACGGCACCGGCGAGGAACATCTTGCCGACCGAGATGCCGGACAGCGCGCCGACGATGATCATCGGCACGCTGGGCGGGATGATCGGCCCGACGGTCGACGAGGCGGCGGTGATGGCGGCCGAGAAGTCGGCCGGGTACCCCGACTTGCTTCATGCCGGGGATCATCATGCCGCCGATCGACGCGGCGTCGGCGACGGCGGTGCCCGAGATGCCGCCGAAGAGCATCGAGCCGGCGACGTTGGTCAGCCCCAGGCCGCCGCGCACCCAGCCGACCAGCGCATTGGCGAAGCGGACGATCCGCTCGGTGATGCCGCCGCCGTTCATCAGGTTGCCGGCGAGGATGAAGCCCGGGATGCAGAGCAGCACGAAGACGTCCATGCCGGCATACATCTTCTGCGGCACGGAGACGAGCGGGATGCCCTCGACCAGCAGGTAGGCGACCGAGGCGAGCCCCAGCGTGACGGCGACGGGCACGCCGATGACGAGGCCGAGGACGAAGACGCCGACAGGATGGCGAGGCCCATCAGAGTTCCTCCGAGGCGATCGGCTTGCCCGTCGCTTGTGCCGTTCAGCATGCGCACCACGCGGAGCAGCGAGAAGACGAGCAGCGAGACGAGCAGGATCAGGATGCTGGCATGGAGGAAGTCCATCCGCCAGCCGAGTGCCGGCGAGGTCTGCATGGCGCCGATGGAGGTGAAGCGCCATGCCGGGTAGACGAGCGCGGCGCAGAGAACGGCTGTGGCGACCGCGGAGATGAGGCGCAGCGTCCTCGGCCAGCGGCCGGGCAGGGCCTCGCAGACGATGTCGACGTTGACGAGGTCGCCGGTGCGGTAGGACAGCCCCGCGCCGAAGGCTGCGAGGTAAAGCAGCGCAAAGCGCGTCAGCTCCTCCGTCCAGATGGGCGAGATTCGGCCAAAGTGCGCGTCACGACCTGGATGATGACCGAGGCCGAAAGCACGGCAAAGGCGATGCCGACGACGGCACGGCTGAGCACCGTGACGACGCCCGATCGCGCCAGTTTCCCGCATGGCAGACAATCCTCAGAGGTGGGTGAGGTGGGCGGCCCCGAGGGCCGCCGCCGGTCGGATGCGCCGCCCCGGGCCTTGCCCGCGCGGCGGAAACCCCGCGTCACTCGGCGAAGAGCTCTTCGACGGTCGGGCGGATTTCCTCGTTGACGTTGGCGAGGACGGCGTCCTTGGCCTTGGCAGCGAAGGCCGCCTTGTCGACGTCCACGAACTCCATGCCGGCCGCCTTCAGCTCTTCGGCGAGCTTCTCCTCCTCGGCGAGGAACATTTCGCGCTCGTACTCCTGGGCCCGGCCGGCGGCCTCGAGCACTGCCTGCTGGTCCTCGGGCGAGAGCTGGTTCCACGTGTTCTCGGAGATCGTCAGGTAGATCCACGAGCGGACGTGATCAGTCATGTTCACGTAGTCCTGCACCTCGGCGAAGCTCGCCGACTTGATAAGCGCAAGCGGGTTCTCCTGCGCCTCGATGGTGCCGTTCTGCAGCGAGGTGAACACCTCGGAGAACGCCATCGGCGCGGGCGAGGCGCCGAGCGCCTCCCAGACCGCGACGAAGAGGGGCACGTTCGGCACGCGCATGCGCAGGCCCTTCAGGTCGTCGGGCGTCTTGATCGGGCGGTTCGAGGTCAGCTCGCGCGGCCCGCGGGCGAAATAGGCGATCGGACGGATCTGCGCCTTCTCGATGATCTGCTGCTCGATCCGGTCGCCGATCTCGCCGGAGGCGACGGTGTCCATTTCCTCGAGCGACTTGTAGGCGTAGGGGACAGCCAGCAGCGCCGCCATGGGCGCCCAGTTCTGCAGCGACTCGCCGGTGATCGTCATGTCGGCGGTGCCGAGCTGCATGCCGTTGATGACGTCGATCTCCTTGCCGAGCGACTCGTTCGGGAAGACCTCGACCTCGATCCGCCCGTCGGTCAGCGCCGAGAGCTCCTCGCCGAACTTCACCGCCGCCTTGTGCCAGATGTTTTCCTCGTTGGCGAGGTGCCCGAGCTTCAGCGTCATGTCGGCCGCAAGCGCGGTGCTGGCGAGCAGCGCGCCGGCAAGACCTGCGGCCAGGACGAGGCTGCGGTGTGCTGGGAACTTCATCTGGTTTTCCTCCGTCGGTTTTGTTTGTTGATACGGAACTCCGGACCTGCGCTCTCGGCTCCTGCGGTCCGTCGGCATGGGAGATTCGCCTCGCCACGGCTCGCCGCATACAAGGATACTTCCATACTAGTCAACCCGGAAAGAATTCTGGTAACCCTCCGCTCAAGCCGGCGCGCTCAGGAGGAATGACATGCGACAGACATGGCGGTGGTTCGGCCCCAGGGACCTCGTCTCCATCGATGATATGCTGCAGGCAGGGGTGGAAGGTGTGGTCTCCGCGCTCCACCACGTCCCGACGGGTGCGATCTGGACCCGGGACGAGATCGTGAGGCGCCAGGCCGAGATCGGCCGGCGCACGGATGGCACCCCTTCGGGCCTGACCTGGGAAGTGGTCGAGAGCCTGCCCGTCTCGGAGGACATCAAGAAGCAGAAGGGTGAATGGCGTTGCCATATCGACGCCTATCGCGAGAGCCTGCGCAACCTCGCCGCGGCCGGCATAGAGGTGGTCTGCTACAACTTCATGCCCGTGCTCGACTGGACGCGCACCGACCTGGCCTTCCGCGTGGCGCATGGCGGCACCTGCATGCGCTTCGACCTCGCCGATTTCGTCGCCTTCGACCTGCAGATCCTCGCGCGCCCGGGGGCGGCCGAAGACTACCCCGAGGCCCTGCGCGACGAGGCGGGCCGGCGCTTCGCGGCGATGGACGATGCGGTCCGGACGGGGCTCGCCGGCAACATCGCCTTCGGCCTGCCCGGCGCGGCCGAGAGCCTGACGCTGGACGACCTGCGCGCCCATCTCGCCGAGTACGGCCCGATCGCCGCCGAATCGCTGCGCGCGCATTTCGTCGCCTTTCTCGAGCAGGTGGTGCCGACCGCGGAGGAGCTCGGCATCCGGCTGTGCTGCCATCCGGACGACCCCCCCTTCCCGCTGCTCGGCCTGCCCCGGATCATGTCGACCGAGGCGGACTATGCGGCCGCCATGCAGGCGGTGGACAGCCTGGCCAACGGCATCACGCTCTGCTCGGGCTCGCTCGGGGCGCGGCCCGACAACGATCTGCCGGGCATGATGCGCCGGCTGGGCCACCGCGTCCACTTCCTGCACCTGCGCAACGTCAAGCGCGAGACGGCCGAGATCCGGGGTTCGTTCTACGAAGCCGAGCACCTCGGCGGCGACACCGACATGGTGGCGCTGATCGCCTCCGTCGTCGCGGAGGAGCGCCGACGCGCGGCAGAAGGGCGGGCGGACGCCAGCATCCCGATGCGGCCGGATCACGGGCAGGACATTCTCGACGACCTCCATCGCCGCGCCCAGCCGGGCTATCCGTCCATCGGCCGGCTCAAGGGGCTTGCCGAGCTGCGCGGGAGTCATGACGGCGCTGACGCATCCCGAGCTGGGGCTGGCGCGGTGAGCGGCCGGCTCTGCCGGGCGGCGCTGCCCGGCCTGCCGCCGGAGGTGCTGCGCCCGGGCTACGAACCGGCCGTTCCGGGCTTCGGCATGGTTCACCTGGGCGTCGGCGCCTTCCACCGGGCACACCAGGCGGTCTGCACGGACGACGCACTTGCCGCGCGAGGCGGCAACTGGCGCATCCTCGGGGTCAGCCTGCGAAGCCCCGACATCGCGGAGGCGCTGAACCCGCAGGATGGGCTCTACACGCTGCTCGAGCGCGGCCCTCAGGGCACCGCGGCCCGGATCGTCGGCAGCGTCGGTCGGGTGATCGTCGCGCCACGCGAACCTGGTGCGGCGCTGGCGGCAATGGCGGCGCCCGAGACAAGGATTGTCAGCCTCACCGTCACGGAAAAGGCTTACGGCATCGACCGGGCGGCGCAGCGCGTCGATCCGGATCATCCCTCGGTCGCCCAGGATCTCCGCGCCCCGCGCGCGCCGCAGGGCGCCGTCGGGCTGCTTGCCGAGGCATTGCGCCTGCGCCGCGAGGCCAGCATCGCGCCGTTCACCGCCCTCTGCTGCGACAACCTGCCCGAAAATGGAGCCCTGCTGCGCGCCGGTGTCCTGGACTTCGCTCGCCGGACCGACCCGGCGCTCGCCGACTGGATCGCCGGCGCCGTCGCCTTCCCGTCGACGATGGTTGACCGCATCACCCCGGCCCCGACCGAGGCCACGCTGGCCGAGGCAGCGCGCCGGATCGGCTGTGTCGATCTCGGCGCTGTCGAGACGGAGGCGTTCAGCCAATGGATCATCGAGGACCGCTTCACCGCAGGGCGGCCCGCATGGGAGGCCGGAGGCGCGATCTTCGTCGACGAGGTGGCGCCCTACGAGCGGATGAAGCTGCGCATGCTGAACGGCACGCACTCGATGCTGGCCTATGCCGGCTTCCTGTCGGGCCGGCGCTATGTGCGCGACGTGATGGCGGACCCAGTCCTCACCAGGCTCGTGGTCCGGCACTTGCGGGCCGCGGCGGGTACGCTGGCGCCGCTCGCCGGCGTCGATCTGGACGACTACGCACGCGCTCTGGCCGAGCGATTCCAAAATCCAGCGATCGCGCACGAGACCTACCAGATCGCGATGGACGGCACCGAGAAGCTGCCGCAGCGCCTGCTGGCGCCTGCGGCCGAGGTCGCGGCCCGGGGCGGCGATCTCCGGCCCTTCGCCTTCGCGGTCGCCGCCTGGATGCGGTATGCGCTCGGCCGCACCGATGCGGGAGAGAGCTACGCCCTGCGAGATCCGCGCGAGGCCGACATCGCCCGCGCCTTGGCGGGACAGGGGTCGCCCGCCGGGATCGCCGCCGGTCTGCACACGCTTCCAGCATTGTTCCCGGCGGAGCTGGCGGACAATCCCATATGGACGCGCGAGGTCGTCAGTATCCTCGCGGCGATGCTCGGTCGCGGCATGGCGGGCGCGGTCGCCCTGGAAGCTGAAAGGGGTTGAGACCGGCGCCGCCTCTCAATCCGTGAAGAGATCGGGATGTGCGGCAGCGATCCTCGGCAGCGATTGGAGGATCTCCTCCAGATGCAGGCGCATAGCCGCCTCGGCACGGTCGGGGTCACGCTCCTCGATCGCATCGGCGATCGCCTTGTGCTGGGCAATCAGCACGTCCGTCGGCGTCGCCTCCTCGATCGAGAGGAAGCGCACGCGGTCCATCTGCGCCTTGAGGGTTTCGAGGAGTTTCCAGGCGCTTTCGCACCCAGCAGCTTGGGCGATGGCGTGATGGAAATCCTCATCATGCCGCAAAAAGGTGACCGCATCCTCGTCGCTGCGTGCAGCTTCCTGCCGCGCAATCGATTCGCGGAGAGCAGCAACGGTGCCCCCCGCCGCCTCTATCGCGGCTCTTCGGGCGAAGGCCACTTCGACGGCCTCGCGCACGAACCGGGCGCTCTCGACCTCCTGCCGAGAAATGAGCAGCACGAAGGTCCCACGCTGCGGACGCACCTCGATGAGCCCAGCCTCGGCGAGCTTGATGAAGGCTTCCCGCACAGGCTGGCGTGAGACATTGAGCTGCTTGGCGAGCTCGGTCTCCGAGAGCGGCTGCCCCGGACGCAGGTTCATCTGGATGATCGCCGCGCGCAACAGGCTGTACAGCCGGCTGCCCATGCTCGCTTGCTTGAAGCTCGTGAGCGTGGCTGCAGAGTCTGATGGCAATACGATGTTCAACTATTCACCCTCAAGATGTATACTACCATTCAAGGTAGGTCTCTATTCGGCCCGCGTCAAGTGGATGGCCGCGTGTCCAACCTCCTCAAATGCCCGGTTCAGGCGGAGAGCCAAGAGGCAGTATGCTGAGGCTTCATGGGACGCTGCGGCAAGCCGCCCTGTGCGTCGCCGCGATCAGATCGGCGCTGTCGGCCCCCTTCCTGCCATTCGGCTATGGCACTGGTTCGCAGTCGCGGAACGGGAGGCGACCATTGATGCGGGGCGCCAGCATTTCAGGGATCTTGCTCGGCAACGCCATCGACCCTTAGCCGCCATTGCACGGCCAAAGGGTCCTCAACGTCGCCTTCGTTGCGTTTGCCGGCATGGTCTTCTTGATGGTACTTCGGCGGCTCTCCACTAACCCATGAACGAGGACCACCATGTCCTCGTCCATGCGGCGGCGAAGCGAAGCGATCTCGGCGATCGGAGAACTCCTGTCTTGGAAGGGTCTCAGCGACCCAGAAAATCAAGTCAGGCGCATCGACGTCCAAGCCGTCGCCGTGGCTCGCGATCAGGGTCGACCCGTATGGCCGCCGTCCGCGCGGGTATGGACCTCCCGCCTGTTGGTTCCCAACCGGGCTTGCCTTGGGCCCCGAAGGCACTATGCCTTTCGGTCAATCAAACGGGAGGATCCGCATGTTCCACGATATTCTTGCGCGCAGCCGGACGGCGGCCGCAGCAGCGGCCGCGATGCTGATCGCGGGAGCGTCCTATGGCCAGGAAGCCGCGGATGCAGCGGCGGCTGCGGAAGGCGCGCCGAACATCCTGGTCATCTGGGGCGACGACATCGGCCAGACCAACGTGTCGGCCTACAGCTTCGGCCTGATGGGCTACGAGACGCCCAACATCAACCGCATCGCCGACGAAGGCATCCTGTTCACCGACTACTACGCCGAGCAGAGCTGCACGGCGGGGCGGTCGACCTTCATCACCGGCCAGTCGACGTTGCGGACCGGCCTCTCCAAGGTCGGCCTGCCCGGCGCGGACGTCGGCCTGCAGGATGACGATGTTACCATCGCCTCGGCGCTCAAGGACCTCGGCTACGCCACCGGTCAGTTCGGCAAGAACCACCTTGGCGACAAGGACGAATTCCTGCCGACCAACCACGGGTTCGACGAGTTTTTCGGCAACCTCTATCACCTGAACGCCGAGGAAGAGCCGGAGAACTTCAACTACCCGCAGGACCCGTCATTCCGCGAGAACTTCGGCCCGCGCGGCGTGATCCGCTCCTCCGCCGACGGCGAAATCGAGGATACCGGCCCTCTGACGAAGAAGCGGATGGAAACGGTTGACGAGGAGACCTCGGCCGCCGCCATCGACTTCATGCAGCGGCAGGTGGATCAGGGCACCCCGTTCTTCGTCTGGATGAACACCACCCGGATGCACTTCCGCACGCACGTCAAGGAAGAGAACCGCAGCGAGCCGGGGCTGACCGCACTGACCGAGTATGCCGACGGCATGATCGAGCATGACGCGATCGTCGGCCAAATCCTCGACGCCGTCGACGAGATGGGCATCGCCGACAACACCATCGTGATGTACGCGACCGACAACGGACCGCACCAGAACTCGTGGCCCGATGCCGGCACCACCCCGTTCCGCAGCGAGAAGAACACCAACTGGGAAGGCGCCTTCCGCGTGCCCGCCCTGATCCGCTGGCCCGGCCATATCGAGCCTGGAACGGTCAAGACCGGCATGTTCTCCGGCCTCGACTGGTTTCCGACGCTGCTGGCCGCCGCGGGTGACGAGGACATCAAGGACCGGCTGCTCGAAGGCACCACGATCGACGGCAAGGAGTACAAGGTCCACCTCGATGGCTACAACCAGCTGCCGTACCTGACCGGCGAATCTGACAAGACGGCGCGCAACGAGTTCTTCTACTTCAACGATGACGGTGACATCGTCGCGCTGCGCTACGAGAACTGGAAGGTGGTCTTCGCCGAGCAACGTGAAACCGGCACGCTCAACATCTGGGCCGAGCCGTTCGTGAAGCTGCGCGTGCCGAAGCTGTTCGATCTGCGCGCCGATCCGTATGAGCGGGCGGACATCACGTCGAACACTTACTATGACTGGTTGATGGACCACGTGTTCCTGCTCACCCCGGCGCAGGTCGAGGTGGCGCGGTTCTTCTCGACCTTCGAGGAGTACCCGCCATCACAGGGCGCCGCGAGCTTCTCGGTCGACCAGATCCAGGAGGATCTCGAAAAGACCCTCAGCGGCATGGCCCAGTAACGGCTCGACCGAACTACCCGCGGGGGCATTCTCCCCGCGGGCTATCGTCGTTGACCACGCAGCCTGAGGCTCGCGATGCGTAGCACACTCGTCACGGTGGACCTTGTCGTCATCCCCGCTTTAGGCCTCGCCGATCCGCTGCCATCGTGGAACGACACCGACGCCGAAGCCGCGATCATCGCTTTCGTTGACAGCGTCACCGATGCCGACGCCGACACCTTCGTTCCCGAGGAGCGCCACATCGGCCAGCGCCGATCTTCGCCGGCGGCAACTTGGACGGCGACGTCGCCGCGATGCTGGAGTGGACCACCGCCGGCGGCGGGTCGCGCTTCGGGATGCTCGTCCACCAGACCGACGCCGAGCGCGGATTCGCCGACGACCGCGAGGGGCATATCGGCGTGCTGAACAAGGGTCTCGACGAGGCCGGCGATCGGGGCTGGCTCGTCGTCGACATGGCCGAGGACTGGGAACAGGTCTGGCCAGACCGGCAACGGTGGGACGGGCGATGAAGAGGGCGGACCTGGCAAGCCGGCACCGCGTCGAGGACGGCAAGAAATTCAAGCTCAAGGACGTCGACCCATTCGACACCGCCGGCCTCGACATCGAGAAGGACGACGCAAAGGAGCTTCTCGCCGACAGCCTCAAGGATCTGAAAAAGCTGCAGGAGCGCCTCTACGCCGAGGGGCAGCGGGCGGTCCTGATCGTGCTGCAGGCGATGGACGCAGGCGGCAAGGACAGCGCGATCGAACACGTCATGACGGGGATCAACCCGCAGGGCTGCGACGTGAAGTCGTTCAAGCAACCGGGTCCGGTAGAGCTCCGGCACGACTTCCTGTGGCGGCACGTGATCGGGCTGCCGCAGAAAGGCAAGATCGTCATCTTCAACCGCTCGCACTACGAGGAAGTGCTGGTCGTCCGGGTTCACCCGGAGATCCTTGCGGGCCAGAACATCCCCGCCAAGCTGGTTGGCGACGATTTCTGGAAGAACCGGTCAAGTCCATCCGCGATTTCGAGCGGCACCTCGCCAGCAACGGCACCTCGGTGCTCAAGTTCTTCCTCTGCATCTCGAAGGACGAGCAGGCGCGGCGTTTCCTCGACCGCATCGACGAGCCGGACAAGAACTGGAAGTTCTCCTTCGGCGACCTCGAGGAGCGCAAGCACTGGGACGAGTACATGGACGCCTACGAGGACATGATTCGCAACACCGGGACCAAGGACGCGCCCTGGCACGTCGTTCCGGCCAACAACAAGTGGTACGCGCGGATGGTGATCTCGTCGGCGCTCGCCGAGTTGCTGGGGGGTCTGGATCCGAAGTTCCCGGAGGTCGACGACGACTATCGGCGGCGGCTCGCGGCGGCTCGGGGCGCGCTCGCGGCCGAGGCGGAGAAGGGAAAGAAGGGGTGAGCCAGCAGGAAGCGGCCGGAGCCGAGGGCGCCTCGGAGGCGCGGGCGCAGATCGACGGCCCTGCGCGACCGCATGGGCGAGACGATCATCGGCCAGCGCGAGGTGATCGAGCGGCTGCTGATCGGCCTGCTCGCCAACGGCAACCTGCTGGTCGAGGGGCTTCCGGGGCTGGCCAAGACCCGCGCGATCAAGGCGCTGGCGAAGAACCTGGAGTGCGAGTTCAGCCGCATCCAGTTCACCCCGGACCTGCTGCCCTCCGACGTGACCGGGACCGAGGTCTACTACCAGGGCGACGAAGGGCGGCGAGTTCCGCTTCGAGCCGGGGCCGATCTTCGCCAACATCGTGCTCGCCGACGAGATCAACCGCGCGCCGGCCAAGGTGCAGGCGGCGCTGCTCGAGGCGATGGAGGAGCGGCAGGTGACGGTCGCGGGCAAGACGCACCTGATGGAGCCGCTCTTCATGGTGATGGCGACCCAGAACCCGATCGAGCAGGAGGGCACCTATCCGCTGCCCGAGGCGCAGATGGACCGGTTCCTGATGCATGTGCTGATCACCTACCCGCCGGTCGAGGACGAGGTCGAAGTGATCCGCCTGGTCCGCGGCGAGGAGATCGCCGCCAGCGCGGCGACGGCCGGGGGCGGCGCGAAGCCCGAGCCGCCGGCCGCGATCCCGCAGGAGGCCGTCTTCGCGGCGCGGCGCGAGATCGGCGCGATCCATGTCGCCGAGGCGATGGAGCGCTACATGGCCGACCTGGTGAACGCGACCCGCGTGCCGGCGGAGTTCGGCGACGACCTGAAGCGCTGGATCGAGATCGGCGCGAGCCCGCGCGCCTCGCTCGCGCTCGACAAGTGCGGGCGCACCCATGCCTGGCTCGCGGGGCGCGACTATGTCGACCCCGAGGACGTGCGGGCGATCGCGCCGGACGTGCTGCGCCACCGCCTGAAGCTCACCTACGAGGCGCAGGGCGAGGGCGTGACCCCCGACCGCGTCGTCGAGGAGATCGTCCGGCAGGTGGCGCTGCCCTGAGGAGGCCGCATGCGCGACGAGGCCGCGCGGATGCGGACGGGCACGCTGCCGGCAGCGGCGCCGGCGGGCGACGTCGATCCGCGCGTCCACGTCACGCTCGCGCATCTGCGCGGGCTCGAGGCACGGGCGCGGCAGCCTCAGCTTCCTGCCGCGCCAGCCGGCGCGCTCGGTGCTGAATGGCCGGCACGCCTCGCGGCTGCGCGGGCGCGGGCTGAACTTCGAGGAGCTGCGCGGCTACCTGCCGGGCGACGACGTGCGCGCCATCGACTGGAAGGTGACGGCGCGCACCGGCGAGCCGCATGTGCGGGTGATGACCGAGGAGCGCGACCGGCCCGCGCTGATCGTCGTCGACCAGCGCATGTCGATGTTCTTCGGCTCGCAGCTCAACATGAAGGCGGTGACCGCGGCCGAGGCCGCGGCGCTGGCCGCCTTCCGCATCCTCGACCAGGGCGACCGGGTCGGCGGCATCGTCTTCGGCGACGACGGATCTGGCCGAGATCCGCCCGCAGCGCAGCCGCGCGGCGCTCGACCGCTTCCTGACCGCGCTGGCCGACGCCAACGGGCTGCTGCGCGCCGATGCGCCGCCGCGCCGACCCGATGCCGCTGAAGCGCGTGCTGCGCGCGGTGGCCCGGATCGCGCCGCGCAACCACCTGGTGATCGTGCTCAGCGACTTCGACGTGGTGGACGACGGAGACCGAGCGCCTGGTCGCCGGCATCTCGCGGCGGCAACGACCTGGTGCTCGGCCTCGTCACCGACCCGTTCGGCGAAGACCTGCCCGAGGGCCTGCGGCTCGTCGTCTCGGACGGCGAGCTGCAGGCCGAGATCGACACCGGCGACCGCGCCGCCGCACAGCAGCCTCCGCGAGATGGCGAGCGGCCGCCTCGCGGCGATCCTCGACTGGCAGCGGCGCTTCGGCGTGCCGGTGCTGCCGCTCTCGGCCGCCGAGGAGACGCTGCCGCAGATGCGCCGCCTCATGGGGCTCGGCGCGCGATGAACGAGGACGGCGCGCCGCACCCCGACGACGCTGATCGACCTCATCGACCGGCTCGTCGAGCCGCCCGAGCCGGCGCCGGTCGCGATGACGCCGCAGACCTGGGGCTGGGCCGTGCTGGCAGCACTGCTGGCGCTGGCGCTCGCCTGGCTCGCCTGGCGGGCGTGGCGGCGCTGGCGCGCCAACGCCTACCGCCGCGCCGCGCTCGCCGAGCTCGCAGTCCGCCGGCGACGACCCCGCCGCAGTCGCCGAGATCCTGCGCCGCACCGCGCTCGCCGCCTGGCCGCGCGAGCGCGTCGCGAGCCTGACCGGCCGCGACTGGCTCGCCTTCCTCGACGGCCACCGGCGGCACGGCTTCGCTGACGGCCCCGGCGCGGCGCTTGCCGAGGCGCCCTACCGCGGCGGGCAGGCGCCCGTGCCGGGCCTCGGCGAGATCGCCGCACGCTGGGTTCGGCGGCACCGGGTGCGAGGCGCCGGCATGATCTCGCTCGGCGCTACCCTGGGCGCTTGCTGCTCCTGCCGCTGCCTCTCCTCGTGCTGGCTGGCTCGCGCCGCCGCACCGCGAGCGGGTGCCGGCGCTGCGCTTCCCGTTCTTCCGCCGCATCGTCGACGCCGCCGGCGCCGAGCCCGGGCCCGGCGCCGTGGTGCTGTCGCGCTCGCGGCTGCAGATGGCCGCCGCGCATCGCTCGCCTGGCTCCTGACTCGTCCTGGCGCTCGCCCAGCCCGAGCGGGTCGGCGAGCCGGTCGAGATCACCAAGGCGGCGCGCGACGTGGTGCTCGCCATCGACATCTCGGGCTCGATGGACGCCCGCGACTTCGTCGACGCCGGACGGCGAGCGCAAGCAGCGCCTCGCCGGCGTGCGCGACGTGGTCCGGGCCTTCGTCGAGGGCCGCGAGGGCGACCGCATGGCGCTGATCGTCTTCGGCACCCGCGCCTACGTCCAGGCGCCGCTGACCGAGGATCTCGACACCATCACCGGGCCTGCTCGACCGCACCGAGGTCGGCATGGCCGGTCCGCACACCGCGCTCGGCGATGCCATCGGCCTCGCGATCCGCACCTTCGAGGCGAGCGACATCGAGCAGCGCCTGCTGATCCTGCTGTCCGACGGCACCGACACCGCCAGCCGCATGAGCCCGGTCAACGCCGCCGAGATCGCGAACGACAAGAACGTCGAGATCTTCACCATCGGCGTCGGCGATCCCGACGCCGGCGGCGAGGACCGCGTCGATCTCGCGACACTCCAGGATATTGCCACGCGAACCGGGGGCGAGTTCTTCTTCGCCGGCGACGAGGCGGCGCTCCGCGAGGTCTACGCACGCATCGACGCGCTCGCGCCCGCGCGAGGTCGAGACGCTCAGCTACCGCCCGCGGCAGTCGCTCGCCTGGATCCCGCTGGCGCTCGCCGCGCTGATCGGCACCCTGACGGTCGCCTTCCTCGTCGTCGGCTCCCGGCGGAGGGCCGCGGCATGACCCTCTTCGAGGTGGCGCTCGACGCCTTCCACTTCATCCGGCCGCTCTGGCTCCTGCTCCTGCCGGTCATCGCCGGCCTCTGGTGGACGGTGCGGCGCGCCCGCGGCCGCCGCGAGGCGCCGACCGAGGGCATCGCCCCGCACCTGCGCGCGGCGCTGACCGTCGGCGCCTCCGGCGGACGGCGGCTGCTGCCGATCGACGGCGTCGCACTGGCGCTCGCCTGCCTCTCGGTCGGGGCGGCCGGCCCGACCTGGTCGCGCATGCCCGATCCCTTCGTCGCGCAGTCCGCACCGGTGGTTGTCGTCCTGAAGGTGACACCGTCGATGGAGGGCACGGACGTGGCGCCCTCGCGGCTCGAGCGCGGCAAGCAGAAGATCCGCGACCTGCTCGAGCTCCGCGCCGGCGCCCGGACCGCGCTCATCGCCTATGCCGGCAGCGCCCACGGCGTCGGTGCCGATGACCGAGGATCCGAACGTGATGACCCCGTATCTCGAGGGCCTGGCGTCCGAGGTGATGCCGCGCGACGGAGACCGCGCCGCCGACGCGCTGGCGCTCGCCGAGGCCCTGCTCGCACAGGAGGAAGCACCCGGCGGCGTACTCTTCGTCGCCGACGGGCTCGACCCGGCCGACGTCGCCGCCCTCGACGGCAGCGAGGCGGCGGTGGCGGTGCTCGCGATGCTGCCGGAGGGAACCCGCGACCGCGGCCTCGACCGGCTCGCCACGGCGCCGGTGGTGGCGGCAACGCCCGACGACGCCGACATCCGCCGCATCGACGGCCTGCTGAACGCCGCATACCGCCAGGCGATGCTCGAGAACGCCGACCAGCCGTGGCAGGACCGCGGCCACTGGCTCGCATGGCCGGCGGCGCTCCTCACGCTCCTCTGGTTCCGCCGCGGCTGGACCATGCGCTGGGCCGCCGCCGTGGCGCTGGCGCTCATGCTGCCCGCGCCTCAGCAGGCCCGCGCCGACGGCATCGCCGACTGGTTCCTGACGCCTGACCAGCAAGGCCGCCTGGCCTGGCAACGCAACGACTTCGGTCGGGCGGCGGAGCTCTTCGTCGACCCGCTCTGGCGCGGCTACGCGCTCTACCGCGATGGCCAGTACGAGGCGGCGATCGAGGTGCTCGACACGGGTCGAAACGGCCGATGCCGCCGTCATCCAGGGCATGGCCGAGATCAAATCGCGCGGCTACCGCGACGGGGTGCGGTCGTTCGAGACCGCGCTCGAGCGCGACCCCGATTACCCGGGCGCCGCCGAGAACCTCGCCGTGGCGAAGGAGATCGTCGATTACATCGAGGAAGTGCGCGAGCAGTCCGACACCGGCGAGGAGGGCGGTATCGGCGCCGACGAGGTGGTGTTCGACAACGAGGCGAACCGCGGGGCCGAGACGCAGATCGAGGCGCCCCGGGAAGGCGGCGACGGGCTGATGACCACCGAGCAGTGGATGAACACCGTCGACACCCGCACCGGCGACTTCCTGCGCCAGCGCTTCGCCATCGAGGCGGCGCGCGGGGAGGCGCCCGATGCGGACGGCGATGCGCCAGAGGCGAGCGATGCGCCGGAGGACGCCGGGTGAGGCTCGCCGCCGCACTCGTGCTGCTTCTCGCGTCCGCCCCGCCCGCCGCGGCGCAGGAGGATGACGCGCCGCCGACCGGCCCGGTGCTGCAGGTCGAGTTCGAGGAGACCGAGGCGATCCCCGGCCAGCCGCTCAGCCTGCGGCTGACCGTGCTGGTGCCGACCTTCATGCCCGACCCGCCGGTCTGGCCGAGCCTCGAGGCGCCGAACCTGCTCGTGCGCCTGCCCGAGGGCTCGACCAACCCGACGAGCGCGCGTGTCGGGGGCGAGACCTGGTCGGGTGTCAGCCGCCACTACCGCATCTCGCCGATGGTGCCGGGCGATTTCGCGATCCCGCCGCAGGAGGTGGTCGTCACCTGGGCCGACGCCGACGGCAACGAGCCGCTCAGGGCCACGCTGCGCACCGATGCGCTCGCCTTCCGCGGGGTCGTGCCCGAGGGCGCCGAGGGCCTCGACCCGTTCATCGCCGCCGAGGCGCTCGAGCTCGAGCAGACGATCGACGGCGAGCCCGGCGCCATGGCGCCGGGCGACAGCGTGACCCGGACGGTCGTTGCGACCGTGACCGGCACCTCGCCGATGTTCCTGCCCGACCTTTTCGCGCCGGTCGCGGTCGAAGGCGTCGCCGCCTATCCCGACGAGCCGGTGCTCGCGGAGACCGACGACCGCGGCCGCTCTCGGCGGGAGCCGGACCGAGAGCGTGACCTTGGTGGCCGAGGGCGGCGGCAGCGGCGAGGCGCCGGAGGTGACGCTCGATTGGTACAATGTCGAGACCGGCGCGGTGGAGACCGCCTCGGTCGATGGCTTCCCGATCGCCGTGGAAGGGCCGCCCGCCCAGACTGCCGCCCAGCCGCGCGACTGGCGGGTATTCGCCTTGATGGCGCTGGCGGGGCTCGTGGCGCTCTCCGCCGGGGTCTGGGCGTTCCGCCAGGTGGTTCCGGCGCTGGGCCGCTGGATCGGGGAGGTCCGGGCGCGGAGGCTCGCCTCCGAGCCCCACGCCTACGCCGAGCTCCGTCGGGTCGTCGCCAGCCGCGACCACGCGCGGCTACGGCCCGCGCTGGACCTGTGGGCGGAGCGTGTCCCTGGACGCGACCCGCGGGAGGAGCCGCGCCTCCGCTTCGCGCTGACCGATCTCGGGGCGGCGCGCTATGGCCCGGTTCCGCCGGCGAACGCTGACCATGCTTGGCGCGCGCTCGCCAAAGAACTGCCGACCGCGAGAAAGTCCTGCCACTCTGCAGATCGAGCTCATGCTCTACCGCGCCTCAATCCCGCTTAGCTCCATCCGGTCTGTGGCGTACCGTTGATGTTCATTGCGGCAGCCTTCGTCTAATCCGAACAGGTGCATTCACCGATTGTCGAAGAGCGCGCGCACACCGTGGTGGCGACGCAGGACATCCGCGATCGCGTCGCGCGGCGCCTCGATGCAGACGGCGAGACGGAGGGGCGCGTGCGCGAGCTTCTCGCCGCCATGCAAAGATTGCCAGGGCAGGCCGGGCCGCAGCAGGCCACCGTTGCCTTCGAGCACCCCGATGCCGCCGACTACGCTGTGCAGCAGCTTGTTGCCGGCGCCGAAGACCTGCGGCGCGACGGTCGAGCCGTAGTACTGCAGGCTGATCCATGCTCGCGACCACGACCGGTGCGGTCAGGATTAGCTCGAGCACGCGGAAGCCCTGGTCGGGCCTCCAGTCATAGTCGTGCAGGAAGGCGCGGCCCTGCAGCCTGCGGCCGGCGGTGCGGGCACGGAGCGCGGCGATGAAGGCCCGGCAGTCGGCGAGCGCCCATTCCGGGCGAGTCTCGGCCCAGTCGCGGGAGCGGCGCTGGACGCCCGCCTCGGCGCGGGGCAGCCGGAGCATCCGCTCGGCGCTGCCCGCGCCGGTCGAAGGTCTGCTGCGCCTGCGCTCGCTCTCGGGGGCAGAGGGCGACGCCCTGCTCCTCGATCCGGAGCTAGAGTTCGAGACGGTGCGCGGGGCCGCGTTTGAACCACCGCGGCCCGAGCAGGTCGCCACCCAAGCCGGCGCCCGGCTTCTGGCCGACGCCCTGCGCATGTCCCTCCGGCGGGGCGCTGGCCCGTTCCGCTCGGCAGCGCTTTGGCATTCGCGCCGCGGGCATATCAGCTCGTCCCGCTGCTCCTGGGACGGCGTCAGCCGGTGAGGCGATGCTGACTTCGCCGGCGGCGCGCGACCTCGCGCCCGAGGCCCGTGACCGCTTCGCGCGCGAGGCGCTCGGGCGGCTGCAGACGCTGCTGCCCGGCCCGGTTGCCGACCACGCCCGCGTCCGTGGGGCCGCGCTGGCCGACGACCACGAGCGCGTGCGCGCGGCCGCCGCCGGCGCGCCGCGGGTCGAGGTCGAGCCGAACCTGCCCGCCGACGTCGTCGGCCTGTTCGTCTTGCTGCCTAGGACGCGGACTCATTACGGGGCAAGCCAGATGCGGATTGCGGCGAGCTTGAGAGCGGCGAGGAAGTTGTCCGGGCGGCGGTCGTAGCGGGTCGCGAGCCCGCGGAAGTGCTTGATGCGGTTGAAGAAACGTTCGACCAGGTTGCGCTGCCGGTAGACCCAGCCGCTGAAGCTGAACGCGTCCTTGCGGATCGAGCGGGGCGGGATGTTGGCCCAGGCGCCGCGGTCGGCGGCGAAGGCCCGGATGGCGTTCGTATCATAGGCGCGGTCGGCGATCAGCGTGGCGCCGGGCGCGAGGTCCGCCAGCAGACCTTCGGCGGCGGGCGCATCGCCGGCCTGTCCGGCGGTCAGCGCGAGGCGCACCGGCCGGCCCTCGGCATCGACGAGCGCGTGGATCTTCGTCGTCAGCCCGCCGCGGGAGCGTCCCATGCAGCCATCGTCCGCGCCCCCTTTTTTCCGCTCGCGCCGTGCTGGTGGACGCGGACGCAGGAGCTGTCAATCATGACGATGTCGCCGTCGTAGGCTTGCGAGATCGCCTCGAGAATACGGTCCCACACGCCAGCGGCTCGCCAGCGGACGAAGCGATTATAGAGCGTCGTGCGCGGTCCATAGCGCTCGGGAATGTCGCGCCACGGCGCCCCCGTCCGGAACCGCCACAGGATGCCGTTCAGCACCCGCCGATCATCCACCCGCGGCACGCCGCGCGGCTTGTTCGGCAGCAGCGGCTGGATCACCGCCCATTCCTCATCCGTCAGTTCGTGACGCCGCATGCGATCCTCCCTTTCCCGCTCGAGGGGAGGGAATCAGAGCTGCCGCCGAAAAGGAATCCCCGTTGGCGTTTTATGGGGACGAGCCCTAGGGTTCCTTGATGTCGCGCACCAAGCCCGATCTCGCCGATTTCCAGGCCCTCCGCGTCGAGGGCGCGCTGATCGCCCCGGCCATCCTGGCCCGCATCGCCCGGAACGAGGCCGGCGAGCAATCAGACGAAGATTATTCGAACGCGCGGCAAAGTTCGCGAAAACGACCTTAGAACCGGGCGATCTTCTAGAGGGACGCCGCGCGGCGTGAGACGGGCGGCTTCGCCCCGAAGCCGCAGGGCGGCGACACACGGTCTCGACGGATCGAGGCGCAGCGCGCAATTGTCATGGGAGCGCTCGAAGAGGAGCGGGACCAGAGCCTCGAGGAGCTGCGCGCCCGTCTGGCCGAACAAGGCGTGGCGGCCTCGACATCGGCCCTGTCGCGGTTCTTCCAGCGTCACGGGCTGACGCGCAAAAAAAGACCGGCCACGCGGTCGAACAGGACCGGCCCGACATCCTGACGAAGCGCCGGTCGTGGTTCGAGGCGCAGCCCGATCTCGATCCTGCGGCTCGTCTTTATCGATGAGACCTGGACCGCGACGAACATGGCGCGCACGCACGGGCGCTGCACCCGCGGCGAGCGGCTGCGGATTGGCTTCCCGCACGGCCACCGAAAGACGACGACCCTCGTCGCCGGCCTCCGCCTCGACGGCATGGTCGCGCCGATGGTCCTGGATGGCCCGATCAACGGCGACTGGTTCGAGGCTTATGTCCGCCATGTCCTCGCCCCGACGCTGTTTCGACGTGGCGCGGTGCACGGTGGAGCGGCTGATGAAGGGCATGGGAATCAAGGGGGTCGTCCGGGGACGCCGGATCATCACCACCAACCCCGACGCGGCGCGACCCTGCCCGGAAGACAAGGTCAACCGCCAGTTCAAGGCCGTGCGCCCGAACCAGCTCTGGGTCTCCGACTTCACCTACGTGCCCACCTGGTCCGGCACGGTCTATGTGGCGTTCGTCATCGACGTGTTCGCCCGACGTATCGTCGGCTGGCGCGTCTCCACCTCGATGTCTACTCAGTTCGTCCTCGACGCCCTCGACCAGGCGATCTGGCAGAGAAAGGCACAGAAAAACAATAACTTGATCCACCACTCGGACCGCGGGTCGCAATACCTGTCGATCACCTACACGGAACGGCTCGTCGAGGCCGGTATCGATCCGTCGGTCGGGACCGTCGGCGACAGCTATGATAATGCGCTCGCCGAATGCGTCATCGGCCTGTTCAAGACCGAGGTCATCAACGCCCTCGGCCCCTGGCGAACCATGCGTGATGTCGAGTGGGAGACGCTGCGCTGGATCGACTGGTACAACAACCGCCGTCTGCTCGCGCCCATCGGTTACATCCCGCCTGCCGAGGCCGAGCAGGACTACTTCGCCAACCGCAGCAACCTCGACCGCGCCGCCTGACCGTTGAACAAATCGCCCTCCGGTAAACACGGGGCGGTTCATTGGAGCATGGGTCAGTGCGTTCCGGAGCCAATGAATCCGGCACCTCTGATGCGTGGCGTTGAACACCCGGCGAGCTGCCGCCCGCAGGCCCTTGTGATCGTCGGCGATCACCAGCTTCACGCCGCGCAGGCCACGATCGGCGAGGGAGCGCAGGAACTCGGTCCAGAACGTCTCGGCTTCTGAAGGGCCCGTTGCGACGCCCAGCACCTCGCGCTTGCCATCCTCATTCACCGCGACAGCGATTATCACGGCCCGGCTGACGATCCGACCGCCCTCGCGGACCTTGAGGTAGGTCGCATCGAGCCAGAGGTAGGGCCAGGCTCCCTCCAGGGGCCGGGAGAGGAAGGCGTTCACGCGCTCGTCGATCTCGACGCAGAGCCGGCTGACCTGGCTTTTGGACATGCCGCCCGCGCCCATGGCCTTGACTAGGTCGTCCACGGACCGGGTCGAGATGCCGTGGACGCAGGCTTCTTGAATGACGGCCACGAGCGCCTTCTCGGCCGTCCGCCGCGGTTCGAGGAAGCTCGGGAAGTAGCTGCCCTTACGCAGTTTCGGGATCTCGAGTGCGATCCGTCCGGCGCGGGTGTCCCAATCGCGGTCGCGGTATCCGTTCCGCTGGGCCTCGCGCAGAGGCGAACGCGCGCCCTTCGCGGCGCCCGTGCGCGCCTCGACCTCCAGCTCCATGATCCGCTCGGCCGCAAACGCCAGCATCTCGCGCACGAGGTCGCTATCGGCCTGCTTCTCAACCAGCTCGATCAGCGCCATTCTCCCATCGGTCATCGTCATCTCCGTTCTCGGCTCCAGGTGTCGCAACCCGGACCTTTTCCGAAGATCGACCGTGGCCGCCAGCGTCACCGCCGGCCGCGTGCTGCGCTACGCCGGGGGCTCCGCGCGCGGCCTCCTACACCACCACCAGGGACACAGCCGCTGCGCGCGAGGTCGGCTTCCTCGGTTTGGGTTCTACACTCGATCGGATTTCATGCACATTGACCTCGGGCCAAAGCGGGACTGGGCGAGCGCTTCGCGGCGGCCCTGGCTGCGGGGCGGCCAGGAGCGCTCACACGTTCGGAGATGAGCGAGCAAAGGGGCGATGGAGCACAGGATCGTCACCGTTTTCGGCGGCACCGGCTTTCTCGGCCAGTGCATTGTCGAGGCGTTGGCTCGACACGGCTGCACGGTCCGCGTTGCGGCCAGGCATGCCGAGCACTCAGGAATTAGCGCCGGCGATGTTCGGCCCGTCACCGTCGATGTCCGAGACGGACCGGCCGTGGCGCGGGCGCTCGAGGGTGCCGCGGCGCTCGTCAACGCCGTGTCGCTGTATCTCGAGAGCCGCAGCGTCAGCTTCGGTGAGATCCACGTTGATGCCGCCAGGCGCGTCGCCGCAGCCGCGCAGGAGCACGGCGTGACGCGGCTCGTGCACCTGTCCGGGATTGGCGCCGACGCTGGCTCCACGTCGCCCTATATCCGCGCGCGGGGCGCGGGCGAGTTCGCCGTTCGGAATGCCTTCCCCACCGCATCGGTGGTTCGCCCAAGCGCGATGTTCGGTCCGAGCGAGGGGCTGATCACGGCTCTCCTGAACGTCACGCGGTTGCCGGTGGTCCCGCTGTTCGGGCGCGGAGGTACGCGCCTGCAGCCCGTCTTCGTCGGCGATGTCGCCGAGGCTGTGGCACGGCTGGTGACGGGCAACGCCCACCCCGAGGCGACCTATGAGTTCGGCGGCCCCGACGTGCTCACCTACCGCGAGCTGGTGGAGCTGACGCTCCGCGCGACCGGCCGGCGCCGGCCACTCGTGCCGGTGCCCTTTGCCGTCTGGAAAGCGATGGCCGCAGGGGCACGACTGCTGCCGTCGCCGCCAATCACGGACGGACAGGTCGCGCTAATGACGAGGGACAACGTCGCGAGTCCCGACCTGCCCGGACTCAGCGCCCTCGAGATAGAGCCGCGGTCGCTCGGGGCCGAATATGACCGGCGCGCGAGCGGCGGCTGATGTTGGAGTCCGGGATCCTGACCGTGCGCGGTCGACAAGGGAGTTGTGATTGTCACAGACATCCGGCGCTGCCAGCCTGGCTGACCGGCGTTATTGGGCGGGAACATCTGCGAGGCCTGATCTGGCCCAGGCTCGGCTCGTCCTCGGGCCGCTGTTCTGACCGCTTGCTTTGCAAGACCATCTCGCCCGGCCTATGCTCTGGTGGGCAGCCAATCCCCACGCCTCTCCCTCGAGGGCTCCCATGACCGCGAGCGTCGCGATGCATGAAAGATCGCTGGAACACATCGGGGAGCGCCTGGATGCGCTCGCTCTCGACGTCGATGTGCTGACTTTCGGCAGCGACGGGCGTTTCCGCGTCAGCGGCGCGAGTGTCGATCCGTCGGAGCTCGATATCGACTATTTCTGGCTGAGCTCGCATGCCTCGCGCGACGGTGGGCAGCAGATGGCCTTCGAGACGGTGCTTGCCTGCCGGTCGGTGGGAGTGCTGCAGACCTACAATGCCGGGCTCGACCATCCCTTCTACCGGAAGGCCGCGGACCGGGGGATCCGGATCTGCAACAGCTCGGCGCAAGGCATCGCTATCGCTGAGTACACGATCGCCCAGGTGATGAGCCTCTTCCATCCGATCGCCGAGCAGCGAAAGATGCAGGCGGACAGGGAGTGGCGGGTGACACCGTTTCGCGAGATCTCGCGAACGCATTGGCTGATCATCGGCTTCGGTCCCATCGGCCGGGCCATCGCCGAGCGCGTCAAGGCGTTCGGCGCCGTCACGACGGTCGTTCGCCGGAGCCGCGAGGCGTCTGGCATTGTCGACAGGGTGGGCACACGGAGCGACCTGCCGTCCCTGCTCCCGGACGCAAATGTCATCGTTCTCGCCTGCCCACTGAATGAAGCCACGCGCGGCATGGCCGATGCAGGCTTCTTCGCCGCCGTAAGGCCAGGTGCGGTCCTCGTGAACGTAGCGCGCGGCGGCGTCATAGACGACGCATCGCTTCTCGCGGCGCTGGACGCGGGCCGGGTGGAGACGGCCATTCTCGACGTCTTCAGGACCGAGCCGCTGCCGCCGGACGATCGCTACTGGTCTCACCCGAAGGTTCGCCTGACACCGCACACCTCGTTCTCCGGCGACGGTGTCCAGGCGCGATGGGACCAGCTCTTCCTCGACAACATCGTGCGCTTCGTCGACGACCAGCCGCTCATTCGTGAAGTCGATCCGATCGAGATCTGAGCGCGGCAACGTCCTCGTCCGGCGAGGAGCGCAGCCCCGCCGGCCAAGAGCGGCGGCGCGCGTTCTGAGGCGAGGTCAGCCTCCCGTGTAGCGTGGCGGGCGCTTATCCAGGAATGCTTGCACACCCTCGGCGAAGTTCGCACTGGACTGCCCGAGCGGATACTGGCTCGCCACGCCAGCTGGCTGCGGACCATGGTGCCGCTGACCGCAGGCGATACCGTCGAGCTGCAGGGGAATTTCCGGGTGGCGGAGGGCTACTTCGCGGCCGACCACACGTGCTGCTGGGTCAGCATGGACGGCTGAACGCCAAAGTTTGGCAGATAAAGATCGTGCCACTCGAAGCCACCGGCATTCTATAGACGCGTCTTGTCGATCACCGTGATCCGGCGATAGGCGCGGCTGATCGCGCCGGCCCTTTCGAGGCGCAGCAAAGCCGGGCCAGCGGCGTTGCGCGAAAGCGCTGCGAGTTCCGCCAGTTCCGACTGGGCGATCGGAAACGACACAGGCTCGTCCCCGCCGCCGATCCCGTAGAGTTGTCCCTCGCCGACGAGCCGACGAAGCGCCGCGCGCACCCGCTCTTCGGGGTTCGCGAGCCGGCCCGCGGCGACGAGCGAGAGCGCGTGGTCGAACATGCTGACGGTGAGCGCGGCGACCTTGCGCCATCCCTCCGCATCCTCGCGGCAGATCTGGAGCATGGCTTCGCCCGGAATGTAGGCGATCGTCACCTCCGTCCGCGCAATCAGCCCGGTCCGGCGCTCCGTCCCCGAGATCAGGGCGGCGTCGCCAGCCCACCAGCCTGCGCGGGCCACGTGGACGAGAATCGGCGTGTCGGACTGCGGTGCGATCAGGACGTCGAGAAAACCGTCGCAGACCCCATAGAGACCCGCCGGTGGATCGCCGAGGGAGTACACGGATTCTCCGGGCGACTTCGTGAGGCGCACCGAGCGCTTGAGAATTGCAGTCCGAAACGCGTCAGGCTGTTGCGACAGCCATCCGCGCTGCTGGAGGGAAAGTCGCTGGATCCGCGTCAGATGCATTCTACTTGGACTGCCCATGGGAGTGCAAAGTCTCTCCGCACTTCGATGTATGCGGGAACAAGGTGAATCCGGGAGGAAGACTTGATGAGGACTTCGCAGCTTGCCGCCGTCGCGCTCTTCGGAGCTATTGCAGGCCCGGCGTCGGCACAGAGTTGGCCAGACCGCACCACTCTGCCGATCCCGCTCGCCCCCTTCGAAGGCGTGATCGGCGAGACCTACCAGGAGTCGGAACCCGACTGGCGGGAACCCGTGGCGGCCCCTGAAGGCGCGCCCAACATCATCGTCATCCTTCTCGACGATGTCGGCTTCGGCCAGACGTCCACGTTCGGCGGCCTCATTCCGACGCCCGAACTCGATGCGCTCGCCGAAGAAGGGCTGCGCTACACCCGTTTCCATACGACCGCGATCTGCGGCCCTTCGCGGGCCGCGCTGCTGACCGGGCGCAACCATCATTCCAGCGGGAACGGCTTCCTGATGGAGTGGGCCACGGGCTTCCCGAACTACTCGACCATGCTGCCGCGCGAAACCGCCACCATCGGCGAGGTCCTGAAGGACAACGGCTACACCACCTGGTGGTTCGGCAAGAACCATAACACGCCGGACTGGGAGACGTCGGTCGCCGGCCCCTTCGACCGCTGGCCGACTGGTATGGGCTTTGACTATTTCTACGGCTTCAACGCCGGCGAGACGCACCAGTACTATCCGGTCATCTTCGAGAACACGGTTCCGGTCGAACCGGACAAGACGCCCGAAGAGGGCTATCACTTCATGACCGACATGACCGACCGGGCCATCGCGCGCATGAAGTTTTCGAAGTCGGTCGCGCCGAACAAGCCGTTCTTCATGTATTTCGCGCCAGGCGCGATGCATGCGCCGCACCATGTCACCGCCGAATGGCGCGACCGGTTCGATGGTGCGTTCGACATGGGCTGGGACGCCTATCGCGAGCAGGTCTTCGCGCGGCAGAAGGATATGGGGATCATTCCCACCGAAACCGAGCTGACGGCCCGTCCCGACTGGGTGCAGCCGTGGGAAGCCTGAGCGATGACCAGAAGGAAGTTTACACCGCCCTCTTCGAGAACTTCGCCGGCTTCTTCGCCTTCACCGATCATGAGATCGGCCGACTGCTGGATGCCGTGAAGGATTTGCCCGACGCCGAGAACACGGTA
>CAVUWP010000017.1:0-500011 GCA_963745085.1 uncultured Alphaproteobacteria bacterium | reverse complement strand
GGAGGCTTGTCCGGTCGGTCGGAACCCGATCAGGGCGCGTTCCAGCGCACGGTGCCGAGGCCCGAGATGTCATAGCCGCCGAGGTCGCGGGCCTTGGCGGCGAACGTCTCGCTGCGGCGAAGCGGAGCAGCGCCTGCATCGGCGGCTCGAACCAGGCGCGACGGTCGACCAGCAGGTCGAAGCGCTCGCGCATGGTGGGCACGAAGGGCAGGCCGAACTGCCGGGCCACGGCCTCGAGCCCCGGCGCCGCGTCGGCCTTGCCGAGGCGACGGCGGCGGCCGCCTCGGTCTCGGTGCGCGCCAGCTCGGGCAGGAAGGTCACGTCGTCGACGCCGGCGCGCTCCAGCAGGTGCGCGAGCAGCAGCCCGGCCCCGGCGCTCGGCTGGCGCTGGGCGACGCGCCGCCCGGCGAGGTCGGCGACCGAGCGGATCTGCGGCGGCCAGCCCGGGCGCGACGATCAGCCCCTGCTGGCGCATGGCCCATTCGACGAGGACCACGGGCACGTGCGCCGGCCCGCGCCTGCGCATGCGTCGCGGTTCCAGTCGTCGCTGCCCGGCCTCGAAGACGTGCATGCCGCCGGCGATGGCCTGGCGCGCGGCGACGCGCTCGAGCCCGTCGAGCGAGCCGTCGAACAAGGTGGCGAGGCCCGAGCCCGACTCGCGGATCGCCCAGTCGAGCAGCGGGTCGTGGCTGCCGGCGACGACATCCGGCGGCACCGCGGCAGAGGCGGCGGCAGAGCTGGCGGCGGAGGCGCCGGCGCGGCCGCCGAGCCATGCCTCGACCTCGGCGCGCGGGAACAGCAGCTTGCCCGTGACGCGCCGGCACGGGATCGCGCCCTCGGCCGCCATCTCGTAGACCTTGCGCTCGCGGACGCGCAGGAGTTCCGCCACCTCGCGGGTGGTGAGGAAGGCGGGCGCTGCGGGGCCGTCGGGCATGCACCGCTTCTAGTGCGCGCGACCGTGCGCTGTGAAGCCCCGTACGCTCCGGGCGTCGCTCAGGCGCGATAGGGATGGTCGCGGAACAGTTCGGGCCGGAAGTCCATGCCGTGCCCTGGCCGGTCGGGCGGTGCCATCATGCCGTTCTTCGGCAGCACCGGCTCGACCCAGAGATGGTCGTACCAGCCCATGTATTCCAGCCAGGAGGGGTTCGGGATCGAGGCGACGAGATGCGTGCGAAGCTCCGGGAACATGTGCGGCGCGATCGTGATGCCGGCCCTGTGCGCCGCCTCGGCGATGCGGCGGAGTTCGGTATAGCCGCCGCGCATGATGTCGGGCTGCAGGATCGGCACGCCCGGCGTCGAAGAAGGGCCGCATGTCCGGCAGGCAGAAATTGTTCTCGCCGCCGACGACGGGCGTGCGGATCGCGGCGGCGACGCGGGCATAGCCGTCGAAATCGTCGGCCATGACGGGCTCCTCCAGCCAGTGCAGCCGGTGCTCGTCCAGACGCCGGCCGACCTCGATCGCCTCGTCCGCCGTCCAGCCCTGGTTGACGTCGACCATGATCTCGATGTCGGGCCCGAGCGCCGCGCGCATGTCGCGGACGTTGGCGACGTCCTCGTCATGCGTGAAGAGGTGGGCGACCTGCATCTTGATGGCGGTGAAGCCCTGCGCCACGAAGCGCTCGGCCTTGTCGATCATGCCGTCATGGCCGAGGCCGCGGAAGCAGCCCGAGCCGTAGGCCGGCAGGGGATCGCCGCGCCCGCCCCAGAGCCGCCAGAGCGGCTGACCCCTTTCGCGCCCGACGGCGTCCCAAAGCGCGATGTCCAGCGCGGACATGGCCATGACCGTCAGCCCCATGCGCCCCTGGATGAAGGTGGCGAGCCACATCTTCTGCCAGAGCGCCGCCGGGTCCGCCGCGTCCTGGCCGATCAGCAGCGGCTTCAGCATCTCGTGGATACACGTGTCCAGCGTGCGCATGCCGCCGGCCAGCGGATGCAGGTGCCCGGTGCCGACGACGCCGTCGCGCGTCTCGACCTCGACGACCAGCAGGTCGATCGCCGGCAGCGTCAGAAAACCCGTCTTCGGCGGGTCGGCGAATGGCACCGAGAGCAGGTGCGTGCGGATTTCCTTGATGATCATCGGCTCCCCCCGCGGGCGAGATCGCGCAAGGATTGCGCCGTCCGCACCTGGCAGTATGCACAACTCGTCCGAGAAGACAGCGCCGGAAGCGCGCCGGCAATTCCACTGGACGGAAACTGAGCCTGCTTATAGTGTGCGCGCTCATGGTCAACCTCGATCCTGAACTGAACATCGGCTTTCTGCTTCACGACGTTTCTCGGCTGATGCGGGCCAGCTTCGACCAGCGCGCCCAGGCGCTGGGGCTGACGCGGGCGCAGTGGCGCGTCCTGGTGCATCTCGGGCCGCGCGAGGGCATCAATCAGAGCGCGCTCGCCGATATTCTCGAGCTCGATGCGGTCACCATGGGCCGGCACGTCGACCGGCTGCAGCGCGACGGCTGGCTCGAGCGCCGTGCCGATCCCGGCGACCGGCGAGCCTGGCGGCTGTATCTGACCGAGGCGGCGCGGCCGACGCTCGAGCGGATGAACGACATCGCGATCGAGATGCAGGCGGCGGCGCTCGAGGGGGTCTCGCCGGCGGACCGCGACCGGTTGAGCGCCCTTCTGGGCAGGATCAAGGCCAATCTGGCGCCGTCACCCTCGATCGGCGAGGGCGCTGCGGCTGCGGCCGCCCTGTCCCGCGCCGCGGGCTAGCCGTGACGACGCGCCTCGCGCCTGCTGCGCCGGCTGGGCGTTCTTTGCCTGTTGATCGTCGGCCCGGCGGTGATCGCCATCGGCGGCGCCTGGTTCTGGATGTCCTCCGGGCGCTATGTCGCGACCGAGAACGCTTATGTGAAGGCCGAGCTGATCGTCGTCAGCGTCGAGGTGCCGGGCCAGGTCGTCGAGGTCGCGGTCGCCGACAACGCGCCGGTCGCGGCCGGCGACGTGCTGTTCCGCATCGATCCCCAGCGCTTCGAGGTCGCCAGGGCGCGCGCCGAGGCCGAGCTCGGCGTGGCGCGCCGCAAGGTCGAGGCGCTGAAGGCGCACCACCGCATGAAGATCGCCGAGCTGGAAGCCGCCATCCGCGACGCCCAGTTCATGCGCACCGAGCTGGATCGCTCGCGCCGGCTGCGCAAGGGCGGCACCATCGCCGAGGCGCAGCTGCTGGCCGACCAGCGGCTCGCCGCCCAGGCCGAGGACAAGATCGCCGTCGCCAACGAGTGGATCACCGAGGTGCTGGCCGAGCTTGGCGGCGACGCCGAGCTGCCGACGGATGCGCACCCCGACGTGCAGCGCGCTCTGGCCGAGCTGAGGCAGGCCGAGATCGACCTCGCCTCGACCACCGTCCGCGCGCCCAGCGATGCCATCGCCGCCAATGTCAAGCTGCAGGCGGGCGAATACGTCGAGGAAGGCGACGCGGTGATGAGCCTCGTCTCGGCCGGCGGCTTCTGGGTCGAGGCGAACATGAAGGAGACCGACCTGACGCATCTGGCCGTCGGCCAGTCCGCCCAGCTGGTCGTCGACGCCTATCCGGACCTGACCTGGACGGCGCGCATCGCCAGCCTCGCCCCGGCCACCGGCGCCGAGTACGCGCTGCTGCCGCCGCAGAACGCGTCCGGCAACTGGGTCAAGGTCGTGCAGCGCGTGCCCGTGCGCCTCGAGATCGTCCCGCAGGAGGGCGCGCCACCGCTGCGCGCCGGCATGAGCGTCGCCGTCAGCGTCGACACCGGTTTCGAGCGCCCGCTGCCCCAGCTCGTGGACACCGCCCGCGCCTGGATCCTGCCGGCCGGCGAATGACCGACGCCGCCGCCCCGGCTCGCCCCTGCTGCCGGGCCGGTTCCGCCGGCCGATCGGCGGACGCTGCTGCACCAGGCGATGCTGCTGGCGACGCTGACCTTCGTCACCATGCTCTATGCCATGACGGTGACGATCGCCAACGTCGCGCTGCCGCAGATGCAGGGCTCGCTCTCGTCGACGCCCGACCAGATCGCCTGGGTCGTCACCTTCAACATCGTCGCCACCGCGATCGTGACGCCGATGTCGGGCTGGCTCGCGGCCGTGCTGGGACGGCGCCGGCTGATGGTCTGCGGCGTCATCGGCTTCGGCATCTGCTCGGTGCTCTGCGGCCTCGCCACCTCGGTCGAGGAGCTGGTGCTCTACCGCATCGGCCAGGGCGCCTTCGGCGCGCCGCTGGTGCCGCTCAGCCAAGCGATCGTGCTCGAAATCCTTCCCCGAGCGGTCGCGCGGCCGCGTCATGTCGATCTGGGGCACCGGTGTGATCCTCGGGCCGATCATCGCGCCGGCGATCGGCGGCGCGCTCAGCGAGGCGTACACCTGGCGCTGGGTCTTCTTCATGCTGGTGCCGTTCACCGCCGTGGCGTTGGTGGGCGTGCTGGTCTTCATCAAGCGCCGCCCGTCGGAGACGGCGCGCGAGGCGCCGCCGCGGCTCGACTGGACCGGGTTCCTGGCGCTGGCCGTGGCGATCACCTCGCTGCAGCTGACGCTGGACCGCGGCGAGCGGGCCGGCTGGTTCGACGCCTGGGAGGTGCTGGTCTATGCCGGCATCTGCCTGTCGGCGCTGTGGGTCTTCGTCGTCCGCAACGCGACCTCGCCGCGGCCCTTCCTGAACCCGGCGCTGCTGCGCGACCGCAACTATGTCGTCGGCCTGCTGCTGATCTTCATCTTCGGCATGCTGAACTTCACGCCGATCACGCTGCTGCCGACGCATGCTGCAGAGCGTGCAGGGCTATCCCGACTCGATCATCGGCCAGATCCTCTCGGCGCGCGGCGCCGGCACCTTCGTCGGCTTCGCCTCGATGTTCGTGGCGACCAGGCTCGACCCGCGGATCCCGATGTTCACCGGGCTGGGGCTGCAGGTCTGGTCCGGCTGGATCATGGCCGGCTTCGACGTCAACGTCACCACCGGCGACGTTCTCTGGGCATCGGCCATCCAGGGCCTGGGCGTCGGGCT
This sequence comes from uncultured Alphaproteobacteria bacterium, assembly GCA_963745085.1. GTDB lineage: Bacteria > Pseudomonadota > Alphaproteobacteria > Rhodobacterales > Rhodobacteraceae > Thermohalobaculum. The sequence goes on along the minus strand of CAVUWP010000017.1, from coordinate 495,045 downwards.
GATGTGGATCCCGCTCTCGATCGCCACGTTCGCGACGCTGCCGAAGGCGCTGGTGCCGGACGGCACGGGCATCTTCCACCTGCTGCGCAACATGGGCAGCTCGATCTTCATCTCGCTCTCGGTGGCGCTGGTGATCCGCGAGACCAAGATCGCGCATGCCGGCCTGGCGCCGAACGTCTCGCCCTTCAACGAGGCGCTGCGCCTGCCGGGCGCGGCCAGGCACTGGCCGCTCTCCGACACGGCCTCGGTCGCGGGGATCAGTCGCGAGATCGGGCGCCAGGCGACGATGATCGGCTATATCGACGCCTTCACGCTCTTCACGGTGACGGCGGCGCTGGCGCTGCCGTTCATCCTTCTCGTCCGGCGCAGCCGCCCGGCCGCCGACTGAGCCCAGTGCCCTGCAGTGCCCTGCAGCAATGCCCTTGCGCCGGCGGTCGATTGCGCTCATATGCCCGCCCGTTCGTGGCGCGCGGCAGAAACGACGATGATCGCGCGACGGCCGCCCGGACGCTGGAACTCGCCCATGACCGACCGTCATCCTGCGTCCGCCGAGGGGGTTCCCGCCGCCGCGGCGGTGTCCTACCGTGGCGCCGCTCCGGCATCGCACCCGGACGCCGGGCAGTGGAAGGAGGGGGCCGTGCTGAAGATCGTCGTGCTGCACGGCGCGACGCTCGACCGACCGGACGAGATCGACACGCTGCGCACGGCCGAAGGGGTGCGGGATGCGCTGGGCCAGATGGGCCATGCGGCCGAGCTGATGCATGTGGGCCCGGACCTCGCGGCGCTCGGGACGCTGGCGAAGCGGCGCCCGGACCTCGTCTTCAACCTGGTCGAGGCGATCGGCGGCGACGGCGCGCTGGCGGCCGAGGTGCCGCCGGCGCTGGACCGTCATGGCCTCGCCTATACCGGCTGCGGCGAGCGCGCGACCTGGCGCTGCCTGGCCAAGCCGGGCATGAAGCGCGCGATCGCCGCCGCCGGGCTGCCGACGCCCGTCTGGTCGCTCACCGGCGCCGGTCTGCAGCATCTGCCGAAGGTCATCGTCAAGGCGGTGTCCGAGCACGCTTCGCTCGGCATCGACGCCAGCTCGGTCGTCCCCGGCGCCCGCGCGGGCTTCGAGGTCGCGCGCCGCACCCATCGCCTCGGCACCGCCCATTTCGCCGAGGAGTTCGTCGACGGCCGCGAGTTCAACCTCGCTCTGCTCGCCGACGCGTCCGGCTCGGCCGGCCCCGAGGTGCTGCCGCCGGCCGAGACGCTGTTCGTCGGCTATCCGCAGGACCGGCCGAAGATCGTCGACTACGAGGCCAAGTGGACCGAGGGCTCGTTCGCCTATTGCAACACGCCCCGGCGCTTCGCCTTTGGCGACGAGGACCGGGCGCTGATCGGCGAGCTGAAGGCGTTGTCGCTGCGCGCCTGGACGCTCTTCGGCCTTTCGGGTTATGCGCGCGTCGACTTCCGGGTCGACGCTGCCGGGCGGCCCTGGATCCTCGAGGTCAACACCAATCCCTGCATCGCGCCCGATGCCGGCTTCTTCGCCGCCGCGACCGAGGCCGGCCTGAGCTATCGGGCGATGATCGCGCGCATCGTCGACGCAGGCCTGGCGGCCCGGACAGAAGCGGCCTGATGTTCCGCATCCGCAAGGTCAGCGACGCGCGCACGGCCGCCAACCGCAGGGCGATCGCCGAGGCGCAAGGCATCATCCGGGCCCAGTTCCCCGGCATGGACGCGGCCGAGATCGACAAGCTGCCGGACCGGCTGACCGATCCCTTCGCGCATCGCTTCGTCGCCGAGCTGTTCCTCGCCGAGCGGCGCGGCCATGTGCGCGGCGTCGCCCTGCTGCTCTACGATCCGACGCTGGAGTTCGCCTTCCTGGACGTGATCGCCACCGCGCCGACGGTAAGCTCCGGCTCGGGCACCGGCGGGGCGCTCTACGAGCGGCTGCGGCTGGAAGCGGTCGAGCTGGGCGCCAGGGGCATCTATTTCGAGTGCCTGCCGGACCAGCCCGAGCTCGAGCCGAACGATGCCGTCCGCAAGCAGAACGTCGCGCGGCTGCGCTTCTACGAGCGCTTCGGCGCCCGGCCGATCGAGGGCACCGCCTACCAGGCGCCGATCGCGCCCGGCGACACGGGGATGCCGCATCTGGTCTTTGACGGCCTCGGCCGGAACGACCTGCCGCCCGCCGACCGGCTGCGCGACATCGTCGGCGCGATCCTCGAGCGCAAGTACGGCCACCTCGTCTCGCGCGACTACATGCGGCGGGTCGTCGGCTCGATCGAGGACGGCGGCTTCGCGCTCCGCCGGCCGCGCTATCTCAAGTCCGATCCGCGCGCCGTGGCGGTCGATCCGCCGCAGAAGCCGATCCCGCTGATCGTCAACGACAAGCACGACATCCACCACATCCGCGAGCGCGGCTATGTCGAGAGCCCGGTGCGCATCTCGGCGATCCTGTCCGAGATCGACAAGACCGGCCTCTTCAAGCGGGCCGAGCCGAGGCACTTCCCGGACCGCTTCATCCGCGAGGTGCATGACGGCCAGCTTGTCGACTATGTCCGCACCGCCTGCGCCGAGGCGCCGGAGAAGACCTCCGTCTATCCTTACGTCTTTCCGGTACGGAACGCCGCCCGCAAGCCCAAGGAGCGCTCGGTGCTGGCCGGCTACTGGTGCATCGACACCTTCACGCCGATCAACCGCAATGCCTGGCCGGCGGCGCGGCGCGGCGCCGACTGCGCGATGACCGCCGCCGACGAGGTGCTGAACGGCGCGAACGCCGCCTATGCGCTGATCCGCCCGCCGGGCCACCATGCCGAGCGCGGGACCTTCGGCGGCTTCTGCTACATCTGCAACGGCGCGGTGGCGGCGAATTATCTGTCGCACTACGGGACGGTGGCGATCCTCGACATCGACTATCACCACGGCAACGGCCAGCAGGACATCTTCTACGAGCGCGCCGACGTGCTGACCGTCTCGCTGCATGGCGACCCGAGCTTCGCCTATCCGTACTTCACCGGCTTTCGCGGCGAGCACGGCCGCGGCGCCGGCGCCGGCTGCAACGTGAACATACCGCTGCCCGAGGTTTTGACGCCCGAGCAGTACCGCGAGGCGCTCGAGCGCGCCTTCCGCCGCATCAACGAGTTCCAGCCGGATTACCTCGTGGTCTCGGTCGGCTTCGACACCGGGCGCGGCGATCCGACCGGCACCTGGGCGAACCGGCCGGCCGACTTCAAGCTGATCGGTCGGCGGATCGGCGCCGCCGGCTATCCGACCGCGATCATCCAGGAGGGCGGCTATCGCATCCGCACGCTCGGCACCAATGCGCGCTGCTTCTTCGAGGGGCTGGCGGACGGCATCGTGGCGTCCCGCGGCGTGCGCTACATGAAACCGGTCAAGCGCGCCGGCGAAGGCGCCCGGCGCACCTGGCGGAGCTCGCTCCGCCCCGAGGACCCGCCGAAGATCCGCGGGCTGGTCGTCGCCACGGCGATGTTCTCGGCCGAGGAGGAGAAGATCGCCGAGGAACTCGCCGTCGAGCGGATCGAGCGCGGCCGTGCCTCGGGCTATGACTTCGTCCTGGCCTACGAGGGCGACCGGCTGATCGGCTATGCCTGCTATGGCAAGGTGCCCGGATCGGACTTCAGCTGGGATCTCTACTGGATCGCCGTCGCGCCCGAGTTGCAGGGCAAGGGGCTCGGGCGCCGGTTGCTCGAACGGACCGAGGCGGCCATCCGCCGCGAGGGCGGCCGCACGCTCTATGCCGACACCTCGTCCCGCGCGTCCTATGACCAGACCCGTGCGTTCTATACCGGTCACGGTTTCGAGCTCGCGGCCGATCTGGCGGACTTCTACCGGCCGGGCGACGGCAAGGCGATCTACCGCAAGGAGCTGGCGTCTTGAGCCCTGCCGTCGCCGCATCCGGCGCGGACCGCCCTGTCGTCCTGGTCTCACCCAAGCTCGAGATCCGCGCGGTGGCGCACAAGGGCAGGGGCGTCTTCGCCGCCGCGCCCATCGCCGCCGGCGAGCTGCTCGAGACGGCGCCGACCGTCGAGCTTGACCGGCACGACACGGACACGATCCTCGGCACCACCTTCGACGATTACTATTTCGCGCATCCGGCGGACCCGGAGGGCGGGCTGCTGGTCTTCGGCCTGACCTCGCTGGTCAACCATGCCGACGATCCGAACGCCGCGACGGTGCCGGTGCACCTGGACGGCACCGGCTGGCTGCTGGAGCTGCGCGCCCTTCGGGACATCGCGCCCGGCCAGGAGCTGACGCGCCGCTATGCCTGCGAGTTGTGGTTCGAGCCAGAGCCGCCGGCCGCGTGATCCGCCGGGGGCAGGCGGCGGGGGACTCAGGCCGCCCTGGCGGTGATCTCGGAATAGGCGCGGTTGATGTCGGCGAGCCGGCGGTTGGCGAGTTCCACCATCTCCTCCGGCAGCCCGTTCGCCGTCAGCATGTCCGGGTGGTTCTGCCGCACCAGCTGGCGGTACTGCGACCGAATCGCCTCTGGCCCGGCCGACTGGTCGACGCCGAGCACGCTCCACGGGTCCCAGTGGTCCGGCACATAACGCGCCCTCAGCTTTGCCATGCAGCGCCCGTCCAGCCCGAAGATCGCCGCGACCGCCTCCAGGTACTCGTCCTCGTCCGGGTGATAGCCGCCATCCGAGAGCGCGATGTGGAACAGCGCGTCCATTATGTCCTCCAGGACCGGCGCGCCGCGGCCGAACAGGCGCACGATCTGCTCGGCATAGTCGCGAAAGCCGGCGACGTCCTGCCGGCAGAGGTCGAAGACGCGCCCGACCGCCTCCTCCTGCTCCGGCTCGATCGTGAAAATTTCCCGGAACGCGTGGATCTCGCTGCGCTTCACCCGGCCATCCGACTTGGCGAGCTTTGCCGCCAGCGCGATCATGGCAATGGTGAAGGTGACGGAATCGCGCGGGTCCCGCGCGGCCATGAAAAAGCCGAGCGGTGTCGAGCTCCGCAGGATCTCCAGAACGCGCGACCAGGTGATCATACGGGCATCATGGCGAAGAACGGCTTCCGAGTCGTTATAGCTGCAAATCCGCCGGCGGCGACCCGTCCGGCGGCCGATCGCGCCGCGCTATGCCTTCTTGATGACGCTGAACTCGCCATTGCGCTCGAGAAAGGCCTCGGCCACCTCGCCGGGATCGCCGATGCCCTTCAGCCGGAGATTTTCCTTCAGGTCTCCTTCGCCCAGCTGCGCCCGGCGGAGCGCCTGCCGGTCGACCTCGCCGTCATGGATCAGCCGGATCGGCTTGCCCTTCACCAGCCGCGACAGGAAGCCGAAGCGCCGCGCGAGGAGAGACAACACGCTGTAGAGCAGCGCCAGAATCGCCGTCGCGGCGAGGGCCGGCAAGACCGGCGCGTTCCCGGTCAGCGTGCGGCTGAGGCTCGATCCCAGGATGACCACGATGACGATGTCGAGCGCCGCGTTGCTGCCGAAGGCGCGGCGCGGCAGCACGCGGTAGAGGATGACCGCCCACAGGAAGACGATGACTGCCCGGATGCACATCTGCCACCAGGCAATGGAATTGGCGTCCCGGCCGACGAGGTCAAAGTACGTCTCCATCTGCCGACGGAACCGCCGACGCGGTGGTTCGTTCCGGGCGCCGGGCGTCAGCCTCGTCGCCGGCTGCGCGCTGCCTTGGCCTTGCGGATGCGATCGCGCCCCGCCTTGCGTCCGCCAGCGGCGCGCCGGGGCAAAGCGAGGCTTCGCCCCCTCCACCGACAGCAGCTCGAGGATCAGCCCGCCGGTGATCGGCGCCGCCTCGCGCAGGCGTACCGTCACCGTCTGGCCGAGGCCGATGACGCGCCCGGTCCGCTCGCCTGTCAGCGTCTGGCTCGCCGGATCGTGCCGGAAATAGTCGCTGCCGAGCGTCGAGATCGGCACCAGCCCGTCCGCCCCCGTCTCGTCCAGCCTGACGAAGGCGCCGGCGCGGCTGACGCCCGCGATGCGGCCGCGGAACTCGGCGCCGATGCGGTCCGAGAGATAGCGCGGCGACATAGCGGTCGACGGTGTCGCGCTCTGCCTCCATCGAGCGGCGCTCGGTGATCGAGATGTGCTCGGCCGTCTCCTGCAGCGCGCTCGACCTCGTCGCCAGTCAGCCCGTCCTTGCCGAGCCCTAGCGCGCGGATCAGCGCGCGGTGCACGATCAGGTCGGCATAGCGCCGGATCGGTGAGGTGAAATGCGCATAGCGCGGCAGGTTCAGCCCGAAATGCCCCAGGTTCTGCGGTCGCGTAATAGGCCTGGGTCTGCGCGCGCAGCACCGACATGCTGACCGTCTCGGCGGCCTCGGTGCCGCGCGCCGCGGCCAGCAGCCGGTTGAAGTGCCGCGTCTTCAGCACCTGGCCCTTGGCGAGAGCGAGGCCGAGCGGCTCGACGATCTCGCGAAGCGAGTCCAGCTGCTCGGGCGCTGGCTCCTCGTGCACGCGGTAGATCAGGGGCGTGCGCGCACCCTCCAGCGTCTCGGCGGCGGCGACGTTGGCGAGGATCATGAACTCCTCGATCAGCCGGTGCGCGTCCAGCCGGTCGCGGAAGCGGATCTAGACGACCTCGCCCTCGTCGTCCAGCTCGATCCGCCGCTCGGGCAGGTCGAGGTCCAGCGGCTGGCGGCGCTCGCGGGCGGCGGCGGCGGCGCGCCAGGCGGCGTAGAGCGGCCGGATCGCCCCGTCCGTCAGCTCGGCATTCAGCGTCGCGCTGCCCGTCCGCCGCGTCCTGCACCGTCCGGTAGGCCAGCGAGGCCGGTGACCGCATCAGGCCCCGCGCGAAACGGTGGCCGATCTTGTTGCCCCCGGCGTCCAGAACCATGCGCACGGCGAGGCACGGCCGGTCCGCGCCCTCGACCAGCGAGCACAGGTCGGCGACGAGCTCCTCGGGCAGCATCGGGCTGACCCGGTCGGGGAAATAGGTCGAGTTGCCCCGGTTCAGCGCCTCGCGGTCGAGCGCGCTGCCGGGCCGGACGTAGTGCGCGACGTCGGCGATGGCGACCCAGACGACGTGGCCGCCGGGGTTCTTCGGGTCGTCGTCCGGCACGGCGCAGACCGCGTCGTCATGGTCGCGCGCATCGGCCGGGTCGATGGTGATCAGCGGCAGGTCCCGCAGGTCCTCGCGCTTGCCCGGCCCCTTGCCCAGCCCCTTGACCGGCTGCGCCTTGGCCGCCTCGGCCAGCACCTCGGGCGGGAACTCGTAGGGGATCTGGTGCTCGACCATGGCGATCAACGAGACCTGCCGCGCATCGCCCGGGCGGCCGTGCCGCTCGAGGATGCGCCCCTTGGGCAGGCCGAGGCGCTGGCCGCCGATGCCCTCGGCCTCGACCAGCTCGCCATCCTCGGCGCCGTCGGTCTGGCCGGCCGGGATCGTCCATTCCCGGTTCGCGCGCTTGTCGATCGGCACGAGCCGCCCGCCCTGCGGCCCGGCACGGTAGATGCCGAGCATGCGCCGCGCGCCCGAGTCCAGCTTCTTGATCAGCCGCGCCTCGTAGCCATAGGCGCCGTCCGACAGGCGGCGCAGCTTGGCCAGCACCCGGTCGCGCGGCCCGAGCGCCGGGTCGCCCTTCTTCGGCGCGATCAGCACGCGCGGCGCCGGGCCGTCGCCCTCCCAGGCGGCGGGCCGGGCGGCGAGGTCGCCCTCGGCATCCGGCCCCGTCACCTCCAGCACCGTCACCGGCGGCAGCGTGCCGGCCGGCCGCACGCGCTTGCGCTCGCGCGCGACCAGGCCGTCGTCCTGCAGCTCGCGCAGCAGGCGCTTCAGCTCGATGCGGTCGGCGCCCCTGATGCCGAAGGCGCGGGCGATCTCGCGCTTGTTGGCGGCCGCCGGGTTCTCGCGGATCCAGTCCAGCAGCTCGTCCTTGGAGGGGAATTTGCCCATCCCCGCGCCCTAGCACGCAGGCCTGCGCCGGTCATTCACCTTTCGCCGGCCAGGCGGCGGAAGAAGCCCTGCGTCTCCTCGGTCGCCGAGATGTCCCGGCTGGTGCTTCCAATCGCGCGGCGAATGAAATCCTGCGCTTCCTCTGTCGGCAAGAAGTCCAGGCCGGAGTCGCCCAACACCCGGTCGAGCAGCGGCACGTTCGCGCCCGCCCAGCTGTGCCCGCCACCCTCGATGATGAAGGCGAGGAGCGGCGCGGCGCACCCTTGATAGTCGACCAGCCGAACGCGCGTTCCGTCACTTGGGTCGCGGTCGGCCAGCGGGCGTTCGGACGCGCCGCCGCAGCGGTTGCGCATGGCGAAGAAGGCCAGCGTCTCGGCGGCGGAGCGCACGCCGAACCGGTCCTGTCCGCCAACCCTGATCCCGCCGCCGCCGAAGGGGATCAGCGGGTCGTGCGTCCCCAGCACGAACATCAGCGGCACCGGCGGCCCGCGGCGGAGCAGTCGAGCCCGACCGGCAGCGTCATGATGTGGACGACGGCCCCGGCGACGAGCTCCGGCGCCTGGCAGATCAGCAAAAGCGTCATCGCGCCACCGTTCGAGAGGCCGGTGAAGAAGACGCGATCCGGATCGACACGGCCTTCGGCCACCAGGTCCGCCAGCAGCGCGCGCACGAAGCCGACATCGTCGCCCGTCCGCAGCACGCCGACCGAGAGCAGCGAGCGCCCGTCGCTCCACATTCTGCCGACGGCGTCAGGGTAGACTTCGACCCAGCCTTCCTCGTCGAGGCCGAACTTCGTGGCGCGGCGCACGCCCTCGGCCGTGCCGCCGGCGCCGTGGAAGACGATCACCGCCGGCCGCGGCCCCGCCGCGTCGGGGAACTCGACGACATAGTGCCGGTCGCGGCCGGCATAGCGGATCGTCCGATCCTCGGCCGGCAGTGCCAGGGCGGGGGCGAGCGCCGGCAGAAGCATCAGCAAAAGCGCGAGCAGTCTCATCGGCGGTCTCCCGGACGGCATGCCGCCCCAACGCGCGGGGCGGCGCTTGCGACCAGGTCGGAAGCCATCAGTCCTCGACCAACGGCTCCTCGTTCGGCCCCGAACCGGCGGCCCGACCCGCGCCGGCCTTCGCCTTGGGCCTACCCGGCTTTTTGGCAGACTTCTTCGCCGGCTTCTTCGCGGCGGCCGCCTTGCCGGTCGAGCCGGCGGCGGGCTTCTTCCGCGGCTTCTTGGTCGCCGCCCGCGCCTCGATCAGCGCCAGCGCCTCGTCCATGTCCGATCGCCTGCGGGTCGCGGTCCTTGGGGATGGTGGCGTTCACCTTGTCCCATTTGACGTAAGGCCCGTAGCGGCCCTCCATCACCGCGACCGGACCGCCCTCCGGGTGCTCGCCCAGTTCGCGCAGCGCCTTTTGCGCCGCGCCGCGGCCGCCGCGCTGGGCCTTGCGGGCCAGCAGCTCCATGGCGCGGTTCATGCCGACGCGCAGCACGTCGTCGCCCTTCTCCAGGCTGGCATAGGTGCGGCCGTGCTTCACATAAGGGCCGTACCGGCCGATCCCGGCCTCGACGGGCGCGCCGTCCTCCGGGTGCGTCCCGACCTCGCGCGGCAGCGAGAGCAGCGCCAGCGCGATCTCCAGCGTCACGTCATCTGGCGCGAGGTCCGGGCGACAGCGAGCTCCGCTTCGGCTTGGCGCCGGACGCCTTGTCCTCCTCGCCGAGCTGGACATAGGGCCCGAACCGCCCGGTGCGCAGCGACACCGGCACGCCGTTCTCGTCATGGCCGAGCAGCTTGCCCTCGGGCGGCACGGCGTCGCCGCCGTTCTGCTCGCCGCCGAGCGGCCTGGTGTAGCGGCATGCCGGGTAGTTCGAGCAGCCGATGAAGGCGCCGCCCGAGCGCGCCGTCTTCAGCGCCAGCCGCCCCTCGGCGCAGTTCGGGCAGGCGCGCGGGTCGCTGCCGTCGCCCTTGTCCGGGAAAAGGTGCGGCGCCAGCACCTCGTTGATCTTCTCCAGCACCTCGCCGATGCGCAGGTCGGCCGTCTCGTCCACCGCGGCGCGAGAAGTCTTTCCAGAAGTCGTCCAGCACCGCCTTCCAGTCGATCCGGCCGGCCGAGATCTCGTCCAGCTCCTCCTCCAGCCCGGCCGTGAAGTCGTAGGCGACGTATCGGCGGAAATAGTTCTCCAGGAACGCCGTCACCAGCCGGCCCTTGTCCTCGGGGAACAGCCGGCTCTTGTCCTTGCGGACGTATTCGCGGTCCTGGATCGTCGTGATGATCGAGGCATAGGTCGAGGGCCGGCCGATGCCGAGCTCCTCCATGCGCTTGACCAGCGTCGCCTCGGTATAGCGGGGCGGCGGCTGGGTGAAGTGCTGCTCGGGCGTCACGCTCCGCTGCGCCAGCGCCGCGCCCTCCGGGATCTCGGGCAGGCGGCGGTCCTCCTCGTCGACGACGTCGTCGCGGCCTTCCTCGTAGACCCGGAGGAAGCCGTCGAAGGTGACGACCTGGCCCGTGGCGCGCAGCCCGGTGCGGCCGGCCTCGTCGGCGATCTCGACCGTCGTCCGGCGAAAGCGCGCGACCTCCATCTGGCTGGCGACGGCGCGCTTCCAGACCAGCTCGTAGAGCCGCCGCTCGTCGGCTTCGGCCGCTGATCTCGCCGGGGCCGGCCTCCATCCGCGTCGGCCGGATGCACTCGTGCGCCTCCTGCGCGTTCTTGGCCTTGTTCTTGTAGTGCCGCGGGCTTCTCAGGCAGGTACTCGGCGCCATAGCGCGCCTTCGACCACGTCGCGGGCGGCCGTACACCGCCTCCGGCGCCATGTCGATGCCGTCGGTCCGCATATAGGTGATGTGCCCGGCCTCGTAGAGCCGCTGGGCCGCGCGCATGGTCTGCTGCGCGCCGAAGCCGAGCTTGCGGCTGGCCTCCTGCTGCAGGGTCGAGGTCATGAAGGGCGGCGCCGGGCTTGCGCGTCTGCGGCTTCGCCTCGACGGAGACGACGCGGAGCGCCGCGGCGCGCACCGCCGCGACCGCCGCATCGGCCGCGGCCTCGTCGCCGAGGTCGAAACGGTCGAGCTTCTTGCCCTCCAGCACCGTCAGCCGCGCCTCGAACTCGTCGCCGGCCGGCGTCGTCAGCACCGCCTTGACGGTCCAGTACTCGCGGGCGCGAAACGCCTCGATCTCCATCTCGCGCTCGACGATCAGGCGCAGCGCGACCGACTGGACCCGGCCGGCCGAGCGCGAGCCCGGCAGCTTGCGCCACAGCACGGGAGAGAGCGTGAAGCCGACCAGGTAGTCGAGCGCGCGGCGCGCGAGGTAGGCGTCGACCAGCGCCACGTCGATGTCGCGCGGCGCCTCCATCGCCTTGCTGACCGCCGACTTGGTGATGGCGTTGAAGACGACGCGGCTGACCTCGGTGTCCTTCTTCACCGCCCGGCGCTTGCGCAGCGCCTCGAGCAGGTGCCACGAGATCGCCTCGCCCTCGCGGTCGGGGTCGGTCGCCAGGATCAGCCGGTCGTCCAGGGCCAGCGCCTCGGCGATGGCGCGGAGGTGCTTCTGCGACTTGGGATCGACCTCCCATTTCATCTCGAAGCCGGCTTCCGGATCGACCGAGCCATCCTTCGAGGGCAGGTCGCGGACATGACCATACGAGGCGAGGACCGTGTAGCCGCTGCCGAGATAGCTGTTGATCGTCTTAGCCTTTGCCGGGGATTCGACCACCACGACCGCCATACTGGTCTCCTCGCCGCTTCGGCGCCGATACGCACAGCGGGTGCTGATATACGAACAGCGGATGCTGATCTGCGCCTGCAACCGCGCAGTGTGGCAAAATGGGTCGGGCTCCCGCCGCTGTCAACGCCGCGTGGTCGCTCGTCAGCAAGCCGGGTGGAGGGGGAGGAGCGGGCTCAGGGCCCGGCGGGCGCCGCTACGACCCCGCCGGGGCGCAGCTCGATCCGGCCGGCGAGGTCGAGCTCGAGGATCGCCAGCGACAGCTCGGCCGGGTTTGCGCCGCAGGCCCGCGCCAGCTCGTCCATGTCGATGGGGCTCGGCCCGAGCAGCTCCATGATCTGCTCGGCCAGCGCGGCGTCGCCGCTGGTGCCCTCCTCGTCGAAATCGGCCAGGGCGTCGTAGTCGTCGCTCACGCTGTCCATGTCCAGCATGTCGATGTCGAAGTCGAACTCGCGGCCGTCCTCGGACAGGGCCAGCGTGCGCGGCGCCGCCAGAGCGTCCTCGATGTCGCCGGCATGGCGGATCAGCGCGGCGCCCTCGCGGATCAGCGCGTTGCAGCCGGCGGCGCGCGGATCCTCGGGCGCGCCGGGGCAGGCCATCGCCTCGCGCCCCTGCTCGAGCGCGAAGCGGGCGGTGATCAGGCTGCCCGACCGCGCCGCCGCCTCGACCAGCACGACACCGCGCGCCAGGCCCGAGATGATCCGGTTGCGCCGCGGGAAGTGCTGGGCGGTCGGCGCCGTGCCGAAGGGCGCCTCGGTCACCAGCAGCCCCTTCTCGGCGATGCGCTTGGACAGCTCGACGTTTTCCGGCGGATATGGCTCGTCGAGACCGCCGGCCAGAACGGCGATCGTTCCCATGTCGAGGCTCGCCTCGTGCGCCGCCGCGTCGATCCCGCGCGCCAGGCCCGAGACGACCACGTGACCATGCGCGCCCAGCTCGCGCGCCAGGCGCCGCGCCGTGCGCATACCCAGCGCCGAGGCGTTGCGGGCGCCGACGATGGCGACGGCCGAGCGGGCGAAGAGCTCGCGGTTGCCGAGGACCCACAGGACCGGCGGCGTCGGATCGACGGCCGCCAGCAGCCGCGGATAGCCCGGGTCGCCGATCAGCAGCATGGTCGCGCCGAACGTCTCGGCCCGATCGATCTCGGCCTCGGCCTGCTCGACGGGGCAAGCCAGGTAATCCGCCTTGCCGCCACGCGCGGCGAGGTCCGGCAGCGTCTCGAGCGCGCGCCGGGCGCTGCCGAAGCGGCGCATCAGATGGGCATAGGTGCGCGGGCCGACATTGCCGCTGCGGGCGAGGCGCAGGCGGGCGAGGCGCTCTGGCCTGTCGATCGCCGGGCCGAAGGCGGACGCCGGCAGGACGGCGCGCGGCCGCTGCGGCGCGCGCTGATGCGAAAACGGTTCGGCGACGGACATGCAGCCCCCTCTTTCCCGGTCCTCTCTCCGGATCGGAGCCATCAGGCGGTGACTGCGGTTAAAGTGCGGTTAAATGTCCTGCCGGTGCCCGCCGGCGCCGATCCGCGGCTCGGCGCCGCGCAGCAGCCGACCGATGTTGGCGGCGTGGCGCAGCCAGACCCAGACGGCGAGCGCCGCGACCACCACGACCGCCTCGGGCCGGTCGAGAAGATCAGAACCAGACCGGCGCCGAGGCAGCGGCGGCCAGCGCGCCGACCGACGAGATGCGGCTGAGGAAGGCCGCCGCCAGCCAGGTCGCGCAGACCAGCGCCCCGGCCGGCGGGTAGAGCCCGAGCGCGACGCCGAGGAACGTCGCCACGCCCTTGCCGCCGCGGAAGCGCAGCCAGACCGGCAGCGTGTGGCCGATGACCGCGCCCAACCCCGCCGCCTGCGCCGCCAGGTCCCCCCATTGGCCGAGGAAGACCAGCACCGGCACCGCTCCCTTGGCCATGTCGAGCAGCAGGGTCACCGCGGCGGCGCGCTTGCTGCCGGTGCGCAGGACGTTGGTCGCGCCGATATTGCCCGAGCCGATGCTGCGCGGATCGACGATGCCGAAAAGCCGCGCGGTGATCAGGCCGACCGGGACCGAGCCGACCAGATAGCCGCAGGCGAAGGCCAGCCCCAGCCAAGGCAGCGCCCGCTCCCACGCCATGACGTCATGCAGCATCACTGCCCTCGTAGACCAGCCGGCCGCCGACAAAGGTGCCGATGACGCGGCCCTGCATCCGCGTCCGGTCGAAGGGCGTGTTCTTCGATCGCGAGCGCAGCTTCTCGCGGTTCAGCACGAAGGGCGCATCCGGGTCGAACAGCACCAGGTCCGCGGGCGCGCCCCGCGCCAGCCGTCCGCCCGGCAGCCCGAGCATCCTCGCAGGCGCGCGCGACACCCGCTGGAACAGCGTCACCAGATCCAGCGACCCGCCATGCACCAGCCGCAGGCAGGCCGGCAGGAAGGTCTCGAGCCCGACGGCGCCGGTTGCCGCCTCCTCGAAGGGCAGCCGCTTGGCCTCCTCGTCCTGCGGCAGATGCGACGAGACGACGGTGTCGATCAGCCCCTCGGCGAGCGCCTCGACGACCGCCTCGCGGTCGGCCTCGGACGCTGAGCGGCGGCGTCAGCTTGAAGAAGGTGCGATAGTCGGCGATGTCGAACTCGTTCAGCGTCAGGTGGTGGATCGAGGTCGCCGCCGTGACCGGCAGCCCGGCCTCCTTGGCGCGGCGCAGCGCCGCCAGCGCGCTCGCGGTCGTCACCTGGTCGGCGTGGTAGCGGACGCCGGTCGACTCGACCAGAGCGAGGTCGCGCTCCAGCATGATCCGCTCGGCCACCGCCGGGGCGGCCGGCAGGCCGAGCCGCGAAGCGAACTCGCCGGCGGTGGCGCAGGCCCCCTTCGACAGCGCCGGATCCTGGCAATGGTGGACGACCAGCGCGCCCTGGCCGCGCGCATAGGTCATGATCGCGCGCATCAGCCGGCTATCGGCGACCGGCCGGTCGGCATCGGTCAGCGCCAGCGCCCCGGCATCCAGCAGGAAGCGCTGCTCGGTCATCTCGGCGCCGGCGAGCCCGCGGGTCAGCGCCGCCATGACGTGGACGCGGACCGCGGTGACGTCGCGCGCGCGGGCGAGGACGAATTCCACCAGCGCCGGGTCGTCCAGCGGCGGCTGGGTGTCGGGCTGGGTCGCCACGGTGGTGATCCCCCCGGCCGCCGCCGCCGCGCCGGCCGAGCGGAACGACTTGCGGTGACGCGCGCCGGGCTCGCCGACGAAGACGCGCATGTCGACGATGCCGGGGGCCAGCGGCAGGCCGCCGCAGTCGACCACCTGTCCCTCGCCGGGCGCCGGCGAGGCGCCGCGCACCACCTCCTCGATGACGCCATCGACGACGCGGAGCGCGCCCGGGCCGTCATAGCCCTCCGGGTCGATCAACCGCGCATTGACGAGGTGCAGCGTCATGCGCGCGGGGGCGGCCGCTCGGCCGGGCCGGGCCGGCGCCGGCTGCGGCGCCGGATGCGTTCGCGCCGCGCGGTCACGCGTTCGCCCGGCTGCCGGCCAGCAGCTCCATGCAGGCCATGCGCACGGCGACACCCATTTCGACCTGGTCGCGGATGACGCTGCGCTGCACGTCGTCGGCGAGCTCGGCGTCGATCTCGACGCCGCGGTTCATCGGCCCCGGATGCATGACGATCGCGTCGGGCGCCGCCAGCGCCAGTTTCTCGCGCGTCAGCCCGTAGAGGTGGAAGTACTCGCGCGTCGACGGGATGGCCGCGCCCTCCAGCCGCTCCTTCTGGACGCGCAGCATCATCACGACGTCGACGTCCTTCAGGCCGGCCTCCATGTCGGTGAACACCTCGACGCCGAAACGCTCGATCCCCGCCGGCAGCAGGGTGGGCGGCGCGATGACGCGGACGCGGGCGTCGAGCGCGTTCAGGCACAGGATGTTCGAGCGCGCCACGCGGCTGTTGGCGATGTCGCCGCAGATCGCGACGATGCGCCGGTGCACGTGCTTCTTGGCGCGCCGGATCGTCAGCGCGTCGAGCAGCGCCTGGGTCGGGTGCTCGTGCCGCCCGTCGCCGGCGTTCAGCACCGAGCAGTTCACCTTCTGCGCCAGCAGCGCCACGGCGCCCGAGCTGGGGTGGCGGACGACCAGCAGGTCCGGCCGCATGGCGTTCAGCGTCAGCGCGGTGTCGATCAGCGTCTCGCCCTTCTGGATCGACGAGGCCTGCACGGCCATGTTCATCACGTCGGCGCCCAGCCGCTTGCCGGCCAGCTCGAAGCTCGCCATCGTCCTGGTCGATGCCTCGAAGAACAGGTTGATCTGCGTCAGCCCGCGCAGCACGTCCCCGTACATTCCGGGGTGCTTCTCGCGTCGCCGGTTCAGCTCGACATAGCGCTCGGCCCGCTCGAGGATCGCCCGGATGTCTGGCGCCTTGAGCGTCGCAATCCCCAGCAGATGGCTGTGTCTGAACATCGCGAGCCCTCCGGCGCCGCTTTTAGGCGGCACCCGGCCCGCCGGCAAGGCGTGCTCGCTCCGGCTGGCAATCGGGCTGGCAATCGGGCTGGCAGGCGACGCGGCGTCGATGCCGCGTCCGGCCCTCCTTCAGCCCTGCTTGCTCGCGCCGCTGCGGTCGGTCACCGCCTGCCCGAGCCAGGTCTCGGTAATCGCGTCGCCGTTCAGTCTCAGCCATGCGCGGATCTCGACGGGGTCGCTGGCGTGCGGATCGCTTGCGAAGTCGAAGCTCAGCCGCCAGCGGCCGGTGTCGGCGACCGGCCAGGTAGCGACCAGCCCGGCGACGACCCGCCCGTTGCGCGCCTCGACGACGGGCTCGACCCCGCTGTCGGCGTCGAGCCCGTCGAGGGCGTCGCCCTCGAAATCGATCACCATCTTGTCGATGCCCTCCGGGATCGGCTGGCCAGGCCGCCCGCCCTGGCCCTGCCAGGTGGACCAGACGCTCGCGACCGTGGCCGGCAGCGGGTCCCGGTCGACCCAGTGCAGCCTGTAGTCCAGGCTGAGGGTGTCTCCCGCCTGCGGCTGCCTCTCCGGCGACCAGTAGGCAACGACGTTGTCGAAGGTCTCGTCCTTGGTCGGAATCTCGACGAGCTGCACCGCGCCGGCACCCCATCTGGCGAGCGGCTCGACCCAGGCGGAGGGGCGCCGGTTGTAGAAGGCGCCGTCATCCTCATAGCTCTCGAACCGGCGGTCGCGCTGGATCAGCCCGAAACCCTGCGGGTCGGCGTCGACATAGCTCGACGTGCGCGTCACGTCCGGGTTCATCAGCGGGCGCCAGATGCGCTCGCCCCAGCCGGTCGCGATGGCGAGGCCGTCGCTGTCGTGCACCTCCGGTCGCCAGTCGTCGGCGACGATCCGGTCGCGCTGCGAGTACCAGTACATGCTGGTGAGCGGCGCGATGCCGAGCCGCTCGACCGCGTCGCGGAAGAACAGGCGCGCACGGGTCGTGACGAACGATGGCGCGCCCGGCGAGCCGCGACGCAGGCCGAAGCGGTAGGCGCCGACCACAGACGCGCTTTCGAGAAGCGCCCAGACGCCCAGCTGGTCGCCCGGGTCCTCCGGCGCACCCAGCCAGAAGGCGCTGAACCTGGGAAATTCCTCCGGGGTCGAGAGCCCGGTGTCGATCGCCAGCCCCCGCGTCGAAAGGCCGTACTGCACGAACGGGCCGTCGGCGCGGAAATAGCTGGCGCCGAGAAACGAGACCCAGTCCGGCCCGAGCCCGGGCCGCATCACGCGGAACCCGGCAAAGCCCACGCCGGGGGGCAGATCGTGTGCCGGGCTGTCGGCGGGGATCTCGTAGAAGCTCTCGGAGTAGAGTACCTCGCGCGCGATGCCGTCCTGCCGGAGGTGGATCGCCACTGGCTCGCGGAAGTACCGGCCCGGATGGAAGAACTGCACCTTCGCGTCGGTTCCGGGCGGCGTGACCGTCGCCGCGTTGCGGAAGCGGATCTTCCAGTGCGCGGTATAGTCGATGCGGTCGAGCACCTTCGGCGCGACGATCTCGGGCGGCCGGTAGGGCTTGGCGGCGAGATCGCGGGCGCGTTCGACGAGGTCGTCGAAGGTGAATGGCTGCGGCGCGCCCAGTCTGAGCGGCCCGTCCTCCAACGGCCGGCCGAGACTCTCGCCCCCGGCGAGCGCCATTCCCGCGATGGAAGATCCGAGAAAGCCGCGGCGGCTCAGCAAAGGCATTTCGGGTCTCCGTCCTGCATGGCTCGGCGTCGCGTGTACCTTCACCGGCCGCCTCCGGGCAAGGCTGCGGGCACCGATCGCGACGCCCAGCCACACCACGGGGCGACGACGGGGTGCACTCCGCGGCACGCTGGCCCGCCGCTCGGGCCGTGGGAACCCGCGCGGTTCGGTCGGGCGCGGAACGCGACGAAAGGGGTGGAGCCCTTTCTAGCGCAGGTTCTGTCGGACCTGCGCCGCCTCGCGGTCGCGCCCGGCGCTTTCGTAGTACTGCAGCGCCGCCTGGCGCAGCGGCTGCGTGGCCCGGTCGTACTCGGCTTCCCCGACATAGCCCTGCGTGGCACCCAGCTCGACAGCCGCCTGGGTCAGCGCCTGCTGGCGCTCGCCGGTCGGCGGGTGCGAGTTCAGGAAGGCCACGCCGCCGTCGCCGTAGAGCCGGCGCAGCACCTCGAACGACCGCGCGCCCTCGTCGGCGTCATAGCCCGCCGCCGCGACATAGCGCACGCCGGTCAGGTCGGCGTCGCGCTCCTGCGTCCGCGTGAACGAGCTGACCGCGGCCTGCGCGCCGAGGCCGACGCCGAGCTGCGTCAGGTTCGGGTCGATGCCCAGCAGCGCGCCGCCGATCTGCGCCGCCGCGGCGCCCAGCTGCACGCCAGTCCGGGTCGCCTGTCCGGCCTGGATGTGGCCCCGGTCGATATGGCCGATCTCGTGCGCGATGACTGTCGCGAACTGCGCCTCGTTCTCCATCGCCGCAATCAGCCCGGCATTGACGAAGAGATAGCCGCCGCCCGGCGTGAAGGCGTTCACGTCGGCATCCTTGATGATGTAGGGCTGGATCGGCACCGAGCCCGGCGGGCGCGTCCGCTCGATGCGGTCGACCACGCTGCCGACATAGCTGTTCAGCGCCCGGTCCTCGACCAGCATGTTCTTGGCCTCGAGCTGGCGCACCAGCTGCTGGCTCTGCGCGCGCTCCTGCGCCAGCGACTGCGGCGTGTTCTGCGCCGTCGGCTCGCAGCCGGCGACCGCCAGCGTGGCGGCGAAGGCGAGGGCGAGGGGCCTTAGGGTCCGCAGCATAGGTCGTGGTCTCCTGTCGCAATATATCCTGCGCATATGCGTTCGTCTGCGTCCTCGTTCCACGGCACCGGCGCGCCGATCCGGCGGTCGTCGCGGACGCCGGCCCTCGAGCCGCGGCCCCGGACCGCGCCTAGGAGGCAAAACAACGCGGCCCATGCTGCGGCCATCGTCATGCGCAACCGCTCTGCACGTGTTCCGACCGCCCGAGAAAGCATGTTGCTTGACCGGAGTGCTAGAAGAGCCATAGAATGCGCAAAGTTTCGCGTTCCCGAAATATTATTGCCGAGGGCTGATCGCGGGCGGACATCCTCGCGGGCGGTCGGATACCGCTGCGGTGTCCCATCACGAGGGAGCGAAGAATTGTCTCACGATTTCCGAACCGCCGCGCTTGCGGGCGCTCTGGGAGCATGTCTCCTGACTGCTTCCGCCGCCTCCGCGGCGCTCGTCACTGACCCGAACGATGCGAGGAGCTGGCAGGGGGCGAGCGTGGGCACCTTTGCCCAGTTGTTCTTCGGGACCGACGACGCCGTGACGCGGCAGCAGGTCATCGACCAGCAACTGCTCGACGACGGCATATTCAGCGCGTCGGGCGCCACCGCGGCGCCGCTGATCTCGGCAGTTGGCATCGGCGGCACTGGCCAGTCGACCGACATGACGGGCACCGGCAGCTACGCCTATATCCAGCCGGGCGGAACACCGCAGCAGGCGGGGGGCGCCGTGGACGCTCTCTGGGTGCAGACCGACAACACGGTCGGCCATGCGGTCTGGGATCTCGGCGCTCCGGCGACCAAGGCCGCGATCTTCAACACCATCGACCACGGTCCGTTGCCGCAGGAGGCGATCGAGTCCACGGTCTATCTATCGAACGACCAGACGAACTGGACTCAGGCGGTCACCGAGCGGGTCTGGCTCGAGGGCTTCATGCCGAACACCAACATAAAGTGGGACGGCTTCAGCTACGCCGTCGGCACCGGCAGCAGTGCGACCTTCCGCTATGCCTCGATCATCTGGGGCGGTCCGGGAGCGTTGCAGGCGGACGGAGACAACGAGATCAACGGCATCCTGGGCCTCGACGCCGACTTCAACCCGACCACTCCGTCGGAAGTGCCCGTGCCGGCGACGCTGCCCCTGCTCCTGGCAGGCCTGGGCGCACTGGGCCTAGTCGGACGGGGCCTGGTCGGACGGGGCCTGGTCGGCAGCCACAGGCGGCGCAACGCCTGACCGGCTTCGCGATGGCGTGGCCGCCTCCGGGCGTCATGCCGACACCTCGGCCATCTCCGCGGCCGACACCTTCTTCGTCTGCGGGCGCGGGACGAGCCTTGGCTGAGCCCCGGCCCCGCGCGCGGAGAGGCATCCTTGGCGGATGGCCGTCTCCGCCCTAGCGTGCGCCCCAGGCCTCGCAAAGGAATTGCCAGATGGATCTGCCGCACCCGGTCCGCTACTACCACACGGCCCGTGCCCCCAATCCGCGACGCACCGACATCTTCTTCGCCGAGAAGGGCCTCGAGATCGAGCGCGTGCCGGTCGACCTGCTGAACGGTGCGCACAGGCAGCCGGACTATCTCGCCAAGACCGGCGTGCCGCAGGTGCCGGCGCTCGAGCTCTCGGACGGCACCGTGCTGGTCGAGGCGCCGGCCATCTGCCGCTATGTCGAGGCGCTGCATCCCGAGCCCAACATGCTGGGCCGCGACCCGCTCGAGACCGCCGTCATCGAGAGCTGGCAGCGCCGGGTCGAGCTGCGTCTGATGATGACCGTCGCCATCGCCTTCCGGCACACCAACCCGATGATGGCGGCGCTCGAGGACCAGTGCGCGGACTGG
The DNA here is from genome assembly GCA_963745085.1 of uncultured Alphaproteobacteria bacterium. Lineage (GTDB taxonomy): Bacteria > Pseudomonadota > Alphaproteobacteria > Rhodobacterales > Rhodobacteraceae > Thermohalobaculum. Next base: position 474,427 of record CAVUWP010000017.1, on the reverse strand, counting down.
GGCGAGGTGAACGCCGGCCGCATCGACGGCCGCCTGGCCGAGCTCGACCAGCGCCTGCGGGACCGCGAGTGGATCGCCGCCGACCGAATGACCATCGCCGACATCACCGCCGTGGTCGCGGTCGACTTCCTGCGCATCCTCAAGCGCGACGTGCCGGCCGAGATGACCGGCCTGCACGGCTGGCGCGCCCGCATGCACGCCCGTCCCTCGACGGCGATGCAATGACGGGCGCCGTGGCCAATCCGCTGATCGCGCCTTGGGACGGGTCCTTCGGCCTGCCGCGCTTCGAGCTGATCGAGGCTGCGCACTTCCGTCCCGCCTTCGATGCCGCGCTGGCCGAGCACGAGGCCGAGTTCGAGGCCATCGCCACGAGCCCCGAGCTGCCGGACTTCGCCAACACGATCGAGGCGCTCGAGCGTTCGGGCCGGCTGCTCTCGCGCGTCGGCGCCGTCTTCTGGAACCGCGCCGGCAGCGACACGAACGACGAGATCCAGGCGATCGAGCGCGAGATCGGCCCGCGGCTCAGCCAGCACTTCTCCCGCCAGCTGACCGATCAGCGCATGTTCGCGCGGATCGAGGCGATCGTCGCGGCACCGAGGGGGGCGGGGGGCGATCTGACGGCCGAGCAGGCCCGGGTGCTCGAACGCGCGCACAAGCGCTATGTCCGCGCCGGCGCGCGGCTCGACGAGGCCGGCCGGGCGCGGATGCAGGCGATCATGCGCCGGCTGTCCGAGCTCGGCACCGCCTTCTCGCAGAACGTGCTGAAGGACGAGGCCGGATGGACGCTGGACCTCGGCGAGGGCGACCTCGCCGGCCTGCCCGAGAGCTTTGTCGAGGCTGCGCGGGACGAGGCGGCGCGGCGCGGCCTGCCCGGCTTCGTCGTCACGCTGGCCCGCAGCTCGGTCGAGCCCTTCATGACCTTCTCGGCCCGGCGCGACCTGCGCGAGGCGGCGTTCCGCGCCTGGGCGGCGCGCGGCGAGACGACGAACTGGCCGCTGGTGGCAGAGGCCGTTCGGCTGCGCGCCGAGCGCGCCCGCCTGCTCGGCTTCGCGACATTCGCCCGCTTCAAGCTCGACGACGAGATGGCCGCCTCGCCGGACCGCGCCCGCGAGCTGCTGATGGCGGTCTGGGGCCCGGCCCGCCGCCGCGCCGCCGACGAGGCACAGGCGCTCCAGGCGCTGGCCGCCGAGGAGGGCGCCAACATCGAGCTCGCGCCATGGGACTGGCGCTACTACGCCGAGCGGCTCCGCAAGCGGCTGCACGACCTCGACGAGGCCGAGATGAAGCCGTATCTGGCGCTCGACAACGTCATCGCCGCCGCCTTCGACGTCGCCGGCCGGCTCTTCGGCCTGTCCTTCGCGCCGGTCGAGGCGCCCCTTCCGCACGCTGACGCCCGCGCCTGGGAGGTGACGCGGGACGGTGCGCATCTCGGCCTCTTCATCGGCGACTATTTCGCCAGGGCGTCGAAGCGCTCCGGCGCCTGGGCGAGCGGGCTGCGCGGCCAGCAGAAGCTGTGGGAGCCCGGCCGGCCGGTCGTTCTCAACACCTGCAACTTCGCGCGCGGCCACCCGCCGCTGCTCGGCTGGGACGACGCGCAGACGCTGTTCCACGAGTTCGGCCATGCGCTGCACGCGCTGATGTCCGACGTGACATATCCGTCCATCGCCGGCACCGCGGTGGCGCGCGACTTCGTCGAGCTGCCGAGCCAGCTCTACGAGCACTGGCTGAGCACGCCCGAGATCCTCCGGGCGCATGCGCGGCACCACCGGACCGGCGCGCCGATGCCGATGGAGCTGATCGATCGCATAAAGGCGGCGGCGACCTTCAACCAGGGCTTCAAGACGGTCGAGTACGTCGCCTCGGCGCTGGTCGACCTCGAGATGCACGAGATCGAGGACCCCTCGGACTTCGACCCGGCGGCGTTCGAGGCCGAGCTGCTGGCCGGATCGGCATGCCCGACGGCGATCGTCATGCGCCACCGGACGCCGCACTTCCAGCACGTCTTCTCTGGCGACGGCTACTCGGCCGGCTACTACAGCTACATGTGGTCCGAGGTGCTGGACGCCGACGCCTTCCGCGCCTTCGAGGAGACGGGTGATCCGTTCGACCGCGAGACCGCCGACAGGCTCGCGCGCCACATCCTCTCGGCCGGCGGCCGCGAGAAGCCCGAGGACGCCTGGCTGGCCTTTCGCGGACGCATGCCGGGCGTCGAGGCGCTGCTGCGGGGCAGGGGCCTCGTGCCGGAACCCGCCTGAGCGGCGGGGGCCGCGCGCGTCACGGTTTTCTGATAGGTTTCGCGCGGCGGGCGCGCCGCCGGCGCGACGCCGCGCACGACGTCTCGGGAATGGAAGGAAGGATTTTGACCGTCACGAATTCTGCGAGAAGGTTTTCCGTTCCGGTCGCCTTGGCGGCCGCCATGCTGCTGGTGCTGACTGCCTGCGTGGTTCAGGCTCCGCCGCAAGGCGCAGCGGGCTATCCGCAAGCGGGCTCGGGCTATCCGCCGGCGGAACCCGAGGTCAGCGCCGCCAGCCTGAGCGGCTATTGGTGCTTCCAGGCAAACGGACGTGCGCTGGAGAACCATCTCGATGTGCAGGGCCGGACGATGATTGCCCAGCCGGTGAACCGTGCCGGCGGTCCCCGCGAGTACCACCATAGCGGCCCGATGCTCTACCAGGAGGCCGGGGGCCGGGGCACCTACGAGTTCCTCTCGAACGAGCAGGCGATCTGGCGCTCGAACGACGACCGAAACATGGTCCTCCGGCTCAACCGCTGCTGAGGCGGGCCGGCATGATCGCTCCGGCGACGTGATGGAAACGCAGTTCCGCCAGCAGGCGGCGTCGCGGCCATCCGATGACGTGCTCGACCGGGCCTTCAGGGCGGCCCGGGCGATGCGGCGCACCGTCGTTCTGCCCGAGGGAGCCGAGCCGCGCATCGCCGAGGCCGGCGCCCGGCTGGCCGCCGAGGGCCTCGCCCGCGTCCTGCTGATCGGCGGCGGGCGCCGGGCTGCGAGACGCTCGACCCCGCGACCGACCCACGGCGCGTGGCGCTGGCCGCTCTGGTCGCCCGCGGCGCGACCGGATGACGCCCGCAATGGCCGGAAGGCTGCTCGACCGGCCGGCCTGCTTCGCCGGCGCGCTGGTCGCCAGCAGGCGACGCCGACGCCATGGTCGCCGGCGCCGCAACGCCGACGCGCCGGGTGATCGAGGCGGGGCTGCTGACGGTCGGCCTCGCGCCCGGTGTCGAGACGCCGTCCAGCTTCTTCCTGATGGCGCTGCCCGGACCGGACGCCTTGCATCGGGCGCTGCTCTTCGCCGACTGCGCGCTGACCGTCGCGCCGACCGCCGCCCAGCTCGCCGACATCGCCGTCGCCTCGGCGCGCTCGGGCGCGGCGCTGCTCGGCGAGGCGCGCACGGCGCTGCTGTCGTTCTCGACGCACGCTTCGGGCGCCGGCCCCGAGGTGGAGCGCGTCCGCGCGGCTGTCGAGTTGGCCCGCGCCAAGGCGCCCGAACTGGCCTTCGACGGGCCGCTCCAGGCGGATGCTGCCCTCGACGCCGCGATCGCCCGGCGCAAGGGCGCCGAGAGCCCGGTCGCCGGCCGCGCCAACGTGCTGGTCTTCCCGACGCTCGACGCCGGCAACATCGGCTACAAGCTGGTGCAGCAGCTGGCCGGCGCCCGCGCCGTCGGCCCCGTCCTGCAGGGGTTCGCCCGGCCGGTCAGCGATCTTTCGCGCGGCGCCTCGGTCGACGAGATCATCGCAGCCGCCGTGCTGACGCTGGCGATGGCCGGCCCGGTTCCGCGAGCGGTCGGCGGCGGATGACCCCAGGCAGATCGCGGGATCCGCCGACACAATTGCGCGACGGATGGTCCTCAGCCGGCCAGCGCCCGACAGTGCCGGGCGATCATCGCCTCCTCGTCGGTCGGCACCACCAGCATCTCGACGGCGCTGCCGGGCGCCGAGATGACCGGGCCGTGCCGCTCGTTCGCGGCCGGGTCCAGCCGGGCGCCGAGCCAGCCGCAGCCATCGGCGATGCGCGCCCTGACCGGCGCCGCGTTCTCGCCGATTCCGCCTGTGAAGACGAGCGCATCGATGCCGCGGACGGTCGCCGCCATCGCGGCGATCTCGCGCGCCGCCCGGTCGACGAACAGCTCGACCGCCAGCCGCGCATCCGGCTCGTCGCTGGCCAGCAGGCTGCGCATGTCGTTCGAGAGATGGCTGACGCCCAGCAGGCCCGACTGGTCGAACAGCAGGCGCCGCACCTCCTCGGCCGTCATGCCGAGCTCGTCGAACAGGTAGAGCACCGCGCCCGGGTCGAGCGTCCCCGGCCGGTTCCCCATGATCAGCCCGTCCAGCGGCGTGAAGCCCATCGTCGTCGCCAGGCTGCGCCGCGACCGCATGGCGCAGAGGCTGGCGCCGTTGCCGAGATGGGCGACGACGACCCGCCCCTCGGCGTGCTCCGTCACCGCCGGCAACCGGCCGGCGATCCACTCATAGCTGATGCCGTGGAAGCCATAGCGCCTGATGCCCATCGCGGTCAGCCGCGCCGGCAGGGCAAAGCGCTGCCGCACCTCCGGGATCGTGCGGTGAAAGGCCGTGTCGAAGCAGGCGACCTGCGGCAGCCCGGGCCAGGTCCGGGCGACCGCGCGTATGCCGGCAAGGTTGTGCGGCTGGTGCGAGCGCGCCATCGGGACCAGCCGCTCGAGTTTCGCCGTGACGCCCGCGTCGACCAGCACCGGGTCGGCGAAGTCGAGGCCGCCATGCACGACCCGGTGGCCGACCGCATCGATCCCGTCGCCGACCGTCCGCTCGAGGCGCGGCAGCAGCCAGCCGAGCAGGTCCTCGTGCCCGTCCACCTCGGCTGCGCTCTCCTCGCGGCCCGAGGGTCCGTCGATCCGCAGGCGCGGCCCGGCACCGATGCGCTCGACCAGCGCCCTGGCGACGGCCCGGTCGTCATCGCCGAAGACGGCCGCCTTGATCGAGGACGAGCCGCAGTTCAGCACCAGCACCGTCATCGCCGGGCTGCGCTCCGGGCTTGGTAGCGGATATGATGCTCCGCACCGGGGGTCCGGCCGGTGGCGCGCATGCCGATCTTCTCGGCGACGCGGCGGGAGGCCCCGTTCCCGACATGGGTGTCGGCGATGACGCGGGTCAGGGCCAGCGGGCCGAGCCGCAGGCGCTCCGTCTCGATCTGCGGGACCGGCATCATGCGATGGTGGGCGGGCGAACCGACCACCCTAGGCGAGGCCCGCAGGGCGGGCGCTCCGCCCGCCCCGGCTCACGCGGCGAACTGGTCGAGCGTGTGCCGCACCTTCTCGACGATCTCGTCGACATGCGCGCGCTCGGCGATGAAAGCGGGCGCGACGATCCCCGTGTCGCCGGTGAACTTGACGTGGCACCCGTTCCAGAACAGCGCCTTCTGCATTTCCGAGCCGCGATGGCCGGGCTTGCCGGATTCGGGGTGGACCTCGACGCCGGACATCAGCCCGATCGTGCGGATGTCCTTCACCAGCGCGTGGTCGCGCAGCGACATGACCGCGTCCTTGAAGTAGGGCGCCATCTCCGCCGCCCGCTCGAACAGCCCCTCGCGCTCATAGATCGCCAGCGCCGCATTGCCGGCGGCGCAGGCCGCCGGGTGCGCCGAGTAGGTATAGCCGTGGAAGAACTCGATGGCGTTCTCCGGGCTGGCATTGGTGACGGTCTCGTAGATCTCGTCCTTGCAGGCGACGGCGCCCATCGGGATGCAGCCGTTCGTCAGCGCCTTGGCCATCGTCATGATGTCTGGCGTGACCCCGAAGAGCTGCGCCGCGAAGGGCGCGCCGAGCCGCCCGAAGCCGGTGATGACCTCGTCGAAGACCAGCAGGATGCCGTGCCGGTCGCAGATCTCGCGCAGCCGCTGGAGATACCCTTTCGGCGGCACCAGCGTGCCGGTCGAGCCGGCCACCGGCTCGACGAAGACGGCGGCGATCGTGCTGCCGCCATAGGTCTGGCAATGCCGTTCCAGGTCGTCGGCGAGCTCGGGTCCGTCATGGCTCGGCAGCCCGTCATGGAACAGGTCCTTGCCCGTCCAGGTGTGCCGGATCGTCACGACGTTCGGCATGGTGACCGGAAAGGTCTCGCGGTTCTTGACCATGCCCGAGAGCGAGACGCCGCCGATGTTGACGCCGTGATAGGCGCGCTCGCGGCTGACGAAGCGCAGGCGCTGCGACTGGCCGCGCGCGCGGTGGTAGGCCATCACCATCTTCAGCGCCGTGTCGATGGCCTCCGAGCCGGAATTGGCGAAGAAGACGTGGTTCATCGGGTCGGGCAGGATGGCGCTGACGCGGCGCGCCAGCTCGAAGCTGCCGGGATGGCCGATCTGGAAGTGCGGCGTGTAAGAGTTCTCCTGCAGCTGCTTGTAGACCGCCTCGGCGATCTCGGGCCGCGCATGGCCGGCCGGCGAGCAGAACAGCGCCGACGAGCCGTCGATCACGCGCCCGCCCTTGTGGTCAGTGTAATACATGCCCTCGCCCTTGACGACGAGGCGCGGGTTCTCCTTGAAGTCGCGGTTGCCGGTGAACGGCATCCAGTGCTCTTCCAGCGAGTTCGCGCGCGTGGCGTCGGCAATGTCCAGATCGTGCATGGGCTGTCTCCCGAGAGTGCCCGGATCCGGGCAGGGCGGGCCGCAGACGGGCCGCTTGATCGATGAGACTTTAGCGGTCTAGGCTGGCCCCATCATAGGACCAGTTCGCGGGAGCCGTGCGACCACGATGCGTGACGCCCTCTACCATCTGGAACGGGCGCAGCCGGCGACCCTGCAGGCGCAGATCCGCGAGATCCTGGTCGAGTCGATCCGCACGGGCCAGCTGAAGGCCGGCGACGCGGTGCCCTCGACCCGGGCGATGGCCGTGCGGCTGCAGGTGTCGCGCAACACGGTCACGCTGGCCTACCAGACGCTGGCGACCGAGGGCTTTCTGGCATCGCGCGAGCGGTCGGGCTTCTATGTCGACGGCGAGGCGGTGGACGGCATGGCGGCGCGGCCCGCGGCCGAGCACCCGAAGGGGCACATCGGCTGGGAGCGGCGGTTTGCCAAGGCGCCGGGCCTGCAGCGCAACCAGGCCAAGCCCGAGGGATGGCAGCGCCAGCCCTTCCCGTTCATCTACGGCCAGGTGGACCGCGAGATCTTCCCGATCGCCGAGTGGCGCGACTGCGTCCGACAGGCGATGGGGACGCGCTGGCTCGACGCCTGGACCGAGGACCGCTTCGCCGCCGACGACCCGCTGCTTGTCGAGGAAATCGCCAGGCGCATCCTGCCGCTCCGCGGCATCGCTGCCAGCCCGGACGAGATCCTCGTGACGCTGGGCGCGCAGAACGCGCTCTACCTGGTCGCCGCGCTGCTGGTCCGGACCGACACCGTCGTCGCGATCGAGGACCCGGGATATCCTGACCTGCGCAACATCTGCGCGCTGCGGACGCCGAGCGTGCGGACCGTGCCGGTCGATGCCGAGGGACTTGCATCCGAGGGGCTGGCTGGCGCCGACCTCGTCTTTGTCACGCCGTCGCACCAGCATCCGACCACGGTCACCATGAGCCTCGCGCGTCGCAAGGCGCTGCTCGCGGCGGCGCGCGTCTGGGACCAGGTGATCGTCGAGGACGACTACGAGTTCGAGACCAACTATTCGGGCGCTCCGCTGCCGGCGCTGAAGTCCCTCGACGAGGATGGCCGGGTCATCTACGTCGGCTCGCTGTCGAAATCACTGATGCCGGGGCTGCGGCTCGGGTTCCTGGTGGCCGATGCCCGCCTGGTCGCCGAGCTGCGGGCGCTGCGCCGGCTGATGCTGCGCCACCCGCCCGGCAACAACCAGCGCGCCGCGGCGCTGTTCCTGGCGAACGGGCACCACGACGTGCTGGTGCGCCGCATCCACCGGGTCTATCGCGACCGCTGGCAGGTTATGGCCGAGGCGCTGGCCCGGCACCTGCCGGGCTGGGCCGAGCGGCCTGGCTTCGGCGGCTCGTCCTACTGGCTGACGGGGCCTGACGGCTTCGACTCGCAGCGCCTCGCCGAGGCGGCGCTGGCGCGCGGCGTCGTCATCGAGCCTGGCGCGCCCTTCTTCGTGGACCCGGAGCGGGGGCGCCGTCACCTGCGGCTCGGCTTCTCGTCCATCCCGGCCGAGCGCATCCCGGACGGCATCGCCCTGCTCGCGGCGGCGGCCCTGGCCGGCTGAACCGGCCGGGCGTCTCTCCCGGCCGTCACCGTCCGCCGGCCACGCCGAGCGCTTGCCACGCGGCTGCCGGCGCTTGCCCGGCCGACGGCGGCGCGCTACTGCGGGCGGCACGCGCAGGAGACCCGCATGGCAGTCGGCAAGACGATCTGGACCTGGCACAGGGGCGGCTGGCACCAGGGCAACCACCCGATCCTCGGGGCGGCGGACCACGGCGCCTGGCTCGGCACCATGGTCTTCGACGGCGCCCGCGCCTTCGAGGGCGTGGCGCCCGACCTCGACCTGCACTGCGCCCGCGCCAACGCCTCGGCGCTGACAATGGGGCTGAAGCCGCTGCACGCGGACGGCGAGATGCTCGAGATCGCGCGCGAGGGCATCGCCAAGTACCCGGGCGACACGGCGACCTACATCCGGCCGATGTACTGGTCGCGCGAGAGCGCCGGCTCGATCGTGCTGGCCGACCCGGAATCAACCGACTTCGCGCTCTGCGTCGAGGATGTGCCGATGCCGCCCGAAAAGGGCTTTTCGATCACCACGACGCGCTTTCGCCGGCCGACGGTCGAGTGCATGCCGACGGACGCCAAGGCCGGCTGCCTCTACCCGAACAACGCCCGCATGCTGCGCGAGGTGCGGGCGAAGGGCTTCGACAACGCCATCGTGCTCGACGCGCTCGGCAATGTCGCCGAGACGGCGACGTCGAACATCTGGATGGTGCGGGACGGGGTCGCCCTGACGCCGATCCCGAACGGGACGTTCCTGAACGGCATCACCCGCCAGCGGGTGCTGAGGCAGCTGGGCGAGGCCGGTATTCCGGCCTATGAGACCACGCTGACGCTGGAGGATTTCCGCTCGGCCGACGAGATCTTTTCCACCGGGAATGCCGGCAAGGTCCTGCCGGTGACACGCTTCGACGACCGACTGCTGGACTATGGCCCGGTGACACGCCGGGCCCGCGCGCTGTACTGGGAGTTTGCGCACCAGACGCGTTAGCGCGCCGGCCCGATCAGAATGGCGCCGTTAAGCGGCGCCGCTCACCATCAGGATGAGGCCACGCCGCGGCGATATCCGAGCGCGCCCAAGCCTGCCATTGCGCCGATCAGCATCCACAGACTGGCCGGCACCGGCATGGACAGCACATTGTCGTCTGCGACCTGGTCCTCCAGGAGCAGCTCGGCGGTGGTTGCTTCGGACGCCGATCCTCCGACGCCGCCCGGCAGCTCCGCTCCGCCCGTCCCCGCTCCGCCCGGCGCTGCGGGCCCGCTGCCAGCCCAGCTTGTACCGGAGCCGCCAGCCAATCCTCTACCGGAGGCGCGCGCGAAACGAGGGCCGGAGCCGCCACGGGCACTGGAATAAGACCCGCCGCCGACGCCGGACGACGATCCACCGGCCTGCTGTTCCGGGTCACCCATCGAGGCATATCCGGGCTCCGCCCCGTCGCCAATCGGCGAGCTTGGGCCGAATTCGTTGAGCTCCATGCCGTGTTCGAGAAATCTGGCAATTCTGCGATCGATCATCTTCGCCCTGGCCAAGCGAGTGAACGGCGTTTTTCCCTTCGACATGGGCCCGAAATGCGCGGGAATACGAGCATCGCCCGGTTCATCGCGTCTTGCGAGGAACTGTTGCAGGCTCGCGATGAGAACCTCGGCTGACGCACGAACACTCTTCGGCACATGCGAGACGGGCCCGCCATCCTTCATTACGGCGAACGCCGCAGGCGCGAGCACGCATACCAGCCCTACAGCGATGAGGACCTTTTTCGTCAGCATGAACCGCTCCCTGAAATCACGTATGTCGGCTTGCCGATTGCCAACCGAGGAACGCGACGACATCACCTGCGTTCCAATATGTGCAAAAATAGGACGAGTGTGCAAGCGGGATGCGCGTCCGTCCCGATTTCAGGCGATCCGTCGCGAAAATTCCACTCCTTCCGCTCCCTGTTAAGGCGCCCTCCTGGTCCCATCCCCGCGCGCATCTGGACCTTATTCCTGTCGAGCGGGCCGTCTAAGAACGGCACGAGCGGGCGCGGTCCGTGCTGCACAGGGAGAGAGCGCATGAAGATGACCACCGAAGAGGCATTCGTGAAGGTGCTGCAGCGCCATGGCATCCGCGAGGCGTTCGGCATCATCGGCTCGGCCTTCATGCCGATCAGCGATCTCTTTCCCAAGGCCGGCATCCGGTTCTGGGATGTGGCGCACGAGTGCAATGGCGGCTTCATGTGCGACGGCTATACGCGCGCCAGCGGCAAGATGGGGATGTGCATCGCCCAGAACGGGCCGGGCATCACCAATTTCGTCACCGCCATCAAGACAGCGTACTGGAACCATACGCCGCTGCTGCTGGTGACGCCGCAGGCGGCCAACAAGACGATCGGCCAGGGCGGCTTTCAGGAAGTCGAGCAGATGGCGCTGTTCAAGGACATGGTCTGCTATCAGGAGGAGGTGCGCGACCCGACGCGCGTCGCCGAGGTGCTGAACCGCGTCATCCTCAAGGCCAGGCGGCTGTCGGCGCCGGCGCAGATCAACCTGCCGCGCGATTTCTGGACGCAAGCCGTCGACATCGAGCTGCCGGCGGTCGTCGAGTTCGAGCGGCCGGCGGGCGGCGACGCCGCGATCGCCGAGGCGGCAAAGCTGCTGAGCGAGGCGCGAATTCCCGGTCATTCTCAACGGCGCCGGCGTGGTTCTGGCCGGCGCCATCCCTGCCTCGCGGCAGCTGGCCGAGCGGCTGGATGCGCCGGTCTGCTGCAACTACCAGCACAATGACGCCTTCCCGGGCAGCCATCCATTGTTCGCCGGGCCGCTCGGCTACAACGGCTCGAAGGCGGCGATGGACCTGATCAGGCAGGCCGACGTCGTGCTGGCGCTGGGCACGCGGCTGAACCCGTTCTCGACGCTGCCGGGCTATGGCATGGAGTACTGGCCGGCCAAGGCCAAGCTGATCCAGGTCGACATCAATCCCGACCGCATCGGCCTGACCAAACCGGTTGCCGTCGGCATCATCGGCGATGCCAGGCTGGTGGCCGAGCGGCTGCTGGCGACCATGGCCGAGACGGCCGGCGACGAGGGCCGGCAGGCGCGGCGCGACCTGATCGCCGAGACCAAGTCGCGCTGGGCGCAGGAGCTCTCGTCGATGGACCACGAGGAGGACGACGCCGGCACCAGCTGGAACGAGCGCGCGCGGACGCGGCAGCCCGAGCACATGAGCCCGCGCATGGCATGGCGGGCCATTCAGGCGGCGCTGCCGCGCGAGGCGATCATCTCGTCCGACATCGGCAACAACTGTGCCATCGGCAACGCCTATCCGACCTTCGAGGAAGGCCGCAAATACCTGGCGCCCGGTCTGTTCGGACCATGCGGCTATGGCTTTCCGTCGATCATCGGCGCCAAGATCGGCTGTCCCGACACACCGGTCGTCGGCTTTGCCGGCGACGGCGCCTTCGGCATCAGCATGAACGAGATGACGGCCTGCGGGCGGTCCGAGTGGCCGGCGATCACCATGGTCGTCTTCCGCAACTATCAGTGGGGTGCCGAGAAGCGGAACTCGACGCTGTGGTACAAGGACAACTTCGTCGGCACCGAGCTCGACCCGGATGTCAGCTATGCCGAGATCGCCCGGGCCTGCGGGCTGAAGGGCGTGCAGGCGCGCACCATGGACGAGCTGACGCAGGCGCTGCGCGACGCGGTCGAGGCGCAGGGCCGGGGCGAGACGGTCTTCGTCGAGGCCATCCTGAACCAGGAGCTGGGCGAACCCTTCCGGCGCGACGCCATGAAGGCGCCGGTCGCGGTCGCCGGCATCGATCCCGCCGACATGCAGGAGCAGGTGCCGGCCCGAAGCACTTGACGTCGCGTCCTGCTGCTGGAAGGCTTGCAGTGCAACATCGCTGAAGGGGGGAGAAGATGGCACGCAGGATCGCCATGGCCGCGGCCGCGCTGGGTTCCGCGCTGGCACTGACGACCGGCGCCGCGCAGGCGCAGGACACGGTGACGGTCGCCTATTTCCTGGAGTGGCCGACGGCCAACCAGGTGGCGCAGCTCGACAAGACCTACGAGAAGGAGATGGGCGTCGAGGTCGACTGGCGCGCCTTCGGCAACGGCAACGAGATGAGCCAGGCGATGGCCTCGGGCGATGTCGACATCGCCTACAGCCAGGGACTGGTGCCCTTCGTCGTCGCCGTCTCGAACGGCCTGCCGCTCAAGACCGTCGGGGTCGCGGTCAGCTATGCGGCCGCCGACAACTGCGTCGTGCGCGACGATGCGAACATCACCCAGGAGAATGCCAAGGAGCTCGAGGGCAAGAGGCTGGCGACGCCGATCGGCAACGTCACGCATTACAAGCTGCTGCGCATGCTGGACCATCTGGGCGTCGACGCCACCAAGGTCGACATGGTGCAGATGAACGGCGCCGATGCCGCAGTCGCCCTGACGCGCGGCGACGTCGTCATGGCCTGCGCCTTCGGCGGCCCGCTGCAGCGCATGAAGGAAGTCGGCCACGAGCTGATGACGCCGGCCGAGCAGGAGGCGATCGGCATCCGCGTCTTCGACGTCGTCTCGACGACCGAGGAGTTCGCCGAGGAGCACCCCGACCTGCTGCGCACGTTCATGCAGGTGACCGAGGAGGCGAACGCCGCCTACACCGCCGACCCGGAAAAGTACTACGAGACCATCTCCAATGCCGCCGGCATGGACCTGGACGCCACCAAGGAGATGCTGGGCATGTTCAGCTTCCCCTCGGCCGAGGAGCAGAAATCCGAAGCCTGGATGGGCGGCGCTGTGCAGGACTTCACCAAGCAGGTCGCCGACTTCTTCGTCGAGCAGGGCCAGCTCGACCGGTCGCTCGACAGCTACGCGTTCGCAATCGATCCGGGCTTTCTCTGAGCCCAAGCGGTGCCGGCGCGGCGCCGCCCGCGCCGGACCCGGCGATGACGGGGAGGGCGGCGACATGGACGGGCTGGTCGTAGACGACATCTCGATGGTCTTCCACGCTGCCGGGCGGCGGCTCGGTGCACGCGCTGAAGGACGTCTCGCTCACCCTCAGGCCGGGCGAGCTGATGAGCGTGCTCGGACCGTCCGGTTGCGGCAAGACCACCCTGCTGAACATCATCGCCGGCTTCCTGGCGCCCAGCCGCGGCGAGGTACGGCTGAACGACCATGTCGTGACCGGGCCGCACAAGGAGCGCGGCATGGTCTTCCAGCAGGGCGCGCTGTTCGAGTGGATGACGGTCGCGAGAACGTCGCCTTCGGGCCCCGCATGACCGGGCAGCCACGCGCGCGCATCCGCGAGACGGTCGACCACCTGCTCGACACCGTCGCGCTCGGCCAATTCGCCGAGAAGCCGGTCTACCAGCTTTCGGGCGGCATGCAGCAGCGCGTCGCGCTGGCGCGCTGCCTCGCCAACGATCCGGACGTCATCCTGATGGACGAGCCGCTCGGCGCGCTCGACGCGCTGACGCGCGAGAAGATGCAGGGCCTGGTCCTCAGGCTCTGGAACGAGACCGGCAAGACCATCCTGCTGATCACCCACTCGGTCGAGGAGGCGCTGTTCCTGGGCGAGCGGCTGCTCGTCATGGCGCCGCGGCCCGGCCGCATCCACCGGCAGTACCAGCTCCCCTTCGCCGAGCGCGGCCTCGGCCGCCAGCCCGCGCCAGATCAAGGCCAGCGAGGACTTCATCGCCAAGCGCGAGGAGGTGCTGTCGATGATCTGGGAGATGGAGGAGGAGATCATGGGGACCGCCGATGCCCGTTGACGCCGGCCACACTGCCGCCGCCCCTGCCCAGGATCCCGATCTGCGCCGGCCGGAATCGCGGCGCGAGCCGTCGCGCCTCGCCATCTGGCTCGGCATCGCCGACAACAGCTTCACCCGCCAGAAGACCGTCAAGTTCGGCGACGCCTCGGCGGTCAACTCGGGCCGGCTCTGGTCGCTGGTGACCGTCGCCGTGCTGATCGGCGGCTGGCTCGTCGCGACGCTGGCGGGATGGATCGACCCGATCTACTGGCCGCCGATCGACGGCAGCCTCTATCCCTGGGACCGGCCCGAGCGGGCGAGGCCGGGCGTGATCGACCGCTTCGCCGAGCTGCTGACGCAGGGCTATCGCAACGTGCCGCTGTGGGAGCACGTCTGGACCTCGGTCAAGCGGGTGCTGCTCGGCGTCTTCTTCGGCGCGCTGGTCGGCGTCCCGCTCGGTTTCGCCATGGGGCTGAACTCGGTCGCACGCGGTCTTCTCGACCCGGTCGTCGAGTTCATCCGGCCGATCCCGCCATTGGCGCTGATCCCGCTGGTCATCCTCTGGCTCGGCATCGACGAGGTGGCGAAGACGTTCCTGCTGTTTCTCGCCGCCTTCTTCATCATGCTGATCGCGGCGCGTTCCGGCGTGAGCTCGGTCGCATCTCGAAGGTGCACGCCGCCTATTCGCTGGGGGCGTCGAAGGCGCAGGTGCTGCGCCACGTCATCCTGCCGAACGCCTTGCCCGAGATCTTCACCGGGCTGCGCACCGCGATGGGCGTCTGCTGGGGCACGCTGGTCGCGGCCGAGCTGGTCGCCGCCGACCAGGGCGTCGGCTCGATGATGATGATCGCCAAGAACTTCTTGCAGACCGACGTCGTCGTCATCGGCATCATCATCATCGGCGCCATCGGCTTTGCGATCGAGATCCTGATGCGGCTGCTCGAGCGCTGGCTGATCCCGTGGAAGGGCAAAGGCTTGACCGCGACGCCCGTCGTCGCCGGCGTCCTGCCGTCACTCGTCCGAGACGGTCGCCTTGATGATCTTGTCCGGCTGGCTGACGGTGCCGCCCTGGCCGCTGCCGCGCTTGATGGCGTCGACATGCTCCATGCCTTCGACGACGCGGCCGAAGACCGTGTAGTTGCCGTCGAGATGCGGCGCCGCCTCGAACACGATGAAGAACTGCGAGTTCGCCGAGTTCGGGTCGACTGCGAGCGGGCCATGCCGACGGTGCCGCGCTCGAAGGGCACGTCGCCTGAACTCGGCCTTGACGTTGCCGAGGTCCGAGCCGCCGGTGCCGGCGCGCGGGGAGACCGAGCCGTCGGCTGCACCTCGCCGTGCTCGACATCGCCGGTCTGCGCCATGAAGCCCTCGATCACGCGGTGGAACGCGACGCCGTCATAGGCGCCCTGCTCGGCCAGCGTGACGACGCGCTCGACATGTTTCGGCGCCACCTCGGGCAGCAGCTCGATCTTCACGGGCCCGTCTTCGAGCTCGAGGGTCAGGTACTTGCTTGTCCACGGCCGAGGCCTCCTGGTTGAGGGCGAAGACGAGCGCCAGCGCGGCGACGAGCGATCTGAACATGGATCCTCCGGATCATCGGGCATGGTGGTCGGGGCGGCCGATCGGGCGTGGCGCGACAGTAGCGACCGGGCCGGCGCCGTCAGTTCGCGGGCCAGCGCCGCAGGCGCCGACGCGTCACCGCCCGCCGGCGCCGGCCGGAACTTGTCGACCAGCGCCGCGGCGACCTCGGGCGAGACGAACTTCGAGACGTCGCCGCCCATCCGGGCGATCTCCTTGACCAGCTTGGAGGCGATCGCCTGGTGCTGCGCCTCGGCCATCAGGAAGACCATCTCGATCTCGTTGTTCAACGCCCGGTTCATGCCGACCATCTGGAACTCGTACTCGAAGTCCGAGACGGCGCGCAGCCCGCGGATGACGACGGTGGCGCCGACCTCCTCGGCGAACCTATCAGCAGGTTCTCGAAGGGGCGCGGCTCGATCTCGACGCCGGCTTTCGCGGCGATCGGCGCCGTCTCGCGCCGGATCATCTCGACGCGCTCCTCCAGCGTGAAGAGCGGGCCCTTGTCGCGGTTGATGGCGACGCCGATGACCAGCCGGTCCACGAGCTTCGACCGCGCGCCGGATGATGTCCTTGTGGCCGCGCGTCACCGGGTCGAACGTCCCCGGATAGAGCCCGATGCGCACCGCCGCTCCCCCCGACAATTCGTCCGGGCCAAGCAACAGTTTTGCGGCCCCGGGTCAAGGGGCAGCGGCGGGCGGACGTCCGAGCCAGTGCCGGGGCGCCGCTGGCGGTCAGCTGCTCAGCATGTCGGCCATGGCGGCATTCTCGGCCTCGATCTCCTCGAGCCGCGCCTTGACGACGTCGCCGATCGAGAGGATCCCCTCCATCCGTCCGTCAGCGCCCATGACGGGCATATGGCGGAATCGCCCGTCGGTCATCCGGCCGAGCAGGTCGAACGCCGTATCGTCGGCGGCGCAGGTCTGCACCGTGGTCGTCATGATCTCCGAGACGGGCCGGGCCAGCGCGCCCGGCCCCTCCTCGCCCAGCCGGCGGACGATGTCGCGTTCCGAGAGGATGCCAGCGATCTCGCCGCCGCCCGAGGTGACGACCAGCGCGCCGATCTGCGGCGCGAAAGCTCCTTGACGGCATCCGAGGCCGTGGCTGTCGCGCGCGATCGTCGCGACCTCGGCCGACCCCTTCTTCTGAAGAATGACGGACACTTTCATTCCTGCGCTCCTGGCATTCCGGTGTTCCCGGCCGGCGCTTCCCGGCCGGCGTTTCCCGACCTTTCCGGGGGTCGAGCGTCCCGCGATTGGGCGCACCTGTCAACGGCACGTGTCCAGGATGCCGTGGCGGGAACGGCGGGTCGCGTCGCGACGTTTCCACCCGTACGCAGGACGAAGGAGCGAGCAATGCACCGGCGCATGACACTGGCCGCTGTCGCGATTCTCATCGCGGGCCCGGCGATCGCCGATGAGACCTGCCTGACGGACGCGAATGGTGCGCAGTGCGACGTCTTCATGGATAGGTACAGGGCCGATGAGGTCCCCGTGGGAACGACAAACGTCTGGGCCTCCGACGACTTTCTGCTCGAGCACTATCCCGGGTTCAGCAGCGAGTCGGGGATGGACTTTCCCCGCGGCGACGACGTCCTCTACTGGGACGGCGACAGCGCGACCATCATCCCGGAGGAAGCGGGTCCGCAGGTCGAAATCTCGGACTGGTGACGCTATATTTTCTGTGATGCGCGGCGTTCCGCGCCGCCTGAACTCCGTTGAAGGAGGTTGAGATGAAGATCACGAGCGCCTTCTGCGCCGCCTTGCTCGGCGCCAGCATTCTGGCCGGAGGCTCTGCGACGGCCGATCAGCGTTGCCCGCCGGCGCAGGCAGCGGCCGGGGCCTGCGCGCCGGTGCACCGCGTCGGCGACCACCGGTCGCGCGGCGGTGAATACCGGCAGCGTGGCTACAACGACGGCTACAGGAACGCGCGCGGGCGAAACGGCGACCGGAACATCTACAATTCCGGGCGCAGCAAGGTACCGCCGCCGTCCGACATGGCGATGGACAACAAGGAGGGATACGCGCACTCCTACGGGTACGAGCGCTTTCCCACCCGGTCGAACCGACGCTATGACCCGAATGACGGGCGCTACGATCGGAACGAAAGGCGCCATGATCGCCGCGACTACAACCGTTACGATCAGAGGAACCGGACCAGCAACAATGGCGATGTCGTTGATTTCGCCAACGACATACTGCGTGGTCTAACGGACTGATCTCGGCCTCGCGGTGATCGCCCCGAGGATCGCGGCTCACTCGGCCGCGATCCGGCCGGCCTTGACCAGCATCGGCCGCAGATATTGGCCGGTGTAGCTGGCCTCGACCTCGGAAACATCCTCGGGCGTGCCGGCGGCGACCAGCCGGCCGCCGCCATTGCCGCCCTCAGGACCCAGATCGACGATCCAGTCCGCGGTCTTGATGACGTCGAGATTGTGCTCGATGACGACGACGGTGTTGCCGCTGTCAACCAGTTCCTGCAGCACCTCCAGCAGCTTCTTCACGTCCTCGAAGTGCAGGCCGGTGGTCGGCTCGTCCAGGATGTAGAGCGTCCGGCCGGTGGCGCGGCGCGACAGCTCCTTCGACAGCTTGACGCTCTGTGCCTCGCCGCCTGACAGCGTCGTCGCCTGCTGGCCGATCTTGATATAGCCGAGGCCGACGCGCTGCAGCGTCTCCATCTTTTCGCGGATCATCGGGATCGCCTCGAAGAACCGCACGCCGTCCTCGACCGTCATGTCCAGCACGTCGGCGATCGACTTGTCCCGATACTTCACCTCCAGCGTCTCGCGGTTGTAGCGGGCGCCCGTTGCACGTCTCGCAGGTGACGTAGACGTCCGGCAGGAAGTGCATCTCGATCTTGATGACGCCGTCGCCCTGGCAGGCCTCGCAGCGCCCGCCCTTGACGTTGAAGCTGAAGCGGCCGGGTTTGTAGCCGCGCGCCTTGGCCTCGGGCAGGCCGGCGAACCAGTCGCGGATCGGCGTGAAGGCGCCGGTATAGGTGGCCGGGTTCGACCGCGGCGTCCGGCCGATCGGCGACTGGTCGATGTCGATCACCTTGTCGAGGTGCTCGAGCCCGCGGATGGTGCGCGACGGCGCCGGCTGGGTCCGCGCCCCGTTCAGCCTGTTGGCGGCGGTCTTGTACAGCGTCTCGATGGTCAGCGTCGACTTGCCGCCGCCAGAGACGCCCGTGACGCAGGCGAAGGTGCCGAGCGGGATCTCCGCCGTCACGTCCTGAAGGTTGTTGCCGCTCGCGCCCTCGACCACGAGCCACCTGCCGTTGCCCTGCCGGCGCGAGGGCGGCACGGCGATCTCGCGCCGGCCGATCAGGTACTGGCCGGTGATCGACTCCGGCGTCCGGGCGATGTCCTCTGGCGTGCCGTCGGCGATCGACCCGGCCGCCATGCACGCCGGCGCCGAGGCCGATGTCGATGACGTGGTCGGCCTCGCGGATCGCCTCCTCGTCATGCTCGACGACGATGACGGTGTTGCCCTGGTCGCGCAGCCCGCGCAGCGAATCCAGCAGCCTGCGGTTGTCGCGCTGGTGCAGCCCGATCGACGGCTCGTCGAGCACGTATAGCACGCCCGTCAGGCCCGAGCCGATCTGGCTGGCCAGCCGGATGCGCTGCGACTCGCCGCCCGACAGCGTGCCCGAGTTGCGGCTGAGCGTCAGGTAGTCGAGCCCGACATTGACGAGGAACCCCAGGCGCTCGCGGATCTCCTTCAGGATCGCGCCGGCGATCTCGTTCTTCTGCCGGGACAGCTGGCCGGGCGCCGCTTCGATCCAGGCCAGCGCGTCGCGGATCGAGAGCCCGGTCACCAGGCCGATATGGTCGCCGGCGATCTTCACCGCCAGCGCCTCGGCGCGCAACCGGTGCCCGTCGCAGGCATGGCACGGCCGGCTGCCCTGGAAGCGCTCCATCTCCTCGCGGATCCAGGCGCTGTCGGTCTCGCGATAGCGCCGTTGCAGGTTCGGGATGACGCCTTCGAACGGGCGCTTGACGGCATAGACGCGCCCGCCATCGTCGAAGCGGAACTTGATGACCTCGTCGTCCGAGCCGCGCAGCATCACCTGGCGCACGTCCTCGGACAGGTCGGACCAGGGCGTGGCGTGGCTGAAGCCGTAGTGCTCGGCCAGCGCCTCCAGCGTCTGCCGGAAATACGGCGTCTTGGACTTGGCCCAGGGGGCCAGCGCGCCCTGCATCAGGCTGAGGCTCTCGTCCGGCACGATCAGCCGCTCGTCGAAGAACAGCTCGGCGCCCAGGCCGCCGCAGTCCGGGCAGGCGCCGAAGGGTGCGTTGAAGCTGAACAGCCTCGGCTCGATCTCGGGGATCGAGAAGCCCGAGACGGGGCAGGCGAACTTCTCGCTGAACACCGTCCGCTCGGGCTCGCCCTCGGCCGGCGCCGTCTCGACCACCGCGATGCCGTCGGCCAGCTTGAGCGCGGTGGCGAAGCTGTCGGCCAGCCGCGTCTCGATGCCCGGCTTCACGACGATGCGGTCGACGACCACGTCGATCGAGTGCCGGAACTTCTTGTCCAGCGTCGGCGGCTCGTCGAGATCGTGGAACGCGCCGTTCGACCTTGACGCGCTGAAAGCCCTGCTTGCGGAGGTCGGCGAACTCCTTGCGGTACTCGCCCTTGCGGTCGCGGATAATTGGCGCCAGCAGGTAGGCGCGCGTGCCCTCGGGCATCGCCAGCACGCGGTCGACCATGTCGCTGACCTGCTGCGCCTCGATCGGCAGGCCCGTGGCCGGGCTGTAGGGCGTGCCGGCGCGGGCGAACAGCAGGCGCAGGTAGTCATAGATCTCCGTCACCGTGCCGACCGTCGAGCGCGGGTTGCGGCTGGTCGTCTTCTGCTCGATCGAGATGGCCGGCGACAGGCCCTCGATGTGGTCGACGTCCGGCTTCTGCATCATCTGCAGGAACTGCCGGGCATAGGCGCTGAGCGACTCGACGTAGCGCCGCTGTCCCTCGGCATAGATCGTGTCGAAGGCGAGCGACGATTTGCCCGAGCCCGAGAGCCCGGTGATGACGGTCAGCGTGTCGCGCGGAATGTCGACGTTGACATTCTTCAGGTTGTGCTCGCGCGCGCCGCGGACCCTGATGAACTTCTCGGCCATGCTGGCCCCTGCCTCCGTCTCGCCGGCCAATACATGTAACCGTCCGCAGCCGGATTGCGAGTTGCGCGAGTGTAAACAAAGCACGAACATCGGGCCAGTGGCGAAATGCCGTGGCGGAACTCTGCTGACAGGCTGCAGCCTATGCTGCCGGAACGCCGCCGTTCATCAGGTCCTCGATGAAGTGGCTGACCAGCTGCGTGCGTCCCGTCACGCCGGCCTTGGCATAGACCTTGTTGCAGTGCGCCTTGACGGTGCCCTCGGCGCTGTTTCGCAGGTGCGCGATCTCCGCCAGTGCGAGCCCCTTGACCAGCAGCAGAGCGACGTCGCGCTCGGCCGGTGTCAGGCGCCACTCGTCGAAACGCTCCTCCAGCAGGTTATGCAAGGCGCCCGACGCGACGCGCAGCGTAGCGGCCATGCGCGCCTGCCGCGCCAGCAGGCGCCGCAACTCGAGCCAGAGCAGGCCGACGCCCAGCACCAGCGCCAGAACGGCCGCCCCTTCAACGACGTTGTGCAGCCCGTCATGGCGCACGTCCGCCTCGCTCAAGTCGAGCGCGACGTCTGCCACGAAGAAGACGGCCGCGACCGCCTGTACGGCAATCGCGACCAGCAGCAGGGCAAGCCGGACGGGCCGGCCTCGCGCCGTCCGCCCCGCCGTCATCGATCCGGGGGAAGCTCCTTCCATCCGGTGATCATAGCCCGGACCAGCTGCCCGCGCGACCGCCAGCCTTCGACCCTGAGGTAGCGAGTGATCTGTCCGGTTCAGCCCTGAGGTAGCGGGTGATCTGTCCGGTTCAGGTGGCGCGCGACGTGTCCGGTTTCTGAATTCCTCCGCGACGTCATGGAGGGGCGAGGATGGGCTGGACGCGGGTGCTGGAGAAGATCCGCGGGGACAGAGAAAAGAGGGCCGCGTGAAAACCGCGACGCGCCCCGCCCCCGGTGGATCGCTGCACGAGGACACGTCGAGCGCCATGCCTCGCCGCCCTGCCTCTCTAGCGCCTCCGGACCGTCGCCGGGCCGGTGCCGAGAACAGGCCGTCGCCGGAAGGTTCCGCAGGCGGCTTGCCAATCGAGCGAAGGTTCAACTCGCCGGCCGCATCCCGGGGCCGCATCCCGGGGCCGCATCCCCGGGGCCGCATCCCGGGCCCGCACCCCGGGCCGCATCCCCGGGGCCGCATCCCGAGGTTGCCGGGTCCGAGCGCTCTGGCCTGTCGCCCGGCCACGGTCTATCGTCCCGCCGAGCGGGGAATCGCGTCGGAGACGAACATGGCGGGCAGCGTCAACAAGGTGATCCTGATCGGGAATCTCGGTGCCGACCCGGAGGTGCGGAGCTTTCAGAACGGCGGGCAGGTGTGCAACCTGCGGATCGCGACCTCGGAGAACTGGCGCGACAAGCAGTACCGGCGAGCGCCGCGAGCGCACCGAGTGGCACAGCGTCGTCATCTGCAGCGACGGGCTGATCGGGTGGCGCAGCGCTATCTGAAGAAGGGCTCCAAGGTCTACATCGAAGGCCAGATCCAGACCCGCAAGTGGCAGGACCAGAGCGGCCAGGACCGCTACACCACCGAGATCGTCGTCGGTGCGCTTCGACGGCACGCTGACCATGCTGGACGGCCGCGGCGGCGAGGGCGGAGACTTCGGCGGCGGCGGCGGCGGGCGGCGGCGGCGGGCGGCGGGCAGGGCGGCGGCCGCGACGACATGGGCGGCGGCGGAGGCGGGCGCGACTATGGCGGCTCGTCCGGCGGGCTGGACGACGAGATCCCCTTCTAGGGCCATGCTGCGTCGTCAGGCGATCGAGATCAGCGCAACGCGGCGGCGACGGCGCTTCTCGATCATCAGCGTCACCAGCGCGAAGCTCAGCCAGCCGCCGTGGAACAGAACCCCTGCCGACACCACCACCTCGCCGGGGATGGGGCCGATCGCGGCGCGCCGGAAGACCTCGACCGCGCTGGCCAGCGCGGTCGGATGGATGACCAGCTTGCCGTAGTAGGCCACCGCCTGGATCAGCAGGATCCAGCCATAGTTCTTGCGCAGCCGACGGCCGACCGCCAGCGCATAGCCGATATGGAAGCGCGGACGCAGATAGTCATCCGAGAGCAGCGTGTTCCAGCGGCTGTCCATGCGCACGCCGCGCCCGCGCAGCAACGGCGCGAAGATGTCGGTCTCCATCAGCCGGCAGCGGGCGCGCCAGACATTGAAGTAGCGATAGCGACGGGCCTCGAACATCAGGAAGACGACGACCAGAAGCCCGACCAGGATCAGCGGCAGCGCCGACGCCTCGGTGCTGGAGAACGAGATCGACAGGGCCAGCCCCGGTGGTCACCACAGCCCAGTTCGTCGTCTGGTCGAGGCGCGAGCGCCAGACCGTCGAGCGATAGACCTCGCCGCGGTAGAGATGCGCCAGCGCCCCCAGCTCGGCCGCGTTGAACGCGGCCGCGTCGAGCTCTGCCTTGGCGTCCGACGAGGTGTCCATCGGTGTCCCCGATGCTGCAGCGAGGCAGCGTAGCGCAGCACGGCCACGGCCGGAAGCCTCCGGTGTCTCAGCCCGGCAGGGGCAGGCGGATCCAGATCGGCATGTGGTCCGAGAGGTCGTGCTGGAAGCGATCGACGAAGGCCCGCTGCCGGCCGACGGGCAGCGTGCCGAAGTCCGATCCTCCACGGCCTCGGCGAACAGGTTGACGAAGTCGAAGAGCTGGTAGTCGAACGCGTCCGGGTCGGCCCGGTCGGCGACCTGCGGGTTCGCCTCGAAGCCCGGCAGGCGCGGGTCGTGCGCGAAGATGCCGATCTGGTCGAAGGTCTGGTCGAGCCTGGCATTGCTCCGGATCGTCCGCGTCTCGCCGGTCCTCGGATTCCTGCGCGGGTCGATGAAGGGGAAGTTGACCACGGTCACGGCGCCGCGCCCCGCCAGCGTCGCGTTCAGCGACTTGATGCGCTCGACGATCTCCTGGCGCCGGGTGTCGTCACGATCGTCGAAGGCGAGGTTCAGGTCGCCGAGCAGTATGTAGTCGTCGTTGAACGACCGCTCGGACGCCGCGCGGTCGAGCAGCCAGTGGATCAGCGCCTCGAACTCGTTCTCGCGCTCCAGCCGCTCGCGGCGCCCGTCGCCGCCGAACAGCAGGTGCGCGTTCACCGCCGTGATCCGGTAGGGCTCGGCATCCGGCAGGCCGGGCACCGCGAAGGCCGCCAGGAAGGGCGTGCGGATGAACGAGACGAAGTGCGGCGCGTGGAAGCTCGGCCGGCCGACGCCGCGCGGCTTCTCCCGCGTGCGCGGCCCGAGCTCCATCCGAGTTTCTCGATCTCGGCCTCGAGATGCTCGCGCAGCCTGCGCTCGAACTCGATGGTCGAGGTCAGAAAGTCCTCGCGGTTGTCGTAGAGCCGCTCGAACACGGCGGAGCGGTCGAAGCTGATGTCGCCGGCGACCGGGCCGCGGACGATCCGGTCCGGGCGGAACAGGAAGCCCAGCCTCTCCTCCATGCCGCGGCCGCCGAGGACGCCGCCGGTGGTGTCCGAGCAGAGCAGCTCGTACTCGACCCCGGCGAGTGCCGAGACCTCGGCCCGCAGCCGCTCGGCACCGCGCAGATCGGCCAGGATCTCCTGCACCGACACGAGATCGCACCGGGCGACGAAGCGCGCCAGCAGGTCGAAGGCCCCGTCCGACTTGTTCGCGGGATCGCCCAGCTTGCGGATGTTGAACGAGGCCAGCACCACCGAGCCGGCCCGCCGCTCGGGCAGGCCATAGCGCGCCGGCTGGGCCGCGAGGTGCCCGCGGATCGTCGCCCATTCCGGTTCGGTGAACGCGTCGGCCATGATCTCGATGACATTCGTGCTGGCAATCGGACGATCATACCACGGTTCTCGCCGCCCGGCCTAGCAGCCGGCCGCATCGGTTCGCATCGGTTGCCCCGCCTCGCGCCGCTCTCTATAATCCGGAGGATCGGAGATGATGGCCCGCGGCGGGCCGGGAGCCACCACTTGAACGACGAGACGAACGGTCCGGAGGACGAAGGGCCGCCCCCGAGCGCCAGCCGCATGCCGGCCCGACCGTGACGGTCGAGGAGGAGATGCGCCGCAGCTATCTCGACTACGCGATGAGCGTGATCGTCAGCCGCGCCTCCCCGACCTGCGCGACGGCCTCGAAGCCCGTGCACCGGCGCATCCTCTACGCCATGCACGAGACCGGCAACACGCACGACAAGCCCTACCGCAAGTCGCGCCCGCCCCGTCGGCGACGTCATGGGTCAGTACCACCCGCACGGCGACGGCGCGATCTACGACGCGCTGGTGCGCATGGCGCAGGACTTCTCGATGCGCCTGACGCTGCTCGACGGGCAGGGCAACTTCGGCTCGATGGACGGCGACGCCGCCGGCGGCCATGCGCTACACCGAGGTGCGGATGGCCAAGCCGGCGCAGGCGCTGCTGGAGGACATCGACAAGCGACACCGTCGACTTCGTCCCCAACTACGACGGCAACGACCGCGAGCCCGTCGTCCTGCCGGCGCGCTTCCCCAACCTGCTGGTCAACGGCGCCGGCGGCATCGCGGTCGGCATGGCGACCAACATCCCGCCGCACAATCTGGGCGAGGTGATCGACGCGACGCTGGCGCTGATCGAGAACCCGGAGCTCGACGATCGCCGACCTGATCGAGTACGTCCCCGGCCCCGACTTCCCGACGGGCGGCGATCATCCTCGGCCGCGCCGGCGCGATGCAAGGCCTACATGACCGGGCGCGGCTGCGTCATCGTGCGCGCCAAGACGCATGTCGAGGAGATCCGCAAGGACCGCTGGGCCATCATCGTCGACGAGGTCCCCTACCAGGTCAACAAGGCGACGATGATCAAGAAGCATCGCCGAGCTCGCCCGCGAGAAGCGGATCGAGGGCATCGCCCACGTCCAGGACGAGTCCGACCGGCATCGGCGTGCGCGTGGTCATCGAGCTGAAGCGCGACGCCACGCCTGACGTCGTGCTGAACCAGCTCTACCGCTTCACGCCAGCTGCAGACCTCGTTCGGCTGCAACATGCTGGCGCTGAACGGCGGCAAGCCGGAGCAGCTGGACCTCAAGCAGCTTCCTCTCCGCCTTCATCGCCTTCCGCGAGGAGGTGGTCGCGCGCCGCACCGCCTTCGAGCTGCGCAAGGCGCGCGAGCGGCCCACCTGCTGTGCGGCCTCGCCGTCGCGGTCGAGAACGTCGACGAGGTGGTGCGCACGATCCGCTCCTCGCCCGACGCCGGCCGAGGCGCGCGAGCGGCTGAAGGAGACGCGCCTGGCCGGCCCAGGCGATCGCCGACTACATCCGCGCTGATCGACGACCCGACACCACAAGATCAACGAGGACGGCACCTACCGCCTGTCGGACACGCAGGCCCGCGCGATCCTCGACCTGCGCCTGCAGCGGCTGACCGCGATGGGCGTGCGCGAGATCGGCGAGGAGCTGGAGGAGCTGGCCGACGAGATCAGGACCACCTCGACATCCTGCGCTCGCGCGAGCGGATCATGGCGATCATCTCCGCCGAGCTGGCGCGCCGTGCGCGAGCAGTTCGCCGACCCCGCGCCGGATCCGAGTTCGTCGACTACGAGGGCGACCTCGAGGACGAGGACCTGATCGAGCGCGAGGACATGGTGGTGACCGTCACGCCATGGCGGCTACATCAAGCGCACGCCGCTGACCGAGTTCCGCACGCAGGGGCGCGGCGGCAAGGGCCTGGCCGGCATGGCGACCAAGGACGAGGACTTCGTCACCCGCCTGTTCGTCGCCAACACGCACACGCCGCTCCTGATCTTCACCGACCGACGGCATGGTCTACAAGCTGAAGACCTGGCGGCTGCCGCTGGCCGGGCGCAACGCGCGCGGCAAGGCCATCGTCAACGTCCTGCCGATCGGCGCCGGGCGTCTCGATCGCCGCGATGATGCCGGTCGACGTGCCGGAGGAGGACTGGGAGAGCCTGCAGATCGTCTTCGCCACCTCGGCCGGCCATGTGCGGCGCAACGGCTGTCGGACTTCACCAACGTCATGCGCAACGGCAAGATCGCCATGCGGCTGGAGGACGAGCGGCGCGATCCGGCTGGTCGGCGCCCGCATCTGCGACGAGGACGACGACGTCATGCTGGTCACGGCGCTCGGCAAGGCGATCCGCTTCTCCGACGACGGATGTGCGCGTCTTCAAGGGCCGCGACTCGACCGGCGTGCGCGGCATCCGGCTGGCCGACGGCGACGACGTCGTCTCGATGTCGGTGATCCGCCACTTCGAGGCGACGCCGGAGGAGCGGGCCGCCTACCTGAAGATGCGCCGCGCCGTCGCCGGCGCCGACCGAGGACGAGCAGGCGGAGGCCGACGACGACGAAGAGGAGGGCGTCGCCGACATCGCCCTGTCGCCAGGAGCGCTACGCCGAGATGTCGGCGGCGGAGGAGCTGATCCTGACGGTGACCGAGCGCGGCCTCGGCAAGCTGTCGTCCAGCCACGACTACCCGGTGCGCGGCCGCGGCGGGCAGGGCGTCCAGGCGATCGACAAGGCGCTGCGCGGCGGCCGCGTCGTCGCCTCCTTCCCGGTCAACGAGGACGACCAGATCATGCTGGTCACCGACACCGGCCAGTCGATCCGCTGCCGGCGTCTCGGGCATCTCGTTCCGCTCGCGCGCGGCCGGCGGCGTCCGCGTGCTGAACACCGCCGCCGACGAGAGCGTCGTCTCGGTCGCCTGGATCGCCGAGCCGAGCGAGCCCGAGGCGGAATAGGCGGCGGCAATGCCGCAGCGGCGTCAGGTGAAGCTTCGGCGCACGTGGTTCGGCTGCGGCTCGCGGACCCAGCGGGTGCCGTCGAAATGGATGCCGCATTCGGTCTTGTCCCGGCCGCGCCAGCGGCCGGCGCGCGGGTCCTCGCCCTCGGCGACCGGCGTCGTGCAGGGCGCGCAGCCGATCGACGGATAGCCCTTGGCCACCAGCGGGTGGCGGGGCAGGGCGTGCCGGTCGAAATACGCCTGAACGTCATCGGCCGACCAGCGTGCCAGCGGGTTGACCTTGAGGCGCGGCCCGGCCTCCGCCTCGAACAGCGGCAGCGCCGCGCGGCTGGCGGCCTGGTGGCGCTTGCGGCCGGTGATCGAGGCGGCGAAGGGCGACAGCGCGCGGCGCAGCGGCAGCGTCTTGCGGATATGGCAGCAGCCGTCCGGGTTCTCGCCGTGCAGGTCGTCGGCGGGATCGAGCATCTCCAGGTCCTGCGGGTCGGGCCGGATCAGCCTGACATCCTTCAGGCCGAAGCGGGCGGCGAGGTCTTGGCTGTAGGCCAGCGTCTCCGGGAACAGCATGCCCGTCTCGAGGAACAGCACGGGCGTCGCCGGGGCGATGCGGCCGACCATGTGCAGCAGCACCGCGGCGTCGGCGCCGAAGGACGAGACCAGCGCGATCTCGCCCGGGTACTCGCAGCAAGTGACGTGGTGGAGCAGCGCCTCGGCGGTGCTCTCGGCGTGGATGCGGTTCAGCGCCTCGGCATTGCCGACGGGGCCGAGGCGGAGCGGCTTGCACGGCATGGCGTTCACGCACGTTACTCCGGGGCAACCCCACCCGAACGACCCGGCGCCTCGCCCTTGCCTGCGCGGCGCTGGTCGAGGATCGAGGCGCGCACCGGGCGGCCGCGCTGATAGGCGAGCGTTACCGCCGAGAGCTGGTGCGCCCACTGCTCGGGCGGCTGTCGCAGCGCGACAGTGTCCGGCACCAGCACCTCGTCGAAGCCGCAGGCCAGCAGATAGGCGAACTGGTCGGCGATGACCGGCCCGGAGGCGCGCAGCCGGCCGCGAAAGCCCAGCCCGCGCAGCTTGGCGGCGATGGAAAAGCCGCGCCCGTCGGAAAAGCTGGGAAAGTCGACGGCGATCAGCCCCACCCGGTCGAAATGCGCCGCCAGCCTGCCCGGCTCGCAATGGTTCGGGATCTCGACCCCGAGATACAGCCCGCCATGGTCGAGCGCGGCGGGAAGGCGCGCGATCGGCACCAGCGCATAGCCCATATCGGGCAGCGGCTCGTGGTCGGCGACGGGCGCCCACAGGTCCTCGAGCTCGCCATTGCGGTCAAGCAGCATAGAGCGCCTCCTTGAACGGAGCCATGCCGATGCGGCGATAGGTCTGCAGGAACGTCTCCGGCCCGTCGCGCCTGGCGAGATAGGTCGAGACGATCTTCTCGACGACGTCCGGCACCTCGTCATAGCCGAAGCCCGGCCCGGTGCGCTCGCCCAAGGCCGCGGTCTCGGTGGCGTCGCCGCCGAGCGTGATCTGGTAGGATTCGACACCCGCCTTGTCGAGGCCGAGGATGCCGATGTGGCCGACATGGTGGTGGCCGCAGGCGTTGATGCAGCCCGAGATCTTGATCGCCAGCGGCCCGATCTCGGCCTGGCGGTCCGGGTCGGCAAAGCGGCGGCTGATCGCCTGCGCGACCGGGATCGAGCGGGCGGTGGCCAGCGTGCAGTAGTCGAGGCCCGGGCAGGCGATGATGTCGGTGACGAGGCCCTTGTTCGGCGCGTCGAGGCCGATGCCGGCCAGGCCGCGGAAGACGGCGTGCAGGTCCGCGAGGGCGACATGCGGCAGGACGATGTTCTGCTCGTGCGTGACGCGCAGCTCGGACTGCGAGTGGCGCTCGGCGAGGTCGGCCATGACCCGCATCTGCTCGGCCGTGGCGTCTCCGGGCGCGCCGCCGACCGGCTTCAGCGAGATCGTCGCCGCGACGTGGCCGGGCACGCGGTGCGGGTAGGTGTTGCGCTCGACCCACAGGGCGAAGGCGGGATCGGTCTTCTGCGCGCGCTCGAAGGCGGCGTTGCCGGCAGGCTGCGGTTCGAGGGATGGCGGCGCGAAATAGGCGGCGATGCGGGCCAGCTCCGCGGCAGGCGCCGCGACGGCGGCGCGGTCCATGGCGGCGAATTCCGCCTCGGTTTGGGTGCGGTAGTCGTCGATGCCGATCTCGTGCACCAGGATCTTGATGCGGGCCTTGAACTTGTTGTCACGCCGCCCGTGCAGGTTGTAGACGCGGAGCGCCGCCTCCAGGTACGGCAGCAGCTCGTCGCGGGGCAGGAAGTCGCGCAACTCGTGCGCGATCATCGGCGTGCGGCCCATGCCGCCGCCGACGAGGATGCGGTAGCCCACCTCCTCGCCGCGCCGGACGAGCTGGACGCCGATGTCGTGCAGCTTCAGCGCCACGCGGTCGTGCTCGGAGCCCGTCACGGCGATCTTGAACTTGCGCCCGAGGAAGGTGAACTCGGGGTGCAGGCTCGACCACTGGCGGATCAGCTCGGCCGTGATGCGCGGGTCCTCGATCTCCTCCGCCGCGACGCCGGCATATGGGTCGGAGGTCACGTTGCGGATGCAGTTGCCGCTGGTCTGAATGGCGTGCATCTCGACGGTGGCGAGCGCGTCGAGAATGTCCGGCACGTCCTTCAGCTTCGGCCAGTTGAACTGGATGTTCTGCCGCGTCGTGAAGTGGCCATAGCCCTTGTCCCAGGTCTCGGCGATGTCTGCGAGCTTGCGCATCTGGCGGGGCTCGAGCGTGCCATAGGGGACTGCGACCCGCAGCATGTAGGCGTGCAGCTGCAGGTAGAGGCCGTTCATCAGACGCAGCGGCTTGAACTCGTCCTCGGTCAGGCTGCCGTCCAGCCGCCGGGCGACCTGGCCGCGGAACTCGGCGGTGCGCTCGGCAACGAAGCTGTGGTCGAACTCGTCATAGCGGTACACGGGCGGTTCCTCGCGCGGGGGATGGGGCGGGCGAGACCCCCACCCTCAAGGGCGTCACGGCGACGCCCTGGCGGCCGGTCAGGCGGCGCGGCGATCCTCGGCGCGGTCGACCCCGGCGAGGCTCCC
Organism: uncultured Alphaproteobacteria bacterium; assembly: GCA_963745085.1. Taxonomy (GTDB): domain Bacteria; phylum Pseudomonadota; class Alphaproteobacteria; order Rhodobacterales; family Rhodobacteraceae; genus Thermohalobaculum. Next base: position 443,992 of record CAVUWP010000017.1, on the reverse strand, counting down.
GAACGCGATCGTCGGCCGGCCATCGGCCCGGATCCGCTCGCGGCGGAGCAGGGGCACCGGCGCGCCGGCATCGAGCGCGACGTCGATCAGATAGGGTCCGACGATCTCGTTCGCATCGACGAAGCGATTGCCGAGCGCGGCGAGCTCCTCGGACTGCTCGGGCGTCAGCGCGACCAGCGCGGCATCGATCCGGCGCGACCAACCATCGGGTGCGAGGAAGACCGAATGGCCCTCGGCCAGATGGTTCGCGGTCAGGACGGCGGGGGTGAAGGTCTTGGCCATGGCGCTTTCTCCACAAGGACATTGACGCCGAGCAAAGATGTCATCAGTCGTTGTGGAATTCAATTTTTTACATCGATCGGCATCTCACAGATAATTTCACACACTGCATGCGCACTATGTGTGTGATTGCCCGCCCCTGCCGGGTGCGGTATGTCGCGCCCGTGCAAACAGGTGGCACCCGATACTTCCGGCCCATTCCCTGCGCGCGTGCTCTGCCCGGCGCGCGCCGGCTTGCCGGCGGAATTATGGGATTCCGCGAGGTCGAGGTTCTGGCCCGGGGCCGCGCGCCAGAAATCCTGCCGGCCGACGCCGTGATGGCGCTGTGGCAAGAGGCGGCGATCGTGCTCGAGCGTGTGAAAGCGCCCCGGCCGAGTCCGCTCCGGGCTGGCGCTGGATCGCCCGCGCGTCATGGCGGTGATCAACGTCACGCCGGACAGCTTTTCGGATGGCGGGCTGTACCGCACGGCGGAGCAGGCCGTGGCGCACGGCATGGCGCTGGTCGGCGCCGGCGCCGATCTGCTGGACGTCGGCGGCGAGTCGACGCGGCCGGGCTCGGACGCGACGCGCCGCGGCCGAGGAGGCCGACCGGGTCCTGCCGGTCATCGAGGGGCTGGTGGCGGCCGGCTGCCCGGTGCCGATCTCGGTCGACACGCGCAAGGCTGCCGTGATGCGGGCGGCGCTGGCGACCGGGGCGCGCATGGTCAACGACGTCTCGGCGCTGACCCACGACCCGGCCAGCCGGCGCCGCCGCGGCCGGCGCCGAGGCGGTCTGCCTGATGCATGCGCAGGGCGAGCCTAAGACGATGCAGGACGACCCCGCCTACGACGACGTTCTGCTCGACGTCTACGACTTCCTCGCAGAGCGGATCGCGGCGGCCGAGGCGGCCGGCATCGCGCGCGGCGCGGATCGTCGTCGATCCCGGGATCGGCTTCGGCAAGACGCTGGAGCACAATCTGGCGCTGATCCGGCGGCTGTCGCTGCTGCACGGGCTCGGCTGCGCGGTGCTGCTCGGCGTCTCGCGCAAGGGCTTCGTCGGCGCGGCTCTCGGCGAGCCGGACGCCGGACGCGCCGGGCGGCGGGCTCGATCGCCGCCGGGCTCGCGGGGCTGGCACAGGGCGCGCAGATGCTGCGCGTGCACGACGTGGCCGAGACGGTCCAGGCGGTCCGCGTCTGGCAGGCGCTCGGAGGAGGAGAAGGCGGCATGAACCGGAAGCTCTTCGGCACCGACGGGGTGCGCGGGCGCGCGAACACGCACCCGATGACGGCCGAGGTCGCGATGCGGCTCGGGCATGGCGGCCGGCGCGGCATTTCACGCATGGCGAGCACCGGCACCGCGTCGTGATCGGCAAGGACACGCGGCGCTCGGGCTACATGATCGAGAACGCGCTGGCGGCCGGCTTCCTGTCGGTCGGCATGGACGTGAATTTCCTCGGGCCGGTGCCGACGCCGGCGGTCGGCATGCTGACGCGGTCGCTGCGCGCCGACATGGGCGTGATGATCTCGGCCAGCCACAACCCGTTCGAGGACAACGGCATCAAGCTGTTCGGGCCGGACGGCTTCAAGCTGTCGGACGAGGACGAGGCGGCGATCGAGGCGCGGATGGACGGCGCGCCCGAGCTGGCCGAGCCGGCGGAGATCGGCTCGGCGACGCGGCTCGAGGACGGGCGCGGGCGCTATATCGAGTTCGCCAAGACGAGCTTCCCGCGCCGGCAGCAGCTGTCCGGGCTGAAGATCGTCGTCGACTGCGCCAACGGCGCCGCCTACCGCACGGCGCCGCAGGTGCTGTGGGAGCTCGGCGCCGACGTCGTGCGGCTCGGCACCAGCCCGGACGGCGAGAACATCAACCTCGGCTGCGGCTCGACCGACCCGGCGCTCTGCCAGAAGACGGTCGTCGACGAGGGCGCCGATCTCGGCATCGCGCTCGACGGCGACGCCGACCGGGTGCACATCATCGACGAGACGCGGCCGGGTCGTCGACGGCGACCAGATCATGGCGCTGATCGCGACGCGCTGGGCGGCGGCGGGCAAGCTGGCCGGCAACACGCTGGTCGCGACGGTCATGTCGAACCTGGGCCTCGAGCAGGTGCTGGCCGAGCAGGGCATCGCGCTGCTGCGCACCCGGGTCGGCGACCGCTACGTCGTCGAGGAGATGCGCGCCGGCGGCTTCAACCTCGGCGGCGAGCAGTCGGGCCACATCATCCTGGCCGACCATGTGACGACCGGCGACGGGCTGCTGGCGGCGCTGCAGGTGCTGGCGGCGCTGGTCGAGGACGGCAGGCCGGCATCCGAGCTCTGCCGGATGTTCGAGCCGGTGCCGCAGCTTCTGAAGAACGTGCGCTTCAACCCGGCGGCGCGGCCGCTGGAGGACGCCACGCGTGCGCGCGGCGATCGCGGCCGGCGAGGCGCGCCTGAACGGCCAGGGCCGGCTGGTGATCCGCGCCTCGGGCACCGAGCCGCTGATCCGCGTCATGGGCGAGGCCGAGGACCCGGCGCTGCTCGAGGCGGTCGTCGACGACATCTGCGGCGCGGTCGACGCAGCGGCGAGCTAGGCTGCCCGCTCCATCTCCGCAGCGTGGGCGCGGTCGCCGGCGTCGCCCTCCTCGCATCGTGTCACGGAAGCGTGGCCCAGGCTGGCACTGCGGGCCGGTGGCCCCCACATCCGCCGAAAGCATTGGAGGAACGACGATGCGTGCACATTGTTGATCGCGGCCGGGATGGCTGGCCGCGCTCGCCACGGCGACGTCGCGGGGCGGTGGCCGCCGAGCCTAAGACGGCCGTCTTCGCCGGCGGCTGCTTCTGGTGCGTCGAGTCCGATTTCGACGCGGTGCCGGGCGTGCTCGAGACCGTCTCCGGCTATACCGGCGGCACGCTCGAGAATCCGACCTACGAGCAGGTCAGCCACGGCGGCACCGGGCACTATGAAGCCGTCGAGGTGACCTACGATCCGGACGAGCGTCGAGCTATCGCCAGCTCGTCGACATCTTCTGGCGCACCGTCGATCCGACCGATGCCGGGCGGCCAGTTCTGCGACCGCGGCGACAGCTACCGCACCGCCGTCTTCGTCGCCGACGAGGCCGGCGCGGCAGGCCGCCGAGGCGTCGAAGGCCGCGGCCGAGGCCGCGCTCGGGCAGGAGATCGTGACGCCCATCGTCGAGGCGCGGCGCCTTCTGGCCGGCGGAGGACTATCATCAGGACTATTACGAGAAGAACCCGCTCCGGTACAAATACTACCGCTGGAACTGCGGCCGCGACCAGCGCGTCGAGGAACTCTGGGGCGACGCAGGCGCATGCCGGGCTGCACGGCTGAGCGTGGCGGCGCGCCCGGGCGTCCGGTCGTGCCGCCCTGTTGCGGCGGCGCTGGGCGCCGGGTCGGCGTACCGGGCTGGCGTGCCGTATCAGGGCACCGCGCGGAAAGTCAGCGCACCGCGCGAAAACTGCTCTCGGCGAGGCGGTCGGCCGCCGCGGCGGGATGGGTCGATTGCCGCTCTGCCAAGCGGAACACCTGCACCAGCGTCTCCGGGATGCTCTGCAGCTTCGCCTTGGCGGCGTCCTCGTCGAGGCCGAGCTTGACGCGCGCGACCGAGACGAGGCCGCCGGCGTTCACCAGGTAGTCCGGGGCATAGAGGATGCCGCGCGCCGCCAGTCGCTCGCCGTCCTGCGGGGTCGCCAGCTGGTTGTTCGCGGCGCCGCAGACGATTGCCGCCCTGATCTCGGGGATCGTCCGCGCGTTCAACCCGGCGCCGAGCGCGCAGGGCGCGAAGATGTCGGCCTCGGCGGCGTGAGCGGCCTCGGGCTCGATCGCCGCGGCGCCGGTCTCCTGGACGATGCGGGCCACCGCCTCGCCGCGGATGTCCGAGACGAGCAGCCGGGCGCCGGCCCCGGCGAGCTGGCGACACAGAGTCGCTCCGACATTGCCGAGGCCCGTCACCGAGACCGTCAGCCCCTCGACGCCGCTGCCCCAGCGGTGTCGGGCGGCCGCCTGCATGGCGAGATAGACGCCCCGCGCCGTCCAGGGCGAGGGATCGCCGACGTTGGCCGAGGTGCCGGAGACATGCGCCGTCTCGCGTCGCGATTTCGTCCATGTCCGCCACCGTCGCGCCGACGTCCTCGGCGACGATGTAGCGCCCGCCCAGGCGCTCGACGGCGCGGCCCATGGCGCGCATCATCGCCGGCGTCTTTTCGGTCTGCGCATCGGCCAGGATCACCGATTTGCCGCCGCCGAGCGCCAGCCCGGCCAGCGCCGCCTTGTAGGTCATGCCGCGCGAGAGCCGCAGCACGTCGGCCACCGCCTCGTCCTCGCTCGCGTAGTTCCAGATCCGGCAGCCGCCGAGCGCCGGGCCGAGCGCCGTGTTGTGCAAGGCGATGATCGCGGTCAGGCCGGCCCTGGCATCGCGGGCGTAGACCACCTGCTCGTGGTCGTCGAAGTCGGGGTGCGCGAAGATCTGCATCGAAAGGGCCTCCGAGGCATTTCGGCCATTCTGGACCTGCCCCGGAGATCGCGCAATTCGGGTAGGTTGTTGCGTCGCAAGGTGCCCCGCCGACGCCGGCGCCACGGCACGCGGCGGTTCGCGCAATATCCGACTGAATGCGGCGAGCGTCTCGCGAGCCGCCTGGCGGGGTGATTTGCACGCGGATGGCGGATTTCCCTCGTTTGCCGCCCGGCATCCGCCGCGCGATTCGGTGATCGGTCTTCCTGCCATATTGACTGTGCGCCCGTCTTTCATAGCCGGTACGCGGGCGCGGCGCCGGATAAGGGCGAGCGGGGCCGGGCTCAGGAACTTCGCCCTTGACGACGGAGCGCGTCCGATGACGTTCCCTATCTGGTCTGGCCGAAAGGCCGGGCGTGCGGCCCGGCCAACCTTGTTTTTCATCCGGTCCATGCGCCAAGCGGCCCGGCTGGTCGGCCGAGGCGGTGGCGGCGCGTGCCTGGCTCGGCCGCTCGCACCGCGCCGCGGGGCCGAAGGCGCAGCTGAAAGAGGTGATCGACCGGACGGCGCGGCTGCTCGGCCTGCCGGATGGCTAGCGGCTCGGCATCGTGCCCGGCTCGGACACCGGCGCCTTCGAGATGGCGATGTGGTCGCTGCTGGGCGCGCGCCCGGTCGACGTGCTGGTCTGGGAGAGCTTCGGCGAGGGCTGGGCCACCGACGCCGTCAAGCAGCTGAAGCTGGACGATGCCCGCGTGCTCGAGGCGGCCTATGGCGCGCTGCCCGATCTGGCCGTCGGTGCGGCCGCGACGCGGACCTGGTCTTCACCTGGAACGGCACGACCAGCGGCGCGCGCGTGCCGAATGCGGGCTGGATCGCCGCCGACCGCGACGGGCTGACCATTTGCGACGCCACCTCGGCGGCCTTCGCGCAGGCGTTCGACTGGGACAAGCTCGATGTCGTCGACCTTCTCCTGGCAGAAGGCGCTGGGCGGCGAGGCCGGCGCACGGCATGCTGGCGCTGTCGCCGCGCGCGGTCGAGCGGCTGACGACGCTTCACGCCGCCGATCGGCCGCCTGCCCAAGGTCTTCCGCCTGACCAAGGGCGGCAAGCTGATCGAGGGCGTCTTCCGCGGCGAGACGATCAACACGCCGTCGATGCTGTGCGTCGCCGACTGGGAGGATGCGCTGGACTGGGCCGAGGGGATCGGCGGGCTGCCGGCGCTTATCGCCCGCGCCGACGCGAACTTCGCCGCGCTGCAGGCCTGGGTCGATCGCACGCCATGGATCGAGAACCTGGTCGATCGAGCCGGCCGCGCGCTCGAACACATCGGTCTGCCTGAAGATCGCCGACCCGGAGATCGCCGCGCTGGACGAGGGCGCGCAGCGCGCCTTCGTCAAGGCGCTGACGGCGCTGCTCGAGGACGAGGGCGTCGCCTTCGACATCGGCGGCTATCGCGACGCGCCGCCGGGCCTGCGCATCTGGTGCGGCGCCACGGTCGATACGGCGGACATCGAGGCGCTGACGCCCTGGCTCGACTGGGCCTTCGCGCGGGCGCGCTCCGAGCGGCTGGTCGCCTGAGCGGCGGCAGCCCCGACCGAACGGCGAGGCGAAGCGTCGGCGCCGATCTCCAGACAACCGGTCCGATGCGGTCCCAGGCGATGGGTCGGCGGGCCCCGCGATCCGAAAGGACAGGCCATGCCCAAGGTTCTCATTTCCGACGCGCTCTCGGACGAAGCGCTGCGCATCTTCTCCGACCACGGCGTCGATGCCGACTTCCGGCCCGAGCTCGGCAAGGACCCGGCGCGCTGGCCGAGATGATCGGCGGCTATGACGGGCTGGCCGTGCGCTCGGCGACCAAGGTCGACGCCGGCGATCCTGGACCGCGCCGAGAAGCTGCGCGTCATCGGCCGCGCCGGCATCGGCGTCGACAACATCGACCTGCCGGCGGCGTCGGCGCGCGGCATCGTCGTGATGAACACGCCCTTCGGCAATTCGATCACCACGGCCGAGCACGCGATCGCGATGATGTTCGCGCTGGCGCGCCAGATCCCGCAGGCGACGCCTCGACGCACGCCGGCAAGTGGGAGAAGTCGGCCTTCATGGGGGTCGAGATCACCGGCAAGACGCTGGGCCTGATCGGCTGCGGCAACATCGGCTCGGTCGTGGCCGAGCCGCGCGCATCGGGCTGAGGATGAAGGTCATCGCCTACGACCCGTTCCTGTCGGCGGACCGCGCCGCGAGCTGGGCGTCGAGAAGGTCGAGGAGCTCGACGACCTGCTGGCCCGCGCCGACTTCGTCACGCTGCACCTGCCGAAGACCGAGAAGACCGCGAACATCCTCGTCGCGCGAACGGATCGCGCGCATGAAGCCGGGCGCGCGGCTGATCAACTGCGCGCGCGGCGGGCTGGTCGACGAGGCGGCGGTCGCCGAGGCGCTGCGCGAGGGCCGGCTCGCCGGCGCCGCCTTCGACGTGTTCGCCGTCGAGCCGGCGACCGAGAACGCGCTGTTCGGCGCCGCCGAACGTCGTCGCACGCCGCATCTGGGCGCGGCGACCACCGAGGCGCAGGAGAACGTCGCCCTGCAGGTCGCCGAGCAGATGTCCGACTACCTGCTGCCACGGCGCGATCCAGAACGCCATCAACGCGCCGTCGATCACCGCCGAGGAGGCGCCGATCCTGAAGCCCTGGGTGCGCGTCGCCGAGGCGCTCGGCGGCTTCGCCGGCCAGTTGACCGAGCACGCCATGCGCTCGATCGAGATCGAGTATGTCGGCCGGGTCGGCGAGCTGAACCTGCGGCCGCTGACGGCGGCGCTGACCGCGGCGATGCTGACGCCCGCTATGGGCGAGGGCGGCGTCAACATGGTCTCGGCGCCGCTGGTCGCGCGCGAGCGCGGCATCCAGATCGCCGAGACGCGCATGGACGCGCAGGGCGCCTATCGGCTCCTACATCCGGCTTACCGTCACGACCGAGCACCAGACGCGGTCGGTCGCGGCGACGGTGTTCTCGGACGGCAAGCCGCGCTTCATCCAGATCAAGGGGATCAACCTCGAGGCCGAGCCGATGCCCTTCATGCTCTACACGGTCAACACCGACACGCCCGGCTATATCGGCGCGCTCGGCACCAGGCTCGGCGCGCTCGGCGTCAACATCGCCACCTTCGCGCTCGGCCGGGCCGAGAAGGGCGGCGAGGCGATCGCGCTGCTGGGCGTCGACGACCCGGTGGCGCCGCAGGTCCTGGCCGAGATCGGCGCGCTGCCGCATGTGCGCCAGGCCAAGGCGCTGGCGTTCTGAGGCGGACGGCCTCCGGCGACGCCGCGCCCAGCGGCGCGGTGCCGCGGGTCCGGCCTTCGCCGACGCCCGGCGAGCGGCGCCGCACCGGGCGACGCGACAGTCCGGCGGAGTGCCGGCGGGTCGGGGTCGCCGGCTGGCCCGGGGCCGCGACCGGCGTCTAGTCGGCGTCTACGCGGCTCTCTCTGCGGCGAACTCGGCTGCGGCCAGCACGCGCGGCTCGATCTCGACCTGACCCGGCTCGGGCAGCTCGGCGCCGGCGCCGACGACGCCCAGCCGCTCGAACTTGCGCGCCTGCGGCAGCACCCGGCCCTCGAGCGAGCCGACGCTGTCGTTGTACTTGCTCGACCGCGCTGGCGCAGCGCCTTGCCGAGGCCGGCGAGGTGCTCGCCGAACTTGCCGATGCGCTCGTAGAGATCGCGCGCCAGCGTCGCCACCTCGCTGGGCGTTGCGCGCCAGCTTCTCCTCCTGCCAGCCATAGGCGATGGCTTTGATCAGCGCGATGAAGTTCGTCGGCGTCGAGATCAGCACGCGATTGCGCATCGCCTCCTCGAAGATGCCGGGCTCGGCGTCAATGGCGCACGAGTACATCGCCTCGTTCGGCATGAACATGACGACGAAGTCGGGCGTGACGTCGAGCGCGCTCCAGTACTCCTTGCGCGACAGGTTGGCGATGTGCTGCCGGACATGGCGGACATGCGTCTTCAGGGCGTCGCCTCGCGCCTGCTCGTCCTCGGCCTCGATCAGCGCCAGGATAGCCGTCGAACGGCGTCTTGGCATCGACGACGATCGACTTGCCGCCCGGCATCCTGACGATCGGCGTCCGGGCGCAGCCGCCCGTCGCCGTGGTCGAGCGATGTGCTCGGTCAGGAAGTCGACATGCTCGACCATGCCGGCCATCTCGAAGACCTGGCGGAGCTGGAACTCGCCCCAGCTGCCGCGCGTCTTGGGCTGGCGCAGCGCCTGGACGAGCCGCGCCGTCTCGCCGCGCAGCGCCATCTGGCCGTCGGCCAGCGTCCGGATCTGCGCCTGGATCGCGCCATAGGCGCCCTCGCGCGCCTTCTCGATCTCGCCGACCTGGGCCTCGAACTTCGACAGGTTCTCGGCGATCGGCTTCATCATGCCCTCGATCGCCTTCTGGCGCTCGCCGAGATCGGCCTCCGCCGCCGCCTTGTGCTTCTCGAAGCGCTCGCTGACGAGCTTGAGGAACGATTCGGCGTTGCCGCTCAGCGCCTTCTGCGCCAGCGCGCCGAACTTGCGCTCGATCTCCTCGCCCATCAGGCGCAGCTCGCTCGCAGCCGCGCCTCCTGCTCGGCGCGGGCGGCGCGCGAGCTGGCCGTCGAGGTTCTCGGCCCGGCGCATCTCGTCGGCGCAGCGCGCCGCGCAGCCCGGCGATCCGCGCGCTCCAGCGCCGGGCACCCGGCCGGCCGCACGCCTCGGCGCTGGCGCAGTCGCTGACGAGCTCCGCCGCGTCGGTTCGCGCAGCCGCGTCGGCCTCGGCCAGCGCAGCCGCGCGCGCGCGGCGCGGCCGAGCGTCGCGCGGCCGACGCATCAGGCCGAGGACCGCGCGCCGCCGCCGGCCGCGAGACAGGTGGGCGATCGAACGGCGGCAGCGCGCCGAGATATGTCCAGATATGTGGTCATGCGTCGTCCATCGCGGCAATCCTGACACAACGACGAGAACGAGACAAGAACCGTATCCGCCGACGTCGCCGACGGCCCGGCTCGCTGCCACCGCTTGCCAGCGGCGGCCGAGCTTGCTCTAACCCCGTGGTCAACGGGAGGGCTCGCAGCATGGCGAACGTGGTGGTCGTCGGCGCCCAGTGGGGCGACGAGGGCAAGGGCAAGATCGTCGACTGGCTGAGCGAGCGGGCCGACGTCATCGCGCGCTTCCAGGGCGGGCACAATGCCGGGCATACGCTGGTCATCGGCGGCACGGTCTACAAGCTGTCGCTGCTGCCATCGGGCGTCGTGCGGCCGGGCAAGCTCAGCGTCATCGGCAACGGCGTCGTGCTGGATCCCTGGGCGCTGATCGCCGAGATCGAGCGGCATCGGCGAGATGGGCGTCGAGGTCACGCCCGAGACGCTGATGATCGCCGAGAACGCGCCGCTGATCCTGCCGGTGCATCGCGAGCTCGACGTGCTGCGCGAGGAGGCGGCGGGCGCGGCCAAGATCGGCACGACCGGGCGCGGCATCGGGCCGGCCTACGAGGACAAGGCCGGGCGGCGCGGCGTCCGGCGTCGCCGATCTCGGCGACGAGGCGACGCTGGACGCCCGGCTCGACCGGCTGCTCGCGCATCACGACGCGCTGCGCCGCGGCCTCGGGCCAGCCGGAGATCGACCGCGCCGGCGCTGAAAGGCCGGCCTGCTCGAGATCGCGCCGAGGGTGCTGCCCTTCGCCGGGCCCGTCTGGCAGGTGCTCGACGCGCGTCGGCGCGCAGGGCGACCGCATCCTCTTCGAGGGGGCGCAGGGGGCGCTGCTGGACGTCGACTTCGGCACCTATCCGTTCGTCACCTCGTCGAACACCATGGCCGGGCATGGCGGCGACGGGCACGGGCATGGGGCCGGGCGCCATCGACTTCGTGCTCGGCATCGTCAAGGCCTACACGACCCGCGTCGGCCAGGGCCCGTTCCCGACCGAGCTGACCGACGGCGATCGGCCAGCGCCTCGGCGAGCGCGGGCGCGAGTTCGGCACGGTGACCGGGCGGCAGCGCCGCTGCGGCTGGTTCGACGCGGCGCTGGTGCGCCAGACCTGCCGGGTCGGCGGCGTCGACGGCATCGCGCTGACCAAGCTCGACGTGCTCGACGGGCTGGACGAGCTGAAGATCTGCACCGGCTATCGGCTCGACGGCGAGGAGATCGACTACCTGCCGACCGCCGCCGCCGCGGCAGGAGCGGGTCGAGCCGGTCTACGAGACGCTGCCCGGCTGGACCGAGACGACCGCCGGCGCGCGCCGCTGGCTCGACCTGCCGGCCGAGGCGATCAAGTACATCAAGCGCGTCGAGGAGCTGATCGAGTGCCCGGTCGCGCTGCTCTCGACCAGCCCCGAGCGCGACGACACGATCCTGGTCACCGACCCGTTCGCGGATTGAGCCGGATGCGCGGGTATCCAGCCGGCCGTGGCGCGGGCGACGCGTTGGACCCGTGGCACCGCAGCGCTAGGTCCGACAGCATGAGCTATCGATTGAGAAAGATCGTCTGCGCGGTCCTGCTGATGGTCGGGCTGCCGCTCTATGTCGTCGCCGCGTCGACGCTGGTCGGGCTGTTCGAGCGGCCGGATGTGCTGATCGAGCTGGCGATCTATGTCGGGCTCGGCATCGTCTGGGCGCTGCCGCTGCGCGGGCTGTTCCGCGGCATCGCCCGGCCGGACCCGGTCGCAGACCGGGCGTCCGCCTCAGCCCTGATCCATCAGCGCGCGGAAGCGGGCGCGCTCGCGGTGGGCGAGCGCGAAGTCGCCCTCGTCGACCAGCTCGCAGCGTCCCGGAGCGGACGAGCTTGCCGAACCCCTTGATTCGCGCCTCGAGCGTGCGCGGATGTTCGCCGGGCAGCACCTCGAAGACCTCCATCACCTCGCGCCGCGTGAACCGCGCCCGGCCGCCGGCGAGCGTCAGCCAGGCCGCCGAGACCGCCAGCAGCTCGGCGACCTCCGTCGCCTCCGCACCGCTCGGCCAGCTCGGCGGCGGAGAGCGTGCCGGCCGGGCGGGCATCGCGCGGCGGGCGCGCGATCGACGCTCTCGTGCTGGCCGCACTGATAGCGGGTGATCAGCGCGGCCAGGCGGTTCTCGGCGCTTCCGACCGGCTCGCCCTCCGACCGGTCCTCGGGATCGGCGCCAGTCGCCGGCGCCGTCGTCCAGGGCTTCGTCGGGATCGTCCAACTCGTCCGTGGCGCCCCCGCGCGATGCCCCGTCATCGAGGCGGCCGGCATCGGGGCGGCCGTTTTTGGGGCCTGCGTCATCGGGGCCGCCGTCATCGGGGCCGCGGTCTTCAGGGACGCCATCGTCGGAGAAGTCCTCGCTGAAGACAGTCTCGTCGCCGGCCGGCCACGAGCGGTCCGGCCGGCGGCGTGGCCGACGCCCCCTCGGCCCCCGCCTCGGCGGTCGCCGGGCGGGGGCCGCGATGCAGCGCCGCCCCCGGCTGGGGAGCGGTCAGGGTCCCCGTCTCGGGCACCTGAAATCCAGGGTCGTCGGGCGGCGGCGCGAAGATGTTGATCGCGGGCAGCGGCTCGGCTCCGGCATCGTCGGGGGCAGGCCCGGGCACGCGACCTTCCGAGGCATCGCCGGTCCCGCCCGCGTCACGCCGGGGTTGATCGTCGTTGCCATCGAAGCCCGACTGGCGAAAGGCCTCCATCATGCTCGAGGCGGCGGCCGGGCCCGAGCTCCACGAAGCCGCGTCCTCGTCCGCGCCCTCGCCATGTCGACCGCGAGCGGTCGCAAAGCCGGCAGGGCGGTCGTCGGCGGTCTCGTCCGTCCGCTCCGGCCCGGGCTCTTCGACATCGTCGTCCGCCGGCGCGGCATCGGCAAAGCCGCGCGAGAATGCCGTCCCGGCGACAAGCGCCGCCGGGGCGGCGTAGAGCGCCGCCGGCGTTGCCGCCTGGTCGGGCCTGTCGGCGCCGAGCGGCCCCTGCCGGCTCGCCCCGCCCGGAGGAGCGGCGTCCTCCGAGGCGACGCCGGCCGAGAAGGCCGCTTTGGCGACGGCCGCGGCGGGCGCCGCATGGATCGCGGCCGAGGGATGCGGTCCGGCTTCGGCCGGTGGCGCGTCGATCGCGGGCTGCGACCCGGCATCGGCGGCCGCATCGACCTCCAGGGTTTCCGCGTCGGCGATGTCCGCCGCCGGACGCTGGCCGTCCCGGATCACGACGACGCCGGGGATGTCGGGATCGCCATCGGCGCCGCGGCTCCCCAGCGCATCGTGCAGGCGCGCGAGCTGCGCTGCGTCGAGCGCCGACGCCCGATCGGCCAGCGCCGGCGTCTCGGCGATCGCCTGCTGCACAAGGGACAACACCTCGCGCAGCCGCTCCATCGGATCGTCGAAGCCCTCGACCCGGCAGGCGAAGGCGCCGTAGCGGACCTCGATCCTCTTGTCCGTCTCGGCCATTGCGTCTCCCGGATCTCGGGACGCGCGCAGGGCCGCCTCCCAGCCCGCGAAACTCACCCAATTGCCCGGGCCGGTCAAGGCGGGTGGGCCCGGCCACCACCCGACCAGCGCCGAGCGCGCGCAGGTTGACCGCCGGCGCCCGACCGGTCCAATCAGGCGGGATGGAGGATCACGCCAGTGTCGCGCCGCTGGTCTTCGAGCGCCCGGTGACGCTGGTCGGCGGCGGCCCGCTGGCCGGCGACATGCTGGAGCGAGGCGCGCGCGCTGGCGCCCGAGCTGGTGGCGGCGGACAGCGGCGCCGATCGTCTCGCCGAATGGCGGCTGAAGCCGGCCGCGGTGATCGGCGACATGGATTCGTCGCCGACCCGGAGCGCTGGCGGACCGGGCCGGCGCGCTTCCTGCACCTGGCCGAGCAGGAGACGACCGACTTCGAGAAGTGCCTCTATTCGACGCGGGCGCCGTTCTATGTCGGCGTCGGCTTCACCGGGGCGCGCGTCGATCACCTGCTGGCGGTGCTGCACGTCATGCTGGCCTGGCCGGACAAGACGGTCGTGCTGCTCGGCGAGGCCGAGGCGATGGCGCTGGTTCCGCCCGGCCGCTTGCTGGAGCTCGGCCTCGAGCCCGGCGCGCGGCTCTCGCTCTACCCGCTGCGCCCGGTCACCGGCACCCGGTCGCGCGGGCTGCTCTGGCCGATCGACGGGCTGGCGATGGCGGCTGGGACCGGGTCGGCACGTCCAACGCGGCGACGGCGGCGCGGGTCGAGATCGCCTTCGACGGCCCCGGCGCGCTGTTGATGCTGGAGCGCCGCTTTCTGGCCACGCTGGTGCGGGCGGTGGCGATGGCCGGCACGAAAAGCTGAACCATGAGGATCGGAAAACCGCGACGAGAGGTATGGAAATGAGCGACATCAGGGTCGCGACCTTCGACGGGCCGGGCGCGGCCCCGGTCATCCGCAGCGTTCCGCGGCCCCGGATCGGGCCCAAGGCGGCGCTGATCCGGATCGGCGCCTGCGGCGTCTGCGGCACCGATCTGCACATCCTCAAGGGCCACTGGCCAAAGCCGCTGCCGTGGCCGTTCACGCTGGGGCACGAACTCGCCGGCGTCGTCGTCGAGATCGGCGACGAGCTGACGACCGACTTCATGGGCAAGCGGATCGGCATAGGCTCCAAGCTGATGCTGCCGCCGCTGATGCCCTGCGGCCATTGCGACTGGTGCCTGCACTACCCGGAGACGGCGAACAAGTGCCTGACGCCGGTCTACTATGGCCGCTATCTCGGCTTCGACAAGGCGCCGCATCTGTGGGGCGGCTGGGCCGAGATGGTCTATGTCGACCTCGAGGACCTGCCGGGCACCAAGATCTACAAGCTGCCGGACGAGATGCCGCTGCGGCTGGGGGCGCTGACCGAGCCGCTGACGTCCTGCATCCGCGCTTTCTCGCGCGCGCAGAAGATCGGCGCATTCCCCTGGAACGCCACCGTCGTCGTGCAGGGCACCGGGCCGATCGGCATCCTGGCGGTCGCGGCGGCGCAGGAGATGGGCGCCGGCCGGGTCATCGCCGTCGGCGCGCCCGAGCAGCCCCGGCTCGAGCTGGCACGCCGCTTCGGCGCCGAGGCGACCGTCGACATCGAGAAGGTGACGACGCCCGCCGACCGCATCGCCGCCGTGCGCGAGATCGTCGGCGGCTATGGCGCCGATCTGGTGATGGATTGCTCGGGGCACCCGACCGCCGGGCCCGAGGGCATCGAGTTCCTGCGCGACGGCGGCACCTATGTCGAGATGGGTCAGTTCACCGATGCCGGCAGCATCGACACGAGCTGGCACCGCATTTGCACCAAGGACCTGAACGTGCTGGGATCCTGGGCCTTCACGGCAAACGACCTGCCCAAGGGGGTGGACATGCTCTGGCAGGCGCGCGACCGCTATCCTTGGCTGGAGATGCAG
Source organism: uncultured Alphaproteobacteria bacterium (assembly GCA_963745085.1). Classification (GTDB taxonomy): domain Bacteria; phylum Pseudomonadota; class Alphaproteobacteria; order Rhodobacterales; family Rhodobacteraceae; genus Thermohalobaculum. The sequence continues at coordinate 428,956 of CAVUWP010000017.1, read as the reverse complement.
ACCTTGTTCGAGTTCTCCGAGGACGGCATCGCGCGCGCCGTCGCCGATGCGATGGCGATGAGGACGGTGAAGTCGACGATCATTCCCAACCCTGACCTCGTGGAGGCCTGAGCGCCGGCTCTCCGACCCGCCGCCGCCCGCCTGTCGCCGGCGGTGGCGCGAGAGGGGCCCGACGCTATCCGGCTGGGACGAGGATCTCGTATGTGCAGTCGAAGGCGGCGGCCGCGATGCGGTAGGTGTCGGCGGTGTCCTTCAGGTCGCGGACGATCGCGTCGCCGGGGTTCGCGGCCATTTCCTCGCCCCAGGGCGCCATGAACCGGAAGCTGCCGAAATCCTTCGGCACGATGAAATAGGCCATCTCGATGCCGCGCGGCCGATAGGGTGTCCAGCCGGCACTGTCGGCCGGGCCGGTCGGTCCCTCGTATCGCTCGGCGAACTTCCCGGCGGAGACGAGGATTTCCTCGTTGCCGGTCTGCGGGCAGCGATTGCGGACGACCATGTCGCCCGAACTCGCCGGCGGGCTGCGCGTCTCCTCGCCCTCGCCGGCGATGACGGTGACCACGACCTCGCCCTCGGTGGCGGCCCTGACGTCGACCGTGCGGCCCTTGCGTGCCCGGCCGACCTCGCCGTTCCGCTCTGCCGCATCGAACAGCGCGTGCACGTCCCTGTCGGGCGCCGCGTTCGCGGTGGTGCCAGCGAGGACCGTCGCCGAGACGAGAACCGCCGCGCCCAGCCCGCCCAGCGCGGCCGCAAGGTGGCCCAGGAGGCCGAGGGCGGCCCTGATGCCGGGGAGGTTGCGCTGGTCGAATGCCATCGTGGCCATATCGCCGGCCCTCATGCCATGTGCAGCTTGACGTATTCGAAGTCGCCCGGCCTGTTGTCGATGCCGACGCTTGGGCGGCGCGATCCAGCCGGCGTACCTGCCCGGCTCCCATTCCGGGACCATCAGCGACTCGATGAAGTCCGCGTCGTCGGTGGTCGGCAGCCAGTCGTCGCGCCGCGCCTGCCATTCCTCGCGGGCGACGATGCGGCCGTCCGGCGTGACCGGCACGTCCCGGAAGACGCCGATCTGGCGGTGGAAGCCCTCGTGCGGCAGCCGCAGCTCGAAGTCGACGCCCTGCTTGCGCGATGATCTTGTTCCAGCGGCGCGACGCCGCCGGCGGCGTCGTGGATGTAGTCGTCGCGCAGCCGCATGTTGATGGCGGTCAGCGCCGGCATCTCGACCGTGCGGATCGTCGCCGTCGACGACCTGGCTGACCGGGTAGGTGGCGTCGGTCAGCCGGTGGTCGTCGTCGATCTTGGTCTCGCGGTAGCGCCCCTTGATGCCGGCGTTGAAGGCGTTGGCGGCGTTGGTCGACACCTCCGACCCGAAGAGGTCGAGCGCGAGCGTATAGTGCAGGTTCAGCTTCTTCTGGATGGTCGGCAGGTCGATCACGCCGAGCGCCCGCACGCCGCGCGATGTCGGTCGGGTCGTCGATACCGGCTTGCGTCATCGCCTCGCAGGTGCGCTGGATGATGCGCCCGATGCCGGTCTCGCCGACGAACATGTGGTGCGCCTCCTCGGTCAGCATGAAGCGGCAGGTGCGCGACAGCGGGTCGAAGCCGGACTGCGCCAGGCTCTCCAGCTGCATCTTGCCGTCGCGGTCGGTGAAGTAGGTGAACATGAAGAAGGACAGCCAGTCCGGCGTCGCCTCGTTGAAGGCGCCGAGCATGCGCGGCGCGTCGTCGCTGCCCGAGCGGCGGCGCAGCAGGTCCTCGGCCTCCTCGCGGCCGTCGCGGCCGAAATACTTCTGCAGCAGGTAGACCATCGCCCAGAGGTGGCGGCCCTCCTCGACGTTGACCTGGAATAGGTTGCGCATGTCGTAGAGCGATGGGCGCGGTCGCGCCGAGATGGCGCTGCTGCTCGACGCGAGGCGGGCTCGGTGTCGCCCTGGATGACGATCAGGCGGCGCAGCATGGCGCGGTGCTCGCCCGGCACTTCCTGCCAGGCCGGCTCGCCGTCATGCTCGCCGAAGGGGATCGTGCCGGTCCTCGTCCTGCGGGCGCCAGCAGGATGCCCCAGCGGTAGTCCGGCATCTTCACATAGTCGAACTTGGCCCAGCCCTTCGGGATCGACCGAGACCGCGGTGCGCAGATAGACCAGCGACTCCTGGAAGTTCTGCGGGATCAGGTCGTTCCACCAGTCGATATAGCCGGGATGCCATTTCTCCAGCGCCTTCAGCACGCGCCGGTCCGCGGAGAGGTTGACGTTGTTGGGGATCTGGTGTCGTAGTCGACGTTGATCAGGTCGGGCATGTGGCCTCCGTCGCGCGGTGCGGCGGACCGCCCACCCTGGATCACGTTCTGCGTCACGGTCGAACGCTGCGGTCGTCGCCGGCCGGTGCCGTAGCGGCGCAGCGCGCCCTCGCGCCGACGGCGTTGGGGCGCTGGAAGATCCAGTTCTGCCAGGCGGTCAGCCGGCCGAAGATCTTCGTCTCCATCGTCTCCGGGCCGGCGAAGCGCAGGTTCGCCTCCATGCCGGTCAGCGCGTCGGGCGAGAAGCTGGCGCGCTCCTCGAGGAAGATGCGGATCTCGTCCTCCCAGTCGATGTCGTCGAGGGCGAAGGTGACCAGGCCGAGCGCCTCGGCCTCCTCCGCTTCGAGCGTCTCGCCGGCGCGGGCCGCGGGCGGCCTCGAGCTGCCGCGGCTCGCCGAGGAAGCGGGTCTGCGAGCCGCGTCAGCCCGTTCACCATCGGATAGCGGGCCGAAGTTCGCCGGCGCTGAGCGTGAGCGTCGCGGGCGGCCGGTTGTCGCCCTCGAATCGCCCTCGACCATGTAGGAGCGGTCGGCGGCGAAGGCGATCTCGGCCAGCAGTGCCGGCGAAGCACGTGCCGGGCTCGACCAGCGCCACCAGCGAGCGCGAGGTGAGGTCGACGCGCTTGAGCACGCGCTTCCAGTAGCGCCAGAATTCGCGCGCCAGCCAGTGCGTCGCATGTTCGTCCAGCGAAGCGCCTCGTGCGCCAGCACCGTCTCGGGATCGCCTGCCGTGCGGAAGACCAGTACCCCGATCTCGGGCTCGTTGAAGCGCAGGTGCAGGATCGCGTCGTCCAGCTCGCGCGCGAGCGCGGAGCAGCCAGAACCGGCGCCCTGCTCGTCGGAGCGCTTCGGCCGAGGCGGGCGGCGGCCGTCCGGCCCGGCGATGGTCAGGATCGGCGGTGCCGGCCGGCGCGGTCGATCGCGCACCTCGACAGCCGAATAGCGTCACGGCGTCGTCGAGAAGCTGCGGTCGAGCGGCGTCAGCGCGATGCCCTTGCGCGTCGGCGGGGCGGTCGGAGCGCGGCGGCGATCTCGGCGGCGCGCGCTCGGCGACCGCGTCCTCGAATGCCGGAGTTCGGCACGACCTCGTCGACCAGCCGCCAGTCGACGGCGCGCTTGCCCTTGATGCCTTCCTCGGTGGTGCAGAAGACGTCGGCGCGGTCGCGGCGCACCTTGCGCTTGTCGGTCACGCGGGTCAGTGCCGCCGGTGCCGGGCAGCACCGCCAGCAGCGGCACCTCGGGCAGCGACACGGTGGACGAGCCGTCGTCGGTCAAGATGATGTGGTCGCAGGCCAGCGCCAGCTCGTAGCCGCCGCCGGCGCACGTGCCGTTGATCGGCGCAGAGGTACTGCTGGCCGGATGTCCTCGCCGGCGTCCTCGATGGCGTTGCGGGTCTCGTTGGTGAACTTGCAGAAGTTGACCTTGTGGGCATGGCTGGCGCCGGCCAGCATGCGGATGTTGGCGCCGGCGCAGAACACGCGCTCCTTGCCCGAGCGCAGCACGACGACGCGCACCTCCGGGTGCTCGAAGCGCAGCCGCTGGACGGCGTCGGCGAGCTCGATGTCGACGCCGAGATCGTAGGAATTGAGCTTGAGCTCGTAGCCGTCGAACAGGCCGCCCGTCTCGTCGACGTCCATGACCAGCGTCGCCACCGTCGCCATCGGCCTCGATCCGCCAGTGCCGGTAGCGGGACGGATCGGTCTGGAAGTCGATGCGCATCGCATGGTGATGGCGGGAGGCTCGGGCCGATGCAAGCGAAGGCTTCAGACACGGCCTGCAGCTTCCATCCTGTCGAGCCGGGCGATGAACTCGGCGACGAGCGCCAGCGTCTCGTCCGGGCGGTCGAGATGCGGCGAATGCCGGCAGCCTGGCAGCAGATGCATCTCGACGGGAGCCGGCACGGCGTCCAGCGCCGCGAGCTGCGCCGGCGTGCCGTACTCGTCGTCTGCGCCCTGGATCGCCAGCACCGGCACGCGGATGTGGTCGAGCGCCGCCGTGATGTCCCAGGCGCGAAAGCCCGGGTCGAGCCAGGCGTCGCACCAGCCGCGGAAGGCCGCGTCCGGGTCGGCGTGATGGCGCGCGAGGCGGCCGCGCAGATCGCCGCGCTCGTAGGCCTCGCGGGCGGCGGCGATGGCGCGGACCGAGACGTCCTCGACGAAGAAGTGCGGCGCCATCAGGACGAGGCCGCGGACGCGGCGGTCGCCGACCGTGCCGGCATGCAGCGCCGCGATCGAGGCGCCGTCCGAATGGCCGAGCAGAACGCCGCGCCGAAAGCCGATCGCGTCCAGCACCAGCGGCAGGACCTCGGTCGCCTCGCGCTCCATGTAGTCGAGCGGGCGGGGCAGGGCGCCGGGGTCCGAGGCGCCGTAGCCCTGTCGCGAACAGGCGAGCACGCCGCAGCCGGTCGCCTCGGCGAGCCGGTCCGGAAAGTCGCGCCACAGGCCGGCCGAGCCGAGCCCCTCGTGCAGCAGGGCGAGGGTCGGCGCGCCTCGGGCGCCGGCCCAGGCAGCGCGTCTCGAGCGACGCGTCGCCCGCCGCGATGCGGAGCCGCTTGCCGGGGCGCCAGTTCATCGGAAGGCCGAGGCAAACGGAATGCGGGCTGGTCGCCCGCATGCGACATCCGCTCGGCCTGCCGCTCCGCTTTCGGCCGAGCCGCCCGGCGGCGCCGTCGGGTGCGCTCCCCTGGTGCATGCTCCATGCCGCACCGTCGCAATTGTTGCCGGGGAAGGCCGGACGCCGGCGTCCGGCCGGGCGCGAGCATCCGCGAGGCGGGGCGGCCGTCGGGGCAAGCCGCCTTCGGCGGTGCCTCGCACGCTTGACGGCCGCCCCAGCTCGCGAAGGATGGCAAGCAAAGTCGGCGCGCCATGCGCTCAGCCGCGCAGCTTGAAGCGCTGGATCTTGCCCGTCGCGGTCTTCGGCAGCTCGTCGACGAACTCGATCCAGCGCGGGTATTTCCACTGCCGATCCGCTGCCTTGACATGCTCCTGCAGCGCGGCGGCAGTCGATCGCCGGCCGCGCCGTCCTTGAGCACGACGAAGGCCTTCGGCTTCACCAGCCCGTCGGCGTCGCGCGCCGGCGACCACCGCCGCCTCGAGCACCGCGGGATGCGCGATCAGCGCCTGCTCGACCTCGAACGGCGATGACCCAGATGCCCGAGACCTTGAACATGTCGTCGGTGCGCCCGCAGTAGACGTAGCAGCCGTCGGCGTCGCGCTCGTACTTGTCGCCGGTGCGCGTCCAGTCGCCCTCGAAGGTCGCGCGGCTCTTCGTCGCGCTGGTTCCAGTAGCCGTCGGCGGCGGTGGCGCCGCGCACCAGCAATTCGCCGATCTCGCCTCGGCGACCTCGTGCCCCGTCTCGTCGACGCAGCGCACCTCGTAGCCCGGCACCGGCGCGCCGGAGGTGCCGTAGTCGACGTCGCCCGGCGCGGTTCGACAGGAAGATGTGCAGCATCTCGGTCGAGCCGACGCCGTCGAGGATGTCGGTGCCCGTCAGCGCCTCCAGCGCCGGCCGATCTCGGCCGGCAGCGCCTCGCCGGCCGAGACGCAGACGCGCAGCCGGTCGCTGCCGGGGCTGCCGCGCCGCTCGCCTGCGCGCCAGCATGCGCGGCGTAGAGCGTCGGCACGCCGAAGAAGATCGTCGGCCGCACCGCCGCGCAGCGACGCCGAACACCGCGTCCGGCGTCGGCCGGCCCGGCAGCAGCACCGTGGTCGCGCCGACCGACATCGGGAAGGTCATCGACGTTGCCGAGCCCGTAGGCGAAGAAGAGCTTGGCCGCCGAAAAGACCACGTCGTCCTCGCGGATGCCGAGCACGCGCGCGCCGTAGGTCTCGGCCGTTCGCCCGCATCGACGCGATGGACGTGCCGCACCCCCTTGGGCTGCCCGGTCGAGCCCGACGAGTAGAGCCAGAAGGCGCAGTCGTCGGCGCCGGCCTCGACCGCCGGCACGGGCTCGCTGGCCGCGAGCTCGGCTGCGAAGTCATGCCCGGCCCGGTCGCCGCCGCCATGCGCCTCGGCGTCGAGGACGAACACCTCGCGCAGATGCGGCAGTCCGTCCAGCGCCGGGCGCACGGCGCCCAGCAGCGGCGCCGAGACGAACAGGGCCCGTGCCCGGCTGTCGGACAGGATGTGGCGGTACTGCTCGGTCGTCAGCAGCGTGTTCACCGCCACCGGCACGACGCCGGCCTTCAGGCAGCCCCAGAAGATCACCGGCCAGTCGAGCGTGTCGAGCGCGATCAGCGCCGCGCGCTCCTCGGGCCTGAGCCCGTGCCGCGCCAGCAGCCCCGCCATCCGGTCCGAGCGCCCGGCCAGCTCGCCATAGCCGAGCCGACGGTCGCCCTGGACGAAGGCGGTCTTCTCCGCCCGGCCCTCGCGGAGATGGCGATTGACGAACCAGCAGGCTGCATTGGCGTTCATGGCTTTCCCCCGGTGCAGAGTAGCGGCGGCGCGCCGGCCGGCGCAACTCCCGCGCGCTCGGCGCTGCCCCGACCTGCCCCGACCTGCCCCGGCCCCGGCCCAACCCGCCCAGGGCACTGCATCAACCCTGCCGCCCCCTGGCCCGCGCACTGCCCCGGGCCCGCGCGCCCCGTTCCGGCTTGCCGGGCGGGCCCCGCCGGGGCATGAAGAGTGCAAGGAGAACAGGGGAGGGTTCCATGGCTTACGCGAAGGCTCTGGCCGCGGCTGCGGTGCTGGCTCTGGGGACGGCGACGGCGGCTGCCGAGCCGGTCAAGGTGGGCGTTCTGCTGCCATATTCGGGCGTCTACGCCGCGCTCGCCGACGAGATCGACGCCGGCTTCGACCTGGCGCTCGAGCAGCACGGGCAGGGGCTCGAGTTCGAGGTCATCCGCGAGGACACCGAGGTCCAGCCGCCGGTCGGCCTCGCCAAGGCCAGGAAGCTGGTGCTGGAGGACGAGGTCGACGTGCTGACGGGCGTCGTCTCGTCGGGCGTGCTGGGCGCCATCCGCGACTTCGTGAACGATGCCAAGGTGCCGATCGTCGTCTCGAACGCCGGGCTTGATGCCGCGACCGGCGAGCGCTGCACGCCCTATCTCGTCCGCGTCTCGTTCACCAACGCCTCGCCGAGCACGGCGATGGGCGAATGGCTGGCCAGGCAGGGCGTCAGCACGGTCTATACGCTGGCGCCCGACTATGCCGCCGGCCACGACAGCATCGGCGCCTTCGAGGAAAGCTTCAAGGCGGGCGGCGGCGAGATCGTCGGCGGCGAGTACACGCCCTTCCAGAAGACGCAGGATTTCGGCCCCTATCTGGCCAAGGCCAAGGAGTCGGGCGCCGACGCGCTCTACGTCTTCTATGCCGGCGGAGAGGCGATCAGCTTCGTCAAGCAGTACGACAGCTTCGGCCTGAAGGACGCGATGCCGCTCTATGGCTCGGGGTTCCTGACCTCGCCGCTCTATGTCGCGGCCGAGGGGCCGGCGGCGAACGGCGTCGTCGCCTCGCTGCACTATGTGCCGACGGTCGAGGGCGAGGCCAACGCCAGGTTCGTCGAGGACTTCAAGGCCAGCTTCGGCCATGTCCCGTCCGAGTACGCGGTGCAGGGCTATGACGCCGGGCGCGCCATCGTGCAGGCCGTCAAGGGCGGCGCGACGGACCGCGCGGCGCTGGCCGAGGCGCTGCCGAAGGTGGATCTGTCCGGCAGCCCGCGCGGGCCGGTCTCGATCGACCCGGCGACGCACAACATCATCCAGAACATGTACATCTACGAGACGGTGGCCGAGGGGGACGGGCTGACGCAGAAGATCGTCGGCACCGTCGAGAACTTCACGCCGCCGGTGAACGGCTGCAAGATGGAGCCGCTCGGCTGAGCGTCGCGACCGGGACGGGATTGCCGCCCGCCCGGCTGGACCGAAGATGAGCGCCGAGTTCTGGATCGTGCAGGGGCTGAACGCCTTGCAGTTCTCCATGCTGCTGTTCCTGCTGTCGATCGGGCTGACGGTGATCTTCGGGCTGATGCACTTCGTCAACCTGGCGCATGGCGCGCTCTATGCGCTCGGCGCCTTCACCGGCTGGTCGGTGGCGACCGCCGCCGGCTCGTACTGGGCGGGCTTTCTGGCGGCGCCGGTCGCGGTCGCGGCCGCCGGCGCCGTCCTCTACGTGGCGCTGATCCGGCGCATGCGCCATGCCGGGCACATGAACCAGGTGCTGGTGACCTTCGGCCTGATCTTCGTCTTCGTCGACCTCTTCCGGATCGGCTGGGGCGAGGTCGCGCTGGGGCTGGCCGAGCCGGCGCTGTTCGGCGGGCGGACCGAGCTTTTCGGCATCGTCTACCCGACATACCGGCTCTTCGTCATCGCGCTGGGGCTTTGCGTCATGGGCCTGCTCTGGCTGGTGCTGTCGCGCACGGCCCTCGGCGCGATGATCCGCGCCGGCGTCGACAACGAGGCGATGGCGGCCTGCCTCGGCGTCGACGTCGAGCGGCTGTTCTTCGGCGTCTTCGTCGTCGGCTGCGCGCTGGCCGGGCTGGCCGGGGTGGTCGCCGCGCCGGTCCTCTCGGTCGAGCCGGATATGGGGACGCCGGTGCTGATCCCGGTGCTGATCGTCGTCGTCATCGGCGGGCTCGGCTCGCTGCGCGGCGCCGTCGCGGGCGCCCTGGTCGTCGGCTTCATCTCGACCTTCGGCGTCGTGCTGGCGCCGCAGCTCGCCAGCCTGGCCGTCTATGCGCTGCTGGCCGCGGTGCTGGTGCTGCGCCCGGCCGGCCTCTTCCCCGCCCGAGCCTGAGCCTCGGGCCGCGATGTTCCGCCAGACCAGGGCAAAGACCGCCGCCGGCGCGCTGCTGCTGGCCGGCGGCGTCGCCTATGGCCTGACGGCCGGCTATTTCGGACGCGAGCTGCTGACCGAGGTGGCGATCCTGGCGATCCTGGCGATCAGCCTGGACCTCGTCGCCGGCTATGGCGGCATGGTCAGCCTGGCGCATGGCGCGCTGTTCGGCGCCGGCGCCTATTTCTTCGCCGCCGTCACCGTGCTGGCTGGGCAGGGGGCGTGGCTCGGCCTGGCCGCCGCCGTCCTCGGCGTCGCCGCGTTCGCCTGGGCGATCGGCGCGGTGACGGCGCGGACGCACGGCATCTTCTTCATCATGGCGACGCTGGCCTTCGGGCAGATGGCGCATGTCTGGGTCTTCGAGAGCCGGTGGCTGGGCGGCGACGACGGCATGTTCGGCATCCCGAGGCTGGACCTGACGGCGATCGGCATCGACCTCGGCGACTCGCGCGTCTTCGCGCTTTTCGCCGTCGGGCTGGCGGCGCTGGCCTATGCCTGCACCGCCTGGCTGCTGACCTCCGGCTTCGGCCGCACGCTGGTCGGCATCCGCGCCAACGAGGGGCGGATGCGGGCGCTCGGCCTCGCCGTCTGGCGCCACAAGGCGAACGCCTTCGGCCTCTCGGGCGGGCTGGCGGGGCTGGCCGGCGCGCTGGCAGCCCAGCACACGCAGTTCATCTCGCCCGGCCTGCTGCACTGGACGGTGTCGGGCGAGGCGCTGGTCGTCGTCATCCTCGGCGGCCTCGGCACGCTGGTCGGACCGGTGCTGGGCGCCGCCTTCTACGTCTTCGCCAAGCACGAGATCCAGGGGCTGAAGGACGTCTCGCCGGTCTTCGAGCACTGGCATCTCTTCGTCGGCCTGATCCTGATCGCCGTCGTCATGTCCGGCGGCCGCGGGCTTTATGGCACGCTCGAGGACCGGCTCGCCCGGCGCCGAGCCGCCAACCATGCCTGAGATGGCCCATGCTTGAGTGCCGCCATGCTTGAGATCCCCCATGCTTGAGTGCCGGGGCCTCTCGAAAAGCTTCGGCGCGCTCCGGGTCGTGCGCGACGTGTCGCTGGCGCTCGCGCCCGGCGAGCGGCGGGTCGTGCTCGGCCCGAACGGCGCCGGCAAGACGACGCTCTTCAACCTGCTGGCCGGCGATCTGCGGCCCGATGCGGGCGCGCGTGCTGCTCGACGGCGCCGACGTCACGCGGCTGCCCGTGCACGCCCGCGCCCGCGCCGGCCTGGCCCGCAGCTACCAGAAGAACAACCTCCTGCCCGGCCTGACGGTCGCCGAGAACCTGTCGCTGGCCGCCGCCACCGCGCAGCGCCGCCAGGGCAGCCTGCTCGGCGACAGCTTCGCCCACCGCCAGGTCCGCGAGACCGTCGCCGAGACCGCCGCCAGCGTCGGCCTGACCGGGCTGCTGGACGCGCCCGTCGACGCCATCGCCTACGGGCCGCGGCGCCAGCTGGAGGTCGGGCTGGCGCTCGCCACGCGCCCGCGTGTGCTGCTGATGGACGAGCCGACCAGCGGGGTCGGGCCGGAGATGGTCGCGGCCTTCCACCGCCTGCTGCACGCGCTGCCCCGCGCGCTCACCGTGCTGATCATCGAGCACGACATGGACCTGGCCTTCGACATCGCCGACCGGGTCAGCGTGCTGAACCACGGCGAGCTGGTCTTCGAGGGCAGCCCGGACGAGGCGCGCGCCTCGGCCCGCTGCTGCGCGAGATCTATCTCGGGCGGCTGGGTACGCCTGATGCTCGAACTCGCCGACCTGCACGCCGGCTATGGCGAGACGCGGGTGCTGCACGGGCTCTCGCTCTCGGTGCCGCAAGGCCGGGTGACGGCGCTGCTCGGCCGCAACGGCGCCGGCAAGACGACGACGCTGCGGGCCGTGATGGGCCTCGTGCCGCGTCACCGCCGGCACCTTGGCGCTCGACGGGACGGCCGCTCGCCGGCACGCCGCCGCACCGTGTCGCGCGGCTCGGCGTGGCCTATGTGCCGGAGACGCGCGACATCTTCCCGTCGCTGACGGTGGCCGAGAACCTGAGCTCGCGGCCCGGCGCTTTCCCGGCCCGTGGACGGTCGAGCGCGTGCTGCGGCTCTTTCCGCGGCTGGCCGAGCGGCTGGACAATGGCGGCGCCCAGCTCTCGGGCGGCGAGCAGCAGATGCTGGCGATCGCCCGCGCTCTGCTGATGAACCCGCGCCTGCTGCTGCTCGACGAGCCGACCGAGGGGCTTGCGCCGATCATCATCCGGCAGATCCACGACACGCTGGCCGAGCTCAGCGGCTCTGGCCTGACACTGCTGCTGGTCGAGCAGAACTTCGGCTTCGCCACCTCGCTCGCCGACCATGTCGCCGTGCTCGGCCGCGGCCAGATCGTCTGGGAGGGCACGCCGGCGGCGATCCGCGCCGACACCGCGACCCAGGCCCGCTGGCTCGGCATCTAGCGCCGCTCCAGCCAGAGGCTCAACTCGCGCGCGCCCTCCGGCATCGGCAGCGCCGCGATCGCCGGGCGCTCGGCCGCGCGCATCCGCGTCACCGCGTAGTGGCTGGCCCAGAGGATGCGCCAGCCGGGGCTGGTCAGATATCCGGCGAGGCCGAGCTGCTCGGTATAGCCGCGCCACGCCCAGTCGGCCGGGTAGGGGTCCGGCAGGAAGACGTCGTGGATATGCACCAGCACGCCGGGCGCCAGCACCGGCAGGATACGGTTCAGGATCAGGTCGACATCCGTGCCCGGCCAGAGCAGGTGCGAGCTGTCGAAGAAGGCGATGTCGCCCGCCTCCAGCTCCGCGAACAGCGGCAGGTGCCCGGCCCCCAGCACCTCGCGCCGCCAGTCGATGTCGAGCCCCGCCAGGCGCGGCGCGGGGCTCCGGGTCGATGCAGGTGATCCGGACGGGCGCGCCGAGATCGCGCGGCGGCGCGCGCCAGAAACCGCGTCGAATGGCCCGAGCCGACCTCGACGATCCGCGCCGGGCGGCGCGTCGAGCACCATGCGCGTAGGCGGCGGCGGCGTCGAGCCGCGGGAACCAGCTCTGCCCCCAGCGCGGCTCGGGCGGCGGGCCGTCGAGAGCGGCGATCCGGCCCGACCGCCGCCTCGATGCGGTCCAGCACTCGCCCATGCCCGGCCGCGCGCGAACACCGCCTCGAGCTCGGGATAGCGCCCGGCCGGCGGCGACCGCCCCGGCATAGCGGTAGGGCACGAAGAACCCCTGCGCGCCGCAGCCCCAGCACGCGTCTGCAGCCCCATGCGCAGCCGCCGCAAGCCCTTGCTCTTCAAGCGATCACGCTCCCTTCGCCGCCGCCGGCGCGCCATTGCTGCGCCATGGCAACCCGCCTAGTCTCCGCCGGCAAATCGGCAGGAGAGGGGCAGGCAGATGGCGAAGATCAAGGTCGAGAACCCGGTCGTCGAGCTCGACGGCGACGAGATGACCCGCATCATCTGGCAGTTCATCAAGGACAAGCTGATCCTGCCCTATCTGGATATCGAGCTCCTGTACTACGACCTCGGCATCGAGAGCCGCGACGCCACCGACGACCAGATCACCATCGACGCCGCCGAGAAGATCAAGGAGGTCGGCGTCGGCGTCAAATGCGCCACCATCACGCCGGACGAGGCGCGCGTCGAGGAGTTCGGGCTGAAGAAGATGTGGCGCAGCCCGAACGGCACCATCCGCAACATCCTCGGCGGCGTCGTCTTCCGCCAGCCGATCATCTGCCGGAACGTGCCGCGCCTGGTGCCGGGCTGGACCGAGCCGATCGTCATCGGCCGCCACGCCTTCGGCGACCAGTACCGCGCCACCGATTTCCTGTTCCCCGGCAAGGGCACGCTGACCATCAAGTTCGTCGGCGAGGACGGCAAGACGATCGAGCACGAGGTCTTCGACGCGCCGGGCTCCGGCGTCGCGCATGGCGATGTACAACCTCGACGACTCGATCCGCGACTTCGCCCGCGCCAGCCTGAACTATGGCCTGATGCTCGGCTGGCCGGTCTACATGTCGACCAAGAACACGATCCTCAAGGCCTATGACGGCCGCTTCAAGGACCTGTTCCAGGAGATCTTCGACGCCGAGTTCGCGGACGAGTTCAAGAAGACGGGCATCACCTACGAGCACCGGCTGATCGACGACATGGTGGCCTGCGCCATGAAGTGGTCCGGCGGCTTCGTCTGGGCCTGCAAGAACTATGACGGCGACGTGCAGTCCGACACCGTGGCGCAGGGCTTCGGCTCGCTCGGGCTGATGACCAGCGTCCTGATGACGCCGGACGGCAAGGTCGTCGAGGCCGAGGCCGCGCACGGCACCGTGACGCGACACTACCGCCAGCACCAGAAGGGCGAGGCGACCTCGACGAACTCCATCGCCTCGATCTATGCCTGGACCGGCGGGCTGAAGCACCGCGCGAAGCTGGACGGCAACGACGAGCTGATGACGCTTCGCCGACGACGCTCGAGCGCGTGGTCGTCGAGACGGTCGAGGCCGGCGACATGACCAAGGACCTGGCCCTGCTGGTCGGCCCGGACCAGAAGTGGCTGACGACCATGGGGTTCCTGGAAAAGGTCGACGAGAACCTCAACCAGGCGCTGGCGGCCTGAGGTCGGCCGGGCGGGGAGCAACCGTGCCCCGCCTCTGCTGACATCCGACCCCCGGCGAAGCCGGCCCTGCAAGCTTTGGTTGAGGGACTTGCACGCGCGGGTTACGCTCGGCCGGATGAGGCCAACGCCCCTCCTTCTGCTGCTGGCCGGATGCGTCGCCGGATGCGTCGCGGGGCCCCCGGACCCGCGGCCGGACTTCTCGGCGCGCAATGTCGGCCGGACCATCGTCACCTTCGACGAAGATGTCGGCACGCGGGCGCTCTATCTGGCGCCCGACGGCACGCTTCACCTCTGGAGCCCGGCGCGCCCCAGTGTCCGGCGCGGCCGCTGGCGGTACCAGCCGATCGTCGACGAGGCGGCGGCGACGTACCAGGCGACGGAGGGCATCAACTATCCGGCCGAGGAACTGGCGGCCGGCTGGCGCCTCTGTTTCAGCTTTCCCGAGGAAGCCGAGACCGGCAACGGCGACCGGAGCTGCACGCCACTGGACGATTACGAGGCGCTGATCGTCGACCGCGCCGACGGCGATGCACTCGGCCTGGTCGCCGGGAAGCCGCCCGGCCCGATAGCCGGACCCCCGTTACCCGGCCCGATGCCCGCGAAGCGCCGCCTTGGGGTCGCGGCGCTCCGCGCTCTCTGACCCGGCCGCCGGTCTATTCGGTGGGAACCGCAGGCCGGGCCGCCCCGTTCGCCCTGTGCTCGGCGTCGTGCAGCGCCTCCTTGGTCTGGTCGGCGCACAGCGTCGACAGGGCCGAGAACTCGTCGGAGTATTCCCTGACGGCGATGTCGAAGAAATCGTGATAGGCCTCGTAGGCGTCCTCCGGCGCCTTGACGGTGCCGAGCCGTTGCGCGAACTCGGCGTCGTGCCGGAGACGGCGCTGGACGAATTCCAGGACCGAGGTGCCGATCTTTGCCATGTGCTGCATCCCCTGATTCTGCGCCTCGAGCGCGGCCCGCATGGCGCGCTGGTTCGTCTCTATCAGTCGTGCCGCATCGAAGCCCGGTGTGGTCGGCGGCCGAGCGCCGCTCTGCTGGGGACCCCTGTCGCCCGCCATTGTGGTGTCTCCTCCTCCGCTGGTCAGCAGTATCCCTATACACGATTCGGCCGCAACCTGTCGTTGATCTTGTGGAGGGTCGCGGGCGGCGCGAGAGACGACCCGAGTGGCGCCGATGCCTGTCGACGGATATGTGCCTGCCGTGCCCGGCCGCGCAGCGCGCAGCCCGTCGCAACTTGACCGAGGACGCGGCGGCATCGGAGCACATTGCGTGCAATGCCGCCGAGCGGCGCGACGACGGCCGCGACGCGGGTGTCCTCGCCCGGTGCGCCGCTACCCGCCGGCGAGCAGATGAGCTTCCGCGGCATCAAGGCGACCGGCGCGGCGCCCGCGTCCGCCCGCATGCCGCCCTCTGGACCACGCCCCCCCGGGCCACATCCCCCCGGGCCACGTCCCCCCGGGCCACATCCCCCCGGGCCACGCCCCCCGGGGCCACGACCGCCGGCCATGGCCGGCACTGACCGGAGCCGCGGCGCCGGCTGGTCGCCCGATGGGCCGGCCTTCGTGCTGGTGCGCCCGCAGCTTGGCGAGAACATCGGCGCCGCGGCCCGCGCCATGTGGAACTTCGGCCTGCGCGGCCTGCGGCTGGTCGCGCCGCGCGACGGCTGGCCGAACCCCGCCGCGGTGGCGATGGCCAGCGGCGCCGCCGGGCTGCTCGACGAGGCCCGGCTCTTCGCGACGGCGGCGGAGGCGGTGGCGGACTGCGGCACCGTCTATGCCACAACGGCGCGGCCGCGCGAGATGACCAAGCGCGTGCTGACGCCGGAGGCCGCCATGGCCGAGGCGCGCGGGCTGATCGCCGGCGGCGGCAGGGTGGCGGTGCTGTTCGGGCCCGAGCGCGCCGGCCTCGCCAACGAGGACGTCGTGCTGGCCGAGGCCATCGTCAGCGTGCCGGTGAATCCGGCCTTTGCCTCGATCAACCTGGCGCAGTGCGTGCTGCTGACTGCCTATGAATGGCGCCGCCAGGCCGAAGAGGCGCAGGCCGAGGAGGGGCAAGGCGAGGCGGCGCCTGCTGCGCTGCCGGCGCGCGCGGCGTCGGGCGATGTCGGCCGGCTGCTCGAGCACCTGACGGCCGAGCTCGACGCCGCCGGCTTCTTCTTCCCCGAGCACAAGCGGGCAGCGATGCTCGCCAACCTCCACAATCTCTTCCGCCGGGCGCCGCTGACCGACCAGGACGTCCGCACCCTCTGGGGCGTCGTCCGCGCCCTGGCCGAGGGGCCCAAGCGCCGTTCCTGACGCCGTTCGCCCTGTGGTAGACTTGGCCCGCGGATGCGGGGGAGATCCCGTGGCACTGGAACTGCGCGACTACTTCGTCAGCTACAACTCGGCCGATGCCGCCCACGCATCGGCGATCAACGGCGCGCTCCGCGACGCCGGCTACAGCACGCATTTCGCTGGCACCGACCTGCCGGACGGCGGCAACATCCCGGTCTGGATGGACCGCGCGCTCGGCGCCTCGACGCAGGTGCTGGCGCTCTGCTCTCCCGCCTACTTCAAGCCCGAGGCTGTCTATTCCGAGGTCGAGCGCGCCGCGACGTTCTGGGCCGACCCGGACGGCGCGCGGGCGATGCTGGTGCCGGTCGAGATCGCGCCCTGCGACTACTCGCGGCTCTACGCGCCGCTCAAGCGCATCGACGTCTCCGGCAAGACGCCGGACGCGGCGGCGGCGGCCCTGCTCGCGCATCTGCGCGGCGCAGACGAGACGCAGCGGCGCGAGGAGCGCCGCAAGGCCGCCGCGCACCCGCCCGTCTTCAACGTGCCGCGCGGCCGGGTCGCGCACTTCGTCGGCCGCGACCAGGCGCTGGCCGGGCTGCACGAGACGCTGTCGCACGGGCGGAACGCTGCGGTGACGCAGGCGATCGCCGGGCTCGGCGGCATCGGCAAGACGACGCTGGCGGCGGAGTACGCGCACCGCTTCGGCACGGCCGGGCGCTATGCCGGCGTCGGTGGGTGCCGGCCGAGACCGAATCGGGCCTCGTGCAGAGCCTCGGCGATCTGGCCAAGCGGCTCGGCCACCCGGAGTCGAACGACCTGCCGGCCATGGCGCGCTCGGCGGTCGAGCAGGTCGGCGCCGCGTCGCAGCCTTGGCTGATCGTCTTCGACAACGCGGCGAACCCGGACGCGCTGCGCTATCTCCAGCCGGTGCCGGGCACCTGGGTGCCGGCCGGCTCGGCGCGGGTGCTGATCACCTCGCGCTGGTCGGATTTCTCGGGCATCGCCGAGACGACACGCCTCGACCAGTGGAGCGTCGAGACCACCGCCGACTACCTCATGCAGGAGACCGGCCGCGACGACCGGGCGGGCGCCGAGGCGCTGGCGCGGGCGCTCGGCGGCCTGCCCCTGGCCGCCGACCAGGCGGCGGGATACCTGCGCAGGGCCACCGACTTCAGCTTCGCCGACTACGCCGCCGACATCGACCGGTTCGTTAGCGCTGGAGCGGCCGGAAGGCGAACTCGGCGACTACGAGCTGACCGTCTACGCGACGCTGGCGAAATCGCTCGAGCGCCTCCGATGCCAGAGGCGACGGTCGACCTTCTCTGCCTGCTCTCCTGGCTGTCGCCCGACGGCACCGAGATCGGATTATCCTCGTTCACTGGGCCGAAAAGCGTCCTCAACTTCTGTCGGAGGCGCTGGCCGCCGCGTTCGCCGACAAGCTGTCGAGTTCGCGACGATGCAATCGCGCCGCTCGACGTGCTGTCGCTGCTCGCGCCGGGCGAAGGACGAAGTCCGGCGACGATATGCTCGTCGCTGCACCGCATGACGGCGACGGTCCTGCGCGTCTGGCAGCACGACACCGGCCGTCCAGGCCGGGACGCTCGCGCCGCGCAGATCGTGGACGGGCTTTTTCCGGACAGGGTCTCGTGACGTTCCGTCGTGCATGGCCGCTTTGCGCCCGGCTGCTGCCCCATGCGCAGGCTCTGGCCCGGCACGGCCCGCGCACCGGCGACGGCGCCGACGGCGCTCGGTCGGCTGCTGAACCAGGCCGGCTTGTTTCTCGCCAATGCTCGCGGCGATACGGAGGGCGCCATCGCGCTCTTCGAGCCGGGCGTCGAGCTGGCCCGCGAGGTCCACGGCGAGGATCATCGCGAATTCGCCAGCAGGCTCTCCAACCTCGCCTGCCGCTACACCGATGCCGGGCGGCTCGACGAGGCGGAGGCGGCCTATCTGCGCGTCCTCGAGATCGAGGAACGCATCCTGGCGCCGGACGACCCGAGCCTCGCCATCATCCTGAACAATCTGGGCCGAGGTGCACTGGAAGCGCAAAGCCTTCGCCGACGGCCGAGCCGCTGGTCCAGCGGGCGCGGTCGATCATGCGACAGGCGCATGGCGAGCTGTCGCCGGAGCACGCGTGCGCTGACCAACGCCCTCGCCGCCCTCTACGACTACTGGGCCGAGCAGCCGGGGCAGGCCCACCGGCGGGCGGAGGCGCGGCGGCTGCAGAGAGGTGGCCCTGCGCATCGCCCGCCCGGTGCGGGGAGAGCGGCATCCGCAAGTCTCGGACTACCTCCACAATCTCGCCGTGCTGCGCGCCGGGCAGCACGATTATGCCCCCGCCGCGGAGCAGGAGCTGCGCGCCGTGGCGATCATGCTTTCCCTCGGCCTGATGGAGCATCCGCATACGCAGCAGCGCATCGGCCACTTGCTCCGCTACTGGCAGCGCAGCGGGCAGGGCGCCCGGGCGGAGAGGCTGCGCCGCGACGACGAGGCAGAACTCCCCGAAATCCTCGAGGTCGAGCGGCTGATGCGCGACTGGGTGGCCGAGGATCCCGAAAACCGCCATTTCGGCCCGCCGCCGTTCGAGGTGCACCAGGGCCGCACCTGACGCGCCGCCGTGGCGCTTGCCGGGGCGCGCGGGCGGCGCTAGACGCGGTGGCCCGGCCGGCAAGGGGCCGGGCAACTCGGCCGGTCGCACGCGGGCGCAATGGTGAACGTTTCCTTAAAGCCGTTTGATATCGATATCTTGACCCCCTTCGCACGTGTGCGAAGGGCCGGCCTCGCGCACCCGGCGCGCGGCGGAGTTGCCCAGGGCCCCCGCCCGGCCTAGGTCTGCGCCGAGAGGAGGTCCCATGGCAAAGCGGTCGGTTTTCGAGGAGGTCGGCGAGAAGCGGGCCGCGCCCCCGGCGGCGGCGAGGCGCGCCCCCGCCCGGCGGGCGATCTCGCTCTGGCTCTGGGCGTTGGCCGCCCTGGTGGCCCTCATGGTGCTGGTCGGCGGCGCCACCCGGCTGACCGATGCCGGGCTCTCGATCACCGAGTGGGCACCGGTGATCGGCGTCGTGCCGCCGCTGTCCGAGGCCGAGTGGGAGCGCGCCTTCGATGGCTACAAGGCGACCACCGAGTTCCGGGAGCAGAACGCCTGGATGACGCTCGCCGATTTCAAGCCGATCTACTGGTGGGAATGGGCGCACCGCCAGTTCGGGCGGGTGATCGGGCTGGTCTGGGTGGCGGGCCTGCTGTGGTTCCTGGCGCGCCGCGCGGTGCCGGCCGGGCTGGACGGGGCGGCTGCTGCTGCCGGGCCTGCTCGGCGGCGTGCAGGCGGCGGTCGGCTGGTGGATGGTCGCCTCCGGGCTGATGGGCCGGCTGGACGTTGCGCCCTATCGGCTGGCGCTGCACCTGGGGCTGGCCTTTGCGATCTTCGCGCTGCTGGCATGGCTGGCGCTCCGCGTGCGCCTCGACGAGGTGGCGACGCTGGCGGCGCGGCGCCGCCGCATCGGCCGGGTCATGGCGTGGACCGGCTGGCTGGGCGCGCTGGTCTACCTGCAGGTCCTCTCGGGCGCGCTGGTCGCCGGGCTGGATGCCGGGCGCGGCTATGTCGACTGGCCGCTGATGGAGGGGCGATTTCTGCCGCCCGAGGCGTTCGAGCTCTCGCCCGCCTGGCAGAACGTCTTCGAGACCCCGGCGCTGGCGCAGTTCGACCACCGGATCATCGCCTACGCCCTGCTGGTCGTCGCCGGCCTCTTCCTCTGGCGGGCGCGCACCGGTCACCGTCTCGTGCGGCGCTGGGTCGTGCTGACCGGCGCGGCCGTCTTCGCCCAGGCCGGCATCGGCATCCTCACGGTGGTGAACGCCGCGCCGCTGGGGCTGGCGCTGCTGCACCAGGCGGGGGCGCTGCTCGTCACCTTCGTCGTGCTGCGGGCCCGCTTTGCGGCGGCCTATCCGCCGGAGCAGCGGATCGAGCGCTGACGCCGCCATCCGCCGCCTGCGCTCCGTTCCGATTGCCGCGCATCACGTCGTCGAGCCAGGCATGCAGCTCGCGGTCGAGCTTGCGCTCGATCCGCGCGGCACGGTCGGCCATGCCGGCCGGATCCCGGTGACCCATCGCCACCGCGAGCTCTGCGGCGACGATCAGAACAGAGGCCAGAACGAAAATCCGTGTCGACATACCGGGGCAAAACGCCTCCCCAGCATGAAAGTTGCAGCGGCGGCGCCTCAAGCGGTGGGCTTGGCCGGGCGCTTTTCGACAAAGGCCTGGATGGCCTCGGCGGTGTCCGGCTGCATCATGTTCTCGGCGATGACGCGCCCGGTATGGGCATAGGCCGCGTCGAGCGTCATCTCCAGCTGCTCGTAGAAGGCGCGCTTGCCGACGCGGACCGCCGAGGCGAGCTTGGCCGCGACCGTCAGCGCCAGGGCGCGCGCCTCGTCCGCCAGCCGCTCCTCCGGCACCACCCGGTTGACGAGGCCGAGCGCCCGGGCGCGTTCGGCGTCCAGAAGATCGCCGGTCGTCAGCAGCTCGAACGCCTGCTTGCGCGGGATGTTGCGGCTGAGCGCCACCATCGGCGTCGAGCAGAACAGCCCGATGTTGACGCCGTTGACGCCGAAGGTCGCGCTGTCGGCCGCCACCGCCATGTCGCAGGAGGCGACGAGCTGGCAGCCGGCGGCCGCGGCGACGCCACGCACCTCGGCGATCACCGGCTGGGGCAGCCGGGGGATCGTCGTCATGACGCGCGAGCAGCGGGCGAACAGCGCCTGGTAGGCCTCGCGCCCGCCGTCCGGCGCGCAGCGCGCCGCCTGCATCTCGCGCAGGTCGTGCCCGGCGCAGAAGCCGCGGCCGGCGCCGCGCAGGATCACGGCCTTGACCGAGCGGTCGGCGGCGAGGCGGTCGAGTTCGGCCTGTAGCGCGGCGAGCAGCCCCTCGGACAGCGCGTTCAGCCGGCCGGGCCGGTTCAGCGTCAGCGTGGCCACGGCGTCGGCGTCCTCGCGCAGCAGCACGTCGGCTTCCGGCGCCTCCGGCGAACTCGGTGCCTGTGCTGCGTCGCGCGCGGTTCGGGGCGCGGTCTGGGGTGCGGTCTGGGGTGCGGTCATGCGGGTCTCCCGGGCTTGCCCGGCTGGCGGCGCCCAGCCTAGAGCATGCAGAGAGGATGGGCAGGCCAGCAGGAGGGGTCAAGCCATGCGCCAGCCGATGCTGTCGGCCGACGAGGTCGCGGCCTTCGTCGACGAGGTCTTTCCGCAGCAGACGGGCGTCTACCGGGTAGCCTCGGTCGGCCCGATGGTGGCGGTGCTGCGTCAGGCGATCGACGATCGCCACCTTCGGCCCGGCGGCACGGTCAGCGGCCCGACCATGTTCGCGATCGCCGACTGCGCGTTCTATGTGGCGGTCCTGGCGATGATCGGGCGCGAGGCGCTGACCGTGACGACGACGCTGACCATCAACTTCCTGCGCAAGCCGGCGGCGGCGGAGCTGCGGGCCGAGGCGCGCATCCTCAAGCTCGGCCGGACGCTGGCGACCGGCGACGTGCTGGTCTACTCGGAAGGCGTCGCCGACCCGGTCGCGCACGCCGCCGTCACCTATGCGGTGCCCGCGGCGCGGGTCTGAGCGATGCGCCGGCTCTGGCGCGCTGCCCGGGGCGTGGGGGCGGGGCTGGGATTGGCGGGGTTGGCGCTCTGGCTGTCGCTGGCGCCCGGCGATCCGGCGCTCTACCCGGCGCGCGGCGACGGCGTGCCCGTCGTCGTGCTCGACCATGGCTGGCACAGCGGCATCGCCCTCGGCCAGCCGGCGCTGCGCGCCGCTGCGGCGCGGATCAGCCGCGACAGGCCGGACCTCGCCGAGCGGCTGCGCTGGCTGACGACGCGGTTCGCGGGCGCCGAGTGGCTGGAGATCGGCTGGGGCGACGCCGCGTTCTACCGCGTCACGCCGGCGATCGGCGACATCGACCCCTGGCTTGCGCTGCGGGCGGTGCTGTGGCCGACGCCCTCGGTCATCCAGGTCGTGCCGGGCGCTGGGCCGGTTCCGGCGGCGTTCCCGCGCTCAGGGCTCGTCGAGCTGGACCTGAGCGGCGCCGGCTTCGACCGGCTGGCTGCGGCGCTGGCCGGCACGGTGCCTCCGTCGGGGCCGCGGCCGCCGCAGGGGCCGAGCCTCTATGGCGGCGGGGCCTTCTATGCGGCGACGCCGAGCTATCACCTGTTCCGGACCTGCAACCAGTGGGTTTCGGCGCTGCTGCGGGCGGCGGGCGTGCCGTCGAGCGGCGTGCTCTCGACCTTCAGCGACGGGCTGATGGCGGAGCTGCGCTGGCGCGCCGTCGTGAGGTAATTAAAAACCTCACCCTTAGGAGGCTGAGTTCAGAGGCGGATTTCGCCGCGGTATGGATTGACTTGCGCGACGAAGTCCGTATATCGGCGCCCGGCACAAGACCTTTGCCCACGACATTCGCCCACGACCTTTGCCCGACATGCGGGCCTGACCAGCGGACGGACCGAGCGATGAAAACCTACTCTGCCAAGCCGGCGGAGATCGAGAAGAAGTGGATCCTGATCGATGCCGAGGGCATCGTGCTGGGCCGGCTCGCCTCGATCGTCGCCAACCGGCTGCGCGGCAAGCACAAGGCGACCTTCACGCCGCACATGGACATGGGCGACAACGTCGTCGTCGTCAACGCCGACAAGGTGCAGATGACCGGCAACAAGCGCCGGGACAAAAAGTACTACTGGCACACCGGCTATCCGGGCGGCATCAAGAGCCGCACGGCGGCGCAGATCCTGGACGGCCGGCATCCCGAGCGCGTCGTCTCGAAGGCGGTCGAACGCATGATGCCGGGCGGTCCTCTGACGCGGCGCCAGCTGACGCATCTGCGCATCTATGCCGGCGTCGAGCACCCGCACGCCGCACAGCAGCCCGAGGCGCTGGACCTCCGGGCGATCAACCCCAAGAACACGCGGAGCGCCTGACATGGCCGAGACGATCAGATCGCTCGACGAGCTGAGGGACGCGGCGGGCGACGCCGACGCCGAGCACGAGGAGCAGGTCAGCCGCCAGCCGATGCGCGACCAGCTGAACCGCTCCTACGCCACCGGCAAGCGCAAGGAATCCGTCGCCCGCGTCTGGGTCAAGCCCGGCAAGGGCGCGGTCATGGTGAACGGCAAGGAGATGGCGGTGTACTTCGCCCGCCCCGTTCTGCAGATGATGATCGGCCAGCCCTTCACGGTCGCCAACGTGGCGGGCGAGTTCGACGTGATGTGCACCGTCAAGGGCGGCGGGCTGAGCGGCCAGGCCGGCGCCGTCAGGCACGGCATCTCGAAGGCGCTGAGCCTCTGGGACCCGGAGCTTCGGCCGGCGCTGAAGCATGCCGGGTTCCTGACGCGCGACTCGCGCGTGGTCGAGCGCAAGAAGTACGGCAAGGCCAAGGCACGCCGCAGCTTCCAGTTCTCGAAGCGCTGACGCGGCGCCCGCAAGCCTGACGCAATCAGGGGGGCCGCGCGGCCCCCTTTTTCGTTCAATGACGGTTTGATATCGATTTCAAGACAGTTGCGCGGCCGGAGGGCTGCTCAATTGTTTGCCAAGTCGTGCGGCGCTATGTCTGGATCGTGAGGTCGTCCAGATGGAGCGAATCCGCAGATGCCAGCAGGCAGAGTCGCCAGCGCTGCACGGCCCGGCCGGGCCGGCGTCGGCCCGGGGGAGATAAGCTACGCGTTCGCCGCCCGGAACAAGGCGGCCAAGCTGCTGATCCGCACCGTCGAGAACCTGACGGGACGGCCGCGCCTGTTGCGCCTGGCGCTCGGCTACGAGCGCGAGGTGGACTCCGGGCGCGACTTCTGGGAGGTCATGCAGGAGCGCTATCGCATCAGGATGGAGTTCGTCTGCGGCGGGCTGGAGAACATCCCGCAGACAGGCGCCGTCGTGCTGGTCGCGAACCATCCCTACGGCATCCTCGACGGGCTGGCGATGGGCCGCATCCTGTCGGCGGCACGCGGCGATTTCCGCATCATCGCGCACGTCGTCTTCCGCAGGGCGCGCGACCTCGAGAACGTCATCCTGCCGATCGACTTCGGCGACTCGAAGCAGGCGGTGGCGCGCAACCTGGAGACGCGCAAGCACGCGCTCGACTATCTCGCCGGTGCGGGCGCGATCGGCATCTTTCCGGGCGGGACGGTCTCGACCGCGGCCAAGCCGTTCTCGCGGGCGCGCGACCCGTTCTGGAAGACGTTCACGGCCAAGATGATCGCGCGGTCGAACGCCGCCGTCGTGCCGGTCCATTTCGACGGCGCGAACTCGCGTCTCTTCCAGATCGCCAGCCACCTCAACCAGACCTTGCGCACGGCGCTGCTGATCAGCGAGTTCGACAGCCGGGTCGGCGATCCGCTGCGGGTCACCATCGGGCGGCCGCTGCCGCCGGAGGAGATCCGCCGGCAGGCACGCGACAGCCGGGCGCTGATGGACTATCTGCGGCGCAAGACCTACGAGCTGTCGCCCGCCCGGCGGAAGGACTATTCCTACGGGCTCTATCTCGGCTGATGCCGCCGCGGCGGCAACGCCGCGCCCGACCGTCCTCGGCATCGCGAGTGATTGCGCCGCGCGGTGGAATGGGCTAGGCGGCGCCAATCGCTGTGGTCGGCCGTGCGGGCCGCAATATGCCGGGAGGCGACGCGGCATGACCCTGGAGATCGCCATCGTCGGCGCGAGCGGATACACCGGCGCCGAGTTGGTCCGCCTGCTCGCAACCCATCCCGAGATGCGCGTCGCCGCCATGGCGGCCGACCGCCGGGCCGGCGAGTCGATGGCGGCCGTCTTCCCGCATCTGCGCCATCTCGACCTGCCGCCGCTGGCGCGCGTCGAGGAGATCGACTTCTCGGCGATCGACCTCTGCTTCTGCGCGCTGCCGCACGCCACCAGCCAGGAGGTGATCGCCGGCCTGCCGCGCGACCTGAAGATCGTCGATCTCTCGGCCGATTTCCGGCTGCGCGACATGGCCGCCTACGAGGAGTGGTATGGCCATGCGCACAGGCACCCGACCTGCAGGACGAGGCCGTCTACGGGCTGACCGAGTTCTATCGCGACGAGATACGGCCGGCCCGGCTGGTCGCCGGAACGGGCTGCAACGCGGCGACCGGCATGTATGGCGTGCTGCCGCTGCTCGAGGCCGGCGTCGTCGACGCGGACGAGATCATCATCGACCTCGGCACCGGCGTCTCGGGTGCCGGGCGGTCGGCCAGGGAGTCGCTGCTCTACGCCGAGGTCGCCGAGGGCTATCACGCCTACAGCGTCGCCAAGCACCGGCACATGGCCGAGTTCGACCAGGAGTTCTCGAAGGCGGCGCAGCGCCCCGTTCGCTGCAGCTTCACGGCGCACCTGCTGCCGCAGAACCGCGGCATCCTGGCGACCATCTACCTGAAGGGCGATGCGCGCGAGATCCATGCGACGCTCCGCGCCCGCTATGCCGACGAGCCCTTCATCGTCGTGCTGCCCCTCGACGAGGCGCCGTCGACGCGGCATGTCCGCGGCTCGAACTTCGCGCATCTGGGCGTCGCCGCCGACCGCGTGCCCGGCCGCGCCATCGTCTTCTCGGCGCTCGACAACCTGGCCAAGGGCTCGTCCGGCCAGGCGATCCAGAACGCGAACCTCATGCTCGGCCTCGACGAGACCGCGGGGCTGATGGCGGCGCCGCTGTTCCCGTGATCCTCTGGCGCTGGCTGCGCAACACGGCCTGGCCGTTCAGCGTCGCGGTGGTCAACCGCTACATCGAGGACGAGGGCTGGGTGCTGTCGGGCCATCTCGCCTTCTCGGGCATGCTGGCGCTGATCCCGTTCCTGATCTTCGCCACGGCGCTGACCGGCTTCGTCATCGGCGCCGAGGGCGGCCAGGCAGTGCTGAACGCGCTGTTCGCCGCGGTGCCGGACTATGTCGCGCGGACGCTCGAGCCGGTGATCTACGAGGTCGCCGGCCAGCGGCGCAGCGGGCTGCTGACGATCTCGGCCCTCGGCGCCATCTGGGCGGCCTCGAACGGCGTCGAGGCGCTGCGCGTCGGCTTCGACCGGGCCTATGACGTCGAGGCCTACCGGCACATCGCCTTCTCGCGGCTGATCGCCATCGGCATCGTCGTCGTCGGCTATGTCATCTTCATCGTGCTGTCCGTGCTGATCATCCTGGCGCCCATCGTCTTCGCGCTGTTCGAGGCGTGGACGCGCACCGACATCCCGTTCGAGGCCGACGTGCTGCGCTATGCGATCGGCTTCGCCGTGCTGGGGCTGTCGCTCTGGGGGATGCACTGGATCCTGCCGTCGCGGCGGATGCGCGGGCTGAAGCTCTGGCCCGGCATTCTCGCCAGCGTGCTGACCTGGATCCTGGCCGCGACGATCTTCTCGGCCTACCTGTCCTATGTGCCGTCCTACACGCTGACCTACGGGACCCTGGCGGGCGTGGTGATCACGCTGCTCTTCATGTACCTGACCGGCGCCATCATCATCCTCGGCGCCGAGATCAACGCCGTCGTCAACCGCGAGGAGTTGGCCCGGCGCGGCGCCCGGCGCAGCCAGCGCCCGGCGCCGCCCGAGGTGCACTGACGGCTGACCTGCTGACGCCTGATCTATCGCAATTGCGCGGCCATGCGCCTATCTTGCCCCGCATCGGGCGGGTGAGATCTTGCGGGCAGGATGATGGCGCAGACGCGAAAGGCGCGGCGGATCCGGATGCTGGTGCTGGGCGGCGTGCTGCTGATCGGCGCGGCGGGCCTGTTCGGCTTCCTTGCGCAGGACGCCATCGCCTTCTTCAAGTCGCCGACCGAGCTGGCCGCCGCGAGCTTCGGGCCCGACCAGCTGCTGCGCGTCGGCGGCCTGGTTGTCGAGGGCTCGAGCACGACCGAGGGCCCGACGCACCGCTTCGACATCACTGACGGCAACGGTACGGTGACGGTCGCCTTCACCGGCGTGCTGCCGGACCTGTTTCGCGAGGGGCAGGGCATTGTCGCCGAGGGCTATTGGCGCCACGGTACCTTCGATGCGACCGAGGTGCTGGCCAAGCACGACGAGAACTACATGCCGAAGGAGGTGGCCGAGGCGCTGCGCGCACAGGGCCATTGGGAGGGCGCGCCGGCCAGCGACTGACCGGCCATCAGCGTGTGCGATCGGCTGGGCAACCAATCGGAATTTGCCTCGCATGCTTTGCACCATGAAAGCTTGCCGCGAAGCGGAGGGGGAACGGTGATGGCGCGCTACGATGTCGACTGGGTCGATGCCTTCACCGAGGTGCCGTTCGGCGGCAATGCCTGCGCGGTGGTGCATGACGCCGCCGGTCTGGGCGTCGACGAGCGGCTGGCGCTGGTGCGCGAGACCTCGCTCAGCGAATGCGCCTACCTGGTCGGGTCGGACAGGGCCGATTTCGGGGCGCGCTATTACCTCGCGACGCGCGAGATCCCGATGGCCGGCCATCCGACGATCGCGACCGTCGCCTCGCTGGTGCATCGCGGGCTGGTCGACCTGGCGTCCGGCCGGGCGGCGTTCACGCTGGAGGTCGGCGCCGGCGTGCTGCCGATCGAGGTGGTCGCGCGGGACGGGCGCCTGCCGCTGATCACCATGACCCAGCGCCGGCCCGAGTTCGGCCTTGAGCAGGAGCCGGGTCAAATCGCCGCCTGCGTCGGCCTGGATGCCGCGGATATCGCGCAGCCGCCGCAGATCGTCTCGACCGGCACGCCGTTCTGCGTGACGCTGCTCCGCGACGCCGCGGCGCTCCGCCGGGCGCGGCTTGACGCCGGCGCGCTGGCCGACTGGCGCAAGAGCGCCGGCGACTCCGGCCTGATGGAGCCGTTCCTGGTGGCGCTCGGCGGCGTCGAGGGCTGCGACACCTTCGCGCGCCTGCTGCTGCCGCCGCCGATGCCGGCCGAGGACCCGTTCACCGGCGCGGCGACCGGCTGCATGGCGGCCTATCTCTGGCACCACGGGCTGATCGAGCGGCCGCGCTTCGTCGCCGGTCAGGGCGACTGGATGGGGCGTCCCGGCCGCGCCGAGGTCGAGCTGCTTGGACCGCGCGACGCCATCGAGGGCGTGCGCGTCGGCGGATCGGCCTTCGTGCTCATGGAGGGCACGCTCCGGCTCTGAGCTGGTTGAGCGGCCGGCGGGTCGCCTGTGTCGCAGTGTGCCGCAGGGCATCGCTTCGAGCGCCGGGCAGTCCCGATGCGTCGCCGGCCGCGCTCCACTCCTCGAGCCACTCCTCGAGCCACTCCTCGAGATCGCGTTACGGTTGCGAAACGCTCGCTTAAGCGCTTCGTGCAATCACGGGCGGCGTAGCGTATCAGGAGTACCGTACCGATGCCGCAGCAGCCGATGCCCGCCTCTGGGCCCGCCTCTGGCGGCGGGCGGCTTCTCGCTCTCGCCCTCGCCCTGGCGCTGATCCTGGGCCTTGCCGCGTCACCGGCCGAGGCGCTTGCCCCTGACGCCACGATGGAACTCTGCCGTGGCGCCGCGATTGCGGCCGCCGACCGGCATGGCGTGCCACGCGAGGTGATGCTGGCGATCACCCAGGTCGAGACGCGGACCAAGCGCGGCGGCCAGTCGGGGCCCTGGCCCTGGACGGTCAACGTCGCCGGCAGAGGCGCGTGGTTCGACAGCCGCGCCGGTGCGCTGCTGCACGCCCAGCAGGCGCTGGCCAGGGGCGAGAAGTCCTTTGACGTCGGCTGCTTCCAGCTGAACTATCGCTGGCACGGCGAGCACTTCGCCTCGATCGACGCGATGTTCGAGCCGACATCGTCGGGCGACTATGCGGCGCGCTTCCTGAAGGAGCTGTACGCCGAGACCGGCGACTGGATCACCGCTTCCGGCCACTATCACTCGCGCACGCCGGAGCATTCGACGCGCTACCGCAACATGGTTGCGCGGACGATCGAGCGCATGGACGGCGCCTCCGGGCCGATGCGCCTGGCCGCGGCGGCCGGATCGGCCGGCGCTGGCGATGCGGCCGAGCCGCGGCCGGCGGCGGCTTCGGCGCCGCGGCGGGCGGCCGTCCGGGCGCCACTGGTCGTCCGCGTCGACGCGTCCGGCACCGGGCGGACCGTGCACGGCGTACGGGTCCGGACGCCGCGCGGCACCGGCCGGATGACCGGGGCCGAGATGATCCTGCGCGCTCCATCGCCCGAGCTGCTGGCGCTTCGCTGACGGCCAGACCGCCAACACGCCTGGGCCAATACGGGACGACATAGGGCGCACGAATCGTGTTAAGCTTCGTTAATGTCGAAGCGAAACGCCTTGCTTGTCGCCGTCGTGGCCGTCCTTGTGGTCGCCGTCTACTTCTTCTGGCCGGAGCGCGCAAAGGCCGATGTCGGCGTCTCCGGGCGCATCGTCTCCGGGCGCATCGGGGCGGGCTTTGCCGGGCCTGGCATAGGCGCTCGCCTGCACCATGGGGATGCGGGCGTGCGCCGTCGGGATGTCGGCAGGGGCGCGCGCGGCCGGCTCTATCCCGGCGGCGGGCATGGCGCGCGCAACCGCTCGGTCCGGGGCCGCGGGCCGGCGATCGGCGACCGCTTCCTCAACCAGCAGCGGCGACGCCTGGGTGCGGCGTTCCTCCGGCCCGGCGATCGGCATGACCGCCACGGTGTGTATGGGCGCGACGGGTATGGGCGCGACGGGTATGGGCGCGACCGGTACGGGCGCGACGGGTATGGGCGTGACCGGTACGGGCACGAAAACTATCGGCACCGGCGCGGCCGGCATCGAGACAGGTGGCTGGGCCCGCAGCCGCTGCTGCTGCCCTATGGCGGGACGACGGTGATCGTGCGCGAGATCATCGTCGCGGTTCCGCCCACCGCCGACGGGCCCGTTCCCGTGCCGGCTCCGCGGCCGCGCTTCACTGGGCTCGAGCCGCGTGGCCGCGTGGCGAGGGTCGGCGAGGAGGACGGGATCGTCAGCGACTGGGCGCCTGGCGATGTGCTGCCCGACAGCGTGCCACACGTCACGCTCGACCCGGTAGCCTACGGCCTGCCCCAGCCGCCGCCCGGCGAGAAGTACGCCCGGGTCGGCAACGACGTCCTGCGCATCGAGGCCGGCAGCAGGCGCGTCACCGAGGTTCTGGTGCGCTGACGTCCTTTGCCGGCCGCCCCACTGACCGACGCCCCCGCCGGCATCTTCATGGCGCCACGAGGTCGCGATGTGGCGCCGGGGCGACGGTTTGCGGCTGGACGCGCGGGCGCGCCGCCGCTAGGACTCTGGTATACCAGCTGCGCTGCCGCAGGGAGTACACCGCATGAGCCCGCTCGACGAAAAGTCCGGCCGCAATGGCAGCACCGGCTCCGGCCGCGAGCCCGGTGGCGGCGGGGGCGTCTGGAAATCGGGCCGGGGCAAGGGACGGCGCACGCCCAAGGGCCGGCAGCTGGACGAGGCGGCGCTGGCCGAGGTACGCCGACTGCTTGGGCCGCGGCCGCGCCGCCGCGACCTGCTGATCGAGCACCTGCATCTGATCCAGGACGCGCACGGCCACCTCTCGGCGGCGCATCTGCGCGCGCTGGGCGAGGAGATGAAGCTGCCGATGGCGGCGGTCTACGAGGTCGCCACCTTCTACGCGCATTTCGACGTGGTGAAGGAGGGCGAGACGCCTCCGCCGCCGCTGACGATCCGCGTCTGCGATTCGCTCTCCTGCGAACTGGCCGGCGCGCAGAAGCTGATGGCGGCGCTGCGCGAGGGGGTCGATCCGGCCGAGGTCCGGGTCGTCCGCGCGCCCTGCATGGGCCGCTGCGACACCGCCCCGGCGCTGGAAATCGGGCATGCGCACATCGACCGGGCGACGCCCGAAAAGGTTGCCGACGCGATCGCGCATGGCCACACGCATGCCGCCGTCCCGGACTATCAGGCGCTCGACGCCTACCGGGCGACGGGCGGTTACGACACGCTCGACCGGCTGCGGCGCGGCGAGCGGACGCCAGACGAGGTGCAGCAGGCGCTGCTCAACTCGGGGCTGCGCGGCCTCGGCGGGGCCGGGTTCCCGTCGGGCAAGAAATGGTCCTTCGTGCGCTCGGCGCCCGGGCCGCGCTATCTGGCCGTCAACGGCGACGAGGGCGAGCCGGGCACCTTCAAGGACCGCTATTGGCTCGAGCGCGAGCCGCACCTTTTCCTCGAGGGCATGCTGATCGCCGGCTGGGCCGTCGAGGCCGAGACCTGCTTCATCTACATGCGCGACGAGTACCCGGCTGTGCTGGAGATCCTGCGCCGCGAGATCGCCGCGCTCGAGGCGGCGGGCATCGTCCCCGCCGGCCATATCGACCTGCGCCGCGGCGCCGGCGCCTATATCTGCGGCGAGGAATCGGCGATGATCGAATCGATCGAGGGCAAGCGCGGGCTGCCGCGCCACCGGCCGCCATACGTCGCCCAGGTCGGCGTCTTCGGCCGCCCGACGCTGGTGCACAATGTCGAGACGCTGCACTGGGTGGCGCGCGTCAGCCGCGAGGGCCCCGAGGTGCTGAACCGGCACGGCCGGAACGGCCGGACGGGGCTGCGCTCGTTCTCGGTCTCCGGCCGGGTCGCGGAGCCGGGGGTCAAGGTCGCGCCGGCCGGCATCACCGTGCGCGAGCTGATCGACGAGCATTGCGGCGGCATGGCGCCGGGGCACGCCTTCAAGGCCTATCAGCCGGGCGGGCCGTCCTCCGGCCTGCTGCCGGCGTCGATGGGCGACCTGCCGCTCGACTTCGACACGCTGCAGCCGCACGGGTCCTTCATCGGCAGCCACGCCGTGGTGATCCTGTCCGAGAGTGATTCGGCCAGGTCGGCGGCGCTGAACATGCTGCGCTTCTTCGAGGACGAGAGCTGCGGCCAGTGCACGCCCTGCCGCGTCGGCTGCGAGAAGGCCGTGAAGCTCATGCAGGCCGATGCCTGGGACGAGACGCTGCTGGAGGAGCTGTGCGCCGCCATGGCGGATGCGTCGATCTGCGGGCTCGGTCAGGCGGCGCCGAACCCGATCCTGCTGACGATGAAGCACTTCGGCGCCGAGGTCGGGGTCTCGGCCAAGACGGATGCCGAGCCGCCGCATATGGGCTACGGCACCAAGACGTGAGGCGGCCCGACGCGCGCCGGCGGCCGGGAGGCGGGCGGCAGCGGAACGGACGGCCGCCTCCGGCGATCGTTGCCACAATGACGTCGGCGATCGCCTGCGCGGGACAAGCCGCTGCCGACAAGCGCCCCAAATGTCGAGCGCAACGCTCATTGTCGGGCGACGAATGGCCCGGCCAGCACGGCGAGCATCCCGAACGAGGCGACGTTCCAGGCCAGCGACCGCGCCACTGGCACACCCGAGACATAGAGCGGCGTGTAGACGAGACGGCCGCCGAGATAGGCAAGCGCGCCCATTCGGTCCAGGCGTTGTGCGTGTCGGTGGCATCGCTCAACAGGACGGCCGCAGCGAAGAATGGAAAGCTTTCGAGATAGTTCTGCAGGTTGCGCGCACAGCGTCCGGGGATCGCGGCGAGCGGCGGCATCGGCTCGTCGCGCGGGCTTGCACCCCACCGGAGTCCGTGCTGCCAGTTCGCGGCCTGCGCGGCGAGCACGATCTGCAGGAAGCCCCAGAGCACGGCGGCAGCCAGCACGGTCAACTCCAGTGACATTCCGTGTCCCCCGTCTTGCGCTCCGGTTGTCGGACGATGCAGGCCGTCCGTCATGCCAGTTGCCGGCATCGAGGCCAAGCCGGCCTGGAAGACGGCGTTCCTGTCGTTCTGGCGCTAGCGCAACGGCCAAGGCACCGCCCGCGCGGTGGCGCCGCCCAGGGATTTGCGGGCGACGTGCCGGCGCTGTCGGGCTGCGGCTGGAGCCGGTCGTCGGCGATGCCCGGCTCCGGCATGGAGCGCGGGATGCAGGTCGGACGGCGACCCGGCAGCGAGATCGCATTCGACGAGCAATGACGGCCGGCGGGGCATTGCCGCGGGACGGCTTGGCATCAGCCGTACGCCCATGCCATCGTCTCGGAAGAGAGGGAGACACTGGGATGTGCCATCGCCGCGTCACCGAGGGCGTTGCACGGCGAATGCTCAGTCGCCGCGCCCTTTTGTCCGCCGTGCCCGCCGTCGCGGCCGCAGCGACGACCGGCGCCGCGCCGCCGGCGCTGGCACGCGGCGCGGCGCGGGTGGAGGATCTGACGCACACCCTGTCGCGCGATTTTCCGACCTTCGACGGCACGCCGGGCATCGCGGTGGAGCATGCATTCCGTCTCGAGACGGACGGGGCGAACATCCTCGAGATCACGCTTAACGAGCACACCGGCACGCACATGGACGCGCCGCTGCACTTCTCGAACGATGGCCGGAGCGTCGACGAGGTGCCCGTCGGCCAGCTCGTCGTGCCCCTGGCCGTAATCGACATCCGGGACAGGGCGGCCGGCGACGCCGACGCGTTGCTGACGCCGGACGATCTGGATGCCTGGCGGGCGGCGCATGGCGAGTTTCCGCCGGGCGGCGCGATCGCCATGCTGTCCGGCTGGGGCGCGCATGTCGGGACCGAGGGGTTCCGCAATGTCGGCCCGGGCGGCGTCATGCACTTTCCGGGCGTCCACCCCGAGGCGGCGCAGATGCTGCTGGAGGAGACGACGACGGTCGGGATCGCCGTCGACACGTTGTCGCTGGACCGTGGCGTGTCGCTCGACCTGCCGACGCATGTCGCCTGGCTGCCGGCCGGCCGTTGGGGGCTGGAGAACGTCGCGAACCTCGACCGGCTGCCGGCCAGCGGCGCCACGCTGGTCGTCGGCGCGCCGAAGGTGCGGGGCGGCACTGGCGGTCCGGCGCGGGTTTTCGCGCTTTTCTGAGACGCGGCGGCTCGGGGAGGACGGGATGGCGACAACGCGATTGCTGCAGGACGACGAGCTCTCGCCAGAAGCGCGGGCCGTCTTCGACGACATCCGCGCCACGCGCGGGTCGGATTATGTCAACAACGTCTGGCGGGCGCTGGCGTGGGACCCGGCCCTGCTGGCGCGGACCTGGGCGCAGGTCAAGGAGGTGATGGGCACCCCCGGCGCGCTCGACCCGCTGACGCGCGAGCTGATCTATGTCGCCGTCTCGGTCGCCAATGGCTGCGAGTACTGCGTGCACTCGCACACCGCCGCGGCGCGGGCGAAGGGCATGACCGAGGCGCAGCATGCCGAGCTGGTCTCGATCGTCATGCTGGCATCCTCGACGAACGCGCTGGCGACGGCGCTGCAGGTGCCGGTGGACGAGCGCTTCCGGGCGGAAGGCGCCGGCGGGGCTGATCTGGCGTCGGCGGCCGAGCGCGCCGATGCGCGCCGGCGCTCGGCCGGGTGAGGGCGCCCCGCGGCGCATGAGCAAGGCACGGGGCGGCCGATGAAGGTGCTGATCTGCGGCGGCGGCGTGATCGGCGCGTCGATCGCCTGGTTCCTGAGCCGGCGCGGGGCCGAGGTCGTGGTCGTCGAGCGGACGGGCGTCGCCTGCGCCGCCTCTGGCAAGTCGGGCGGCTTCCTGGCGCTCGACTGGTGCGACCGGACCCCTCTGCAGGCGCTGGCGCGGCGGAGCTTCGAGCTGCACGCGCGGCTGGCCGAGGAGGTCCAGGGCGACTGGGGCTACCGCCGGCTGACCACCTATGGCGGCATCGCAGGGCCGCGCGCGACCGGCGGCGCCGGGTCGAGCCTGCCCTGGCTCTCGGACCGCGTGTCGCTGCGCCAGCGCCTCGGCGGGCCGGAGACGACGGCGCAGGTGCATCCGGGCCGGTTCACCCAGGCGATGATGCGCGCGGCCGAGGCGGCCGGTGCCGAGGTCAGGATCGGCGAGGTGACCGAGGTGCTGCGCGATCCGGGCGGCGCGGGCGGCGCGGGCGACGCACGCGCGCGCGGCGTCGTGGTGGACGGCCAGCCGGCCGAGGCCGACACAGTCGTCATCGCCATGGGGCCGTGGTCGCGGCTCGCCGCCCGCTGGCTGCCGCTGCCGCCGGTCTATGGGCTGAAGGGCCACAGCATCGTCTTCGAGACGGGCGACACGGTGCCCGCCGAGGCGCTGTTCCTCGAGCATCGCGACGCCGACGGGCAGTCCGACACGCCCGAGGTCTATCCGCGTTCCGACGGCACGACCTATGTCTGCGCCATCTCGAGCGAGACCCCGGTGCCGCTCGACCCTGCGGAGGTGGTGCCGGATGCCGGCGCCGCGGAACGGCTCGAGGCGATCTGCGGCGAGCTCTCCCCGGTGCTGGGGCAGGCGCCCGTGCTCGCGCGGCAGGCCTGCCATCGCCCGGTCACGCGGGACGGGCTGCCGCTGATGGGGCGGGTGCCGGGGCTGGAGGGCGCCTATGTCGCCACCGGGCACAGCGTCTGGGGCATCCTCAACGCGCCGGCCACCGGCGAGGCGATGGCCGAGCTGATCCTGGACGGCGCCGCGCGCACCGTCGACATCGCGGCTTTCGATCCCGGCCGGATGGCGCCGGCGAGCTGACCCGGCCGGTCAGAGACGGGCGCCGAGCCGGCTGCTCATGCGCCGCTCGAGCCGGGCCGCGGCCCAGGAGAGCGGCAGCGCCAGCAGGAAGTAGAGGGCGCCCGCGAAGACGAAGATGTGCAGCGGCAGGAACTCGGACGAGGCGATGTCCTTGGCCCGCAGCATGATCTCGGGCGCCGTGATCAGCGAGGCGAGCGAGCTGTCCTTCAGCACGATGATCAGCGTGTTGACCAGTGGCGGCAGGGCGATGCGCGTCGCCTGCGGGATCAGGATGAAGCGATAGATCTTCCAGGGCGTCATGCCGACGGCCAGCCCGGCCTCGCGCTGGCCGCGATGCGTCGCCTCGATGCCGGCGCGGAAGATCTCGGCGACATAGCCGCCGGCGCTGAGCCCGAGGCCGATCACCGCGGCCGGGATGGCGTCGAGAACGATGCCGAGGGGCGTGATCCCGAAATAGAGAATGAACAGGATCACCAGCGCCGGCACGCCGCGCGTGACCTCGACATAAGCAATGGCCAGCCCGCGCGCGATCCGGCTGCGGCCGAGCCGGGCGATGGCGACGACGAGGCCGATCGCCAGCGACAGCAGGAAGGCGAGCACGGTGATCTCGAGCGTCACCGCGACGGCGCGCCCCATCACGGCGGCCCAGACCGGCCCGCGCTCGGCGAAGACCGCGAGGAAGTCGGCGAGCCCGGTCATGCCGCGCCCTTGCGCCGTCGCTCGAGGTAATCGGCCAGCCGCGCAATGGGAAAGGTCAGGCAGAAATAGAGCACTGCGACCAGCGCATAGATCAGCGGCGTCTCGTAGGTTTCGGTCGTCAGGTTGCGGGCGCGAAACAGGATCTCGGGCGCGGCGACGGCCGAGGCGACGGCCGTGTCCTTGATCAGCCCGATCGCATAGTTCGCCAGCGGCGGCAGCGTGATCCGAAAGGCCTGCGGCAGCACGATGTGGCGCATCGTGCCGAGCGGCGTCAGGCCGATCGCCGCGCCCGCCTCGCGCTGGCCGTGATGCAGCGCCGAAAAGCCCGAGCGGAAGATTTCGGTGCAATAGGCCGAGCCGTTCAGCCCCAGCCCGATGGTCGCCGCCGTGAAGGAGTTCAGCCTGAGTCCGACATGTGTCAGGCCGAAATAGATGATGAAGAGCTGCGTCAGCGGCGGGATGTCCCGGAACACCTCGACCCAGGCGCGCACGAAGACCCTGGCGAGACGAAAGCGCGAGGTCCGCAGGATGGCGAGGAAGAGACCGAGCGCCACGGCGATCGCCAGCGCGCCGAGCGTGATCGAGATCGTGACGCCGGCGCCGTCGAGCAGCACTTCCAGATAGTAGGGGACCCGGTCGAACGGTCCGGGATCGGCCGCCACGCGCTCAGCCCGCCTGCAGCTGGCCGAGGAAGCGCCGGGTGCGCTCGTGCGCCGGCCGGTCGATGACCTGCGCCGGCGGACCCTGTTCGACGATGACGCCCTCGTCCATGAAGACGACCTCGTCGGCGACCTCTCGCGCGAAACGGATCTCGTGCGTCACCATGACCATGGTGCGCCCCTCGTCGGCCAGCTCGTGGATGACGCCCAGCACCTCGCCGACCAGCTCGGGGTCCAGCGCCGAGGTCGGCTCGTCGAACAGGATCAGCTTCGGCTCCTGCGCCAGCGCGCGGGCGATGCCGACGCGCTGCTGCTGGCCGCCCGACAGGCGTTCGGGGTACTCGTCGCGCTTGTGGCTCATGTGGACCTTCTCGAGCGCCGCCTCGGCGCGCTCGACCGCCTGCCGGCGCGATAGCCCCTGCACGCGCCAGGGCCCCAGCGCCACGTTCTCGACGGCCGACAGGTGCGGCCAGAGATAGAAGTTCTGGAAGACGAAGCCGATCTCCATCCGCTGGGGCGCCAGCTCGCGCTCGCTCATGCGCTGGTAGCGGCCGCCGGTACGATCGCCGCCCCGGCCCTGCGTACGCTTCTCGCCGATCAGCTCGCCGTCGAGCCAGACATGGCCGCCGCTCGGCACCTCGAGATAGTTGATGCAGCGCAGCAGCGTCGTCTTGCCCGAGCCGCTCGGCCCGATGATCGCCAGCTTGCGGCGCTGGGCCAGCGCCAGGTCGACGCCGTGCAGCACCTCGAGCGGGCCAAAGCTCTTGCGCAGGCCCTCGATCCGCAGAAGGGGGTTCGCCATGTCGGGAGCGGGCGGGCCGGCGGCGGGACCGCCGGCCGGCCCGGTCAGCCGCAGCCGGCGAGTTGCGGGAACTCCCAGCCCTCGGGCCGGTCGACGCCGAGGCGGGGGTTCTGCTCGGGCGCGTTGAACCAGTACTTGTCGTCGAAGCCGTACCTGGACGCGATCTCGTAGTTCGTGCAGGTCTCCCACAGCCTGGCGATCGCCTGGTTGATGCACGCCTGCAGCTTCGGCGCCTCCTTCGACAGGCCGAAGACGACCTGGTACTTGCCGGTGATCGACGGCAGCGCTGGATCCCAGGGGTCCGCCACCGGGATCGATTCGATGTCCAGCTCGGGCTGCTGCGTGGCCGCGTACTGGATCAGCGGCGGGTCCAGGAACAGCACGTCGACGCGCCCGGCGCTCAGGTCGCGCAGCGCCGCGTCGCTGGTCTCGTAGAGCTTGAGGTCGGGGTTGATCGACTGCAGCTCGGGGACCCAGCCGAAACCCTGCACGGTGCCGACGTTGATATCCTTCAGTTGCTCGATCGAGGTGATGCCGGCACCCTTCTTCTGGGTCATCAGCGCGCCCGCGTAGTAGATCGGGTCCGAGATGTCGATCACCTCGGTCCGCGGCTCGGTCCAACCCATCATGCCGTGCATGGCATCGACCCGGCGCGCCTTGACCGATTCGATCTCGGCCGCCCACTCCATCAGAGCCGGCTCGACCTCCAGCCCGATCTGGCCGGCGACCCAAGCCATGATCTCGCCGTCGATCCCCATCAGCTTGTCGTCCTTCAGCCCGGTGCCGGGCATGTCGCCGTTATAGGCGGCGATCAGCGTGCCGGGCTCGATCGTCTCGGCGTCGTCGCAGGTGATCTGCGCCTGTGCGCCCGCCTGCGTGCCAGTCTGCGCCCCCGCCTGGGTACCGGCCAACAGAACGATGCCGGCCGTCAGCGCCGCCCGAGCCGGGCCTGTCCAAAGCTTCTCCACGTCCTGATCCTCCCTCCGAGCCGCCGCGGCACCGGGTTCCCCGGTCCGCCGGGTCCTTCGGTGCCGGCGCGTCCGGGACGAAGTGCCCCCCGCGCCTGGCACCATCGGGGCCAGTTGGCATGCTGCACATGCGAAAATCAAGGCCGGCGGCCGTCGGGTGACCGCCTCGAGCCCGCCGGGAGCCCGGCCTTGCGCGGCGCGAGATCGGCGGAGATAGTGGCTTCCAGCCCGCAGATCAGGCTGCGCGCCGGTCCCGCCCATGCCCCCGGGACCTTGCCGCCGGGAGAAGCCGATGACCGAGACGACGCTTCTGCGCGCGCGCAAGATCATCACGATGAACGCCTACCGGCCGGAGGCGACGCATGTGGCGATCCGCGACGGCCGGGTCCTCGGCGTCGGCTCGGCAGAGGACCTGGCCGGCTGGGGCGAGATGCGGGCCGACGACCGCTTCGCCGACAAGGTGCTGATGCCCGGCTTCGTCGAGGGCCACTGCCACGCCAAGGAAGGCGGCATGTGGGACCATCCCTTCGTCGGCTATCTCGACCGGCGCGACCCGGACGGGGGGCTGTGGGAAGGCGCCGACACCATGGCAAAGGTCGTTGACCGGCTGGCCGGCATCGAGCGGGGCATGCAGGGCGACCAGCCGCTCTTCGCCTGGGGCTTCGACCCGATCTATTTCGCCGGCGCCCGCATGGCGCTGGCCGAGATCGACCGCGTCTCGACGAGCCGGCCGGTCGTCGTCATGCACTCGAACGGCCACGTCATCAACGTCAACTCGGTCGTTCTGCAGCGCGCCGGGATCAGCCGCGAGACCAATGTCGACGGCGTCGTCAAGGACGGCCAGGGCAACCCGACGGGCGAGCTGGCCGAGGCGGCCGCCAAGTACATGGCGTACCGGGTGACCGGCGATCCTTTCTTCGGCGGCATCAAGGCGCGCGACCTCGCCCGCTTCGGCCAGGCCTGCGCCAATGCCGGCGTGACGACGGCGACGGACCTCTTCGCCGTCTTCTCGGACCAGAGCCTCGCCGCCTACGCCGCGGCGACCGAGACCCCGGGCTTTCCGGCGCGCCTGCTGCCGGCGATGAACACGCTCGACCGGCCGGCCGCCGAGGGCATCGCCCTGCTCGCGGACGCCAGGCGCAAGGGCAACCCCAAGCTCGTCTACCGGCTCGCCAAGATCATGACGGACGGGTCGATCCAGGGCATGTCGGCGCGGATGAAGTGGCCGGGCTACTACAACGGGATCCCGAACGGCGTCTGGAACATGGCCCCGGAGCAGCTGGTGGAAACCGTGCGCGCCTACCACGCGGCGGGGGCGCATCTGCACATGCACGTGAACGGCGACGAGGCCTCCGAGCTGATGATCGACGCGCTCGAGGCGGTGCTGACCGAGCACCCGCGGCGCGACCACCGCCACACGCTGCAGCACTGCCAGATGGCGGACGAGGCGCAGTTCCGGCGGATGGCGGCGCTGGGCATCTGCGCCAACCTCTTCGCCAACCACGTCTACTACTGGGGCGACCAGCACCGCGACATCACCATGGGCCCGGACCGCGCCATGCGCATGGACGCCTGCGCCACCGCCGAGCGGCTGGGCGTCAACTTCGCCATCCATTCGGACGCGCCGGTGACGCCGCTGGCGCCGCTCTTCACCGCCTGGTGCGCCGTCAACCGGCTGACGGCCTCCGGTCATGTCCTGGGGCCGAACGAGCGCATCTCGGTGGCCTCGGCGCTCCGCGCCATCACGCTCGGCGCGGCGTACACGCTGCGGATGGACCACCTCGTCGGATCGATCGAGCCCGGCAAATGGGCCGACTTCGCCGTGCTGGACGAGGACCCGACCGCCGTCGAGCCGCAGGCGTTGAAGGACGTCCCCGTCTGGGGCACCGTCACCGGCGGCGAGGCGACCCCGGCAGCCGGCAGGGGCTGATGGCGCGGCCGGGCGCCAGCGCGAGCGCGAAGCCGGAGGCGGCAGCGCGAGGCAGGGACTTCTCCGGCCCGGCTTGCCGGGCCGGAGGCCGCCTGCTTCGATGACGCCGCGGCCGTTCACCGTCGTCGGCGGCTTTCTCGGCGCTGGCAAGACGACGCTGGTCAACCGCATCCTGCGCGGGGCGTCGGGCACGCGCTATGCCGTGCTGGTCAACGATTTCGGCGCGGTCAACGTCGATGCCGGGCTGATCGCCGCGCATGACGGGCGGACCATGGCGCTGACGAACGGCTGCATCTGCTGTTCGCTCTCGGACGGGTTCGTCGAGACCATGCTGCGGCTGATGGCCGATCCAGGCACCTTCGACCACGTCATCGTCGAGGCCAGCGGCGTCGCCGAGCCCGGCCGCATCATGGACTTCGCCCGGCTCGACCCGGCTCTGGCGCCGGACGCCATCCTGACGCTGGCCGATGCCGAGACCGTGCTCGACCGGCTGGCCGATCCGCGGATCGGCGATATCGTCGCCCGCCAGATCGCGCAGGCCGACCTGCTGCTCCTGAACAAGATCGACCTCGTCGCGGCGGATGCGCCGGTCGCCGCCTTCGGGCATCTGGCCGCGCTGAACCCCGGGGCGCCGATCCTGCCCTGCAGCAACGCCGATCTGCCGCTGGCCGTGCTGCTCGGCACCGGTATTTCGGCCGCGCGCGAGGCCCCTGCCGCGCCCGCCCGCGAGCATCAGGACCACCGTCACCCGCCCTTCCACACTGCGCTCGTGCAGAGCGATGCGCCGGTCCGGCGAGCCGCCTTTGCAGCGTGGGAGGCGGCGCTCCCCGGCCACGTGCTGCGCGGCAAGGGCCGCGTGACGCTGGCGGACGAGAGCCGTTTCGTCTGGCAGCGGGTCGGCGGGCGCGGGCTGCTGACGCCGGGCGCGGCAGGCGGCGAGGCGTTGCAGCCGCGCGGCCCGGCGACCGAGATCGTGCTGATCGGCACCGCGCCGATCGACCCGCCATCGCTCGGCGGGAACTCCGGAGAATAGCGCAGCTTTCGGATCGACCCGACCCGGAATGGTCAGATGGCGCGTTGGGCAATCCCGTGCCCCGCCGCCGCCCCGGCGGGCCGGTCGAGGGGTGAGACAGCGTCGTCGCCGACCAGATGGCAGGCGACCTTGTGCCCCGGTCTTATCTCGCGCAGCACCTGCGGGGTGGTGTGACAGGTTGCGATCGCCGCAGGGCAGCGCGAGGCGAAGCGGCACCCTTCGGGCGGGTTCACCGGGTCGGGCGGATCGCCGGGGATGAGGATCCGCTGCTGGTGCGCCCGCCGCTCGGCATCGACGCTCGGCACGGCCGAGAGCAGCGCGCTGGTATAGGGGTGCAGCGGATTGTTGAAGAGGTTCAGCCGCGTCGCGTGCTCGACGATGCGGCCCATGTACATGACCGCGACCTCGTCGCACATGTGCTGCACGACGCCGAGGTCGTGGCTGATGAACAGGTACGTCAGACCGCGCTCGGCCTGCAGCCGGCGCAGCAGGTTCAGGATCTGCGCCTGCACGGCGACGTCCAGCGCCGACACCGGCTCGTCGCAGATGATGAGGTCAGGCTCGGGCGCCAGCGCCCTGGCGATGCCGATCCGCTGGCGCTGCCCGCCCGAGAACTGGTGCGGGAAGAGCGCCTGCTGCTCTGGCCGCAGCCCGACCGCCCGGAAGAGGTCGTCGACGACCTCCCGTCGCCGGCCCGACGGCATCCTGCCCTGCGACTTCAGCGGCTCGGCGACGATGTCGCGGGCACGCAGCCGTGGGTTCAGGCTGGAATAGGGGTCCTGGAAAATGAACTGGAAGCGCCCGCGTGCCGCCCGCAGCTCGGCCCCCTGCAGGGCCAGCATGTCGTGGCCGGCAAGCGTCACCTTGCCGGCATGCGCCGGCACGAGGCGCGCCACCGCCAGCGCCGTCGTCGTCTTTCCCGAGCCGGATTTCGCCGACGATCGCCAGGGTCTGGCCCTCGGCCACGTCGAACGACACGTCGTCGACGGCGTAGAGGTGCTGGCGCGGCCCTGTCATCGACCGGCGCCGCAGCGCAAACCGGACCGAGAGGTTCCGCACGCTCAGCAGCGCCGCCATCAGACGGCCTCCGCGTACCAGCAGGCCGAGCGCTGGCCGTCGACCGCCTTCAGCGGCGGGCGCTCGGCCACGCACTCGTCGGTTGCCATGGGGCAGCGCGTGGCGAAGAGGCAGGCATTCTGCCCGAACTGCCCGAGCGGGGGCACGATGCCCGGAATCTCAACCAGCTCGTCGCGCGCCTCGGTCAGGTGCTCCTTCAGGTGCGGCACGCAGGCGATCAGGCCCCGCGTGTAGGGGTGACGCGGATGCGCGATGATGCGGTCGACCGGCCCCTCCTCGGCCTTGCGCCCGGCATACATGACGATCATCCGCTCGGCCATCTCGGCCACCGCGCCCATGTCATGCGTGATCAGGATCAGCGCGGTGCCGGTCTGGCGGCGGAGCTCGCGCAGCAGGTCGAAGATCTGCGCCTGCACGGTGACGTCGAGCGCGGTGGTCGGCTCGTCGGCGATCAGGATCCTGGGACGGCAGGCCAGCGCGATGGCGATCATCACGCGCTGGCGCTGGCCGCCCGACATCTGGTGCGGATAGTCCTCGGCCCGGCTCGCCGGCTCGGGGATGCCGACGGCGTCCAGCAGCTCGACGGCCTGCCGCCAGGCGGCGCGGCGGCCCAGCCCCTGGTGCCGGCGCAGCACCTCGGCGATCTGCTCGCCGGTCGTGTAGACCGGGTTCAGCGAGGTCATCGGCTCCTGGAAGATCATCGAGATGTCGTTGCCGCGGATCTGCCGCAGCCGCCGGTCCGGGGCGCCGGCCAGGTCCTCGCCGGCGAAGACGATGCGCCCGCCGGCGATCCGGCCGACCGGATGCGGCACCAGCCCCATCAGCGCCAGCGCCGTCATCGACTTGCCGCAGCCGGATTCGCCGACGAAGGCCAGCGTCTCGCCCTCGTCCAGCGTGAAGCCCAGATCGTCGATCACCGGGAAGACGCCGCCGCGGGTGGCGAGCTCGACGCGCAGGCTCGCTGACCTCGAGCAGGCGCCATCAGCGCTGCCTCAGCTTTGGGTTCAGCGCGTCGTTCAGGCCGTCGCCGATCAGCGAGATCGACAGCACGGTGACGAAGATGGCGAGGCCCGGAATGGTGACGGTGAAGCTGGCATCGAGGATGTAGGGCCGGTTCGAGCCGATGATCTGCCCCCAGGAGACGACGTTCGGGTCCGACAGGCCGAGGAAGGACAGCCCCGCCTCGAACAGGATGGCGGTGCCGACCATCAGCGCCGACTGGACGATGATCGGCGGCAGCGCGTTCGGCAGGATGACGCCGAAGATCAGCTTGAAGTTGCCGGCACCGGAGGCCCGCGACGCCATGACGTATTCCAGCTCGCGGATGCGCAGGAACTCGGCCCGCGTGATGCGGGCGACGGCGGTCCACTAGACGACGCCGATGGCGACGGTGACAGTGGCAGGGAGGCGCCGAAGAGCGCCACGATCACCATCGAGAACAGCAGCGTCGGCAGCACCTGGAAGAACTCGGTGAAGCGCATCAGCGCCTCCTCGACCCAGCCGCGGTAGAAGCCGGCCAGCGCACCGACGGTGATGCCGATGAAGACCGTACATGAAGGCGGCGGCCAGCCCGATCGCCAGCGAGACGCGGGCGCCGTTCAGGATGCCGGCCAGCATATCGCGGCCCAGATAGTCGGTGCCGAGCAGAAATCCCTCCTCGCCCGGGCGGCGAGAAGGGCGCCCAGACCATCTCGAACGGGTCCGTCGGGTACAGCACCGGCCCGAAGATCGCGCCGAGGACGATCAGCACCAGCACGACCAGCGCCGACCACGGCGGCGTGGTTGCTTCATGAACATCTCGGCCGTCTCGGCCAGCGGCGGGCGGGGCTTGGGCGTGGGGTGCGCGACGGGTCCGGCCTGGTCGGTCATGCCTGCCCCCTCACGCCGCGCCCGTCCGGATGCGCGGGTCGATCAGCCGCAGCGCCAAGTCGGTCGCAGGTTCACGACGATGACGACGAGCGACGAGAAGAACAGGATGCCGAGGATCGTCGGCGTGTCGCGCGCCAGGATCGACTGCAGCGCCAGCGTGCCGAGGCCGGGCCAGCTGTAGACCGTCTCGACCAGCACGGCGCCCGAGACGACGGCCGAGAACTGCAGGCCGGCCAGCGTCACCACCGGGCTGAGCGAGTTCTTCAGCGCGTGCTTGAAGACGACGCCGCGCTCGCTCAGCCCCTTGGCCCGCGCCGTGCGGATGTAGTCCGAGCCCAGCACCTCGAGCATCGAGGCGCGGCAGAGCCGGGAGTAGAGCGCCAGGAAGATCGAGGCCAGCGTGATGACCGGCAGCACCAGGTGGTGCGCCACGTCGAGCACATGCGCGAGCCAGTCGCCGCGGATCGTCACGTCCTGCATGCCGGCGACCGGGAACAGCGGGATCAGCAGCGAAAAGGCGATCAGCAGCATGATGCCGGTCCAGAAGACCGGCGCCGAGTAGCCGAAGAGCGCCAGCAGCGTGACGAAATGGCTGGTCGCGCCGTTCGGCCGGCGCGCCGCGATGACG
This sequence comes from uncultured Alphaproteobacteria bacterium, assembly GCA_963745085.1. Lineage (GTDB taxonomy): Bacteria > Pseudomonadota > Alphaproteobacteria > Rhodobacterales > Rhodobacteraceae > Thermohalobaculum. Next base: position 383,991 of record CAVUWP010000017.1, on the reverse strand, counting down.
CCGAGCAGCACGCCGACGACCAGCGCCAGCAGCTGCGCGGTGATGACCAGCAGCAGCGTCGCCGGCAGCCGCTCGCAGCAGCAGCTCGGTGACCGGGCGATTGTAGAAGAACGAATAGCCGAGATCACCCTGCAGGACGTTGCCGACATAGCGCGCGAGCTGCTGCCAGACCGGCAGGTCGAGGCCGTACTCGGCGCGGATGCGGGCGGTCAGCTCCTCGTCGGCGCCGCCCATGGTCTGGGCGATCGTGTCGGCGATGTCGCCGGGCGCGGCGTGCATCAGCAGGAAGTTGAGGACGATCACCGCCAGCAGCAGCGCGACCGCGTAGCCGACGCGTTTCAGGATGGCGAGCGCGAAGGCCATGCTAGCGTCCGCCGGGAAGACCCGGGGCCCCCGTTCTCCGGCTTCGGAACGGCGTCTGCGCCCGGCGCGACGCCTGCTCCCTCCCCCCTTGTGGGGGAGGGCCGGGGAGGGGGGAAGGCCGAGGCCGGACGCGCATGGCGGGGGTCACTGCCTGAGGTAGACGCGGTCGAGCGGCTGCACGGTCGCCCAGATGCCGCCCGGCGGGTTGCCGACCTTCTTGCTCGAGACGGTGTGGTAGGGCACCGCATAGACCGGGTAGAGCGGCAGGTCCTGGGCGACGATCTTCTGGAACTCGGAGTAGAGCTGCTTGCGCTTTTCCGGGTCGGTCTCCTTGCCGGCCATGTCGAGCAGCTCGTCGACCCGCTCGTTGCAGTAGGACTGGGTGTTCGACCAGACCTGCTCCTTGATGTTGTCGCAGAGATAGGTGCGGTGCACGCCGATCACCGGGTCGCCCCAGTTGAAGACGGTGTCCCAGCGTCATGTCGAAATCGTGCGTCGCCATGCGCTGCGCCCAGGTCGGGAAGTCGGGATGCGGCCGCACGTCGATGTCGATGCCGATCTTCTTCAGCTGCGGCTTCAGGTATTCGGCAAGGGGCTTGGTCGACTCGGCCGCCATAGTCGACGGACAGCTTGAAGCGCATGCCGTCAGGGCCCTTTGCATAGCCGGCATCGTCGAGGATCGCGTTGGCCTTGTCGATGTCCAGCGCATAGGCCTCGACGTCCGGTTCGTAGAAGGGCGAGCCGGGGTCGATGCCGGTGCGCGCCTCCTTCGCCGTGCCGAGCAGCAGCGCCTTCAGGATGAACTCCTTGTCGGTGGCGTAGGCGATCGCCTGGCGCACCTTGGGGTCCGAGAGCGGCTCGCGCGCGGTGTTGAAGGCCAGCCAGACGATCGGCCCGATGGCGGCATAGCCCTCGGGCGTCACCTCCAGGTTGTCGTTGCCCTGCATCCGCTTGATGTCGCGGGCGATCGATTCGAAGCCCGAGAGCTGCGCCTCGCCGGTCTCGAGCGCGATCGAGCGCGCCGACGGGTCCTTGATGATCCGCATGACGATGCGGTCGAGATAGGGCCGATCCTCGATGAAGAAGTTCTCGTTGCGTTCGAGGATGATGTGCTGGTCCGGCACGAACTCGACCAGCTTGAAGGGACCGGAGCCGACGACGTCCTTCGAGTTGCGCGGATGGGTCATCACGTCCTGGCCGTCGCCGTAGATGTGCTTGGGGATGATCGGCAGCAGCTGCGACGACATGGCCAGCAGCAGCGCCGGATGCGGCTGGCTGAGCTTGATCACCGCGGTGTGCTCGTCCGGCGTCTCGACGGCCTCGACCGGGGCGAACATCGCCTTGAACGGGTGGTTGGCCTTCACCGTCTCGATCGAGAAGGCGACGTCCTCCGAGGTGATCGGCTCGCCGTCGTGGAAGACCGCGTCCTCGACCAGATTCAGCGTCACCGTCATGCCGTCGTCGGAGACCTCCCAGCTCTTGGCCAGGTACGGCTGCGGGGTCCAGTCCGTCGTCATAGCGCAGCGGCGACGCGAAGAGCTGGGTGCCCGGCTCTCCCGTGGCGATGCCGGACTGCACGGCCGGGTTCAGGTGGCGCGGCGTGCCCTGCACCGCCTGGACCAGCGTGCCCCCGTGCACGGGTTCCTCGGCGATCGCCGGCGCGACCGCCAGCCCTGCGAGCATGGCGCCGGCCATCAGCCCTGCCATCAGTGCTGTCATCGGTCCGGCGAGTGCGCTTCCGAGATTTGCCCTCATCGATTTCCCTCCGAATTGGTTCTTCTGCCGGTCGGGTCGTCGGCGCTGCCCCCTGCCGGTTGCGCCGTCCGGTGCTCGGTCGCCGATCATGCGCCGCTGGTTCCCGAAGTCAAAGGCTTTGCTGCGGCGCGTCAAAGCTCGCAGACCCGCGCGTCGAAGCGAAGCATGTCGGCCAGTCGAGCCGCCAGGTCCAGAATGCCGTCCTCGTCGTACCAGCGCCCGACGATCTGCAGCCCGATCGGCAAGCCCGTGCCGGTCCCAGCCGCAGGGCATCGTGAGCGCCGGGTGGCCCGGTGAGGTTGAAGGGGAAGGTGTAGGGATACCAGCCGGCACGGATCGGGCCGCAGTTCACGCCGGCGATCACGATGTCGGCGTGTGCATCCGTGTCGGCCGGCAGAGACGCGGCGGCCAGCGTCGGCGTGATCAGATAGTCGACCTCGTCGAACTGCCACTCGACCAGGCCGGTAGAGCGTCGGAGCGGGCCGCGCCGCCGCCTGCACCTCGGCGCCCGAGCGCCGGTTGCCGTGCTCGACCGTCCTGACGAAGGTCGGGTCGAAGCAGCTCGGGTGTTGCCGCGACACGCGCGCCGGCGCGCGCGGCGAGCAGGCTCTCGCAGCACGACGCGGAACTGCGGCTCGGAGGCGGCGAGGTCGATCTCGACCGGCTCGCGCACATCGCCGATCGCCGTCGGCCAGCGCCGACCGCCGCGGTCGACGGCGGCCGCGATGTCCGGCTCGACGGCCGGATTGCCGACCGTCGAGGCGCCAGCCGATGCGCCGCGACGTCCTTGCCGGACGCTCAGGCGCCGGCAGCGCTTCGACCACGGGTCCTCGGGCGGTCTCGCCGGCCATGACGGCGTACATCAGGCGCAGGTCGCCAGCGTTCCGCGCCATCGGGCCGATGTAGGAGTTGTTGGCGAAGAGGTCCGGCGCGTGGACGTGCGGGATGCGCCCGAGCGTCGCCTTCAGCCCGAGTATGCCGCAGACGCTGGCCGGAATGCGGACCGAGCCGCCGCCATCCGTGCCGACGGCCAGCGGCACCTGGCCGACGGCCACCGAGACAGCGGCGCCGCCGCTCGAGCCGCCGCTGGTGAAGGCGCGATTCCAGGGGTTCAGCGTCTCGCCGAAGAGCGGGCCTTTCGGTGATCGGCTTGTGGCCGAACTCCGGGCGTCGTCGTCTTGCCGACGAGCACCGCGCCGGCCGCGCGCAGCCGGGCGACCGGCACGCGTCGCCCGGCGCCGCCGTTCCGGCGAAGGCGCGCGAGCCGAACGAGGTCGGCTGGCCCGCGACGTGCACCAGGTCCTTGACCGAGACGGGCACGCCGGCGAGCGGGCCGGGGTCCTCGCCTGCGGCGATGACCCGTCGATCGGGTCCGCCGCGGCGCGGGCGCCCTCGGCGTCGACGTGGATGAAGGCGTTGGCCTGCGGCTCGGTCGCCGCGATGCGCGCCAGCGTCGCCTCGACCACCTCGCGCGCCGAGAGCTCGCGCGCGCGGACGCGCCGGGCGATCTCGGCGGCGGACAGGTCCGTCAGCGCGCTCCGGGATCGTGCCGTATCGTTCATCGGCGGCTCTCCTCAGATCATCCAGCGGCCGCCGTCGATCAGCAGCGTCTGGCCGGTGACGTAGCGGCTGGCCGGGCTGGCCAGGAAGGCGACGACGTTGGCGACGTCCTCGGGCTCGCCGACGAAGCCGAGCGGCACGGTCGAGCGGATCCGGTCGATCACCTCGCGCGGCAGGCGGTCGTGCGCGCGGGTGCGGATGGCGCCGGGCGCGACGGCGTTGACCGTGACCCCGTCGCGGCGCCAGCTCGCGCGCCAGCGAGCGGGTGAAGCCGACGACGCCCATCTTGGCCGCGGCGTAGTCGGCGAGCCCGATGTCGCCGTAGAAGGCCGAATTCGGTCGACATGTTGACGATCCGGCCGCGGCCGCGCGCGACCATGCCGGGGGCGACCAGCCGGCGTCGTGCGCATGGCGTCAGCAGCGAGACCTCGAGGACGAAGCGCCAGGTCTGCCTCCTCGGAGTCGACGAACGCCCGGCCCGCTCCCGCGCGCTCTGGCCGACGTTGTTGAACAGCACCTCGACCGGGCCGAGCCGCTCCGTGCGCCGCCCGCACCGCCTCGGCCATCGCGGCGGCGTCGGTGCAGTCGACGGCGCAGGTCAAGCGCCCGGCGGCCCAGCGCCCCGACCTCGTCGGCCAGCGCCTCCAGCGGCGCGGCCTCCAGGTCGAGCAGCGCGAGGTCGGCACCAGCGCGGGCGAGCGCCAGGGCGCTGGCCCGGCCGATGCCGTTCGCCGCCCCCGTAACCAGCGCGACGCCCGTCGATGCGGAACGGGTCTCATGGCGCCTCTGAGCCGTCAATGGAAGGCTCCGGCCGCCATCGACGGCCAGCGTCGAGCCGGTGACGTGGGCGGATTCGGCCGAGGTGAGGTAGAGCGCCGCATAGGCGATGTCCTCGGGCCGGCCGACCCGGCGGATGAGGTAGCGGTCGAGGATGCGCTCGAGCTCGGCCTCCGGGTCGTCGGCGCCGCCTCGAAGGACTGGCGGAACAGCGGCGTGTCGATGATGCCGGGGCAGATCGCATTGACGCGGATGTCGTACGCGCGCCAGGTCGACCGCCAGCGCCTTGGCGAACATCACCAGCCCCGCCTTCGAGGCGCAGTAGGCGGTGCGCGCGGCGAGCGGGCGCAGCGCGGCGCCGGAGGCGACGTGCACGATCGTGGCCGTGCCCGGCCGCGCGCAGATGCGGCAGCACGGCCATGCGTCACGCAGAAGGCGCCGGTCAGGTTCACGTCCAGGACCTGCGCGCCACTCGGCGCAGCGTCATCTCGGCGAAGGGCCTCATCAGGTCGATGCCGGCGGCGCCGACCAGCCCGTCGAGCCCGCCGAGCGCCTCGGCCGCCTCGTCGACGGCTTCGGCCACGACGGTCGTCGTCGCAGAGGTCGGCGTGCAGGGCGACGACCGCCGGACCCTCGTCGCCGCGCGCGCCGCCGAGTCGCGGCGGTTTCGGCCATCCGGTCCAGCAGCGCGGCGTTCCGGTCCAGCAGGGCCACGGCCGCGCCCTCGGCGCGGAACAGCGCCGCAGTCGCCCGGCCGATGCCGGAGGCGGCGCCCGTCACCAGGATGCGGCGGCCGCCATTCCCTCGGGCCAGCCTCATGCCGCGCGGTCCGGCGGCCTGCTCCAGCGCCGGGCGGATCGCCTCGGCGACGCGGTCCATCCGGGCGAACCAGACGCTCTCGTGCGCCGAGGATGTGCTTGATCAGCGTCTCCGAGCGCCATCAGGCGCGAGCCGCGGCCGATGATCTGCGGGTGCATGGCCAGCGTGAAGGCGCGGTCCTCGGCGTAGAGCGTGTCGAATTCGGCGCACCAGGCCTCGGCGACGGCCGAGGGCGCCTGCATGGTCCGGCCGGGCAGGGTGATCGAGTACTGGAAGAACGGCGCGTCATCGAGCACCCAGGCGAAGGGGAATTCGACCAGGTCGGTCCGCCTGCCGTCGATGGACGTGCAGGTAGGGCGTGTCGTCGTCGAAGAAGTTCGAGGAGTAGCGGAAGCCCTTCTCGAGCAGCAGCGACATGGTGATTTTCGGGCTGAACTCGGCGGCCGGCGAGCGCCAGCCGGCGGGCTTGCCGCCCGGTCAGGCGCTCGATGATCTCGATGCCGCTGCTCCATCTCCTCGCGCTCCTCCTCGGGCGTCAGGTTCAGGATCCAGCGTGTGCGACCAGCTGTGGTGCGCGATCTCGTGGCCGCGCTTCAGGATCTCCTCGCAGAGCCGCCCAGCGTGCCTCGATGACCATGGCCCGGCACGAAGAAGGTCGCCTTGATGCCGTAGCGGTCGAGCAGGTCGAGGATGCGCGGCGGTGCCGACCTTCCAGCCATAGGCGCCCTGCGACAGCACGATCGGGCGCTCGGCGTTCTTCGGATCGCGCGCCGTCCACATCGTCTCGGCGTCGAGGTCGAAGGTCAGCATGACGGGAAATCCGTGCGGGGCGAGCGGCATGGCGAGGTCCTTTCTCAGGCAAAGCGGTGAAAGCCGACCCAGCGTTCGGCGACGACGAGGAACAGGCCGGTGACGATGATCAGCATGGTCGAAACCGCGGCGATGCCAGGGTCGATGCCGTGCTCGACGGCGGTGAAGATCTTCACCGGCAGGGTCGTCTGGCGCACGCTGACGAGGAAGATCGAGACCGGCACGTTGTCGAACGAGACGATGAACGAGAAGATGCCGCCGGCGACCAGCCCCGGCTTGATCAGCGGCAGCGTCGCCATGCGGAACGCGGTCCAAGGATCGGCGCCGAGCGTGCGGGCGGCCTCCTCCAGCGCCGGGTCCGATCCGGCGAGGCTCGCCAGCACGCTGCGCATGACGTAGGGCAGGGTGATCAGCACATGCGCGGCGAGCCAGCGCGGCCGAACGAGCCGCGCACGCCGACGAGCGTGTAGTACTGGAGCAGCGCCACAGCGACGACGACGGCAGGAAAGACCAGCGGCGCCATCAGCGCCGCCGCTGACCGCCTCCGCCCCCGGCACCTTGCGGCGCACCAGGCGTAGGCTGCGGCCGTGCCGAGGGCCAGCGACACCACCGTCGCCGTCAGACCGCAAGCGTCAGGCTGAAGACGATGGCTTCGAGATAGCGAATCGTCGCCCAGCACGTCGGCGTACCAGTCCAAGCGTGAAGCCGACCGGCGGCACGGTCAGGTAGGAGGTCGTGGTGACCGAGGCGAGCACGACGATGATGACCGGGCAGCTGCAGCAACAGCAGCGCCAGACGCGGCGTAGAGCGGCAGGGCCGACCCTGCCGGCCAGCCGGCTCGCGCGCGGTGGCGAGAGGAGGCGGCGCGCTCATCGCGCCACCGCGAGGCGGCGGGCGAGCAGCCCCGATCCCCAGACCAGCACCAGCACGATCGCCGTCAGGATGAAGGCCATCGCCGCGCCGCGCGGCCAGTTCAGGACCTTCAGGAACTCGTCGAAGATCAGGGTCGACATGACCTGATAGGTCGGCCCGCCCAGCAGTCGCGGCGTCACCAGCGCGCTGATCGTCAGCACGAAGACCAGGATGCTGCCCGACAGGATACCCGGCAGGCTGAGCGGCAGCGTCACCTTCAGCAGCACCTCGCGGCGCGAGGCGCCGAGTGTGCGGGCGGCGTCCTCGACGTCGCGCGGGATGTTCTGGATCGTGCCGATCAGCACCAGCACCATGAAGGGCAGGAAGATGTGGCTCAAGCCCGATCAGCAGGCCGGCGAAGTTGAAGAGGAGCGTGATCGGCGTCTCGATCATGCCCGGCGGCGATCAGCCAATCGTTGATGAGGCCGCGATTCGCCAGCAGCACGATCCAGCCGAAGGAGCGCACCACGAGGTTCAGCAGCAGCGGGAAGACGACCAGCACGATCAGCCATGGCCGCAGCGGCGAGCGCGTGCGCGCCAGGAAATAGGCCAGCGGATAGCCGATGACCAGCGTCGCGACGACGACGATCAGCCCGAGCGACAGCGTCCGCCCGATGATCTGCGAGGTAGAAGCGGTCGCCGAGGATCTCGGCGGTAGTTCTCGAGCGTCCACTCCGCGCCGATGCCGGTGCCGGGCACGTAGGGGTGCAGGCTGGTCGGCACGAGGAACAGCAGCGGCGCGACGAAGACCGCCAGCAGCACCAGCAGCGCCGGCGACAGCAGCCCGATGCCCGACCGGTCGAGCCAGCGCGGCGCGGCCGCGCCTCATCGGTCGCCGGCATCACGATGACGTCCTCGGGGGCGATCTCGACCCGCACGGTGCGGCCAGCCTCGGGCAGGCTGCGGCCGCGGCCGATGCGCGTCTCGGCGTTCAGCTCGATGCCGCCCGGCAGCCGGACGACGAACTGCGCCGTCGACCCGGCGAAGGAGACCAGCTCCATCGTCCCGGGCAGGCCGTGCGCCTCGGCGTCCGTCGGCCTCGGACGACGCGCGACGCTCTCCTGCCGGATCGTGACGCGGACCGGGTCGCCGACCGCGCGGCCCTCGGCAGGCGCGCCGTCGGCAGTTAAACGCTCGCCGTCGGCCAAGGCGACGGCGGCGCTCGTCGCCAGTGCGCGACCACCTGCCCGTCGAAAGCGTTCGAGCGGCCGAAGAACTCGGCGACGAAGGCGGTCGCCGGGTCGTCGTAGATCTGCGCGCGGCGCTCGCCGACCTGCTGAAGCACGCCGCTGCGACAGCACGGCAGATGCGGTCCGACATCGTCAGCGCCTCTTCCTGGTCGTGCGTGACGAAGAGCGTGGTGATCGACAGCTCCTGCTGCAGCCGGCGCAGCTCGAAGCGCATGGTGTCGCGCAGCTTGGCGTCCAGGTTCGACAGCGGCTCGTCCAGCAGCAGCAGCGCCGGGCTGAGGGCGCGATGGCGCGGGCCAGCGCGACGCGCTGCTGCTGGCCGCCTGACAGCTCGCGCGGCAGCCGGCGCTCGAGCCCGTCCGAGCCGCACCATCTCCAGCGCCTCGCCGACGCGCGCGCGGATCGCGGCCTCGTCGACCCGCCGCCGGCGCAGCCCGAAGGCGACGTTCTCGAAGACGCTCATATGCGGGAAGAGCGCATAGGACTGGAAGACCAGCCCGATGTTGCGCCGGTGCGGCGGCCGCCAGGTCACGTCCTCGTCCGCCGATGCGGATTCGCCAGCGTCCGGCTCCAGCAGCCCTGCGACCATGCGCAGGATCGTGCTCTTGCCGCAGCCCGGACGGCCCCAGCAGCGACACGAACGCGCCGTGCTCGATGTCGATGCCGAACGACGTCGACCGCGACGAAGTCGTCGAAGCGCTTGCTCAGCCCGCTGATCTCGAGGGTTGCCATGGCGTCATGCCTGAACCGGATGGCGGCGCTGCCGCCGCCATCCCCTTGTCCATCGATCACTCGGCGACTTCCTTCTGCCAGCGCTCGGTCCAGCCCGGGCGCAGCCTGGCGATCGCGTCCGTGTCAGGGTACCAGAGGTTGTCGTAGCTCTCGCCGAAAGGGACGATCGCCTTGACCTTGTCGCTCAGCTCGACCTTGGTGTTGACCGGGCCGGCATACTTCTTCTCGGCGAAACACTTCTGTCCCTCCGGCGAGAGCAGGACGTCGATGTACTTCATCGCCAGCGTCCTTGTTCGGCGAGCCCTTTGGCACCGAGACGGTGGGCTGGATGCCGACGGCGCCCTCCTTGGGATAGGCGACGGCGACGGGCACGCCCTTGTCGGCCGCCGAGCCGATCCGGTCGGGGTACCAGGGCGCGATCACGATCTCGCCGCGCTCGAAGAGCTGCACCAGCTGGTCGGCCTGGGTGTAGAGCATGACGACGTTCGGCATGGCCTGCTTGATCGCCTCGAAGCCGGCGTCCTGCGTCTCGAAATCGCCGCCCTTCATCTTGTTGACGGCGATCAGGAAATGCATGCCCGAGGTGCCGGTAATGTCGCCGAGCGCGACCTTGCCGGCGTATTTCGGGTCGAACAGGTCCTCCAGGAATCCGGCGGCGGCGAGACCTTGTTCGGATTGTAGGCGATCATCGTCGCCGCGGTCATGAAGTTGACGAAGGTGCCGTCTCGGTCGAAGGCCTGCGGCGCGACGTCCGGGTAGTTGTCGAGCGGCTCGAGAAATCCAGCTTCTCCAGCAGGCCCTCGTTCTCGATCTGCTTCGCGATCGAGATGTCCATGTAGGCAACGTCGATCTCGGGATCGCCGGCGGTGGCACGGATCTTGGCCGCGATGTCGACCGAGCTGCCCAGCGTCACGATGCCGTCGGCGCCGGTCTTCTCCTCGAAGAACTTGACGTGGCACGCCTTGGTGTCGTCGGCGAACGAGCCGCCGAAGGTGGCGACGACCAGTTCCTCCGCGCGGCCGCCGGGCGCGGCGCCCAGACGCCCAGAGCCGCCGCGATGGCGCGGTCGCCTATCCGGTTGCGCAGGGCATCATCATCGACGTCCTCCTCTGGCGATTAAGCTCCTCAGGGTGCCGTGACGCGGGCGGTCGTGCATCTCGGGCGCCGGTCCAGATCGCGCGCTGGCGCCGGCTGTTGAGCACCAGCATCCGGCTCAGCAGTCGGCGCAAAGGCGCGCTGCTCGTCGGCGGTGAACATGGCGACCAGCTCGCGCTCGATGGCGGCATGGTCGGGCATGGCCCGGTCGGCCAGGTCGCGCCCGGCCTCGGTCAGCTCGACGATGACGGCGCGGCCGTCGTCGGGTCGGCGCAGGCGGCGGATCCAGCCGGACCGCTCCAGCCGCGCCAGCAGGTTCGACGTGCCGCCCGAGCGTCAGCAGCAGCGTCTCGCGTCAGCCGCGTCGGGCGACATCCGGATAGGGCGGCCCGCTGACGCGCAGCGTCGCGAGCACCGCATAGATCGGATAGCGCAGCCCGTGCCGCTCGAGAACGCCATTGACGGCGCGCAGGATGACGTCCTGCAGCCGCAGCACCCGCCCGACGATCGCCTTGCCCGAGCAGTCGATATCCGGACGCTCGCGCCGCCATTGCGCCATGCCGCGCCCGACGATGTCGAAGGAAGGATCCTGGCCTGGAGCATCGTCGGTGCCGGTCCCGCGGTCCAAGAGACGCTCCTTCTGGCGCTTCGGTATCCATGGATAGCTTTCGACTGTCTTTCGCGAAAGCAAAATCTGCCTGCGGATGGCTGCGCCCTGACGTTTGCGGCAACCGGCCTTGCGCGGCTGGCGGTTCTGCCGAGCTGGCCGCTGCCTATCTGTTGTGCCCGACGCGGGATGCCCCGCACTGAAAGGAAAGAGGATGACCCCCGAACCGAAGAGCAGCCGCAGGCTGCCCAGCCACGACGAAGCCCGCGCCACGATCGACCGCGCCCGCCGCCTGCGCGCCGAGACGCTGGGCCGGCTGTCGCGGGCTGCCTGGTCGCGCCTGGCAGGCCGCCCGGCGAACGCCGTGGCGGGCGCCCGGCCGGCCGCGATGCCGCACGCCCACGCCTAGGTGCTTCCGCCCTCCGGCGCGACAGGCTAGGACGGGCGGATGACCGAGGTTTCCGAAGATCGCACGACCGTCCGCCTGCGCCCCGGAAGGGGCCGGCGGCTTTCCGACGGCGCGCCCTGGGTGTTCGCCGACGAGATCGCCATGGACCGCCGCACGCGCAAGCTGCCTGGCGGCGAGCTTGTCCGCCTGGTCGAGGGCGAGCGCCAGCTCGGGCTGGCGGCCTTCAACCCCGAGAGCCAGATCGCCGCGCGGCTGGTCGATGCCGACCCCGAGGCGGTGGTCGACGCCGGCTGGTTCGCGACGCGGTTCCGGCGGGCGCTGTCGGTGCGCGAGCGGCTCTATGACGGGCCGTTCTACCGGCTGGTGCATGCCGAGGGCGACGGGCTGCCGGCCGTGGTGGTCGACCGCTACGGCGACGCCGCCGTCGTGCAGCCGAACGCCGCCTGGGCCGACCGGCTGATCGAGCCGCTGGTCGGCGGGCTGGTCGAGGTGACCGGCTGCGCAACCGTGGTCGTCAACGCGACCTCGCGCGTGCGCGCGCTCGAAGGGCTGGAGGACAGGCTGGAGGTCGTCCGCGGAGCGCTCGACGGACCGGTCCGGGTGCCGATGAGCGGCGCCGTCTACCTGGCGGACCTGCTGGGCGGACAGAAGACCGGCCTCTATTACGACCAGCGCGACAATCATGCCTTCGTCAGGCGCCTGGCGATGGGCGCGCGCGTGTTGGACGTCTTTGCCCATGTCGGCGGCTTCGGGCTTGCGGCGCTGGCCGGCGGCGCGGCCGAGGTGATCGCCGTCGACAGCTCGGGCCCGGCGCTGGCGCTGGCCGAGGAGAGCGTCCGGCGCATGGGGATCGCCGAGCGATACCGGACCCGGCAGGCGGACGGCTTCGACGCGCTGGCCGGGCTGGCCGGCGAGCGCTTCGACATCGTCGTCTGCGATCCGCCGGCCTTCGCGCCTTCCAAGCAGGCCGTTCCGGCGGGACTGCGCGCCTATGAGAAGCTGGCGCGCCAGGCCGCGGCGCTGGTCGGGCACTCGGGCATCCTGGGGCTCTGCTCGTGCAGCCACGCGGTCGGGGTCGAGGCGTTCCACGCCGCCTGCGTCGCCGGCATACGCAAGGCCGGGCGCGGCGGCGCGCTGATCCGGTCGGGCAGGGCGGGGCCGGACCATCCGGTGCATATCGGGCTGCCCGAGACGGGCTATCTGAAGGCGCTGTTCTTCCGGCTGGACGATTGAGCGTGGCCGCCCGCATCCGGCCGCCGCCCACCCGCGCGCCCGCCCGCCCGCCCATCCGCCCGCCCATCCGCCCGCCCGCCCGCCCGCCCGCGCGTCCGCCCGACCGCGCCGGATCGTCGTCCGGATGCGGGCAAGGACATGCACATCGACGGGGGCATGCGCGGGGACGGGGGCATGCACGGGGACGGGGGCATGCACGGGGACGGGTGCGCTGAAGCGCGTCCTGCTCGACGCCTGCGTGCTGTACCCGCCGCTGGTCCGGGCGCTGCTGCTCGGCGCCGCCGGGGCGGGGCTCTATGCGCCGCTCTGGTCTGCCCGCCTGCTCGCCGAGTGGCGGATCGCGGTTGCGTCCAAGCTGGGCAGCGCCGCCGAGGACGCGGCGCTGGCAGCACAGGGCGAGATGGCGACGCGGTTTCCTGCGGCGCTGGTCGCGCCCGGGCCGGCGACCGAGGCGGCGATCACGCTGCCGGACCCGGCCGACGCGCATGTGCTGGCGGCGGCGGCGGCCGGCCGGGCGGACCTGTTGCTGACCTTCAACCTGCGCGACTTTCCGCGCCGGGTCCTCGCCGGCCACGGGATCGAGGCGCGCCACCCGGACGGGTTCCTCTGGGAGCTGCTGAGCCTCGCGCCCCAGACGACGGGCGCCGCGATCGCGGGCGCGCTCGACGCCGCAGGGGTGGCGCCCGACCGGGCGCGCGCCGCCCTGAAGCGCGCCAAGCTGTCGCGGCTCGGCAAAGCGTGGGAAGCCGGTGGCGGGATGGCGGACGGGTGAGCAGAGAGGAGGCAGCGATGCGCGTAGAGAAGATGACCGGCAGGATCGGCGCCGTGATCACGGGGATCGATGCGGGCCGGCCGATCGATGACGACCTGGCCGAGGCGCTGCGCGACGCGCTGGCCGAGCACCAGGTGGTCGTCCTGCCGGACCAGAACCTGGACCTGGCCGCGCAACAGCGGTTGACCGAGGTGTTCGGCCCGCTGTTCCGCACCGACTATGTCGACCACATGCAGGACAAGCCCTTCGTCATCCGCGTGCTGAAGGAGGCCGACGAGCGGGGCGGCGTCTTCGGCGGCGACTGGCACGCCGATTTCAGCTTTCTGGAAGCGCCGCCGGTCGGCTCGGTGCTCAACGGCGTCGAGGTGCCGAGCCATGGCGGAGACACCGTCTGGGCCAGCCAGATGGCGGCATGGGAGACGTTGCCCGAGCCGCTGCAGCGGCTGCTGGACGGGCGCGACGCCATCCATGTCGGCAAACCCTATGGCGTGCGCTGGGCGCCGCCGGCCGACGAGCGCTCGGGCGCCTCGATCCGCATGCGCCGCGGCGACCCCGAGGCCGATCGCGAGCGGCGCCACCCGGCGGTCTTCAGCCACCCGCGCACCGGGCGGCGCGGGCTGTTCCTGAACCCGCTCTACGTCGCGCGGCTGGACGGGCTGAGCGAGGCCGAGAGCCGGCCGATCCTGGATCAGATCCAGCGGCACACGCTGCGCCCCGAGTTCCAGGTGCGGCTGCGCTGGAAGCCGGGCACGGTAGCGGTCTGGGACAACTTCCAGACGCAGCACTATGCGGTGAACGACTATCACGGCCACCGACGCCTGATGTATCGCACCACCTTTGGCGGCCCGCCGCCCGTGGCCTGAGGCTGCCGGGATCGCGCGACTCAGGCCAGCCGCCGCCGCAGTCCATCGGCTATCCGACGGGTTTCGCCGAGCTCGTCCTCCGCCTTGGCGTCGAGGTTGCGGATCTGCATCCGCATGCGCGCGTTCTGCACGAACCGGCTGCGATGTCGCGCCAGGAAGTCCCAGTAGAGCACCGTGAACGGACAGGCGTCCGCGCCGGTCGCATGCCTCGGGTTGAAGCGGCAGCGCCCGCAATGATCGGACATCCGGTCGATATAGGCGCCCGAGGCGGCGTAGGGCTTTGTGCCGACGAGCCCGCCATCGCCATGCTGGCTCATCCCCAGCGTGTTCGGCAGGCTGACCCAGTCGACGGCGTCGTTGTAGAGTTCCATGTGCCATTCGTGGAACCTGTAGGGGTGAGCGCCCCAGAGCAATGCGAACAGGCCCATCACCATCAGTCGCTCGATATGGTGCGCATAGCCGGTCTCGATCAGCCCGCCGATCGCGTCGGACAGGCACGCCATGTCCGTTCCGCCCGACCAGTAGAAGCCCGGCAGCGCGGCCTGCGCGCCGAGCGCGTTCAGCCCGGCATAGCCCGGCATCTCGCTCCAGTAGACGCAGCGGACGAACTCGCGCCAGCCGAGGATCTGGCGGACGAACCCCTCGACGGCGTTCAGCGGCGCGGCGCCCTGCTCGTAGGCGGCGATGGCGCGCGCGCAGACCTCGCGCGGATCCAGCAGCTTGAGGTTCAGGCAGGCGGAAAGCCGCGAATGCCAGAGCGTCCGGTGCCCCGTCGCCATCGCGTCCTGGTAGTCGCCGAAACGGATCAGCCGCTCGGCGACGAAACGGTCGAGATGCGCCAGCGCCGCCTCGCGCGTCACCGGCTCGGCAAATCCCCGCGTGCTGCCGGGCGCCCCCGGGAACAGCCGCTCGACCATGCGCATCACCTCGCGCGTGATCTCGTCCGGCGGGCATTCGGGCCGGCCGGGGGTGAAGCCGGGTCCGTCGCGGCCCAAGCTCTTGCGGTTCTGGCGGTCGAGGTTCCAGGCGCCGCCGACGGGCTCTGCCCCCTCCATCAGCCAGCCGGTCCGCCGCCGCTGCCAGCGATAGAAGTCCTCCAGCACCAGCCGCCTGCGCCCCTCGCGCCAGCCGGCGAACGCGGCGGGGTCGACCAGAAAATGCCGGTCGGGATGCACCTCGATATCCGGGAACCGGTCCTGCAGCGCGCGCAGCACCCGCCAGTCGCCAGGCTGGGTGACGTGCCGGCGGCCAGCCGGGACCCGGGCGATCCCGTCCGCCAGCGTCTCCGCCGGATGGTCGCCGTCGAGCGCGACATAGTGCACCGTCCACCCCCGCGCGGCGAGCGCGTCGCGGAAGTGCCGCATCGCCGCGAAGAACAGGGTCAGGCGCTTCTTGTGCTGACGGAGGTAGGTCGCCTCTTCGCGCGCCTCGACCATGACGACGGCGTCGCGGGCCGGGTCCAGCCGGTCGAAGACGGCGGCGTCCGGATCAAGCTGGTCGCCGAGGACGATCAGCAGCTCGGACATGGCGCCCGCAGGTCGGCCGGAGCGCGGCGGCGGATCACGCGCATGTCTGGTCCCGGTGCATCCGGATCGAGATAGCGCGGAACGGGGCGCCGCCAGCCCCAGCCAGCCTCACCAGCCCCGCTCTTGCGCCGGCGCACGAACCGGACTAGCTGACGGCGCGCCCCGCAGCGGAGAAGCCCTTTGTCGAAGATCCTGCCCGGCGTCCTTGCCATGGCCGCGATCGTCGTGGCCTCGAACATCCTCGTCCAATTCCTGCTGGGCGACTGGCTGACCTGGGGCGCGCTGACCTATCCGTTGGCCTTTCTCGTGACCGATGTGACGAACCGGCTGCACGGGCCGGTGGCCGCCCGGCGGGTCGTGCTCGCCGGCTTCGCGGTCGGGCTGGCCTGCTCGGCGGTCGGCACGCAGATCGATGGCGCGTTCGGGCCGCTCGTCACCTGGCGCGTGGCGCTCGGCTCGGGCACGGCGTTCCTGGCGGCCCAGCTCCTCGACATCGCGGTCTTCGACCGGCTGCGCAGGGGGGCCTGGTGGCGCGCGCCTCTGGTCTCGACGCTCTTCGGCTCGGCCCTGGACACGGCGCTCTTCTTCAGCATCGCCTTCTCGGCGTCCTTCGCCTGGATCCAGCCCGGCGGCGACGTCGGCTGGGCGAATGAGATGCTGCCATTGTTGGGGCATGGCCCCGCGGCGCCGCTGTGGGTCAGCCTGGGCGTCGCCGATTTCTCCGTCAAGCTCGGCCTGGCGATGCTGGCGCTGATCCCGTTCCGGCTGCTCGTCGCGCGGCTGCGCGCCGGCTAGGCTCCGAGCGCCCGGAAGGTCGTGACGTCTCGCCACCACGAGTATGATGGCGGCTCGGCGTCGGCGGCGTGCGGAGTTGATGGCGACGGACGAGCTACGTTACCCGAAGGATGGCAGCCACGTGCCGTTCCCGGGCATCTTCGCGACCTGGCCTGGCGATGGCAGCGATGCGCCGCACAGCTGCCACAAGGACCATTTCAGCACCGAGGTCGAGCCCGACCTGTCCGACGGAACCGGGGCCGGCGTCAGCCGGTCTCGTCCATCAGCTGCGCCTTGGCCTCGGCCAGCAGGCGCGTCATCTGCTCGCGGACCTCCTGCGCGGGCACATTAACGCCCTTGGCCTCGAAGTCGCCCGAGACCTTGCGGAACACGTCCTCGTCGCCCTTTTCCTCGAAATCGGCGAAGACAACCTGCTGGGCATAGGTCTTGGCCTCGTCCGCATCGGTGATGCCCAGCTTGCCGGCGGCCCAGAGGCCCAGCAGCCGGTTGCGCCGCGCCTCGGCTTTGAACTGCATTTCCTCGTCATGCGCGAACTTGCGTTCGAAACCCTGCTCGCGGTCCTTCAACGATGTCATGTCGCGCCTCTCGCTGGCACCTTGCCCTGCGTTCAATGTAGGGATATCGCCACCGAGGGCAATGCGGCGATCCGCACGCCGCGCGGGACCGGGCCCGACCTTTCAAAGCCGTTCCGGCGCCGCCACTTGGCAAGAACCGGATCAGCACATATAGCAAGGCGGAAAGCCGCGGGCATTTCCCGCGCTCGGTTCCCTGAGGGAGAACGCCAATGGCGCGGCGCAGGCTCGTCTACGAGGGCAAGGCGAAGATCATGTACGAAGGTCCGGAGCCCGGCACGCTGATCCAGCATTTCAAGGACGACGCCACGGCCTTCGACGCCCAGAAGAAGGATGTCATCGACGGCAAGGGCGTGCTGAACAACCGCATCTCCGAGCACATCATGACGGCGCTGACCGCCATCGGCGTGCCGAACCACTTCATCAAGCGCCTCAACATGCGCGAGCAACTGATCCGCGCGGTCGAGATCATCCCGCTCGAGGTGGTGGTGCGCAACATCGCCGCCGGCTCGCTCAGCAAGCGGCTGGGAATCGACGAGGGCACGGTGCTGCCGCGGCCGATCATCGAGTTCTACCTGAAGGACGATGCGCTGCACGACCCGATGGTGACCGAGGAGCACATCGCCGCCTTCAACTGGGCCAGCCAGCAGGACATCGACGACATCATCGCGCTGGCGCTGCGCGTCAACGATTTCCTCAGCGGCCTGTTCATCGGCGTCGGCATCAAGCTCGTCGACTTCAAGATCGAATGCGGCCGCATCTGGGAGGGCGACTTCCAGCGCGTCATCGTCGCCGACGAGATCAGCCCGGATTCCTGCCGCCTCTGGGACGTGAAGACGGGGCAGAAGCTCGACAAGGACGTCTTCCGCCGCGATCTCGGCAGCCTCGCCGACGCCTATACCGAGGTCGCCCGCCGGCTCGGCATCCTGCCCGAGGGCGGCCGCGCCCGCTCGGGACCGAAGCTCGTCCACTGAGCGAGCGGCCTCACTGACGTCCGCCGCGGCCGGGAACAGCGATGGACTGGACCCGGCCGATCGACGCCTATTGCGAGCGCCTCGGCCCGGGCCTCTGGGCCGAACCGCTGAACGCGGCGACCAACGCGGCCTTCTTCATCGCGGCGCTGGTCGGGCTGATCCTGGCCTGGCGTGCCGGCCGGCTCGATGCGCCGGTCGTGCTGCTCGTCGGCCTGACGGCCGTGATCGGCACGGGATCGTACCTCTTTCACACCTTCGCGACCGCCTGGGCCGCGCTGGCCGACAGCGCCCCGATCACGGTCTTCATCATCGGCTATTTCGGCGTCGCGATGCACCGCTTCGGCGGCTTCGGCCATGGTGGCGCGGTCCTGCTGACGCTGGGTTTCCTGGCGGCGATGCTGGCGCTGTCCGCCTTGCTGAGCCTCGTTGTCGGCGGATGGCTCGGCGGGTCGCAGGGATATCTGCCGGCGTTCTTCGCGCTGCTGGGCGTCGGCCTCTGGCTCTCGCGCCGTCGCCACCCGGCGGGTGTCTGGCTGCTTGCCGCCGCCGCGACCTTCGCCGTCTCGCTGTCGTTCCGCACGCTCGACGGGCCGCTCTGCCCGGTCTGGCCGGTCGGCACGCATTTCCTCTGGCACATGCTGAACGGTGTCGTCCTCGGCACGCTGCTGGTGGCGCTGGTCCGCCATGGCGCCCGGCCTCTGCGCCTTGCCGGGCGGGCGCGCATCGCGTAACACGCGCCTGTGTTCCGGTGCCGCCCGCATCCGCCCGCGTTCAGGAGCCATGCCAATGCTCGCCCGCGTCCATGTCACGCTGAGACAGGGCGTCCTCGACCCGCAGGGCGAGGCGATCAGGCACGCTCTGGTGGCCATGGGCTTCGCCGGCGTCGAGGCGGTGCGGCAGGGCAAGGTCATCGACCTGGAGCTTGCCGAGACCGACCCCGGCGCCGCCGAGGCGCATGTGGTCGAGATGTGCGAGAAGCTGCTCGCCAATACCGTGATCGAGGACTACCGGATCGAGATCTCGTGACGCCGGCCCGCCGCCGTCCGCCTCCAGGCGCCGTGCCGGGGGCGTTGCCCGAGGAATTGGCATGAGAACCGCCGTCATCGTCTTTCCCGGCTCGAACTGCGACCGCGACCTGGCCGTGGTGCTCGGTCATGCCACCGGGCGGCCGGCCGAGATGGTCTGGCACAAGGAGACGGCGCTGCCGGCGGGCCTCGACGTCGTCGCCGTGCCGGGCGGCTTCTCCTTCGGCGACTATCTGCGCTGCGGCGCCATCGCCGCGCGCGCGCCGGTCATGCGCGCGGTCGTCGACTTCGCCAGGGCCGGGGGCGTCGTGCTCGGCATCTGCAACGGCTTCCAGGTGCTGATCGAGGCGGGGCTTCTGCCGGGCGCGCTGATGCGCAATGCGGGCCTGAAGTTCATCTGCCGCGACGTGCACCTGCGCGTCGAGAGCAGCGACAGCCCCTTCACCTGCGCCATGAACGCCGGCGCGGTCGTCCGCATGCCGGTGGCGCACCACGACGGCAACTACGTCGCCGACCCCGAGACGCTGGCGCGGCTGCGGGGCGAAGGCCGGATCGCCTTCCGCTATTGCCGGCCGGACGGCTCGGCGGCAGGATCGGATGGCGAGAACCCGAACGGCTCGGCCGACGACATCGCCGGCGTGCTTGCGCCCAACCGGCGTGTGCTCGGCATGATGCCCCACCCAGAGCGGCTGGCCGACCCGGCGCTGGGCGGCGCCGACGGGACGGGCGTCTTCCGCAGCCTCGCACGCGCGCTGGAGCCCGCCTGATGCGTGGCGCCGGCGCGCTCGCCGCCACTTTCGCCGCCGCGGCGCTGACGGCCTGCGCGTCGCTGCCCTCGACCCCGGCCAAGCCGCCGATCGGGCCGGAGATCGTCGTCCGCCTCTCGCAGACCGGGCAGCCGGCGCGTGACCTGCTCGAGCGGGTGGCGGCGAGCTGCTGGCTGGACGGCATCGTCCGCGGCGCCTCGATGATCGTCGACCGGCAGACCGGGCGCGTCATCATCGTCTCGGACACCGACGACCTGCTGGCCGCCGATTTCCTGCCGCCGCAGGACAGGCGCGCCCGCGTCCGCCTGTCCGGTCCGGTGATCGCCGATCCGGTGAAGCGCGATCGCCTGGTCGAGACGCTGGACCTCGCCGTCAGGACCGGCCAGACGAGCTGCCCGATCGCCACGGGCTGAGGCGCAGCCGGAAGGCGCCGTTCGCCGCCGCCACCCCCAGCGAGGCCAGCGCGATGGCCGCCCAGTCGAGCGTGCCCAGCCGTTCGCCCAGCAGCCACATTCCGGCCAGCGCCGCCGCGACCGGCATCATGGCGTTCGCCATCGAGCCGCGGACCGTGCCGAGATGGCGGATCGCCAGCGCATATGCCATGGCCGCGACCAGCCCCGACAACAGTCCCTGCACGACCAGGTGCAGGCCGAGTTCGGCCGCGCTGACGCCGTCGAAGGCGCCCGGCCGCAGCAGCGCCATGGGCAGCAGCAGCGGCAGGCTCCACAGCCCGACATACCCCGTCGCCTCTGCCGGCGTCAGGCCGCTGCGGCGGTACATCACCGAATAGGTGGCGAGGCCCAGGCTCGCCGCCAGCAGCCAGGGCACGCCGGCCAGCGCCGCCGCATCCGCCGCGACGACCCACTCGCCGACGATCAGCGCCAGCGACAGCGCGACCAGCACGAGGCCGGTCATCACGGCCCGCGGTATCCGCTCGCCGAAGAAGGCCGCCGAGATCAGCGCCACGAGGATCGGCGCCGGCCCGGGCGTCAGCGGCGCGAAGAGGCTGGCCGGCACCGTCATCAGGCCGGTCGCCGTCAGGAAGGCAAAGGGCGCGCCCCAGCCGAGCGTCATCAGCGCCACCGCCCCGGCCGACGCGCCCCGCGGCACGATCCCGCGCCGCAGGATCAGCGGCAACAGCACCACCGCCGGCACGACATTGCGGCAGAAGGCGAGCACCAGCGGGTCGGTTCGCTCTGTCATTCCCGCGCCGACCATGGCCGCCCGCGTCGCGGCGATCCAGCCCGCCCAGATCGTCACGGCGACCGCGGCGCACACCAGCCCCAGCCACGGCTTCGCGCCATCGCCGCCATCCGCCCCGCCTGAACCCAGCCTGAACTGCATCACCGCTTTCACCGCGCGCCGGCGCTCGCTAGAACACGCGCGCGTTCCGCAGGCAAGGCCGCTGCCCATGACCGCCGCTTTGATGATCGAACCCGCCGTCACCCAGGCGCTCGCCGCCGAACTGGGGCTGAAGCCGGACGAATATGCCCGGATCCTGGAGCTGCTGGGCCGGACGCCGAGCTTCACCGAGCTCGGCATCTTCTCGGCGATGTGGAACGAGCACTGCAGCTACAAGTCGTCCAAGCGCTGGCTGCGCACGCTCTACACCGTCGGCCCGCAGGTCATCTGCGGCCCGGGCGAGAATGCCGGCGTCGTGGACATCGGCGACGGGCAGGCGCTCGTCTTCAAGATGGAGAGCCACAACCACCCCAGTTACATCGAGCCCTACCAGGGCGCGGCGACCGGCGTCGGCGGCATCCTGCGCGACGTCTTCACCATGGGCGCGCGGCCGATCGCGTGTCTCAACGCGCTGAGCTTCGGCGACCCTTCGCACCCGAGGACGCGCGCGCTGGTCGCCGGCGTCGTCGCCGGCATCGGCGGCTATGGCAACGCCTTCGGCGTGCCGACCGTCGGCGGCGAGGTCCGCTTTCACCCGGGATACAATGGCAACTGCCTGGTCAACGCCTTCGCCGCCGGGCTGGCGGACGCCGACGCCATCTTCTACTCGGCCGCCTCCGGCGTCGGCCGGCCTGTCGTCTATCTCGGCGCCAAGACCGGGCGCGACGGCGTCGGCGGCGCCACGATGGCGTCGGCCGAGTTCGACGACGACGCCCACGCCAAGCGCCCGACCGTGCAGGTCGGCGACCCGTTCACCGAAAAGCGCCTGCTGGAGGCCTGCCTCGAGCTGATGGCGTCCGGCGCCGTCGTCTCGATCCAGGACATGGGCGCCGCGGGGCTGACCTGTTCCGCCGTCGAGATGGGCGACAAGGGCGATCTGGGCATCCGCCTCGACCTCGACCGGGTGCCGGTGCGCGAGGCGGGAATGACGGCCTTCGAGATGATGCTGTCCGAGAGCCAGGAGCGGATGCTGATGGTGCTCCGCCCCGAGAAGGAGGCCGAGGCGCGCGCCATCTTCGACAAATGGGACCTCGACTTCGCCGTCGTCGGCGAGACGATCGCCGAGGACCGTTTCGTCGTCCGCCTGAACGGCGAGGTGAAGGCCGACCTGCCGCTGAAGGCGCTGTCCGGCACGGCGCCGGAATACGACCGCTCGTTCGTCGAGACCCCGCCGCCGGCGGCTGCGCCCGACCTGCCGCCGGTCGATCCGGCCGAGGCCCTGCTGCGCCTGCTCGGCTCGCCCAACCTCTGCTCGCGGGCGTGGGTCTGGCAGCAATACGACCACATGGTCGGCGCCGACACCGTCGTGCGGCCGGGCGCCGACGCGGCGGTCGTCCGCGTGCACGGCACGGCCAAGGCGGTGGCGCTGACCGCCGACGTGACGCCGCGCTATTGCCGGGCCGATCCGGTGCAGGGCGGCCGGCAGGCGGTGGCCGAGGCGTTCCGCAATCTCTCGGCCACGGGCGCGCGCCCGCTCGCCGCCACCGACAACCTGAACTTCGGCAACCCTGAGCGGCCCGAGATCATGGGCCAGCTGGTCGGCTGCATCCGCGGCATCGCCGAGGCCTGCCGCGCGCTCGACATGCCGATCGTCTCGGGCAACGTCTCGCTCTACAACGAGACAGATGGCCGGGCGATCCTGCCGACGCCGACGATCGGCGCCGTCGGCCTGCTCGACAGCCTGGATCAGCTCATCCGCATGGCGCCCGGCCCGGACCAGGCGCTCGTCCTGCTGGGCGAGACGCGCGGCCATCTTGGCCAATCCGCCTATGCCTGGGAGCTGCACGGCAATGCCGACGGCCCGCCCCCGCCCGTCGACCTGGCCGCCGAGCGCGCCGCCGGCGAGCTCGTCCGGTCGCTGCACGCGGCGGGGCTGATCACCGCCGCGCACGACCTGTCGGATGGCGGGCTCGGCGTGGCCGCCGCCGAGATGGCGCTGGCCGGCGACACCGGCGTCGCGCTTGGCGCTCCCGACGACCTCGCGCCGGCCGCCTGGTTCTTCGGCGAGGACCAGGCGCGCTATCTGCTGGCGACGAACGAGCCGGAGGCGGTGCTGGCCCTCGCCGGCGCGGCGCAGGTGCCCGCCCGCACCGTCGGGCGGACCGGCGGCGACGCGGTGCGCCTCGGCGGGTCGGCCGCTGACCTTGCGGAGCTCAGGCAGGCGCACCAAAGCGGGTTCGCGAACCTGATGGGCGAGACCGCATGATCTCGAACGCCGGCACCTTGCGGGCAGACTAGCCGCCGAGCAGGGCCTCGATGGCCTGCCGGACCTCGGGCGCGTCCGGCTCGGTCCTGGTTGGAAATCCGGCGACGAGGCGGCCGTCCGGGCCGACGAGATACTTGTGGAAGTTCCAGCGCGGCGCGCCGGCGCGTTCCGCCGCCCAGCGATAGAAGGGGTGCGCGGCGGCGCCGGCCACATGCGTGATTGCCGTCATCGGGAAGTCGATGGCGAAGTTGACGGCGCAGAAGTCCTTCACCTCGCCGGCCGTCGCGAGCTCCTGGTTGAAGTCGTCCGACGGCACGCCGAGCACGACCAGGCCCCGATCGCGATAGCGGTCATAGAGCGCCTGCAGCGCGTCGTACTGGTAGGTATAGCCGCAGCGGGACGCCGTGTTGACGACCAGGACGGGGCGGCCGGAAAAGTCGGCGAGACGGAGCTTGCCCGCCTCGTCTATGTCGTCGAAGGCGAAATCATGGGCGCTGGCCGTGCCGGCGCGCGCAAGGGGCGCTGCGGCGACAACAGCGAGCAGTGCGGCGACCTGGCGGCAATTCATCGGGCTGTTCATCGGCGGCTCCTCCTCGCGCGGGAATATTGCCTCGGGCGGGGATATGGCGCGGGAATGCGCGCCGGCCAGCCTCAGGCCGGCAGGTCGGGCCGCCTCGCCCGGCGCCGCAGCGGCATGCGAAACACCCCAGCCAGCAGGATGACGCCCAGGCCGGCAAAGGTCCAGCCGTCCGGGCTGTCGCCGAACAGTGCCCAACCGAACGCCGTCGCCGCGACGATCTGGAGGTAGACGACGGGGGCGAGGACCACCGCCCCGGCGTGCCGGACGGCGAAAAGCTGCAGCAGGTTGGCGAAGGCCGAGAAGAGGGCCATCGCCACCAGCCAGCCGG
This sequence comes from uncultured Alphaproteobacteria bacterium, assembly GCA_963745085.1. Taxonomy (GTDB): domain Bacteria; phylum Pseudomonadota; class Alphaproteobacteria; order Rhodobacterales; family Rhodobacteraceae; genus Thermohalobaculum. The sequence continues at coordinate 359,920 of CAVUWP010000017.1, read as the reverse complement.
GCGCCTCGATGCCGAGACGCAGCAGGTCGCCGATCCCCAGCGGGGCGAGGAAGGCGAAGCCGAAGAAGAGCTGCCCGGTCAGCTGTGCCAGCGGCGGCGCCGTGCCGGCTGACCAGCGCGTGGCGACCAGGAACCCGCCGAAGCAGAGCCCCGAGGCCAGCGCCCAGACCAGACCGGGGCTTATCGCGCCGGTCGGGCGGACGATCAGCAGGACGCCGGCAAAGCCGAGCAGCACGGCCACCCATTCGCGCGGCCGGACCGGCTCGTGCAGCAGCAGCCGCGCCATGACGATGGCGGCAGTCGGGCCGACGAAGAAGGCGCCGTAGACATCGGCCAGCGGCGCCGTCTTGACGGCGTTGATGACGAAGGTGATGGCGCCCGCGACCAGCCCGCCGCGCAGCGCCTGACGTAGCAGGAACATTGGCCCGAGCCCGCGCAGCTGACCGCCCGCCGCCGCAGCCGGCGCGACCAGCGCCAGGCCGACGATGAAACGCGACCAGGCGAGGAACCCGGCGCCATAGGCGGTGATCGCCGTGAGATGCTTTGCCACCGCGTCGCCCGCCGGCAGCAGGACCATGGCGAGCGCCATCAGCGCGATGCCCGTGGCCGGGGAGGGCATGGCGCGGGTCAGTCGCTGCCACCGAAGACGCGCTCGAAGATCGTGTCGACGTGGCGGGTGTGGTGCGCGTAGTCGAACAGCGCCTCCAGCGCCGTCGCGTCCAGCGCCGCGGTGACCTCAGGGTCGGCCTTCAGCGCGTCGAGGAACGCGCCGCCCTCGTCCCAGGTCCGCATCGCGGCGCGCTGGACGATGGCATAGGCGTCCTCGCGGCTGCGCCCAGAATGCGTCAGCGCCAGCAGCACGCGCTGCGAGTGCACGAGGCCGCGCGTCGCTTCCAGGTTGGCGAGCATCCGGTCCGGATAGACGACGAGGTTCTCGACGATACCGGTCAGCCGCGCCAGCACGAAGTCCAGCGTGACCGTCGCGTCCGGGCCGATGTTGCGTTCGACCGAGCTGTGGCTGATGTCGCGCTCGTGCCAGAGCGCGACATCCTCCATGGCCGGGATGGCATAGGCGCGGACCAGCCGGGCCAGGCCCGTCAGGTTCTCGCTCAGCACGGGATTGCGCTTGTGCGGCATGGCCGACGAGCCCTTCTGGCCGGGCGAGAAGAATTCCTCGACCTCGCCCACTTCCGTGCGTTGCAGGTGGCGGATCTCGGTCGCCAGCCTCTCCACGGAAGAGGCGATGACCGCAAGCACGGAAAAGAAGAACGCGTGCCGGTCGCGCGGGATCACCTGGCTGGACACCGGCTCGGGATCGAGGCCGAGCTGGGCCGCGACATGCGCCTCGACGGCCGGGTCGATGCTGGCGAAGGTGCCGACGGCGCCCGAGATGGCGCAGGTGGCGATGTCGTGGCGCGCCGCCTCCAGCCGGTCGCGGTTGCGCTCGAACTCGGCATGGGCCTGCGCCAGCTTCAGCCCGAAGGTGGTCGGCTCGGCATGGATGCCGTGGCTGCGCCCGATGGTGAGCGTGTCCTTGTGCTCGAGCGCCCGGGCGCGCAGCGCCTTCAGGAGTTTCGCCAGGTCGTCGAGCAGAATGTCCGAGGCGCGGACCAGCTGCACGCTGAAGCAGGTGTCGAGCACGTCGGACGACGTCATGCCCTGGTGCAGGAAGCGCGCCTCGGGCCCGACATGCTCGGCGAGGTGCGTCAGGAAGGCGATGACGTCGTGCTTGACCTCGCGCTCGATCTCGTCGATTCGGGCGATATTGAACTCTGCGTCCCGCGCTTTCCACACCGCGTTGGCCGCGGAGGTGGGGACAACGCCCAGGTCAGCCATGGCGTCGAGCGCATGCGCTTCTATTTCGAACCAGATGCGGAACTTGTTTTCCGGCGCCCAGATCGCCGCCATTTCCGGCCGGGAGTAGCGGGGGATCATGGAAACGCCCTCGGATTTCCGTCGCGCGGACCGCGGGGTAGCAGAGCCGCATGATCCGCGCAACGCAGAGCTATTTCACGGGCGACTGGCTGATGGTGCGGATCATCGAGAACGCGCCGGAAGGCATCATCGGCGAGGTCTGGGGCGAGGCGCAGTTCGTCACCGACGGCGAAGGCCTGACCTGCCAGGAAACCGGCGTCATGCGCTTTCACGGCGAGGACTATCATGTCGAGCGGCAGTCGCTCTGGCGCTTTCCCGAGCCGGGCCGTGTCGAGGTGCTGTACGCCGATGGCCGGCCGTTCCACCATTTCCTGGCCGAGCACCCCATCGCGCTCGAGTTCTCGGGCGATTCCAGCTATGAGATCGTCTACGATTTCGAGCCCGATACCTGGATCAGCCGCTGGGAGATGGCGGAGCCGGGCCGCAGCTACATCATGACGACGCGCTATCGCCGATGAGGACCCGCAAGGCCCGACCATCCCGCCTGGGCCCGCCTGGGCGCATCGAATTCGGCGTCATTCGGCATGGCGAGGCGACGGATATCTTGTGCCTCGCGCGGCATTGGTGTATGGATCTGCCCGCGCATGCCGGTCAAACGACCCGCCCGGCGTGCCGGCCGGCCGACGCCAAGGCACTCCCCCGTGACCCCAAACGATCGTGACCGTCTGTTTCGGCAGTCGACGCGCAAGGGTCATGGAGAGAAACCTCGATGGAATTCCTCGGTGGCACCGCCCTGATGGTGGCCGCGATCGCCCTGATGGGCTTTGCCAAGTATGCGAACACCCGCCGGCAATCTTCTTCCTGGGTCCGTGACTTTGCCGGAACCGAGGCGGTGGCTTTGATCATCACGACTTGCTCGGCTCTGGGGCTGGCCTTGCTGTTCGCCGGCGTCGCCTCCGGCCCGTCGGGTCTCGGCTATACCGAACTCGCCGCGTCGATCGGCTGCATCGTGCTTGCCGGGTTCGGCGTCGCCCGGCTGTTCCGGCGCGCGCCCGTCACGGGCTCGGTGCCGGCCGCGCCGGCGGACGCAGCCCCGATCTGAGCTCGGCATTCTCGGCCTCGAGCGCGGCGATGCGCTCGACGAGACGATCCGTCGCCTGGCGGACCGTCTCCTCGTCGTAGAGCAGCGGGATGTGCTGCGGACAGTTCGAGTCCCATGCCTCGACGTCGATGACGAAGGCACGCTCGGGCCGGGCGCGATAGCCGGGCTCGACGAGGCGGTCGAGCAGGGCGGCATCGCCCTCGACCACGCGGGCCCGTCCCCACAGCTTGATGCGCCGGCGATTGGCGTGATCCATCAGGAACAGGTGGACGCGGTCGTTCCCCGCCAGGTTGCCGAGCGAAATGTACTGACGGTTGCCGGCGAAGTCCGCGAAGGCGAGCGTCCGCTCGTCGAGCACCTTCAGAAACCCTTTCGGCCCGCCGCGGTGCTGGATGTAGGGATGCCCGTCTGACGACGCGGTCGCCATGTAGAAGCTGTCGCGCAAGGCCAGGAAGGCGGCGAGGTCGGGCGTGACGCGCGTCTGCCAGTCACGCTTCTGGATGGCCCGCTCGTAGCTCTCGCGCGAGCCGCGCTGCGCCTGCTCGGTCTTCACAGCGTCCGTGAAGGCGATGTCGCTGGCGAACCGTCCCGCATTTCCGTTCATGGCACTCCTCCACCCCGGCACATGACTTGGGGTCATGGATGCCGAAAGGGAAGCGTCGCTGCACGAAACCGTGTCGTCGCACGCGCGGCGCCGGTCAGCCCAGCAGGCGGTCCTGGACGACGCGGAAGCGCTGGGCCTGCCAGTCGTCGACCTCGTCGCGTGCCTGGAAGCGGCGCCAGCTGGCGCCGTCGCACAGCTCGAAGGGGCGATAGCTGGTCTTGTAGTCCATCTTGCGCGAGCCGCAGACCCAGTAGCCGAGATAGACATAGGACAGGCCCATCTCGCGGGCCATGGCGATGTGGTCGAGGATCATGAAGGCGCCGAGGCTGCGATCCGACAGCCCGGGCTCGAAGAAGGAATAGACCATCGACAGCCCGTCGCCGAGCACGTCGCTGAGGCAGGCGGCGGCCAGGTGCGGCGTGCCGTTCTCGTCCTTCTCGTGGTACTCGACGACCATGGTGTTGACCGGCGTCTCGTCGACCATCGAGGCATAGTCGAAGGCATCCATGTCGGCCATGCCGCCATCGGCGTGCCGCTCGTTGAGATAGCGCCGGAACAGCGCGAACTGAGTCTCGGTCGCCCAGGCCTCGCAGGGCCGCCGCGACAGGCCCTCGTTGCGGCGCAGGATGCGCCGCTGCGCCCGGCTGGGCTGGAAGGCCCGGACCGGGATGCGGATCGACATGCAGGCCGAGCAGCCGACGCAGGCCGGACGATAGATGACGGACTGGCTGCGCCGGAATCCCTTGTGGCTGAGCGCGTTGTTGACGCTGACAGCCGTGCTGCCGTTCAGGGTCGTGAACACCTTGCGTTCCTCGCGGCCCTCCAGATAGGCGCAAGGCTGCGGCGCGGTCAGGTAGAACTGCGCCTTCAGCGAGGATTCGTGGTGACTCAAGCCGGCCTCCTGCAGGGTTCGAGACCCCAGCACGATAGCTGATAAAATTCGGTTGTCACGAGGCTGGAACGCGGCCGAGTGCGCCGGCGACGAAGGGTGACTTTCATGCCGGACGGTTAATGACGACGGTGCCGAGAACCAGATCGTGCAGCAGTCGCCGGTAAGGCGACGTCGCCATCAGGAACCAGCCGATCACCAGCAGCGGCGTGACGAAGACGCTGACATAGAAGCCGGCGACATGCAGGAAGGCCATGACCGGGTCGAGCCGGCGGCCAGACGCATCGCGCACCTCTATTCCGGTCAGGAGCATGCCGACCGTCGCCGAGCGCTCGGCCAGCATGGCCCAGCGATAGATGAAGCCCGTCGCCGCGAAGACCGCCGCGGCGATCGGCGAGCCGAGCCCGAGCGTCAGCACCGTTATCAGCAATCCGACGACCAGCACGACGCACCACAGCCCGATGATGACGAGCAGGTCGATGCAGAAGGCCGTGAAGCGGCGCACCGGCACGCCGTCATAGAATTGGCTGTCGCTGACGGGATCGGGAACGTCCATCGTCTCCTCGCGGATTTCGGCTGCGATAGATGGCGACGGCCCGCCGGCTTGCAAAGGGGTCAGACGCCGGACGCCGGCGCGGCCAGCCGGTCGATGGCGGCGCCAAGCCGCTCGCCGGCGAAGTGGTGCGGCATGTGGCCGAGCCCAGGCAGCAGGGCTAGGCGGCTGGCGGGCAGCAGCGCATGCATGCCGACCGCATGCAGCTCCGGCGAGACCGTGCTGTCGGCCGTGCCGTGCAGGATCTCGACCGGGACGCGCATGGAGGCATAGCGGCGCGACTGCTCGACCAGCTCGTCATCCAGCCGGGCGACGTCGCGGGCGTTCCAGAGGAAATTGCGCGGCCTGGTTGAGAGCGGCCAGCCGATATAATCGGCATAGCCCTCCGGCACCGGCTGCGGCGCGAACACCTCCTCGATCATCGGCACCACCACCGACTTGCGCGCGACGACCGGGACCGCCTGGGCGACCAGCGGGCCGGCCGGAGAGGTCGCCATGTCGTAGAGGAACGAGACGTCGCCGCCCCAGGGCATGGTCGCGCCCGAGACGCTGACAACGCCGCGGACCTCGTCCGGATAGTCCAGCCCCCATGCCATGGCGAGCGCGCCGCCCCAGCTGTGCCCGACGACGATCGCGCGCTCGATGCCGAGCCGGGACGCGGCGGCACGCAGATGCGCCGCCTGCGCTCGGGGCGCCCAGCCCTGCTCGGGTAGCCGGTCGGAATAGCCGAAGCCCGGTCGGTCGAAGGCGACGATGCGATACCGCCGGGCGAGCACGGGCGCGATGTCGAACGTCCAGTCGCGCAGGTTGCCGCTGGCGCCGTGCACCAGGATCACCGGCTGGCCCGTTCCCCGGTCCACATAGTGCACCGCCAGGCCGTCGACCTCGATGGTCTGTCCGATCGGTGGCCAGAGCGCGCGCATCTCGCGGCGCGAATAGGCGGCGCAGCCCGACAGCGCTAGGCCGGCGGCGGCAGTCGCCAGGGCGCCGGCAACAAGGGCGCGTCGTCGCATCGGCTCTCCGTGGTCGCGGACGGTTGGCGGTGATACGCGGACGCTGCGGGTTCGGTTCAGCCGGCCAGCGCCGCCGCGGAGCCGATGGCCGGGCCGGGCGCCGGGCCGGGCGCCGGGCCGGGCGCGGGGACGGCGCGGGGACGGTGCGTCGATCCATGCGGATCTCCGCGAGCGGCAGGGGCCGCGTCCCGTGCCCGGAAGCTCGGCGGCGGAGCAGCGCATGCGCCGTTTCGCGGTTGTGGGCGCCGGGGCCGAGCGGCTAGATCGATGCCGGGCGCCGGTCCGGCGTCGTCGGGGCAGGGCAGCATGAGCGATCTCGAGCGGATCATCACCGGGCTCGCGCTCGACGCCGGCGGCAGGATCATGGAGGTCTACCGCTCGGGCGAGCTGGGTGTCGAGACCAAGGCCGACAGCAGCCCCGTGACGGCGGCCGATCTGGCCGCCGACAGGGTGATCGGGACAGGGCTCGCGGCCGCCTTTCCGGACATCCCGGCGGTGACCGAGGAGGCGTCGGAAAGCCACGGCCAGACCGGGCACCGGCGCTTTTTCCTGGTCGACCCGCTCGACGGCACGAAGGAGTTCGTCCGCCGGCGGGGCGACTTCACCGTGAACATCGCGCTGATCGAGGATGGCCGGCCGGTGGCGGGGGTCGTCTATGCACCGGCCAGGGATCGCCTGTGGGCGACGCGGGACGGCGCCGCCGTGGAGGCGGCGGTCGAGAACCACGCCGCGCTGGCCGGCTCGGAACGGGCGATCCATGTCTCGACGCCCGACAATGCGGCGCTGGTCGTCATTGCCTCGAAGTCGCACCGCGACAAGGCGACGGACGACTACATCGCCGGCTTCGAGGTGGCGGCGGTGAAGAGCGCGGGGTCCTCGCTCAAGTTCTGCCTGCTGGCCGCGGGCGAGGCCGATTTCTACCCGCGGCTCGGCCGCACCATGGAATGGGACACTGCCGCCGGCCATGCGGTGCTGCTGGCCGCCGGCGGCGTCGTGCTGCGCCATGACGACCGGACCGAGCTGCGCTATGGCAAGCCCGGATGGGAGAACCCTTTCTTCCTGGCGCTGGCGCCCGGGGTGGAGTTGTGAAGGCAGACCGGGTAACCTGCCGGCAAGGGGACAGAGCTGCATGACGGCCATCATCGTGATCCCGGCGCGGCATGCCTCGACGCGCTTTCCCGGCAAGGTGCTGGCGCCATTGCGCGGCGCGACCGGGCGCGTCAAGACGCTGATCGAGCGCAGCTGGGAGGCGGCGCGGGCGGTGTCCGGGATCGACGGCTGCCTGGTCGCCACGGACGACCAGCGGGTCGCCGACGAGGTCGAGCGCTTCGGCGGCCGGGTCGTGATGACCTCGCCCGACTGTGCCAACGGGACCGAGCGCTGCGCCGAGGCGATCCGCGGCCTGCACCCGGCGCCGGAGATCGTCGTCAACCTGCAGGGCGATGCGCCGCTGACGCCGCCCTGGTTCGTCGAGGAGCTGGTGCTGGCGATGCGCGCCGATCCGGCGGTGCAGATGGCGACGCCGGTGCTGCGCTGCGACGCGCTGGCGCTGGACGGCTTCCTCGAGGATCGTCGCGCCGGGCGCGTCGGTGCCACCACCGCGGTCTTCGGCCGCGACGGCCGCGCGCTCTATTTCTCGAAGGAGGTGATCCCCTTCACCGGGCCCGATCGCACGCTCGACGGCATCTGCCCGGTCTTCCACCATGTCGGCGTCTATGCCTACCGGCCGGTGACGCTCGCGGCCTATCTCGGCATGGAGCCGGGGCCGCTCGAGCGCTGCGAGGGGCTCGAGCAGCTTCGTTTTCTCGAGCACGGCGTGCCGGTCCATTGTGTCGAGGTGTCGAGCCGCGGCGCACGCTTCTGGGAGCTGAACAATCCCGAGGACACGGCACGCATCGAGGCCGTGCTGAGCGAGCGGGGCTTGCCGTGACAACCCCACGGCATTCCTCTCGCGGCATCGCCGCAACGGATTGGCCGCCCCGGGCGTAGGCTGGGCGTTTTGTCCCGCCGGCCCGCCGGCACACAGTTCAAGCAGGAGCAGGAGCCGAGCATGGCAATGAAGGTCCGCACCGCAGTCTTTCCGGTCGCCGGGATGGGGACGCGGTTTCTTCCCGCGACCAAGTCGGTGCCGAAGGAGATGCTGCCTTTGATCGATCGGCCGTTGATCCAGTACGGCATCGACGAGGCGCTGGCCGCCGGCATCACGGATTTCGTCTTCGTCACCGCCAAGGGCAAATCGGCGCTCGAGGACTATTTCGACTCGGCGCCCGAGCTGGAGCGCGCTTTGGAAAAATCCGGCAAGACCGAGCTGCTCGAGACGGTGCGGAAGACGACGATGGGCTCTGGCGCGCTTGCCTATGTCCGGCAGCAGGAGGCGCTCGGCCTCGGCCACGCGGTCTGGTGCGCCCGGCGCCTGGTCGGCGACGAGCCTTTCGCCGTGATCCTGCCGGACGACATCATCACCGGCGACACGCCCTGCCTGGCGCAGATGGTCGAGGCCTACCAGGCGGAAGGCGGCGGCTCGATGGTCGCCACGGTGGACGTGCCGCGCGAGCAGACAGCGTCCTATGGCGTCATCGACGTCGAGGAAGAGCGCGGCCGGCTGGTCAAGGCGCGCGGCCTGGTCGAGAAGCCCAAGCCCGAGGCGGCGCCGTCCACGCTGGCGGTGATCGGGCGCTATATTCTCAGCCCGGCCGTGATGCAGGCGCTCGGCGACACCAAGAAGGGCGCCGGCGGCGAGATCCAGCTGACAGACGCGATCGCCGCGCAGATCGGCGGCCCGGAGCCGGTCTACGGCTTTCGCTTCGAGGGCACGCGCTACGATTGCGGCTCGCAGCGCGGCTACCTGCAGGCGACCGTCGCCCTGGCGCTGGCGCGACAGGATGTCGGGCCCGATTTCGGCAAGTACCTGCGCGAGCTGGACCTCGGCCGGGTGCCGGCCGAGTAGTTCGCGGCCGGTTCAGCGCCCCCAGTTCAGCGCCGCCAATTCAGCGCCGCCGGGCCAGCTCGGCGTCATTCCAGGGCGTCAGTGCCTGATAGTCGGGCACGAAGCCCAGGCCCTTGGTGGCGTCGGACGACACGGCGTCCTGCGAGGTGACGACGTCGACAACCGCCGGCGCGTTCTCGAAGGCGCGGCGAATGGCGGCGGGCAGGTCGGCCGGATCGGTCACCCGCTCGCCATGCGCGCCGAGCGCGCGGGCCAGCGCGGCATAGTCGGCGTCGCCGAGCGTCGTGCCGACCACCCGGCCGCCATAGTTCACCTCTTGGTCATAGCGCTCGATGTTCCAGGCGGAATTGTTCGAGACGATGACGACGATCTTCGCGCCGTGCCGGACGGCGGTGTCGATCTCCATGGCGTTGAAGCCAAAGGCGCCGTCGCCGGTCGCGACGATCACCTGGCGCGACGGGTCGTGCAGCGCGGCGGCGATGGCATAGGGCACGCCGACGCCGAGGCAGCCGAAGGTCCCCGAATCCATGTAGTGCCGGCCGGTCAGCCCGACGCGCGCAAAGCTGAGCAGGTCGCCGCCGTCGGCGATGGCGAGATGGTCCGGGTCGGCGACGTCGGCCAGCGCGCGAAAGATCGCCATCGGGTGGATCTTGCCGTCGCCTGTCTCGGGCAGCGGCGCCGTCGCGCCCTTCTCGGCGCGCTCGAGATGGCGCCTGCGCAAACCCTGCGCCCAGCTTCGATCGGTTGCGGGCGCCCGGTTGCCGGCGGCCTCGACGATGGCGGCGAGCGCCAGCGCCGGATCGGCCATCATCTCGGGCTGGCCGCGGCGGTTGTCGACCAGCTCGCCGGGGGTCGCGGCGATCCGCATGAAGCGGGCCTTCGGAAAGACGGCCGGCGAGCCATAGCCGAGCTGATAGTCCAGCCGGCGGCCGACCAGAACCACGAGGTCCGTCTCGGCCATCACCTGGGCGCGCATGGCGCCGACGGCGCCCGGGTGCTCGCTCGGCACGAGGCCCCGGCTCTCCTGCGTGTCGAGGTAGACGGCGCCCGTCGCATCGAGCAGCGCCCGCAACTCGGCCCCGGCGCCGCGCGCCCCGAGACCGGTGACGACGGACGGCCGCTCGGCGCCCCAGATCGCCTCGACGGCCTCGGCCACCGCGGCGGGGTCCGGGGCGGGGCGCCGCGGTCGTTTCGGCGCCATCCATTCCTCGAGCACCAGTGCGCGCGGCACCTCGACGCGCAGAACGTCCGTCGGGATCTCCAGATACGCCGGTCCCGGCATGCCGCCGTCGCCCAGCATCAGCGCCAGCGCCGAATCCATCTCGCGGATCACCTGCTCGGGAACGCGCAGGGTGCGCGAGATCCGCGTCACGGGACGCAGGATGCCGGCATGGTCGATGTCCTGCAGCGGCCCCATGTTGACCTGCGGCCGCGGCGGACAGCCGCCGATCAGCAGCACCGGCGCCCGGCTGAGGTCGGCGTTCGCCATCGCCGTGACGCAGTTCGTGACGCCCGGACCGGCCGTCGCCATGGCGACGGCGAAGCCGCCCGTCAGCTCGGCGTGCGCCTGCGCCATGTGCACCGCCGCGCCTTCGTCGCGCACGTCGACGATGCGGACGCCCAGCTGGCCGAGATGGTCCCAGATCGGCTGGATGTGCCCGCCCTGCAGGCCGAAGATCCGGTCGACGCCGCGTCCCTGCAGGAAGCGCGCGATCCACTCGGCGACGCTCGGACGGTCGGTTGCGGTCATCTGAGGGTCCCCTGCGCTGGCTTCGTTCTCCAGCAATTCCCGCGCGGCAGGGCAGCGTCAAGCTCCCTCGCACTGGGCATTCGCGTGCCCAGGTTGTAGACTGACCACGGAGATCCGGGGGGAACCGGGGAGAAGCGGATGCGGTTCGCGGTCGGCATGACGGCGCTCGCGGCGGCCCTGGTCCTGGTGCCGCTGCCCGTCGCCGCCAGGACGTATGCGCTGGTGATCGGCATCGACGACTATGCGCACGTCCCGTCGCTCGTTGGCGCGGTCAATGACGCGCACGACCTCGCCGAGACGCTGCGTGGGCGCGGCGCCGAGGTGACGCTGCGCCTCGACGCCGCGGCAACGCGCGCGCAGATCATGCAGGACTGGTCGGCGATCGCGCGGGCCGCCGGGCCGGGCGACAGCGTCGTCCTGACCTATGCCGGGCATGGCGTGCAGTTGCCCGAGGCGCTGCCCGGCGACGAGGCCGACGGGATGGACGAGGTCTTCATCCTGCAGGGCTTCGATGTCGAGGGCGCCGGCCTGGCCGAGCGCATCAGCGACAACGACGTCGCGGCAATGCTGCAGCAGATCCCGCCCGAGGTGCCGGTGCTGCTGGTCGCCGATTCCTGCCACAGCGGGACGATGACGCGCTCGGTCGATCCGCGCGGCCATCTCGGGCGCAGCCGCTATGCAGAGATCGGCCCGGTCAAGGGACGGGACCCGCTGCCGGCGCCGCCCGCCCGGACGCGCGGCGTCGAGGCGGGCGAGCTGCCGAACGTCGTCTTCGCCCATGCCGCGCGCGACGACCAGGAGACGCCCGAGATCGAGATCGACGGCGCCTATCGCGGCGCGCTGAGCTGGAGCGTCGCGCGCGCCATCGAGCGCCAGACCGGTCAGCAGGGGCTGTCCCTCGACGACTTCCGCGACTTCGTCGTCGAGCAGGTCCGCGCCTTGTCCGGTGCCCGGCAGACGCCGGGCGTGCAGTTCTCGCGCACGCTCGACAGCGTCACCGCGGGGCAGGGGGTGGGCGCCCTGCTGACGCCAGTGTCGGCGCCGACGCCGCCGCCGTCGACGGAGCTGGAGCTGGCGCCGCCGCCGGCGCTGTTCGTGCGCGGCTCGCCATCCGGCCGCGGTGTCTTTCTGGGTGACATCCCGATCGTCGCCACCGAGGAGACGGCGCGGCTGCTGTGGGACCAGCCCCGCGCGGAACTCGTCGACCGGGCGACCGCCGATGTGATCGCCGAGGCGCGCGGCCCCGAGGACGTCGCCCGCGCAGTTCTGGCCTGGCGGGCGGTCCAGCCGCTGCTGCGCTGGACGCCGAAGCGGCCGCTCGGGGTCCGGGTCGAGCCGGACGACCGCCGCTATCGGATCGGCGACGAGCTGTGGATCACGGTGACCCGGCCGGCACCCGAGTTCGGCTACCTGACGATCGTCAACCTGGCGAGCACGGGCGAGATTCAGGTCGTCTTTCCGGCCCCGGGGCATGTCGAGGGCGAGCTCGACCGGTTCGCCGACGGCGAGACGACGCGGCGGCTTGGGCCGGCGCCCGTGACCGCGCCGACCGGCGCCGATCATGTGCTGGCCTTCGCCAGCACCTACCGGCTGGACGACCTGCACGCCGCCCTGGCCGCGCTGCAGGGCAGCGTCGCGCCTGAACGGCTGCTGAAGCTGATCGAGCGCCATGCCGGGGACGCCGACGAGGTCCGGGTGGGCCTGCTGCCGCTGTTCACCGCGCGCTAGCTGGTGCTCGACGGCGATATGGTGCAGACTCGTGCCGGCTTGCGAGAAGGCATTTGCAGCATGAACCGCATTGCGCGCGGTGCGCTCCTCTGGGGCAAGCTCGTCTGCGCCGGCGTGCTGGCGGGTTTGCCGGGCACCGAGGCGGCGGCCGCGGAGCCGCCGGCGGCGCCAATCCTGCGCATCGACACCGTGCAGCACCAGGCGACGATCCACGACGTGGCGGTCTCGCCCGATGGCGCGGTGATCGCGACAACGGGCGACGACAAGACGGTTCGCCTGTGGGAAAGCGGCACGGGTACGCTGATCGACACGCTGCGCATCCCGATCGGCGACGGCGTCGAGGGGGTGCTCTACAGCCTCGCCTTCGCGCCGTCCGGGCGGTCGCTGCTGGCCGGCGGCATCTCCGGGCTGGAATGGGAGGGGCAGAACTATCTCTACGTCCTGAACCCGGGCGAGCGCCGGATGGCCGGGCGGCTGTCGCTCGGCGGCGTGCTCAGAAGGGTCGCCTACAATGCCGGGACGGACGCGACGCGGATCGGTCTGGCGCTCTCGGCCGCCGCCGGCGGAGCGGTGCAGATCCGCGACGCCAGGGGCAGGGTGGTCGACGAGGACGTCGACCTCGCCGGCGCGCCGACCTGGATCGACTGGGCGCCGGACGGATCGCTGGTGGTCGCCGTCGCCGTCGGTGGCGCGGGGGCGGGGGCGGCGACGGGCGGCGAGCTTCGTGTCTATGCTGCGGATTTCAGCCCCCGCACGGCGCGACTGTCCGGCAGCGAGCCAGCCGTCGCCCGCGTCTCGCCGGACGGCGAGGTGATCGCGGTCGGCTATTACGACCGGCCCTATGTCGATCTGATCTCGACACGGACGCTCGAGCGCGTCGGACAGCTCGGCACGGCGCGCGGCGCCACCCCCGGCTTCAACGCTCTCGCCTGGGCCGGCCCGGACGGCAGCGAGCTCTGGGCGGCGGGCGGCGTCTCGGACCCTTCAGGCCGGATCGTCGTCCGGCGCTGGCGCGATCCGGGCCGGCCGGAGCGCTTCGAGGACCTGGCCGTTGCGCGCGACACGATCACCGTGCTGCAGCCGGCGCCGGACGGCAGCGTCGTCTTCGCCTCGGGCGATCCGGTCTGGGGCGTCATCGCGCCGGATTTCCGGCTGCGATACCGCATCGGCCGGCCGGGGCCGGACTACCGGCTGGTCTATGACGGGCTCTTCGCGATCTCGCAGGACGGCAACCAGATCGCCTTCCGCTATGACGAGGCGGGCGAGATCGGCTCCTTCCTGTTCGACATCGCCGAGCAGAAGCTGAGCAGGCTGGACCGCGAGGGGATCGCGCGCGTGCGCGACGGCTTTCTGTCGCCCGAGGTGCCGGACGGCCTGACTGACTGGCGCGTCTCGGAGACGCCGAAGCTGCGCGGCCGGGCGCTGCCGCTCGGGCCCCGCGAGCGCTCGCTCAGCGTCGCGGCGCGGCCGGATGGCGGCTTCGTCCTGGGCGGCGACCGCGCTGTCCATGTCTTCGCACCGGACGGCACGAAGATCGCCGAGCGCGAGCTGAACGCCGCCGCCTTCGGTGTCGCGAGCTTTCCGGACGGGCGATTTCTCGCGGCGCTGGGCGACGGATCGCTGCGCTGGTTCGAGGTCCTCGGTGGCCGGATCGAAGAGCGTGGCGCGCTCTATATCGAGCGCGACAGGCTGCGCTGGCTGGCCTGGCTGCCGGACGGGCGGTTCAATCACTCGGACAATGGCGGGCAGAAATTGGCCGGCTATCACACGAACAGGAGCGCCGCCGAGCTGGCGAGCTGGACGGATTTCAGCCAGCTCTACCGCACCCACTACGCCCCCGACGCGGTCCGGGCGCAGCTTTCCGGCGAGCAGGTGGTGCCCACGCCCGCGCCCACGCCCACGCCCACGCCCGTGCCGAGGCCGGACGCGGGCGCTGTCGCCGAGGCGCCGGCGGTCGAGGCGGCCGCCGCCATCGCTGCCATCGCCCGGGCGCCGGCGCCGACGGTCGAGCTGCTCGAGATCTGCCCGATCGAGGGCGACGCAACGGGCCCGTGCTCGCCCGCCAGGCTGGCGGTGCGCGGGCTCGGCAGGATCGAGGCCGTTGCCGCGGCGGGCGACCCGGCCTTTGCGGACGGCGTGCGCGTGGTCCCCGCCTCGGTCGAGCGCGTGCTGCTGACCTACCGGATCACCGGCACGTCTGTGCCGATCGAGAAGATCGACGTCTTCCGCAACGACACCACGACCGGCCAGACGCGCGGGCTCGGCGCCATCACGGAGATGGGCGGGAAGGCAGCCGGCGAGGTGATCGAGGGCGCGCGCGAGGTCTTCCTGCTGGAGGGGCTGAACACGCTGCAGCTGCGCGCCTATGACAAGCGCGGCGTCTATGGCAAGTCGGCCGAGGTGGCGCTGCGCCGGCTCGCGCCCGAGCAGCAGACACTGCCCGACCTGCACCTGCTGGTGATCGGCGCCAACACCTATCCGGACAGCATCGGCGCGCTGACCTATGCGCGCCCCGACGCCGAGACGCTGGCGGCGCTGGTCTCCGCGGCAAAGCCCGACAGCTATGCCGAGGTGACGGTCACCGAGCTGCTGGACGGTGCCGCCACCCGCGAGGGCATTGCCGGCGCGCTGCACGCCCTGGCCGAGCGGTCGACGCCGGACGATTCCGTCATCGTCTATGTCGGCGGGCACGGGCTGAAGGACGCGGCCGGCAGCTATCACTTCATCCCGCCCGACATGAGCGCGATGGACCAGCTCGACACGCGCTCGGTCGACCAGTCCGAGCTGATCGAGGGCCTCTCGGGCATGCAGGTCGAGAACCTGATGCTGGTGCTCGACACCTGTTATTCCGGCGCATTCCCGGCGGCGGCGGCGGGCAACATCAGCAACGAGACGGGCTTCATGGTGCTGACCGCCTCGACGAAATACGAGGAGGCGCTGGACGGCGCCGACGGCCGGAACGGCACGTTGGTCTATGCCGTGCGCGAGGCGCTGGGCGGCGCGGTGTCCTCGCCGGACGGCGTCGCGGACGCGCTGACGCTGGCCGACTATGTCCGCAAGCGCGTGCGCCAGCTGGCCGCCGAAAAGAACCACAGCCAGAAGCCGCAGCTGCTGATCGGCAACAGCGACAAGCCGTTCCCGGTCGCCAGGATCGGCATGGCGGCGAATTGACGGATGCGAGAATGACCGGGCCGGCCGCACGAGCGTTCCTGAGCATGCTGCTGACGGCGACGGCGATTCTCACGGCGACGGCGGCGGCGCCCGCGGGTACGCCGGGTGCGCTGGTCACCGATGTCTCGGGCGAGGTCCGCCCCGCCGTCGACCTGTTCGACGAAGTCGGGATCGGCACCGAACTGGAACTCGGCGCCGGCGCCAGGCTGACGCTCGAGCACTATGCGAGCTGCGAGGCCGTGACGATGGTCGGCGGCTCGGTCGTCGTGCGCGAGACCGGGCTGGATCTGGCTCGGGCGGCCGTCGCCGGGCGGGCCGAGCTGCCATGCGCCCATGCCGTGACGCTTTCGCCGGAGGACGAGATCACCGCCAGCGTCGTCCTGCGCGGGAGCGGGCTGCCGCGCGTGCCGCTGGTCCCGGAGATCGTCGTCGCGGGCGGGGGCGCCGGCTACGACCTGTTGCGGATCGAACGCCGGGGCGGCCGCGAGGTCGCGACGCTGCGGGTGCGCGCGGGACGGGCGGAATGGCCGGAGGGGCGGCTGTTCCTCACCGACCGGACCGCCTACGTGCTGGTGCTTTCCGGTCCCGCTGGCGAGCACCGCGCCGATGTCCTCGCCGACCGCGGAGGGGGCGGCCGGACCGTCCTGCGCCCCTGACCAAGGCAGCTTCCGAGCAGGCAGTATCGGCACCCGCGCGACCGTCCACGCGTGGACGGTCCGTAAGTGTCTGAAAATCCATCCTCTTCTTGAGGGCGGCACGCAGGCGCAGCAGGCGCCCGGCAAGGAGGCGATTCGGATCGGTCGGAACCTCCTCTATACGGCGTCGCGCGGCAGCACCTCCGGCGGCCGGTGCGCCGTGACGGGTGGCGGATCGCCCTCGAACCGCTCGATCTCGACCAGCGCGGTGTGCGCCGACGGTCCCTGGCCGAGCCGCGAGGTGCCGCGGTCGCGCCGTCAGAACGTTCGGGTTGCCGTGCTTGCAGAGCGTGCCCGGCTCGCCCCGGCTCGGCCGGGTCGAACCAGGCGCCGGTCGAGAGCTGGACGACGCCGGGGCGCACCGTGTCGGACAGCACCGCGCCGGCCAGGCAGGCGCCGCGCCCGTTCCAGACGCGCACGACGTCGCCGTCGGCGATGCCGCGCGCCGCCGCGTCGGCCGGGTTGATGGTGATCGGCTCGCGCCCGGCGACCTTCGACGCCTGGCTGACGCGGCCCGGGTCGAACTGGCTGTGCAGCCGGGTGCGGGGCTGGTTCGAGATCAGGTGCAGCTGGCCCGGCGCGGCGCGCGGCGCCGAGCCATTCGGACGGCTCGATCCAGACCGGGTGGCCGGGGCAGTCGGCGTAGCCGAAGCCGGCGATCGCGCTCGGAGAAGATCTCGATCCGGCCCGAGGGCGTGTCGAGCGGGTTCGCCTCCGGGTCGGCGCGGAAGGCCGCGAGCAGGACCGGCTCGGCGGGGTTCGGCGGCAGGGTCGCCGTGCCTGCCCTCGCGCAGCTCGTCCAGCGTCGGCAGCGCGAACCCGGCCGCGCCGGCGCGCTGGCGCGTCTGGTCCCAGAGATGGCGGATCCAGTCCTCGGGCGTCGCGCCCCTCGGTGTAGGCGGCCTCCAGCCCGATGCGCCGGGCGAGGCCGGTGAAGATCTCGTAGTCGCTGCGCGCCTCGCCGACCGGGTCGACCGCCCGGCGCATGGCGACGATCAGCGGCTCCCAATGCGTCATCGAGATGTCCTCGCGCTCCAGCATCGTCGTCGCCGGGAAGACGATGTCGGCATGGCGCGCCATCGGCGTCCACCAGATCTCGTTGACGATCACCGTCTTCGGGCCGGTGCAGCGCGCGCACCAGCCGGTGCAGGTCCTGGTGGTGGTGGAAGGGATTGCCGCCCGTCCAGTAGACGAGGCGGATGTCGGGGTAGGTCGCGCCGCTGCCCGTCGAAGTCGTACTCGCCGCCCGGGTTCAGCAGCATGTCCGAGATGCGGGCGACGGGGATGTGGCTGGTGACCGGGTTCTGCCCCTGCGGCACGGCCGGGAACCTGAAGGGCAGGACCGGGTTGCCGATGCCGTTCTCGGAGGAATAGCCGACGCCGAAGCCGCCGCCGGGCAGGCCGATCTGGCCCAGCATGGCGGCCAGCACCACCGCCATCCAGACCGGCTGCTCGCCATGGTCGGCGCGCTGGAGAGACCACGAGACGGTGATCATCGTGCGCGTCGCCGCCATCCGGCGGGCGAGCGCCGCGGATGGCGTCGGCGGGGATCTCGGTGATCGCCGGCGGCCCAGTCGGCGTCCTTCGGCTGGCCGTCGGCGGCGCCGGTGAGATACGGCTCGAAACGCTCCCAGCCCGTGCAGAAGCGGGCGAGGAAGTCGCGGTCATGCAGGCCCTCGGCCAGCAGCGTGTGGGCGAGGCCGAGCATCAGCGCCACGTCGGTGTTCGGGCGGATGGCGAGCCACTCGGCGCCGAGCTCGGCGATCATGTCCGAGCGCGAGCGGCGAGATCGAGACGAAGCCGCAGCCATTGGCGCGCGGCAGCCAGCAGGCCCTCGCGCATGCGTGTGCCGGCCGACGCCGCCCGAGGTGACCTGGCTGTTCTTCTGCGCGAGGCCGCCGAAGGCGACGACCAGGCCGCTGTGCTCGGCGATCACCGGCCAGGAGGTGGCGGTGTCGAGCACCATCTCGCGGAACGCGCCGACGATGTGGGGCGCGATGGCGAAGGCGGCGGCATAGGAGTAGTTGGCGATCGAGGCGGTATAGCCGCCGGCGCAGTTCAGGAAGCGGTGCACGTGGCTCTGCGCATGGTGGAAGCGCCCGGCGCTGGCCCAGCCATAGGAGCCGCCGAAGATCGCCTGGGCCCCGTGCTCGCGCCGGACGCGGTCGATCTCGGCCGCGGCGATGTCGAGCGCCTCGTCCCAGCGGCACGGCGACGAAGGGCTCCCGGCCGCGCCCGGTGCGGTCGCCGGCGCGGCCATGCCGGAGAAGTCGCGGCGGATGGATGGCTGGCGCACCCGCGTCGGGTGGTCGACCATGTCGATGATGCCCGGGCCGATCACCGCCGGGTCCGGGTCCTCGGCATAGTCGCGGATGCCCGTGAGCCTGCCGCCCTCGGTCTCGGCCCAGTAGGTGCCCCAGTGCGTGGCGAATGGCGTGACGCGCACGTCCGGCTTGTTCATGGCGGTCTCCCTGGCGATCGGCGGGAAACTCCGCCCGCGGCGCGGCGCTGTCAACGCCGTGCGTCGATTTAGGGCCGTGTCGGGCCGTCAGCGCCCGTCGGCGTCCAGCATGTCGCGCACCATGCCGGCGATGGCGAGGGCGCTGGTCAGGCCCGGCGACTCGATGCCGTAGAGGCCGACATGGCCGCGGCAGCCCGTGCGCCGCCGCGCCGTCGATGCGGAAGTCGGGATTGCCCGTCGGCGCCAGCTTCGGCCGGATGCCGGCATAGTCGGCCGCCAGCGCGCCGTCCGTCAGGCCGGGCCAGTAGCGGCGGATCGCGGCGTAGAAGAGCTCGCCGCGCGCCGGGTCGACGGAATAGTCCTCCTCCTCGATCCACTGCACGTCCGGGCCGAAGCGGCCGCGCCCGCCGAGGTCGAGCGTCAGGTGGATGCCGAGCCCGCCGGCGACCGGCGCCGGATAGATCAGGCGCGAGAACGGCGCGCGGCCGGCCAGCGAGAAATAGTTGCCCTTGGCGATCCACTGCTGCGGCACCGCCTGATCCGGCAATCCCTGCATGGCGCGCGCCAGCGCCGGGGCGCCGAGGCCGGCCGAGTTCACGAGCTCGCCGGCCAGAAGCTCCATCGGCTCGGCGCCGCCCGTCCTGACGCAGGAAGCCGTCCGGCGTGGCGGCCAGCGCCGTGACGTCGGTCTGCATGACCAGCATCGCGCCGGCGTTCTCGGCCTCGCCGAGCAGCGTCAGCATCAGGGCGTGGCTGTCGACGATGCCGGTCGATGGCGAGTGCAGCGCGCCGTGGCAGGCGAGCGCCGGCTCCAGCGCGCGCGCCTCGGCGGCGTCGATCTCGCGCAGATCGTCGACGCCGTTGTCCCAGGCGCGCCGGGCGATCGCGGCGAAGGCGTCGACCTCGTCCGGCGAGCAGGCGACGATCAGCTTGCCGGAGCGCCGATGCGGTACGCCGTGCGCCGCGCAGTAATCGTAGAGCATGTGCCGGCCGGCGACGCAGAGCCGCGCCTTCAGACTGTCCTTCGGATAGTAGATGCCGGCATGGATCACCTCGGAATTGCGGGCGCTGGTGATGGTGCCGAAGGCGCTCTCGCGCTCCAGCAGCAGCACCTCGCGGCCCGACATCGCCAGCGCCCGCGCGATGGCGAGGCCGACGACGCCGGCGCCGATGACGATGGTCTGGACGTGTTCCGGCATGGAGGTCCCCGAGATGCTGCGGGGACCTCTATAGCGGCCGGCGGTCGCGCGGGGCAGCCGGAAGCTGTGTCGCAGTCCGGCGGCCGGCGCGGCTCAGAAGTCGAAACTGTCCGGCAGGACGCCTTCGATCTCGACACCGAGGTTGAGCGTGCTGTCGGCGACCATGTCGCCGTTCTCGTCGAAGTCGATGACCAGCGCCGCCGTGCTGCTCTGCCCGGCATAGGCGCCGAGGCCGGCGACGTTCTCGACGTTCAGCTGGAAGCCGAGCGGCGTCTCGACGAAATCCGCGCCGGTGAAGTGGAAGCTGTCGATCGCGCCGCCCTCTGCGTCGTAGAGCGTCAGCACGGCCCCGAGGATCACGCCCGGGTCGAGCGGCGCCTCGCGCAGCGCCGCGTCCAGCGCCGTCGGGTCGTCGGTGATCAGCTGCGCGCCGCCCGTGTTGTCGAGGGCGTTGATGTATTGCGGGTCGATCAGGTCGCCCAGCCCGACGCCATGCACCGACGCCTGCGCCTTCAGCTGCGCCGAGACCTGGGTGAGCAGGCTGACGGGCTGGCTGTTGGCCGGGAACGGGTTGCCGTCCGACAGGAAGTAGACGAGGTTGACGGCGTCGCCGCGCTGCGCCTCGAGCTGCTGGATCGTGCCCATGGTCGCGAACACAGCGGCGACATAGTTCGTCTCGCCGCCGGCCTGCAGCGCCGCGAGCGAGGCATCGACGTCGGCGCCGTCAAGCACCTCGTCGTCGCCGAAGATCATGCGCGGGTACGCCACTCCGTCGATCGGCGCGGTCGGCAGCGCCCGGCTGTTGAAGGGCAGCACGGTGATCGTCGCCGAGCCCTCGGGCAGGCCGAGGCTCATGAACTCGGCCGTCAGGTCCTGCAGCGCGGCGATCTGGGCGTCGAGCACGGTCGTGTCGTCGAAGCTGCCGTCGACGCCGGCGCTGCCGGAGACGTCGATGACGTAGATGATGTTGTACTTCGACTGGGTGAGATCGCCGAGCGCCACCGAGATGCGGAGATCTGCCGTGCCGTCGTTCGTGCTGGCGTCCGAGTCGAGCGTCGTCGTCACCGGGCGCCCGCCGACCGTCACCACCTCGCGCTCGGTGACCGTGCCGGGATCGAAGACGCCGTTGCCCAGCACCTTGACCGTCACCGTGGCCGTGTCGGTGAACTGGCCGTCCGAGATCTGGTAGTCGAAGGTGACGGTGGCGGTCTGCCCCTGCGAGAGCCCCAGGAAATCGCTGCCCGGATCGAAAGTCACGGTCCCGTCCGCCGCGACCGAGATCGAGCCCTCGACAGGCTGCGTGAGCAGGGTGACGGTCAGCGGGTCGCCCTCCGGGTCGCTGTCGTTGGCCAGGATGTCGAGCACGCTCTCGCCCGTCTCGGGGACGGTGTAGGCATCGTCCACCGCGACGGGCGCGTCGTTCACGCCATGCACCAGGACGGTCGCCCGCGCCGTCGCCGTGCCGCCATTGCCGTCGGCGATATCGTAGAGGACGCTGACGGTGTCGACGTCGCCGGCGCCGAGGTCGTCGAACGCGCCGGACGGGTCGACGGTCAGGATGCCGCTGGCGGCGAGCGTCGCCGTGCCCGTGCGGCCTGCCGGCCGAAGTGACGGCAAAGCTGGTGCCGGCGGCGTGGCCGTTGACCGAGGTCACGGTCAGCGCGTCGCCATCGGGGTCGCTGTCATTGGCCAGCAGGTCGAGCGTGACGGCGGTGTCCTCGTCGGTCTCGGTCGCGTCGTCGACGGCGACCGGCGCGTCGTTCAGACCGTTCACCGTCACCGTGGCGTTCGCCGTGGCGGTACCGCCGTTGCCGTCGGAAATCTCGTACGACACGGTGAGCGCGTCCGACTCGCCGACGCCCAGATCCCGGAAGGCGGCGCCCGGGTCGAAGGCGAGCACACCGTTCGCGCCGAGCGTCGCCGTTCCGGTGCGGCCCGCCGCCGAGGTGACGGCAAAGCTCGTGCCGGCGGCGTGGCCGTCGACCGAGGTCACGGTCAGCGTGTCGCCGTCCGGGTCGCTGTCATTGGCCAGCAGGTCCAGCGCGACGGCGGTGTTCTCGTCGGTCTCGCCGGCATCGTCGACCGCGGCCGGCCCGGCATTGGCGGCGCCGCCCGGCACGAACTTCATGGCGCCGATGGCGCCGGAGCCGGCCAGCTTGACCTCCATGCGGCTGACGCCCTCGGTGCCGCCGAGATCGACCCACTGGACCCCGCCGTCACCGGTCGTCGGCACCGTGATGGTCTTCAGCAGGGCGCCGTCCTCACCGAAGAGCCTGATCGTCCCGCCGCACTCCTCGATGTCGACCATCAGCAGCGCGTTCAATGTCGAGGGATCGTCGAACGTCGCGAAGATCGTGCCGCCCCTGGCGTTGTCGTCGGGGTCGCGGGCGTCGCCATCCTCGGAGATGATCAGCAGGTTGCCCTTGCGGACCAGCAGGTCCCAGTCCCCGCCGCTCGCGACCGCCGCGTCCGAATCATAGATCATCGCGTCGTTGTGGACGCCGTTGCCGTCCTGCTTGCGGATCGCCTCGAAGGTGACGCCCTCGAAGACCAGCGTTCCCTTGTCGCCCGCCGCGGCGGCCCGGCCGTCGGCGAAGACGTCGAACCCGAGGCAGAGCTCGGCCCCTCCGGGCTGGGGCTGCTGCGGGGGCTGGTGCGGGGGCTCCGGCTCGGCATCCGGCGTCGTCGGGCCGTTCTGCTGGACACCGAAGGTCAGCGAATCGATGCGCACGTACTCGCCGCCGTCGCGGAAGCCGCGCAGCTCGACCTTGTCGCCCTGGCTGATGGCCAGGTTCGTGAACGACATGGTCGAGATCGACGAGCCGGAGGTGCCGTTGCCGTTGTTGTTCTGCGTCAGCTCGATGGTGCGGGCGAGCGTGCCGCCGATCCAGAGCTGGATCTCGCCCTCGCCGTCGTTCTCGTCGATATAGGCGAGGTCCACCGTATAGGTGCCGGTCTGGCCGCCGAACGCGACGGAGGCAGAGCCTTCGGCGCCCTTCAGGCGGATCACGTCGCCGCCGGATGCCTTGATGCTGGCTTCTTCCTGGTAGCCGCGCAGCTCCATGTCCTCGGCTTCCAGCTTGACCTTGCCGTCGGCGTCGAAGCTCCAGATCAGACCGGCCGACAGGCCGCGGTAGTCGACCCAGCTGCCGCAGACCTCGCCGACGCTGACGACCTTCAGCTGGCTGCCGGCCGGCGGCACGTCTCCGAAGAATGCGAAGTAGTCGGCGCGGTCGGAGACGTTCAGGCCTTCCCGCTCGATCGCGACCAACTTGTAGGTCCTGCCGTTCTGGTCGCGGACAACGAAGTATTCCTCGGCGTAGATCTTCGCCCCCTGCGCGACGAGCGTGCCGTCGACCCGGATGTCGGCAGTCTGCCAGCTCCTGTCGTTGCTGCTTTCGTTCCGGTTGCTGTCGCCGGAAAGACTGGTGTCATTGTCGGTGACGACGATGACGGCCGTCGCGCTCGCAGGCATCTGGAAGCAGTCGTTGCGCCCGAGCTCGGTGTCGCCCGGGGCGAGAATGTCTGTGCCGACGAAGGCGGTGAACTCGAACTGCTGGACGGACGATTGCGGCGCGCAATAGGTCATTGAAATCTGTCTCCATGGAACGGCGGCGGCCGGCGGAAAATGGCGTCGAACCTTTGACGGAGACGGAACGTTCGCGGTGAACGCCCCGGTAACGTTATATTTTTTGCTGGGCCCGAACGCTGTGGCCGAAAGACAGCAGCGCCGGCAAGGAAAGCAGAGTGCGGTTTGCAGCGGCTTCCCTTTCGGGTCGCGATCAGCGAGCTTTGATTGCGAGACGGCCGCGCGAGACGGCCGGCGAGGGACACGAGCATGGACCGTACCAACCTGAGGCAGATCGCCATCGCGGCGACCTATGTGCTGCTGACCGGCGTCATCGTCATCTTCGCGCACTCCGGCTTGCAGGGTGATCACGGCCTGGCCGCCTATCGCGAGGCCGCGGCCGAGGAGCGGCATCTGCGGGTCGAGCTTGCCGGGTTGCGGGCCGAGCGCGACGCGCTGTCCAACAAGGTGTTGCGGCTCTCGAACCGCTATCTCGACCTGGATCTGCTCGACGAGCGCGCCCGCGCGGTGCTCGGCCTGGTGCGCGAGGGCGAGCTGGTCGTCCGCTGAGCAGGCGGCCATCGGCGATCGCCGGGGCTTGCGTCCGCCACCGCCGCCACTAGGATGCCCGGGAAACACAACCGGGAGGACGCGCCATGGCGACGTCGAAGGGCGCCTCGACCAAGACCGCGGCGACGAAGCGCGCCGCCAGGAATCTGCCGCCGGCCGACGAGCTGCTCGGCCACTACCACGACATGCTGCTGATCCGGCGCTTCGAGGAGAAGGCCGGGCAGCTTTACGGCATGGGGCTGATCGGCGGCTTCTGCCACCTCTACATCGGCCAGGAGGCGGTCGTCGTCGGGCTGGAGGCCACGGCGGTCGAGGGCGACCAGCGCATCACCACCTATCGCGACCACGGCCACATGCTGGCCTGCGGCATGGACGCCAAGGGCGTCATGGCCGAGCTGACCGGGCGCGAGGGCGGCTACTCCAAGGGCAAGGGCGGCTCGATGCACATGTTCTCGAAGGAGAAGCAGTTCTATGGCGGCCACGGCATCGTCGGCGCCAACGTGCCGCTGGGCGCCGGCCTCGCCTATGCCAACAAGTACCGCGGCAACGAGAACGTCTGCTTCACCTATTTCGGCGACGGCGCGTCGAACCAGGGCCAGGTCTACGAGACGTTCAACATGGCGGCGCTGTGGTCGCTGCCCTGCATCTTCGTCATCGAGAACAACCAGTACGCGATGGGCACGGCGCAGAAGCGCTCGACCTCGACGCCGGCGCTCTACACGCGCGGCGAGGCCTTCGGCATCGAGGGCGAGCAGGTCGACGGCATGGACGTGCTCGCCGTCAAGGCGGCGGGCGAGAAGGCGGCGGAACACGCCCGCTCGGGCAAGGGGCCGTATATCCTCGAGATGAAGACCTACCGCTATCGCGGCCACTCGATGTCCGATCCGGCCAAGTACCGCACGCGCGAGGAGGTCTCGAAGATGCGCGAGGAGCGGGACCCGATCGACCACCTGCGCAGGCTGATGCTGGAGCAGAAGATCGCCGAGGAAGACGCGATCAAGGAGATCGACAAGGACGTAAAGGCCGTCATCAACGACGCGGCCAAGTTCGCGCAGGAAAGCCCCGAGCCGGACGAGAACGAGCTCTGGACCGACGTCTACGCGGCCGCCTGAGAGGGACCATGACCATCCAGATCCTGATGCCGGCCCTCTCGCCGACCATGGAAGAGGGCACGCTGGCGAAGTGGACCGTCAAGGAGGGCGACACGGTCGCTGCCGGCGACATCATCGCCGAGATCGAGACCGACAAGGCGACCATGGAGGTCGAGGCGGTCGACGAAGGCAAGGTCGGCAAGTTGATCGTCGCCGAGGGCACCGAGGGGGTCAAGGTCAACGAGCTGATCGCCATCCTGCTGGAGGAGGGCGAGGACCAGTCGGCGCTCGACGGTGCCGGGGCGCCCTCCGGCGACAAGGCCGCAGACAAGACCGCAGACAAGACCGAGAAGGCGCAGCCGGCGCCCGAGCCGCAGCCCGAGAAGAAGCCGGCCGCCCGGCCCGAGACCCAGGGCGGCATGTCGGCGGCGGAGCCGATCGCCGCCCAGGTCGGCGCCGACCTGCCGGACCCGGCCGGGCTGGCGCCAGACTGGCCGGAAGGCACGTCCATGGTCACCAAGACCGTACGCGAGGCGCTGCGCGACGCCATGGCCGAGGAGATGCGCCGCGACGACAGCGTGCTGCTGATGGGCGAGGAGGTCGCCGAGTACCAGGGCGCCTACAAGATCAGCCAGGGGCTGCTCGACGAGTTCGGCCCGAAACGCGTCGTCGACACGCCGATCACCGAGCACGGTTTCGCCGGGGTCGGCGTCGGCGCCGCCTTTGCCGGGCTGAGGCCGATCGTCGAGTTCATGACCTTCAACTTCGCCATGCAGGCGATCGACCAGATCATCAACTCGGCCGCCAAGACGCTGTACATGTCGGGCGGGCAGATGGGGTGCCCCATCGTGTTTCGCGGCCCGAACGGCGCCGCAGCCCGCGTCGCCGCCCAGCACAGCCAGGACTATGCCGCCTGGTACAGCCACATTCCCGGCCTGAAGGTCATCCAGCCCTATTCGGCGGCCGACGCCAAGGGCTTGCTGAAGGCGGCGATCCGCGACCCGAACCCGGTCCTGGTGCTGGAGAACGAGATCCTCTACGGCAAGTCCTTCGAGGTGCCCGAGCTGGACGACTTCACCATCCCGCTCGGCAAGGCCAAGATCGTCCGGCAGGGCCGCGACGTCACCCTGGTCAGCTTCGGCATCGGCATGACCTATACGCTCGAGGCCGCCGCGGCGCTGGCCGAGGACGGCATCGAGGCCGAGGTGATCGACCTGCGCACGCTGAGGCCAATGGACCGCGAGACGGTGATCCGCTCGGTCAAGAAGACCAACCGCTGCGTGACGGTGGAAGAGGGCTGGCCCGTCTGCTCCATCGGCAACCACATCTCGGCGACACTGATGACCGAGGCGTTCGACTATCTGGACGCGCCGGTGCTGAACTGCACGGGCAAGGACGTGCCGATGCCCTATGCGGCCAACCTGGAAAAGCTGGCGCTGACGACGACGCGCGAGGTCGTCGAGGCGGCCCGCGCCGTCTGCTATCGCTGAGGGGTATCCTATGGAGATCGAACGCTGCCGTCCCGAGGGCGATGACTGGCACCTCAAGCTGCGGCACCGCGGCCAGATCATCTTCGTGGCCGTCGCGCGGCCCGAGATAGATGCGCTGATCGACGGCGAGAACCCGTCCGAGACGCATGTGGTCGAGGCCCTGCGCGACCACCGCGAGGCGCTGGAGCGCGCCGTCGACGCGGCGGTGCTGGGCCAGGGCCGGCCGGACACGTTTGCGTCGCTGAAGGTCGTCAGGGAATGGGAGTGACGCGATGCCGATCGAGGTGACGATGCCGGCGCTCTCTCCCACCATGGAGGAGGGCACGCTCGCCAAGTGGCTGGTCAAGGAAGGCGACAGCGTCGCGGCCGGCGACATCATCGCCGAGATCGAGACCGACAAGGCGACCATGGAGGTCGAGGCGGTCGACGAGGGCACGGTCGGCAAGATCGTCGTCTCCGAGGGCACCGAGGGCGTCAAGGTCAACGCCGTCATCGCCGTTCTGCTGGAGGAGGGCGAGGACGCCGGCGCCATCCAGACCGGCGACAATCAGGCCGGCGGCAACGGCGCCGGCGAGGCGAAGCAGCCCGATGCGCCGGCGCCGCAGCAAAGCGCGCCGAAGACGGACCGCGAGGCCGAGGCGAAGGCCGAGACGCCGCAGCCGGGTTATGGCCGCGGCGAGGCGCCGTCCAAGGGCAACGGCCAGTCTCGCGGACCCGCCGAGACGAAGTCGCAGGCCGCGCCGCACGACAATGGCCGGCGCATCTTCGCATCGCCGCTCGCCCGACGAATCGCGAAGGAAAAGGGCATCGACCTCGGCCAGGTGAACGGCTCCGGGCCCAAGGGGCGGATCGTCAAGGCCGACATCGAGGGCTTCGAGCCTTCCAAGGCGCCGAAGGCCGCGCCGGAGACGAGCGCGGCGCCGGAGGGGGCGAAGCAGCCGGCCATGGCGGCGACGCCGGCCGCGCCGACGGCCGTCCCGGGCTTCACGACCGACCAGGTGCGCAAGATGTACGAGGGGCGGCCCTTCAAGGAGGTCACCCTCGACAACATGCGCAAGACGATCGCGACGCGCCTCAGCCAGGCCAAGTCGACGATCCCGCACTTCTACCTTCGCCGCGACATCCGTCTCGACACGCTGCTGGGGGTGCGCAAGACCTTCAACGACCAGCTGGCCGCATCGGGCACCAAGCTCTCGGTCAACGACTTCATCATCAAGGCCTGCGCCATGGCGATGATGCGCGTGCCGGCGGCGAACGCGGTCTGGGCCGCCGACCGTATTCTGCAGCTTGAGAATGCCGACGTTGCCGTCGCCGTCGCCATCGAAGGCGGGCTGCTGACGCCGGTCATCCGCGACGCGCATGCCAAGGGGCTGGCGCAGATCTCGGCCGAGATGAAGGACCTCGCGGCGCGCGCCCGCGAGCGCAAGCTGCAACCGTTCGAGTACCAGGGCGGCAGCTTCGCCGTCTCGAATCTCGGCATGTTCGGCGTCGACAACTTCGATGCCGTCATCAACCCGCCGCACGCATCGATCCTGGCGGTGGGGGCGGGGGTCGAAAAGCCGGTCGTGACCGGCGGCGCCGTCGAGGTGGCGACGATCATGTCGGTGACGCTGTCAGTCGATCACCGCGTCATCGACGGGGCGCTGGGCGCGCAGTTCCTCGAGGCCATCAAGCGCAACCTCGAGAACCCGATGATGATGCTGGTCTGACGCCGGATCGGCCGCCAGATCCGGCGTCGGGTTCGCCGGGCGAGAATCGAAGGCGCCTTTCGGCGGGAGCCGGGACGGCCCGGCTCCCGCCATAGGTCACTGCTGCGCCGGCGCGGGCGGCTGGCCCTCGGGCTGCCCCGACGCGGAAGGCTGGACCGGCCCGCCCGGCTGCTCCGGGCCGCCGGGCGCGCCAGGCATCCCGCCGCGCGGATGGTGGCCGTGCCCGCCGCGCGGCAGGTCGTCGAGGTTCAGCACGCCGTCGCCGTTGCGGTCGCGCATCATCACCATGTGCGACGTGCGCTTGCCGAACTCCTCGACGGTGACCTGTCCGTCACCATCGTCGTCATGCGCCTGGAACTGGTCGACCATGCGCTCGCGCATCGCGTCCAGCCACAGCGCCTGGTACTCGTCGAGCGAGAGCTCGCCATTGCCGTCGGCGTCGAACTCGCGCAGCCGGTCGGCCCGCCACGCGTCGACCTCGTCCTGGCTGATCGAGCCGTCGCCGTCGGCGTCGTAGACCTCGATCATCTCGACGAGGCGCAGCTTTGCGCCGCGGCCGCCATGGTGCTCGCCGCGCATGCCATGCATGCCGTGTCTCTTGCCGTGCTCGCGCCCGTGATCGCCGTCGTGTCCATCGCCCTCGGCGCTGGCGACCAGCGGAATCGCGGCGGCGATGGCCAGCGCGGCGACCGTCCCGGCTATGATCTTTCTCATGAACTGCTCCCGTTTGCTGAGATGCAGGTTGAACGGCAGGGCCTGGCCGGTCCGTTGCCGCGCCGCATTAAATCGAGTTCAGGCCGAACCCGGGTTCAGGCCGGCACGGCCTCCAGCGCAGCCCGGGCCGCGCCGAGCGCCGCCTCGGCGCCAGACGGGTCGGGGCCGCCGCCCTGCGCCATGTCGGGCCGGCCGCCGCCGCCCTTGCCGCCCAGCTTCTCGACCGCGGCGCGCACGAGGTCGACCGCCGAGACACGGCCGGTCAGATCCTCGGTGACGCCGGCGGCGACCGCCGCCTTGCCGTCGGTGTCGGCGATCAGCAGCACCGCGCCCGAGCCGAGGCGGCGCTTGTGCTCGTCGACGAGACCGCGCAGGTCCCTGGGGCTGACGCCCGGCAGCACCTGGGCGAGGAAGCGGATGCCGTTGACGTCCGCCGCCTCCGGCCCGGCCGGGCCGTCGCCGCCGAGGGCGACGCGGCGGCGCAGCTCGGCGATCTCGGCCTCGAGCCGGCGCCGGTCGTCCATCAGCGCCTGCAGGCGGGCGGGCACCTCGTCGGGCCGCGCCTTCAGCAGGCCGGCCGCCTCGGCCAATCGCTGCTCCTGCGCGGATAGGTGTTCATAGGCGGCCTGCCCGGTCAGCGCCTCGACCCGCCTGACGCCGGCCGCCGAGGCGCCCTCGTTGGTGACGACCAGCAGCCCGATGTCGCCGGTGCGCCGGACATGCGTGCCGCCGCAGAGCTCGAGCGAATAGGTCGTGCCCGTCGGCCCGATGCCGGCCGATTTGCCGGGACCCGCCCGCTCGCCCATGGCGACGACACGCACCTCGTCGCCGTATTTCTCGCCGAAGAGCGCGCGCGCGCCCATGGCCTGTGCCTCGTCCGGCGTCATCAGGCGCGTCTCGACCGGCGCGTTCTGGCGGATATACGCGTTGACCTCGCGCTCGACGGCGGCGAGCTCGTCAGGGCTCATCGGCTTCTGGTGCGCAAAGTCGAAGCGCAGCCGGTCGGGCGCCACCAGCGAGCCGCGCTGGGCGACGTGCTCGCCGAGCTGCTGGCGCAGCGCCTCGTGCAGCAGGTGCGTCGCCGAGTGGTTGGCGCGGATCGCCGTCCTGCGGGCATGGTCGACGGCCAGATGCGCCGTCTGGCCCGGCGCTATGTGGCCCTCGTCGACGGTGGCATGGTGGACGTGCAGCCGGCCGGCCTTGCGCCGCACATCGGTGATGCGCGCCCGGCCGGTCTGGGTGCGGATGGTGCCCTGATCGCCGACCTGGCCGCCGGACTCGGCATAGAATGGCGTCTGGTTCAGGACGATCGCGACGTCGCCGGGCCGGCCCGCGTCGGCGCGGTCGGTCTCCGCGCCATCGACGACCAGCGCCAGGACCTGGCCCTCGGCCTCCTCGGTGTCGTAGCCGAGGAACTCGGTCGCGCCGTGCCGGTCGGCGAGGTCGAACCAGACGCTCTCGTCGGCGGCCTCGCCCGAGCCCTTCCAGGCGGCGCGGGCGCGGGCCTTCTGCTCGGCCATCGCCGCCTCGAAGCCCGCCATGTCGACACTGCGGCCGATCTCGCGCAGCGCGTCCTGCGTCAGGTCCGCCGGGAACCCGTAGGTGTCATAGAGCCGGAAGGCGACCTCGCCGGGCAGCGGCGCATCCGAGGGCAGCGCGTTCAGCTCGGTCGAGAGCAGGTGCAGCCCGCGGTCCAGCGTCGTGCGGAACCGCGTCTCCTCGAGCTCGAGCGACTCCCGGATCAGCGGCTGGGCGCGGCCGAGCTCGGGATACGCCTGGCCCATCTGGCCGACCAGCGCCGGCACCAGCCGGTGCATGACGGGGGCGTCGGTGCCGAGCAGGTGGGCATGGCGCATGGCGCGGCGCATGATGCGGCGCAGCACATAGCCGCGCCCGTCGTTCGACGGCATGACGCCGTCGGCGATCAGGAAGGCGGCGGTGCGCAGATGGTCGGCCATGACGCGCAGATGCGGCAGGTTCGCCTCGGTCGGATCGGCGTTGGTGGCATGCGCGGCGGCATCGACCAGGGCGCGCAGCAGGTCGGTCTCGAACAGGTTGTTGGTGCCCTGCAAAAGCGAGGCGAAGCGCTCGAGCCCCATGCCGGTGTCGATCGACTGCATGTCGAGGGGCTGCATCGAGCCGTCGGCAAACTGCTCGAACTGCATGAAGACGAGGTTCCATATCTCGATGAACCGGTCGCCGTCTTCCTCGGGGCTGCCCGGCGGGCCGCCCGGGATGTGCGGGCCGTGGTCGTAGAAGATCTCGGTGCACGGGCCGCAGGGGCCGGTCGGGCCCATGCGCCAGAAGTTGTCGTCGGTGGGGATGCGGATGATCCGGCTCTCGGGCAGGCCGATCTTCTTCCAGAGCCCGGCGGCCTCGTCGTCGCTGTGATAGACGGTGACGTGCAGCTTTTCCCTGTCGAGGCCGAAGTCGCCGGTCAGCAGCTCCCAGGCGAAGGGGATCGCCTGGTCCTTGAAGTAGTCGCCGAACGAGAAGTTGCCGAGCATCTCGAAAAAGGTCAGGTGCCGGGCGGTGTAGCCGACATTGTCGAGGTCGTTGTGCTTGCCGCCGGCGCGCACGCATTTCTGCGCCGTGGTGGCGCGGACATAGTCGCGGTGCTCGACCCCGGTGAAGAGGTTCTTGAACTGCACCATCCCCGAATTGGTGAACATCAGCGTCGGGTCGTTGCGCGGCACCAGCGGCGAGGACGGCACGACGGCGTGACCGTGCGCCCCGAAATAGTCGAGGAACGTCGTCCGGATGTCGTTCAGAGAGGCCATGGCAGCGCCCCGATCCCAGCGTCAGGTGAAGGCGCGTCTCTTATCGCGGGGCGGGGGTGGTGTCCACTCGCCCCGATGCGGTACCGGGCGCTTGCAGAACGGCGGCGGCCTCGGCGGCGGTGGCGGCGTGCACCAGCCGCGTGCCGTCTGCATGCGCCGCCAGCATCGAGCGCACCTTCGGGGCGGCGCCCGCGACGACGACCCGGATGCCGTCGCGCTCGGCCCGCCGCGCCGTCGCGATGATCAGCTTGGCGGCCGTCGAGTTCGAGCAGCGCCAGCGCCGAGAGGTCGAGAACGAAGCTGCGCCGCCGGTCGGCGATGCGGTCGAGCACGCCCTCGATCCGGGCCGCGGCGCCGAAGAAGAAGGCGCCGCTGACGCGGTAGACGACGAGGTCCGGGTCGACGTCGCTGTCGGGGGCGAACGGGTGCGGCGTGCTGTCGGCGACGTCGCTGCGCAGGTCCGGCTTGCCCTCCTGCACCGAGACGGCGCGTGACATGCGGTCGATGAACAGGAACGCGCCGAGCGCGAAGCCGACGATGATGCCCTCGGTCAGGTCGCGGAAAACGGTGAGCAGGAACGTCGCCGACAGCACGAGGGCGTCGCCGCGCGAGACGCGGAAGATGGCGGCGACGGCCTCGCGCTCGATCATCCCCCAGCTGACGACCAGCAGCACGCCGGCCAGCGCCGCGAGCGCGATATAGGCGGCGAGCGGCGCGGCCAGGGCCATGAAGGCCAGCAGGAACAGCGCGTGCAGCATGCCCGAGACGGGGCCGCGCGCGCCGGCGCGGACATTGGTCGCGGTGCGCGCGATCGTGCCGGTGACGCAGATGCCGCCGAACAGCGACGACCCGACATTGGCCACGCCTTGCGCCACCAGCTCGCAGTTCGAGCGGTGGCGTCGCCCGGTCATGCTGTCGGCGACCACCGCCGACAGCAGCAACTCGATGGCCCCGAGCAGCGTGAAGGCGAAGGCGTCGGGCAGCAGGTCGAGCGTGCGCGAGAAATCCGGCAGCGCCGGCGCCGGCAGGGCCGAGGGGATGCCGCCGAAGCGCGTCCCGATCGTCGCGACCGGCAGGTCCGCCGCCCAGCCGGCAAGGGCGGCGGTCCCGACGGCGATCAGGAAGCCCGGCCAGCCGGGTCGCCAGCGGCGCAGCGCGAAGATGATCCCGACGGTGGCCAGCGCCAGGGCGAGGGCCGCCGGCGTGACGGTCGGAACGGCGGCGCCGAGCGCCATCAGCTTCGGCACGAAGGCGGCGGGCTCGGGTCCGGGCAGCGTCAGGCCGAGGAACTCCTTCAGCTGGCTCGCCAGGATGATGACGCCGATCGCGGCGGTGAAGCCGACGGTGACGGGATAGGGGATCAGCTTGATGTAGCTGCCGAGGCGCAGGAAGCCGGCGGCCAGCAGCATCAGCCCCGACAGGAAGGTGGCGAGGACCAGCCCGTCGACGCCCTCGCGCAGGACGGTCGACGAGACGAGGACGATGAAGGCGCCCGCCGGGCCGCCGATCTGGAAGCGGCTGCCGCCCAGCGCCGAGACGAGGAAGCCGCCGACGATCGCGGTATAGAGGCCGCGTTCCGGCCCGACGCCCGAGGCGATGGCGATCGCCATCGAGAGCGGCAGGGCGACGATGGCGACGGTCAGCCCGGCCAGCGCGTCGGCGCGCAGCCCGGCAAAGCCATAGCCTTCGCGGAGCACCGTCACGAGCTTTGGGACGAAGAGCTCGGCGAAGCGCACTCGCGGCGCCGCGAGGCTCGATCCGGCCGGGCTGTCGCCCACGCTCATTAGGGCACCCTCGCTGCTGGAAGGTTCGTGGCCGTGGGCGCGATGCTTCCACTTCCGGTCGCCTGCCGTGACGGCCAGCATCGCTCGCCATCGCATGGCCACGGTGAGCCCCGCCGCGCGGCGGGCGCCGGGAGGACGCGACGGGCGACAGGCTGTAGCGCCAGGGGTCTGATCCCGGAGCGCCGGATAATGAGCTTCGCGCAGCGCCTCCCGACCGGAGCGAGGGTGCCGCCGAGCAGGGAGATCTGCCTGTGGCATTCGTCGTCGGACCGGACTGGGGCGGGATGGCGCACGCGGTCTGCGTCATCGAGCGGGAGAGCGGCGCCGTCGCCGACCGTTTCGCAGTGGCGCATGACGCGGCGGGCCTGCGCGACCTCCAAAGCAGGCTGGCCCGCCGCGGCATGCCGGACGAGCTGCCGATCGCCGTCGAGCGACCGTCGGGTCTGATCGTGGACGCCCTGGTGGCGGCAGGCCATCCGGTGGTCGCGATCCACCCCAACATCGTCAAGGCCTCGCGCCCGCGCTACCGGGCAGCCGGGGGCAAGAGCGACGGCGGCGACGCCCATCTTCTCGCCGATCTGCTGCGCGCCGACGGCCACCGCTTCCACCCGCTGTCGCATATCTCCGACGAGATCCGCAGCTTGCGCGCCCTGGTGCGCGGCCGCGACGATCTGGTCACGACCCGTGTCGGCCTGGCCAACCAGCTGCGCAGCCTGCTCGAGAGCTTCTCGCCCGGCGCCGCCGCCATTTTCGCCGATGTGGACAGCCCGATCGCGCTGGCCTTCCTCGCCAAGTATCCCTGCCCGGAAGCCGCGCGCGCCCGGGCGCCAAACGTCTCACCAGCTTCCTCGCCCAGCACCGCTACTGCGGGCGCCGCAGCCCGGAAGAGCTGCTCGCCTGCCTGCGCGCCGCGCCCACGGGCCTCGCCGGTGACGCCGAGCCAAGGGCGAAATGGTTCGCGCCCTCGTCGGTCGTGGCGCCGCTCGTGCGTCAGATCGTCGATCTCTCCGCCGCTCGCCATTGTCCTCGGACCAATGGCGGACAATGGCTCGCCCGCCATGCCGTCGCCGAGCTCCCCGACGGACCCATCGTCATGAGGTTTCCCCGCGCCGGTCAGATCTGCGCAGCAGCAATCCTCGCCGAGTTCGGCGACGACCGCGCACGCTATCTCACCGCTGACCAGCTTGCCGCCGGCGGCAAGAGCCGCGGTGTCGTCTTCCGCTGGGCCCGCAACCGCCGCTTGCGCGCCGCCATTGCCTGCTTCGCCGACAACTCGCGCCACAGGTCGACATGGGCCGCCGACGTCTGCAACCGTTACAACCGTGCGCGCGCCCGAGGATGCCGGCATCCGCATGCGATCCGCATCCTCGGGCGCGCCTGGATCAGAATTCTCCGGCGCGCCTGGATCGACAGATCCCCCTACGACCCCACCCGACACCGCGCCCTCAGCGCCGCGGGTTGGCACAGGCTGCCTCACCGGCGCCGGCGGTCGGTCAGGGCGTCGGTTCTGGCCTGATGCAAGACGCACCGCCTTTTCGGTAGATCCCGCCGGTCCCGACCGATGCGAGCACGCGGCGGCTATGCCGGGACAGAGGGCACGGCGCCGCGCCTTGCCTTCGTCTGGCGAGCGGCGCCCGGGATCCGCTGCCGTGCGGCGGCGATCCGGGCTCAGGCCCCCATCGCGTCCAGGGGCGCCTCGCCATCGTCCGCCGAGGGCAGGAGGTCGAACTCGAGCCCGTGCGCGGCGCGGATCTTGTCCTCGATGGTCAGCGCGATCTGCGGGTTGTCGCGCAGGAACTGCTTGGCGTTCTCGCGGCCCTGGCCGATCCGCTCGTCGCCGAACGAGAACCACGAGCCCGATTTCTCGACGACGCCCGCCTTGACGCCGAGGTCGATCAGCTCGCCGGTCTTGGAGATGCCCTCGCCGTACATGATGTCGAACTCGACCTGCTTGAACGGCGGCGCGACCTTGTTCTTGACCACCTTGACGCGCGTCGCGTTGCCGACGACCTCGTCGCGGTCCTTGATCGCCCCGATGCGGCGGATGTCGAGGCGGACGGAGGCGTAGAACTTCAGCGCGTTGCCACCCGACGTCGTCTCGGGGCTGCCGAACATGACGCCGATCTTCATGCGGATCTGGTTGATGAAGATGACCATGCAGCGCGAGCGCGAGATCGAGCCGGTCAGCTTGCGCATCGCCTGGCTCATCAGGCGGGCCTGCAGGCCGACCTGCGCCTCGCCCATGTCGCCTTCCAGCTCGGCGCGCGGCGTCAGCGCCGCGACCGAGTCGACGACGACGATCGAGACGGCGCCCGAGCGGACCAGCGTGTCGGTGATCTCGAGCGCCTGCTCGCCGGCGTCGGGCTGGCTGATCAGCAGTTCGTCGACGTTCACGCCGAGCTTGCGCGCATAGCTCGGGTCGAGCGCGTGCTCGGCGTCGACGAAGGCGCAGATGCCGCCCTTCTTCTGCTCCTCGGCGACGCAGTGCAGCGCCAGCGTCGTCTTGCCCGAGCTTTCCGGCCCGTAGATCTCGATGATCCGGCCCTTGGGCAGGCCGCCGATGCCGAGCGCGATGTCGAGGCCGAGCGAGCCGGTGGAGATCGCCTCTATGTCCATCGCGGCGTCGCGCTGGCCGAGCTTCATGATGGAGCCCTTGCCGAAATTCCGCTCGATCTGCGCCAAGGCCGAGTTCGAGTGCCTTCTGCTTGTCCATGACGCGCCTTTCCTCGAGCTTCAACAGGTTATCGGTCATTCGGCCGGCTCCTTAGTCTCACATCCATCCGGGAGGCGCAAATCCCCCCGCGTTCACAGGATGTTCGCATAAGGCGCGGGACAAATAAAGAACAAACTCAACGTCTGCTGCCGCAAGTTGTGCCGCACAGTGTCGTTTCGGCAGGGTGGCGTTTCCTTCCGATTGCCTTCAGGCGGTCACGCTCGGCCGCGCGTCCATGGCGACCTTCACCTTGGCCGTCAGCTCGTTCAGGGAGAACGGCTTCGACAGGAACAGGAAATCCATGTCGACGAGGTTCCGCCGGAACGAGTCCTCGGCGTATCCGGAGATGAAGATGACCCGCAGATTGGGCCGAAGCTGCCGCGCCTTGCCGGCAAAGGTGGGGCCGTCCATGCCGGGCATGACGACGTCCGAGACCAGCACGTCGATGTTCTCGCCGCCATCGGAGAGCAGCGCCATGGCGTCCTCGGCGGACTCGGCCTCGATGACCTTGTAGCCGCGCAACTTGAGCGCGCGCGAGGCGAATGACCTGACCGGCGCCTCGTCCTCGACCAGCATCACGGCACCGTGGCCGGTCAGGTCCGGCGCCGGCTGGACCGGCACGGGAACGGCCTCGAGCTCGATCTCGCTCTTCTGCGCATAGGCGCGCGGCAGCAGGACCGTGAAGCGCGCGCCGCCGTTCTCGCGGTTCTCGGCGTAGATGTAACCGCCGGACTGCTTGACGATGCCGTAGACCGTCGAGAGCCCGAGACCCGTCCCCTCACCCTTCGGCTTGGTCGTGAAGAAGGGATCGAAGACCTTGTCGATGACGTGCGGCTCGATGCCGTGCCCGCTGTCCGAGACGCTGATCTCGACGTAGTCGCCGGCCGGGATCGAGACGCCGCCCCTCGGCTCGTCGTCGGCGATCGTCACGTTGCGCGTCGCGATCGTCACCGTACCGCCGTTCGGCATGGCGTCGCGGGCATTGACGACCAGGTTCATCAGCGCCTGTTCCAGCTGCTGGTGGTCGGCGCGGACCGAGCCGAGGTCGCGGCCGTGGTCGAGCGACAGCGTGATCGTCTCGCCGATCAGCCGGTCGAGCAGATAGAGCGTGTCCGTCACCACGTCCTGCACGGAGAGCAGCTTCGGCTGTAGCGTCTGCTTGCGCGAGAAGGCGAGCAGCTGGCGCACCAGCGTCGCCGCGCGGTTCGCGTTCTGCCGGATCTGCATCAGGTCGGAAAAGTCGGGGTGGCTCGCATCCTTGCGCAGCAGCAGCAGGTCGCAATGCCCGCTGATCGCGGTCAGCACGTTGTTGAAATCGTGCGCGACGCCGCCGGCCAGCTTGCCGACGGCCTCCATCTTCTGGCTCTGGGCGAACTTGTCCTCGAGCAGGCGCAGCTCGGACGCATCCGTCAGGACCGCCATGAGGCACGGCTGGCCCTGCAGCGGCATGCGCGTCAGCGAGACCTGGGCAAAGTTGTCATAGCCCGAATCGAGCAGGCGCACCATCTCGCCGCTGCCGCCGTCGCGCCCCGAGCGCACCTCGTTCAGAAGGCTCTCGAGCGAGCGTCCGAGCGGCTGGACGAAGTCGTCGAGCATGGCGCCGAGCTCGAAGCCGTCGCCGATCATCTCCCTCGCCTGGGCATTGCCCCAGAGCACGCGCCCCTCGAGGTCCAGCTGCACCAGCGAGACGGGGATCCCCTCCAGCGTCTCGGCGGCGCTGAGATGGGCGGTGGTTTCCGCGTCCGGCACGAAGAGGAAGATCTCGTGGACATCGCCGCCGACGCTTCGCTCGCTCCTGATCGCGGCCATTGCGAGGCGGACGCCGCCGCCGGCGCCCGGCAGCAGCATTCTGCCGCCGTTGAAGATCCCGCTGTCGACCTGCTCGCGCAGGAGCTGGAGCGCGTCGTCGCCGAAGAGGCCGCGGAACGTGTCGTTGGCCGCGGCGCCGTCGCCGGGGCTGAGCCGCACATAGGCGAACGGCACCGCCTCGAAGCGGTGCGCAAGGCCGCCCGGCAGGCTGGTGCCGAGACGCGAGGCGGGCATGACCTGCCAGATCAGCCGGCTTCTGGCTGCCGGCTGGACCGCCACCATGGTGCTCTTGCCCGTTTCCCGCGAGGTGAACCATTCGAGCGCCAGCCCGTCGCGGACGGCGAGGCGCGACAGGCGGTAGATTTCCGCCGCCGTCGTGCCGAGCAGCGGCTCGAGCATCTCCAGCACGGTCCGGCGCGGCGCCGCGGATTCGCGCATCGCCCAGTTCGTGGCGACGACGCGGCCGTCGTGCCGCGAGGCGACGACGGGCCATTCGCGCCGCTCGATCCGCTCGACCAGCCCGTCCGGTTCCGTGCCGGTCAGAAAGCGCCGGACCCAGATCACCGCCACGACGACGAGGACGAGGGCGCCCACGACCGCCGCCAGAGGCAGCACGGAATCGGGCACGCACGACATCCCGGAGCACGCCCCGTTGCCGACTTGGGCGGAGGCCGTCTCGGGGAACAGATGGGCGAGCGCCGTCGCAGTGGGGACGAGCAGCCGGACGAGCGCCATGCGATCCTGTTCCCCTCGCAACAGGTTGATTGAGGTCTCTACCCCGTTATCGGGGATCTCTCAACAAAGTATCAATTTTTGTCGTTCATGCGGCCGCTTCGCCCAGCCGCCCCTGATCCTCAGCCCAGGATCGCCGCATAGAAGCCGTCGCCTCCGTCGAGGGGCGTCAGCGAGATCCTGCGCTGCACGACGGCGCGACCGCCGCCCGGGAGGCGGCGGCACGTCGCGACCCTGGCATCGTTCTCGCGGGCGAGAATCGAGCAGGTCGCGTAGGCGATCCGACCGCGCGGGGCGAGCAACGACGTGGCCTGGGCGAGCAGCGCGTCCTGGGTCGCCACCAGGCGCTCGAGATCCTCTGGCCGCAGAGACCACTTGGCGTCGGGGTTGCGGCGCCAGGCGCCGGACCCCGAGCAGGGGGCGTCGACGAAAACGAGGTCGCAGGCGCCCGCCAGGCCGCCGAGCGCGGCGGTGCCGACGATCTCGACGGCGGCACCCGCCCGCCGCGCCCGGTCGGGCAGCGGCGCGATGCGCCCGGGCGCGATGTCGTGCGCGCAGAGGCGCCCCTCGCCGCCCATCGCGGCGGCGAGGGCCAGCGTCTTGCCGCCGCCGCCGGCGCAGAGGTCCAGCACCGTCTCGCCCGGACGGGCCGCCGCCAGGTCGACCACCGCCTGGCTGGCCGCGTCCTGGATCTCGACGAGCCCGTCGCGATAGGCGCTCGAGCCGGCGACACGGCGCTGCCCGCCCTGCACCCGCAGCGCCGTCGGCGAGAGCGGCGCCGGCTCGGCCGCGATGCCGTCCTCCGCAAGTGCGGCGATCGCCTCGGCCCGCCGGGCCTTGAGAAGGTTCACGCGCAGGTCGAGCGGCGCGCGTGCGCGCAACGCCGCCAGCACGCGGTCGTCCGCGCCGTCCAACTCGCGCGCCAGCCAGTCGGGAAAGTCCTGCCGCACCGGACGCGGCGCCGTCTCCAGCGGTCGGGCACGGCGGCCCTCGTCGGCGCCGAGGCGATCGGGCGCATGCCTCTCGCCGGTGAAAAGGGTCGCCGGATCGACGCCGTCCAGCATCAGGCTGCCGCGCAGCA
Source organism: uncultured Alphaproteobacteria bacterium (assembly GCA_963745085.1). Taxonomy (GTDB): domain Bacteria; phylum Pseudomonadota; class Alphaproteobacteria; order Rhodobacterales; family Rhodobacteraceae; genus Thermohalobaculum. The sequence continues at coordinate 319,892 of CAVUWP010000017.1, read as the reverse complement.
GATTTCGGCCGTCTCCCGGCTCGGCAACGCCCGCCACCCAGAGCGCGGACCGCAGCCGCCGCACCGCGTCGTAGACGAGGTCGGCAATGGCATGCCGGTCGCCCGAGCCGGCGAAGCGATGCGTCCTGCCCCAGCGGGTCAGCACCCGGTCGAGGCCGTCGGTGCCGGTCTGCCACCCATCGATGACCTCGATCGCCCCCTGCACGCGCGCCGACGGCGTCATGCTGACCAGTCCCGTGCCCCCGCCGCTCCGCCACTCCATTGTAACGCAGCGAAAAGGGAAGTGCGATGCCGACGACGGTCGACGCGCTCGGACCGGCAACCCTGCTCGTGCCGGGCTTTGTAGGCGCCGCGGTCATCCATCTGAGATAGTATGTGTCCTTCGTCGGCCTTGCGTCCACAACGATGCCGGTCGCCCGAGTTCTCCAGCCTTTCGCGCCGCCCCTGTCATTCCCGTGGCTCCATCTGAAGATCACGAAGATACTGAAGCAGAATGCCCCGTCGTCGGATCGGTCACGAGTTCGTTCGGTTTCGGTGTCGAGGAGCGGCGCACGCGGCTCGACGACTTGCCCGGTCTCATCGACTGGTCGCAGGCCGAGGCGCTGCTGCGCGAGGTCTAGGTGGCGGAGCGAGGTGGTCGCCATCGGGAGGAGCGCCATAGGTCCGAGCGTCGTTCGCGTGCGCAGGCCGCGAACGACGCGGGGAAGGATGCGCGGCCTCGACCGCGTGGCAGTTCTGGGACCGCGGCAGCCGCGTGGTGTTGGAGGGCGGACCCGCACTATTGGCAGAGCGGCAAGCCCGCCGTGAAGCAGGCCGAACCAATCGTCGTTGGCGAGGACAACAGCCGCGTGCTCCAGCTCCGGTTGGCGAAAGACGCCGGGACGCTGTATCGGTTCCGCTCGAAGCTGATCAGGCAGGTCGGCTACACCCGCTTGCTCTGCTCGACGAAGCCGTCAAAGGCCGGCGGCGTCGGCATCAGGGCCGTCTGGTCCAGCGCCCAGACCCCGCGATGGTCCCCGCCAGCGTGCCATGCGGCGTGCGCTCCCACAGCTCGATGCAGCGCTGCTCGAGCCAGGCATTCAGTGCCGCCAGGTCGGGTAAGTCCGGCGTCAGATGCAGGACCAGGTGACGCGCATGCCTCACACGTTCTTCTCGACCTGTCCGCTCGCCATTTAGGTCTGCCGACTGGCTGCGGAGGCGATGGGGCGTGCGTGCGACGATGCTCTGTCCGCCATTGCCCTCCCGGCCGAGCGTCGCATCCATTCGGGCAAGGGCGCACCGAGCGCCCCGCACGGCGCGCGGCCCCCGGGCGCCCAACCTCACCTTGTGGATCCGCCTCAGCGATTCTGTGCCCATCTCTCAGTGTAATTCACTTCTGAAGCACGTGAAAACTGAAGCAAGAGGCGCTGTGCTTCAGTTTTGCTTCAGCAATCCTGGTAGGTTCTGGGTAGGCTCCAGGGATGTTCCGGCAGGTCGGTGCTTCAGCTCACTCAAGATCTCCAGCTCATTCAACGCGATAATTGGGACTTTCCCGCACAATATGGACGTCGTGCACGTGGCTTTCCTTCAGGCCGGCGCCGGTGATTCGGACGAAGCGGCAGCCGCTGCGCATCTGGTCGATCGTCCGGTTGCCGGTATAGCCCATCGCGGCGCGCAGGCCGCCGACGAGCTGGTGCAGGACGTTCGTCGCCGGACCCTTGTAGGGCACCTGGCCCTCGATCCCCTCGGGCACCAGCTTGTCGCCGGCGATCTCGGCCTGGAAATAGCGGTCGGCCGAGCCGCGCGCCATGGCGCCGACCGAGCCCATGCCGCGATAGCTCTTGTAGGACCGCCCCTGGTAGAGGAAGACCTCGCCCGGCGCCTCGTCGGTGCCGGCGAGCATCGAGCCGATCATCGCGCAGTGGGCGCCGGCGGCGATCGCCTTGGCCATGTCGCCCGAGAACTTGATGCCGCCGTCGGCGATCACGGGGTGCCCGGTGCGGCCGGCCTCTTCGGCACAGTCCATCACGGCCGTCAGCTGCGGCACGCCAACCCCCGCGACGACCCGCGTCGTGCAGATCGAGCCCGGGCCGATCCCGACCTTGATCGCGTCGGCGCCGGCGTCGATCAGCGCCCGCGTCCCCTCGGCGGTCGCGACGTTGCCGGCGACGACCTGCACCGAGTTCGAGTAGGTCTTCACGCGAGACACCGCCTCGGCGACGGCGGCCGAGTGCCCGTGCGCCGTGTCGATCACGATCAGGTCGACCCCGGCATCGATCAGCGCCTGGCTGCGCGCATAGCCCTTGTCGCCGACCGTGGTGGCCGCGGCGACGCGCAGCCGGCCGAGCTGGTCCTTGCAGGCATGCGGGTTCAGCACCGACTTCTGGAGATCCTTGACGGTCAGGAGCCCGGTCAGCTCGCCCTTCTCGTTGACGACCAGCAGCTTCTCGATGCGCCGGTTCTGCAGCAGCCTGCGCGCCGCGGTCAGATCGACCGGCTCGCGCACGGTGGCGAGGTCGCGCGCCGTCATCAGCGCGCTGACCGGCGTCGTCGGATCGTCGGCGAACCGCATGTCGCGGTTGGTCAGGATGCCGACGAGCTTGCGGTCCCGGTCGACGACGGGAAAGCCGGTGATGCCATGCTGGGCCTGCAGGCGCTGGGCGTCGGCCATCGTCTCGTCGGGACGGAGCGTCACGGGGCTGTAGACGATGCCGCTCTCGAAGCGCTTGACGCGGCGGACCTGCCGGGCCTGCTCGGCGATCTCGAGATTGCGGTGGATCACGCCCATGCCGCCGGCCTGCGCCATGGCGATGGCCATCTCGGCCTCGGTCACCGTGTCCATCGCCGAGCTGACCAGCGGGATGTTCAGCTCGATCTGCTTGGTAATGCGTGTCCGCGTGTCCGCCTCGTCCCGGCAGCACGTCCGAGGCGCCGGGCACCAGGAGCACGTCGTCGAAGGTCAGCGCTTCTCGGATGTCCATGCTCGCTCCGGAACCGACGGCATTGGCGCCGCCCTATCTCACGGTCGCGCAGCAAAAGGAAGGCGGCCGATCGCCCGGGCAGCAACTCGCCGGCGTTTCGGGCCGTCAGCGGCTGTCAGCGGCTCGTCCTTGGCGCGGAACCCGGTGGCGACGACATAGATCTCGGCGCTGTCGGCGCGGCTCGCCGGCGGCTTCAGGTGCACCACGCGGTCGAAGCGCTGCTTCAGGCGGGCCAGCAGCGCCCCCTCGGTGCCGCCCTGCAGCACCTTGGCCGCGAAGGCGCCGCCGGGCGCGAGCACCTCCATGGCGAACTCGGCGGCCGCCTCGGCCAGCGCCATGATGCGGATGTGGTCGGTCTTGCGGTGTCCGCTGGCCGGCGCCGCCATGTCCGACAGCACGACGTCGGCCGTGCCGCCGAGCGTCGCCTGCACCGTCTCGTCGGCGCCCTCGTCGAGGAAGTCGAGCTGCAGCAGCTCGGCGCCGGCGATCGGCTCGACCGGCTGCACGTCGACGCCGATGACGCGGCCCCGCGCCTTGCCCGGACCGGCCGAGCGCATTGACGCGCGCCACCGCGACCTGGCTCCAGCCGCCCGGCGCGGCGCCGAGGTCGACGACGCGGGCGCCGGGGCGCAGGAACCGCTCGCGGTCGTCGATGCCGATCAGCTTGTAGGCCGCCCGGCTGCGATAGCCCTCGCGCCTGGCGCGCCTGGACGAACGGGTCGTTCAGCTGCCGCTCGAGCCACAGCGTCGACGAGAGCTTGCGCCCGCGCGCCGTCCTGACCCGCTGCTGCAGCTCGCGCGCGCCGACCTGCCCCGACCTGCTCCCGACCTGCGCCGCTCCCCGAGCCGCTCCCCGCGCCGCCTCTGCGCCGGCGACGCCAGCCCGCGTCCGAGCCGCGCCCGGAGTCTGCCGCGGCTCACGGGCCGCGGTCCCGGCGCAACTGGATCAGCCCGTAGAGGATGCCCTCGCGCAGGCCGCGATCGGCGATCCGGAAGCGTGCCACCGGCCAGAGCCGCAGGATCGTCATCAGGATCGCCGAGCCGCAGATCACCAGCTCGGACCGGCCGCGGCCGATGCCCGGGATGAATGGCGCGGTCGCGCGTCGCCATGGCCAGCAGCCGGTCGGCGATCTCGGTCGCGTGCGCGGCGCCGAGCCATAGCCCGTCCACCCTGGCCCGGTCATAGGTCCGCAGACCGAGGTGCAGCGCGCCGAAGGTCGTCGCGGTGCCGGACACGCCGATGATCTGCAGCTTGGGGACCAGCGCCGCCGGATCGGCGGCGATATAGGGCGCGAACGGCGCCAGCCGGTCCTCGAAGTGCCGGGACATCATGGCAAAGCGGCGCGCGTCGTCCGGCACGTCGGCAAAGCGGTCGTGCAGCGTCGAGACGCCCATCGGGATCGAGATCCAGTCGGCGATGTGCGCCGCCGCGGCGCGCGCCGTCGCTGTCTCGTAGCGGCCGCGCCCGAGCGGGGCGAGCGCCCGGATCAGGCTCTCGCGCCGGCTGGGCGGCGTGCCCGACATGTCGATCCAGATAAGCTCGGTCGAGCCGCCGCCGATGTCGAAGACCAGCAGCTGCTCGGCCTCGGGGTCGATCAGCGGCGCGCAGCCGGCGACGGCGAGCCGCGCCTCCTCCTCGGCGGTGATGATGTCCATGGCGAGCCCGGTCTCGCGCACGACGCGGCGGACGAACTCGCGGCCGTTCAGCGCGCGCCGGCACGCCTCGGTCGCGACGATCCGGACATCGCGGACGCGATGCTGGCGGATCTTGCCGGCGCAGATGCGCAGCGCCTTCAGCGCCCGGTCCTGCGCCGCCTCGCCCAGCATGTTCGAGCCCTCGACGCCTTCGCCCAGCCTGACGGCGCGCGAGAAGGCGTCCATCACCGCAAAGCCGGCCCCGTCGGGCTTGGCGACGAGCAGGCGGCAGTTGTTGGTCCCGAGGTCGAGCGCGGCGATCGGCGCCTCGGCAGGCGCGTGAGACAGGTGCGGCTTGGCCGGCCGGCGCAGGATGCGGTGATCCGGCTGAGCGCCGCGGCGCCCCGTCACGCTCTGCTCGCCGGCCCTGTCGCTGCCATCGCCAGGCACCACGGCCTCCCGATCAAACTCGAGATAGCTCTAGGATGCGCGGGCCCCGTCGGGCAAGACGTGACCGCCCGAGGTGATCGGACGGCCGGGCCGGGAACAAGGCGTCCTCCCTCCGCCGCGGGGGGAGGCGGGGGCGCCGCGTCGCCCTCAGCCGCAGCTCGGCGGCGACCTGCATCGGCACCGGCTCGACGCCCAGCGCCCGGCAGACCTGATAGGGCAGGTCGCGGCTTGTTCATCGTGTAGAGGTGCAGCGTGGTCGACGCCGTTGGCGACGAGTTCGTCGCACTGCTCGGACGCGATCGCCACGGACAGCAGGTCATGCTCGTCCTCGCCGCGGGCATTGCCATAGGCGCGGACCATCCAGTCGGGAACGTCCGCGCCGCATCGTCCGGCAAAATTCCGCATCCGATCGAAGTTCTCGACCGGCAGGATGCCGGGCACGATCGGCGCCGAGATGCCGGCGGCGGCGCAGGCGTCGCGGAAACGGAAGAACGTCTCGTTCTCGAAGAAGAACTGCGTCATGCGCGCCGGTCGCGCCGGCGTCGATCTTGCGCTTCAGGTGCTCGACGTCGGCGCGCGTGTCGGCCGCCTCGGGATGCGGCTCCGGATAGGCGCCGACCCAGATCTGGAACCGTCCCGATGCGGCCAAGCGCCTCGACCAGTTCGACCGAGCTCGCGAAGCCGTCGGCATGCGCCCGGAACCCGCCGGCCTCCTTCGGCGGGTCGCCGCGCAGGGCGACGATCCGCCGGCAGCCGAGCTTGGCGTATGCCGCGGGCCACGTCCAGAACCTCGCCGCGCGTGGCGCCGACGCAGGTCAGGTGGCCGGCGACGTCCAGCCGCGCACGGTCGCGGATGGCCAGGATCGCCGCCAGCGTCCGGTCACGGGTCGTGCCGCCAGCGCCATAGGTGACGGAAACGAAATCGGGACCGAGCGGCGCCAACCGCTCGACGGCGCCCCACAAGGCTGCGCTGGCCGCGGGCGTCTTGGGCGGAAAGAACTCGAAACTGATCTTCGGAAGCGCACGTGCGCCGGGAGCACGGATCATAGCATCATCCTCAACGGGCTGCTGCGCGCGCCCCGACGTATACGAGTCCCGGCCAGTGACGTGCACGTTGCGTGTCGCAGATCGAAGGCGACGATTCAAGTCCGAAGAGCGACGCCGGCGCCGAAAGCGGATCGCGCAGCAGCACGTTGTTGCGAGAATGCACCGTCTGCGCTTTCCGCCACAAGCGCCCTTTACCATGTCGCAAGCACGCGGCGCGAAGTCGAAATCCGGCTCTGATTCGGAATCGCCGACCTGTAGTCCGCCGCGGCGAGCAAGGGAGCAGACCATGCCGAACATGACCATCGTCTACTGGCGGGACATCCCGGCGCAGGTCATCGTCGGCAAGGGACGCACGGCGGCGAAGGTGCAGCTGCCCGAGCGCTTCGAACAGGCCATCGACCGCTGCGCGATGAAGGTCGGCGCCAGCGACGACGACGCCTACCTGGCCGAATGGCGCAAGGCGGAGATGGGCGAGGTCGCCGGCGACCCGGCCGAGGCAGCCCGCGACATGGCCGGTCGGCTCGACACGGAATACGACCAGGCAGCGCATCAAGACGCTGATCTCGAACGAGGGCTGGGCGCCCGAGACGGCCCCGCGGCACGACTGAGCAGAGGCAGGTTATGGGAACGATCGTCGACTTCTTCGCCCGCAGGATGGCGCCTCGGCCGGCAGGCTCGGACATCCCGCCGTTCCTGCGCGGCTTCTCGATCGAGGTCATGCCGCGCACGGCGGCGAGGATCGAGAGCTTCCGCGGACATCCTTCCGGCCGGGACCAGGGTCTACGTCGCCCATATCGAGGGCACGCCCATCGAGGACATGGTCGCGACGGCGCGCCGGCTGACGGACGAGGGCTTTCCGGTCATGCCGCACTTTCCTGCGCGCGGCATCCGCGACCGGGCGCAGCTCGCCGACTGGATCGCGCGCTACCGCGGCGAAGCCGGCATCGACCAGGCGCTGCTGCTCGCCGGCGGCTATCCCCGTCCGACTGGCGACTTCGACGCATTCGATGGCGCTGATGGAGACGGGGCTGTTCGACGGCTTTCGCCGGCTGCACGTCGCCGGCCATCCCGAGGGCAACCGCGACATCGACCCGGACGGGTCGGACCGCATGGTCATGCAGGCGCTGCGCTGGAAGCAGGCCTTTGCCGAGCGCAGCGACGCCGAGATGGCGATCGCCACCCAGTTCTGCTTCGAGGCCGGCCCGGTCATCGCCTGGGCCGACCGCCTGCGCTGCCGAAGGCATCCGCCTGCCGATCCACATCGGGGTCGCCGGCCCGGCCAAGCTTCAGACCATGATCAAGTTCGCCATGGCCTGCGGCGTCGGCGCCTCGCTGCGCGTCCTGCAGCGGCGGGCCGCCGACGTCACCAAGCTGGTGCTGCCGTTCACGCCCGACGACGTCCTGACGGAGCTGGCCGCGCACAAGGCCGCGCACCCGTCTTCAACGTCCAGCAGGTGCACTTCTTCCCGCTCGGCGGCATCGCCCAGACCGCCGGCTACTGCGACGAGCTCGGCGGGATTCATGCCGGCGCGGCGGTTGCCCTGGCCTGAGCGCGCCTTGACTTGGGCCGTGCGCCGGGCCACTAGCCGCCCGGAACGCACCGATCCGCCGCCATGGGAGCCCGCATGACCCGCACCGTTCTCGAGTCGAAGTCGAAGACCGTGGTCATCGGCTTCGACCAGCCATTCTGCGTGATCGGCGAGCGGATCAACCCGACCGGGCGCAAGAAGCTGGCGGCCGAGCTCGAGGTCGGCGACTTCTCGACAGTGGAGAAGGACGCGGTCGAGCAGGTCGCCTGCGGCGCCGCCGTGCTCGACGTCAATGCCGGCGCCGTCTTCTCGAACAAGATGGCGGAGGATCCGCGTTACGCCGACAACAACTTCGTCGAGCCGACCGCTGATGAAGGAGCTGGTCGAGCGCATCCAGGCGCTGGTCGACGTGCCGCTCTGCATCGACAGTTCGGTGCCGGGCGCGCTCAAGACCGGGCTCGAGACGGCGCACGGCCGGCCGCTGCTGAACTCGGTGACCGGCGAGGAGGAGCGGATGGAGCTCGTTCTGCCGCTGGTCAAGAAGTACAACGTGCCCGTGGTCGCGATCTCGAACGACGACACCGGCATCTCCGAGAACCCGGACGTCCGCTTCGCCGTGGCGAAGAAGATCGTCGAGCGCGCCGCGGATTTCGGCATTCCGGCGCACGACATCGTCGTCGACCCGCTGGTCATGCCGGTCGGCGCCATGGCGACCGCTGGCCTGCAGGTGTTCGCGCTCGTCCGCCGCCTGCGCGACGAGCTGGGCGTCAACACAACCTGCGGCGCCTCGAACATCTCGTTCGGCCTGCCGAACCGGCACGGCATCAACAACGCCTTCCTGCCGATGGCGGCGGCGGCGGGCATGACCTCGGCCATCATGAACCCTTACCAGGCGGGCGCGTCGGACAGGGCGATCGCCGAGCGCGTTGCCGAGCTCGAAGCGATCGGCGTGACGGTTCCCGGCGACGTCGACCCCGCCGTTCTCGCCCCGCTGATCGGTCTCGGGCCGCGTCGCCGCCTCGCCCTCCAAGGAGATCCAGGCGATCAAGGCGGCGGACTTCCTGATGAACAACGACCCGTCGGGTGCCGCCTGGATCCGCTTCAACAAGCCGGCGGGCGGCGGGCTCGAGGGCGGCCGTGCGCGCGAGGGCCGCCGCCGCCGCCGGGCATAAATCCCGCATGTCGAGGTCCGCACCTTCTCCGCCTGCCAGCGGCAGTCCCGATCCGTGAGGCCACGCGTTCTTCGCCGGGCCTGAGGCGGTGCCAGGCGGGCCGGCCTGTGGCCAGTGTGCCGCGCGCTGGGTCGGTTCGTCGCGCTCCGGCGCGCCGCATTGGTAATTTTACTTAACATTAACCTCCCTCCTTCAATCAGGCCGGGCAGTAGGATGGCTGGCGTTCGCGTCATACGGTAGGGCGCGCTCTCCGCATTGTTGGCGCTAGACCAATAAGAAGAAGATCGGAGCGCGAGCCCATGAAGCGAGTATGGTTGCCACTCATTGTGGTCGGCGCGTCCAACAGGCATGTCGAATTACGTTGGATTTCTCCAGACACGCTTGCGAGCTCTCCTGAAAACTCCGAGCCGTACTGGACGAAGAAGGCACGCCGGCAGCATCGTCCGGCGTTTTCCTGGCGTTCCTTGCGCGCTTCGCCAAAATATGCTTTTACTGGAATATAGTCGTGATGTGTTTGGTGCAGTGCTCGACGGATTGACCTGAAACCCTCACAGCACGAGAACAATCATCATCGTGATGCCCGCGGTCTTCGCCTGGATGCTGCGGGTGGCGATCTTGACGCCTGTGTTGACGGTGACGCGTGCCAGTGGATCGACGAGAGGTCGTTGAAAGTGACTTGGTTGACCAAGGTCGCATTCGGCAAGAGCTTTGTCCATGGAATGGGCATCTTTGCGTTGGAGCCGATCAAACAAGGAACCAAGGTCTGGACGGTGGACTCGAGCATGAAGTTCGTGAAGCCGTCCGAGCTTGCCGCCTTGCCTGCCGATGAACTCCGCTTTGCATTACATGGCGGCTATATGCACTTTCCGGCCCGACGGTTCGTGTACTACAACGATGGCATGGAATACATGAACCATGCCAGCGGGGAAATGGCGAACATCGGTGCCAGGGAATGGCCTCCGCTACTTCAGGACCACTGCATTGCGCTACGAGACATTGCGGCTGGTGAAGAGCTGAGAGAAGATTATACATTCTGGTCCAGCGGCGCCTTGCAAAGCGACCGTTGGCTGACGGATCTGTATCGGAGATACTGCCCCGACCACTATTCATTTTTGCTCAGGATCGAACAAGACAGGCTGCGCAAGACGGCCTGATCGGCGTTGATGTCGCGGCTCCGGCGACATCGGCGCGCATGGAGCAGTTCGACCGTGCGCGCGAGCGCGCGAATGCCCCGCCAACCGGCCCGAAATCTCGTCTAGGTGCCGCCTGCACCGCCGGGCCGTAATTCCGGCCCGCGGAGTTCAGTGACCCCGCCATCGGGTGCGTGCGAGACTGGCCTGCCTTACGCATCCTTTACGAAGCTTCCCTATGCACGCTTGGTGACGTACCGTTAAGGTGGAAGCGTCACTCGCCACTCGTGTTCGGCCGTTTCTGAGTCTATGGTCGAGCAAGCGACTTCTCGGGGCCGAGGTAAGGGGATGTGCGCGCTTCCGCTGATGACTGATCCCGAAGCGAGCCGAACGGCGAGCGCCTCCGCCCTGGCGGAGGTCCGTCTCTCGACGCGATTGTCCAAGGTCCACCTGGCGGTCAGCGTGATCCTGGTCACGGCTATCGTGGTCGGGCTGGTGTGGATCTCGGGCCGTCACGACGATCTGGCACGCGGCAACGCCAGGAAGATGGTGACGAGCAAGCTCGAGTCCTTCGAACGCCGCCAACGCTACATGGCGTCGGACAACGCCATCTGGACCGAAGCGTACGTGGCCGCATCGGACCGCGATGTCGAGTGGCTCTATGACAATCTCGGCACGTCTGCCATGGTCGGCACCGTCGACCTCGTCGCCTTCGTGCCGCGTCCCGGCGCGGAGCAGGTGGGCTGGCTGGCCGACACGCCGCCGGAGGGGTCGACGGACATTCTGCCGCCCGAAATCCTGGACGGGTTGCTCGCCCGCCTGGACCGTACCGAACCCAGCTCGCAGGCTGTCGAAAGCGCCTACGCCAAGTTCCACGGCGAGATCTGGTTGCTGACGGTGGCACGCATCGTCCACACCGACGGCGTGCCGGCAGGCGTCGACGACGCGGACATGCCGCGCTCGATCAGGGGCGTTCGGGCGGGCCATCTGGCCGAGGAGATCGGCGACCAGTTCTCTCTGCGAGAGGTCCGGATCGCCGATACCGACCAGATCGGCGCCCTCGAGGACAGCATACCCCTGGACCTGCTCGATCAGGAGGACCAGATTGCGCTGGTCTGGGAGCCGCCGATGCCGGGCAGCCGCATCCTCCGGCAGATCGCGCTGCCGCTCGCGGGGATGCTGGCGGCCTTCTTCCTTGCCGCCTTTCTGCTGAGCCGGTACGCGGTCAAGGCCGCGCGCCGCCTGGAAACCGCCCTCGTCGAGGCAAAGGCCGCGGACCGGGCGAAGAGCCAGTTCCTCGGCATCGTCAGCCACGAGCTTCGCACCCCGATGAACGGCATAATCGGTCTCGGCCAGTTGTTGCAGGCCGAGGAGATGGGCGGCCGCCATCGCACGCTGCTGACGACGATCATGAACTGCGCTCAATCCCAGATGCGCCTGATCGAGCAGCTGCTCGACATCGCCCAGATCGACAGCGGCAAGCGTGTTCTCTCTCTGTCAACCTTCAGCCCGGCGCAACTCCTGCGCGAGATCGGCGAGATCGCGCGCCTTGAATGCGACAAGAAGGGACTGGCTTTCGAGCTGGAGGATCTGACGGAGTCCTCGGCCTTTGTCGCCGGCGACGCGCAAGCTCTGCGGCAGATCATCACCAATCTGGTGGACAACGCCATCAAGTTCACGGAGACGGGAGGCATAACGCTCAGGGCCGAATTGTCCGCGCCGAGCGATACGAGCGTCCAGTACAAGATCAGCGTCATGGATACCGGGATCGGGATCGATCCGTCCAATCACTCGCGGATCTTCCAGCATCTGACTCAGGTGGACAGCTCGGAGACAAGGGCCGTCGGCGGTCTGGGGCTCGGACTTTCCATTTGCCGTTGGCTGACCGAGATGATGCGCGGACAGCTTCTGGTGGAAAGCGCCCTCGGCGAGGGGTCTACCTTCACGTTGATCGTGACCTTGCCGACGGCATCGGTCTTCAGGCAGAAGATCGCTGCGTGACCGAGCGGCAGAGGCGCCGCGACCCTCGGGATCGATCCTCGGCGGCGAAACTGCCGATCGTCGCGTAGCGGACTTGCAGACCCGCATCGCCGGCGCTGTCGCTGTCGCGGCGCTGTCTAGCCACGCGCATTCGGCGCCCGCGCCGCGGCTGCGGCCCCTGCGGCCCCTGCGGCCCTTGCGGCCCGGCCCGACAGCCGCGCGATCTCTGCGGCAAGCTGGTGCTGCATGTAGGGCTTGCGCAGCCGCGGAAGCTTCATCTCCTCGCCGTCCGGCAGGTCGGCAAAGCCCGTCGCCAGCAGGATCGGCAGATCGGGGCGCAGGGCGCGGGCGGCCCTGGCGACCTCCGCTCCGGACATGCCGGGCATTGCATAGTCCGTGATCATCAGATCGACGGCGGGCTGCTCGCGCAGGATCTTCAAGGCTTCGGCGCCTCGGCTCGCCTCGACGACGTGGTGGCCCAGATCCTCCAGCAGGCCGGCGGTGCTCATGGCAATCAGCGCGTCGTCCTCGACGAGCAGGATCGTCATCGGCGCTGCGGCGGCCGGTTCTTCCTGCGGCACCGCCGGCAGCGAATCTGGCGGCCGGCGCCGCGGCGGGCAGCAGGAGCTCGGCGACGGTGCCGCGACCGGGCTCGCTGGCGAGCGAGAGAGCGCCGTTCAACTGCACGGCGAGACCGTCTATCATCGAGAGGCCGAGCCCGGTTCCCTTGCCGATCTCCTTCGTCGAGAAGAACGGATCGACGGCGCGCCGGAGCGTCTCGGCGTCCATCCCGGTTCCCGTGTCGCTGACGGCCAGCCGGAGATAGCCGCCCGCCGGCAGATCGCCGCCCTCGCGCACGGTCGACTCTCCGAGACTGACGGTGATCGTGCCACCCTCCGGCACCGCGTCGCGTGCGTTCACGACCAGATTGAGCAGCGCGAGCTCGAGCTGGTTGGCGTCGGCGAGCGCGCGGGGCAGCGGCTCCTCGATCTCGTAGACCAGCTCCGCCACCCCGCCGACGGAGCGCTCGAGCAGGTTCGCCATGCCGTGGATCAGCGCACCGAGATCGACCGGCCCGAGGTCGAGCTCCTGCTGCCGCGCAAAGGCCAGCATGCGCTGCGTCAGCGCAGCACCCCGCTGAGCGCCCGTGAGCGAGCCGTCGATCAGCCCGACGGCCCGCTCGTCGTTGGCAACGTGGCGGCGAAGCAGCTCGAGATTGCCGATCACCGCCGCCAGCAGGTTGTTGAAGTCGTGCGCGACGCCCCCGGTCAGCTGGCCGAGCGTCTCCATCTTCTGCGCCTGGCGAAGCTGCAGCTCGGCCCGCTCGCGCTGCGTCACCTCGTCCAGGAACTTGACATGCGCATGCTCCAGCTCCGCCGTCCGCTCGGCCACGCGCTCCTCGAGCGTCACGGCCTGGCGGCGGAGCCCGTGCTCGACGGCCTTGCGCTCGGTGATGTCCGCCACGACCCCGACCAGCCGTGGCCCGTCGCCGGTGCCCGCCTGCGCAAGGCGCGCCCGGAGGATCACCCAGCGCACCTCGCCGTCCCGGCGCAGCACACGGTACTCGGCCATCAGGTCCTCGCCCGCCGCCCGGCTCCGCTGCACGGCGTCGCCGAGCAGCGGCGCGTCCTCCGGGTGCAGCGCCGCGAGCAGGTCGTCGTAGGAGAACGGCTCCATCGGCTGCCGGCCGAAACACGCCCGGCAGATATCGCCTGAACTCGAGGGCGAGGCCATCGAGCTCGAGCTCCCAGGTCCCCAGGCGCCCGGCGGTCAGCGCCGTCCTGAGCCGCGCCTCGCTCTCGGACAGCTCGTCGAGCCGCCGCCGCGCGTCGTACTGGCGCAGGCGTCCGCGCAGAGCGGTGCGCGCGACGCTGACGAAGGTCGTCGGATGGAAGGGCCGCTCGACGAAGGTCACGTTGCCCAGGACTCCGGACAGGCGGCTGGCCGCCGGGTTACGCTCCGGCCCGCCGCCGCGGCTGGTCAGCACGACGAAGGGCAGGTCGGACCAGCTCGGCTGGGCCGCCACCCAGCCGGCGATCCGGCGAAGGTCGGCGCCGCGCGCAGCTTCGTCCGTCAGGACGACGAAGGCGGCGTCGTCGTCCAGGCGGTTCGCGAGCGCCGGGATGCCGTCGCAGGCCACCGACGCGATGCCGATCTCGGCCAGCATCGACCGCGCCACCTGCGTATCCCTGCCGCGCGGCGCGAGGATCAGGGCGGCCGGTGTCGACGGGCTTCTCATTGCCCCGGCGGCACCGCGGCCGCCGCACCCGGTGGCGGCTCGAAGATGGTCGGCGTGCCCCTGAAGACGCCATGGTAGTTGGTGAGCGGTTCGCCGAGGATGAGGCCCCCCTGGCCAATCCGGAACTCGCGGATCGTGTCCTCGTGCGATCCCATACGCTTCTTGATCACGGAGACGGCGCGCCGCACCGAGCCGCGCGCCTCGAAGTAGCGCAGCAGGATGACGGTGTCGGCGATGTAGGTCAGGTCCACCGGCGACCGCATCTCGCCGACCAGCCCGTGCTGCGCCACCGTCAGCAGCGTCGTCGCGCCGCGGCGGTTCAGGTATTGCAGCAGCTCGTGCATGTGGAGGATGAGCGCGTTCTCCGCCGGCATGGCGGCGTGGTAGCCGTTCAGGCTGTCGATCACGACGAGCTTCGCGTCGGATTGCGCCACCTGCGCGCGGACCCGGTGCGCGAACTCTCCGGGCGACAGCTCGGCCGCATCGATCTGCTCGACCCGGACGGCGCCCTGCTCGATCATCGCCTGCAGATCGACATTCATGCTCCGTGCGCGATGCAGCAGCAGACCGAGCTCCTCTTCGAAGACGAAGACCGATGCGCGCTCACCGCGGGCGACCGCGGCGGCCATGAACTGCATGGAGAAGATGCTCTTGCCGACGCCGGCGGGGCCGAGGACGAGCGCGCTCGATCCCTGCTCGAGACCACCGCCGAGCAGCGCGTCGAGCTCGACCAGTCCCGACGTCCGCAGCGTGCGTTCGTAGCTGGTCCGGTGCTCGGCCGCGACGAGGCGCGGAAAGACCTCGACCCCGCCCGTCTTGATCTTGAAGTCGTGAAAGCCGCCGCGGAAGGCCTGCCCGCGGTACTTGATGACGCGCAGTCGCCGGCGCTCGGCGCCGTAATCCGGAGCCAGCTCTTCCAGACGGACGACGCCATGCACGACGCTGTGCACCGTCTTGTCGTGGCGTTCCGCAGTCAGGTCGTCGAGCAGCAGAACGGTGCCGCCCTGCCGGACGAAGTAGTGCTTGAGCGCCAGGATCTGTCGCCTGTAGCGCAGCGAGCTCTGTGCCAGCAGCCGGATTTCGGAGAGGCTGTCCAGCACGATCCGCCGCGGCTGCAGGCGCGCGATCGCCTCGAAGACCAGCCGCGTCGTCTCGCCGAGCTCGAGGTCGGAGGAATAGAGCAGGCTCTGCTGCTGGTCGGGGTCCAGCAGGCTTTCGGGCGGGACAAGCTCGAAGATCTCGATCTCCGGTCCGATGGACCAGCCGTGCGACGCCGCCCCGGAGCGGATCTCGCCTTCCGTCTCGGAAAGCGTGATGTAGAGCCCGCGCTCGCCCTGCGCGGCGCCTTCCAGCAGGAAGCGCAGCGCCACCGTCGTCTTGCCGGTGCCCGGGTCGCCCTCCAGCAGGAACACATGCCCGCACGACAGTCCGCCGCCGAGGACATCGTCCAGTCCGGGCACCCCGGTGAGGCAGAGCGCGCCGCAGGTCTTCGCATCAATCATCCGGCGCTCCCAGACCGTCTCCGTCATCGACAAGAGGGCGCAAAAGGCGCCGAGGCCAAACTAGGTCATCGAGGACGAGAAGACGAGTGCCACGCGCGGGTTTTACGCGTCCCGGCGTCCAGCATCCCTCGGCCGTCTGCCCGGCCGGCCTTGTCCTTGACCATGGTTGAAGACGCGAGAGCACCCTGGGAGGGCGGGACCGAACCGGGCCGGGAGGCCCGTGGTCGGGGAGCGTGTGGTGCGGTCGAGAAGACTCGAACTTCCACGGGAGTTACCCCACAGCGACCTCAACGCTGCGCGTCTACCAATTCCGCCACGACCGCACGTCGCGAGACGCCGGGCATGTAGCAAACCGCCGATGCCTTGTGAAGACCTGGCCTTGTGGGAACGGTGCGCCGCGACTATGCCCGGCGCATGGTCGAGTGGCGGATCACCGACGCGCCGGTCGAGTACCCTGCGGCGCTGGCATGGATGGAGGCGCGAGTCGACGCCATCCGTGCGGGCCGCGCCGCGGAATGCGTCTGGCTGCTCGAGCATCCGCCGCTCTATACCGCCGGCACCAGCGCGCGCCCGGAGGAGCTGGTCGATGCGCGCCGCTTCCCCGTGTATCCGGCCCGGCGCGGCGGGCGCTATACCTATCACGGTCCCGGCCAGCGCGTCGCCTATGTCATGCTCGACCTAGAGGCGCGCGGCCGCGACTTGCGCCGCTTCGTGCACGCGCTCGAGGGCTGGGTGATCGCCAGCCTCGGCGACTTCCAGGTGAGGGGCGAGCGGCGCGACGGCCGCGTCGGCGTCTGGGTTACACGGCCGGACAAGACGCCCGGGCCCGCCTGTCCGGCCGGTCCCGCCGAGGACAAGATCGCCGCGATCGGCGTGCGGGTACGCCGCTGGGTCACCTTCCACGGCGTCTCGGTCAATGTCGACCCGGACCTTCAGCACTATGCCGGCATCGTGCCCTGCGGCATCTCCGGCCATGGCGTTACCAGCCTGGTCGACCTCGGCCTGCCCGTGACGCTCGCCGATCTCGACCTGGCGCTGCAGCGCCGCTTCGCCGCGTTCTTCCCGTCCAATGGCGGCTCGCGGTGACGCATCGCTGCCGGATCCGCCGCGGTCGAACGATGCTGCCTCTATGTCCGGCGCCGGCTTGGAAATCCGCCCGCTGCTGCGGCAAGTCTGACGGTTGCCGGCAGGTGCCTGCCGGGCTAAATCGATCATCGAACGCGGCCACGCGCGGCCGATCTCTGCGAGGAGCGATCCATGGCTGACGCAGCCGTCCACGCCCATGACGACCACAAGCCGGGGTTCTTCACCCGCTGGTTCTGCTCGACGAACCACAAGGACATCGGCGTCCTCTACCTCCTCACGGCGGCGACGATGGGCACCATCGCCGTCGCGATCTCGATCTACATGCGCCTCGAGTTGATGCACACGGGCGTCGAGTGGATGGACAATGGCCACACCTGGAACGTGCTGGTGACGGGCCACGGCATCCTGATGATGTTCTTCGTCATCATCCCGGCGATGTTCGGCGGCTTCGGCAACTTCTTCATGCCGCTGCAGATCGGCGCGCCGGACATGGCGTTCCCCCGCATGAACAATCTCAGCTACTGGCTCTATGCCGCCGGTTGCATCATGGCGATCCTGTCGATCGTCACGCCGGGCGGCAACGGAGAGTTCGGCTCGGGCGTCGCATGGGTGCTCTATCCGCCGCTGTCGACCAGCGAGGAGGGCATGGCGACCGACTTCGCCATCTTCGCGCTGCACCTGTCGGGCGCGTCGTCCATCCTCGGCGCGATCAACATGATCACGACCTTCCTCAACATGCGCGCGCCGGGCATGGGGCTGATGAAGGTGCCGCTGTTCCCGTGGTCGATCTTCGCGACCGCCTGGATGATCCTGCTGTCGCTGCCGGTGCTGGCCGGCGCCATCACCATGCTGCTGACCGACCGGAACTTCGGCACCTCGTTCTTCCAGCCGTCGGGCGGCGGCGACCCGCTGCTCTACCAGCACATCTTCTGGTTCTTCGGGCACCCCGAGGTCTACATGCTGATCGTGCCGGGCTTCGGCATCGTCAGCCATATCGTCTCGACCTTCAGCCGCAAGCCGGTCTTCGGCTATGCGGCGATGGTCGCCGCCATGCTGATCATCTCGGCGCTCGGCTTCGTCGTCTGGGCGCACCACATGTTCACGGTCGGCATGTCGCTGAACAGCCAAGCCTACTTCATGCTGGCGACGCTGACGATTGCGGTGCCGACGGGCATCAAGGTGTTTTCGTGGATCGCCACCATGTGGGGCGGCTCGGTCGAGTTCCGCACGCCGATGCTCTACGCCATCGGCTTCATCTTCCTGTTCACCTTCGGCGGCGTTACCGGCATCGTGCTGAGCCAGGCCGGCGTTGATCGCGCCTATCACGACACCTACTACGTCGTGGCGCACTTCCACTATGTGATGAGCCTCGGCGCAGCCTTCGCTATTCTTGCCGGCTGCTACTACTGGATCGGCAAGATCTCGGGCCGGCAGTACCCCGAAATGCTGGGCAAGATCCAGTTCTGGACGCTGTTCCTCGGCGCCAACCTGACCTTCTTCCCGCAGCACTTCCTCGGTCGGCAGGGCATGCCGCGGCGCTATGTCGACTATCCGCAGGCCTTCGAGTACTGGCACTGGTGGTCGTCGATCGGTGCCTTCATCAGCGGTGCAAGCTTTGCCTTCTTCATCGGCCTGATGATCTACACCGTCCTGCGCGGCCAGCGCATCACGAACCCGAACTATTGGGACGATCCCTACGGCACGCTGGAGTGGAGCCTGCCGAACCCGCCGCCGGCGCACACCTTCGAGGTCCTGCCGACTGCCGAGGTCTGGGACAAGCGGCAGCCCGCGCATCACTGAGGCGACGCGAGTGGCGGCGAACGCACTGGCCGGGGGTGCCCCGGCCGTGGCCGTCGGGCCGGTCTGGCGCGAGCGGCTGGACCGGCCGGTCTACGACGTGACGCTCTGGCCGAATCGGTCCCTGACGCGCCGAGGCCACGGCATGGCGATGGGCACCGCAGCCGCGGGGTTCGCGCTGCCGCTGGCCGGGCTGGTCGGTACGCCGGCCTTCTGGGGACTGGCTCCGTTTCTGGCGCTGGCCTATGGCGCGCTGTGGCTCGCCATCCGCCGCAACGGCCGGCATCTCTGCATCGTCGAGAGGCTGACGCTGTGGCGCGACGAGGTTCGGGTCGAGCGGTGCGAGCCGGACGGGCGGCGCCTGCGCTGGCAGGCCGAGCCGATGCGCGTCCGGCTGCGCCTGCACAAGGATGCCAAGGTCGAGGACTATCTGACGCTCGCCGGCGGCGGTCGCGAGATCGAGCTCGGCGCATTTCTGGCGCCCGAGGAGCGGGTGGCGCTGGCAGACGAGATAGAATCCGCCCTGAGCCGGGCGCTGCGTCCCTGAGCCCGGTTGTGGTTCCGGGCACTTGCCCGGCCGCGCCGAGCGGCAGGCGCGGTGACGGCCGCAACGCCTTCCGCCCCACCCGAAAGATCGGTTCAGGCATGACGCCCCGATAGGCATCACCCCGCCGTCACGCTATCAGCAGGCGATCGATCAGCGAGGGGCGATGTCCGACCCGACCAACGAAGCCGAGCGCCAGGAGAGCCCCCGGAGCGCACTTCGGAGCGCACTTCGGAGCGCACTTCGGAGCGTCCCCCGGAACGCCCCCCGGAACGCCCCCAGGAGCGCGAGGACGAGTACGGCCTGGACCCGGACGTCGTCGTCGCCGTCCGCGACGCCGTACGCGCCGGCGACCGGGCGGCCGTGGTGGCGCTGATCGAGGATCTGCACGTCGCCGACGTCGCCGACCTACTCGAGCAGATCGACGCCGAGGACCGCCGCGCCCTGATCGACCTCGCCTGGTCGGACATCGACCCCGAGGTGCTGGCCGAGCTGGAAGAGGGCGTGCGCGACGACGTCCTGCGCATCCTCGAGCCGGCCCAGGTCGCGGAAGCGGCGCGCGAACTGGAGACGGACGACGTCGTCTATCTCGTCGAGGACCTCGACGAGGACGAGCGCCGCCATGTCCTGAACGCGCTCGACCCGGCCGAGCGGCTGGCCGTCGCGCAGTCGCTGACCTATCCCGAGTACTCGGCTGGCCGGCTGATGCAGCGCGAGCTGGTCAAGGCGCCACCCTTCTGGACCGTCGGCCAGATGATCGACTGGATGCGCGCCGCCGCGGACCTGCCCGAGCAGTTCTACGACGTGATCGCCGTCGATCCGGCGATGAAGCCAATCGGCATGATCCCGCTCTCGAAGATCATGGCGTCGCGCCGCCCGGTGACGCTCGGCTCGCTGATGGAGGAGGATTTCCGTACCGTCGGCGTCCTCGACGCGCAGGAGGACGTGGCCTATGTCTTCAACCAGTATCACCTGGTGTCGGCGCCGGTCGTCGACGAGGATGGCCGGCTGATCGGCGTCATCACGATCGACGACGCCGTCGAGGTGATGCAGGAGGAGAGTTCCGAGGACATTCTGCGGCTGGGCGGCGTCGGCGACGAGGAGATCTCGGACGATGTCTGGGAGATCTGCAGGCGCCGGCTTCCCTGGCTGGGGATCAACCTGATCACGGCCATTGCCGCCTCGCTGGTCATCGGGCTCTTCGAGGACCAGATCGCGGCGCTGGTGGCGCTGGCCGTCCTGATGCCGATCGTCGCCTCGATGGGCGGCAATGGCGGCACCCAGACGCTGACCGTCGCCGTCAGGGCGCTGGCCACCCGCAACCTGACGCGCAGCAACGCCGTGCGGGTCGTCGGGCGCGAGGCAGCGGTCGGACTGGCCAACGGGCTTGCCTTCGCGGTCGTCATGAGCGTCATCGCCTATCTCTGGTTCGGCGACCCGCTGCTGGCCGGCGTGATCGGCGCCGCCATGATCGTCAACATGCTGGCGGCGGGGCTGGCCGGCATCCTCATCCCGATGGTGCTCGACCGCGTCGGCGCCGACCCGGCGCTCGCCTCGGGCCCGTTCGTCACCACCGTCACGGACATCGTCGGCTTTTTCGCCTTTCTCGGCCTCGCCTCCGTTGTTCTGCTCTGAACGACGGCGCTGACCGGATTTCGCGCAGATCGGCGAGGCCGGGCACCGTTCGCGTCCTCGCGCGTTCACCGATCGTTATGGCCGGCAGCAAGCTGATCCGGACGATGTTCCTTCTGCTCGGCCTGCTGGGCGGGGCGACGACCGCCGGCGCGCAGGCGGCATCGGGCTCGGCTTCCTCGGGCGGCGACCCGGCAGGGCCGCCCGAGGCCTGGTTCGCCGTCGACCAGCTGAACGCCGGGCTGCCGCCGGCGCCCGATCTCTTCGACCGCGCGACGCCGATGGGCACGATGGAGAGCTTCCTCGCGGCGATCCGCACCGACCGGCTGAACGACGCCGCGCACGCTCTCGACCTTTCGCGCGTCCCGGTCGCGGTGCAGGCGACGAGGGGCCCCGAGCTTGCCCGGAAGCTGGGCGTCATCCTCGAGAACCACGTCTGGATCGACTGGGATGCGCTGCCGGACCGGCCGGACGCCCTGCTGGACACCGCCGGCAAGGATCCGTTGGCCGGGCAGATGCGGCGCAGCCTGCTTGTCGACCGCCTGGACGTCGACGACCACTGGGTGCCGCTGAGGCTCAATCGCGTAAAGCCGGCTGACCACCCACCCGTCTGGGTGTTCTCGCGCCAGTCGGTCGACAACATCGACGCGCTCTATGCGATCTATGGTCCCGGCTGGCTGGCAGACGCGCTGCCGGCCGCCTGGCAGCGCCAGAGCTGGCTGTCGCTGCAGCGCTGGGAATTCGTCGCGCTGCCGGTCCTTGTCCTGGCGGCTGTGGCGGCGTTCCTTCTGCTCAAGCTGCTGCTGCGCACGGTGGTCCGGCTGTCGCCCTGGAAACGGGCGGGGCGTGCCTGCAATGCCGCGTGCACGCCGCTGGCGCTGATGGTGACCGCCGGCCTGCTGAACTACGCGACCGAGACGCTCGTCACCTTCTCGGCCCCGGTCACCGCCATTCTGACGCCCGTCCTGGTCGCCGTGATGGTGCTCGCCGTCACGCTGGCACTGCTGCGCGCGGTGGACGCTTTGCTCGACGCCGTTACCG
This sequence comes from uncultured Alphaproteobacteria bacterium, assembly GCA_963745085.1. Lineage (GTDB taxonomy): Bacteria > Pseudomonadota > Alphaproteobacteria > Rhodobacterales > Rhodobacteraceae > Thermohalobaculum. Next base: position 298,148 of record CAVUWP010000017.1, on the reverse strand, counting down.
AGCAGGTCGTCGGCGACGCTGGCAAGGAGCTGAACCAGCATCAGCGGCAGACCTACACCTCGATCTACGCTGTGCGCCGCATCGTGCTGCTGCTGGCCTTCCTGGCGGGACTCGGCTTCGTGCTGACGCAGCTCGACCTCTTCGGGTCGCTCGGGCTTTCGCTGCTCGCCTCGGCCGGCGTGCTGACGGTGATCCTCGGTGTCGCGGCGCAGCCGGTGCTCGGCAACATCATCGCCAGCCTGCAGATCGCCCTGACCCAGCCGATCCGTATCGGTGATGCCGTCGAGTACGAGGGCAACTGGGCCTATGTCGAGGCGATCTTCTATACCTTCGTGCGCCTGCGCACCTGGGACGACCGGCGGCTGATGGTGCCCGTGCAGTACTTCGTCTCCAAGCCCTTCGAGAACTGGTCGGTCGTCGACAAGAAGATGACGCGCGTCTTCCTGCTGACGCTTGACCCGCGCGCCGATATCGAGGCGCTGCGCCAGGCATATCTGGAGATCGCGCGCGCCGACGAGGACGTGATGGACGAACGAGATGCTGAAGGTGCTGGTGCTGGGCCAGGACCACAACGGCGTCCAGATCCAGTTCTATTGCTACCGCCAAGGATGCGAGCACCGCCTGGAACATGCACTGCCGGCTGCGCGAGAAGACGCTCGCATGGATCCGCGAGAACCACCCCGACTGGTGGCCGCGCCAGCGCGAGTTGCAGTTCGAGGGCAGGCCGACGGCGGCGCCTCGTCGGGCAGGCCGCAGAATAGCGTGCGCTCGCCGCACCCGGGTGACGGCGTGACGATGCCGCATTGAACGCGGGCCGGCATGCCGCTAGGTCCGGAGGCAGGCGGGCGCCGAGGCGAGACGACGATGACCGAACTGCCGAAATCCATCGACGCGACGCAGGAGCTGCTGTCGCGCGAGCGGCTATGTCTGCGGCCGGGCGCTCGCGACGGTCGTGTTCCTGGCGCTGAAGCTCGGCCGGCCGCTGTTCCTCGAAGGCGAGGCGGGGTCGGCAAGACCGAGATCGCCAAGGCGCTGGCGGCGGCGCTGGGCCGGCGGCTGATCCGGCTGCAGTGCTATGAGGGGCTGGACGCGTCCTCGGCGGTCTACGAGTGGAACTATCCGGCGCAGATGATCGAGATCCGCGCTGGCCGAGGCGGCCGGCGACCGCGACCGCCAGACGCTGCAGTCCGAGCTCTTCTCCGAGCGGTTCCTGACGCGCCGGCCGCTGCTCGAGGCGATGGAGCCGCATGCCGAGCGGCCCGCCGGTCCTGCTGATCGACGAGATCGACCGCACCGACGAGCCGTTCGAGGCCTTCCTGCTCGAGGCGCTGTAGCGACTTCCAGGTGACGATCCCCGAGCTCGGCACGGTCAAGGCCGAGCACCCGCCGATCGTCGTCCTCACCTCGAACCGCACGCGCGAGGTGCACGACGCGCTGAAGCGGCGCTGCCTCTACCACTGGGTCGACTATCCGGATGCCGAGCGCGAGCTGGCGATCCTGCGACGGCGCGCGCGCCCGAGGCGTCGCGCCAGCTCTCGGAGGAGGTGGTCGCCTTCGTCCAGCGGCTGCGCGGCGAGGACCTGTTCAAGCGGCCGGGCGTCGCCGAGACGATCGACTGGGCCAAGTGCCTGGTCGCGCTCGACGCGCTGGCGCTGAGCCCGCAGGTCGATCGCCGACACGCTGGGCGCGCTGCTGAAATACCAGGACGACATCGCGCGCTTCCAGGGCTCGGAGGCCAAGCGCATGCTCGACGAGGTGCAGAGCAGGCATGGCGGCATGCAGGGCGCGCGCTTGATGGCCGAGGATCGCCGTCGCCCGAGCACGGCCGGCTGGCCGAGAACATCCTGCATTTCGCGCGGGCCCTGCGCGCGGCCGGGCTGCCGGTCGGGCCGGGGCGGGTGGTCGATGCGGTGCGCGCGGTGGCGGCGGCGGCTTCGAGCACCGGCGAGGATTTCTACCACACGCTGGCGGCCTGCTTCCTGTCGCGGCCCGAGCACCGGGCCGGTCTTCGACCAGTGCTTCCAGCATGTTCTGGCGCGACCCGCAGATCCTGGAGAAGATGATGGGCATGCTGCTGCCCGAGATGCGCGCGCCGCGCGACGAGCGCGCCGAAGCGCGCGGGCGAGCAGCGCGCCGCCGAGGCGCTGACCGCGGGCGCCGAGCGGCCCGCCCCCGCAGGCGCGCGAGCGGAGCCGGACGAGATCGAGATCGACGCCCGGCTGACCTTCTCGGCGCAGGAGCGGCTGCGCGCGCGCGACTTCGAGCAGATGACGGCCGCCGAGGTGGCCGAGGCCAGGCGCGCCATCGCCGCGGCTGGTGCTGCCGGTGCGGCCGTTCGCTGTCGCGCCGGACGCGGGCCGCCGCGCGCGGGCGCGCTGGCCGACTGGCGGCGCACCATGCGCGCGGCCATGCGCAGCGGCGGCGGTGCCGGTGCTCGCCCGGCGCGAGCGGCGCGAGCGCTGGCCGGCGCTCGTGGCGCTCTGCGACATCTCGGGCTCGATGGCGGCCTACAGCCGGATGCTGCTGCATTTCCTGCACGCCGCGGCGAACGCCAAGGGCGCGGGCTGGGCGCAAGGTGCACGTCTTCACCTTCGGCGACGCGGCTGACCAACATCACCCGCCACCTGCGCCAGCGCGACGTCGACGAGGCGCTGGCGCGCGCCGGGCGCGAGGCGCAGGACTGGGAGGGCGGCACGCGCATCGGCGACTGCCTCGAGCGGTTCAACCGCGACTGGTCGCGCCGCGTGCTGGGGCAGGGCGCGGTCGTGCTGCTGATCACCGACGGGCTCGACCGCGACGACCCCGACCGGCTGGCGCGCGAGGCCGAGCGGCTGCACCTTCGCTGCCGGCGGCTGATCTGGCTGAACCCGCTGCTGCGCTGGGAGGGCTTCGAGGCGCGGGCGCAGGGCGTCCGGGCGCTGCTGCCGCATGTCGACAGCTTCCGCGCCGGCGCACAACATCGCCAGCCTGGAGGCGCTGGCCGGACGATCTGCGCGCGCCGACGGACAGGGCGAGAAGCCGCGGCTGATGCGGAGCCTGAGCGCGGCCTGAAGCGACATATGAGCGACTGAAGTCGCCTTCCCTGCCTTGCCGCAGACACGGCACCTGAGAGAATGCTGTGTTACTTCATGGCTTTACGGCCCGTCCACGCGTGGACGCGCGGCATGGGGCCGATACCTGCCGCTGCAGGCCGCTCTCGTGTCGGCGGCCTAGATTCCGCGGGCGGTCCAGCTTACCTATGCGCCAAGAGCGGAGGAGGCCGATATGATCGCCGAACACGACCGCATCCCCGAGATCGCGCTGGAGTGGCACCGGCAGGGCAAGGGCGCCGTGCTGGCGACGGTGGTCGAGACCTGGGGCTCGGCGCCGCGGCCCGTCGGCTCGCAGCTGGCGGTCTCGGGCGAGGCCGAGATCATGGGCTCGGTCTCCGGCGGCTGCGTCGAGGGCGCGGTCGTCGCCGAGGCGCTGGAGGCGCTGGACGACGGCCGCTGCCGGATCCTCGAATTCGGCGTCAGCGACGACGACGCCTTCGCGGTCGGGCTGGCCTGCGGCGGCCGCATCCGCGTGATGGTCGAGCCGGTCGGGCAGCGGGCAGGGGCCCGACGCCGAGCTGCTCGAGCGGGCTGGTCGCGGCGCGCGCCGCGCGCGAGGCGCTGGCGGTCGAGACCGACACGGCGCGACTGGTCGCGCGCGGGTGCTCGGCTACGCCGACCTGCCGCAGGCGCTTCGACGCCGACCGCTCCGGCTTCGCGCGAGGACGGCGACGGCGCGGTTCCTCTGGCGTCCACAACCCGCCGCTGCGGCTGGCCGTCGTCGGCGCGGTGCACATCGCCCAGCCGCTGGCCGAGATGGCGCGGCTGACGGGCTATGACGTGACGCTGATCGACCCGCGCGAGGCCTTCGCCAGCGAGGCGCGGTTTCCCGGCGCAGCAGCTGGTGCACGACTGGCCGGACGCGGCGCTGGCGGCGCACGGGCTCGACCCCCGCACGGCGGTCGTGACGCTGACCCACGACCCCAAGCTCGACGACCCGGCGCTGCTGGCGGCGCTGCGCGCGCCCGTCTTCTACATCGGCGCGCTCGGCTCGACGCGGACCCATGCCAAGCGCGTCGAGCGGCTGCAGGAGGCGGGGCTGTCGCGAGGACGAGATCGCCCGCATCGACGCGCCCGATCGGCCTCGACATCGGCGCGCGCTCGCCGGCCGAGATCGCCATCGCGATCCTGGCCGAGATGACCGAGCGGCTGCGCCGGCCGGCGAGCCGCCCGGGCGCAGGCCGTGGGCGAGGCCGCGCGAGGCGTGAGCCGATGAGGTTCGGGCCGGTCCCGGCATGGCCGAGGCCGAGGGCGCGATCCTCGCGCACTCGGTCGGCCTGCCGGAAGGGCGGCTGAAGAAGGGGCGGACGCTGTCCGGCCGCCGATGTCGCGGCGCTGGCGCGAGGCCGGGATCGGCGACCGTCACGGTGGCGCGGCTCGAGCCCGGCGACGTGCCCGAGGACGAGGCGGCGGCGCCGGATCGCCGCGCGCGCTGGCGCCCGATCCGGCGGCGCGGCGCTGAGCCGTCTCGGCGCCCTTCACGGGCCGCGCCAACCTCTATCGCCGAGGCGCCCGGCATCCTGCGGGTCGATGCCGGCGGCGGTCGCGCGAGCTCAACGCGCATCGACGAGGCGATCACGCTGGCGACGCTGCCGGACAACGAGCGCGTCGCGCGCGCGCCAGATGCTCGGCACCGTCAAGATCATCCCCTATGGCGTCGCGGGCGCCGGCGGTCGAGCGCGCCGAGGCGCTGCTGCGCGACCGGCGCGCGTCCGGGCGGTGATGCCGTGCACCCGCTCGCCGCGCCGATCGGCGCATCTGATCCTGACGCGCACGCCCGGGCATGAAGCAGGCGGTGCTCGAGAAGGGGGCCGAGGCGGTGCGGACGCGGCTTCGCGCGCTCGGGATCGACGATGATCGCCGAGACGGTGGTCGACCACGAGGCCGGCAGCGCCTGGCCGGGCGGTCGCTGGCCGAGGCGGCGCGGCGCGAGGCGGACCTGACGCTGATCCTGACCGGCTCGGCGACCTCCGATCGCGGCGATGTCGGCCCGGCGGCGCTGGTCGCGGCCGGCGGCCGGCTGACGCGCTTCGGCATGCCGGTCGATCCGGGCAACCTGCTGTTCCTCGGCGAGCTCGGCGGGCGGCCGGTGATCGGCCTGCCGGGCTGCGCCCGCTCGCCCAAGCTGAACGGCGCGGACTGGGTGATCGAGCGGCTGGCCTGCGGGCTCGATGTCAGCTCGGAGGACATCGCGGCGATGGGCGTCGGCGGGCTTGCTGAAGGAGATCCCGTCCCGGCCCGAGCCGCGCGGCGGCGGCGCGACCGCGCCGCAGCGCCCGGCGGTCGCGGCCGTGCTGCTGGCGGCGGGATCGGCGCGGCGGATGGGCGGGCGCGACAAGCTGCTCGAGCCGGTCGACGGCGCGCCGCTGCTGCGCACGCTGGTCGGCGCGGCTCGGCGCCAGCGCGGTCGACGAGGTCGTCTGCGTGCTGCCGCCGGACGACCCGGCGCGCCGGGCGGCGCTGGAGGGCGCGCGCCGCGCGGGTCGTGCCGAACCCGCGCGCCGCCGAGGGCATGGGGACGTCGATCGCCGCGGGGTCGCGGCGCTCGGCCCGGAGGTGGACGCCGCCGTCATCCTGCTGGGCGACATGCCGGAGATCACCGGCGGCCGGATGTCGACCGGCTGATCGCCGCCTTCGACCCGGACGAGGGCCGCGCCATCGTGCGCGCCGTCAGCGCCGACGGCGGGACCGGCGGGCACCCGGTGCTGTTCGGCCGGCGCTTCTTCGAGGCGCTGCGCGGGTCTCGAGGGCGACCGCGGGGCGCGCGCCATCCTGGCCGAGCACTCCGGAGTTCGTCGTCGACGTGACCCTGGCCGGCCGCGCTGCCGAAACCGATCTCGACACCCCCGAGGCCTGGGAGCGCTGGCGAAGCGAGCAGCCCGCCTGAGCCGGCAGCCTCAGCGCGTCACGAGCAGCAGCGTCCGGCTCTCGCCGCTGCGTGTCAGGCGCATGGCGTCCTGCCCGATCATGTTGACCCGCCAGCCCGCCACGTCGTCGCCGCGCGCGACTTGGCGAAATCTCCCGACGGCATGCGCAGCAGCGCCTCGCGGCCCGAGCTCGCGTCGATGACGCCGATCAGGCTGGTCGCGTCGAGCGAGAGGCCCTGCTGGTCTGCGGCTTTGCCGACGCGCGGCGGCGCGGCGCCGGCGTGGTGCGCCGCGACGCGCTCGAGCCGCTTCGACCGATCAGGCTCGACCGGCGGCCGCGGCGCCCGCACCGCAGCCAGAGGCGAACTCGCTCAGGTCCAGTGGCCGAGGGAGCACGTCCGAGCCCTCGGCCTCGACGATATCCTCCTGCCCGATATCCTCCTGCCCGGCATCCTCCTGCCCCGCGTCAGCCAGCGCGACCTCGTCGACCGCCACCTCCCCTGACGCAGCCTCATCGGCCGTACTGGCCGCATCGTCCCCGGGGGCTCCGGACTGCGCGGCCCGGCCGGGGCGCGGAACCGGGATGGGCGGACCGTCTGTCGCCGCCAGGACGAGATCTCCGTCACCGGGCTCGGTCGCGTTGTCTGCCGCCGCCAGCGCGCCATTCTCCGGCTCGGCCGCGTCCCGAGCCTCGTCCCGAGCCTCGTCCCGGGCGTCGTCGCCGCGGTGCTCTGCCCGGACGCGATCGATGCCGGCCCGCAGGCTGGCGACCTCGGCCGCCGGATCGGGGGCTGATTCGGACCCAGCAGCCTGCGGCAGAGCCGGGTCGCGGCGTTCCGGCGCCTCCGATCCGAGGGCGAGTTCGAGCGCGGCGTCCGGAGCAGCCGGGGCGAGGCCTGCCGGCAGGATTGCGCCGGCTGGCGCGTTGCCATCGAGCGGATAGCCGGTCCTGAGAGGCAGCGTCTCCGGAAGCTGCGCCGGCACCGGCACCGGCACTCGCCCCGGCACTCGCCCCGGCACTGGCCCCGGCACTGGCCTCGTCGCCTCGAGCGGCGATGCATGGGTGCGGCCCACCGGGCTGGGCGACCGCTCCGGAACGTTGGCGTCGTCCTCCGCCGGCCGCGTCACGACCTCCGACGCGGAAGCCAGGACGACCGGGTCCGGCTCCGCCGCCGGCAGCAGGCTGTAGGCGCCCCAGCCGCCGAGGCCGATTGCGAGCATCGCGACCGCGGCCGCCAGGGCCTGCCGCGCGCGGAGGCCGTCCGGGCGGGCGGCCGGGACCGGCAGCTCGAAGTCGGGCCCGGCGGCGCCGAAGCGAAGGGCCTCGGCCTCTGTCGAGACGCGGGTCGGCCGGAAGCCCCAGCGCCGGGCATAGTCCAGCGCCTCCGCGACCGTGCGCCTGGAGGCGCCGAGCACGATGACGAGCTCGCCGTCCCCCGCGGGCGAGAGCGCGATGGTCAGCTCGGAGGCACGGCGCCCGGTATCCTCGGCCAGGCGGCGCAGCGCGACCGCTCTGTCCCGGCTGCCACGCATCAGAACGTATCGGCGGGCCAGGATCTGGTCCGGCGGCAGCCACAGCGCCAGCGGCACCGCGCCGCAGGCCTCGGCCTGTCGCCGGAGCGCGTCAATGCCGGACCGGAAGTCGCCGGCCGCAAGCGGCACTGCGCCGATTTCTTCCCGGACGCCGGAGGCAAACCGGGCAATCAGCCGGATCGCCTCGCTCGACATGTCGAGCACCAGCTCTTCGGGATGGCAGGCGGACGATGCGCGATCGGCCGAAGCGGAATCGGCAACCGTGACATCGGCAGGCGTGACATCGGATGGCGCGTGAGGCGCGCGTTCAGGCATGTCCTGCCAACTCGCGGTTTCCACGGGCACGAGCACCTCCCCGGCGCGAGCCGCGCCGTCACGCTGCTGGTTCGACGCACCCGCTGCCTGTCGGGTTGCGTCGCGACTGCTCTTTTTTGCATCCTGCCACTCTGCGCGCATCTTGGCCAGACCGATTGAGAACCGCTGTAGATAGCGAGTGATCTGTCCGGTTCAGGAACCGCGCGAAGTATTCAGTTTCTGAATTCCTCCGCGAGGTCGTGGAGGGGCGAGGATGGGCTGGACGGGTGCTGGAGGAGATCCGCGTGATGCGGTTCGAGGAGCTGCTGGACAGGCACGAGCGAGGGCGTCTGACGCAGACCGGGGCGGCGGAGATCGTGGCGAGCTGGCGTTGCTCGGGCTGGTCCTTGACCGGCGCCGCCGGGTGCGCATCTCTCGGCGATGCTGCCGATCGTGCACCACCCGGACTACATCGCGCCGCTGCGCCCCGGGCACCGGTTTCCCGATGTCGAAGTACGGCTATCTGCGCGAGGCACTGGCGCGGCGCGGGCTGCTGGGCGCGGGGATGGGCCTGTCGCCCGGGCCGGCGGGCGCGGCGCAGATCGCGCTGGCGCACGATCCGGCCTATGTCGAGCGGGTGTTCGCCGGCGCGCTGGCGCGCGGACGAGGTGCGGCGCATCGGACTGCCGGAGACCGAGGCCGTGCTGCGGCGCGTGCGGCTCTCGGCGGCGGGCACGCGCTGGCGGGCTGGCTGGCGCTGGAGCACGGGCTGGCCTGCAACGCGGCCGGCGGCTCGCACCATGCCGGGCCGGACTATGGCGCGGGCTATTGCGTCTTCAACGACGTCGCCGTGGCGGTGCGCAACATCCTGGCGCAGGGCCTGGCAGGGCCGGTGCTGGTGGTCGACGCCGACGTGCACCAGGGCGACGGCACGGCGCGCATCTTCGAGGCGACCCCCGCGTCTTCACCTTCTCGATCCACGCCGAGAAGAACTTTCCGGCCCGCAAGGCACGCTCGGACATCGATATCGGGCTGCCCGACCGCGCCGGCGACGCGACCTATCTGGCGGCGCTGCGCAGCGGGCTGGCCGCAGGCGCTGGACGGCGGCGCGGCCGGCGCTGGTCTTCTACAATGCCGGCGTCGACGTGCACGGGGCCGACCGGCTGGGCCGGCTGGCGCTGACCGATGCCGGCATCCGGGCACGCGACGCGACGGTGATCGCCGCCGTGCGCGGGCGCGGCGTGCCGCTGGTCGGCGTGCTCGGGGGCGGCTATTCGGACGACCCGCTGGCGCTGGCCGAGCGACACGCGATCCTGTTCGAGGAGGCGGCGAAGGCGGCATAGGGCTGCCGGGCGCTCCGTCGGGGCCGGCGGTCGGTGCCGGGACGGCAGGGATGCGGCGTTCGCCCGGCGCGCTTTATTCGGATAATGCCGGGCATTGCCTCGACCGGGTGCGGCACGAGCGCCTGTTGCCGGTTCGTGGTGCCGCCGCACTGGGGGACGCGGATGCTGCTTCTTCTCCACATCGCGGTCGAGGCCGCGCTCATCGTGCGCGTCCTGCTGCGACCGCACCGGGACCCTGCCGCGCGCATCGCCTGGATCGTGGTGATCCTGGCGCTGCCCTTCGTGGGCATCCTCGCCTACCTGCTCCTCGGAGAGACGAATATCGGCCGCGCCCGTGCCCGGCGCCTGCGGCGCGTCGATGCCGAGCTGTCCTTCCCTCGCGGCGCTGCCCGGTTCCGACACCCCCGCCATCCGGCCGGCGATCAGCGAGCGGCATCGACCGCTGTTCGCGGTCGGGCGCTCGATCAGCGGCTTCGAGCCGGTCGGCGGCAACCGGGCCAGGCTGATGGCGGACTCCGACGCGGCGATCGACGCGATGGTCGCGACATCGACGCCGCCCGGCGCCATGTCCATCTGCTGTTCTACATCTGGCTGCCGGACAACAACGGCCGCAAGATGGCCGAGGCGCTGAAGCGGGCGGCGGCGCGCGGCGTCGCCTGCCGGGCGATGGCCGACGATCTCGGCTCGCGCGCGCTGATCCAGTCGCGAGCACTGGCAGGCGATGGAGGCGGCCGGCGTCCAGCTGGCGCGCGCGCTGCCGATCGGCAACCCGCTGCTGCGCGTCGTTCAACGGCCGGATCGACCTGCGCAACCACCGCAAGATCGTCGTGATCGACGACCGCATCACCTACTGCGGCAGCCAGAACTGCGCCGACCCGGAGTTCCGCGTCAAGGCGAAATACGCGCCCTGGGTCGATGCGATGATGCGCTTCGAGGGGCCGATCGCGCGGCAGAACCAGCACCTCTTCGCCAGCGACTGGATGGCGCATGTCGACGAGGACATCGCGCGACTCCTGCTGCGCAGCCGCTGGCGCCGGCGAGCCCGGGCTTCGCGGCCCAGGTCGATCGGCACCGGCCCGACGGTCGCGCCACTCGGCGATGCCCGAGATGTTCGAGACGCTGATGTACGCCGCCCGTCGCGAGCTGGTCATCACCACGCCCTACTACGTGCCCGACGAGTCGATGCAGGCGGCGCTCTGCGCCGCGGCGCAGGCGGGGCGTCGAGACCACGATCATCTTCCCGGCGCGCAACGACTCGTTCGTCGTCGGCGCGGCCAGCCGCAGCTACTACGCCGAGCTGCTGGACGCCGGCGTGCGGATCCACGAGTACGCGGGCGGCCTGCTGCACGCCAAGTCGCTGACGCTCGACGGCGAGATCACGCTGATCGGCTCGGCGAACATGGACCGGCGCAGCTTCGACCTGAACTACGAGAACAACATCCTGCTGGACGACCGGGCGGCGACGGCCGAGATGCGCGCCCGCCAGCAGAGCTATTTGGCCGACTGCCGCGAGGTTTCCGCCGACGAGGTGGCGGCGTGGAGCTGGCGACGCCGGCTCCTGCACAACGCGCTGGCGATCCTCGGGCCGGTGCTCTGAGCGAGCCGACCGGGAACAGCCTTTGAACGGGCAGTATCGACCGTCCACGCGTGGACAGTCCGTAAGCGGCTGAAATTACCAGATGTTCTTGAGGGCGGCGCGCAGGCGCTCGGCAAGGAGGCGGTTCCGATCGGTCGCGACCCGCCCTAGGCGGCTCCGTTTGCGGCGCGCCCGCGCCGGGCCAGGGCGCGCTTGAGGGTCAGCGACCAGACCAGCGCGCCGCTGGCCACCAGGCCGATCAGGATGGTCGCGACAGCGTTGATCTCGGGCGTGACGCCGAGGCGCACGGACGAGAAGATCTCCATTGGCAGGGTGGTCGAGCCGGGGCCGGAGACGAAGCTGGCGATCACCAGATCGTCGAAGGACAGCGTGAAGCTGAGCAGCCAGCCGGCGAGCACCCCCGGCATGATCAGCGGCAGGGTGACGCGCCAGAACACGGCGGCCGGGCGGGCGCCGAGATCCGCCGCCGCCTCCTCGACCGATGTATCGAAGCCGGCGAGCCGCGCCTGCACGACGATGGCGACATAGCACATCGAGAAGGTCGCATGCGCGATGATGATGGTCATCAGCCCGCGCGCGAGGTCGACCGCGATGAAGGTCAGCAGCAGCGACAGGCCGGTGATGATCTCGGGCATGACCAGCGGCGCGAGGATCATGCCGGAGAACAGCGTCCGCCCGAGAAAGCGCGGCACACGGGCCAGCGAGAAGCCCGCCATCACGCCCAGCACCGTGGCGATCGTCGACGAGCCGAGCGCCACCAGGATCGAGTTCCAGGCGGCGTCCATCAGCCCCTGGTTCGACCAGAGCTGGGCATACCAGCGTGTCGTCCAGCCGCCCCAGACGGTGACGAGCTTGGAATCGTTGAAGCTGTAGATCACCAGCAGCACGATCGGCAAATAGAGGAAGACGAAGCCGAGGACCATCGCCGACCGGACGAAGATGCCGCCGCGCATCAACCCGCCCCCTCGCGCTTGGCGAAGCGCTGGAAGATCATGATCGGCACGACCAGGATCAGCAGCAGCAGCACGGCGACGGCCGAGGCCAGCGGCCAGTCGCGGTTCTGGAAGAACTCGGCCCAGAGCGTGCGCCCGATCGTCTGGGTGGACGAGCCGCCGAGCAGCTCGGGGATGACGAACTCGCCGACCGCCGGAATGAAGACGAGGAAGCACCCGGCGACGATTCCGGGCAGCGACATCGGCAGCGTGATCCGCCAGAACGCGGTCGAGGGCCGGGCGCCGAGATCGGCCGCCGCCTCGAGCAGCGTCGCGTCCAGCTTCTCCAGGCTGGCATAGAGCGGCATGATCATGAAGGGCAGATAGCTGTAGACGATGCCGATATAGACCGCCGTCGGCGTGAAGTAGATGATCAGCGGCTGGTCGATCACGCCGAGCCACAGCAGAACGCCGTTCAGCAATCCCTCCGGCTTGAGGATGCCGATCCAAGCGTAGACGCGGATCAGGAACGACGTCCAGAAGGGCAGGATCACCAGCATCAGCAGCATGCCGCGCCAGGCCGGCGTCGCGCGCGCGATGCCGTAGGCCATCGGATAGCCGATGGCGAGCGCGATCAGGGTCGAGATGGCGGCGATGCCGAGGCTGATGAGATAGGAGTCGGTGTAGAGGCAATCGGTCTCCGGCGGCGGCAGCTCGACGGCCGCCTCGACGGCCTGCCCGACCAGCGTGCCCTTGAGGCAGCCGACGCTCGGCCGGACGAAGGCATAGTTGTCGAGCGGCGGGTCGGAGAGATGCTCGACGGCGTCGCCGAGGCTGTTCCAGACGGGCGTGTAGGGCGGCAGGGCGATCGCCGGCTCCGAGATCGAGATCTTCAGGACGATCAGGAACGGCGCAAGAAAGAAGCAGACGAGCCAGAGATAGGGGATCAGGATGGTGGCGCGCCGGCCCCAGCCCATGCGTAGAGTGCTGCCGCGCGCCATTCATCCCCCGATCCGCTCGGGCGAGCGTAGAGACGCCCGGCGCCGCCGGCAACAGCCGTGCCGCATCAGCCTTTGCACGCGCGCGCCGGACAGCTAGTGTATCTGCGACTACAGCCAGGCCGGCGCCACTGGCGTTGGCGGCACGAAAGCAGAGAGGATCGCATGTCGCGTCTAGTACCCGGGGCCGCCCCGATTTTCCTGGCGGCCGTCGCTCTGACCGCCGCTGCCCTCGCGCCCGGCACCGGCACGGCCGAGGAAAAGGTCGTCAACGTCTACAACTGGTCGGACTATATCGACGAGGACATCCTGGCCGACTTCGAGAAGGAGACGGGGATCAAGGTCGTCTACGACGTCTTCGACTCGAACGACATTCTCGAGACCAAGATGCTGGCCGGCAACTCCGGCTATGACGTCGTCGTGCCGTCGGGCACCTTCCTGCAGCGCCAGATCAAGGCCGGCGTCTTCCAGCCGCTGGACAAGGCCGAGCTGCCGAACATCGAGAACATGTGGCCGATGATCATGGAGCGGACGCAGAAGTTCGATCCGGACAACGCGCACGCCGTCAACTATATGTGGGGAACGACCGGCATCGGCTACAACGTCGATGCGGTGCAGGAGCGGCTGGGCACCGACACGATCGACAGCTGGTCGGTGATCTTCGAGCCGGACCGGATCTCGAAATTCACCGATTGCGGCGTGCACATCCTGGACGCGGCGGACGAGATGATCCCGGCGGCGCTGAACTATCTGGGCGAGGACCCGGACAGCAAGGACCTGGACAAGATCCAGCAGGCCGGCGCGCTGCTGGAGAAGATCCGCCCCTACGTCACCGACTTCAATTCCTCGGCCTATATCAACGCGCTGGCCGACGGCGATGCCTGCCTGGTGGTCGGCTGGTCCGGCGACATCCTGCAGGCGCGCGACCGGGCCGTCGAGGCCGGCAACGGCGTCGACGTCGCCTACGCCATCCCGAAGGAGGGCGCGCTGATGTGGTTCGACATGCTGGCCATCCCGAAGGACGCGCCGCATCCGGAGAACGCGCTGGCCTTCATCAACTACATGATGGACCCCGAGGTCATCGCCAAGGCGTCTAACTATGTCTACTACGCCAACGGCAACGAGGCGGCGCAGGAGCTGCTGAACGAGGACGTGATCGGCGACCCGGCGATCTATCCGTCCAAGGAGGCGCGCGAGCACCTCTACGTCACCTCGCCATACGGCCCGAAGGAGCAGCGCACGGTCACGCGGCTCTGGACCAAGATCAAGACGGGGTCGTGACGGCGGACGGGACCGTCGCCCAACCGTCAGCGGCGGCGTCGCCGAGGCCGGGGGCGTCGGCGCCGTGGCTCGATCCGCAGGCCGTTCCGCACCTGCGGCTGGTCGGCGTCGTCAAGCGCTTCGACGAGACGGTGGCCGTCGACGGCGTCTCGCTCGACATCCATCGCGGCGAGTTCTTCGCGCTGCTTGGCCCGTCGGGCTGCGGCAAGACGACGATCCTGCGCATGCTGGCCGGGTTCGAGACGCCGGATGCAGGGCAGATCCTGCTGGACGGCGAGGACCTGACGCGCATCGCGCCGTTCGAGCGGCCGGTGAACATGATGTTCCAGGCCTATGCGCTGTTCCCGCACATGACGGTCGAGAAGAACATCGCCTTCGGCCTGCAGATGGAGGGCATGGCCCGCGCCGAGATCCGCCGGCGCGTCGACGAGATGCTGGCGCTGACGCATCTCGAGCGCTTTGCGCGGCGCAAGCCCGAGCATCTCTCGGGCGGCCAGCGCCAACGCGTGGCGCTGGCCCGCGCGCTGGCCAAGAAGCCCAAGCTGGTGCTGCTGGACGAGCCGCTGGCGGCGCTCGATCGCAAGCTGCGCGAGGCGACGCAGCTGGAGCTCGTCAACATCCAGGAGACGCTGGGCCTGACCTTCGTGATCGTCACGCACGACCAGGAGGAGGCGATGACCGTCTCGACGCGCCTGGCCGTGATGCAGGAGGGACGGATCGCGCAGCTCGGCCCGCCGCGCGAGGTCTACGAGGCGCCGCGGACGCGCTATGTCGCCGAGTTCATCGGCGACGTGAACGTGCTGAAGGGGCATGTGTCGGATCGGGCCGCCGGGCGGATCGCGCTCGACGCCGGCGGCTCGGCGGATCTCGGCCATGCCGCCGAAGCGGCGGAGGGCGCGGCGGTCGAGCTGGCCATCCGGCCGGAGAAGATCCTGATCGAGCGCGCGGGCGCAGAGGATGTCGCCGAGAACGGCGGGCAAGACGGCAGGCAAGACGGCGGGCAAGACGGCGGCCAAGACGGTGAGGGGGACGGCAACCGGAACGGCGGCGCGGACGGCGCGCCGAACCGGCTGCACGGCCGCATCGAGGACATCGCCTATCTCGGCAACACCTCGATCTTCCACGTTCGCCTGGCCGGCGGCCGGCTGATCCAGGTGCAGCGGACGAATCGCTTCCGCGCCGTCGAGGAGACCGTCACCTGGGAGGACCCGGTGCGCCTCAGCTGGGACGCCGACGCGCTGGTCGAGCTTTTCCCGGAATAGTCGCGCCGGATATCGCTGCCGGACGCGTGGAAAGCCGCAGGACCGAACGGCTGTCGCGGATCGGCGGGGCGCTTTACGGCATGCTAAGCCTTCTGCGCTCTCATGCTCCACGAAGCCATTGCGCGCGCGGCGGAGGGATCGGGCAGTTCGCCCCGAGGACCGCCACGGGCGCCGGCGGTTTGGCAGCTCGCCCGGACACTCCGCGCGCAGCATGAGATGTGACCAGGCAAGGACACCAGAAATGCCCGGCCTTATCCTTAAATTGCGTGCTCACGAGCAGATTCTCGTCAATGGCGTTGTCATGCAGAACGGCGACCGGAACACGCGCTTGATCATCAAGACCCCGGATGCGCGCATCCTGCGGCTGCGGGATGCCCTCCGGCCGGACGAGGCAACGACGCCCGTCAAGCGCGTCTGCTATCTCGCCCAGCTTGCGGTCGCCGGCGAGTGCGAGCCGGCGGAGGCCACGCGGAAACTCACCTCGGGCCTCGACGGGTTGCGCACGTGGCTGACCGGCTTCGCCGCCGGCGAGCATCTCGACGAGGCGCACGCTGCGCTCGGCGAGGGGAACTTCTATGCGGTGCTGCGGGCGCTTCGCCGGCTCGTGCCGATGGAGGAGGCAGAGAAGGCCCGCGGCGAGCCGACGCGCTGCGCAAAGCTGGCTACGCGGGGGGCGGGAACTCCTGCCTGATGCGGGCGAGGAGCTGGTCCCTGCTCTGCCGGTAGGCGGCCAGCCGCTCCTCGCGCCGTTCGCCCAGCCCCGTCGGGTCCAGCGTCGGCCAGTAGCTGACCTCGACGTGGTAGTCGGCCGTTGAATTGAGCGCCCGGCGCTGCGCGCCGGGGCTCAGCGCGATGATCCGGTCATAGGCGTGGATGTCGTCGCCCCAGCTTTGCATGTCGTCGAAGCTGCGCACGCGGTGGCGCGAGATGTCGATGCCGATCTCGGCCGCGACCGCGACCATGAAGCCGTCGACCTCCATTTCGCTGAAGACGCCGGCCGACTGGACGAAGACCTGCCGGCCGTGCAGCGACTTCATGATGCCCTCGGCCATCGGCGAGCGCACCGCGTTGTGGTCGCAGCAGAACAGCACGGCGCCCGGCAGCGGCCGCGCCGCCCCGCCCGCCGCGCCGCCCGCCGCGCCGCCCGTCGGTGGCGAGGCGGCGGCGGGCGTGCCCGGCGCGGGCTGTTCAGCCACGGAACTGGAGCGCGCAGATCACGGTGAAGAGGCGCCGCGCCGTCGCGGGGTCGGTCTCGACCTTGCCCGACAGTCGCTCGACCAGGATCGCCGCGCCCTCGTCGTGCACGCCGCGCCGGCCCATGTCGATCGCCTCGATGCGCGACGGCGGCAGGCGCTTGACGGCGTCGAAATAGCTCTCGCAGATCGCGAAGTAGTCCTTGATGATGCCGCGCAACGGCGACAGCGACAGGTGCAGCTCGGCCGCCACCTCGTCCGCCTCGGTGCGGACGTTCATCAGCAGCATCCGCTCGGCCATGCCCATGCCGAGCACGTAGGGCCCGGCGGGCACCGGCCCGTCGCCGCGCGGCAGCGGGCGGAACTGGTTCTCCTCGATCAGGTCGTAGATGGCGACGTCCAGCTCCTGCTGGATCTCGGGCGTGCGCAGGCGCGGCCGATCCTCGATCAGGCGCACCCGGGCAAGCCGGTCGGTGGCGGCGAAGCCGGTCAATTCAGGTGCTCCAACCGGGCCAGCCGCGCCTCGACCGAGAGCGCGTGCGCCTCGAGCCCCTCGGAGCGGGCCAGCGTCCGCGCCGCCGGCCCGATGGCGTGGAGCGCACCGGCCGACATGCCGGCGACCGATGTGCGCTTCATGAAGTCGAGCACCGAGAGCCCGGACGAGAAGCGGGCCGAGCCGGCCGTCGGCAGCACGTGGCTGGGACCGGCGACATAGTCGCCGATCGCCTCCGGCGTCGCCGGCCCGAGAAAGATGGCGCCGGCGTTCCGCACCCGCGCGGCGATCCGGTCCGGGTCGACGGTGCAGATCTGCAGGTGCTCGGGCGCGATCCGGTCGGCGAGCGGGACGGCGGCGTCCAGGTCGCCGACGACGACGACCGCGCCATGGTCGCGCCAGCTGGCGCCGGCGATGGCTGACCGGGCGAGCGTGGCGAGCCGACGCTCGACCGCCGCCACGACGGCCTGGCCGAAGGACTTGTCGTCGGTGATCAGGATGGCCTGCGCATCGGCGTCGTGCTCGGCCTGCGCCAGCAGGTCGAGAGCGATCCAGTCCGGGTCGTTGTCGCGGTCGGCGATCACCAGCACCTCGGAGGGGCCGGCGATCATGTCGATGCCGACGGTGCCGAAGACCTGGCGCTTGGCGGCGGCGACCCAGGCGTTGCCGGGACCGACGATCTTGTCGACGGGCGCAATCGGCCCCGCGCCGAAGGCCAGGGCGGCGATCGCCTGCGCGCCGCCGATCCGGTAGACGGCCTCGACCCCCGCCATGCGCGCCGCCAGCAGCACCAGCGGGTTCACGGCGCCGCGCGGGGTGGGCGCGCAGACGACCAGCCGCTCGACGCCGGCGACGCCGGCTGGGATGGCGTTCATCAGAACCGACGAGGGATAGCTGGCGAGCCCGCCGGGCACGTAGAGCCCCGCCGACCGGACCGGCGTCCAGCGCCAGCCGAGCACCGCACCCCCGGCATCCGTCCAGCGCGCGTCCTGCGGCAGCTGGCGGGCGTGATAGTCGCGGATACGCACGGCCGCGAGCTCCAGCGCCGCGCGCTCCGACGCCGGCACGGAGGCGATCGCCGCCGCCGTCTCGGCGTCGGTGAAGGCGACCGTCGCGGCCGCCAGCTCCAGCCGGTCGAAGCGCGCGGTCAGCTCGAGCACGGCGTCGATGCCGCGCGCGCGCACGTCGGCGATGATGCCGGCCACCGTCGCGTCGACCGCCGCATCGGTGCCCTGCGCCCGCGTCAGCAGGCTGCGGAAAGCGTCCTCGAACCCCTGGTCTCGCTGGTCGAGGAAAAGCGGCATCGCAAAGCTCCGGCGGCGGCGTCCCGGCCCTGATACGCAGGCGCCGGAAGCGTGGCAAGGACGCCCCGCCGGCTCTTGCAGCGCCGGCTTCGTGCTTTCGGCGGCCGCTGTTGCCGGTGTCGTGCCAGCCGGACAGGACGATGCTGGCGCGGGACGCGTCTCGGGCCGGAGCACTTCCCGCCGCCATGCTTATGGCCTAAGAGGCTGTGGCCTCTCGGCGAGGCGATCGAAAGCGCCAACGGCATGGGAGAGCGCCGCCATGCACGTAACAGGAGATGATCGGCGACCGATGCCGCCGGTTTCTAAGGCGACGCCGGGCGGCCAGCCGCCGGTCCGCCTGACCTTGCGGGCGATCACCGCCGGGGCGCATGACGGGTGCGCGCGGCGACGTTCCGTCGAGGCGCATGTGTTCGCCGGCCCGCCCGTCGCGGCTGGCCGGGTGCCGCCGTGACGGTTGCTGTCGCCAGGACGCTGCCCGAGCTCCGCGCCGTGGCGGTGCGCTGGCGCGACGAGAAGGCGCGGATCGCCGTGGTGCCGACCATGGGCGCGCTGCACGAGGGGCATCTGTCTCTCGTCCGGGCCGCCCGCGCGGGCGGCGACCGCGTCGTCGTGACGATCTTCGTCAACCCCATGCAGTTCAACAACCAGGCGGACCTCGCGAGCTATCCGGGCCGGGAGGAGGACGACCTGGCGAGCCTCGCGCCGCTCGCGCCGGATCTCGTCTACGCGCCGGGGCCGGCGCAGATCTATCCGGAAGGCTTCGCGACGACGGTGCAGGTCCGGGGCGTCAGCGAGGGGTTGTGCGGGGCGTTCCGGCCGGGCCACTTCGACGGCGTCGCCACGGTCGTGACAAAGCTCCTGCTGCAGACCGGGGCGGACCTCGCCTATTTCGGCGAGAAGGATTTCCAGCAGGTCCGGGTCGTGCGGCGCGTCGTGCGCGATCTCGACATGCCGGTCGAGATCGTCGCCTGCCCGACGGTGCGCGAGGCGGACGGGCTCGCCATGTCGTCGCGCAATGTCAGGCTGTCGCCGGCGGAGCGGCGGGTCGCGCCTCTGCTGGCGCGGACGCTCTTCGCCGCGGCGGCGGAGATCGAGGCCGGCGCCGACGTCGCTGGCGCGCTCGCCGCGGCGCGCCGGGCGCTGCTCGCCGGCGGCTTTCGCGACGTCGAGTATCTGGAGCTGCGCGCGGCCGAAACGCTGGAGCCGCTTGCCGGCCTCGACGTCCCGGCGCGCCTGCTCGGCGCGGCCTGGCTGGGAGATGTCCGGCTGCTGGACAACGTTCCCGTCACGCCCGCCCCGGCGCGCGGACACCGGGGATCGGCGGTCCCGCCGGCCTAGCTGCGAAAGCGCGTTCCCGGCGGCGGCGGGTCTGCCGGCGGCCCGGCGAAGCACTGGGCGATGGCCATCCAGCGGGTCGCGTTCGGCCCGGTGACGTCCAGCCGGACATCGGCGATGTTCCGGACCTGGGTCACCACCTGGGCGAAGTCGACCGCCGGGCCGGCGACCCGCTCGGCTTCCCCCAGGGCCTCGGATGGCTCGCCCCATTCCCAGACCGCGCCGGAAGGCGCCGTCAGCCTGACATAGGGCATCGGCCCCGGCGCCGTCTCGCCGCGGTTCAAGAACGTCCAGCCGTAGGTCTGCACCCCCAGATGCGCGATGTTGCGG
Source organism: uncultured Alphaproteobacteria bacterium (assembly GCA_963745085.1). Classification (GTDB taxonomy): domain Bacteria; phylum Pseudomonadota; class Alphaproteobacteria; order Rhodobacterales; family Rhodobacteraceae; genus Thermohalobaculum. The sequence continues at coordinate 278,294 of CAVUWP010000017.1, read as the reverse complement.
ATGCGGTCGTGGTTCTCGCGGTCGATGCCCAGCGCGTCGACCACCTCCTGCCCGTGCGCCCAGGTCTCCATCTGACGCGCGGTGATGGACGAGCGGGCGCTCATGTCCGGCCCGACCCAGCGGACGCGCGCCTTCGGGTCCGCATCGCGCCAGCGCGGTCCCATCTCGCGATAGCGCTCGCGCCAGGCGGCGACGAGTTGCTGCCCGGACAGCCCGCCGAGCATCCGGTCGGTGATCCCGGTCATGCCGCCCTCGATCCGCCGCGCCTCGTCGAAGGCGGCATAGTCGGCGGCGAAGCGGGTCGGGTCGAGCAGTGCGAGGTCGACCATCGTGTTGAAGAAGTGCAGGTGCTGCACGACCTGCCCGATCGTCCAGCCCTTGAACTGCGTCACGGTCGCAAACGCCGCGTCGTCGAGCGGCATCAGCAGACCGTGCAGCGCCTCGGAGTCGGCCACGAAGTCGTCCGCCTGCTGCATATCGCCCTTTCGATGGACCCCTGCCGCCGTGGCTGTCAGGGTGGCCGCGAAAGGGAGCGCAGGCAATGGACTTCGAGCTTTCCGACGATCAGCAAAGCCTGATCGACGGTCTGGCGGCGACGGTCGGGCGGTTCGGCGACGACTACTGGGCGGCCTGCGACCGCGAGGCGCGGTTCCCGGACGACTTCGTCGCGGCGATGGCGACAGGCGGCTGGCTCGGCATCGCGCTGCCGGAGGCGCATGGCGGGGCGGGGCTCGGCGTCACCGAGGCGGCGCTGATGATGCTGGAGGTGGCGCGCGCCGGCGGCATGTCGGCGGCCTCGGCAATCCACATGAACGTCTTCGGCCCGCAGACGATCGTCAGGAACGGCACGCCCGAGCAGCATGCGCGCTGGTTGCCCGGCATCGTCGCCGGGCGGACCCGGATGTGCTTTTCGGTGACCGAGCCGGACACCGGTCTCGACACGACGCGGTTGAAGACGCGCGCGGTGCGGCAGGGCGACCGCTACACGGTGAACGGGCGTAAGATCTGGTGCTCTGCGGCGCAGGGCGCGAGCAAGATCATGCTGCTGGCGCGCACGGCCGACCACGATCCGGCCGACCCGACGGCGGGCCTGTCGCTCTTCTTCACCGATCTCGACCGCGGCGCCGTCGAGGTGCGGGCGATCGACAAGATGGGCCGGGCCGCAGTCGATTCGAACGAGCTCTTCATCGACAACTTCAACATTCCCGCCGAGGACCTGCTGGGCGAGGAGGGCATGGGATTCCGCTATATCCTGCAGAGCCTGAACCCCGAGCGCATGCTGATCGCCGCCGAGGCGGTCGGCATAGGTCTGGCCGCGCTGGCCCGCGCCGTTCGCTATGCCGGCGAGCGCGAGGTTTTCGGCCGTCCGATCGGTCAGAACCAGGCGATCCAGCACCCCCTCGCCGAGGGCTGGGCGCGGCTGCAGGCGGCGCGCGCTGATGGTGCTGCGCGCCGCCACGCTGTACGATGCCGGGCAACCCTGCGGGGTCGAGGCCAATGCGGCCAAGTGGCTGGCGGCCGAGACCGGCCTCGACGTCTGCCGCCAGGCGATCGCCACGCATGGCGGCATGGGGTACGCCCGCGAGTACCATGTCGAGCGACTGTTCCGCGAGATCATGATCCCGTATCTGGCCCCGGTCAGCCAGCAGCTGGCGCTCTGCCACATCGCCGAGCGGGGTCTGGGCTTGCCGAAGAGCTATTGAGCTTCCCAAACGCCCGTTGCCGATGAGCCGTCCCGCCGCATGCCGATGCGCAGAAAACGCCCGCCCGCTTGGCGCGGGCGGGTGGTCTATCCGCTAGTCCTTCTTCACGCTGTCGCGTGCGCCCTTGGCCGCCTCGGACGCGTCGTGTGCGGCGTCCTTGACGTGGCCCTTGGCCTTGTCGGTCTTGCCTTCCGACTTCATGCGGTCGTCGCCGGTCGCCTCGCCAACGCCCTCTTTGATCGAGCCCTTGGCCTTGTCCGTTTCGCCTGCCATCGGTTTTCTCCTTCCGTCTGCAGTCCGATGGAAACGGCGCCAGCCGAACGTCGAGTTCCGCACGACACCGTGATCGGCAGCGATTTCGCGAGCCTGCCGAAGGGGGCCAGGCGGCCGCGGCGCTCGGGACGCCGGGCCTGCCGAGAGGGCATTCAGCTACGCCTCGGCGGCGAGGGTCTCGGCGGCGGCGTGCATGGCGGCGTCGACGCGGTCGAGGTCGTCGTCGGTCAGCGCCAGGTGGGTGTAGATCTTGCCCGACGGCTTGAGCACGCCGTGCTCGCGGAAGATGGCGCCGATGCGCGCCTCGGCGGCGCGGTCGCCGGCGAACCACTCGCGGTAGTTGCGGACGGGGTGCCCGGTGACGACGATGTCGAAGAGCACCGGGTCGCCGGGCAGCTGGATCGGGATGCCGGCGCGGCCGAAGGCGTCGGTCGCCGACTGCATCATGCGCCGGCCGTTGGCGCGGATCCGGTCATAGGCGCCCGGGCGGCGCAGGATCTCCATGGTCTTCAGGCCGGCGGCGGCGGCGATCGGGTTGCCGGAAAGCGTGCCGACCTGGAAGGTGAAGCCGTCCTCGCCGACGCGCTCCTTGTCGAAATGCGCCATGACGTCGTCGCGGCCGGCGATGGCCGCCAGCGGAAAGCCGCCGCCGATGATCTTGCCGAGCGTGCAGAGGTCGGGGGCAACCCCGTACACCTCCTGCGCGCCGCCATAGGCGAGGCGGAAGCCGGTGACGACCTCGTCGAAGATCAGCACGATGCCGCGGCGGGTCGCTCTCGGCGCGCAGGTGCTCGAGAAAGCCCGGCGCCGGCGGGATCAGCCGCTGCAGGGGCTCGACGATGATGCCGGCGATCTCGCCCTCGTGCTCGTCGAGCAGGCGCGACGACTGCCTCGGCGTCGTTGAAGGGGGCGATCAGTGTCGCCTCGCGCGACATGCGGCAGGATGCCGGCCGAATCCGGAACGGCCATGGGGAAGTTCACCAGCTTCTTCGGCGCCAGGCTCATCAGCCCCTGGTCCGACATGCCGTGATAGCCGCCCTCGAACTTCAGGATCTTCTCGCGGCCGGTATGCGCGCGGGCCAGCCGGATCGCGTACATGTCGGCCTCGGAGCCCGACGAGACGAAGCGCACCTTCTCGGCGCAGGCGACCGCCTGGCAGATCGCCTCGGCCAGCTCGATGCCGCGGGCGTTCATGGCGAAGAAGGTCTGGCCGAGCGGCAGCTGCTCGCGCACCGCCTCGACGACCTCCGGGTGCGAATGGCCGACCAGCATGGGGCCCGAGCCGATCAGCAGGTCGACGTAGTCCCGGCCGTTCTCGTCCCAGACCCGCCCGCCCTCGCCCCGCGCGATGACGATGTCGGCGGCGAAGTTGCCGAAGCCGCCGGCCGGCAGCACGGCGCGCGCCCGGTCGAGCCAGGCGGCCTGCGGATTGGACTGGTCGTCCGGCATGGAAATCCTCCTCCTCAGGCTTTCAGCGCGGCGCGGCCGGCATAGACGGCTTCCGACCCCAGCTCCTCCTCGATGCGGATAAGCTGGTTGTACTTGGCGGTCCGGTCCGAGCGGGCCAGCGATCCGGTCTTGATCTGGCCGCAATTCGTGGCGACGGCAAGATCGGCGATGGTGGCGTCCTCGGTCTCGCCCGAGCGGTGCGACATCACCGCCGCGATAGCCCGCCCGGTGCGCCATGTCACGGCGTCGAGCGTCTCGGAGAGCGTGCCGATCTGGTTGACCTTGACGAGGATGGCGTTGGCCGCGCCCCTGGTCGATGCCGTCGGCCAGCCGCGCCGGGTTGGTGACGAAGAGGTCGTCGCCGACCAGCTGGCAGCGGTCGCCGATGCGCTCGGTCAGCAGGCGCCAGCCCTCCCAGTCGTCCTCGGCCATGCCGTCCTCGATCGAGGCGATCGGGATAGTCGGCGGCGAGCGCGGCCAGGTAGTCGGCCATGCCGGCGCTGTCGAGGCGGCAGGTCCTCGCCGGCCAGGTCGTAGCTGCCGTCCTCGAAGAACTCGGTCGCGGCGGCGTCGAGCGCCAGCAGGACGTCGTCGCCGGGCGTGTAGCCGGCCTTCCGGATGGCGGCCATGACGAAGTCGAGCGCGGCGCGGGTCGAGGCGATGTCGGGGGCGAAGCCGCCCTCGTCGCCGACATTGGTGCTGTGGCCGGCGGCCTTCAGCTCGGCCTTCAGCGTGTGGAAGATCTCGGAGCCCATGCGCACGGCGTCGCGCAAGGTCTCGGCGCCGACCGGCATGATCATGAATTCCTGGATGTCGATCGGGTTGTCGGCGTGCTGCGCCGCCGTTGACGATGTTCATCATCGGCACGGGCAGGGCGCGCGCGGCGATGCCGCCGACATAGCGGTAGAGCGGCAGGCCGACGGCTTCGGCCGCAGCCTTGGCCGCGGCGAGCGAGACGCCGAGGATGGCGTTGGCGCCGAGGCGGCCCTTGTTCGGCGTGCCGTCGAGCTCGATCATGACGCTCGTCGATCGTGCGCTGCTGGCAGTGGCGTCGACGCCGGCCAGCGCCTCGTGGATCTCGCCATTGACCGACTCGACCGCGGTCAGCACGCCCTTGCCCTTGTAGCGCCCTGCCGCCGTCGCGCAGCTCGACCGCCTCGTGCGCGCCCGTCGAGGCGCCCGAGGGCACGGCGGCACGGCCGAGCGTGCCGTCTTCCAGCACGACGTCGACCTCGACGGTCGGGTTGCCGCGGCTGTCGAGGATCTCGCGGCCGATGATGTCGATGATCGCGGTCATGGGAGCTCCCCTCTGCGGCGTCGACAGGTCCTTAGCCTATGGTGGCGAGGCGGTAAACGGCGTGGCCGCTCCGCTCTCCTCCGATCACGGCCGCGCGCGATCCCGTCAGGTGACAGCGCGGCACAATCCGCTTATCGCTGCTGTGGTTTTCCGGGGAGGATCTGCATGCTCGAGGATCGCTACGGCAACGCGGTGTCGACCGGCTCGGCGGCGGCGCGAGACGCCTATGTCGACGGCGTCGACCGCTTCATCGCCGCCGGGCACGGGGCGGACGCGGCCTTCGGGCGGGCCATCGGGGCGGATCCGGGCTTTGCACTGGCGCATGTCGGGCTGGCGCGCGTGCGCCAGGTGCAGGGGCGGGGCGCCGAGGCCGCGGCGGCGATGGCGGAGGCGCGCCGCGTCGCGAACGGCGTGACGGGGCGAGAGGCGGCGCATCTGGCGGCCTTCGATCTGCTGATCGGCGCGCGGGGCGCCGAGGCCTATCGCGCCATCCGGGCGCATGCCGCCGAGCATCCGCGCGACGCCATGGTCGTGCAGACCTGCACCGGCGTCTTCGGGCTGATCGGCTTTTCGGGCCAGCCCGGGCGCGAGGCCGAGCAGCTGGCCTTCACGGCGGCCCTGCTGCCGCATTACGGCGACGACTGGTGGTTCCTCGGCCAGCACGCGTTTTCCCAGGTCGAGGCGGGGCAGGTTGGCCCGGCCGGCGCGACGATCGAGCGCTCGCTGGCCGGCAATCCGCTGAACGCCAACGCGGCGCACATCAAGGCGCATGTCGAGTACGAGGCCGGCGAGACGGAAGCCGGATACGCCTACGTGGCCGACTGGTGGCGGGGCTACCACCGCGACGGGCAGCTGCACTGTCACATTTCGTGGCATGTGGCGATCTGGGCGCTCGAGCGGGGCGATGTCGAGACGATGTGGCGGGTCGTCGACGAGGCGGTGGTGCCGGGCGGCGCCTGGGGGCCGCCGCTGAACGTGATGACCGACACGGCAGCGATCCTCTACCGGGCCGAGCTGGCGGGGGTCGAGGTGGCGCGCGAACGCTGGCGGGCGGTCAGCGACTATGCGACGCGCCTGTTCGCGAAGCCGGGCCTCGCCTTCGCCGACGTGCACGCCGCGCTGGCCCACGCCATGGCCGGCAACCGGGAGGCGCTGGAGCGGATTATCGATGGCGCGACGGGACCGGCCGGCGACGTGGTGCGCGCGCTGGCAACCGGTTTTCGCGCGATCGCCGACGAGGCCTGGGACGAGGCGGTCGGGCAGCTGACGCGCGCCGCGGCCGACCATGCGCGGATCGGCGGCAGCCGGGCGCAGCGCGACCTGATCGAGTACGCGCTGCTCGGCGCGCTGCTGAAGCAGGGCAGGCGGGACGAGGCGCGGCTGCTGCTGGCGCTCCGCCGCCCGCTGAAGGCGGCGGCGCACGCCGTGCACGGTCTGTGACAGGAAATCTCATGGCCGGGTCGAGGCACGCGGAATGCGGGCTGGTCGCCCGCATGCGACATGCCCTCGGCCTGTCGCTCCGCTGTCGGCCGAGGACGCCCGGCGGGACCGTCGGCCCTGACCGTCAGCGGCCGATCTGTCGGCACCGTGACAGGGGCCGCGGTGCGGGAGGAGCGACCGGAGCGGCGAGCATGGCCGGGTCAGGCCCGGAGCGGATCACCCCTTCTCGGCCGCCTTCGCGCGGTCCCAGAGGGCGTCCATCTCGGCCAGGGTGGCGTCCTCGGGCCGGCGGCCAGTGGCGGCGAGCCCGGCCTCGATGGCGCGGAAGCGCCGGTCGAACTTGGCGTTCGCGCCGCGCAGGGCGGCTTCGGGGTCGACCTTCAGGTGGCGCGCGAAGTTGGCGAGGACGAAGAGCAGGTCGCCATACTCTTCCTCGATGCGGTCCCGGTCGGCGCGGTCGATCTCGGCCGCCAGCTCGGCGGCCTCTTCGGTCAGCTTGGCGAGCACGTCCGCCGGATCGGTCCAGTCGAAGCCGACCCGGGCGGCCCGCCTGGTCAGCGCGACGGCGCGGGTCAGGCCGGAGAGCGTCGCCGGCACGCCGTCGAGGACGCTGTCCCGGGTCTCGCCCCTGGCGGCGCGCTCGGCGGCCTTAATGCCTTCCCAGTCGACGTCGGACGGGTCGGCGGGCGGCATGCCGGGCCCGGCGCCGAAGACGTGCGGGTGGCGCCGGACCATCTTGTCGCAGATCGCCCGGACGACGTCGGCGAAGGCGAAGGCGCCCGCCTCTTCCGCCATCCGAGCGTGGTAGACGACCTGCAGCAGCAGATCGCCGAGCTCGTCCGCGAGCTCGTCGAGCGCGCCGCGCTCGATCGCGTCGGCGACCTCGCAGGCCTCCTCGATCGTGTAGGGCGCGATGCTGTGGAAGTCCTGCTCGCGGTCCCAGGGACAGCCGTCGGGCGCCCGCAGCCGGCGCATGATCTCGAGCAGGCGCTCGACGCCCGCGTCGCCGTCGTGCACCAGCCGGTCCGATGCGGCGCGGCTGTCGCCGGCGCTCACCGGACGACCTGCGCGCGCTCGGCCTCGCTCCAGCCGATCAGGCCGAGCCCCTTCCACGCGGCCGCTTTGCCGAGGTTGTACCACCAGGCCAGCGTCTCGCGCATCAGCAACGGAAACTGCTCGGCCGCCGGCAGCCAGTAGAGCCCCGCATCGGCCGCGACCGGCACCACGTCGCGGCCGAGCAGCCGCGCCAGCGCGACGGAGCGCGTCAGGTGGAAGGCGTCCGTCAGGACGGCGAGGCGGCCGAAGCCCCGCTCATCGGCGATGGCGAAGGAGAACGTCAGGTTCTGCAGCGTCGTCAGTGCATTCGGCTCGACGATCAGCCGCGCCGGGTCGGCGCCCCCGGCCACGGCCCGGGCACGCATGATCGCGGCCTCGGAGCAGCCGTCGCTCTCGCCCCTGGCGCAGCCGGAGCCGGTGAAGATCGCATGCGCCGCGTCGCCCCGGGCCAGGAGCTCGACCGCGGACCGGACCCGGGCGCGGCCGATGATGTTCAAGCTCGCCATCCGGGTCCATGCCGCCGCCGAGGATGATGACCGCGTCGACAGGCGGCACGAGCGGGCGCGATACGTGGTGCGTGCGGTACTGCCAACCCTGCATCCACCAGACCGCGGCATAGGTGAGCGCCAGGATGCCGAGCCCGAGAAGGACGAGCCGCCCGACCCAGACCAGGACCGCGCGGGGCGCAGCCGACATGCCCGCCGCGGCGCGGCGTGTCATTCCCACTCGATTGTCCAACCCTCGCCTAAGCATCTGGTCTGACTAACACTCTTGTAAGCTCGTCCGCGTTAGCCCGCTGTGCAGTCCGTCAAAAACGTTTGATGCTGCATTCTGACGGCTTTTCGGCTTCGACCGCCGCCCCGCGCGTTCAGCACCTTTCGCGGATCATCGCGCGGCGAAAACCTCCAACCCGGTGCGGAATGCAGCCAACGCGTGGGAGAAACTACCGTTTCGCTACGACGCTACGGCACGCGCGTCCGGCCCGGCAAGAGCTCTTCCCTATCCGAATTCGCGAAGCGCTGTTCACTTGCAGCGAGACGCTTTCTAATTCGTACCGTCGTCGCGGGCAAATCAAGGGCGGAGATCAGCCTGCCCTGGCTGCGTCTATAGAGCGTCGCATAGGCGGCCGGAGCCAGAAGATCCGCGAACGGCTTGAAGCCCGTCTTGTTGAACGGAACCGCACCGCAACCGGGCACGGCACAATCGGGCTTGTCCTTGGGGCAGGTGTTGAAGCTGCAAAGCCGACCGAGATAGCGATCGCTCGATCGGCTCGGGGAGAAAGACCTCCACCTGACGCCCGGTCACGCTCGGGCCGGTTCCGGCGGCATAGGCATCGCGCAGCGCGAGATCGCGTATCCGGCGCAGATCCTTAAGCCGCTCCAGCGATGAGAGCCACACGGCAAGATCCAGCTGCCTGCATTCATGCCACAGTCGACGCCTGCCCGGCGGAACTCCCGGCGCGGAACCTTCCACAAGGGCCTGGCGACGGAACCGATCACGGCGACGGCTTCAACCTCTTCGATCCCCATGAAAGCGTCTGTCACCAGGTCAGCCGCCATGCGAAACTCGTGCTGGCGGCTCAGCATCAGCTGGTCTTGCTCCTCGATCGCCGTTCGCCGCATCGGCTTCATCTCAAGAGCTTCATGAGGTTGCGCTTGCGTCCGTATCGTTCCTTGAGGCCTGCCACGTAGGCTGCTTGCCGCGCGGCGTCCTGCAGAGTCCCCATGCGGGCAATCAGCGCGGTGGCCTCCTCGTAGGCAGGATTGCCGCCCGCTTTGGCGAGTTCCTCGACCCGCTCGGCATAGACCGCGAGCGCTTCGCGTGCATGGGTCATCTGGCTTGCCCTTGCGAGAGCTTCCCTCGCGCCGCGCGACGTGGCGTGGTCGCGGACGACGTCGCAGGCGTCCTCGAACATACCCGCTTCGATCATGACACGGACGAGGAGATCGGCGAGCGAATGGTACCGCGTGGAGGGGGCGTCGACGAGCCTCTGCCGGAGGTATTTGAAAGCGCGTTGCGCTGCTTCCTCGCCGCCGAGTTTGCGCAGCCGGCTGTTGAGGCTGAGGCTCGGCGCCTTCTCGAAGGCGCGCCACAGATGCGCCTCCGCGTCGGTCTTCCGGCCCGCCTTCAGCAACAGGTCGACAGTGAAATACACCAGCCGTTCATCCGGCCGGTCGTCCTCGAAAAGCCACAACCCTTCCTCCGCACGGCGCAGCGCTTCTTCCTCCCGGCCATGCGTCCGGCAGAATTCAACAAGCTGGAGATAGGCTGACCTGAGCCCCTTTTTCGCATCCGCGGCAGGGTAGAGCCTGTGGGTTGATGTGATGCTTTCAGGCGGCCTCCTGGGCAAGCCTGATCTTCTCAGCAAATTCGGCCGGCGCCGCGTTTCCGAGCGCCGAGTGGGGGCGCAGGCGGTTGTAATCGTCACGCCAGGTCGCGAGCACGGACCGGGTCTGTGTGATCGACGAGAACAGCGTCTCGTTGAGGCACTCGGTCTTAGGTAGCAGATGCACCAATTTCAGGGTCTGGTCAGCGCGGCTCTCCAGTCGGTTCAATGGCGGCATGGCCGAGCCGCTGGTTGTTCAGTCCTTGAAGGAGAAGCGCGCCGAGATCCTCGGGCGGATCGGGGCCTACGAGGCCCAGATCGCGCAGGCCAAGCACGACCTGGCGCACGTGAACGCGACGATCGAGCTGTTCGCCGCGCCCGAGAACGCCAGCGGGCGCGGTACATGGTCAGCCACGGGTTCTTCAAGAAGGGCGAGATCGCCGACATCTGCGTCGGCATCTCGAGGTTGACGGCGAGATGACGACGCGGGAACTCGCCGAGCGGGTGATGGTCGAGCGCGATCTCGACGCTCTCGGACACGCGCTGCGGAACTCGGTGGTCTTCAAGGTCGTCCAGGCGCTGCGTCACGCCAAGCGGCGCAAGCTCGTCCGATGGTCGAGAAGCGGCAAGGGCATGTGTGTCTGGGCGGCCGGCGACGCGGTCACGCTGCGCGTCGTTGCCAGTAGCCCTTCCAGTCCGGCTGACCGGCGCGGCAAGCGCCCCGCCGATCAGCGATCCGCCGAGCGCTCCGTTGCTCTCGTCGCGATGATCCTCGAGCCAGGCGGCGTGGGCGGCATAGGCGTCGAGATACCGCCCCTCGACCCTGAGATGCTGGCCGCCGATCATGCGCCTGAGCCGCGAGAAGTAGCTCTCGGCGAGGTTGGTATGCGCGCCGTCGCGGCTGTAGGCCTCGGAATGGTTGATCCGGTCGCATGTCGAAGTCGGGTTCGAGCAGGTCCCAATGGGTAACCTCGTCGGCCGAGACGACGCTTCCGGGCGCGATCCTTTCTCGGGCGAATCCACGCCCTCGGCCTCCCGCAGGAAGGTCCGCGTCAGCGTCCGGCCGCCGCGCTGGCGCAAGACGACCACCACGCGGCGCTTGCCGCTGCGTTGGCCAGTAGCCGCCGGTCGACCCGCTCCTCGCGCAGGTTGGCTGGTCGGACGTGGCCACCGAATGCGGCCCCATCGACCTCGACCTCGCCGTCGAGACGGGCCTCACGCGTCTCCGCCGCCATCGCCTCGCGCAGCTTGTGCATGAGCACGAACGCCGTCTTGTGCTGGACGTCGAGATCGCGCGAGAGCTGCACCGCCGACAGGCCCTTCGAGGCGTTCACGAACAGGCAGATCGCGCCGAGCAGGTCGACGAAGGCCAGCTTGCGCGAGGCGAAGATCGTGCCGGAGGTCACGCTGAACTGGCACTCGTCCCGGAGCCGCGCCTATGAAGCTCTCGATGAAGGCGTTCTGCTGCGGCTTGCCGGGCGCGATGTAGTGCCACTCGACCCGCGCTCCTCCGACCAGCGCAGGATCGCCATGCTGGTCAGCTCGGTGCCGTTGTCCCAGACGATGCACTGCGGCCGGCCCCGCCTGGCGATCAGGCGCATCGAGCTCTCGGGCGACGCGCGAGGCCGGAGATCGACGTGTCCGGCACCAGCGCCAGGCACTCTCGGCTGAAGTCGTCGACGACGGCCAGCACCCGGAACCTGCGGCAGTCGGTGAAGGACTGTCGGTGAAGGCGTCAGAGACGAAATCGAGGCTCCAGCGCTGGTTCGGCGCGTCCGGAACCGTCATCGGCCGCCGCGTCCCGAGCGCCCGCTTCCGGCCGCCACGGCGCCGCACCTGCAGCCTCTCCTCGGCGTAGAGCCGCCGGAGCTTCTTGTGGTTCACCTGCACGCCCTCCCGCTGCAGCAGGAAGTGCACGCGGCGATAGCCGAACCGGCGCCGCTCGGTGGCCATGTCCCGGATCCTCGCCCGCAACTCCGCGTCGTCGCCGCGTCGGCTGGCATAACGGACCGACGAGCGGTCCACCTCCAGAGCGGCGCACGCCCGACGCTGGCTCACCTCGTGCACCTCCCGGAGATGAGCCACCGCCGCCCGCTTGGCGTCGGGCGTTACCATTTTTTTCCTGCGACGTCTTTCAGCATGGCGTTGTCGAGCATCGCGTCGGCCAGGAGCCTCTTCAGCCGCGCGTTCTCCTCCTCGAGCGCCCGCAGCCGCCGGGCGTCCGACACCTCCAGCCCGCCGAACTTCGACTTCCACTTGTAGAAAGTCGCGCTGCTGATCCCGTGGCGCCGGCATACGTCCGCCGTCGGCACCCCGCTCTCCTGCTCCTTCAGGATCGCGATGATCTGCTCCTCGCTGAACCTCGATCGCTTCATCGTCCGTCTCCCTCGCTGCGACGGACTCTACCCAGATCTGGAGGAACTTCAGGGGCTCAGGTCACTGCCGGCATGCATGGCTTCAGATCGGATAGCCGTGCTCTCGCGCGACCCTCCAAAGTCGGCCGTTCAGTTCCGACAGGCTGGCCAGGGATGCATCGATCTCCGACAGTGCAGCCGCATCGATCTTCTGGCTCGCGCCGACCTTGATGTCCTTCTTCCGATCGGCGATGCGCATCATGATCGACCGCGTGCTCCCGCTCTCCTTGTCGAAGGCGTAGATGCAGTGGTTGTAGCGATTGCGCAGCCCAGACAGCTGCGACATTGCGCGCGTCAGCGCCAGCACCTCTTCCCGCTCCTTCTCGGGCACGCGCGGCAGCTTCGCCAACCGCTCCACAAGATCCATACGCGCCCGCGACGTGTTGAGCGTCAGGAAGATGATCGTCGCGGCCTCCTTGTCGCAGCCGGCGAGGCCGGCGATGAAGTGGATCAGGAGACTCTCGGTGTTCGTCCAGCTGTAATTCAGCTTGCCGATCTTCAGCAGGAAGTCGTCAAACGAAGGCGCTTCATGTTGCATGATCCGCTCCGGATTTCGGGACCTGCCCCGTCTTCGACAGATACCAGTTTGCCGCCTCAGTCCTGTTCTCCACACCAAGCTTGGTCATGATATTGTGAGCGTGCAGTTTCACCGTGTGAGGCGATACGCCGAGTGCCTCGGCGATCTGCCTGTTCCGCATTCCCCGCGCGATCATCGGTAGGATTTCCGTCTCGCGTCGCGTCAGGGGCCCTCCAGACGCACCGGTCGGGCCATCTTCGTCCGCATCGGCGCGCGAATGTCCTTCCGGCTCTTCCTGCACCTCAGGCGCCTCCCACACGAGGTGGGCCGGGACGTACTCATGCCCACAAAGCAGCAGCCTCATGACCGATAGCCAGACCTCGATCTCGGTGTTCATCAGCAGCACGCCGACCGACCTGCCGGCTGATCGATGGACACGACACAGGATCGCCGGATTGCTTCCGGCAATCGCGATCCGCGCATGTGGAAATCTCTCGTCGATCTCTCTGATGGCCGTAACCGGATCCGGACTCGATTCATGAACGATCACCAGACGCAGATCTGGTTCCGAGACCGGAATATCATCAAGCGATCGCGCCCGCGCGAACCGCACGCCGGCAAACTCCAGCTCGAGAACTCGCACCACCTGGTCCGAAAACTGCAACCCTGTCCCGACCAGAACCACGAGCGGCATGCCATCGCCGACCCGTAGCGTCGAATCACCCACAAAACCCTCTGACGACACCGCTCCCCCCTCGGAATGGTCTATGCAACGTCCTGCCTCAAATTGCCCCCTGCTCGCTCGGGGAGGTTTCTTATCCAAAAGGATTGTAGACCAAAAGACGGCAGAATTTAGGCAATTTTCCCAAAATGACATGATTAATCAACAATAAGTAGAATTTTTTTGCCTTCATTGATAATTCCCGCAAGATCGGAAGGCCGTTCTTTCAAGGGCTTACTCGGGCATAAAGCAGCACCTGATGCAACTAAGGGTTTAATACAGCTCACAGCGTCCTGAGAACTTAACCCTTTGTCCGGATGGTCCCGCCCTCCCCCTCGATGTCAGCATGTCCCTCACGGACCGGAGCAACGAGGGAGGTGCGGACACAAGCGACGACACATGAACCCGAAGGTGTCGCACAGCACATCTTCGAAACTCTCAGATCTCGGGCAGAACGTCACCCTCCGCTTTGGAACGACTGGCGGAGCAAGTCCTGCCCCGACCAGGAGAATGAAAGACCATGTCTAACCGTCATCCGAATTTCATCTTCGACATCGGCGACGTCAATATTGGCGTCGATCCCGAGGCCGACGATGTTTCGCTGAATGGAAACCTGAACGGCAATCTCAACGGCAACCACAACGCCAACAAGAGCGAGACTGAGGCGGAGTCCGAGGCCGAGGCCGAGGCCACGGGATCTGGCGACGCCGCCAGCCTCAGCGACAGCTTGAGCGAGAGTGACGCCGGCAGCGACAGCACGAGCAACAGCGACGGCAATAGCGACAGCGACAGCGACAGCGACAGCAGCAGCAGCAGCAATGCGGACAGCGACGTCGACGTCGACGTCGATGTCGCACTCGACACGCTGCCGACCGACGATGACTTCGCCGACTTCGACCTGAGCAAGGGCGGCGAGATCGAGGGCGACGTCGTCATGGCCCAAGGGAACCTCGACTACGACCCCGGCCATGACACGAGCATGGGCGACATCCTGACCGGCGCCACCTTCGGCGGCGGCAACAACGCCGCCTTCGTCAACGTGCAGTCGAACGTGCTTGAGGACAACGACTCCCTCAAGGATGCGCGCGTCGTGAACGATAGCGACTTCCACCAGGATGCCCACGCCGACGGCGGTGAGGCATATGCGGAGGAAGGCATCTCCGTCGACTCGAACGGCGGTGAAGGCGGCAGCGACGCCGAGAGCGAAGGCGGCGAGGCCAAAGGCGGCGACGCCGACGGCGGCGACGCCAAGGCCAAGGTCGAGAGCGGCGACGCCGAAGAGGTCGAGGCCAAGGGCGGCGACAGCGGCGAAACCGGCGAGATCGAGGCCAAGGGCCACGAGGTCGATGCCGGCGACGTCGAAGCCGAAGCCGAAGGCGACGGCGGCGACAGCGGCGACAACAAGGCCGACGTCAAGTCCGAGAGCGAGTCCGACAACGAGTCCGACGTCGAGGGCGAAGCCGGCGACGGTGGCGAGGCGAAGTCCGAGAACGAGTTCGAATCCGAGGTGAAGGCCGAGTCAGAATCCGAGGATGAGGGCGGCGACAGCGGCAACGCCGACGCCGAATCCGAGATCGAGGGCGACACCGAGGCCGAGTCCGAGAACGAAACCGACGGTGGCGACGGCGGCGAATCCGACTCCGAGTCGGAGGCCGAGGTCGAGGCCGAGAGCGAGTCGGACGCCGAGGGTGAAGGCGGCGACGGCGGCGAGATCGACGGCGACGTCGAGGTCAAGGGCGAAGCCGAGGCCGAGGGCGATGCCGAAGGCAAAGGCGGCGACGGCGGCGAGATCGACGGTGACGTCGAGGCCAAGGGCGACGCTGAGACCGACAGCGACGCCGAAGGCGAAGGCGGCGATGGCGGCGAGGCCGAGGGCGACGTCGAGGTCGAGGTCGAGGCCGAGACCGACAGCGACGCCGAAGGCGAAGGCGGCGACAGCGGCGACGTCGAGGCCGAAGGCGAAGGCGAGGCCGAGGGCAAAGCCGAAGCCAAAGCCGACAACGACGCCGGCGACTTGGGCGAGATCGACTCCGAAACCGAAGCCGAAGGCGAAGGCGAGAGCGACGTCGAGGCCAAGGGCGACACCGACGCCGACGGCGAGGTTGAAGGCGAAGGCGGAGAAGGCGGCGAAGGCGAAGCCGAAGCCAAAGCCGAGGCCAAAGGCGATGCCGACTCCGAAGGCGAGGCCGAAGGCGGCAACTCGGGCGAGATAGAGTCCGAGATCGAGGCCGAAGGCAAAGCCGAAGGCGAAGGCGACGGTGACTCCGACGCCGAGACCGAGGCTGAAGGCGGCCCGGCGACGAGCGGCAACGCGAACTCGACCGGAACGGGCACGGGCACCGGCAATAACACCAGCACCGCCAACTCGACCGATACGACTGGCGAGGGCGGAGCCGGCAACTCCACGACCGGTCCGGCCACCAACACGTCGAACGGCACCAGCACCGGCACGGGTACTGGCGGCGTCGGCGGAGACGGCATGGGCACGGCCGACAACGACGCGACCGGAGCCAACACCGGAACCGGAACCGGGACGGGAACGGGTACCGCCAACTCGACCAACAACGGCGCAGCGGGCGGTGCGGCGACCACGACGACGGGTGCGAACACCAACACGTCGTCGGGCACCGGAACCGGCACGGGCACGTCGGGCGCGGCGGCAGCCGGCACCGGCATGACCGATGACGACGCCAGGAGCACCGGCACCGGCAGCAACAACTCGCAGTCCGGCGCGGGCGCCACAGGCACCGGCACCACCGACGACGATGCCAACGGGACCGGCACCGGCAGCACCGACTCCGAATCCGGAGCGGGTGCGGCAGGCTCGGGCATGGCCGACAACGACGCGACCAACACCGGGACCGGCAGCACCGACTCCGAGTCCGGCGCGGGCGCGGCGGGGACGGCCAACAACGACGCCGACAACACCGGCACCGGCACGTCGACCTCGACGTCGACCGGCGGCGCAGGTGCCACCGGCACCGGCACCTCGACGGGTACGGCCAGCAGCGCCGACACCTCGACGGGCACCGGGACCAGCGGTGCAGGCGGGGCGTCGACGTCCGACACCGACTCGACGTCGACCGGCACCAACAGCGGGTACGCTGACGGTGACGGCGGCTACGGCGGCCTGTCGGAGATCGCGGCCGAGGCCCTGGCGCAGTCGACGTCCGACGGCGACAGCACCCAGACCTCGGGTACGGCCGGAGCCGGCGACGCGATGAGCTCGGCCACGAGCAACGGCTCGGCAACCGGCGATGCCACCGCGATGAGCGGCGCGTCGGGTCAGACGATGACCGATGCGATGGGCGGCACCGGCGGTGCAGCCACCGGCGGCGCGACCACGGGCGGAGCCGGCTCCAACGGCGACGTCATGGGCGGCGCAGGCGGTGCGGCGACCAACGGCGCCGGCGGCGCAGGCGGCAACGCTGGCAGCTGGGGCTCGTCCAACGGCGACGACGGCTACGTCACGGGCGAATCCTACGCCTCGGCGGCGGCCGCGGTCGACCAGGCGGCGTTCAACATGGACATCGTGATGGGCGCGAACGTGCTCGGCAACACGGTCGACATGACCGTCGTCGGCGGCTCGTTCAGCTCGACCTACGTCGGCCAGGACGACGACACCTGATCAACGACAGGAGCGGGGCCGGCATTCCGGCCCCGCTCGCCATCGAAGAGCAAGTGACGACGGCCGCTTTATCGGCCAAGGACAGTTGAAGTTGTGGTGTGACCGATATGGATCGGACGACCGAGTTGATCGCGCATTTCATCGGATTGTTTGAGATCAAGGTCGACGAGATCCGTCTTCGTCAGGACTATCTCGAGTTCCGCCAGAAGCAGCCGGTCCCCGAAGACGACTCCCAAGCCCAGATCGTCGTCGTTCGCCTGCAGGCGCCCTACCAGCTGCAGCCCTACACGCCGGAACTCGAATATACTCCCCTTCCCCCCGAGCCGCTGCCCGTTTCCTTGCCCGCGGTCGCACCGGCCGCCGCCCTTGAGATTCCGCCTCTCCCCGCGCCTGCCTTACCAGACCTTCCGCAAGTCGAGCCAGGCACTCTGCCGCAAGCCTGGTCTGCCCATATCGGCGTCATCGGCTTCCGCCTCTCGATTCCTGCCTCGGTGGTCACCGTCACGCTGCAGAGCGCAAGGCTGATCGACGACGACGTCTTCGACAACGGCCTGGGCGCCGACTTCATCGACCCTGCGGCTCTTCATGGGGTTCTCGGGACACACTCGGCTCTTGCCGACGAGATCTCCGGCTTCGCGTCGCCGGAGCTGCCGGAGGGCGGTGCATGGATGTCGCTCGCGGAGACCACCCTCGGCTTCATCGACGACGTCCAAGCGCCGACCGGGTCAGGCCTGCAGGTCGCCATTCTGAAGGGCGCGGCCAGTGTGGGCGTCCATATCGACGGCGCGAGCGTCGACGAGGCCCCCGCCTGGTCCGATCTCCTTCCCCTCTACCTTCAACCCGAAGACGACGCGGAAACTCAGACAGACGAAGACGAGGAATCACCTCCCGCGACTCCGGCCTCGCCGGGCACGATCGCCTCCGATGGAGAGGTCCGCATCTCACGGACCGACGACATCGGCGCGCGTTCGGTTTCCGACACCCTGGAGACGCACGACTTCTCCCGCGACTTTTCCGGATACACGCCCAACCCCTACAGCCTCGAGCCCGCCCACAAAGTTGTGACTGGCGCGAACATGGCGGTCAACGAGACCGTGGTCGCCTCCCAGTGGATCGATGCACCGGTCATTGTGGTGCGTGGCGACGTCGCCCTCGTGGACGCCATCAGCCAGGCGAACGTGCTTGTCGAGCACGACACGATCGACGGCCATCCGGTGACGCAATCCTCGCTGGCGCATAACATCGCAGAGATCTCTGCCACCTCCTCCGAGGTGTCTGCTCCCTCTCCGTCGGGCGGTGCCCTGCCACAAACTTGGCATACCGTACGCCTCGAGGCCGACCTGATCCAAGTGAACTGGGTGAAGCAGTTCACCTTCGTCACGGATTTCGACCGGGTCGAGGTCGAATTTTCCGCGAACGCATCCTTCCTCGGCTTCGGCGAGAACGAGATCGTCAATGCCGCCGCTTTCACCGAGATCGGCTACATTTTCGACGTCATCTTCGTCTCCGGCGACATGCTCGATGCAAACATCATCAACCAGAAGAACGTCCTCTTCGACACCGACCACATCACAACCACGACCGGCTTCGCGCCGGCAACGACCTCCGGCCCCGGAACCGAAGCCGAAGCGCATGACCATGCCGACGCTGGGCGCACGCCGGATACGCCACCCGTCGGAGAGTCCGCCGCGGAGGCTGCGGCGACCGTCGCCGGATCACGCTGCGTCCGATGACGGCGTCGGGACACCTTCGCACGATCCTGCGCCGAGCGCGCCAGCCGTCTCGACCGCGGACAACCTCCTGCTCAACCAGGCCACCCTCGAGACAACCGGCATCGACACCTTCGTCGAGATGACCGAGCGGTTCGCGGCCGAGGCCGACCGGCTTGCCGAGGGCGCCGAGACGCTGTCCCGGGAAATCGCGCAGGACGCCATCTTTGCGGGACGCGAGGCACTTCGAGCGCTGCACATCGACGGCGATCTCGTGAAGATCAACCTCTTCGAGCAGACCAACATCGTCGGCGACGCCGACCAGATCCGCATGGCCATGGAAGCGCTGCAGGAGGACCTCGAGGCCGAAATGCAGGTCATCGCCGGGTCCAACGCCCTGCTCAACCTCGCCTCCGTCACCGAGCACGGCGTCGACACCAAGATCATGGCCGGCGGCAAGGTCTACGACGACGCGCTGATCTACCAGGCCGAGTTCATCGACACCGGCGCGCTTCCCACCGGCGTCGCCATGACCGGCCTTGCCGGCGAGGCGGTGGCCTTTCTCGCCGACGGCATGCTCGAGGCGGCCCCCGTTGCCGACGAGATCGTGCCGACATCCGAAAGCGAGTTCGCTGGCCACGCCGACGTGATGCAGACGGCGCTCACTTGACGACCCGATAACCCAAGGAGCGTTCTCTTGAAGGATCTTCCGCACGACGCCGAATTCGACAACCGCGCCGCGGGTGCAGGATCGAGATCCGTCCCTGCGATTCGAGCAGGAGGATACCGCCCGCAAATCGCCCACCGCCCGCGACGGCGGGCGACCCCTCGGCACCGGAACGACCATCGAGGGCACGACGGGCCCTGTGCGTCGCACGCCGGACGGACCGGCATCCGGAAGCGGAGGCGGGGGTGGGAAGGGCAAGACCCCGGCGTTCCACCGCCGCCTGGGGCCGGAAAATTTCGAGGAGAGCCTGCGCAAGGGCGCGGCAGCCGTCCGCAGGAATCTGGGCTATGTCATGTTCATGACGCTCGCCACGAACGTCCTCATCCTCGCGATCCCAGTCTATCTCTTCCAGATCTCCGACCGCGTCCTCACCAGCCGCTCCCTCGACACCCTCATCATGCTCACGATCGTGATCTGCGGTGCCGTGATCCTGCAGGCGCTCTTCGACGCGGTCCGCCGCTTCATGCTGATGCGCACTGCGGTCGAGGTCGCCGCGCAGCTCGGCGCGCCGATCCTCAGCGCCGCGGCGCACGCCTCGCTGCACGGCTCGGGACGCGAGTACCAGACGCTCGGAGATCTGCAGCAGCTTCGGGGCTTTCTGGTC
Source organism: uncultured Alphaproteobacteria bacterium (assembly GCA_963745085.1). Classification (GTDB taxonomy): domain Bacteria; phylum Pseudomonadota; class Alphaproteobacteria; order Rhodobacterales; family Rhodobacteraceae; genus Thermohalobaculum. The sequence goes on along the minus strand of CAVUWP010000017.1, from coordinate 258,430 downwards.
TCAGGGACGCTGATCTCGTTTCTCGACGTGCCGTTCGCGCCGCTGTTCATCCTCGCGATCTATCTGGTTCACCCGCATCTGGGATCGATCGTGGTGGTCACGGCGCTCCTTCTCTTCGTCATCGCGTTCTTCAACCAGAAGTTCACCGAGAAGCCGTTCGCCAAGGCGAACATGGCGCAGAGCCGCGCCAACCTGCATCTCGACTCGATGTCCCGGAACAGCCAGATCATCAACGCAATGGCGATGATCCCGGAGGCCGTCGCGATCTGGGGCCGCGACACGGCCGCCTCGTTGACCCACCAGGTCCACGCGCAGGACCGCAACATCGTCTCCGCCGCGATCAGCCGCGCGGTCCGGCTTCTGACGCAGGTAGGGATGCTCGGCTGGGGCGCCTACCTCGCTCTCGACGGACAGATCACCGGCGGCATGGTGATCGCCGCATCGATCATCGCCGGGCGGGCGCTCGCGCCGATCGAAGGGTCGATCGAGGGCTGGAACGCCTTCACCCTGTCCCGCGCCGCCTACGGGCGCATCGCAAAGCTGCTCAGCTCCTCGGCATTGCAGTACGAGCGGCTGCGCCTGCCCAAGCCCGAGGGGCGGCTCGACGTGGAGCGCCTGCTGTACATTCCCGCCGGAACCAAGCAGGTCGTGCTCAACGGCATCAGCTTCTCTCTCGCCCCCGGCGAGTCGCTCGGCGTGATCGGCAACTCGGGTGCCGGCAAGACCACGCTCGGCAAGATGCTGGTCGGCTCGATCCTGCCGACCTCGGGCAACGTCCGCCTCGACCTGATGGATCTTCGGAACTGGGACCCGCGCCAGTTCGGCGAGGCGATCGGCTATCTGCCGCAGGACGTCCAGCTCTTCCCCGGCACCATCAAGCAGAACATCGCCCGCATGCGCGAAGACGCGTCGGACGCGGATATCCACGCCGCCGCGGTTCTCGCCGACGTGCACGAGATGATCGCGTCTCTGCCGCAGGGCTACGAGACGATGGTCGCCGCCGACGGCTCGCCGCTATCGGGGGGACAGAAGCAGCGGATCGCGCTGGCTCGTGCCTTCTTCGGCAGTCCGCGCATGGTGGTCCTCGACGAGCCGAACTCCAACCTCGACACGGCAGGTGACCGGGCGTTGGCCCGTGCGCTGGGGCACGCCAAGCAGAACAAGATCACCGTCGTGGTTGTGACGCAGAAGCCGTCGCTGCTCTGCGTCGTCGACAAGATCATGCTGATCGCAGACGGGGATGTCGGGATGTTCGGGGAGCGCGAGCCGGTCCTGCGGAAGCTGGCCGGGAAGAAGGCCGGCGGACAGGTTGCCAGTCAGGGAGGGCAAAATGCCTGATGTCGTCACTCTCAGCAGCCACGAGCACTGGTACCGGGACGTTCCGCGCTCGATCCGGCGCCACGTGATTTTCGGCATCTCGCTGATGATCCTCGCCTTCGGGGGATTCGGCGCCTGGGCGTTCCGCGCACCCCTCGCCGCCGCGGTCATCGCGCAAGGCTCGTTCGTCGCGACCGGCCAGAACAAGATCGTGCAGCACCTCGAAGGCGGCATCATCGAGGAAATCCTCGTCGACGAGGGGGACCGCGTCGAGGCGGGACAGGTGCTGCTGCGCCTCGACGAGACCGCATCCCTCGCCAACGAGCGCGAGCTCCTGCTGCGACAGCACCGTCTCGAGGCAACCGAGGCCCGACTGCTCGCCGAATATGCCGAGGACGCCGAGATGAGCTTTCCGCAGCACCTCGAGGACCTTCGGCAGGACATTGACGTCGAGGCGCTCCTCGCCGGCCAGATTCTCGCCTTCAACACCTCCCGCCGCGCTCTCGGGCAGGACATCACCCTGCTGGAGCGGAATTCCGATGCTCTCGAGGTGCGCAAGGTCGGCTACGCGACGCAGCTCGAATCCCACCGCCGCCAACTCGCCCTCCTGAAGGAGGAGTACGAGTTGAAGGCCTTTCTCTTCGAGAGGGGCCTGACACGCCGCCCCGAGGTCATCGCCGTCGAGCGGGTCATGATCGAGGCCGAGGGCCAGATCGGGCGGCTCGAGGCCGAGATCGCCGAGATCGAGCAGCTGCAGCGCAAGTACGACGTGCAGATCGAGAAGGCCCGCAGCGAGTACCGCCAGGCTGCGCTCGACGAGCTGCAGGTCGTGCAGGCCGAGCTCGAAGGTATCCGCGAGAAGGCGCGCAAGGCGCGAAATGTCCTAGACCGCTCGGAGGTTACCGCGCCGGTGGCCGGAACCGTTGTTCGCCTGCACTACCACACGGCCGGCGGCGTTATCGAGACGGGCAAGGCGATCCTCGAGATCCTGCCCTCGGAAGCGCCGCTCATCATCGAGGCGATGATCTCGCGAGCGGACGTCGACAGCGTTCGAACCGGTCAGATGGCAACGGTGCGCCTGACGTCTCTGAACCAGCGCACGACCCCGATCCTCGAAGGCGAGGTCTTCTACCTCTCCGCCGACTCCATTGCCGAAACCAGCGGAGGATCGACCCAAGAGGTCTACCTCGCCCGCGTCTCCCTGCCTCCGGAGCAACTCGGCCGCGTTCCGGGTTTCACGCCGACACCCGGCATGCCGGCCGAAATCATGATCCAAACCCAGGAGCGAACGTTCGCGCAGTATATCGCCAAGCCGATTGCCGACAGCATGTCGCGCGCTTTCCGTGAACAGTGAGCCCCTCCACCTGACCGACGCCGTACCCACGGCGCCGCGCGGCTTCGCGCGGCGCCCCTTTGCTCTTCCGCCCGAGCCGGACTTCTTTCTGGAGACCCTGGGTCACCGCCGCGCGGCCCAGATCCTGCGGTCCGGGATCGCCCGGCAGGTCCCGGTCCTGCTTCTCACCAGCGCCTCGGGGCTGGGCAAGACCATGCTCGTCCAACGTCTTCTCGGCGAGATTTCGGCCGACGTCACCGTCGGCCAGCTGTCCTGCTTTGGGGAGACTTCCGGCGAACTCTTCGCACGGGTCTTGCGTGCCTTCGACCTCGCTGTCCCGGAGGGCCCGCCGCCGCTTCGTCTTGCAGCCCTGCAGTCCTTCCTTCTCGATAGCCGCGCCTCCGGCCGACGCTGCCTCCTCGTCCTCGACGAGGCCCAGGATGCGGCGAACGCCGACCTCGAGGCCTTGCGGGGGTTCACCAATTTCAACAACGGTGGGCATGCGCCCGTCCAGACCCTCCTCGTCGGGCAGGACAGCCTCGATGCGCGCCTGAACGCGGCGCGATACGCGCCGCTCCGGGCACGCATCGGCGCCCGGGCCCATCTTACGCCACTCTCCAAGGAGGAGACGGCCAAGTACATCAGGCACCGCCTTGCGATCGCCGGCGGTCCGCCCGACGTCTTCAGTGGGAAGTCGATCGCGCGGATCCACGACGCCGCCCAGGGAAACCCGCGCGTGACCAACCTGCTGTGTGATCTCCGCCTGCAGCAGGCCGGGGATTCCGGCGAGTCGGTAATCGCAAGCTCCCTTGCCCGCGACGTCATCCCGGAGCGGGGTAGTTCGTCGGCATCCCCACCCCGCAGCTCACCTACGGCACCGTCGGCAGTCTCCGGTAGTCTGCCGCCTGCCGCCGAGCTGCGTTCGGACTTTGCCTTGAGACTAGTCACCGATTCCATCGCTCGTCCATCATCCGCGAAAGACCCTTCCCCCGATCCCGAGGGCTGCAGGACGGCCGACACTCCGAACGAGCCGCCACCATCGCGCGTCTCCGACGACGAGGAGGTTCGCCGTCTGGCCATTCGGGCCATGGCCGCCCTGCCGGAATATCACCCCGAGGACTCCGACTCCCGGCTGACCGCGCGCGGCGCCGCCACTCGCCGGGGCGCGTCTCCGGCGGCATCCTGCGAACCGCCTGCCGAGCCTCTCGTCGCTGCCCCCCGACAGAGGCCTCCCTCCGTGCCGCGACCCAGCCTGCTGCTCTATGCGCTTCTGCTCAGCGTTCCGGCCACTGCCTGCCTCGTGGCGTTTGTTCTCACGATGATCCCGGTGCTCCGCGACGGCCTCGCCTTGGGATCCGGCCCGGCGGGCGAGGCACGGACCGCCGACCTCGCTGGGCCTTCTGCCGAGCCCGCCGTCACGTCCAAGGCCGGGTCCGGTATCGAAGTCCCGCCAGCGTCGGCCTTGACGACACCAGCCCTGCCGACGATCGCGAGTTCGGGAGATCGACGCGCAGGGTCTCTACGTCCTTGCCCTCGACCTCGCCGCCGTTGACCCCGGCACTGCGGCCATCGCTTTCGCGCGCGCCGCTCTCCGCGGCCATGCACGCTCCGCCTATTACCTCGGACAGGTCTATGAGACGGGCGATGGCGTTCCGTTCAATCCCAGCCTCGCCCGGGCTTGGTACGCCGCCTCCGCCATGCCATTGGCCGCACGGCGGCTTTCGAACATGCCCGCTCCGGCAGGTGCGGCCGCGTCGGCAGACGCCTCCCCCTTGCCCCCGCCGCAGCTGCGAAGCGCCGCGCGCGGGCAGGGGGGCGCGCTCGATCTCGTCTGGACGTCTGGCGCATCCCAACCCGGCCTCAGCTATCTCGTCGAGGTCTTCGCCTCCGACGGCAAATTGGCCTCGGAAGCGCGCGTCCCCGTCTCCGCCGCTCGTCTCGTGGTGCCGCCCGGAGACCTGTTCTGGCGCGTCACCGCCATCCGAGATGCCGCCTCGGCTACATCCTACGTCCAGCGTATCCCCGCCGCATCGCCGTGACGAGGGTGTCCCGCGGTCGCCGCGGCCGGTGGGCATGCCGCCGGCGTTGAGGACCTGAGCGATGCCGCGCAGGCTGGTGATGTCTGAGGCCTCGAGCGTGCGGATGACAAGCAGGGCGTTGGCGGCGAAGCGGTCCGCCTCGGTGATGCACGCCTCGCGGCCCATAGGAGCGGCGTTTGTCGACTTGCCGACCCTCGTCCCCGTCGTTCTTCTCCCGGCTCCGCAGACATGGGGCTGCTCACGGGCCCGGCTTCCGGTTCGGAACCGGCACGCTCCGCGGCGCCGCAGAGGCAGGCCCGGCGGCGCGCAGCAGCGTCGCGCACCAGGTGGTCAGCTGCTCGGCCAGCTCCGGATCGCCGGGCCGGGAGACCGCGCCGAGGGCGGCAGCCGTGCCGCAGCCGAGCCTGGCCACGGTCAGGCTCTCGACCGGCAGCCGGACGGGGTCGACGCCCGCCGCGTTCCAGGCGATCACCTGGCTCAGCGCCGCCTGCCGCGCCTGGTCGAGGATCCGCGCCTCCCTGGCGTCGATGCGGCCGCCGAGCGTCCAGCCGGCGCAGCCCGCGAGCAGGAGCGCGGCAGCTAGGGCGGCCGAGAGCGGATGGCATGGCGCGCCGCCGATGGCCTTGACCCAGTTGCGCTTGGCATAGGCGGCGAGCCCGGCGCCGAGCGGCGTGAACAGCGTGAAACTCCGTTCCCCTGCCTTTGCGCTACTACGCTCGGTTTCTCCTTCCTTCGCGGACGATCTCCTGCGTCCCTTCGGCTGAACACAGGAGACCGGCATGTCGAAGCATCCAGTGGATGACCTGCCGCGGACGATCCGACGGCGTGAGCTCAAGCAGATCGTGCCGCTCGCGGACACGACGATTTACGAGATGGAGCAGCGCGGCGAGTTCCCGCGCCGGTTCGCCCTTTCTCCCCGCTGCGTCGTCTGGGACCTCGCCGAGGTCGAAGCTTGGCTCGCCTCCAGAAGAGGCAACCAGGTTACTCCAACGCACCATCCGAACGTCCGCCTCCGGAGGACCCGTCCCGTCAGAGGGACGGATCAAGCAGCGGAGTCGCCGTCACGGGGGGCGTGACCACCGGAACCCGCTGGCGGCCGTCCACCCAGCGGTCAATCAGGTCGGCCCACTCCTGCAGCATGTGCCGGCGCTGATGTTCGTATTCGGCCTCGTTGTAGACACCGCGTGAAGACCTTCCGTCCTCGTGAGCGAGGCACTTCTCGATCCAATCGCTGTTGAAGCCGAGCTCGTTGAGGATAGTGGAGCCCGTCCGCCGCAGGTCGTGGACCGTGAACGGCTCCAGCGGAAGACCTTCTTGCTGCGCGCGCTCGACGACGGCTCTGGTAATACGGTTGAACGTCGCGCGGGACATCGGCGCATCGGCGTCGTAGCGCGATGGCAGGAGGTACCGAGAGCTCCGGAGCGCGTCTTCAGCGCGATCAGGATGTCGATTGCTTGCTGCGCCAGGTAGACATTGTGGGGCCGCGACCGCTTCATGCGTTCCTTTGAGATGGTCCACACCGCGTTCTCAAAGTCGACCTCGTCCCAGGTCGCATCCTGCAGCTCGCTCTTGCGCACCATAGTGAGCAGGAAGAGGTGAACGCCGAGCCGGATAGTCGGCAACGTCGCGACGTGCTGGATCTGCTTGAGCAGTACCCGGATCTCTGCCGCCGAGAGAGATCGGCGCGGGGCTTGAACGTCGCGATCGACGCTGGCCCGACCTCGTCGGCCGGGTTTTTGACCTTCTCGCCGTGCAGGATGGCGAACCTGAAGATCTGCTTCACGATGTCCCGGACGTGTATGGAGGTCGCGGGCGCGCCCCGGTCGACGATCTTGCCGCACAACTCGCGCAAGTCGTCGGGATGGATCTCCGTCAGCAACCGCTTTTGCCAGACTGGACGCAGCTCGCGATTGAAGATCGACCGGCGCATGGCGCGCGTGCTGTCCGCCATCTGCGCCTTCTGCAGCCAGCGATCGCCGAACTCCCCGAAGCTCTGCGCCTCCCGCAGCCGGCGCTTCTGGCGCTGCTTCTCCTGCGCGGGAGAGAGGCCGTCGGTGGTCATCTGGCGGGCGTCGACACCTCCACCACCGCGTTTTCCCGGCGTCTTCAGTGGACTACGCCGAAAAAACTACCGTCACCTGGGCTTGTGACGATGACGGTACGGCCGCGGTCCGTGTTGAGGCAAGTGCTAACCGGACCGTCAGATGACCCGTCAGCCGACTTCTCTGCCCAGCAATAGGAGGCGAAAGTGGTCACGGGAATAAGTCATATAATTCAGTGATTTAAGATGATCTTCCCGATCGTCAGCGATCGTCGCCGGGGGCTCGGAATCATTCCCACTCGATCGTCCCAGGCGGCTTTGAAGTGACGTCGTAGACGACCCGGTTGATGCCGCGCACCTCGTTGATGATGCGCGTCGCCACGCGGCCGAGGAACTCGTGCGGATAGGGGTAGTAGTCCGCCGTCATGCCGTCGAGGGATGTCACGGCGCGCAGCGCGCAGACGAAGTCGTAGGTGCGCGCATCGCCCATCACGCCGACCGTCTGCACGGGCAGCAGCACCGCGAAGGCCTGCCAGATCGCGTCGTAGAGCCCGGCCTTGCGGATCTCGTCGAGGTAGATTGCGTCGGCGGCGCGCAGGGTGTCCAGCTTGTCGGCCGTCACCTCGCCGGGACAGCGGATGGCGAGGCCGGGGCCGGGGAATGGATGGCGGCCGATGAAGGCCTCGGGCAGGCCGAGCTCGCGCCCGAGCGCGCGCACCTCGTCCTTGAAGAGCTCGCGCAGCGGCTCGACCAGCGCCATGTTCATCCGCTCGGGCAGCCCGCCGACATTGTGGTGCGACTTGATCGTCACCGAGGGGCCGCCCGAGAACGAGACCGATTCGATGACGTCCGGGTAGAGCGTGCCCTGGGCGAGGAATTTCGCGCCGCCGACCTCGGCCGCGTGCCGGTCGAAGACGTCGATGAACAGCCGGCCGATCGTCTTGCGCTTTTCCTCGGGGTCGGTGACGCCGGCCAGCGCGCCGAGGAAGCGCGGCGATTCGTCGGCGGCGACCAGCGGGATGTTGTAGTGGTCGCGGAAGAGGCCGGTCACCTGCTCGGCCTCGCCGGCGCGCATCAGCCCGGTATCGACGAAGACGCAGGTCAGCTGCGGGCCGATCGCCTCGTGGATCAGCACCGCGGCGACGGAGCTGTCGACCCCGCCCGACAGGCCGCAGATGACGCGGCCGTCACCGACGCGCGCCCGGATATCGGCGATCGCCTGGTCCTTGTAGGCGGCCATGGTCCAGTCGCCCGAGAAGCCGGCGATCCGGTGCGTGAAGTTGCGCAGGATCGCGGCGCCCTGCGGCGTATGCACGACCTCGGGGTGGAACATCACGCCGTAGAAGCGCCGGCCCGGATCGGCGATCACGGCGTATGGCGCATTCGGCGAGGCGCCCTGCACCTCGAAGCCCTGCGGCAGGCGCGTGACGCGGTCGCCATGGCTCATCCAGACCTCGGCCCGGCCGCCGGCGGCGGCGATGCCGTGGAAGAGTTCGAAGTCGACGTCGAGCCTCAGCGGGGCGCGGCCGAACTCGCGGTGGTGCCCGCCCTCGGCGCGGCCGCCGAGCTGGTGCACCATGACCATCTGGCCATAGCAGATGCCGAGCACCGGAACGCCGGCCGCGAAGACCTCGTCGGCGGCGCGGGGGCTGCCCTCGTCCTCGACGCTGGCGGGTCCGCCGGAGAGGATGATGGCGCGGGGCTGCAACCGCGCCATCAGGGCGCCGTCGACACGGTCGAACGGGTGGATTTCGCAATAGACGCGGTTCTCGCGCAGCCGCCGCGCGATCAGCTGCGTGACCTGGCTGCCGAAATCGATGATCAGGCAGGTATCGTGCAGCGACGCGGCGCGCGGGGCGGCAACGGCGGCGCTAGGGGTCATCGCTGGCGTGCTCCTGCTGGCCGCGGCGGCGGCGACTTCCGGCGTTCATGGCTCGGAGGACGAATTTGTCCAAGCGCTTTCACGACCGTCGGTGCCGGGTTCCTGGCATCGGCCCTGCAGGAACTGCTGGTAACGCCACATGGAGAACAAGCCGAATACGATGAAGAAGGCTCCGTTCAACGCCATCGCGAGCCCGCTCGGGAGATCGGAGGCCGATCCGAAAAGCACAACGCGCCAAAGCAGATGAAAGAGCCACGTTGCGAAACCGAGGTAGCCGAACAGCACGATGATGGCGATGCGTTGTATCAATCCGTCGACAAGTCGGGAGCGCAGCGAGCGGGTCGATCCTGCATCGGTCTCGAATGTCGCAGCAAACCAAGTGTAGGGCAGGCGTTCCAGCGCGAGCCAAACTCGTCCGATCATCGGTTCCTCGCGATCTCGCTCCGGCCCAGCGCACGGCGGACTCAGGGTGTCAACGATGTCGCCTTCAGGCAAGGGAAGGGCGGAAACGATGGCTGCGCCGGCGCGCTTTCGGCTAGGACGGAAAGGGCACCGGACGATGGGTGAACGATGCAAGAGGAACGGACCGAGCGCGGCCCGCGGCGCGGCCGGGGCAGCGGGGGCGGGGCGGCGCGGCGGGCCGAGCGCACGGCGCCGCGGCACGAGGCGGCGCGCTTCATCGAACGGCGGATCCCGAACTTCGAGATCCTCGACGACGAGGCGCTGTCGATCATCGAGCAGAACGCCGAGACCGTGCTGGAGGAGATCGGCGTCAATTTCCTCGAGAACGAGGCGGCGCTGGAGCTTTGGCGCGAGGCCGGCGCGGACGTCCGCGACGACCGGGTCCATATCCCCCGCGGGCTGGCGCGCACGCTCTGCAAGACGGCGCCCAGCCGCTATACGCAGCACGCCCGGAACCCCGAGCGGTCGGTCGAGATCGGCGGCAAATCGCTCGTCCTGGCACCGGTCTACGGGCCGCCATTCGTGCGCGACTACGAGGACGGACGGCGCTATGCGACGATGGCCGACTTCGAGCGTTTCGTGAAGCTCGGCTACATGTCGAAATGGCTGCACCATTCGGGCGGCACGGTCTGCGAGCCGACGGATGTGGCCGTCAACAAGCGCCATCTGGACATGCTGTACGCGCACATGCGCTGGTCCGACAAACCCTATATGGGATCGGTGACCGAGCGGCGGCGCGCCGAGGACTCGGTCAGGATGAGCGAGATCCTGTTCGGCGAGGACTTCGTCCGCGACAACACGGTCATCACCTCGCTGGTCAACATCAACTCGCCGCTGACCTTCGACGCGACGATGATGGGCGCGCTCGAGGTCTATGCGGCGGCGAACCAGGCGGCGATCATCTCGCCCTTCATCGTCGGCGGCGCCATGGCGCCGGTCTCGGTGGCGGGGACGCTGACGCAGGTGCTGGCCGAGGTGATGGCCGGCGTCGCCTACAGCCAGCTCGTGCGCAAGGGCGCGCCGGCGATCTTCGGCGCCTTTGTCACCTCGATCGACATGAACTCGGGCGCGCCGACCTTCGGCACGCCCGAGGCGTCGAAAATCCTCTATGGCGCGGGGCAGTTGGCGCGCCGGTTGAACCTGCCGTTCAGGTCGGGCGGCGGGCTCTGCGGGTCCAAGCTGCCGGATGCGCAGGCGGCCTACGAGACATCGAACACGCTGAACGCGGCGCTGCTGGGCGGTGTCAACTTCATGCTGCACGCCTGCGGCTGGCTCGAGGGCGGGCTGGTCTCGTCCGTCGAGAAATTCGTGCTGGATGCCGACCAGCTTGGTGTGCTGCACTCGATCGCCGAGGGCGTCGACATGTCCGAGGACGCGCAGGCGATGGACGCGATCCGCGAGGTCGGTCCGGGCGGTCACTATCTGGGCTGCGCCCACACCCAGGCGAACTTCAAGAACGCCTTCTGGCGGACCGGTGTGCTCGACTACAAGCCCTTCGAGACATGGGCCGACGATGGCGGGCGGGACAGCGCGCACCTCGCCCATCTGCGCGCCCAGCGGATGCTGTCGGAATACCAGGCGCCGCCGATCGACCAGGGCGTAGACGAGGCGCTGCAGGCCTATGTCGAAGAGCGCAAGGCCTCGGAGGCCGACGCCTTCGCCTGAGACGCGCCTGCCTCGGCCAGCAACGCCGACAGGATCTGGACATGCTGGGCGGGGCGGTAGGCGGCGCTGCGGCCGACCCGTGCCTCCTCGCAGCGGCGCTCTTCATCGGCGAGCCGCGGCAGGATCGCATCCGCCGTGCCGGCGAGCAGTCCCGGCACCGCGCCGGGCAGGTCGCGGCCGCGCCGGTAGCGACGGGCGCCGAGGGACGCCGTCTCGGCCAGGATGCGTGGCCGGCTCATCGGGAAGATGCGTCCGATCAGATCGATGTGGGTCATTTCTTGCCTCCGCTGAACACCGGGGCATGATCCGGCAGGCGCCGGTGGCGTTGCGCGAAGACTCTGCCGAGCGCGCGATCAATTGTGGATAACTTCTGTCCGTTAATGTTCTGTATTTGTTTAGGAAACCTTCTTATCCACAGATTAAGAAACTGTTCAAAATTCAACCCTAAATCGTATTTCGTTCAAAGTTTCACAACCAGGGCGGACCACGTGGACAACACCCAGGATATTCTCGCGAGTTGCACAGCGAAGGTGCGTTGCATGCTCCCGACCACCGGTGATCACAGTGGCCCGGTGCGGGACGCGGCACTTTATCTTGCTCATACCGCGTACGGCGCCGGCATCCGGAAACTCGCCGAGGCGTCGGGTGCCCACCCCTCGACGGTGACGCGCGCCGTGCAGCGCATCGAGAGCCGGCGCGACGACCCGCTGTTCGACCGGATCGTCGCCGAGATCGAAGCCGTCCAGGCCGGCCAGCCGGAGGACGTCCCCGACCGCCGGCCTGCCCCGACCGAGCGCGCTTCGACCCCCTCGCTGCCCGAGGACGAGCTTCGCCGCGCCGCCAAGCGCTTCCTGCGCCGGCTGTCCGAGCCCGGCGCCTTTCTGATCATCGCGTCGGGCGCCGAGAAGGCCGGCATCTTCTGCGCCGCGAACGATCACCGGCGGCCGATCGCGCTGCTGCCGGTGACCTGCGCGGTCGAGTTCCTCCGCCAGGACTGGATCAGGGTCGCCTCGCGGGGCTCGGCCTCGGTGCGCTATCGGATAACAGACACCGGACGCGCCTTCCTGAAGCGCGCTCTGCTCGAGGAGCAGGAGACGCGCAGGCCGTCCGGCATGGCCGACGCCCAGACGCCCTTCCTGTCGCAGCATCAGGAGGTGGGCGAGCGTCTCTTCGCCAACCCGGAGACCGGCGAGCCCGGAACGGTGACCGTCAACCTGGGCGAGAGCCCGATCGGCTGGCTGGCGCGGCGCAAGGGTCCCGACGGGCGTCCCTTCCTGACCCCCGAAGAGGTCGATGCCGCCGAAAAGCTGCGCGCCGATTTCGAGGCGGCGCAGATCGGCCCGTCGGTGGCGCAGGACTGGCGCAAGTTCCTGACGCCGAGCGACCGCTTTTCGGGCACGCCGCGCGCGGCCGGCCCCGGCGAGGGCCCGGCGGCGGCCCGCGAGCGGGTGACGAGAGCACTGGGCGTGCTCGGGCCGGGGCTCTCCGACGTGGCGCTCCGCACCTGCTGCTTTCTCGAGGGGCTCGAGGGCTGCGAACGGCGGCTCGGCTGGTCGGCCCGGTCCGGCAAGGTCGTGCTGAAGCTGGCGCTGCAGCGGCTGGTCGAGCATTACGGGCTGGCGCCCTTTCGCGACTGAGCCTGCGACTTGGGTCCCGCAAGTGGACCGTTGACCCGCGCCCGGACGATGGCCAGTTTCGGCCGATGTCCGGGCGGATCATCGAAACCGAAATCGATCTCGGCGAGGGCGCGGCGTGGCTCGCCGGGCGCGAGCCACGCTTTGCCGATGCTCTGGCGGTCACAGGCCAGCTGCCGCTCCGCCGGCGCGAGGGCGGCTATCCGGCGCTTCTGCGCACCATCTGCTCGCAACAGCTCTCGGTCGCCTCGGCCGACGCCGTCTGGCGCCGGCTGGATGCCGCCGGGGCGACCGCGCCCGAGCGACTTCTGAACCTCGACGATGCGGCGCTGCGGGCCTGCGGCCTGTCCGGGCAGAAGATCCGCTATGCGCGGGCGCTGGCCGAGGCCGGCGTCGACTATCCGGCGCTGGCCGCCCTGCCCGAGGCCGAGGCGATCGCCGCGCTGACCAGCATCAAGGGGATCGGCGTCTGGACGGCCGAGATCTACCTGATGTTCTCGGTCGGGCGCGCCGACGTGCTGGCGGCGGGCGATCTGGCGTTGCAGGAATCGGCGCGGCTGCTGTTCGGCTTGGCCGAGCGGCCCGGCGACAAGGCGCTGCGCCTGCTGGCCGAGCCCTGGTCGCCCTGGCGCGCGGTTGCGGCGCGCATCCTCTGGGCCTATTACCGGGCCGCGAAGCAGCGCGAAGGCATCTCGGAGTAGCCCCATGAGCACGCCCCGATGAGCATGCTCGGCGGACCGCGGGCCGCGGCCCGGTCCGGCAGGACGACGTCGCTCGTCATCCTGCTGCACGGCTATGGCGCGGACGGCAACGATCTTTTCGGGCTCGCCGGGCCGCTGTCCGAGCATCTGCCAGACACCGCCTTCCGCGCGCCGAACGCGCCCGAGCAGAGCCGCGTCAACCCGATGGGCTTCCAGTGGTTCCCCATCCCCTGGCTCGACGGCTCGACCGATGCCGAGCGCGACGCGGCGTTCAGGCGCTCGGTCGCCCTGCTCGACGGCTATCTGAGCGAGGCGATGGCGGAGGAGGGCGTCGCGGCCGCCAGCACCGCGCTGGTCGGCTTCAGCCAGGGCACGATGATGAGCCTCTACGTCGCGCCACGCCGCGACGAGCAGCTGGCCTGCGTGGTCGGCTTTTCCGGCCGGCTGGTCGCCAATGACGATCTGGCGACGGCGGCGAAGGTCAGGCCGCCGGTCCTGCTGGTGCATGGCGACCAGGACCAGATGATCCCGGTCGCCGAGCTCTCGGCCGCCGAGACGGCGCTGCGCGCCGCCGGGTTCGATGTCCAGAGCCACATCAGCCGCGGCGTCGGCCACGGCATCGCACCGGACGGACTGGACCTGGCACTGCGGTTCCTGGCGCGGCATCTGGGGACGGGCGGTGGATGAGCCCGTTCAGGGTTGCATCGCGCAGGGCGGCGCCTCGGCCGGACACGAATCTGTCGCAGGCGTCTGCTATCAGCCGACGGAGGGCAGGCGCTCGCGCTATGTAGAGGGTTGCCGAAAAGCCGCCGCCAGATATAGTTAAGTGGGGTGAGTTTCTTCTCCTGCTCCGCCCCGTGCGATAGAACGAGGATCGGGACGGGCATCAGGGCAGCGTGATGGACGGGGATTTCGCGACAGCATTCGTGCGCCACCCGGGATGCCTGAGGGAGAATCCGGCGCTGGTGCTGAACGCCGACTACCGGCCGCTCAGCTATTTCCCGCTGTCGCTGTGGAGCTGGCAGGACGCCATCAAGGCAACCTTCCTCGACCGCGTCGCCATCGTCGCCGAATACGACGCCGAGGTGCACTCGCCGTCGATCTCGATGAAGCTGCCATCGGTCGTCGTGCTGCGCGACTATGTGAAGCCCTCGCGCTACCCGGCCTTCACGCGCTTCAACCTGTTCCTGCGCGACGAGTTCACCTGCCAGTACTGCGGGTCCAAGGGCGAGATGACCTTCGACCACGTCATGCCGCGCGTCGCGCGGCGGGCGGACGACCTGGGAGAACGTCGTCGCCGCCTGCGGCCGCTGCAACCTGCGCAAGGGCAACCTGACGGTCCGCCAGGCCGGCATGACGCTGAACCGGCTGCCGCAGCGGCCGACCTCGTCCGAGCTGCAGAACAAGGGGCGCAAGTTCCCGCCGAACCACCTGCACGACAGCTGGATGGACTTTCTCTACTGGGACGCCGAGCTCGAGGCCTGACGACCGCGGAGCACCGGCGAACCGCCCGGAGGGCGGGGCGATCCGGCGTTGCCGACCGCGGCGCGCTCGAACGGCGTCTTCTGGTAGACCTCGTTGATCCAGTTGCCGAGCAGCAGATGCGCGTGGCTGCGCCAGCGGTTCTCGGGCGGGCGCGTCGGATCGTCGCTCGGGGAAGTAGTTCACGCGGATCTCGATCGGCTCGCCCCTGGCGACGTCGCGGTCGTACTCTTCCTTCAGCGAGGTCGTGTCGTACTCGATGTGGTTGAACATGTAGAGCGCCCGGTGCCCCGGGTCCTCGATCAGGCACGGGCCCGTTTCGTCGGCGCTCATCAGCACGGTCAGCCCGCGGTCGCGGCGGCACCTCGGCCTCGCGGATCTCGGTCCAGCGGCTGACCGGGATGGTGAATTCGTCCGAGAAGCCGCGCAGATAGGGCGAGGCCGGCGCCCGGTTCCTGTGCCGGAAGCAGCCGAACGCCTTCCTGGCCAGCGCGTGCTTCTGGCACGCCGTGGAAGTGGTGCAGCATCGCCTGGGCGCCCCAGCAGACGGCGAAGGTCGACTGGACGTTGGTCTGGCTCCAGTCGAAGACCTCGGTCAGCTCGGTCCCAGTACGTGACCTCCTCGAAGGGCAGCAGCTCGATCGGCGCGCCGGTGATGACGAGCCCGTCGAAGCGTCTCGCCCCTAGGGCGGCGAACGGGCGGTAGAACGCCTCCATGTGCTCGGCCGCCGTGTTCTTCGGCACGTGCTCGCTCATGCGGATCAGCGTCAGCTCGATCTGCAGCGGCGTCGCGCCGATCAGCCGGGCGAACTGGGTCTCGGTGCGGACCTTGTTCGGCATCAGGTTCAGCAGCGCGATCTGCAGCGGCCGGATGTCCTGGCGCAGCGCCGTCGCCTCGGACATCACCATGACGCCCTCGGACCGGAGCACGTCGTGGGCGGGCAGGTCGCTCGGGATCTTGATCGGCATCTGGCCTTCCTCGTCGGCCCGGACAGTTAAACGCTCGCAGTCCGGATGAAAGTGTCCGCCGTCCGGCAGCGGGTCCGGCAGCGGCTCCGGCGGCGGGTCCGGCAGCGGCTCCGGCGGCGGCTCAGCCGCGAGCGTCGAGCGCGCCGGCGATCATCCGGTCGAAATCGGCCGCGCTCTCGATCTCGGCGACCTGATCCGCCGGCACCGCGATGCCCCAGTTCCGTGCGATCGCGTCGTAGCGCGGCAGCCGGTGCGTCAACAGGCGGCGAAAGCCCCAGCGGATGAAGGCGTCGGGGTCGACGCGGTCCTCAGTCACGCCCTTCTCGGCCAGGTAGGCGGCCCAGCTCTCGCGCAGGAAGGGCTCGGGATAGTACATCGGCTTCGGGTCGCGGTCGAAGCGCCGGGCCAGCTCGTCGGCATCGGTCTCGGTGCCGCGGATCTGCACGAACAGCAGGCACTGCGACAGGGCCGACAGCACCGGGTCCTGCGGGTCGGCCGGGTCGACCACCTCGCAGAGCGAGCCCGACGTGTCGCACAGGAAGTGCGGATAGTCGTAGAGCTCCTCGGCCCGGCGGATGAAGTGCACCGTGTCGAGCATGGCGCTGATCTCGGCGTCGCGGTGCTGGCGCTGGCGGCGGATATACTCCTCGAAGGGGATGCCGCCCTTGTCCCGGTCGCCCGGCTTGCCGAGATAGGTCGACAGCGGCGCCAGGTTCTCGAACGTCAGGTTCGAGGCGATGTAGACCGAGTCCGACCGCAGCAGCTCGCGCAGGAACGGCACCTGCATCGCCGCGCGCTTGAAGTTGTCGGCGATGTGCTCGCCCATGTAGCGCGTGCCGATCCGGTAATCGACCGAATAGTGGAACCAGCCGCCGGAGTCGCGCAGCAGCCGCGCCGTCGTGGTCTTGCCGAGGCCCGACATGCCGAACAGCGCCACCGCCTTCTTCGGCGCGGCCAGGTAGTCGGCTCCGCTCGCATAGATCATCGCGCCACCCGCCTCCGAGGCTGCCGTAACAGAATCCGCCGCTTTGCCAAGGGGCTGGCGCCGGTCGGACGCCAGTCGGGCGGCGGCGGGCCTCAGGTCTTCTCGCCCGGCGGGCGGACAAGAAGGTGGCGCTCGGTGATCCAGGGGTTCAGCGCCACGGCTTCGCGCAGCGCCTTTTGCCCGAGCCCGGCGCGCCCCTGGCGCATCAGCGCGAGGGCGCGTCCGGTCAGCGCCCCGAAATGCTGCGGTTCGAGCGCCAGCGTCCGGTCGAGGTCGGCCAGGGCGCCGTCCAGATCGTCGGCGAGAAAGCGCGCGAAGGCCCGCTGGTTCCAGCCTTCGGGATAGTCCGGGCAGTAGTCGACCAGCTCGGACAGCAGCCGGTCGGCCTCGGCATAGTCCGCGTCGCGCAGGCGCCGCATGCCCGTGTCGAGCAAGTCCTGCGCCCGGGCATCGGGCGCCACATGCCACGAGCGCCAGATCCGGTCGGCGAGTTCGCGCCCCGCCATCTCGGTCGGCGCCTCGCGCAACGCCTTGAGCAGCGGCGCCCGCCCTGCAGCCAGCTCGGGGTTGGATGGCGGGCAGGGCTGGGCCATCGCAGGCAGCGGCAGCAGGCAGAGGAGCACGACGAGGCGCATGGCCGCAGAATGCCGACGACGCGGGATCGGCGCAACCGGCGCGAGTGACAGGCGCGGCGGCGTCTGGCAAACTCTCATCCGATGCTGATCGGGGCGTTGATGTCTCAGGGCCGGATATTCATCAGCTATCGCCGGGGGGCCGACAACAACTCTGCCGGTCGGCTCTACGATCGGCTGGAGGGGGCGTTCGGCGCCGAGCGGCTGTTCATCGACGTCGACGCAATTCCGCCCGGCGTCGACTTCGTCGATCACCTGAACGAACAGGTCGCCGGCTGCGATGCCTTCATGGCGGTCATCGGCAAGGGCTGGATCGACGAACTGCCGCGTCTGCAGGATCCGAACGACTTCGTCCGGGTCGAGATCGAGGCGGCTCTCGCCCGGCCGCACATCCCGATCATCCCGGTGCTGATCGACGACGCGTCGCTGCCGTCGGCTGACGACTTGCCCGAAAGCCTGCAGCCGATTGTCCGCCGGGCGGGCGTCGCCATCCGCCACGAGAATTTCGCGGGCATCGTCGACGGCCGGCTGGCGCCCGCGCTGCGGCAGGCGGTTGGAAGCGACGAGCCAAGGGTGGAGCCGCAGGGACCTCTCCAGTCGGCGGCGGCTCTGTCGAACTCGAGCCAGGGCACTACGCCGCGCGATCGGACCGTGAAGCCCGCAGGACCCAGCCTGATGATGGTGCTGCGAAGAGCTGCGGATCTCCTCCTTGCCGTTCTGCTGCGGGAGGCCAGGCAGCTTCTGCGTTCCCCCGCCAGCGCCAGATTGCAACCTGCCGGCCGGCCGCCGCAGGCAGAGCATGCCGAGGATGACGGCGAGTGTGGCCCCTTGGCCGACGCCGACTCTGGGATGAGCCCGCGAGCGCATCCGCGCCGCCCCGCCCGCAATATGTTGATGGCGGCGCTCCTGACCGCGCCCGTCGCTGGCGTGGCCGCCTACATCCTCCTGGAGCAGCAAGGGACACTGGAGCCACTACAAACGTTCCAGGATTGCGCTGCCTGCCCCGAGATGGTGGTCATCCCCGCTGGCACATTCCTCATGGGTTCACCTGAGACAGAAGAAGGACACGACGCGGACGAGGGACCGCAGCACGAGGTGACGGTCGAGCGCTTCGCCCTCGCCAAGACCGAAGTGACTTTCGATCAATGGCAGGCCTGCGTCGACGATGGCGGCTGCAACGAGACACCGGACGACACAGGTTGGGGCCGGGGCAATCTGCCCGTCATCAATATTTCCTGGCAAGACGCTCGGCAGTACGTCGCCTGGCTCAACACAAAGGTCGCAGATGGCGATCCTTACCGGCTTCCGTCAGAGGCCGAATGGGAATATGCGGCGCGGGCCGGATCAACGACACCCTTCGCCTTTGGCGAGACGATCTCTTCCGATCGAGCGAATGCCAACTTTGCCCGCTATGTCAGGGTGGGGAAGTCCGTTGTGCTGGATACGCGTGGAAGAACCGTCCCGGTCGATGAGCTTGACGCGGCAAATGCATGGGGCTTGTTGCACATGCACGGCAACATTCGGGAATGGGTAGAGGATTGTTCACATGGAGACTACAGCGGCGCACCCACTGACGGCTCTGCCTGGCTCTCGGAGAACGGTGGGGTCTGTGCCTCAAGGGTGCTCCGCGGCGGTTCGTGGAGCGATCGCCCTCAAGGGCTCCGCTCCGCAAAGCGCAACTGGAGCGGGCCGCAGAGCTTGTTCGACAACGTCGGCTTTCGCCCGGCTAAGACATTGCCGCCTTGACGGCTGTTACTCCGGACGGCTTAGGTCGCCGGATTGTGGACACGGATCAGTACTTGGCCCGCTCGATCGCCTCGACGATCATCTGCTTGGCGCGGGCGGCGTCGCCCCAGTTCTCGACCTTGACCCACTTGCCGGGCTCGAGGTCCTTGTAGTGCTCGAAGAAGTGGTTGATCTGGTCGCGCGTGATCTCCGGCAGGTCCGAGAAGTCGTGCACCTTCTCCCAGCGCCGGCTGATCTTGATCGTCGGCACCGCGACGATCTTTTCGTCCTGGCCCTTCTCGTCGGCCATCACCAGCACGCCGATCGGCCGGCAGCTCATCACGCAGCCCGGGACGAGGGGGCGGGTGTTGGCGATCAGCACGTCGATCGGATCGCCGTCCTCCGACAATGTGTGCGGCACGAAGCCATAGTTCCCGGGATAGCGCATCGGCGTGTAGAGGAAGCGGTCGACGAACAGCGCGCCCGCCTCCTTGTCCATCTCGTACTTGATCGGCTCGCCGCCGACCGGGACCTCGATGATGACGTTGACGTCCTCGGGCGGGTTCTTGCCGACGGGGATGGCGTCGAGGCGCATGGGCGTGGCTCCTGTGCTGCGGTGCGGCGGCTTATGCCGCGCCGCACCGGATGGCAAGCGTCAGGCGCGGCGCTCTGCGCTCAGCCGCCATGCGCCAGCACCGCCAGCAGCAGCAGCGCGACGATGTTGGTGATCTTGATCATCGGGTTCACCGCCGGGCCGGCCGTGTCCTTGTAGGGGTCGCCGACCGTGTCGCCGGTCACCGCCGCCTTGTGCGCGTCCGAGCCCTTCTCGTGGACCTTTCCGCTCGCATCCGTGAAGCCGTCCTCGATCAGCTTCTTGGCGTTGTCCCAGGCGCCGCCGCCCGAGGTCATCGAGATGGCGACGAAAAGCCCGGTGATGATGACGCCGAGCAGCATGGCGCCGACGGCCGAGAAGGCAGCGCTGGCGCCGGCGATCCACTCGATGAAGAAGAAGACCACGATCGGCGACAGCACCGGCAGCATGGCGGGGATGATCATCTCCTTGATCGCCGCGCGGGTCAGCATGTCGACGGCGCGGCCGTAATCCGGCTTTTCCGTGCCGGCCATGATGCCCGGCTTTTCCCGGAACTGGCGCCGGACCTCCTCGACCACCGCCGAGGCGGCGCGGCCGACGGCGGTCATGGCGATGCCGCCGAACAGGAACGGCAGCAGGCCGCCGAAGAACAGGCCGGCGACGACGTAGGGGTTGGCGAGCGAGAAGTCGACGACGACGCCCTCGAAATACGAGCCGGGCGCCGCGTTCGCAGCGAAGAAGGCCAGGTCCTGCGTGTAGGCGGCGAACAGCACCAACGCGCCGAGGCCGGCCGAGCCGATGGCATAGCCCTTTGTCACGGCCTTGGTCGTGTTGCCGACGGCATCGAGCGCGTCCGTGGTCTTGCGCACGTCGGCCGGCAGATCGGCCATCTCGGCGATGCCGCCGGCATTGTCGGTGACCGGACCGAAGGCGTCGAGCGCGACCACCATGCCGGCCAGCGCCAGCATGGTCGTGACCGCGATGGCGATGCCGTAGAGACCGGCCAGCTGGAAGGTGACGATGATGCCGGCGATGATCACCAGCGCCGGCAGCGCGGTCGCTTCGAGCGAGATGGCGAGGCCCTGAATGACGTTGGTGCCGTGCCCGGTCACCGAGGACTGCGCGACCGAGCGCACCGGGCGGTAGTTCGTGCCGGTGTAGTACTCGGTGATGACGATGATCAGCGCCGGTCACCACCAGCCCGGCGATGCCGCAGAGGATAGAGGTCCCAGGCCGTGAAGACGCCGCTCGGCCCGGTGAACGACGGTGCCGAGCCCGTCCGGAAACACCAGCCAGGTGACCGGCAGCAGCACGATCAGCGACAGTACGCCGGTCGCGATAAAGCCCTTGTAGAGCGCGCCCATGATGTTCTGGCTGGCGCCCGAGCTTGACGGCGAAGGTGCCGATGATCGGGTGACGACGCAGGCGCCGCCGATCGCCAGCGGATAGACCATGACCGCTTCGACGAGGCCCGAGCCGGCGAAATAGATCGAGCCGAGCACCATGGTGGCGACGACCGTCACGGCATAGGTCTCGAAGAGGTCGGCGGCCATGCCGGCGCAGTCGCCGACATTGTCGCCGACATTGTCGGCGATGGTCGCCGGGTTGCGCGGGTCGTCCTCGGGGATGCCGGCCTCGACCTTGCCGACGAGGTCGCCGCCGACATCGGCGCCCTTGGTGAAGATGCCGCCGCCGAGACGGGCGAAGATCGAGATCAGCGAGGCGCCGAAGCCGAGCGCGACCAGCGCGTCGATCACCGTGCGGTCGGCGGCGTCATAGCCCGCGACCCCGTCAGGATGCCGTAGTAGACGGCGACCCCCAGCAGCGCGAGGCCGGCCACCAGCATGCCGGTGACGGCGCCCGAGCGGAAAGCGATCTCGAGCCCGTCGGCCAGGCTGCGCGACGCCGCCTGCGCGGTGCGCACATTGGCGCGGACCGAGACCAGCATGCCGATGAAGCCGGCGGTGCCGGACAGGATGGCGCCGATCAGGAAGCCGATCGCCACCGGCAGGCCGAGCAGCCACCAGACGATGGCGAAGATGATGACGCCGGCGATGGCGATCGTCGTGTACTGGCGCGTCAGATAGGCGGTCGCGCCCTCCTGGATCGCCGCGGCGATCTCCTGCATGCGCGCGTTGCCGGGATCGGCTGCCATGACCGAGCGGATCGCCCAGACTCCGTAGACGATGGAGAGCGCACCGCACAGGATGATCGCCAAAATCATGATTGTCCCTCGTCCCCGGCGTCTTTTTTGCGCCGCATCACCTACGCTGTCGAATCGCCGGTTGTCCAGCATGGTGCGTGCAGCGCAGGTGAACCGCCGACGCCGGCCGTGCAGGGAAGGCCGCACAGCCCTCTTTGCATGCACCCTGGCGGCGGCGGGGCGGCGGCAGACCGCAGGTGGGCCCATGTCGAAGGCGCGGCCGGCGGGCAGCGCCGCGCCAGCCCGCGAGGGCGATGCGGTCGCGTCGCCTGCGAACTCGCGGGGAACGCCGCTCGGCTCAGCCGGCCGCCCGGCCGGCGGCCTGGTCGATGGCCGCCAGCGTCGCGTCCCAGGCGAGCAGGATCGAGGCGTGGCGGTTCTTGTAGTCCTTGGCGGGCTCGAGCACGCCCAGCTCGTCGAAGGGCGCATCCGGCGCCGGGCCGCGCTTCTTCAGCATCGCCTCGAGCTGGGCGCGCGCCCGTGGCGATCTCGTCCCGCGTCCGGCCGATCGCCTGGCCGCCCAGCACCGAGGCCGAGGACTGGCCGAGTGCGCATGCCTTCACGTCCTGCGCGAACTCGGCGATCCTGTCGCCGTCCATCGCGACGTCGACGGTGACGGTCGAGCCGCAGAGCGGCGAGCGTTTCATGGCGCTGCCGTCCGCCGCCGGCAGCCGCCCGACATGCGGGATGCCGGCCGCCAGCGCCAGGATGCGCTGCGAGTAGAGCTTCATCAGGTCTTGGCCGACTGCCGACATGGACGTCTCCCGATCTCGCGGTCTATGTAGCGCTGCATCCGCTTGCCGAAAACCCCCGCCCGTTAACCCGGTACCGGAGCCGCCCGATGTCCGACGAGATGCGCCCCTTCGACGCTGCGACGCTCTGCTGGGACGACCGCGGGCTGATCCCGGCGATCGCCCAGGATCACGTGACGGGCGAGGTGCTGATGCTGGCCTGGATGTCGGCCGAGAGCCTGGCCGAGACGCTGGCGACGGGGCGCGTCACCTACTGGTCGCGCTCGCGCCGGGCGCTCTGGCGCAAGGGCGAGACCTCGGGGCACGTCCAGCGCCTGGTCGGCCTGCGCGTGGACTGCGACCGCGACTGCCTTCTGCTGGCCGTCGAGCAGACGGGGCCGGCCTGCCACACCGGCGCGCGCTCGTGCTTCTTCACGGCGGTGGAGGACGGTACCGAGCTGCGCGCCGAGGTCGGGACCGGCCGGTGAACGACCGCGCGCCGGAGGGGGAGGCGCGGGAGGGGGAGGCGCCGGCGCCTGCCGGCATGCTGTTCGCCTGGCGCGCGAGATGGGCGGACCGGCTGACGCCGCGCAAGCTGGCGCGGCTGGCGCTCGGGCTCGGCATCGGCGCGGCCGGCGCCTTGCTGGCCGAGACGCTCGGCATCCCGCTCGCCTGGATGCTGGGGCCGCTCTTCATGTGCATGGCGGCGTCGATCGCCCGGCTGCCGCTGGACGTGCCGATGTGGATGCGGACGAACTTCCTGTTCCTGATCGGCCTGTTCCTGGGCGAGAGCTTCCAGGGGCTGGACGCCGCGCAGATCCTGCGCTGGCCGGTCTCGATCGCCGGCGCCGTGCTCTACCTGCCGGTCGCGACGGCGGTCGCCTTCCTCTTCTACCGCCACGTCGTGCGCGAGACGCGGATGACCGCGCTCTGCTCGGCGATTCCGGGCGGGCTGGTCGCCGTCGTGATGATCTCGGCCGCGCTCGGCGCCGACGAGCGCAACGTCGCGCTGGCCCAGTCGCTGCGCATCGCCTTCGTCATCTGTCTGGCGCCCGTCGTCGCCTTCGGGCTGCTCGGCTATCCGCCGCCGCCGCCGACGATGTTCGAGGGCGAGGCGCTGATCGGCCTGCCCGATCTGGCGCTGGTCGTCGCCGCGTCGCTCGGCCTGATCTTGCTGCTGCGTCGCACCCGCATCCCGATCCTGACGATGGTCTGCCCGCTGGTCGCCTCGGGGGCGCTGCGCATGGCCGGGCTGGTCGAGGGCGTCCTGCCGCACGGGCTGGTCGAGGTCGCGCTGCTGGTCACCGGGTCCTCGATCGGCGCCCGCTTTGCCGGGGTCGAGCCCGGCCGTCTGCTGCGCTTCGGGGTGTTGACCTTCGGCGGTACGGCCATCCTGCTGGCGATCGCCGGCGGCTTTGCCGCGGCGGTGTCGGCGCTGACGGGCATCGAGCTCGTGACGCTGCTGCTCGCCTATGCGCCGGGCGGCGTCGCCGAGATGAGCCTGATCGCGCTTGCCATCGACGCCGACGCCGGCTTCGTCGCCGTCCATCACCTGGTACGCATCATCTGCGTCATGGCCGGCGTGCCGCTGCTGACCGTTCTGATCGGCCGCCGAATGCCATGAGATAGATACTTACTTTTCGAAATAACAGGGAAAATACTCGCTGCTTCCCGTCTTGGCATTTTGGCCGGTTACCATGATAAGAAGCCGACTGTTAAGCGGCTGCCTGAATATTCGAGCGCGTCCAGCATGACGGCGGCAGAGTGCCGATCGGACGGACGCCTCCGCGCCGGGGCGAGAACGGGAGTAATCGATGGCGAATTTCGGATTGCAGGCGCCCGGGGCGCTTTACCAGCGGACCGGGCAGCGCTCGGGCAACGGGCTTCAGGTCGTGGTGCTCGCCTCGCAGAAGGGCGGCGCCGGCAAGTCGACGCTGGCCGGGCACCTCGCGGTGCAGGCGCTGCGCACCGGCAACGGGCCGGTGGCGCTGGTCGACACCGACCCGCAGGGCAGCATCGCCGGCTGGGGCCGGGCGCGGCAGGCGGACGAGCCGGTCGTCTTTCCGGCGACGGCGCGCCAGCTGCCGGGCGTCATCACGCGCCTCAGCGACGAGGGCTATGGCCTGCTGTTCGTCGACACGCCGCCGGCGGTGACCGAGGCAATCTCGGACGTCGTCCGCCTGTCTGACCTCGTGATCATCCCGACGCGGCCCAGCCCGCACGACCTGCGCGCCGTCGGCGCCACCGTCGACATCGTCGAGGAGCACGATCGGACCATGATCTTCGTGGTCAACAGCGCGACGCGCGGCGCCCGCATCACGGCCGAGGCCGCCGTGGCGCTGTCGCAGCACGGCACGGTGGCGCCCGTCATGATCCACAACCGCGTGGACTATGCCGCCAGCATGATCGACGGGCGTACCGTGATGGAGCTGAGCGAGGGGTCGCGCTCGGCCAAGGAGATCGTCGGGCTCTGGGAATACATCGCCGAGCGCCTGGACCGGATCCGCGGCGACACCCAGGTCAGGCTGGAGATTTCGGCCGAAGACGACGTCGTCGAGCACGTCAACACCAACGGGCTGATCCCCGCGCCGCGCCGGCCGGGCCGCATCTTCGGGCGGCGCGGTCCCGACGGGCTGGCGACGTGATGCCCGGCCGGCCCCGACCGAGACGAGAGACCGCAGACGGAGACGATCGATGAACATGGAAGCCCTGACGGCCAGCCTGCACTCCGGCCTGATCCAGCGGGCGCGTCCGGCGAAGGTCGTGGCGCTGCGCGAGAACGGCGCCGCCTCCGGCCGCACCCCGGTCGTGTCGCTCCGCGCGGGCGATGTCGCCCGCGCCCGCCCTGCGGCCTCGCTCGACACCGTGCAGCGGCCGACCGAGCGGCCGACCGAGCGGACTTTCGAGCGGACTGTCGAGTGGCCCGCCCGCGCGCCGGCCAGCGCCCGGGTGGCACCGCCGGTCGCGCGCGCCGAGGCGGCGGCCCCCGCACCGCGTGCCCACCGCGAGCCTGCCGCCGTGCCTGCCGCCGCGCCCGCCGCTGGCGCGTCCCGCCGCTACGGCTTGACCGTCCGCGTCGGCGGCGAGCTGCGCGAGGTGCTGCTCGGCATGCGGGCGCGGACCGGCCGGACCTGCCAGAGCATCCTGCACGATGCGCTCGCCGACCACCTCGCCGCGCTCGAGCGCAAGCCGACCGGGCGCTGACCCGAGCCGGCGGCCGGCGGGCATGGCCGTCCGCCGGTTTGCACCGTCGCCGCGCCTGCGGCTCAGCCGAGCCTGGCCAGCGCGTGCCGCTTGCGCCCGGCGCTGAGCTTGACGGGCCGGGCAAAACGGTCCTGCGTCAGCATCAGCCCGGCCTCGGTCACCGGCTCGTCGTCGAGGCGGGCACCGCCGTCGGCGATCAGCCGGCGCGCCTCCTTGCCCGAGCCGGCGAGACCCGAGCGCACGAAGAGCTGGGCGACCGAGATGCCGCCCTCGCCGAAATCGCCGTCCGCCAGCGTCACCGTCGGCAGCGCCTCGCCGGCGCCACCGGCCCCGAAGGTCTGCGCGCGCCGTCGCCTCGGCCGCCTCGGCCGCGGCGCGGCCGTGGCACATGGCGGTGGCCTCGTTCGCCAGCACGATCTTGGCGGCGTTGATCTCGGACCCGGCCAGCGCCTCGAGCCGGGCGATCTCGCCCAGCGGCAGCTCGGTATAGAGCCGCAGGAAGCGCCCGACATCGGCGTCCATCGTGTTGCGCCAGAACTGCCAGAACTCGTACGGGCTCAGCATCTCCTCGTTCAGCCAGACGGCGCCGTCCGCCGTCTTGCCCATCTTCGACCCGTCCGCCCGGGTCAGCAGCGGCGTCACCAGACCGAAGACCTCGGCCCCGGTCATCCGGCGCGTCAGGTCGATGCCGTTGACGATGTTGCCCCACTGGTCGCTGCCGCCCATCTGCAGCCGGCAGCCCGTTCGGCGGTTCAGCTCCATGAAATCATAGGCCTGCAGGATCATGTAGTTGAACTCGAGGAACGACAGCGACTGCTCGCGGTCCAGCCGCGACTTGACGCTCTCGAAGCTCAGCATCCGGTTGACGCTGAAGAACCGGCCGACGTCGCGCAGGAAGTCGAGATAGTTCAGCCCGTCCAGCCATGTGGCATTGTTCAGCATGACGGCATCGGCCGGGCCGTCGCCATAGCTCAGGTACTTGGCGAACACCCGCCGCATGGTGGCGATGTTGGCGTCGATCCGCTCGGGGCTCAGCAGCGGCCGCTCGTCCGCGCGGAAGCTCGGGTCGCCGACCTTGGTCGTTCCCCCGCCCATCAGCGTGATCGGCTTGTGCCCGCATTTCTGCAACCAGCGCAGCACCATCACGTTCATCAGGTGCCCGACATGCAGCGAGGCGGCCGTCGCGTCATAGCCGATATAGGCCGGCACCACGCCGGCCCGCAGCGCCTCGTCGAGGCCCTGCAGGTCCGTGCAGTCCTGCATGAAGCCGCGCGCGATCATCACGCGCAGGAACTCGGATTTCGGCTGGTGGCTCATCGCCCGCTCTCCTAGTCTGCGCGCCGCATTTACCGGCGCGGCCGGGGAAAGGGAAGCGCATGATCGAGGGCGCGGCCGGCCGGCCGGGTGAAGGCCCCGTCTGGGCGCTGGGCCTGATGTCCGGCACCTCGATGGACGGCGTCGATGCGGCCCTGCTGCTGACCGATGGCCAGACGGTCGAGGCGTTCGGCGCAGCCGGCGGCCTGGCCTATTGCGACGGGGAGCTGCCGCGCCTTGCGGCCGTCGCGGCCGACTGGACGCGGTACCGCCCGCCGGAGACCGCCGCGCTGGCGGCCGAACTGGCGGCCAACTGGCGGCGGCCGCGGGCGAGGTGCTGCGCGTCCATGCCGAAGCCGTCGCGCGGATGCTCGCCGGCGCGGCGGACGGGCCGATGCCGGCGGTGATCGGCTTTCACGGCCAGACGGTTGCGCACGCGCCCGACCAGGGATGGACCTGGCAGCTCGGCGACGGCGCTGCGCTCGCGCGGGTGCTGAACCGGCCGGTCGTCTGGGATTTCCGCTCGGCCGACATGGGCCTGGGCGGGCAGGGGGCGCCGCTGGCGCCCTTCTTCCACTTCGCGCTGGCCAGGCGGATCGGCGCCGCCGAACCCTTGGCCTTTCTGAATATCGGCGGCGTCGCGAACGTCACCTGCGTCGATCCGGGCAGGACGGCGCCGGAGGCGGAGGGGGCGCTGATCGCCTTCGACACCGGGCCGGGCAATGCGCTGGTCAACGACTGGATACAGACGCGGACGGGCGCGCCGATGGATGCCGACGGCGCGGCGGCGGCTGCCGGCAGTGTGCATCGCGACCGGCTCTCGTCGAACTCGGCGCGCGCCTGGCTAGACCGCCGCCCGCCCAAATCGCTCGACAGGAACGATTTTCGCGCCGTTCTGGCCGGCATGCAGGGGCTATCGGTCGAGGACGGCGCCGCGACGCTGACCGCCTTTACCGCCGATTGTGTCGCCGAGAGCCTGCGCCACATGCCCGCACCGCCCTCCCGCTGGCTGGTCTGCGGCGGCGGCCGGCGGAACGAGACGATGATGCGGATGCTGGCCGAGCGCGTCGATGTCCCGGTGGATGCGGTCGAGGCGGTAGGCCTCGACGGCGACATGCTCGAGGCGCAGGCCTTCGCCTATCTCGCCGTCCGCGTGCTGCGCGGCCTGCCGACCTCGGCGCCGGGCACGACGGGCTGCCGCGAGCCCGTCTGCGGCGGGCGCGTCAGCCTGCCGTGAGCACCCCCCGCGAGCGTCCTCAGTCGCTGCGATGGCGGCGCTCGTCGCGGCGCTCGTAGATGATGATCCAGGCAAGCAGGATGAACATCGGGTGGGTCAGCCCGCCCGAGAAGATGATCGCCGGCACCCAGATGACGAAGACGACCATGGCGAGGATCGGCCGCCCGGCGAGCAGGATCGAGAGCGGCGGCAGCAGCAGGGCGAGGACGTAGTTCATGGCGTCTATCTGGGGTGCGCGCGGGCGCTGACCAAGCCCCCGCGCGCAAGTCCCGATGCGGGTTTCTCAGGCGGCGACCGGCTGCTTCGGCGCGGTGTCCTTCATCGACTGGCGGCCCGAGAAATCCTTGTACCAGGCGGCCAGCCCCGGATTCTCGTCGCGCCAGTTCAGATCGGCCATCCGGAAGTCGATGTAGCCGAGCGCGCAGCCAAGCGCGATCTTGTCGATCGTCAGGTGCCCGGCCATGGCGTCGATGTGACGCTCGAACTCGCCCACGCCGCGCGCCACCTTGGCGCGCTGGCCGTCGACCCAGGGCTGGAAGCGCAGGTTCTCGGGCCTCAGCCGCCATTCGTACGCGGTCAGCAGCGCCGCGTCGATCATGCCCTCGGCCAGCGCCTCGCGCTGCAGGACCGGAAACTGCGACGCGCCGCTAGGATAGAGGCCGGCGCCGCCCAGATGGTCGAGGTAGCGGCAGATCACCCGGCTGTCATAGAGCGTCAACCCGTCCTCGGTCACCAGCGCCGGGATCTTGCCGAGCGGGTTCACGGCAAGCGTATCGTCGTTCGGCTCCAGCGGCGTGCCGGACGCGTCCATCGTCTCGATCCGGTCGAGCAGCCCGGTTTCGTGCGCGACGACCATGACCTTGCGGACATAGGGCGAAAGCGGCGAGTGGTAGAGCTTCATCATCGGCCTTGATCCTCCTCTGAGACGGGCGCTGCGGCGGCTTCGTCGGCGGCCGTTCCGTTCCCGCGTTTCCACAGCCGCGCCATGACCATCGTGGTGCGCGGCAGATAGCGATAGGGGGTGGTCGGCGCCCCCGTGCTGCGCCGTGTCATACGATAGAACGAGAAGCCGATCAGCACCAGATGCGCCGCGGCGATGAACCACCAGAGGCCGTCGGCGCCGTATTCCTCGATCAGCCAGGCGGCGCTCAGCGGCGCGGCGATGGCGCCGAGCGAGTAGAAGAAGATCAGCGCCGCGTTCAGCTCGACCACGAAACCGTCCGGGCACTGGTCGTTGGCATGCGCCGCCGCCACCGAGTAGATCGTGATCGAGGTGGCGCCGAACGCCGCCGAGGCGACGATCAGCCAGACGACGTCGCCGGGGCCGAGCGCCAGGACGATCGCCAGCGAGGTGACGATCGCCGCGACCGAGAGCCCGACCAGGACATGCCGCCGCTCCATGCTGTCGGCCAGCCAGCCGACGGGAAACTGGGCCAGCGCGGCACCGATCACCGAGGCGATCAGGAAGGCGGCGATCTGGTCCTGGCTCATCGCGTATTCCAGCCCGAAGACCGGCCCGACCATGCGGAAGCTCGACCCCGTCGCCCCGGCGATGACGATGCCGAAGCAGGCGAGCGGCGAGACCTTCCAGGCGGCGATGGGCCGCAGCGTCGGCGGGTGGTCGACGACCGGCGGCACCGCCCTGGTCAGCGCCAGCGGCACGAGCGAGAGGCAGCAGAAGATCGCGACGATGTTGTACGAGGCATAGGCCGCGGGCTCGAGCACGGCGATCAGCGACTGGGCGCAGATCGCGCCCGTCAGGTCCACCACCCGGTAGATGCCGAAGACCCGCCCCCGCGTCCGCGTCTCGATCTTGGCCTGCAGCCAGCTCTCGACGGCCGTGTAGGCGCCGGCGATCGAGACGCCGCTGAGGACGCGCAGGCCGGCCCAGGCGACGGGCCCCTCGACCACCGGGTGCAGCAGCACGCCGATGGCGCCCAGCGCCGCCGCCGCGGCGAAGGCGCGGCTGTGCCCGACATGGCCGATCAGCCGCGGCATCGCCCAGCAGCCGACGAAGAAGCCGGCGAAGTGGGCCGATCCCAGCAGCCCGATCTCGCCCGCCGACCAACCGAAACCGGCGCCCGAGAGCGCGTCGAGCGGCCCCAGCGACCCGGAGCCGAGCTGCACGAGGAAGACCGAGAGGAACAGCGCGGCAAAGGAGATGACGAGGCGCATGCAGGTCCACGAGCGGCGGCGGCGGTGACCGGGGAAACGGCGGCGCAGCTTGGCCGTGATCGGCCCGCCGCACAACGCGGCGCGACGCGCCGCCACGCTTGCCCGGCCGATGCGCCATTGCTATCACGCGGCCTCCGGCACGCGGCCCCGGCACGCGGACGGACAAGCCGGGCGGGCGCAGCAGGCGGACAGGCGGGTGGCGGAACCGAAGCAGGCAGAGCGCGACAAGGCCCGGCGGGTGGCACCGCTCCGCGACCTGCTGCCCTATCTTCGTCCCTATCGCCGGACGATCCTCGGCGTGGCGGCCGCGTTGCTCGCCGCCTCGGCCTTCACGCTGGCGCTGCCGGTCGCCTTCCGCCGCGTCATCGACGGCTTCTCGGCCGAGAACGCGGCCATGATAAATCACTACTTCGCGGCGCTGATCGGCGTGGCGGCGGCGCTGGCCGTTGCCACGGCGGCGCGGTTCTACCTGGTCAGCTGGCTGGGCGAGCGGGTGATCGCCGACATCCGCAAGGCCGTCTTCGCGCATGTCGCGGCGATGAGCCCCGCCTTCTACGAGCGCCTGATGACGGCCGAGGTGCTGACGCGGCTGACCACCGACACGTCGATCATCCAGACCGTGGTCGGCTCGACCGTCTCGATCGCGCTGCGCAACGGGCTGCTGCTGTTCGGCGGCACGCTGATGCTGATGGTGACCTCGCTGAAGCTGACGGCCATGACGCTGCTGATCGTGCCGCTGGTCGTCTTCCCGATCCTGATCCTCGGCCGCCGCGTCCGCCGCCTCAGCCGCGAGAGCCAGGACCTGATCGCCGAGAGCGCGGCGAACGCCGGCGAGGTCCTGCAGGCGGCGCAGACCGTGCAGGCGATGACGCACGAGCCGGTCTCGATCCGCCGCTTCGGGGGCAAGGTCGAGGCCGCCTTCGACGCCGCCCGGCGCCGGATCGAGGCGCGCTCGGCGCTGACGCTGATCGTCATCTTCCTGATCTCGACCGGCATCGTCGGCGTTCTCTGGATGGGCGCGGCCGACGTGCTGGCCGGCCGGATGAGCGCCGGCGAGATGGCGCAGTTCGTGCTCTACGCCGTCTTCACCGCCGGCGCGGTGGCCGCGCTGACCGAGGTCTGGGGCGAGCTGCAGCGCGCCGCCGGCGCCACCGAGCGGCTGGCCGAGCTGCTGGCCATGCGCGACGAGGTCGCCGAGCCGGCCGACCCGCTGTCGCCGGCCGAGCCGGCGCGGGGCCTGATCGAGTTCGACCGCGTCACCTTCGGCTATGCCTCGCGGCCCGACGTCGCGGCGCTGCACGAGGTCTCGCTGGCGGTCGAGCCCGGCGAGACGGTGGCGCTGGTGGGTCCCTCCGGCGCCGGCAAGACGACGCTCTTCCAGGTGCTGCTGCGCTTCTACGACCCGCGTTCCGGCGAGGTCCGGCTCGACGGCGTGCCGATCCGCCGGCTGCGTTTCGCCGATCTGCGCGGCCGCATCGCGCTAGTGCCGCAGGAGCCGGTGATCTTCGCCGACACGGTGCGCGCCAACATCCTGTTCGGGCGACCGGACGCGGACGATCCGGAGGTCGAGGCCGCGGCCCGCGCCGCGGCGGCGCACGAGTTCATCATGGCGCTGCCGGGCGGCTATGACGCCCATCTCGGCGAGCGCGGGGTGCTGCTCTCGGGCGGCCAGCGGCAGCGCCTCGCCATCGCCAGGGCGATCCTGCGCGACGCGCCGGTGCTGCTGCTCGACGAGGCGACGTCGGCGCTCGACGCCGAGTTGGAACGCGCGGTACAGGCAGCCGTCGAGCGCCTCAGCCGCGGCCGGACGACGCTGGTGATCGCGCACCGGCTGGCGACGGTGAAGCGCGCCGACCGGATCGTCGTGCTGGATCACGGCCGCGTGGTCGCGACGGGCAGCCACGACCAGCTGGTGGCCGAGGGCGGCCTCTACGCCCGCCTCGCCCGCCTCCAGTTCACCGACGGCGCCGTCGCCGCCTGACCGGCAGAGCCAACGCTGCCGCAAAACATCGCCACAGCGCGGCCGGGCAGCACGACGGGCCGAGGTCGATGCCTCGCGGTTCCGCCGGGCGTCCTCGGCCGAAAGCGGAGCGACAGGCCGAGGGCAAGTCGCATGCGCGCGACCAGCGCGCATTCCGCCAACCTCGCGCCGCTGCCCGCGAGCGATCCGTCGGATCGGCGACTGAGAGCGGGCTTCCGACCGATCGGTGTCGCCTCCCTGCCGAGCGCCCGTGTGCGAAGCGAATGTGCGCCGCTCTCAGGAATATCACGTATTTTCAGTGTCTTATGGACCGTCCACGCGTGGACGGTTGCGCGGGCGCCGATACCGCCTGCTCGGAGGCTGCTCTAGCCGGTCAGGCCCAGAATTGTCGCATGCAGGCTGGCCGGGATCTCGACGCCCCCGCTCGGCGTGTGCGCGCGTGCCGCCACCCGGCGGTCACCGGGCAGGCGCGTGCCCTCCATCTCCAGCAGCCTGGCGAACAGCCGCTCGGCCCGCTCGACGGCGTCGCCGGCGCCGAAGCGGGCGGGGTCGAGCGCCAGGATCAGCTCGCCGCCGGTGGCCGGGCCGCCGTCGCCATTGTCCGCCTCGCCCGACTCCCAGCTCGAGACCTCGCCGATCAGCGGCCCGGCGAGCAGGTCGACCATCAGCGCGATCGCACTGCCCTTATAGCCGCCGAACGGCAGCTGCGCCCCCTCCAGCGCCGCCGCCGGGTCGGTCGTCGGGTTGCCGTCCCGGTCGATCGCGGCGCCCGGCGGCAGGTCGTGGCCGTCGCGCTTGGCGATCATGATCTCGCCCCGCGCCATCGCCGAGGACGCCTGGTCCCAGACCATCGCGCCGCCGTTCCTGCCATCGCGACCGGGCCGCGGCCAGGCGAAGCTCATCGGGTTGGTGCCGAAGAACGGCCGCGTGCCGCCGGCCGGCGCCATGTAGGGCGGCGAGTTGACGAAGGCCATGCCGACCAGCCCGGCCTCGGCCAGTCCTTGCGTCTCGGGCCACAGCGCCGCGTAGTGGTGCGTCCGCCGGATCGCCAGCGCCGCCATGCCGTTCTCGCGCGCCGCCTCGACCAGCGGCGGCCGGCCCATCTCTATCGCCAGTGGCGCGAGCCCCCTGTCACCCTCGACGACGATCGCGCAGGGGCCGATGCGCCGGACCCGCGGCTCGGATCGGCCGTTGATCTTGCCGTTGCGCAAGCTGCCGACATAGCCGGGGATGCGGAACAGCCCGTGCGACTTGGCCCCGTCGCGCTCGGCGGCCGTCACGGTGCGCGCCACGGCGGCGGCGTTGCGGTCGTCGCAGCCGTTTGCCGTCAGCGCCCGCACGGCCAGGTTGCCCACCTCGTCGAGCGTCAGCCGTACCTGCGCGTCGCCTGCCATGCGCCCCTCCCGTGCCTGCGCGCCGCGGCGATCCTGCCCGCCCCCGCCGGTCAAGGCAACGGCCGCTGTCGGTAGCGCGTGAAGATGTCCGCCTATCGTAGCGCATCGAATGTCCGCTGCTGTGGTTGTATAGCCTGTGGGGTTGTGGGCAACGCGCAGCGTTGTCCACAAATCCATCAGGCCCAGGCCCCGGCCGCCGAGCGGAGTTAAGCGGCCAGGGCATCGATGGGCTTGCCGGCTGGATTGAAGCGGGCCAGGCAGCTCGGCCCGTCGAAGATGGCGAGCCGGCCGTCCGGGGACTCGTGTACCCGCACGCTCGCCTTGACGTAGTGGTGGCGGTGGCGCTGCGGCGGGATCTGCAGCGCGACGCCCTTCCAGGCGACGCAGTTGTCGCGCCCGACCTGCCGGCTTTCCTGGACGCACAGCACGTCCTCGAGCGGACGGCCGGCATAGGGGATGAAGGCCGAGCCCGGCTCGGCCGCAGGCACCGCGAAACGGGCGTTGTGGTCGGGCACGAACTGCTCTTCGAGAAAGCGGTTGGCGGCCTCGACCGTGCCGATCCCGGCCAGCCGCAGCTCGGGCGGCAGGCGGCTCTGCAGCGTGCCGAACGCCCGCTCCATGCGGCCGCGCGCCTCGGCGAGAGGCTCGGGCGAATAGGACGGGATGTGGGTGATGCCGAGCTGCGAGAGCGCCCGGCCGACCTGCGTCGGCCTGGTCTTGTCGACCTTGCCGCCGGACTTCGGCGTATAGAAATAGTGCGAGCCGCGATCGGTGTAGAGCGCGCGGAACAAGCCCTGCCGGGCGATCGTCTCGGCCAGGCCGACAAAGCTCGAGGCGGTGCCTTCCTCTGCCACCAGGACCGCCGAGTAGATCGCCCCCGTCGCGTCGTCGAGTGTGACGACGAGATCGAGATCATGCTCGAGCGCGCCGATCCAGCGATGCGTCGAGCCGTCCTGGAACAGCAGCATGCCGGGCAGTGGCCGGCGCTCGCGCTTCTTGCGATGCCGGCCGCCGCGCCGCTTCTGCGGCGCGACCAGCCCGGCCGAGTGCAGCGCCAGCCGGGTCACCGTGTAGCCGAGCTTGTAGCCGTGCCGCTTCACCAGCTGCTCGTGGAAATGCTTCACCGTGAAGTCGCGGTAGCGTTCCTGGTAGAGGGCCTGCATCCGCGTCAGCTCGGCCGCCGGCGCCCGCCGCGGCGACGCCTTGCCGAGCCGTCGGTCGCGCAGCCCCTCGGTCCCTTCCTCCGCATAGCGCACCGACAATCGGCGGAAATGACGGCCCGACATGCCGAGCAGCTCGCCCGCCTCGTCCGATGTCAGCCGCCGCTTGCGGTAGCGCTCCATCGCCTCTTCGAACCTGAGCACGAAAACCTCCCATAACGCGCTTGTCCGCCGCATCGCCCCCCTCCAGAACAGGAGGCGAACCTGGCGGACAACTCACGCGCTACGAAGGCGGACAACTCACGCGTCCCCGACAGTCAAGGCAACGGCGCTTGCCGATGCGCCGGCCCAGGCACTAAGCTCGGCGGAAACATCGGCGGCAATATTGGCGCGGCCGGGGAGGAAACGATGACCGGTCGGATGCGCTTCGGCAGCCTGGCCGACAAGGCGGCGATCGAGGCGATGCCGCTGGACCAGCGGCAGAAGGCGCGGACCGTCTTCGAGCGCCTCTCGATGACCGCCGAAAGCTACGCCGACCGCCCGGCCATCAGCTTCCAGATCAGATCGGGGCCGAAGGACCGGGCCGAGACGCTGAGCTGGGCCGCGTTGTACGCCCGCGTCGTCCGCGCCGCCAACCTCTTCCGCGAGCTCGGCATCGGCCAGGACGACGTCGTCGCCTACCTGCTGCCGAACTGCAACGAGGCGGCGATCACGCTGCTGGCGGGCTGCACGGCGGGCATCGTCACCCCCGTCAACCCGCTGCTCGACCCGGAGCAGATCGCCGCCATCCTGCGCGAGGCGAACGCCAGGGTGCTGGTGACGCTGGCCGCGTTCCCCAAATCCGACGTGGCGCAGAGGGCGCATGCGGCGCTCGCCGAGGCGCCCTGCGTCGAGACCGTGCTCGAGGTCGACCTCGGGCGCTATCTCCCGCCGCCGCTCGGCTGGGTCGTGCCGTTCCTGCGGCCGAAGCTGACCAGGGCGGCGCGCGTCCGCACGCTGGATTTCAACGCCGAGGTCGATCGTCGCGACGGCGAACGCCTGTCGTTTCAGGAGACCGGCGGGGCCGAGCGCATCGGCGCCTATTTCCACACGGGCGGCACCACGGGCATGCCGAAGCTCGCGCGCCATGCGCAGGGCGGCATGGTCTACAACGGCCTCTGCCCGTCGATGACGATCATCGGGCACGAGGACGTGCTGCTCTGCCCGCTGCCGCTCTTCCACGTCTTCGCCGCCTACCCGATCCTGATGAGCTGCGTCAGCTCGGGCGCCCACATGGTGATGCCGACCCCCGCCGGCTATCGCGGCCAGGGCGTGATGGGCAATTTCTGGAAGCTGGTCGAGCGCTGGGGCGTGACCTTCATGGTGATGGTGCCGACGGCGGCCGCGGCGCTGATGCAGCGCAAGGTCGAGGCCGACGTCTCGACGCTGAAATACGCGCTCTGCGGCTCGGCGCCGCTGCCGGTCGAGCTCTTCCGCCGCTTCGAGGCGGCGACGGGCGTCAAGATACTGGAAGGCTACGGGATGACCGAGGCGACCTGCCTGATCTCGATCAACCCGCCGCATGGCGAGCGCAAGATCGGTTCGGTCGGCCTGCCCTTCCCGTACACGCGGGTGAAGATCCTGCACGTCGACGAGCAGGGGCGCGATCACAAGGGAATGCGGCACGGACGAGGTCGGCGAGATCTGCGTCAGCAACCCCGGCGTCTTCCCCGGCTACAAGGACGAGAGGCTCGACCGGGCGATCTTCGCTGGGCCTGGGAACGGATCCGGCAAGTGGCTGCGCACCGGCGATCTCGGCCGGATCGACGCCGACGGCTTTGTCTGGATCACCGGCCGGGCCAAGGACCTGATCATCCGCGGCGGCCACAACATCGACCCGGCGCTGATCGAGGAGGCGCTGGCGGCCCATCCGGACGTCGCATTCGTCGGCGCGATCGGCCAGCCCGACGCCCATGCCGGCGAGGTCTCCGCC
Organism: uncultured Alphaproteobacteria bacterium; assembly: GCA_963745085.1. Taxonomy (GTDB): domain Bacteria; phylum Pseudomonadota; class Alphaproteobacteria; order Rhodobacterales; family Rhodobacteraceae; genus Thermohalobaculum. The sequence continues at coordinate 221,600 of CAVUWP010000017.1, read as the reverse complement.
GCCTATGTCGAGCTGCGGTCCGGCGCCAGCGTGACCGGCGACGATCTGCTGGCCTTTGCCGAGCAGCGCATCCACGAGCGCGCGGCCATCCCGAAGCATGTCGAGGTGCTGACCGAGCTGCCGAAGACCGCGGTCGGCAAGGTCTTCAAGCCCGATCTGCGCAAGCGGGCGATCGCGCGCGTCTATGGCAAGGCGCTGGCCGACGCCGGCATAGCGGCCGAGGTCGAGGTCGTCGATGACAAGACGCGGGGCCTGGTCTGCCGCGTCCGGCCCGTCGGCGCCGCCGACGCGGCGCGGATCGGCGAGGTGCTGGGGCGGTTCCCGCGGCCCTGGGAGCTGGCAGAGGGGTGACGGGAGGAGGCACGGTGGAGATCACCACGCGCTGCTGCATCGCCGGTGGCGGGCCTGCCGGCATGATGCTGGGGCTGCTGCTTGCGCGCGGCGGCGTCGATGTCGTGGTGCTCGAGAAGCACGCCGACTTCCTGCGCGACTTTCGCGGCGACACGCTGCACCCCTCGACGCTCGAGGTGATGGGCGAGCTTGGCCTGCTCGACGGGCTGCTGGCGCTGCCGCATCAGCGCATCGAGACGCTGGTCGCCGAGTTCGGCGGGCGCGAGCTGGTGATCGGCGACCTGACGCACCTGCCGACGCGTTGCCGGTTCATCGCGCTGATGCCGCAATGGGACTTTCTCGACTACCTGGCGCAGGCGGCCGGGCGCTCGCCGCATTTCGACCTCAGGATGCGGACCGAGGCGACGGCGCTGATCGAGGAGGACGGGCGCGTCAAGGGCCTGCGCGGCGAGGGACCGGACGGGCCGCTGACCGTGCGCGCCGACCTCGTCGTCGGCTGCGACGGCCGCGATTCGCGGCTGCGCGACCAGTCCGGCCTGCCGGTCGAGAGCTTCGGCGCGCCGATGGACGTGCAGTGGTTCCGGCTGGACCGGCCGCCGGGTGCGCCCGAGGCGCCGCTCGCCACCGTGGACGCCGGGCGGATGCTGATCCTGCTGCCGCGCGGCGACTACTGGCAGACCGGGCACGTCGTCGCCAAGGGCGGCGACGCCCGGCTGCGCGCCGGCAGCTTCGAGCGCTGGCGCGACGATCTGGTGGCGCTGAAGCCCGGGCTGAAGGACTCGTTCGCACGTCTTGGCGGCTGGGACGACGTCAAGCTGCTGACGGTCGAGGTCAACCGGTTGCGCGACTGGTGCCGGCCCGGCCTGCTGCTGATCGGCGACGCGGCGCACGCCATGTCGCCGGTCGGTGGCGTCGGCATCAACCTCGCCATCCAGGACGCGGTGGCGGCGGCGAACCTGCTGGCCGGGCCGCTGCGCGACGGCGCCCCGGAGGTCGAGACGCTGCGCCGCGTCCAGCGCCGTCGCCTCTGGCCGACCGAGACGACCCAGCGCTTCCAGCTGCTGGTGCAGAACCAGGTCGTCGCCGAGGCGCTGGGCGCCAAGGCGCCGCCGCCCGCGCCCTGGGCGATGCGCCTGCTCGATGCCTGGCCTTGGGCGAGACGCTGGCCGGCGCGGCTGATCGGCATGGGGGTGCGCCCCGAGCACGTCGCGCCCGCTTTGCGCGCCGGTTGACTGGCGCGCGCCCCTCGTCTATCTCCCCGCTCGCCGTCCGTTGGGTGCGGTGACTGTGGCGTCCGTGGCCCGCGCAAGCGGGATCCTGTCGTCTCCGGGGACGAATCCCCGGGGGAGAGGAGGCCGCCTGTAACTTTGATGAAGGAGACGCACGTGACCAAGCGCACGTCCGCCAAGCACAAGCTTGACCGCCGCATGGGCGAGAACATCTGGGGCCGCCCGAAATCCCCGGTGAACCGCCGCGAATACGGCCCCGGCCAGCACGGCCAGCGCCGCAAGGGCAAGATGTCCGATTTCGGCCTGCAGCTGCGCGCCAAGCAGAAGCTGAAGGGCTATTACGGCGACCTGACGGAGAAGCAGTTCAAGCGCATCTACCAGGAGGCGATCCGCCAGCGTGGCGACACGGGTGCCGCCCTGATCGGCCTGCTCGAGCGCCGGCTCGACGCGGTCGTCTACCGCGCCAAGTTCGTGCCGACCATCTTCGCCGCCCGCCAGTTCGTCAACCACGGCCATGTCGAGGTGAACGGCAAGCGGGTGAACATCGCCTCGTATCGCGTGTCCGAGGGCGACGTGATCTCGCTCCGCTCGAAAGCCAAGGACATGGCGCTGGTGCTGGAAGCGGTCCAGAGCCCGGAGCGCGACGTGCCGGAATACGTCGACGTCGACCACTCGAAGATGACGGCGACATTCGTGCGCACGCCGACGCTGCCGGACGTGCCCTACGCCGTGATGATGGAGCCGAACCTGGTCGTCGAGTACTACGCCAAGAACGGCTGATCCGGCGGCGCGGCGGCGGGTCGCCGCGCCCCTCCAGCGCCCTCTCGCGGGGCGGTCAGCCGGCCGCGACCTGCAGGGCGATCGCGCCGGCATAGATCCCCAGCATCAGCATGCTCTCGGTGCCGGCGCGCGCCGGTCCACGCGTCTCGCGCAGCAACAGCCCGGCGAGAAGCACGCCGGTCATCAGCACCGCGACGGCGACCCAGAGATAATCGGCCCGTCCGACCGCGTGGTAGAGCGATCCCTCGCGGTAGCCGATATCCGAGACCGTCAGGAACAGCATGTCGAAGGTGTTGCCGCCGATGATGCCGCCCACGGCCAGCGTCAGGGCGCCGCGGCGGACGGCGGCGACCGTGGTGACGAGCTCGGGCATCGAGGTGACCACCGCCGTCATCAGCGCGCCGACCAAAGTCTGGGAAAGCCCGAGCTCGGTCGTGATGACCGCCGCCGAGCGGGCGATCGCCCAGCCGGCGGCGCCGAGCACGATCACCAGAAGGCCGAACGAGATCAACGGCCCGCGCGCGCTGCGGCGCGCCTCCGCCGGGTCCTCGGGCGCGTCGCTGCGCGTCTCGCCAGTCTCGACCGGGCGCCACATCGGGTGCTCGCGGATCCGCCGCGTGCCCAGGAGGCCGAAGACATAGGCGGCGAGCAGCACGATCGAGCAGGGGTGCACCGACAGAACGGCGAAATCCGGCGTCGTCCAGGCGATCAGCGGGATCGACAGCAGGATCATCAACACCGTCGCCTGGAAGACATTCGCGAGGTCGGCGGCGGCATGCTCGAGGTTGGCCTTGCGATAGACCAGGTCCGCCACCGCGAGGAATGCCGTCTGCGCCGCAATCCCGCCCACGCCGTTGGAGAAGGCGAGCGAAGCGCGACCGTCCAGTGCCGAGGTCAGCGAGACGACGGTGCCGGAGAAGGACGTCGCCGCGCCGAGCAGCACGCCGCCGACCAGCGCCTCGCCAAAGCCGGTGCGGTCGGCGATCCGGTCGGCAAGCCCGGTAATGCGGACACCGGCCAGCGCGACGACGAGCCCGCCCGCCGCAAAGATGGCGAAGGTGGCCCAGAGGGGAAGCGATGAGATCATCGGCGCGCCGCCGCGCCGTCTGTTCGTCGGACAGGCATCCCGATCGCAACGGGACGCGGCGCGTATTGGTTCCGCCAGCTCGGTGCCGCCGAGGCGCCGCAGCCTTGGTGACAGCCGCCGCGACGCAGGATAGCGTGGCCCGGACGCCAACGACGCCCGAGGCCGCCATGATGCCATCCGATCTCAGCCTGATCTCGGACGAGGCGGGACTGCGCGCGCTGCACCACGAGCCGATGAGCCGGGCGACCGACAAGGTGCTGGCCGCGCTCGACCGGCACTGCCGGCAGATCATCGGGCTCTCGCCCTTCTGCATCATCGCCACGCAAGGCCCGGACGGCGCCGACGTCTCGCCGCGCGGCGACCCGCCGGGTTTCGTCCGCATCCTCGACGACCGGACGCTGCTGCTGCCCGACCGGGTCGGCAACAATCGTCTCGACGGCATGGCGAACCTGCTGGTCAATCCGGCGATCGGCATGCTGTTCCTCGTGCCCGGCATGAACGAGACGCTGCGCATCAACGGCACCGCCCGGATCACCGACGACGCGCGGCTGCTGGGGCCGTCGGCCGTCGACGGCCGCGCGCCCAAGGTCGGGCTGCTGATCGCGGTCGAGGAGGCATTCCTGCACTGCGGCAAGGCGCTGGTCCGGTCCAGGCTCTGGGATCTCGAGGCCCGGATCGAGCGCAGCACGGTGCCGAGCTATCCGGCGATGCTGCTCGACCACGTTCGCGGCCTGACGGCGGACGAGAACGACCGGCAGAGCCGGGTCATGGCCGAGCGGGGCCTCTACTGAGCGATACCGGGCCGGGTCGGGGCGGCGGCCCTGTCTTCGCGATCCTCGCCTATGACGGCGTCGAGCCGATCGATATCGGCGCGACGCACGGCGTGCTGTCGATGGCGCGTCGCGTCCTGCCGGGGCTGCGCTTTTTCCTTGTCGCCGAGCGGGCCGGCGAGGTCGAGCTGGCGAACGCGCTCCGCGTGGTGGCGCAGCACGGGATGGCCGATTGCCCCGAGCACGACGTGCTGATTGTGCTCGGCGGTCCCGGCTGGGAGGCGGCGTGCCGGAGCGAGACGCTGCTGGCCTTCGTGAGCGCCTCCCGCCGCGTGACGGCCTCGGTCTGCACCGGCGCGATGATCCTCGGCGCCGCCGGCCTGCTGGCGGGGCGGCGGGCGACCACCAAGCGCGAGGTGATGCCGGGCGAGGCGCGTCCGCTCGATCTGCTCGCCGAGCGGTGCCGCGACGCCCGCATCGTCGAGGCCCGGCTCGTCGATGACGGCCGGGTGGTGACCGGCGGCGGCGTCAGCCTCGGCATCGACCTGACGCTTTACCTGCTCGACCGGCTCTGCGGCCCGGCCGTCGCCGACGAGACCGCGCGGATCCTGGAGTACCGCACGGCACGGGCGGCGAACGCCGCGAGCCTGCCCGACCTCGTGACGTCGCTGTCTGAAACGCAAGGGTGATTTGACGGGCGCCGGCGCGGAAACCGCTGGCGCGGATTTCGCCTGCGGCGTAGGTGCCGGGCAGGAGAATCGCCCGCATGTCCCGCACGATCATCTGATCGACGAGGTCGACCACCTGCCGCGCTGGCGCCGGCCGGAGGCGATGCTGCTGGTCATGCAGGCGGGCGTCTGGCTGTCGCTGTCGACCTGGATGGTGCTGGTCAACAACTTCGCCGTCGAGATGGCGGGCTTCGACGGCCGCGACATGGGCTGGCTGCAGACCGTGCGCGAGGTGCCGGGGTTCCTGGCCTTCCTGGTCGTCTTCCTGCTCCGCTTCATGCGCGAGCAGACGCTGGCGATCCTGTCGCTTCTGCTGCTGGGCGCGACGACCATGGTGGTGTCGAACTTCCCCAGCTTCTGGGGGCTGCTGCTGACGACCTGCCTCAGCTCGCTCGGCTTCCACTATTTCGAGACGGCGGCCCAGTCGATGCAGCTCCAGTGGCTGGCCAAGGGCAGGGCGCCGCAGGCGCTCGGCTGGATCGTCGCGGCCGGCTCGCTCGGCTCGCTGATCGCCTATGCCGGCGTTGCGATCGGCGCGCAGTGGCTGGGCCTCGGCTACGATGCGCTCTATCTGGTCGGCGGCGCCGTCGGGGTGGCCATCGCGCTCTGGTGCTGGCTGGCCTTTCCGCGCTTCGAGGGCCGGGTCGTCCAGCGCCGCGAGTTCGTGCTGCGCCCGCGCTACTGGCTCTACTACGCGCTTGGTCTTCATGGGCGGCGCGCGGCGGCAGATCTTCGTCGTCTTCGCCGCCTTCATGATGGTCGAGAAGTTCGGCCTGAAGGTGCACGAGATGGCCTGGCTGTTCACGGCCAACTTCGTCGCCAACATGGTCTTCGCGCCCATGGTCGGCCGCTTCATCCAGCTGCGCGGCGAGCGGGCGGCGATGATCCTGGAGTACTGCGGGCTGATCGGCGTCTTCTCGCTCTACGTCGGCGTCTACTATTTCGACTGGGAGCTGGCAGGTGGCGGCGGGGCTGTACGTCATCGACCATCTGCTCTTCGCCATGGCGTTCGCGCAGAAGACGTATTTCCAGAAGATCGCCGATCCGGCCGACCAGGCGCCGACCGCGGCCGTCGCCTTCACCATCAACCATATCGCGGCCGTGTTCCTGCCGGCGGCGCTCGGCTATCTGTGGCTGGTCGCGCCGCCGGCCGTCTTCGGGCTGGCGGTGGCGATGTCGCTGCGTCTCGCTGATGCTCGCCCTCCTCGTTCCCCGCCATCCGCGCGAGGGGCACGAGACGGTGCTGGCGCGCGCTCCGATCGCGACTCCGGCCGAATGACGCGGGCACGGCGAAACCGGCCGGATGGCAGCGGCGCACGGTCTGGAAACCTGATGCGAGAAAGGCTAGATAGGCGCGCGAAAACAGGCAGCGGACAGGCAGCGGAACGGTTGGATGCCGAAGATCACCTACATCGAGCACAGCGGCACCAAGCACACCGTCGACGTCGCCGAGGGGCTGACGGTGATGGAGGGCGCCGTCACGAACAACATCCCCGGCATCGACGCCGATTGCGGCGGCGCCTGCGCCTGCTCGACCTGCCATGTCTATGTCGATCCGGACTGGGTCGACCGGCTGCCGCCGAAGGAGGACATGGAGATCGACATGCTCGACTTCGCCTACGAGCCGGACGAGGTCCGCTCGCGCCTGACCTGCCAGCTCAAGGTGACGCCGGCGCTCGACGGGCTGGTCGTGCAGATGCCGGAGAAGCAGATTTGACGCGCCCGCTCGTCGGCATCGCCGCCAGCCATCACCTGGCCGAGGACACCTACGAGGTGCAGATGACCGGCCGGCGGACGATCGACGCCGTCGGCCAGGTGGCCGACTGCCTGCCGATGCTGATCCCCGGCCTGCCGGATGCGGTCGACATCGGCGACCTGCTCGGCACGCTCGACGGCATCGTGCTGACCGGCGCGCGCGCCAACGTCCATCCCCGGCATTACGGCGAGGAGCTGACCGAGGCGCACGGGCTGATGGACGAGGGCCGCGATGCCGTGATCCTGCCGCTGGTGCGCGCGGCGATCGAGCGGGGCGTGCCGCTGCTCGGGCTCTGCAAGGGCATCCAGGAGATGAACGTCGCCTCGGCGGCTCGCTCTGGCCGGAGGTCGGCGACCTGCCCGGCCGGCACCGCCACCGCATGCCCAAGGGCTGCAAGGACCCCGAGATCGTCTTCGAGCTGCGCGAGCGCGTCCGCCTGCGCCCCGGCGGCGCGCTCGCCCGCATCCTCGGCGCCGACGAGCATCGTCACGAACTCGCTGCACGGCCAGGCGATCCGCGAGCTCGGCCGCGGCGTCGTCGTCGAGGGCTGGGCGGCGGACGACACGATCGAGGCGATCTCGGTCGAGGGCGCCCGCAGCTTTGCCATCGGCGTGCAGTGGCATGCCGAGTACGACGCTGCGCAACGATCCGGTCAGCCGGGCGCTGTTCCGCGCCTTCGGCGACGCGGCGCGCGCGCCAGGCAGGCCCGCGCGGCTGGCCGCCTGAGCCTCGTCGATGCCTTGACCTGGCGCAATGCCGCTGCCGGGCGGTCGGCGCGTATCCGGTCGGCGAAGCAAGGCATGCAGGAGGTCGAGGCGAGGTCGAGCGATGCGTCACGCAGTTCGCTCGGCGCGACGGCGCTGATCGTCGCTCGGCGCCGGCGCGGCCTTGGCCCAGGATGCCGAGCGCGGCCGGGCACTGGCCGAGGCGCTGGTGCGTCCAGCTGCCACGTGGTCGCGCCCGAGCAGGCGGGCGGCGATGCCGGCCCGGCCTTCGACGAGGTGGCGAACCGCGAGGGGCAGACGCTGGGCGGCATCGACGGCGTGGCTGTTCGAGCCGCACCCGCCGATGCCCGACCTGAAGCTCTCGCCGGCCGAGTTCCGCGACCTCGCCGCCTACATCATGTCGCTCCGCAAGGATAGGGGCGGTGGTGGGTTGCACCGCACCTTAGGCTCCGTCGCGCGGTAGGGCGTCCGATCGGTGGAACCCGACCTCAGAGCCAGTCCTGCAGCACCGGGATCAGCGGCAGGTCGGCCGGCGGCATCGGATAGTCGCGCAGCCGCTGCGGCCGCACCCAGGCGAGCCGCTGGCCCTCGCGCGCCTGCGCCGTGCCCCGCCATTTGCGGCAGGCATAGAGCGGCATCAGCAGGTGGAAGTCGTCATAGCCGTGGCTGGCGAAGGTCAGCGGCGCGAGGCAGCTCGCCCAGGTGTCGATGCCCAGCTCCTCGTGCAGCTCGCGGATCAGGCAGGCCTCGGGCGTCTCGCCGGGCTCGACCTTGCCGCCGGGAAACTCCCACAGCCCGGCCATCGGCCGCCCCTCGGGCCGCTCGGCCAGCAGCACGCGGCCGTCCGGGTCGATCAGCGCCACCGCGGCGACCAGCACCAGCCGGCGCGGCGCGGGAGCGCCCGTCTCAGGAGCGCCCGCCTCAGGAGCGGTAGTCGGCGTTGATGCTGATGTAGCCATGCGTCAGATCGCAGGTCCAGACGGTGGCCCGGCCGTCGCCGACGCCGACGTCGACCGCGATCTCCAGCTCGGCCCGCTTCATGTAGGCGGCGCCCGTCGGCCTCGGCATAGCCCGGCGCGACCCAGCCGTTCTCGGCCACCGAGGATGTCGCCGAAGCGGATCGCCAGTCGGTCGCGGTCGGCCTCCTCGCCGGACTTGCCGACGGCCATGACGATGCGGCCCCAGTTGGCGTCCTCGCCGGCCAGCGCCGTCTTGACCAGCGGCGAGTTGGCGATCGAGAGGCCGATCCGCCGCGCCGCCCGGTCGTCCTCGGCGCCGGTCACGGTGATGGCGGCGAACTTGCTCGGCGCCCTCGCCGTCCTTGACGACCTGCATGGCGAGGTCGCGCATCACGCCGCCCAGCGCCGCGCGAAAGGCCGGGTAGCGCGGGTCGTCCGCGTCCTCGATCTGCGGCATCGCGGTGCCGCCCGGTGGCGCCGACCAGCAGCGTGTCCGAGGTCGAGGTGTCGCCGTCGACGGTCGTGGCGTTGAAGGTCTCGTCGCGTCAGCTCGGTCACCGTCCGCTGCAGCAGCGGCTGCGCGATCGCGGCATCGGTGAAGACGAAGGCCAGCATCGTCCCCATGTCCGGCGCGATCATGCCCGAGCCCTTGGCGAAGCCGGCGATCGCCACCGTCGCGCCCTCCAGCTCGACCGTCGCGCCGGCGCCCTTGGGGAAGGTGTCCGTCGTCATGATCGCCCGCGCCGCGTCCTCGGCCGCATCGGGCGACAGCCTGTCGCACAGCTCGGCCAGCCTGGCCGTGATCCGCTCGGCCGGCAGCGGCTCGCCGATGACGCCGGTCGAGGCCATGAAGACGTTGCCGGCGGGCATGCCCAGCGCCTCGCCGCAGGCGGCGGTGACGCGATCGACCGCTGTCGCGGCCGGCCGCCGCCGGTGAAGGCGTTGGCGTTGCCGGCGTTGACCACGACGGCCAGGCGCTCGGTCGCCGGCCGCTCGGCCAGCCGCCTCAGCCGCTCCTCGCACCAGAGCACAGGCGCGGAGCGCGTGCGCCGAGCGCGTCAGCGCCCCCGCCATCGACCGAGCCGGGCGCGAGCTCGGCCAGCATCACGTCCGTGCGGCCCGTCCTGTAGCGCACCCCCGCAACGGCGGCGGCGAGGCGCAGGCCCGCGACGCGCGGCAGGTCCGGGAAGCGGTCCGGCGCGAAGGGCGAGGGCGCCAGACCCTGGCCGAGCGCCTTGCGATGGGCCGCGATCTCGGCCTCGAGCCGCGCGATCTCGGCCCGCTTGCGGGCGATCTCGGCCGCGTGGTCGGGCCCGGACTGATCGCTCATCTAATCGGTGCCCATCTAGTCGGCGATCATCTCGTCCGCGCGGATCGCTGCGGCCGGGACCTCTTCGGCGCCGAGCTCGATCTCGGCCGCGCCGCGCACCTCGGTCAGCACGTCCGCCTGCGCCTTCTGCGTCAGCTGCTCGACGATCTGGTCGCGCACCTCGGCCAGCGGCGGGACCGGCCGCTCGCGCCGCTCCTCGAGCTTGATGATGTGCCAGCCGAAGGGCGACTGCACCGGATCGGAGACCTCGCCCGGCTGCATCGCGAAGGCCGCGTCGGCGAATTCGGGGACCATCTGCTCGTGCACGAACCAGCCGAGCTCGCCGCCGCGGCTGGCGGTGCCGTCGGTGCCGTGCTCGGCGGCCAGCGCCGCGAAGTCCGCGCCCTTGTCCAGCTGGGCCTTCAGGTCCTTCGCCTCGGCCTGATCCTCGACCAGGATGTGCGCGGCCCGCACCTCCTCGACCGGCTCGGCCGAGCGCGTACTCGGCGTCGTAGGCCTGCTGCACCGCGGCGTCGGTCACGCGCTGGTCCAGCGCGTTCTGCATATAGGCGTCCGCCAGCACGGCGCGGGCCTGGTTCGCGAGGGTCAGCTGAACGGCGCGCTCCTCGTCCAGGCCGGCCTGCCGCGCCGCCTGTCCGAGCAGGATCTGGTCGGCCATCTGCTCGACCAGCGCGCTCATCAGCACCTCGTCGGGCAGCTGCTGGTACTGCGCCGGCAGGCCCTGACGCACCGCGATCAGCTCGCCGAGGGTGATCCGCGTCCCCGCGACCGTGGCGACGACCGTGTCGGCGGTCGCGTCGTGTTCGAGCCGGTCTCGAGTCCGTCTTCGGTCGGCGGCCGTGTCGGCGGTCGGCTCGGCGGCCGGGGCGGACGCGTCGCCGGATTGCTTTGGCCCGCGCCCTCTGCCGATGCCCTCGGTCGCCGCGGGCTGCTCCGACTGGCCCGAGGTCTGGCCCGAGGTCTGGCCCGAGGTCTGCCCGGCGGCGGGTGCCGCCACCAGCAGCGCTGCCAGGCAGGAGCCGGCAACGAGCGCGGCAAAGCCGGGTCGCGCAAAGCCGGGTCGCGCAAAGCCAGGTGTCTTGGCTAGTTGTCATGGGGCCAAGTGTCATGGGGGGATGTCTCCTCGCCTGCTCACGGCTGGAACGGCGCTGGCGTTGACACCCCCGACCGCCGCCAATACATCTCACGCCGGATCGTCGCGCGGCGCGCGGGCCACCTTTACGCTTTGCGCACAGACCCGACAAGCGGCCGCGCGGGAAATTTCATGCCGATGGCGTTGGCGCGTTTCCGTCGCTGCGCCGCGGGCCGCATCGGGTGACGGAGGCGGCCCGGTCGGCCAGAGGAGACGCGGCTCGATGCTCGGAATCAACACGATCGCCCGCAAGGTGTTCGGCAGCACCAATGACCGCAAGGTCAAGGCGGCGCAGAAGACGGTGCGCGACGTCAATGCGCTGGAAGCCGACTACGCAGGCGCTGAGCGACGAGGCGCTGCGGGCCAAGACCGAGGAGTTCCGCGCGCGCCTGGCCAAGGGCGAGACGCTGGACGACCTGCTGCCCGAGGCCTTCGCCACCGTTCGCGAGGCGTCCAAGCGCACGCTCGGCATGCGGCCCTTCGACGTGCAGATCATCGGCGCGCATGGTGCTGCACGAGGGCAAGATCGCCGAGATGAAGACCGGCGAGGGCAAGACGCTGGTCGCGACCATGCCCGTCTATCTCAACGCGCTGGAGGGGCGCGGCGTCCACGTCGTCACGGTCAACGACTATCTCGCCCGGCGCGACGCCGAGTGGATGGGCGCGATCTACACGCTTCCTCGGCATGACGGTCGGCGTGATGGTGCCCGGCATCGACGACCAGGCGCGGCGCGCGGCCTATGCCTGCGACGTCACCTACGGCACGAACAACGAGCTCGGCTTCGACTATCTGCGCGACAACATGAAGTACGCGCTCGACCAGATGACGCAGCGCGGCCACCGCTATGCCATCGTCGACGAGGTCGACTCGATCCTGATCGACGAGGCGCGGACGCCGCTGATCATCTCGGGCCCGACGCAGGACCAGACCGAGATGTACGTCTCGATCGACAAGGTCATCCCGACGCTGTCGCCGGAGCACTACGAGATCGACGAGAAGCACCGCACCGTCGTGCTGACCGAGGACGGCAACGAGTTCGTCGAGCAGAAGCTGCACGAGCTCGGCCTGCTGGAGGAGGGCTTGGCGCTCTACGACCCGCAGAACGTCAGCCATGTGCACCACGTCAACCAGGCGCTGCGGGCGCACAAGCTGTTCCAGCGCGACAAGGACTATATCGTCAAGAACGGCAAGGTCATCATCATCGACGAGTTCACCGGCCGCATGATGGAGGGCCGGCGCTATGGCGACGGCCTGCACCAGGCGCTCGAGGCCAAGGAGGCGGTCAAGATCGAGCCCGAGAACGTGACGCTGGCCTCGGTGACCTTCCAGAACTACTTCCGGCTCTACGACAAGCTGGCCGGCATGACCGGCACGGCGCTGACCGAGGCCGGCGAGTTCATGGGCATCTACAACCTCGACGTGGTCGAGGTGCCGACGAACGTGCCGGTGATCCGCCAGGACGACGACGACCAGGTGTTCCGCACCGGGCCGGAGAAGGACAACGCCATCATCGAGGCGATCCGCGAGGGCCAGGGCCGCGGCCAGCCGATCCTGGTCGGCACGACCTCGATCGAGAAGTCCGAGAGGCTGGCGGCCCAGCTGAAGGAGCTCGGCATCGACGCACCAGGTGCTGAACGCGCGCTATCACGAGCAGGAGGCGCACATCATCGCCCAGGCCGGCCAGCCGGGCGCGCGTGACGATCGCCACCAACATGGCCGGCCGCGGCACCGACATCAAGCTCGGCGGCAATGCCGAGTTCCGGCTCGCCGACGAGGGCAAGGACGTCGAGGACCCGGCGCAGCTCGACCAGCTGAAGAGCCGGATCGACGCCGAGGTCGCCGAGGGCCGGCGCCTGGCGGTCGAGGCCGGCGGCCTCTGGGTGATCGCCACCGAGCGGCACGAGAGCCGGCGCATCGACAACCAGCTGCGCGGCCGCTCCGGGCCGCCAGGGCGACCCCGGCCGGTCGTCCTTCTTCCTCAGCCTGCAGGACGACCTGATGCGGATCTTCGGGTCCGACCGCATCGACGGCATGCTGCAGCGCCTGGGGCTGGAGGAAGGCGAGGCCATCGTCCACCCCTGGGTCAACAAGGCCATCGAGAAGGCGCAGGGCAAGGTCGAGGCGCGCAACTTCGACATCCGCAAGAACCTGCTGAAGTTCGACGACGTCATGAACGACCAGCGCAAGGCGATCTTCAGCCAGCGCCGCGAGTTCATGGAGGCGGACGACCTCTCCGAATCGATCCGCGACATGCGCCACCAGGTGATCGACGACCTGGTCGATCAGCACATGCCGAAGCGGGCCTATGCGGAGCAGTGGAAGACGGACGATCTGCAGGAGAAGGCGGCGGCGATGCTCGGCCATCCCTTCCCGGTCAAGGAGTGGGCCGACGAGGAGGGCGTCGACGACGAGGACATCCGCCAGCGCCTGTTCGACGAAACCGACCGGCTGTTCGCCGAGAAGGAGACGAAGGTCGGCGCCGAGACCATGCGCAGCGTCGAGAAGCAGCTGCTGCTGCAGGTGCTCGACAAGCACTGGCGCGAGCACCTGGTGATGCTGGACCATCTTCGATCGGTCATCCACCTGCGCGGCTATGCCCAGCGCGACCCGCTGAACGAGTACAAGTCGGAGGCCTTCCAGCTCTTCGAGGCGCTGCTCGGCCAGCTTCGCATCGAGGTGACGCGCCAGCTCGGCCACATCCGCATCCTGACCGAGGAGGAGCAGGCCGAGCGCAAGCGCATGATGGCCGAGTTCGAGACGCGCATGCGCCAGCAGATGGAGGCGCAGGCGAAGGCCCAGGCCGAGGCGCAGGCGATCGGCGCCGCCGCGATGGCGGGACCGGTCCCGGCCGCGCCGGCGCCGGGCGAGCGCGTGCAGCCCATGACGGCCGGAGGGCAGCCCGGCGCCCAATCCGGAGGGCAGCCCGGCGCCCAGTCCGGAGGGCAGTCCGGTGCCGATTCCGGCGGGCAGCAGGTGGCCGAGCTGGACCCGGCCGACCAGGAAAGCTGGGGCAAGGTCGGCCGCAACGCGCCTTGCCCCTGCGGATCGGGCAAGAAGTACAAGCACTGCCACGGCCGGACGGCCGCCGCCTGAGGGTTCGCCCGGACCACCGCGACCGCTGTGAGGCTTGGCCGCCCTAGCCCGGTGCCTGCGGCGTGGCGCCGAGGTCGCCCCGCGGCGTGTAGCCCGGCACCCGCGTCATCCGCTCGCGGATCGACAGATGGATGGTCTCGCCGTCGGCGACGCCGACCTGGCGCGGCCTTCGCAGCAGCCAGAAGCGTCCAATGCCGGCGCGCGTGCCGAGCATTGGCGCGGTAGCGTCCTCGGGAAACCGCGTCTCCCAACCCTCCGGCAGCATCAGCCCGTGCCGCTCGGCATGGCGGAGCATCCAGTTGAGCGCGATGTTGGCGAGCGGCCGGGCCGACGGCCGCATGTGCACCTCGCCGCCGACATCGCCATGCCCGCCCGGGAACCAGGCCTGCTCGAGCCGGCCGCGCCAGTCGGGGCTGCGCTGCCACAGCTTCGGCCGGAAGGCGCTGCGGGTCTCGTCGATGGCCAGAGCCTGATAGCCGTGCCGGACATGTGGCCCGAGCTCGTCATCGTGGAACTCGGTTGCCATCGGTGCCAGCCGGTTCAGGATCGGATAGGGCAGGCCCAGCGACTTGACCGTGTCCCAGACCCCCAGCATCTCGACCGCCGCGCCGCCATAGCAGCGATGCGCGGTGAAGTGCCGCCGCGCCGGCGAGTTCGACGCGATCTCGTAGAAGCGGAAGGCGAGATCGACATAGCGCGGCGTCGCATAGCGTCGCCGCAGCAGGCCGACCCGCCCGATCATCCCCGCCAGCGACCGGACGGCATAGCCGCCGCGCGAATAGCCGATCAGGAAGATACGGTCGCCCGGGCGATAATGCCGCGCGATGAAGCCATAGCCGCGCTTGATCGAGAGGTTGACGCCCGCGCCGGAGGCGGCGTTGTACCAGCGGCGCCAGCCTGCACCCTGCACGCCGCGATCGTACTTCCAGCGCTGGGCGCGCGGCTGGCCGATCTCGGCGAGCAGCCGGTGCAGCTGCCCGGCATTGCTCTCCTCGCCCGGCCGGTCGGACGAGAGCGTGCCGTCGCAGACAAAGACCAGGTTGCGCGGCGGAAAGGCTTGATCGGTCATCTTGATGGCGGGCCCTGATCGGGACGCCGACGATAGCCGGGCCGCGGCGACGCGCAAGCGACGCGCGCCGACGGCGCGCCCCTGCCGCGCCGGATTCCGCAGGTCGGCCGGGCTAATCGCGCAGGCTGATCGTGATCTCGGCCCGCAGCTCGGCCAGCTGGCGCTCGATCTCGAGGATGCGCGCCACCAGCCCGGCCTTGACGCCGTCGCCGGCCTTCGCCTGCGGCAAGGCCCGATCGGGCTGCTGCACGTCGATGAAGCGCACGCCCATCAGCGTCGCCTTGGCCCAGACCAGCTCGACCGGCCGCTTGCTGCCGTCCTGGAAGCGCAGCCAGAACGACGGCGGCAGCTCCAGCGGCGCATCCGTCGCCAGCTGCGCGCCGCTCTCGGAGATGTTGCGCACCACGCAGTCGACCGCGATCTTGCCTTCACGGTAGACGATCTGCGCCGACATCAGCACCCGCCGCCGCGGCGCACCTCTCCTGCGTTCGCCCTCGTCGCCCTCGGCAGTGACCATCCCCATCCCCATCCCCATCTCCATCGGCTCCGCTCGCACCGCTATCGGCGGTTTCCCAAGCCCGGGCGGACGTTGCCGCAAAATGCCTAATGATGGGTGATGCGCCGCCCCGTGCCGCACGGGGCGATTCGGACCGCGTTCGGCCGCACGTCGACGGGCCCGGCGTCGACCGCGTCGGCCGAGCCTTCGACCGCGCTATTCCGGGGCACGACGGTAGTCGACCCGGCAGCCATCGGCGTCGGCGATGGCCAGCTGATCGGCGTTCGAGGCGATCAGGCGGTAGGGCCGCATCTCGTCATTGGCCATCTGGATGATGAAGGCGGCATCGCCGTCGAGCCGCCACTCGCCGCTGTGCCAGACGGCGCCTGCCTCGGGTCCGCCCGGCGCCTCGTAGAGGCCGCCCGGCCGCAGCAGCAGCTCGGCCGGATAGCGTGCGGCGCAGGCATCCGTCGTCGTCTTCAACCAGCGCCCGGTGAGCCGGTGTTCGGTGAGATCGTCGGTGATCGTATCCTCCCGCGTCGTTCCGGCAGCCGTCCCGGCGGCCGAGATAGCGGCGGCGGCGAGCGCCGCCGCCGCGAGCCGCCACAGGCGTGGCCTCAAGCGGTGGCCTTCTTGACCAGAGCGGCCACCAGCCTGTCGCCGTCCGCCTGCTTCTTCATGGCCGCGATCGCTCCCTTGCCGGCCTTCTTCAGCCCGGCCGGGCTGGCCTCCCTGGCGATCTCGGCGAGGCTTCTCGCCTCGGAGGGCGACATCACCGTCTTCTCGGACAGCGCGGCCATGGCGGCCTCGGGGTCGGCCTTGCGGCCGAAGAACGCGCGGCCGCGCTGCTTTGCCTCGACGACGGCATAGTGCGGCGCCAGCGTCTTGTCCGCCATCGCCGTCTTCAGCGCCTCGGTGCCGGCCTCGAGGTGGTCGCCGCCGATGGCCAGCGTCAGCAGCAGGTCGCTCGAGCACAGCACGTGCATCGCCGCCGTGCCGTGGTTCTCGTCGACTGGCGGTGTGACCATGATCGGGGCGCCGGCCGACACCCGGACAGGCAGGCCGGCCATCTGCCAGGCGACGTCCACCTCGACCCGGTACATGCCCGCCGCCGGGAACAGCGCGCCTTCCGCGCCGCGCAGCAGGGTCATGTCGGCCGTCATCGACGTGCCGGGCTTCAGCACCTCGTGCCTGTGATCCTCGACGCAGCGGAAGATCGAGCGGAAGGTGCGCGCCACGCCCGCCGTGTCGACGGTGCGGCCGGCGACGTGCTCGCCCTTCAGCGTCAGCTTGTCCGGCACCTCGATCGGCCCGTCGCTCTCGTTCGCCAGGGTCAGGCGGACGCGCACCGGCGCGCCGATCGGCACCGCCTCGTGCAAGGGCTCGACCGTCAGCGTCAGGGCGCCGGCCAGGTCCATCATGTCGGCGGGGCTGATCGGCGTCGATCCATAGGGCTGGCCGAAGGGGATCATCCCCGGCCTGACCCACGGGTCCGGCATGTGCCGCAGCCGCCGCGCATCCTCGCCATTGTAGGACCACTGGATGTTGCCGGGGAACGTGCCGGGGTTGGCCGCGATCACGCCGGTCGTGTTCATGAAGCCGCTGTCGGCGGTGTTGTGGTAGAGGCCCATGGCGTGGCCGATCTCGTGCACCGCCGTCCGGAAGTACGGCGCCGTCGCCGCGCCAAATCGCTGGCCCTTGACGGCGCCCCACGGATCGGCGTTCGGGATGGTCCAGTGCGAGGCGATGCAGGCGCCCTCGCGCGGGATGTTGTTCGAATCCGTGCCGCTGTTGTCGTACATGATGCCGCGGTCGGTGACGTCGATGCGCCGCACGCACAGCAGGTGATAGCGCCACTCGGCGTCGAGATCGGCCGAGTTGCGCCGCGACAGCATGGCGGCATGCATCTCGGACGTGGACCAGGACTGCCCGGACGGCTCGCCGACGTTCGTGTCGCTGACATCTACGGCCAGGTCCCAGCCGACGGCGTCCAGGATGTCGCGCCAGTCGATGCCGGCGCCGTTGTCGCCCGGATGGTCGGACTGCGCGACGCGGTCGATCTCCAGCGTCGCCTTGCGCAGATAGCTCGACACCCATCCCATCGAGATCGTGCCGTCGGCGGCGCCGGAAGGTGCCGTCACCTGGCCCTCGAGGTAGATGGCTCCGGACGGATAGCCGGACGGCGCCGGCTTGAACGTCATCTCGGCGCTGTAGACGCCGTCGTTCGTCCAGGCGTTGCCGGCGCTGTCGAAGCTGTGCCGCTCGAACTTCATGGTGAACGAGTTCGTCGTCGTGAACCATTCCAGGATCTGCGTCACCCGCAGGTAGTGGCGGTACTTCGCGCGCGGAAAGACGGGGATGCCGGCGGCGGGGCTCGGATCCGGGTTCGGCACGATCTGGAAGCTGGGCCAGCGGCGGACGGTGAATGCCGGGTGGTGGTAGAGGTCGCCCGATGCCGTGACGCCGCCGCCATGCCGCTCGATGCGCATGGTGCCGTTGAAGCGGAACCAGAGCTGGTCGTTCGGGCGCCACTGCAGGAAATAGGCGCCGTGCTTCAGGATGCGGAACAGGATCGGCGCGATGCGGAACTCCGGGGCGCGGGTGACCACCGGGCGGGCGGGCGTGATCTCTTCGATCGTCGGCCGCTCGTCGGCCATCGCTTCGCCGGCGATCTGGATCTCGTCGGGCAGCGAGGGTGCGTCATATGCCATGTCGGCCTCCCATATCGGCGGCGCCCTTGTGAAAAATGCCTGCCGGCGTGAATGGGCGCTCACAGGATCGTGCGGCCGGCGGCGGATCGCTCTGCAATGACGGAAGTGTAACAAGCAATCCGACTCGCGCAAAGCGCGAGATCGGCCGGCACTCACCCGGCGTGCCGCCGGGGCCCAAGGCGGGGGCCAGAGCGGGGCCTGGAGCGGGGGCCGGAGCGGATTGCGTCCCGGAGGCGGCTGGCGTACTCCCGGCCGAACCCGAAAGGAGATGCAATGACCCGCGACATCGTGATTCTCGACGGCGCCCGCACCGCCATCGGCACCTTTGGCGGCACGCTGGCCGGAACGCCGCCGATCGCGCTGGCCACCCATGTCGCGAAGGCGGCGCTCGAGCGGTCGGGCGTCGAGCCGGGTCAGATCGGCCATGTCGTCTTCGGCCACGTCATCAACACCGAGCCGCGCGACATGTACCTCAGCCGCTGCGCCGCGATCGAGGCCGGCATCCCCGAGACGACGCCGGCGATGAACGTCAACCGGCTCTGCGGCTCGGGCGCGCAGGCGATCGTCTCGTGCCTGCAGGCGCTCGCCATGGGCGATGCCGAGTTCGCGCTGGCCGGCGGCGCCGAGTCGATGTCGCGCAGCCCGCACGCCATGCAGGTGGCGCGCTTCGGCCAGAAGATGGGCGACGCGCGCATGGTCGACATGATGATCGGCGCGCTGGAATGCCCCTTCGGCACCGGCCACATGGGCGTCACCGCCGAGAACGTCGCCGCCGAGCACCAGATTACGCGGGCCGAGCAGGACGCCTTCGCGCTGGAGAGCCAGCGGCGGACCAAGGCGGCGCAGGACGACGGCCGCTATCGCCGGGCAGATCGTGCCGATCACCATCAAGGGCCGCAAGGGCGAGATCGTCTTCGACCGCGACGAACACCCGAAGCCCGAGACGACCGCCGAGGCGCTGGCGGGCCTGCGGCCGGCGTTCAGGAAGGACGGCACCGTGACGGCCGGCAATGCCTCGGGCATCAACGACGGCGCCGCGGCCATGGTGCTGGCCGACGCCGGTGCGGCCGAGCGGTCAGGGGCCAGGCCGCGCGCCCGCATCCTCGGCTATGCGCATGCCGGCGTACGGCCCGAGGTGATGGGGCTCGGCCCGATCCCCGCCGTGCAGAAGCTGCTCGAGCGCACCGGGCTGACGGTCGACGACTTCGACGTCATCGAATCGAACGAGGCCTTCGCGGCCCAGGCCTGCGCGGTGAATAAGGGGCTGGGGCTCGATGCGGCCAAGGTCAACCCGAACGGCGGCGCCATCGCGCTCGGTCACCCGGTGGGCGCGACCGGCGCGATCATCACGCTGAAGTGCCTGGCCGAGCTCGAGCGCAGCGGCGGCACGCGCGGCCTCGTCACCATGTGCATCGGCGGCGGGCAGGGCATCGCTCTGGCGCTCGAGCGTCTCTGACCCGTCAACCCGCCAGCCCTCCCCGCGCGGGGAGGGTACGGCTTCGGCGGCTCAGCATGCTCTCCGGGCAGGATGCGTCGGCGGCCGAGAACCCGCCGACCATCTCCGGCCCGCTGGTGATGACGCCCGTCTTGACGTCCTCGGCGTCGGATGCGCCCTGGACAAGCTTGACGGCTTTCTCCTGCCCCTCGGGCGACAGCTTCTCGACCAGGACGCTGCCATAGCACTCGGCGCGCGCATCGGCCATGCCGAGCTTGACGAACGCCTTCTTGATCTCGGCGCCCATGCCGCCGCCGCTCGCCTCGGCGACTTTGCCAGAGCCGCCGGCCTGCTTGCCGCCCCAGGCATCGCCGCTGAGCGCATCCCAGTCCGTCCCGGCCCGCGCGCCCCCGGCCTGCACGACGGCCGCGATCGCCAGCGTGCCGACGATCAGGCAGGCGCCGATCGAATGCGATCTGAAAATGGTCATGGATATTCCTCTCCAGTCTCGATGATGGTTGTCGGCCGCGTAAACGCGCGAGCCTCGCCGGTCGATCCAAGCGGCATGATCCTCTACGAAATCAGGGGCATGGACGGCCAACCGACACGCCGGCTGCAGGCACGGCGCACAGCCGGAGCGGCGCCTTGCGCGCCGCCGCGGCTATTCGGCGGCCTTCTGCAGGGCGGCGGGGGCGGCATCCGCCTGGTCGCCCAGCGTGAAGACCTGGATCCGGCGGCCATAGTCGCGGATCTCGATCTCGCCGGCCGACGGCCAGTTGCCGGGCGCCGCCGCGGCGAATGCCGCCTCGGCCAGCACGGGGAGGCCAAGCTCCTTTGTCGCCGTCTCGATGCGCTGCACCGTGTTCACGACCTGGCCGATGCCGGAGAAGGCCAGACGGCTCGGCACGCCGATGTTGCCGAACATCACCTCGCCGATGGCCAGCCCGATGCCGAAGCGCAACGGCGCGCCACCGGGCGTGCGGCCGGCCGCGTCGGCGCAGAGGCGCAGCGCGTCGCCGACGGCCTGCTCGGCGCGCGCCGCCGCCTCGCGCGGACAGCCGGCCTCGATGGGAAAGATCGCCAGAACGCCGTCGCCGATGAAGTTCAGGATCTCGCCGCCATGCTCGATCACCGGCGTGGCCGTGCACTCGAAATAGCTGTTCAATAGCGCGAGATAGTCGTCCGGAGCCATGCTGTCCGACAGCCGTGTCGAGCCGCGCAGGTCCGAGTACCAGACCACCGCCGGGATGCGCGCGCCGTCGCCGCGCCGGATGTCGCCGGCCAGCACCTGCCAGCCGGCGGTCGCCCCCAGATA
Source organism: uncultured Alphaproteobacteria bacterium (assembly GCA_963745085.1). Lineage (GTDB taxonomy): Bacteria > Pseudomonadota > Alphaproteobacteria > Rhodobacterales > Rhodobacteraceae > Thermohalobaculum. The sequence continues at coordinate 200,633 of CAVUWP010000017.1, read as the reverse complement.
GGCATTCGCCAGGTTCGTCATCACGCGCTTCTGGATCGCCGCCCGGCAGGCGACCGCGAAGACGGTCTGGATCCGCTTCAACGCTTCGAGGTCGTCATCCGTGAAGCCGTGCTGGCGCTTGGTCGCCCAGCTGGCGATCAGCCCGGGCTTGCCGCCCTGGAAGTCGTCCACCTCGGCGATCCGGAAGCTCGACGCGGTGATGAGGTAGTCGGTGTACTTCTGCTCGCGAAACTCTTCGAGGACCACGAAATCCACCAGCGCGCCCGGGCCGGCGAGCTGCCGGCGCAGATGCGACAGGCCATGCGACAGGACGTGGTGCAGCGGCGAGCGCAGCCACTCGTCGCTGTGCGCGGTCTGGTGGATGTATTGCTGGAACTCGGTCCCGGTGCCGCGCCGCCAGAACACCTGCTCGGACCGGAACAGCGGGTGCAGCGTCGGCCAGCTGAGCGAGGCCCGGTCGAGCGGCACGCCGACGGCGTGCAGACGCTCGCACAGCGTCTCGAACAGCAGCGTGATGTCGGGGTCGCCGAGCGCCTTGCCGATCAGCCAGTCCTCGATTTCGGCGATGAAGGTCGCGTGCGACATCGAGGGAAAATAGGCTCGGACGCGCCAGCTGGCAATCACCGGGCAATCACGGGGCAATCACGGGGCAATCACCCGGCAATCGCCTGCGCGGGTCGCCTGCGCGGGTCGCCTGCGCGGGTCGCCTGCGCGGGTCGCCTGTGCGGGTCGCCGGTGCGGGGCGACCGCGTGCGGGTCGGCGAGACCCTGCGTCTTGCCGGGCCGGCCGTTTCGGACGAGGATCGGGCACCCGGAACCGGAGGCCCCGATGCCCGTCACACTGCAAGGCTCGTGCCGCTGCGGCGCGGTGCGCTTCTCGGTCGAGAGCCACACGCCGCACCCCTATCAGCTCTGCTACTGCACGATCTGCCGAAAGGTCGGCGGCTCGGGCTATGCCATCAACATCATGGGCGACCACCGGACGCTGGAGGTCGAGGGCGCCGACAGCATCGGCGCGTTCCAGGCCACCATCGCCGAGGACGGGCAGAGCCATACCGGCCCCTGCCAGCGGCATTTCTGCACGCGCTGCGGCACGATGCTGTGGGTCCACGACGACGACTGGCCGGAGCTGGTGCACCCGTTCGCCTCGGCGATCGACAGCGAGCTGCCCGAGCCGCCCGGGCGCGTCCACCTGATGCTGGACTTCAAGCCCGGCTGGGTGCCGGTGGCGGCCAGCCCGGACGACAAGCTCTATGGCCGCTATCCCGAGCAGTCGATCGAGGACTGGCACCGCGCCCGCGGGCTGTGGGTCGACTGATCGTCTAGCCGGACCGCCGGGCGCGCAGGTGGTGCGGGCAGTGCTCGCCCGTGTCCAGCACCACGATCATCGCGCGCCAGGTGCGGATCTGGCGGGCGATCTCGTCCTTGTCCAGCAGCGCCTCGAAATCGGCGCGCTCCGGCCCTTCCAGGCGGGCGAGCTCGTCCCGCGCCTGGCCGCGATACCAGGCGTTGCGGTTCGTCAGGACGATGTCCTCGAAGCCCGCCTGCTCCAGCGCCCGCGCGTACCCCGCCGGCGATGCCATGCCGAAGTCCAGATCCTCCTGGCGCAGATAGGCCTCCATCTCGGGCGAGGGCGGCCCGTCATGGCCGGTCAGCCAGTCCGAGGCGGCGAACCAGCCGCCGGGCCGCAGCACCCTGAAGACGTCGCCGGCCAGCGCCTCCTTGTCGGCGATATGGACGATCGAATCCTTCGAGAAGACGAGGTCGGCCGATCCGTCCGGCAGCGGCATCGGCCCCGGCCGGACCTGCCGGATCTCGACCCGGTCGGCGAGCCCGGCGGCCTCGGCCCGCCTGCGGGCGGCGGCGCAGACCGGCCCCTCGACGTCCAGCCCGACCACCGAGGCAGCCCCGAAGTCGCGCGCCAGCGCCAGCGTGATGCCGCCCGAGCCGCAGCCGATATCGACGACCGCCTTGCCCGCCAGCTCGAGACCCCGCAGCACGCGCGCGACCTCGTCGGCTCCGCCCGGCGACAGGTACCCGTCGCCCCACAGCCGTTCGAGGAAGGCGATGTGCCGGTCGTCGTAGAGCTCGCCCTCATGCGCCATCGGATCCTCCGGTCAGCATCTGCGCGACCCGCTCGCCGGACCCCGGCAGGAGGCGGGCGACCGCCGATGCGGTCAGCGCCAGCGCCTCGCCGGCGCACGCCCAGTCCTGCGACAGGTGCGCCCGCAGCCACAGCCCGTCCGTCAGCGCGTCGATGGTGGTGCCGACCTGCCGCCCGCGCGCCCGGTCGCCGTCGGCGAGGGCGGTGCAGAGCGCGCCGATGACCGCGGCGCGCTCGGCGTCGAACTCCTTGGCGATCTCGGCATAGATCGGCCGCGCCGTCGCCTCGCCCCAATAGGCATGCCAGACGGCCAGCGCCTCGCGGTTGAAGACGACCGGGCTGAAATCGGCGCCGATCACCGCCGCCAGCCGCGCGGCGGGGTCGTCGCCCGCCGCTTCCGCCGCCGCCTGCCAGTTGCCGCGATAGACCTCGTAGTGGTGGCGGAAGGCGGCGGCGAGGAGCCGGTCCTTGCTTTCGAAGTAAAAGACGGCGACGCCCTGGCTCAGCCCGGCCTCGCGGCTGACGCTGGCCAGCGTCGTCTCGTTCAGCCCGTGCCGGGCGACAGAGCGCAGCGTCGCCTCGACCATCTGCAGGCTGCGCCGCGCCGCGTTCTCGACCCTCTGCTTTCTCGGCCTCGCCGACATTTCCTCACCTTCGCGGCCATCCACCCGCTCTGCGCGCAACGCTATACCGAAGCGCATCTGGCGGGCAAAATTTATTTGAGCGCTCAAATTTATTGAAGGCGCGAACCGCTCCGGCTAGGGTGACCGCGAAGCGGAGGCGCGAGCCATGCCGGACAGACATGACGTCATCGTCGCGGGCGGCGGCCATAATGGCCTGACCACCGGCGCCTATCTGGCGCGCGCCGGACTGCGCGTGCTGGTGCTCGAGCGGAGCGACATTGTCGGCGGCGCCGCCGTCAGCCGCGAGCTGCATCCCGGCTGGACCTATTCCAGCTGCTCCTATGTCTGCTCGCTGCTGCGGCCCGAGATCGTGCGCGATCTCGACCTGCCCCGCCACGGGTTGCAGGTCATCCCCTATGCCGGCGGCGCCAGCTTCACGCGCGCCGGCGACTATTTCGCCTATTCCGCCGATCACCACGCGCTCGAGCGCGAGATCGCCAGGCTCAGCCCGCGCGACGTCGACGGCTACGAGCGCTATATGCGCGCCGTCATGCGCCAGTGCCGCTTCGTGCGGCCGCTGCTGCTGCGCACGGCGCCGGACCCGGCGGCGGCGCGCCCCCGCGACATGGCCGAGCTGCTGTTCCTGCTCCGCCGCTTCAACGATCTCGGCGCGCGCGAGATGAACGAGACAATCCGCTTCTGGACCGCGTCGATCGGCGATTATCTCGACAGCTTCATCGAGAGCCCGCTGATCAAGGCGCACCTCGCCGGCAGCGGCATCATCGGCACCGGGCTCGGCGTCTATTCGCCGGGCACGGCCTATGTGCTCCTGCACCACTACATGGGCGACATAGACGGCGCGACCGGCTCCTGGGGCTTTGCCAGGGGCGGCATGGGCGCCGTGTCGCGCGCGCTGGCCGGCGCGCTGCAGGAGGCCGGCGGCGAGATCCGCACAGGCGCCGAGGTCGAGCGGTTCCTCGTCCGCGACGGCCGCGTCGAGGGCGTGGCGCTGACCACGGGCGAGGAGATCCGCGCCCGCACGGTCGCCTCGAACATGGACGTCAAGCGCACATTCCTGCGCTGCACGGACGCCGCGGACCTGCCCGAAGACTTCCTGGCAGGCGTGCGCCGGTTCCGCATCCGCGGCTCGTCGGCCAAGATCAACCTCGCGCTCGACGCGCTGCCGGACTTTCCCGCCGCGGCGCCGGATGCGCCTTTCCTCGCCGGGGACCTGCACGCCTCCGAGAGCCTGCTCGAGCTCGAGCGGGCCTATGACGACTGGAAGGCCGGCCGGTGGTCGGCCGAACCCTATGTCGACATGCTGATCCCCAGCCTGATCGACCCGACGCTGGCGCCGGCGGGCAGGCACATGATGACCCTGTTCATCCAGTACGCGCCCTATGCGCTGGAGCGCGACGGCCATGCGTCGGGCGAGAACTGGGACGTCGCCGCCCGCGACGCGCTGCGCGACACCGTCTTCGACAAGATCGAGGGCGTCTCGCCCGGCTTTCGCGACCGCGTCCTGCATGCCGAGGTGCGCACGCCGCGCGACATCGAGGCCGAGGTCGGGCTGACCGAGGGCAACATCTTCCAGGGCGAGCTGACCTTCGACCAGCTGCTCTTCAACCGGCCGGTGCCCGGCTGGTCGCGCCACCGCTCGCCGGTGGCGGGCCTCTACCTCGTCGGCTCGTCGGCGCATCCGGGCGGCGGCGTCATGGCGGCGCCGGGCGCCAACGCGGCGCGCGAGATCCTGCGCGACCTGAAGCTGGTGCGTCGCCCCGAGCGCGCCTTCCGGGCGGCCTGAGATGGCACTCGACCGGAGACCCGACCGCAGGGGCGGCGGCAGCGCGGTGGTGATCGGCGCCGGCATCAACGGCCTGGTCGCGGCGGCGGCGCTGGCGCGGCGCGGCGTCGCCGTGACGGTGGTCGAGCGCGCGTCCCGTCCGGGCGGCATGGCGGCGGGCGCCGGCGGAACGGCCGAGCTCGCCCAGTACGTCCGGGGACCGCATCCGGCGGCGCTGACCGAACTCGGGTTGTCGCCGGATGACCTGTCGCTGGGGCCCGCTCTGCCGACCGTCGCGCTGTCGCCCGCCGGCCGGCACGTCGTGATCGACCGGCACGGCCTGCACTACGGCGACGGCGCGCCGCACCCCGACGCGGCGGCCTTCGCGGCGCTGACCGCGCGCCTCGGCCGCTTCGCGCGCGTGCTGGCGCCGTTGCTGGTGACGGCGCCGCCGCGGCTCGGCGGCTGGCGCTCGCGCGGCGGTGTCGTGCAGCTCTCGCGCCTGGCGCGGCTCGGGCTCGACCTCCGCCGGCTCGGCAGGCCCGACATGCGCGAGTTCCTGCGGGTCGCGCTGTCGAACGCGCACGACGTCCTCCTGGACGCGCTGCCCGACGGCCCGGCGGCGGGCGCGCTGGCGCTCGACGCGGTGCTCGGCTGCCGGATGGGGCCGCGCTCGCCCGGCACCGTGGTGACGCTGCTCTATCGCCTGATGCAGGGCGCGCTGCACCGGCCAGAAGGCGGCATGGCCGGGCTGGCCGGTCGCCTCGCCGCGGCCGCCGAGGCGCGCGGCGCCGAGCTGCGGTGCGGCGCCGGCGGTCACCGGCATCGAGGTCGAGGCCGACCTGCCGCCGGCGTCCGCCTGCAGGACGGGGCGGAGCGTGCCGGCCGCGACGGTGCTCTCCAGCCTCGGCGCCCTGCCGACGCTGCGCCTCGCCGGGGCGGGGCATTTCGACGCCGAGACCTGCCGGCGCGTTCGCGACATCAGGGCCGAGGGCGTGACGGCCCATGTCGAGTTCGCCCTGCCCGCGACTGCCGGAGATTGCCGGCCTCGACCCGTCGCTGCTGGGCGCCCGGCTGGTGCTCGCGCCCTCGGTCGGCGCGGTCGAGCGCGCCTTCGACCCGGTGAAGTACGGCCGGCCGTCGCCGGTCCCGGTGATCGAGGCGATGCTGACGCCCGCCGCGACCGGGGCGCGCCTGTCGGCGACGGTCCAGTACGTGCCGCAGGGCGGCATCGACCGCGCGGCGGTCGCGCGCGGCGTGATCGACGCGCTTGCGCCGGTCATGCCGCGGCCTGGCGCCGAGTGCCGATCCGGAGGTGCTGTTGCCCGCGGACATCGAGCGGATCACCGGCGCGCCGGGCGGGCACTGGCACCATGGCGAGATCGCGCTCGACCAGCTGCTGACGCTGCGCCCCGCCAACGGGATGGCGCAGTATGCGACCGGGCTGCCGGGCCTCTACCTCTGCGGCGCCGGCGCGCATCCGGGCGGCGACATCACCGGACTGCCCGGGCCGCAACGCCGCGCATGCCGCGCTGGCGGGTGTCGCCGCATGAACCGGCAGGCGCATCCGGTGGCCGGCGTCTCCCGGCGCGAGCCGGCGCCCAAGGGCCTGCTGCCGACACCGTTCGGCGCACGGCTGCGCGGGCTCTCGCGCACCGAGGACTGGCAGGGCTGGGCCGGCCGCCTGGCGCCCCGCACGCTGGAGGATGCGGGGCAGGAATATTTCGCCATCCGCAACACGGCGGCGCTGATCGACATCTCGCCGATGCGCAAGTACCGGATCGAGGGGCCGGACGCCGCCCGGATCGCCGACCGGCTGGTGACGCGCCGGGTCGGGGAGCTGGCCGTCGGGCGCGTCGCCTACTGCCTCTGGTGCGACGAGGACGGCTTCGTCGTCGACGACGGCACGCTCTTCCGGCTGGCTCCCGACCACTTCCGCCTGTGCTGCCAGGAGCGCCAGCTCGGCTGGCTGCACGACGTCGCCTGGGGCTTTGACGCAGGCATCACGGACGAGACCGACGCCATCGCCGCGCTCGCGCTGCAGGGTCCGACGGCCTTCGCCATACTGGAGGCCGCCGGCCTGGACGTCGCGGCGCTCCGGCCCTTCGACCTGGCCGAGCCCGAGCCCGGGCTGATGGTCTCGCGCACCGGCTTCACCGGCGACCTCGGCTACGAGCTCTGGACCTCGGCCGGCGGACCGGAGCTGACGGCGCGCTGGCGCTCTGGGACCGCCTCTGGCGGGCCGGGCGCCTGCATGGCCTGCGCGCGGCCGGCATGGCGGCGCTCGACATCGGCGCGGATCGAGGCCGGCTTTCCGCAGACCGGCGCCGAGTTCCAGTCGATCCACGCCGCCGATGCGGCCGACGCGCGGGCGCACGCCCTACGAACTGGGCCTCGGCCGGCTGGTGCATCTCGACAAGCCGCATTTCAACGGCCGCCGCGCGCTGCTGCGCCTGTCGCGCCACTGGCCGCGCCGCCGGCTGGTGATGCTCGACGTCGAGGGATCGCGCGCCGCGACGGGCGCGCTCGTCTATCGCCGCGCGCTCGGCCGCTGGCGCGAGGCGGGACACGTCACCAGCGCCTGCTGGGCACCGACCGCCAAGCGCAACATCGCCTTTGCCGAGATCGAGGCGGACGCGGTGGGCGCGCGCCTCGCGGCCGAGATCTACCTGTGCAAGGAGGGCAAGTGGGAGCGGCGCATGGCTCGCGCCACCCCGACAGACCGGACCGTCTTCCGGCCGGCGCGCGCCCGCAGAACCCCGCCCGGACGCTTCTGAGGGCGCCGGCGAACCCCAGCGAGGATCGAATGAACAGGGAAAGCAACGTGCCCGTGCCGGCCAGCCCCGAGACCGTCCGGCTGTGGGACCAGGAGCATTTCCTCCACCCCTGGGAGGGCATGGGCCCGGAGGCCACCGACCGCATGGTCGCGGCCGAGGGCGACGGCATCTATCTGATCGACGCCGAGGGGCGCCGCTTCATCGACGGGCCGGGCGGCATGTGGAACGTCCAGATCGGCTATGGCAGGAAGGAGATGGGCGAGGCGATCGCCGCCCAGGCGGCGCGGCTCGCCTATCACTCGCCCTGGAGCTTCGCCTCCGAGCCGTCGGCGAAACTGGCCCGCAAGCTGGCCGGGCTGGCGCCGGGCGACCTCAACACCGTCTTCTTCTCGACCGGCGGCTCGTCGGCCGTCGACAGCGCGCTCCGCTTCGCCCAGTTCTACAACAACCTGCGCGGCCGGCCCGAGAAGAAGCTCTTTCTCAGCCGCGAGAAGAGCTATCACGGCTCGACCTATCTGACGGCCAGTGTCTCGGGCAAGGAGCGCGACGGCGACATCCTCGACATCGAAAAGCGCCTCGTCCGAATCCTGCCGAACGTCAATCCGTACGTCCGACCGGACGGCATGTCAGTCGAGGCCTGGTGCGACGCCAAGGTCGCGGACCTGGAGAGCGCCGTCGCGGAACTGGGGGCCGGGCGCATCGCCGCCTACCTGTCCGAGCCGGTCATGGCGTCCGGCGGCGTCATCCTGCCGCCGCCCGGCTATCATGCGCGCTGCCGCGAGATCTGCCGGGCCCACGACATCCTCTACATCGCCGACGAGGTCGTCACCGGCTTCGGCCGGCTCGGCCACTGGTTCGCCAGCGAGTCCGTCTTCGGCATCGTCCCGGACATCATCACCTGCGCCAAGGGCCTGACCTCGGGCTATCTGCCGCTGGGCGCGGCGATCATTTCGGACCGGCTGTTCGACGAGATCGTCGGCGAGGAGCGCGCGGCGATCAGCTTCAAGAACGGCTACACCTATTCCGGCCACCCGGTCTGCTGCGCCGCGGCGCTGAAGAACATCGAGATCATCGAGACCGAGGGGCTGCTGGAGCATGTCCGCGAGATCGCGCCGCATTTCCAGGCGCGGCTGCGCGACCTGTCCCGGCACGCCATCGTCGGAGACGCCCGCGGCATGGGGCTGGTCGGCTGCGTCGAGGGGCGGCCGGCGCCGGGCATGTCCGAGGCTGACCGGCTGAAGATCGACTTCGAGTTCGGCGCCCGCGTCGACGCCAAATGCGAGGAGATGGGGCTGATCGTTCGGCCGCTGATCAACATGTGCGTTTTCTCGCCGCCGCTGATCATCACGCCCGCGCAGATCGACCGCATGTTCGACATCCTCGACAGCGCCATCGGCCAGGTCGAGGCCGAGATGATGTGAGCGGGTCCCGGGCGGCGGAATGCCGCCCTCGCGCCCGCTGGGCCGGCATGCTCGCGGATCGCGATGATCCCCGCAGCCGCCCGCCGTTCCGTTGACCGGGCGTGCCTCATGAGCCGGCGCGGCATGGCTCTCCTTCGCGCTCAGCGACCGGGCAGGGGCGATCTTCGTGTCCTTCGCGAGCTATGTGACAATCGCCACCGGCGTGCTCGCCGGTGCGCTTGCCTTCCGCGAGCGGCCCGGCGCAGCCCTGGCTGCGGCGGCGCTGCTGATCCACTCGCGCTCTGGCTGCTGAACCGCGACCGCTTGCGCGCTGGGGGGGGGCTCGGGCCTGATCTTTGTATGAGCGCTCAAACTTTTTTCCTTGAGCGCGCCGACCCGGCTGCCTAGCCTGCGGCAGAGAAAAAGGCACGTGACGCCGGATGCCGGCAGCGCGACCGAACGCGGTCCGCAACGCGGGTGAACCGGCCAACAGGGAGTTATGCCGATGAAGACCCTGCTGACGCTTTCGATCCCGGCCCTGGCACTGGTGGCGGCCGGCGCCGCGCATGCCGCCGACCCCGAGATCACCGTCTTCACCTGGGCGGGCTATGAGGACCCGGAGCTGTTCAAGCCCTATGTCGACAAGTACGGCGACGCGCCGACCTATGCCTTCTTCGGCGACGAGGAGGAAGCGTTCCAGAAGCTGCGCGCCGGCTTCACCGCGGATGTCTCGCATCCCTGCTCGCAGTCGGTGGTGAAGTGGACGAATGCCGGCCTGCTCGAGCCGATCGACCCGGACAAGCTGACGCACTGGCCCGAGCTGATCGAGAAGCTGAAGGAGATGCCGGGCTTCATGTCGGACGGCAAGGTCTGGATGGTGCCCGCCGAATGGGGCGCCACCGGCCTGACCTACAACACCGAGCAGGTCCCGCCCGAGGACGCGGGCACGCTGCAGTCCTTTGCCGACCCGAAATACCAGGGCCGCGTCACCATCGGCGACAATGTCGACGACGCCTATGCGCTCGCCTTCCTGGCGACGGGGGTCAAGGACTGGAGCAACGTCACGGACGAGCAGTTCCAGGCGGCGACCGACTTCCTGCGCAAGGTGCACCCGAACGTCGTCTCGTACTGGCAGGACGCCAACCAGCTCGTGCAGCTGATGGGGTCCGGCCAGGTCGTGCTGTCCTGGGCCTGGAATGACGGCGCCGCCCGGCTGCAATCCGAGGGCTATCCGGTCGAGTTCAACCGCGACACGAAGGAGGGGTCGTCAACCTGGGTCTGTGGTCTCGTCCGGCTGAAGGGCGGCAGCGCCCCGGAGGAGAAGGTCTACGACTTCCTCGACGCTTGGCTGGCGCCCAGCACGGCGGACTACCTCGTCAACGCCTGGTGGTACGGCCACTCGAACAAGGAAGGGATGAAGGCGGTGGACGAGGCGGCGATCGAGACCGCCGGTCTCGAGAACTTCGCGCAGTACACGGCTGACAGCCTGGTGCAGGGGCCGATGGACCCGCAGCAGCGCGAGCGCATGATCGCCGAGTTCGAGAAGATCAAGGCGGGGTTCTGACGGGCACGGCACCGCACCCCCCGGTCCCGACAGGGGATCCCCGCTTTCGCGGCGACGACGCCAGCACTCTGGAGCTGTCGCTCTCTCGCAGGCGGGAGTCGGGGACAGGCCACGGAAGGGGACCATGACCGAGGGCGCGTTCGCCAGAGGCTTCCACGGGCTTGCCCGCCCGGTGCCGTCGCTGCCCGTCGGCTGGTACGCCGACCCGGCCCACCACGCCCGCGAGCTCGGCGCGATCTGGCGGCGAAGCTGGCTCGCCTTCTGCCGGGCCGATGCCATTCCGGGGTCGGGCGCGTCGCCCGGCTATTGCGCGGCACGCATCGCCGGCATGAACGTCCTCGTCGTGCGCGGCCGGGACGGCCGGCTCGCCGGCTTCCACAATGTCTGCCGGCACCGCGGCGCCGAGCTCTGCGCCGAGGGCGCGGGCGCGCTCGACCGGCCGCTGCTGACCTGCCCCTATCACGCCTGGACGTACGATCTGACCGGCCGGCTGGTCGCGACGGGGCATGCGCGCAGGGTCGACGGCTTCGACCGGGCGCGCCACCGGCTGGTGCCGCTGGGCCTCGCCGAATGGGGCGGGCTGGTCTTCGTCAATGCCGATGGCGGCGGGCAGGCCGAGTTCGACGCGGCGCTCGGCCCCGACCTGTGCCTGCTGGACAACTGGCCGCTTGCCGCGTTGCAGCCGGTGCACACCGAGACGACCGAGATCGCCTGCAACTGGAAGGTGTTCTGGGAGAACTTCAACGAGTGCCTGCACTGCCCTGGCATCCACAGGGACCTCAGCGACCTCGTGCCCATCTATGGCCGCGGCATCATGGTGCGCGAGGACGATCCGGGCTGGCGCGCGCGGGCCGAGAGCGCCGACCCGCGCGAGACGGGCGGCCTGCGCGCCGGCGCCGAGAGCTGGACGGCCGATGGCCGCGCCACCGGCCCGACCCTGCCGGGGCTGTCGCCCGACGACGTGGCGCGGGGCCACACCTATGCGGTGGCGCTGCCGTCCCTGTTCGTCGTCGGCCATGTCGACCATGCGCGCGCGATGCGCATCCTGCCGCTCGGCCCCGAGAGGACGCTGGTCGAGGCCACCTGGCTGATCCCGCCGGGCCGGCCGCGCCCCGGATCTCGACCGGCTCACCGGCCTCGCCCGCCGCGTCATCGCCGAGGACGCCGCCGCCTGCGAGATGAACCAGCGCGGGCTGTCCGCCGCGCCGTTCGAGGCGGGCACGCTGATGCAGGAGGAATACGAGGTGCACGCCTTCCACGCCTGGGTGCGCGCGCGCCTGGGCGAGAACGCCGGGCGACGCCGGCTCGCGCGCCGACAGGCGCGGCTGAGCCCGAAAGCGCCCCACGGCACGCGTGAGGCGGCCCTGTCAGTCGCCCGGTTCAGGCACCCAACCTAGGCACCGGACTCAGGCACCGGACTCACGCACCGGGCCCGAGATCGAAGAATTCGTGCCGGCCGTGCCGCACCTTGGGGTCGCGGCCGCTCCGCCATGGCGGACGCGAGACATGGGTGCAGTAATGCGTGCAGCCCTTCGTCGGATCGCCGATCTCGGCCGCGAGCACGCCCCGGCAGATCTCCCTGATGGAGCGCAGCGTCGGGTCGCTGGGATCGAGCCCGAGCATCTTGTCGCGGTTCGGGTCCCCTTCGTTCCAGACCGAGAATTGCCAGGGCTTGAGGCAGACCGCGCGGACGTCCCCTCCCCACCAGCTGCGCGGCTCCCACTGCGCCCGGTTGCGGATCACCCATGCCACCGCCGCCTGGCCATCCGGACCCTCGCCGCGGGCCTCGCCCCAGACGGTCAGCGTCATCACCTCCAGCTCGTCGAGCTCCTCCAGATTTCGTGCCATTTTCGTTCCTCCTTTCCGATGGAACGGACACATTCTGCCGGAAATTGGCCCGGAATTGAAGAATTCGCGCGAAAAGCCGACCCGAGCGCGCGCTGGGTGGCGCCCGCCTGCAGGTCAGGAGAGCAGCAGCACGCTGTCCCGACCCCAGCCGACGCGCGCCTCGTCGCCCGGGTGCAGGATGCGGCGGCCGGCGGTGTTGCGCATCGAGACGGTGGCCGGCGCCTCGGCACCCGGCAGGCGAACCGTGTAGTAGGTCATGTCGCCGTAATACGAGGTGTCGGCGACCTCGCCCGTCACCTCGTGCTCGGCGGTGTCGCCATCCTCCAGCAGGATGGTCAGCATCTCGGGCCGGATGCCGACGCGCGCGGCGCCGCCGTCGACGCCGCCCGGCGCCTGGTCGCGCGGGATCTCGACCGGGCCGAGGCCGTCGATCTCGACGGCGATCCGGTCGCCGTTCCGGCCGGCGACCCGCGCCTCGAAGAAGTTCATGACGCCGATGAACGAGGCGACGCGTCGGCTGACCGGCCGGCGGTAGAGCGTCTCGGGGCTGGCCAGCTGGGCGATCCGGCCGTCGAACATGACGGCGCAGCGGTCCGACATGGTCAGCGCCTCCTCCTGGTCGTGCGTGACGAGGACGAAGGTGATGCCGACATGGCGCTGCAGCTGGCGGAGCTCGATCTGCATCTGCTCGCGCAGCTTCTTGTCGAGCGCCGACAGCGGCTCGTCGAGCAGCAGCACGCGCGGCCGCATCACCAGCGCGCGGGCCAGCGCCACGCGCTGCCGCTGGCCGCCCGACAGCGTCGTCGAGGCGCGCGCCGCCATAGCCGGCGAGGTCGACCATGCCGAGCGCATCCTCGATGCGCGCCTTCGCCTCGCCGCCGCGGACGCCGATCTTGCGCAGGCCATAGCCGACGTTCTGCTCGACGTTCAGGTGCGGGAAGATCGCATAGCTCTGGAAGACCATGTTGGTCGGCCGGTGGTTCGCCGGCACGCCTGCCATGTCCTGCCCGTCGATCCGGATGGTGCCCGCGGTGGGCTCCTCGAAGCCGGCGATGCAGCGCAGCAGCGTGGTCTTGCCGCAGCCTGACGGGCCCAGCAGCGAGAAGAACTCGCCCTCGCGGATCTCGGCCGAGACGCCGTCCAGCGCCGTGACGTCGCCGAACCGCTTCTCGACGGTGCAAAGCTCGATCAGGGCGCGCGGCTCGCTCACAGCCAGCCCGCCTGGCCGCCCCGCGGCCGCGGCGCGGCGGCGGAAGAACTCGGCGGTGATCAGCAGCGCGAAGGACAGCAGCAGCAGGATGAACCCCAGCGCCATCACGCTCGGCAGCTTGGCGATGAAGCGCAGCTGGCTCCAGATGTAGACGGGCATGGTCGGGTCCGAGCCGGTCAGGAAAAAGGCGATGATGAACTCGTCGAGCGAGATGGTGAACGAGATCAGCAGGCTCGCCATGATGCCCGGCGCCACCAGCGGCAGCGTCACGCGGCGAAAGGTGCCGAGCCGGTTCTCGCCGAGATCGAGCGACGCCTCTTCCAGGCTGCGGTCGAGCGCCTGGAAGGCCGAGGTCAGGATGGCGACCGAGAATGGCGTGCAGATCAGCACGTGGCCGAGCACGACCGTCCAGAGCGAGAGCGGCAGCCCGAGCTGCACCAGAACGATCAGCAGCGACACCGCGACGATGATCGTCGGCAGCACCAGCGGCAGCATGATCAGCCCCATGATCGGCCGCTGGCCGGGAAAGCCGAACCGCGCCGAGGCGCGCGCCGCGCAGATGCCGAGCATCGTCGCCAGGACCGCCGAGGCGACCGCCGACCTGCAGGCTGTTCCAGACGGCGATGTGCAGCGGCTCGGTCATCCAGAGCTGCTCGAAGGCGTTGGTCGGTGAACCCTTTCAGCGGAAAGGCGATGATCATGCTGTCGTTGAAGGCGAAGACCGGCAGCAGGACGATCGGCCCGTAGAGGAACGCCAGGTAGGCGAGCGCGTAGATGCGCAGCCCGCCGGCCCGCCCGCTGCTCATGGCTCGACGCTCACGACCGCGCCCCCGCGAACCGCCGGCCGAGCAAGACGACGACCATCGAGATCACCGCGACGATCAGCATGGCCGAGACCGCCAGCGCCGCCCCGAGCGGGGCGTTGTTGGCCTTGCCGAACTGCACCTGGATCATGTTGGCGATCATCAGCCCGTCCGTGCCGCCGACCAGCTTGGGCGTCACGTAGTCGCCGACCGTCGGGATGAAGACGATCAGCGCGGCGGCGATCACGCCCGGCATCGAGAGCGGCAGGGTCACGCGGCGAAAGCGGCGGAGCGGCCCGTCGCCCAGGTCCTCGGCGGCCTCGAGCAGCGAGCGGTCGATCTTCGCGAGGGCGACGATAGATCGGCAGGATGGCGAAGGGCGCCCAGGCATGCGCCAGCGTGAGCACGACCGCGTTGGCGTTGTAGAGGATGAAGGTCAGCGGCTTGTCGATCAGCCCGAGCCACATCAGCAGGCTGTTGAAGACGCCGTTGTAGCCGAGGATCACCTTCCAGAGGAAGACGCGCAGCAGATAGCTGGTCCAGAACGGGATGGTGATCAGGAACAGCCACAGCGCCTGCATTCCGGTGCACGTGGAAGGCGACGTAATAGGCGATCGGGTAGGCGAGCAGCACGGTCAGGACCGTCGTCAGCCCCGAGATCCACAGCGAGCGCCACATCAGCAGCCGGTAGAGCGGCTCGGTCCACGCGGCGACATAGTTGGCGAGGGTGAACTCGCGGATCAGCTCCAGATAGTCCTGCGTCCAGAAGCTGAGCAGCAGCATCAGCGTCAGCGGCACTGCCAGCAGCGCCAGCGCGTAGAGGAAGGGCGGCGCGACCATGACGAGCCCCTGGCCCGCCTCGCCCGCCCACCAGCGCCGCAGCCGATCCCGTCGGCCCTGCCCGGCCCGAGGGCCGGCCCGTGCCTCGGGGCGTGCGTCTGGCCGCACGGCGCCGGCGCCCGCTGCCCGCTCGCCCGCCGTCACCGGAGCGGGTTCGGCCTGGCTCACGCCGGCCGGCCCGGCGGGTCGGCACTCTGTGCTGCGCCGCCCCTCATGCTGCCTCGCGCATGCGCCGGTTCAGATCGGCCATCGTGCCGGGCGCCGGCCGCTCGTCGACGGTCAGCACGGGCAGCACGGCGCGCAGATGGTCGTGATAGCTTTTGACGCCGTATTCCAGGTCGGACAGCATGATCCCGTCATAGGCCGATGACTGCGTCGCCTCGCAGGACCAGACGGTCAGCTGCTTGTCCTCCTCGCCGGTCACGGCGTCGATCCGGCCCGACAGATAGCGCGCGGCCCGCCAGGCGCGGTCCTCGTCCGGCCGGCGCCAGATGGCGCCGCGCAGGCGGCTGCGGTCCACGGCCAGCGGCAGCTCCTGATAGAACATCACCGAGTTCAGGATAGAGCCCGATCACCTGGTTGGGGAAGATGCCGATATAGAGCCAGGCGCGGCGGTGGCTTTCCGGCAGCCAGCTCGCCTCGGGCAGGATCGACTTGTAGACCCGCACGCTCCAGATGCGGCCGGGACCCGGGTTGAAATTGGCGAAGGAGCGCGATGTGCCGTCGCGGAACGCCTCGTCGTAATAGTACCGGCCATAGAGCTCCTGCAGGCCTGGATGCGCCATGGCGACGTGATAGCCCTCGTTGTCGACGTCGCGTATGGATTTCCAGTTGACCGGGCTCTCCTCGCACCAGCCGGCGCCGTCGGTGGCGACCAGGTCCTCGATGCCATAGGGCGCGAGCTCGGCCTCGTGCCGGGCCATGACCTCGGCCACCGACGGCTGCGGGCCGGGTTTGAAGCGCACGAAGACCAGGCCGTGCCAGACCTCCATCTCCAGCGGCTTCAGCCCCCACTCGTCCGGGTCGAGCGCCGGCAGGGACTTCGGCTGGGCGACGCCGCGCAGCTTGCCCTGCAGGTCATAGGTCCAGCCGTGGAACGGGCAGATGATGACGTTGCGGATGTTGCCGCGGTCATGCCTGACCACGCGGCTGCCGCGGTGCCGGCAGACGTTGTGAAAGGCCCGCACCACGCCGTCGCGGCCGCGCACGACCAGCCCCCGCTCGCCGACCGAGTCGAAGCAGACGAAGTCGCCAGGCTCCGCTATGTCGGCGACATGCCCGACGATCTGCCAGTGGCGGCGGAACAGGTGTTCGCGTTCCAGCTCCAGCAGCTCGTCGCTGGTGTAGGTCCAGGCGGGCAGCCCGCGCCGGTCCCAGTCGTTCGGAACCTCTTTCCGGGCGGACGGTGCGGTCTCGAGCGGCATCACGGTCTCAATTTGTCTGACCGCTCAAATAAAAATCATTTCTCCACCGATTGCAATCCCGGTGGCAGCGCCGACCAGGCTGCGCGCAGCTCGACGGCGCATTGACGCGGCCGCGGCAGCGGGCGAGCCTCGGCGCATGTTCGAGCCGGAGCATCAGCGCCTCGACTTCTCGCCGGACCAGCGGGCGGCCTGGGCGGCCATCGCGGACCGGCTGGCGGCCTATGGCATCGACCTTCAGGCGGGCGAGATCACGCCCCGCAGCGAGCAGGCGGCGGCGGCAGATGTGCTGGCCGTCACCGGCAAGGCGGGCTCGGGCAAGACCGTGCTGCTGGCCGAGCTCGCGCACCGGCTGGGCGAGATCGGTCTGACGGCGATCCGGCCGGACTGGGAGCCGCGGCGGCTGACCCGCCGGTCCTATGCCGTGCTGGCGCCGACCAACAAGGCGGCCAGCGTGCTGCGCGCCCGCGGCGTGCCGGCGACGACCATTCACCGGATCATCTACACGCCCGTCTACGACCCGGAATACGAGAAGCTGGCCGAGTGGCTGGCCGGTGAACGCGCGACCCGGCCGAAGATCGAGGGCCTTGCCGACGCGGCGCTCGACCGGGCGCAGGCCTTCTACCGGCAGCAGCAGTCGATCGCCGGCGCCTTCGCGGCGGCCGGCCTGCGCGGCGCCGACTTCATCACCGGCTGGAAGCGGCGCGACGAGCCGCTCGACATCGCGCTGGTCGACGAGGCGTCGATGCTGGACGAGGCCAAGCTTTCCGACCTGAAGGAGATCTTCGGCCAGATCGTGCTGTTCGGCGACCCGGCGCAGCTTGCCCCCGTGAAGGGGCAGGGCACGCATGCCGCCATGATGTTCGAGACGCTGCCAGACGACCGCCGTCTTGCGCTGGCGCGCATCCACAGGCAGGCGGCCGACAACCCCATCCTCGATCTCGCGCACATGCTGGGCGACCAGGAGGTCGACTTCCCGGAGTTCGAGCGCGCCGTCCAGGCAGCGGCCGCCGAGGACGACCGGGTGCAGGTCTCGCCCCGCGCCGACGCCCAACTGATGTGCGCGAGCCCGGTGCTGGTCTGGCGCAACAAGACGCGCGTGCGGCTGATCCGCGCCTTTCGCTCGGCGCATGGCTGCCCGGACCGCGCGCTGGTGCCGGGCGAGCCGCTGATCTGCGACGGGCTCGAGCTGCCGCTGAAGCGGCGCAAGGAGCGCATCGACCTCGAGGCGCGCGGCCTGATCAAGGGGGCGCAGGCGACCTATCTCGGCCCGGGGCGCAAGCCCGGCTATGCCCGCGTCAACATCCACGGCACGGACGAGCCCGGCATCTCGGTCGCCTCGATCATCCAGGTCGAGGGGCCGGACGAGGAAGAGCCGGCGATCCTCAGCGCCGCCTCGTCGGGCGCGCTGTTCCTGCACGGCGCCGCGGTGACGATCCACAAGGCCCAGGGGTCGCAATGGGCCGAGGTGCAGGTCTTCGCGCCCGATCTTTTCGCCGCCGCCCGCGCCGGGCAGGCCGAGGCCGGCGTGCCGCTCTGGAAGCGCCTCGCCTATGTCGCGATCACCAGGGCCGAGGAGCGACTGATCTGGGTGACGCGCTACATGATCTCGAAGCCGGCCGAGCCGCTCGGCGCCGCCGCCGGCCAGATGCTTTGAGCTTGACGCGGGCCGGGCCGTCATGGATGCCGCCGGGCGGGAGGAGCGCATGAAGCGGGTCGCAACCATCGGGGCCATCGTCGTCGTCCTGCTCGCGGCGGGGTGGAGCCTGTTCTGGTGGCTGGGCCGCGACGCGCTGGTGCGCGCCTTCGACGCCGAGGTCGCGCGGCTGGAAGAGGCGGGCTGGACCGTGGACTGGGCCAGCCGCGATGTCGGCGGCTTTCCGTTCGGCTACACGATCCGTCTGACCGATGTTGCGGCGGCCGAGCCGACGAGCGGCTTTGCCGTCCGCCTGCCGCAAGCCACGGTCGAGAACGACGGCGCCGAGGGCGTGCTTGTCCGCCTGCCCGAGAGCTTTGCCGCCGACCTGCCATTGCCGGGGGCGCCGGGCGGGACCGGGGGCGGGACAGGGGACGGCGAGGCGACGGCGCCGGCGGTGCTGCGGACCACGGGCGAGGCGAGCGGGCTGGTCGTGCGGCTGGCCGGCGCGGGCGGGGCCGAGCAGACCGTCGACGTCGATGCCGAATCGCTGGTCTGGCGTCTTCGCGAACCGGGCACGGCAGGCGACCAGGCGCTGACGCTGGAGGCGCTGGATGCTGGCATGACGACCGGCGGTGCCGAGACCACCTTTCGCCTGAAAGCCGGCCGGTACGGCATCGACGCGTCGGTTGTGGCGGCGGAGGGCCAGCCCTCGGAGATGACGGCGAGCTATGGCGACATCACGCTGACCGGCAGCACGACCGTGCCGGGCGCCGAGGCGCTGGGCGAGATGCTCTATGCCGGCGCGCCGGGCCAGCTCGAGCTGGCGCTGCAGGCGGGACCGGCCGAGGCGCGCGTCGTCGGCGGCGAGGCCGACCGGCGCGGCACCCTCGACTGGCGGGGCGGCTCGGTCAGCGGTGTCGTCAAACTGTCCAGCGGCCGGATGGAGCTGCGGGGCGAGACGCGCCAGAACGTCTGGACCCTGACACCCGAGACCGCGGGGTCGCTGATCGGCGGCGGCCTCAGCGCCGGCCTGGTCCAGGCGACCTATTCGATGCCCATGGCGCCGGCGCCCGAGCCCGATGACATGGCGATCCGGCTGGCACTGCTGGACGTGTCGCCCGACGAGGCCGCCTGGCAGGCCGTCGACGCGCAGGGCGTGCTGCCGCGCGCACCGGCCGAGCTGGTCGTCGACCTCGGCGGCACGGCGCGCGTGACGCGGCGCATCGACGGGATGAGCCCCGGCGACGCCCCGCCGTTCGAGGTCTCGCAGCTCGAGGTGAAGGAGGTCGCCCTCGACGCGCTGGGCGCCACGGCGCATGCCAGCGGCATCGTGGAGTTCCTGCAGCCGATCGGGCTGCCGCTCGGCACCGTCCAGGTCGGCATGACCGGCGTTGCCGCCCTGATCGACGCGCTCGGCCAGGCCGGGGTGCTGTCGCCCGAGATGATCCAGATGGCCGACGCCATGCTGTCGGTCTATGCCCGCCCGGCCGACGGCGCGACGGGGCGCGGCGACAGGTGGACGACCGAGATCACCTTCACCAACGAAGGACCGCTGGTGAACGGGCTGCCCATCCGCTAGCGCCGGCAGGCGCGGCCCACCGCCGGGACGCCGGCAAGATCGCACGGCCCAGGGCGGCAAGGGGCGGCCCGGCGAGCCCACGGCGGCGCCGCTTCGCCGAACCGGTGGCCGAGCGGCTGATGGCACCGGCCGGGTGGGACTGGGACCATGCGCGACTGCGCGGCGCGCCGGGATGATTTTCGCGGCCTCTCCATCGAGGCCTTCCTCGAAAGGCACGGCGGCTGGCGGCGGGTCGGCGCGCGCCCCTCAGCGAAAGCTGTCCTCGTCGACGACGAGCTCGACCCGGTCCGAGCAGAACCAGGTGCGTCCGCGCTCGACCGGACGCCCCTCCGGGTCGACGTTCAGCGCCTCGGTGCGCAGCACCGGCGCGCCCTCCGGCAGGCGGAGGTGGCGGGCGATGGCGCCGGATGCCCGCTCGGCCACCAGGCGGGTGCTGATCCGGCGATAGTCTGCGACCCCGCAGGCGGCCAGCGCCGCCGTGATCGACCCCGACGCGCGCATGCTTTCGCGAAAGCCGGGCAGGCGCGCCGCCGGAAAGACGCTGTGCGAGCAGGTGAACGGCACGCCGTCCGCCGCGCCGATCGCCTCGAGGACGTGCACCCGCTCGCCCGCGCCGAGGCCGAGCGCCTCGAGCTCTGCCTTGGTGCCGGCCACGGTCTCGAGGCGCAGAATCTCGCGGCTGCCGGTCTGGCCCGCCCGGGCCAGGTTCTGCGTGAAGCGGGTGCGCAGACCGAGCCGGTAGCTGATCGGCGCGGCCGTGACAAAGACGCCGGCGCCGCGCCGCGCGTGCAGCAGCCCCTCGGCCTGCAGCTCGGCCAGCGCCCGGCGCACGGTGTGCCGGTTGACGCCGAAGCGGGTGGCGAGCTGCGCCTCGCTCGGCAGCCGGTCGCCGGCGCGATAGCGCTGCCCCAGTTCGGCGCCGAGTGCGTCGCGGATCTGCCGCCAGATGGTGCCCGCAGCGCCCGTAATGCCCGCAGTCATCTGATGCCTGTCATCAACTGTTCACGACGCTCGGCTTGAACGCTCCGCGCGGAGCCGGTATAGTTGTCTAGTAGTATAGACAGGTTGACGGGGTTGTCGAGAGGCATGGAACGACCGGAGTGGATGGGCCTGCTGTCGCAGGCGCCGGCCGCCGCGCTGGCCGAGGCCTTCGGGGCACTGGGCGAGGCGCCCGCCAGCGAGTGGCTGCGCCCGCCCGAGTTCGGCTCGGTGATGGTGCGCGGCCGCATGGGCGGCACTGGCGCGCCCTTCAACCTAGGCGAGATGACGGTGACGCGCGCGAGCCTGCGGCTGGGCGACGGCACGGTCGGGCATGCCTATGTCCCCGGCCGCGATGCCGAGAAGGCGCGGATCGCCGCGGTCTGCGACGCGCTGCTGCAGGGGCCGGCGGCGGACCGGGTGCGCGAGGCGGTGCTCCGGCCGATGCAGGCGCTGCTGTCGGGCAGGCGCGCCGACCGCGCCGCCACGCGCGGCGGCGACCAAGGTCGATTTCTTCACCGTGGCGCGGGGCGAGGACTGATGGAGACGGCAGCGGCGCTGCGAGGCGGCTTCGCGGATCGGCCGATCGAGGCCGCGCATGCCTTCCGGGCGGCGCTGCAGGCTATGGCGCGGCCGGGAACGGTGCACCGCGTCGGCGGTGCCCGGCCGCCGGCGCCGCTCTCGGCGGCCGCCGGCGCGCTGGCGCTGACGCTGGCCGACGGCGACACGCCGCTCTGGCTCGCCGCCATCGCTCGACGCCGAGGCCGTGCGCGCCTGGCTGACCTTCCATACCGGCGCGCCCTTCGCCCCGCCCGAGGAGGCGCGGCTTCGCCTTCGGCCGCTGGGACGAGCTGCCGCTCGATGCGTTCGCCGTCGGCACGCCGGAGTACCCGGACCGCTCGGCGACGCTGGTCGTCGAGGTCGACGACCTCGGGGCAGCGCGCACCGCCTGACCGGCCCCGGCATCGACGACGAGGCGTGGCTGACCGTGCCCGACCCGGGGTTCTCGCGGCGCCAATCGCGCGCCGCTTCCCGCTGGGCGTCGACCTCTTTCTCGCCTGCGGCGACCGGCTGGCGGCGCTGCCCCGGACGGTCAGGGTCGGCTGATGGGAGATGCCTGATGTATGTCGCGACCAAGGGCGGCGAGCGCGCCATCGAGGCGGCGCATGCCTGGCTGGCCGAGCTGCGGCGCGGCGACGCCGAGGTGCCCGAGCTGTCGCTCGCCCAGATCCGCGAGCAGCTGGCGCTGTCGGTCGCCCGCGTCATGGCCGAGGGGTCGCTCTACGACCCCGACCTCGCCGCGCTTGCCATCAAGCAGGCGCGCGGCGACCTGATCGAGGCGATCTTCCTCGTCCGCGCCTATCGCACGACCCTGCCGCGCTTCGGCGCGAGCCTGCCGGTCGACACCGGCCGCGATGGCCTGCATCCGCCGCATCTCGGCCACCTACAAGGACGCGCCGGGCGGCCAGGTGCTGGGCCCGACCTTCGACTACACGCACCGCCTGCTGGACTTCGCGCTGGCCGCCGAGGCGGCGCCGCCTGCGCCGCGGCCCGCCGAGGCGGCCGCCGGCGCCGTCCCGGCGGCGCGGCGAAGCCGCACATCACCGACTTCCTCGACGCCGAGGGCCTGATCCAGCAGGAGCCGGAGGGCGACCCCGCGCCGCCCGACCTGACGCGCGAGCCGCTGGCGCTGCCGGCCGGGCGGGCGCTCAGGCTGCAGGCGCTGGCGCGCGGCGACGAGGGCTTCCTGCTCGGCCTCGGCTATTCCACCCAGCGCGGCTATGCCCGCACCCACCCCTTCGTCGGCGAGCTGCGCATCGGCATGGTCGAGGTCGAGCTGGACGATCCCCGAGCTCGGCTTCGCGGTGGCCATCGCCGAGATCGAGCTGACCGAATGCGAGACGGTCAACCAGTTCACCGGCTCGCGGACCGAGCCGGCGCAGTTCACCCGCGGCTATGGCCTCGTCTTCGGCCAGTCCGAGCGCAAGGCCATCGCCATGGCGCTGGTCGACCGGGCGCTGCGCTGGCAGGAGCTGGGCGAGGACTTCGTCGGCGCGCCGGCGCAGGACGCCGAGTTCGTGCTCTACCACGCCGACAACATCCAGGCGACGGGCTTCGTCGAGCACATCAAGCTGCCGCACTATGTCGACTTCCAGTCCGAGCTCGAGCTCGTGCGGCGCCTGCGCCGCGAGGCGGTGGCCGGCGCGCGAGGCGGCCGATGACCCGGCCCGTCCGGCGTCATCGGAACGCTCGTGCCGGGCGCCAGGTGCCCGCCACGGACGTCGCGACGAAGCGGGAGGGGGCATGACCGCGGTCGTCTTCGACGTCGGCAACGTGCTGATCCGCTGGGAGCCGCGGCTGGTCTGGGCGGACGATTTCGCCTGCGCGGCCGAGATGGACCGGTTCATGGCCGAGATCGGCTTCGACGCCTGGAACCTCGAGCAGGACAGGGGCCGGAGCTGGGCCGACGGCATCGCGGCAGCCATCGCCGCGCATCCCGCACCGCCGCGCGCTGATCGAGAAGTTCGACCGCGACTGGCATCGCGCGGTCCCGGGCCCGATCGACGGCGCGGTCGACATCCTCGAGACGCTGCACGGCGCCGGCGTGCCGCTCTATGCCATCACCAACTTCTCGGCCGAGAAATGGGCCGAGTGCCGCGAGCGCTTTCCGTTCCTCGCGACGCCGCTTCCGCGATGTCGTCGTCTCGGCGCATGAGCGGCTGGTCAAGCCGCGACCCGGCGATCTTCGAACTGTTCCTCGCGCGGAACGGACTGGCGGCCGAGGACTGCATCTTCGTCGACGACAGCCGCGCGCAACGTCGCCATCGCCGAGATCCTGGCTTCGACACCATCCACTTCGACGAGCCGGTCAGCCTGGCCGGCAAGCTGCGCGTCGGGGGCTGCCGATATGACCGACGGTCGACTACAACTTCGCCTATCTGGACGAGCAGACCAAGCGGATGATCCGCCGGGCGCTGCTGAAGGCGGTGGCCATCCCCGGCTACCAGGTGCCTTTCGCCAGCCGCGAGATGCCGATGCCCTATGGCTGGGGCACCGGCGGGGTGCAGGTGACGGCGTCGTGCCTGGTGCCCGAGGACGTGCTGAAGGTCATCGACCAGGGCGCGGACGACACGACGAACGCCGTCTCGATCCGCAGGTTCTTCCAGAAGACCGCCGGCGTCGCGACCACCGAGCGCACGGCCGAGGCGACCGTCATCCAGACGCGCCACCGCATCCCCGAGCGGCCGCTGACCGCCGACCAGATCCTCGTCTACCAGGTGCCGATCCCCGAGCCGCTGCGCTTCCTCGAGCCCCGCGAGACCGAGACGCGCAAGATGCACGCGCTGGAGGAATACGGGCTGATGCACGTCAAGCTCTACGAGGACATCGCCCGGCACGGCGCGATCTCGACCGCCTATGCCTATCCGGTGAAGGTCGAGGGGCGCTACGTCATGGACCCGAGCCCGATCCCCAAGTTCGACAACCCCAAGATGGAGATGGCGGCGCTGCAGCTTTTCGGCGCGGGCGCGAGCAGCGCATCTATGCGATCCCGCCGCTACACGCGGGTCGTCAGCCTGGACTTCGAGGACCACCCGTTCGAGCGCGGCCGCGCGCCGCATGACTGCGCGCTCTGCGGCGCGGCCGACAGCTATCTCGACGAGGTCATCATGGACGACGCAGGGCACGCGGATGTTCGTCTGCTCGGACACCGACTGGTGCCGCGAGCGGCGCGCTGCCGGCCATCTCGGCGCGGCCGGCGCGCCCTATGAGGAGGACGCCGCGTGATCGCCGCCGACCTGCCGTGCGCCTTCCGCCGGGTTCGCTGCGGCGGGGCATCCGCTGCTGCGCGTCGAGGGCCTGACCAAGCGCTATGGCGCGCGGGTCGGCTGCCTCGACGTCTCGTTCGAGCTCTGGCCGGGCGAGGTGCTGGGGGTCGTCGGCGAATCCGGCTCGGGCAAGACGACGCTGCTGAACTGCCTGGCCGGTCAGCTGGCGCCGGATGCCGGCGCGGTCGTCTTCGACACCCGCGACCGACGGGCCGCGCGACGTCCTGACGATGCCCGAGCCCGAGCGGCGGATGCTGGGGCGCACCGACTGGGCCCTCGTCCACCAGAACCCGCGCGACGGGCTGCGCATGAACGTCTGCGCCGGCGGCAATGTCGGCGAGCGGCTGATGGCGACGGGCGCGCGGCATTATGGCCGCATCCGCGGCGCGGCGCTCGACTGGCTCGGCCGCGTCGAGATCGCCGCCGACCGGATCGACGACCGGCCCTCGGCCTTCTCGGGCGGCATGCAGCAGCGGCTGCAGATCGCGCGCAACCTGGTCACCGGGCCGCGGCTGGTCTTCATGGACGAGCCGACGGGCGGGCTGGACGTCAGCGTGCAGGCGCGCCTGCTCGACCTGCTGCGCGGCCTCGTCCGCGAGCTCGGCCTCTCGGCCGTCATCGTCACGCACGACCTGGCGGTCGTCCGCCTGCTCGCCGACCGGCTGATGGTGATGAAGGACGGCCGCGTCGTCGAGAGCGGGCTGACCGACCAGGTGCTCGACGATCCCGCAGCACGGCTACACGCAGCTGCTGGTCAGCTCGGTCCTGCAGGTCTAGGAAGCGGGCATGATCCGAACCTGGGCGCCAGACGGCAGCGGCGGCCTCGCCGAGGTCGCGGAGTGCGCCGCTGGGGCGCTCTGGGTCGACCTGTCCGAGCCCGAGCCGGACGAGCTCGACCGCGTCGGCCGGGCCGTCGGCATCCCGCTGCCGAGCCGCGAGGACATGGAGGAGATCGAGCTCTCCAGCCGGCTCTACCGCGAGCACGGCACCGATTTCCTGACGCTGGTCCTGCCGGCGCTGAGCGAGACCGAGCAGCACGAGGTCGCGCCCGTCACCTTCGCGCTGGGCGACGAGGCTGCTGGTGACGATCCGCTACCACGACCCGCGGCCCTTCAGGACCTTTCCGGCGCGCGCGGCGCGCAGCCCCTATGGCTGCCGGCTCGGCGCAGGACATCCTGTTCGGGCTGCTGGACGCCATCATCGACCGGCTTGCCGACATTCTCGAGCTGACGGACGGGCGCATCGAGGAGGTGTCGCGGCGGATGTTCGGCGATCCGGCGCCAGATCGACACGGCGGGGCTGCGCCAGGCGCGTGGCGACGCTGGGACAGGCCGGCACGCTGGTCTCCGACGTGCGCAACAGCCTCGTGACGGTCGAGCGGGCGATCTTCTTCCTCGACCGCGACCGCGACGGCGCGGCGAGCTCGAAGCGCGCGCATCGTTCGCTCAAGGTGCTGTCGAGCGACGCCACCTCGCTCAGCGAGCACGCGACCTTCCTGACCCAGAAGCTGGGCCTGATCCTCGATGCCGCGCTTCAACCTGACCAGCATCAAGCAGAACGCGACCGCCGAGACCTTCTCGCTGGTCGCCGTGCTGTTCCTGCCGCCGACGCTGATCGCCTCGATCTTCGGCATGAACTTCGGCTGGATGCCGTGGCTGGAATGGGAGAACGGCTTCTGGGCGGCGCTTGCGCGCGATGGCGGCGTCCTCGGCCGTCTCGTACCTCGTCTTCAGATGGCGGAACCTGCTGTGAGCGCGATGGCGGAGCCGATGATCGAGCTGGCGGCGGTCTCGAAGGACTTCACGCTGCACAACCAGGGCGGCGCGGTCCTCCGCGTGATGGCTGGCGCCGCGGCTGGCCGTCGCGGCCGGCGAGTGCGTGGCGCTGACCGGGCCCTGCGGCGCCGGCAAGTCGACGCTGATGCGGATGATCTGGGGCAACTATCTCGCGGCCTCGGGGCGGATCGTGGTCGGCGGGGTGGACGTCGCGGCGTCTTCGCCGCGCGCGATCCTGGCGCTGCGGCGGCGCACGCTCGGCTATGTCTCGCAGTTCCTGCGCGTCGTGCCGCGGGTGCCGACGCTGGACGTGGTCGCCGAGCCGCTGCTGGCGCTGGGCGTGCCCGCCGATCGAGGCGCGCGAGCGTGCCGCGGCGCTGCTGGCCCGGCTGCGCATCCCGGCGACGCTATGGGAGCTCTCGCCCACGACCTTCTCGGGCGGCGAGCAGCAGCGGGTGAACATCGCGCGCGGCTTCGTCCACGCCTATCCGGCGCTGCTGCTCGACGAGCCGACGGCCTCGCTCGACCCGGCCAACCGCGAGACGGTGCTGTCCCTGATCGACGAGGCAAAGGCGCGCGGCGCCGCGATCGTCGGCATCTTCCACGACGCCGCGGCGCGCGCGCGCGTGGCGGACCGCGAGGTCGACGTCTCGGCCTTTGCGCCCGCGGGGCTGCGCCCGGAAGCCGCGGGCCGAGGCTGCACCGCATGAGCCGCGGCACGCTTCATCGCCGTGGTCGGTCCGTCCGGCTCGGGCAAGGACACGCTGATGCGCGCGGCGCTCGAGCGCGCGGCCGGACCTCGTCGCCGCGCGGCGCGTCATCTCGCGCCCGCCGGACGACGCGACCGAGGTCTTCGACAGCGTCAGCGAGGCCACGTTCGCCCGCGCGCGTGCCGCCGGCCGGTTCGCGCTGGACTGGCGGGCGCACGGGTTTTGCTATGCCATCCCGGCCGCCGTCGAGCGCGATCTCGCCGCCGGACGGCACGTCCTCGCGAACCTGTCGCGTCGGGCGATCGATGCCGCGCGGATCCGGTTCCGGCCATTCCTGGCGCTGGTCGTCACCGCCCCGACCGAGGTGCTGGTCCGCCGGCTCTCCGCGCGGGGGCGCGAGGAAGCGGGCGCCATCGCCGAGAGGATGCGCCGCGCCACCGATGCGTGGCCGGATGGCGGCGACGTCTTCGTCGTCGACAATGGCGGAGCGCTGGAGGCCGGCGTCCGCGCCTTTCTCGAGGCGCTGCCTCCGCCGGTCATGGCGCGCTCGCGGGTCCGGCCAGAGCATAGCGGCGGATGACGCGGAAGTGCCCGGTCTCGCTCTCGCCGAACATGCAGATCTCGGTCACCGGCAACGGCGCCGCGCAGAAAGGCGCGGTCATGCCGGCCAGCGTGTCGAACATGTCGTCGCGCATCCTCGCGCTCGAGCGCGCCGGTCAGCGTCAGATGAAACCGGAACTCGTCCAGCACGTAAGGATAGCCCCAAGTGGCGAGGTACTCCTCCTGCCGGGGCGAGAGGCCGTGCGCGCGGCGCCGGGCGAGCTCGCGCTCGTCGGGTGGCGCGCGGAAGCGCGTCGAGGTCGCGCACGCAGGCGGCGGCCGAGCGCGCCGAGCGGCGGTGCAGGGCGCCGAGGGCACGAGCGCGACGAAGCGCCCGATCCGGGCCGGCGCGAGCCTCGGCGCCTGGAAGGGCGCGATGCCTCGCGCCAGCGCCCGGCGACGGCGCGATCGAGCTCGGCGAACCCGGCCCCCTCGCGCAGCCGGAAGGGCGGCTTCAGCGTGCCGTGAAAGCCATAGCGGCGCGGCGTCGCCGTGATCTCGCTGATCGGCGCGGGCAGTTTCGGCCAGTCCGGATGCTCGCCGGGATGCGGCGCGAGCTCGCCCGCCTCGGCGTCCCAGCCGAGCCAGCTCGCGCCGAACCGCGCGAGTGCCGAGCCGCGCGGCGGGGCCCAGAAGACGGCAAAGCGGCGAAAGGTGGTCATGGCGGGCTCCGGTGCCGTAAACGGCCGCATACTGGCAGGCACGCGTCACGAAATAGCGACGATTCGATGAGATGCCGGTCGCGGCATCGGGAGATTTGCGGATGACGATACACCAGGCGCCGGTCGCACAAGGCGGACTCTGGGCAGCGACGGCCGCGCAGGATGGACGACCCGGCAGGAGACGGTGCTCGCCAATGCGCGCCTCGTGCTGGCGGACGAGGTGGTGACCGGGTCGGTCTGCCTGCGCGACGGCCGGATCGCCTCGGTCGACCAAGGCGGCGGCGTGCCGCGCGGCGCGATCGACTGCGCCGGCGACTGGCTCTCGCCCGGGCTGATCGAGCTGCACACCGACAATCTCGAGCGGCACATGGAGCCGCGCCCCGGCGTCAAATGGCCGATGGCCGCCGGCCATCGTCGCGCATGACGCCGAGCTCGCCTCGATCGGCATCACCACCGTCTTCGACGCGCTGCGCGTCGGCTCGGTCGTCTCGGACGAGCGCTCGCGCTATGACCCCTATGCGCGCGAGATGAGCCGCGAGATCATCGCGCTCCGCGCCCGCGGGCGCGCTGCGCATCAGCCACTTCATCCACCTGCGCGCCGAGATCTGCTCCGAGACGCTGACCGCCGAGCTGGCCGAGTTCGGCCCTGGCGACCGCATCGGCATCGTCAGCCTGATGGACCACACGCCGGGCGAGCGGCAGTTCACCGACACGACCCAGCTCTGGACCTATCTCAAGGGCAAGTACGCGATGGCCGACGAGGACATCGAGGCGCACATCGACTTCCAGAAGGGCGTCAAGGCGCGCTATGGCGCGGCGCATCTGCAAGGAGGCCGTGGCGCGGGCGCGGGCGCTCGGCGCCATCGTCGCCAGCCATGACGACACGACCGAGGCGCATGTCGCCGAGTCGGTGCGCGATCGGCGCGCGGCTGGCCGAGTTCCCGACGACTGCCGCGGCGGCGCGGGCCTCCGCCGCGAACGGCATCGCCGTGATGATGGGGGCGCCGAACCTGCTGCGCGGCGGGTCGCATTCCGGCAACGTCGCGGCGGCCGAGCTGGCCGGGATCGGCTGCCTCGACATCCTGTCGTCCGACTATGCGCCGGCCAGCCTGCTGATGGGCGCGGTGCGGCTGGGGCAGGAGTCGGGCGACATGGCGGCGGGGCTTCGCCGCGTCACCTCGGCGCCGGCCGGCGGCGACCGGGCTCGACGACCGTGGCCGCATCGCGCCCGGGCCTGCGCGCCGACCTGCTGCGCTTCACGCTGGAGCACGGGACGCCGGTGACGCGCGGCCTCTGGGTACGGGGCGAGCGGGTCGCCTGATCGGACGACAGCGCGGCCTGACTCCGGGCGCGGCGATCCGGCCGCGCCCGGTCGTCACTCCGGTCGTCTCTCCGGTCGATCTCAGGCGAGATCGAAGCGGTCGGCGTTCATCACCTTGGCCCAGGCGGCCGCGAAGTCGTGCACGAACTTCTGCGCGCTGCCGGTGCTGGCATAGTGCTCGGCGAGCGCCCGGAGCTGCGAGTTCGAGCCGAAGACGAGGTCGACGCGGGTCGCCGTCCACTTGACCTCGCCGCTCGCCCGGTCGCGTCCCTCGAAGACGTCCGCATCCTCCGATGCCGCCTTCCAGGCCGTGCCCATGTCGAGCAGGTTGACGAAGAAGTCGTTGCTCAGCGTCCCGGGCCGGTCGGTGAAGACGCCGTGCCTGCGTCTGGCCATGGTTCGCGCCCAGCACGCGCAGGCCACCGACCAGCACCGTCATCTCGGGCGCGGTCAGCGTGAGCAGCTGCGCCCTGTCGACCAGCAGCTCCTCCGTCGGCACGGTGTACTCGACCTTGAGGTAGTTGCGGAACCCGTCGGCCTGCGGCTCGAGCACGTCGAACGTCTCGGCGTCCGTCTGCTCCTGCGAGGCGTCCATCCGCCCGGGAGTGAAGGGAACCTCGACGTCGTGCCCGGCGGCTTGCGCCGCCTTCTCGACGGCGGCGGACCCGCCGAGCACGATCAGGTCGGCCAGCGAAACCTTCTTGCCGCCGCCGGCGTCGTCGTTGAACGCCCGCTGGATGCCCTCCAGCGTTTCGAGCACCCTGGCGAGCTGCGCCGGCTCGTTGACCTCCCAGTCCTTCTGCGGCGCGAGCCGGATGCGGGCGCCGTTCGCGCCGCCCCGCTTGTCCGAGCCGCGGAAGGTCGAGGCCGAGGCCCAGGCGGTCGAGACCAGCTCGGAGACGGACAGGCCCGAGTTCGAGGATCTTCGCCTTCAGCGCCGCGATGTCGCCCGCGTCGACCAGCGGGTGATCGACCTCCGGGATCGGGTCCTGCCAGAGCAGCACCTCCTCCGGCACCTCCGCGCCCAGATAGCGGACGCGCGGGCCCATGTCGCGGTGGGTCAGCTTGAACCAGGCACGGGCGAAGGCGTCGGCGAGCAGCTCGGGGTTCTGGTGGAACCGCCGCGAGATCGGCTCGTAGATCGGGTCGACCTTCAGCGCGATGTCGGTCGTCGCCATCATGGTGGGCACGTGCCTCGACGCATCGTGCGCGGCGGGCGCCAGGTCCTTCTCGGCCGGGTTCTTGGGCGCCCACTGCCAGGCGCCCGCCGGGCTCTTCGTCAGCTCCTACTCGTAGTCGAAGAGCATGTCGAAATAGCCATTGTCCCACGTCGTCGGCGTCGGCGTCCAGGCGCCCTCGAGGCCGCTGGTGATCGTGTGGTCGCCCATGCCGGTCTGGAAGCGGCTGCTCCAGCCCAGGCCCTGCTCGGCGATGTCGCCGGCCTCCGGCTCGGAGCCGACGATTCGAGGCATCGCCCGCGCCGTGGCACTTGCCGAAGGTGTGCCCGCCGGCGATCAGCGCGACGGTCTCCTCGTCGTTCATCGCCATGCGCCCGAAGGTCTCGCGGATGTCATGCGCCGCCGCCGCCGGGTCGGGCTTGCCGTCCGGTCCCTCCGGGTTCACGTAGATCAGGCCCATCTGCACGGCGGCCAGCGGGTTTTCCAGCACGCGCTCGCCCGAATAGCGGCTGTTCGGCTTGTCGCAGGTGGCCAGCCACTCCTCCTCGGTGCCCCAGTAGATGTCCTCCTCCGGCTCCCAGACGTCGACGCGGCCGCCGCCGAAGCCGAAGGTCTTGAAGCCCATCGATTCCGAGCGCGCAGTTGCCGGCCAGGATCATCAGGTCGGCCCAGGACAGCGCGTCGCCGTATTTCTGCTTGACCGGCCAGAGCAGCCGGCGCGCCTTGTCGAGGTTGGCGTTGTCGGGCCAGCTGTTCAGCGGCGCGAAGCGCTGCCCGCCGGTCGACGAGCCGCCGCGGCCGTCGCCCGATGCGATAGGTGCCGGCGCTGTGCCAGGCCATGCGGATGAAGAACGGCCCGTAATGGCCGTAATCGGCCGGCCACCAGGGCTGCGAATCGGTCATCAGCGCGTACAGGTCCTGCTTCACCGCCTTGAGGTCGAGCGCCTTGAACGCCTCGGCATAGTCGAACGCCTCGCCCATCGGGTTGGACGTCGGCGGGTTCTGGTGCAGGATCCGCAGATTGAGCTGGTTCGGCCACCAGTCGCGGTTGGTCCTGCCCGAAAAGCGCGTGGCGCACGACGGGGCACCGTGCCTCGGCCGCTACGTCGTTTCCGTCCATCTCTCCCTCCGATTGTGGCTGTTCTGGCTTCCTGTCGGTCGGCACAGGATCCGGCGCGGGCTGGGCACCCTGCGGCCGGCCTATCCCGAGTCGTCTAGCAGAGGTTGCCGATCAGTTGAACTTGGATTTTCTGATCGTTGCGATAAGCTTGGCCTATGACGAACCTGACCCTCAAGCAGCTCCGCTATTTCGAGGCGCTGGCCCGGCACGGCCATTTCGGGCGCGCCGCCGACTCGTGCGCGATCTCGCAGCCGGCCCTGTCCATGCAGATCCGGGAGCTGGAGGCGGTGCTCGGCGCGGCGCTGTTCGAGCGCACGGCGCGGCAGGTCCGGCTGACCGGCTTCGGCGAGGAGTTCGCCCGCCGCGTGCGGCTGATCCTGCGCTCGGTCGACGAGCTGGCCGATCTGGCGCGCGCCTCGCAGGACGGGCTGGCGCGCCGGCTGCGCATCGGCGTGATCCCGACGATCGCGCCCTACCTGCTGCCGACGATCATCGGCGATCTTGCGCGGCTGCATCCGGGCATCGACATCAGCGTGCGCGAGACGCTGACGCCGAGGCTGATCCACGAGCTGACGGATGGCCGGCTCGACATGGCGATCGTCGCCCTGCCGGTCTCCGAGCCGTCGCTCACCGAGGTCGCGCTGTTCGCCGAGGAGTTCCTGCTGGTGCGCCCGGCCTCCGACGCCGGCAAGCCCGTGCCCGGCCGCGAGGCGCTGCGCGCCATGCGGCTGCTGCTGCTCGAGGAGGGGCACTGCTTCCGCGACCAGGCGCTGTCGTTCTGCAACCTGCCCGCGGCGCAGCCGCGCGAACTGCTGGAGGGCAGCTCGCTGTCCACGCTGGTGCAGATGGTCGGCGCGGGCATCGGCGTCACCCTGATCCCCGAGATGGCCGTCGCCGTCGAGACGCGCTCGGCGCCGGTCGCCGTCGCCCGCTTCGAGCCGCCCCGCCCGACGCGCACGGTCGGCATGATCTGGCGCAGGACGAGCCCACTCGCCGACCAGCTGATGCGCATGTCCGACATCATACGCGAGTCCGTGAACACCTGCCGCCAACGGCACGATCCGATACCACCGGCGCCGGCGGACACGGCCCGCGACGCCGGCGCTGCGGATCGCGCTGGCGGGAAAGCCTCGTGGTCTGATTCAGTCGGATGAGACCGCATTGAGCCCAAAGTACCGGATACTACGATACCCGCGAGTGTCTGCTATCAGTTCGAAAACATGGCTATTATCTCTGGGATGTGTACCGTCTGGCTAGTTGCATACTAAAATCATCGAACCTCACTCCTCGCTTTAGGATGTTTACGATGCAGGAACTTCAAAAGGTTCTTGAGGCCTATCTATCGGCCCGCGTTGCGGGTGATGCCGATCTCTGGTTGTCGCTCTGTGATGAGGAAGGCGTGCAGCTATTCCCGGGTTCCCGGGCGAGCGGCATGGACGTGCTCAGGGAGGTCACCCCTGCGCGTTTTGAGGCAGTTCCAGTCAATTTAGCTAAGATCGACACGGCCAACATCACGGTGCTCGATGATTACGCATTTGCGCACAGACATTTCGTTATTGAGCGCGTCGCGGATGGCATACCGATACCGTTCGACGGCAAATTTTTAACGAGCTTGAAGAAGCAGGCAGACGGAACATGGAAACTCTTCCGAAATTGTTCCAACTCTAATGATCACTAAGCAGGCAAGCCGACTTTCATTTGTGAGGCTCGAAGGTCGGCATTGTCCGCATAGCTGACAGGCGAACCGCGCGGGGGCAGAGGCGCCCGCGTCGGACCGTCAGGCGCTGCGTGGCCACAGCACCGGGAACTCCGGTCCCTCGAAGAGGGCGCCGTCCTCGCAGGCGAGGTCGGGGTAGGGCGGCGAGGTCCGGCCGGGCCGCGCCGCGAAGCGGGCGTCGTCGCCGACCCAGCGCACCGAGATGACGCGGCGCCGCTCGGCCGAGTTGTTCGCCGGTGCGCCGTGCAGCGTGCGGAAGTCGAAGGCCACCGCGTCGCCCGGCTCGACGGCCCAGCCGAGGATGTCGAGCCCCTCGCGCTGTCCGTTCACGTCGGGCACGCGCTCGCTCTCGTCGCCCTCGTACAGATTGGTGCCGTCGAAGCGCTCGGCGCGAAAGGTGCGACCGCGATGCGAGCCGGCGACGAACTCGATCGTGCGGTCGCGCGGCACGGGGTCGAGCGGCACCCAGAAGCTGACGCTCTGCACCGCCTCGACGAGATAGTAGGGCGCGTCCTGGTGCCATGGCGTGGCGATCGAGGTGCCCGGCTCCTTGACCAGCACGTGGTCGTGGAAGATCCGCGCCGTCCGCGACCCCATCAACCGGGCGGCGATCTCGGCCATCGGCGACTCGGCCACCAGCGCGCGATAGCCGGGAATGCGCGCCCAGTTGCAGAAATCCTGGAAGAATGCCGCCGAGCCGTCCTCGGGGCGATAGGTGCGCTCGCGAAAGCTGGGGGCGCCCATGTTCTCGTCGACGCCGGTGCGCGCCCCCTCGATCCAGGGCGCGAAGACGCCGCGGATAACGGCGCAGCCGTCGCGCCGGAAGCTCGCGACCTGATCCTCGTCGATCCTCGGCGCCTCGAGCATCCCCATCTTCCTCGTGATCCACGTCCGGCGGCCGGCAACGATGCCGGTCGGGCGGTCATCGGCACAGGCAAAGCCAGGTGGCGTTGGTACCGCCTCCCCGGCTCGAACGGGGGACCTCTAGATCCACAATCTAGCGCTCTAACCAACTGAGCTAAGGCGGCACGTGCCGGCTGATCTACCCCCCGCGCCGGCGCATTTCAAGCGCCCGTCCCCGGCGAAATCCGCACCGGACGTCTGGCGGGCGGCACGGCGGCGGTGTATCCGCGGCGGGGACAAGAACCGGAGCCGGTGATGGATGCGCAGGACAGCGACGGCGGCGCGACACTGACGGTCGGGCCGACGAGCACGGGCATGGTGCGCATCCTCGTCGAGGACGACGGCACCGAGATGCCGATGGATTTCGATCCGGACCAGGCCGACGAGATCGCCGAGGAACTGAGGGCGGCCGCCCAGCGCGCCCGCACGGCCCCGCCGGCCCCGTCGGCCCCGTCGGCCGCGTCGGCCGCGTCGGTCGCGCGCCCCGGCGCCGGCAGGCGCCGGTGAGCGGCCCCGCCAGTCCGCTCGCCCGGCGCGGCTGGGTCCCCGCCGCCTCCGACGAGCTGGTCCAGAGCGTCGCGGGCCGCATCGCCGCCGCCGACGCGGACGGGGTCGACGCCGAGCTCGAGGCGCTGGTCCGGCAGAACGACGCCATCGACCGCGACTGCATCAACCTGAACCCGGCCACCAACGTCATGAACCCGGCCGCCGAGGCGTTGCTGGCGCGCGGGCCTCGGGGCCGCGGCCGTCGCTCGGCTATCCGGGCGACAAGTACGAGATGGGGCTCGAGGCGATCGAGCGGATCGAGATCGTCGCCGCCGAGCTGGCCGCCGAGATCTTCCGCGCCCGCTATCGCCGAGGTGCGGGTGCTCGTCCGGCGCCATGGCGAACCTGATGGCCTTCATGGCGACCTGCCGGCCGGGCGACGCCATCATCGTGCCGCCGGCCGAGATCGGCGGTCACGTCACGCACCACGCAGGCGGGCGCGGCAGGGCTCTATGGGCTGGCGATCCACCCGGCGCCGGTGCGCGACGCGTACTATTCCGTCGATGTCGACGGGCTGGCGCGGCTGGCGCGCGAGGTGCGGCCGAAGCTGATCACCCTCGGCGGCAGCCTCAACCTCGAGCCGCACCCGGTCGCCGAGGCGCGGGCCATCGCCGACGAGGTCGGCGCCAGGCTGCTGTTCGACGCGGCGCATCTCTGCGGCATGATCGCCGGCGGCACCTGGGAGAACCCGCTCGACCAGGGCGCGCACCTGATGACCATGTCGACCTACAAGTCGCTGGGCGGCCCGGCCGGCGGGCTGATCGTCACCAATGACGCCGGGCTGGCCGAGCGGCTCGACCGCATCGCCTTTCCCGGGCTGACGGCGAACTTCGACGCCGGCCGCGTCGCGGCGCTGGCGCGCACGCTGCTCGACTGGCGCGAGCACGGGGCGGCTTATGCGCGCGAGATGGTGGCGACGGCGCGGACGCTCGCCGCCTCGCTGACGGTCGAGCGGGTGCCGCGCCTACCTGCCCGAGGAGGTCGTCACGCGCTCGCACCAGTTCGCCGTGCCGGCGGCCGAGTGGGGCGGCGGGCAGGCGATGGCCAGGCGGCTGCGCCGCGCCAACATCCTGGCCTGCGGCATTGGCCTGCCGATCGAGCCGGTCCCCGGCGACATGAACGGCCTGCGCCTCGGCACCCCCGAGATCGTCCGGCGCGGCATGACGCATGGAGACATGGCCGAGCTCGCGCAGCTGATCGCCCGGGCGCTGCACTGGCCGCCCGAGGAGGTGGCGGCCGACGTCACGGCCTTCCGCAGCCGGTTCCAGGGGCTGCACTTCATCCGTGGCTAGAGCTCCGGACAGGGAGCATCGGCGCCCGCGCAAGCGTCCACACGTGGACGGCTCTTAAGCTAATGAAAATGCTTGCATTCTTTCTTAACGACACGTAACCGCTCGGCAGGGAGGCAATTCCGATCGGTCGGAAACCGCTCTACGCTGCGGGTGCCTGCGGCGCGCGGACGCGGGCGCCCGACTGGCGCGGAAGGCTGCGGCATCGCCGGGAATGGGACAAGGAGGACGGCAAATGTTTCGTTCGGCCCGTCTGTTCGGCGCCCTGGCGCTCGGCCTTGCCGGCATGGCCGTGGCGACCTCCGATGCGTGGGCGCAATCGGCCAGCGGCTCCGGCTCCGACCTGCAGGCGGCGGCGCAGAACCCGATCGCCAGCCTGATCAGCGTCCCCTTCAGAACAATTTCTTCTTCGGCACGGGCGAGCGCGACGTCACGCAGTTCGTGCTGAACGTCCAGCCGGTCTATCCGGCCACGCTCTCGAGGACTGGAACCTGATCATCCGGCCGATCGTGCCGATCATCAACAAGCCGAAGCAGTTCAACTCGCCGCTCGGACGGCAGCGCCTTCGGCCTCGGCGACATCAACCTGCAGCTGTTTTTCACGCCGACCAAACCGGTCAAGACTGCCTTGGGCGAGGTGAGCTGGGGCGTCGGCCCGTCGGCTGTCTTCCCGAGCGCGACCAACGATCTTCTCGGCAGCGACAAATGGTCGGCCGGGCCGGGCGCCGTCGTCTTCGTCTCGAAGCCGCCGTTCACCTATGGCGCGCTGGTCAACAACGTCTGGTCCTTTGCGGGCGACTCCGACGCGCCGGACGTGAACCAGTTCCTGCTGCAGCCCTTCTTCAACCTCAACCTGTCCGATGGCTGGTCGGTCGGCACCTCGCCCGTCATCACCGCGAACTGGGAAGCCGCGGACGATGACCGCTGGACGCTGCCGCTCGGCGGCGGCGTCGGCAAGCTCTTCCGGCTCGGCGAGCTGCCGATCCAGGCCAATCTGCGCGCCTATTACAACGCCGTCAAGCCGGACGCCGGCGCCGACTGGCAGCTGCAGTTCCAGTGGACGTTCCTGTTCCCGAAGAAGGCGCTGAGCCGTGTTCCGCGATACGAAGGGCTCGACCGCCCCGAGGTTCGGCCGCTCGCCTCCGGCCGATGGCCCGCGCCGACTCCACCGCGCCCGCCCTCGACCATGCGGGCCTCGACATAGCCCTTCACGATGTCGATCATCTCGGCCATGCCCTCCTCGAAGAAGTGGTTGGCGCCCGGCACCAGGGTGTGCGTGATCGTGATGCCGCGCTGCGCCTTCAGCTTGGCCGCCAGCTTCTCGACGTCCTCGATCGGCACGATCCGGTCGGCATCGCCGTTGATGATCAGGCCCGAGGACGGGCAGGGCGCGAGGAACGAGAAGT
This sequence comes from uncultured Alphaproteobacteria bacterium, assembly GCA_963745085.1. Taxonomy (GTDB): domain Bacteria; phylum Pseudomonadota; class Alphaproteobacteria; order Rhodobacterales; family Rhodobacteraceae; genus Thermohalobaculum. The sequence goes on along the minus strand of CAVUWP010000017.1, from coordinate 163,011 downwards.
CGTACATGTTGGCCGGCGGCGCGACCGAGATGAAGCCGTTGATCTCGGGCCGGCGCATCAGCAGCTGCATGCCGATCCAGGCGCCGAAGGAGAAGCCCGCCACCCAGCAGGCCTTGGCGCCCTCGTGCATCGACTGCAGGTAGTCGAGCGCCGAGGCGGCGTCCGAGAGCTCGCCGATGCCGTGGTCGAACTCGCCCTGGCTGCGCCCGACGCCGCGGAAGTTGAAGCGCAGCACGGTGAAGCCGAGGTCCCGGAACGCATAGTGCAGCGTTGTAGGTCACGGGGTTGTTCATCGTGCCCCCGTACTGGGGGTGCGGATGCAGGATCAGCGCGATCGGCGCGTCCTTCTTCGGCTGCGGATGGTATCGGCCCTCGAGCCGCCCTTCGGGGCCGGGGAAATTTACCTCGGGCATAGGCGGTCTGGCGTCCTGGGTCGGCGTCCGCGGATTGCTTGACTCGTTTAGTCGGGCATCCTAGAACAATTCTAAATCGGCGTGCGGCGGAGCGCGGCTCGAGCGGAGGTAGCGATCGGCGGCGCCACGGTCAACGGCTCGCCCGGCGCAGGTCGATGACGGTGGCGCGCAGGAGGGGTCGCGATGAAGCTCAGCACCAAGGGACGCTATGCCGTGACCGCGCTGGCCGACATCGCGCTGAACGGCGCGGCCGGCCCGGTGACGCTGGCCGACATCTCGGCCCGGCAGGGCATCTCGCTCGCCTATCTCGAGCAGCTGTTCGTCAAGCTGCGCCGGCGCGGGCTGGTCGTGTCGGTGCGCGGCCCCGGCGGCGGCTACCGGCTGGCGCAGCGCGCCGGCCGAGACGCGGATCTCGGACGTCATGGCGGCCGTCGACGAGCGGCTGAACGCCATGGGCTGCGAGAGGGCGCGACGGCGAGCACTGCGGCAGCTCGAAGGAGGCGTGCCTGACGCATGCGCTGTGGGAGCAGCTCTCGGCGCATGTCCACGTCTTCCTCAGCCAGACGACGCATCGCCGACGTGGTCGGCGACCGGCTGGTGCCGTGCCCGGCGGTGCCGGACTTCATCGCCGTCGTGGACGAGCCGGAGGTGGTGCGTCCGTGACGCGTCCGGGCCGAGCACCGCGTCTATCTCGACTGGAACGCCACGGCGCCGCTGCGGCCGCGAGGCGAGGGCGGCGATGCTGCAGGCGATGGACGTCGTCGGCAATCCGTCGAGCGTGCATGCCGAGGGGCGCGCGGCGCGCGCGATCGTCGAGCGGGCGCGGGCCAGGTCGCGGCGCTGGTCGGCTGCGAGCCGGGCGAGGTGGTCTTCACCTCCGGCGCCACCGAGGCGGCGCGCACGGCGCTGCGCCAGGGCTGGACGCTCGCCGTCGAGCACGGGGATGGAGCACGACGCCGTGCACGTCGCTGGCCGCGAGCGCGACGGCGCCATCGCCGACGTGCTTGCTGTCAGGGCGATCGGCCGGCTCGCTTCGCCGAGGCGGGTCTGGCCGACGCGGCTGGGATCGCTTCGGCAGGCGCGGCGCCGAGACGCCCGGGACGCGCCGCGGCTGCTGCTCGCCGCGCCGCGCCTGCGGCGAGACCGGCGATCTCCGGCTTTGCCGAGCGGCTCTGCGATGACCTCTGCGCGCACGTGGCGCCGGCGCCAGGCGCGCGGTCGCCCGCTTCTGCGACACGACGCAGTCGGTCGGCCAGTGTCGGGCTCGGCTTCTCGGCCGGTGCGCTCGCCTATGCCGTCGCCGCGCGCACAAGCTCGGCGGACCCAAGGGCGTGGGCGCGCTCTTCGTCCGCGAGCGCCGAGGATCTGCGGCCCCTGATGCGCGGCGGCGGGCAGGAGCGGTGGCGGCGCTCGGGCACCGAGAACGTCGTCGGCATCGCCGGCTTCGGCGCCGCGGCCGAGGCGGCGCGGCGCGATCTCGAGCGACGGCGTCTGGGACCGGGTCGGCAAAGCTGCGCGACGATCTGGAGGCGCGGCTTGAATCGGCGGCTCCGGACCTCGATCATCATCGGGCGGGAAGCCGCTCGCCTGCCGAACACCATCGTGCTTCGCCGTGCCGGGATGGCCGGGCGAGACCCAGGTGATGCAGATGGACCTGGCGGGCTTTGCCGTCAGCGCCGGCAGCGCCTGCTCGTCCGGCAAGGTCCGGCGCGCCAGCCGGGTGCTCGCGGCGATGGGGCTGGAGGACGGCGCCGCCGCGAGCGCGCTGCGCGTCTCGCTCGGGCCGACGACGACCGAGGCGGAGGTCGCGGCCTTCGCCGATGCGTGGGTCGATTGCTATCGCCGGCGGAACAGCCGGGCTGCCTGATACGTACCCAGGTTGTTCCGGGAGCTGCCAGGGACCACCTATCGGACAAGCCCGGCCCGGCCGGGAACGAGAAGGAGAGAGCCATGAGCGCACTGGACGTCGATGTCGGTGCCGGTGATGTCAGAACCGGTGACGTCAAGCAAGGTGTCGAGCGGGAAACCGTCGATCTCGTGCGCTCGGTCGGCGAGCGCTACAAGTATGGCTGGCAATCCGACATCGAGATGGACTTCGCGCCCAAGGGGCTGAACGAGGACATCGTCAGGCTGATCAGCCAGAAGAAGGCCGAGCCGGAGTGGATGCTGGAATGGCGGCTCGGTGCCTATCGCCGCTGGCTGCAGATGGACGAGCCGGAATGGGCGATGGTGCACTACCCGAAGATCGACTTCCAGGAGCAGTTCTACTACGCCCAGCCGAAGAGCTTCGCCACCAAGCCGAAGAGCCTGGACGAGGTCGACCCCGAGCTGCTGCGCACCTACGAGAAGCTCGGCATCCCGCTGAAGGAGCAGATGATCCTGGCGGGCGTCGAGGGCGCGGGCGCGATCCCGGCCGAGGCGCGGACCGACGGCAGCCCGGAAAAGCGCCGCGTCGCGGTCGATGCGGTCTTCGACTCGGTCTCGGTCGGCACGACCTTCAAGAAGGAGCTGGCGCAGGCCGGCGTCATCTTCTGCTCGATCTCCGAGGCCGTGCAGGAGCACCCAGAGCTGGTGAAGAAGTATCTCGGCTCGGTCGTGCCGCAGTCCGACAACTTCTACGCGACGCTGAACTCGGCGGTCTTCTCGGACGGCTCGTTCGTCTACGTGCCGCCGGGCGTGCGCTGCCCGATGGAGCTGTCGACCTATTTCCGCATCAACGCCGAGAACACCGGCCAGTTCGAGCGGACGCTGATCATCGCCGACAAGGGCGCGTAGTGTCGCTATCTCGAGGGCTGCACCGCGCCGATGCGCGACGAGAACCAGCTGCACGCGGCGGTGGTCGAGCTGGTGGCGCTGGAAGACGCCGAGATCAAGTACTCGACCGTGCAGAACTGGTACCCCGGCGACGAGAACGGCAAGGGCGGCATCTACAACTTCGTCACCAAGCGGGCCGATTGCCGCGGCGCGCGCTCCAAGGTCATGTGGACGCAGGTCGAGACCGGCAGCGCGATCACCTGGAAGTACCCGTCCTGCATCCTGCGCGGCGACGGTGCCCAGGGCGAGTTCTACTCGATCGCCATCGCCAACAACGCCCAGCAGGCCGACACCGGCACCAAGATGGTGCATCTGGGCCGGAACACCCGCAGCCGCATCGTGTCGAAGGGCATCAGCGCGGGGCGGGCGCAGAACACCTATCGCGGGCTCGTCTCGATGCACCCGCGCGCCGCGAACAGCCGCAACCACACGCAGTGCGACAGTTTGCTGATCGGGGCTGAGTGCGGCGCGCACACCGTGCCCTATATAGAGGTCAAGAACATGACCTCGCGCTGCGAGCACGAGGCGACGACCTCCAAGGTCGATGACGAGCAGCTCTTCTACTGCCGCAGCCGCGGGCTCGACGAGGAGGAGGCTGTCGCGCTGATCGTCAACGGCTTCTGCAAGGAGGTTCTGCAGGAGCTGCCGATGGAGTTCGCCGTCGAGGCGCAGAAACTGGTCGCGATCTCGCTCGAAGGATCGGTCGGCTGATCCAGACCTATCGAAACCAACGACAAAAAGGAGAAGACATGCTTACGCACACCAAGGCAGGCGACGATCTGATGGCACTCGCCGTGACGGCCGAGAGCCATCTCCGCGACAAGGGCCACGAGGTGACCGTCGCGGCGAACGAGAACACCACCGCCTTCGATATCCGTCCGACCGAGGGCGGCGAGATGCTGTGCCGCGTCCAGGCCGTCGGCGCCGAGACGTGGGAAGTGGTTCGCCCGGGCGGCGACACGCTGACGGGCCTCGGCGACGAGCGCGCGTTCCTGCACATGCTCGAGCGGGTCGTCACCGACGCCGAGCGCCGGGCGGCCTGAGCCGCCGCAGGCTGATGACGGCCCCGCCGACCGGCGGAGCCGCTCGCCGGACGATGTGGGCCGCCGGCAATTCGGCCGGTCAGGGTTGCCCGTGAAGAAAGGAAAGCATGCTCAAGATCGACGACCTCCGGGTGAAGTTGGAGGAAGAGGACAAGCGGATCCTGAAAGGCGTCAGCCTCGAGGTCCCGGCCGGCAAGGTGCACGCCATCATGGGGCCGAACGGCTCGGGCAAGAGCACGCTGTCCTATGTGCTTGCCGGGCGCGAGGGCTACGAGGTGGTCGGCGGCACGGCCACAATGGATGGCGAGGACCTGCTGGCGATGGAGCCGGAGGAGCGGGCGGCGCATGGCCTGTTCCTGGCTTTCCAGTACCCGGTCGAGATCCCCGGCGTCGGCAACATGACGTTCCTGCGCACCGCGCTGAACGCGCAGCGCAAGGCGCGCGGTGAAAACGAGATATCGGCGCCGGACTTCCTGAAGCTGATCCGCGCCAAGGCGAAGGAGCTCGAGATCCCGGCCGAGATGCTCAAGCGGCCGGTCAATGTCGGGTTTTCGGGCGGCGAGAAGAAGCGCGCCGAGATCCTGCAGATGGCGCTGCTGGAACCCCGCATGTGCATCATGGACGAGACCGATTCCGGCCTCGACGTCGATGCGCTGAAGCTGGTGGCGAACGGCGTCAACGCGCTGCGCTCGGCCGAGCGCGGCTTTCTCGTCATCACGCACTATCAGCGGCTGCTGACCTACATCGAGCCGGACGTGGTGCACGTCATGGTCGACGGCCGGATCGCCGCCACCGGCGGCCCGGAGCTCGCGCTCAAGGTCGAGAACGAGGGCTATGCCGGGCTGATGCAGCAGGTGGCCTGATGAGCGCCCGGACACAGGACCGGCCGCCGGACCGGCGCCTCGCCGCGCAGGACCAGAAGCGCCGGGCCGCCGAGGCGCTGCTGTCCGCCCTGCCGATGCCGCAGGGCGAGGCCGGCTGGGCGCGCGAGGTGCGCGCCCGCGCACGCGCCCGTCTGCTCGACGCCGGCGCGCCGGCGCGGCGCGACGAGTACTGGAAGTACACGGACCCGGCGCCGCTGACCGCGCCGCTGCGCAGCGCCACTGCCGAGGACGAGGGCGCGGCGGCAGGCTCGTCGCTGGACGCGGTCGACGCCGCGACGGCCCGCTTCGTCAACGGGCGGCTGCGCAAGGATTTGTCGGATCTCTCGGCCGGCGCGGGCGTGGCGATCGCCACGCTGGACGAGACGCTGGCGCAGGACATCTCGATCGCCCGCGAGCTCTTCGGCGCGCTCGAGACCGCCGGCCAGCAGAAGGTGGCGCGCCCGCTCGCCATCCTGAACACGGCGGCCGCGACCGAGGGGCTGGTCATCCAGGCGACCGGCCGCGAGGCGCGGCCCGTGCACATCCGCTACGACCGGATCGGCGAGGGCGCCAGCATGGTCCGCCATCTGGTCCGGCTGGAAAAGGGCGCCGAGCTGACGCTGGTCGAGAGCGGGTCGGCGACCAACACAGTGCTCGAGGTGTCGATCGCCGAGGGCGCGACGCTGAACCATGTGCGCACCCAGACCGGCGAGCGCGCGCCGCATGCGACGCATCTCTTCGCCCGGCTGGAGGGAGAGTGCCAGCTCAAGACCTTCACGCTGACCGCGGACGGCGAGCTGACGCGCAACGAGGTCTATGCCGAGCTCGTCGGCGACGGCGGCTCCGGCCACATCGCCGGCGCCGTCCTGGCGCGCGGCGCGAGCCACGTCGACAACACCGTCTTCGTCACGCACACGGGCCGGGGCTGCGAGAGCCGGCAGGTCTTCAAGAACGTCCTCGCCGACAAGGCGCGCGGCATCTTCCAGGGCAAGATCTATGTCCGCGACACCGCGCAGAAGACCGACGGCTACCAGATCAGCCAGGCGGTTCTGCTCACCGATGGCGCCGAGTTCTCGGCCAAGCCCGAGCTCGAGATCTATGCCGACGATGTCGCCTGCTCGCATGGCTCGACGACCGGCGCGCTCGACCGCACGGCGATGTTCTACCTGCGCTCGCGCGGCGTCCCGCAGGCCGAGGCCGAGGCCATGCTGATCGCCGCCTTCGCCGACGAGGCGATCATGGAGATCGCCGACGAGGGCCTCGCCGATCTGATGCGCGACGAGGTCGCTCGCTGGATGGCCGCGCGGCGCTGAGATGGGTACCGAGGCGAGCGGGCAGGCGAACGGCGCGGCCCGTCATCCCGGCCTGATCCTCGGGGTCGCGCGGTTCTTCCACGATCCGCGCGGCTCGATGCGCGGCGTTTTGCAGAGCCGGCCGAGCGAGGGCCGCCTGCTCGCCTATGCCTTCCTCGCGGCCGGGCTGCTGCTGGCCGGCAGGATCGCCGTCCTGGCGGTCGCCGCGCGGTCCGGCGCCGTCGATCTGGTTCCGCACGTGGCGGCGCAGGCGGCGTCCATGCTGTTCTTCGTGCCGCTGGTCTACTACCTGCTGGCGGCGCTCGGCACCGTTCTGGCCAAGGCGTTTCGCGGCCGGGGAAGCTGGCGCGACGGCCGCGCGGCGTTCTTCTGGGCGGCGCTCGTCTCGGCGCCGGTGGTGGTGCTGTCCGGCCTCGCGGCGCTGGCGCTCGACGCGGCGCCGCGCGCCCTCGGCGCCGCGGCCTCGCAGGTCGGCCCGGTCTTCTTCGCCTGGGCGCTCGCGCAGTGCTTTGCCGAGGTCTTCGGCTTCAGGCGCAGCTGGGCGGTGTTCGCGACGATCGGTGGCATCGTGCTGCTGATCGTCCTTGCCGTCCGCCTGGCCTCCGTCTAGGCGCGCTTGCGGTGCATCGGCCGCTTCTATACGTCGAGGCCCGCTGCCGGACGCTGCGAGGACGACGGATGACCGACAAGGCACAGGCGGGCGGCCGGGCTGCGGCGTGGCCTGGCCGGGCCACGGGACGGGATCCCGGCCGGGCGGCCGTCCGATGACCGCGAGCCTTGTCCGCATGATCGGCGAGGGCTATACGGCGCCGCGCCATGCCATGCGCCGGCTTCTCGACGGCGGCAACGGGCTGGAGGTGGCGCTGACCTTCCTGGCGCTCGCCTTCCTGGTCGAGGCGATGCTCGCGATCGTCTTCGGCGGGCGCGCCGGCGATCTCTCGCTCGGCGCCTATCTCGTCAACATCGCGCTGCAGCTTGCCGTCTTCTTCCTGCTTTCCGGCCTGATCCACGGCCTCGGCCGCGCCGCCGGCGGCAAGGGAACGCTTGCCGGCGCGCAGCTCGTCGTCGGCTGGCATGCGCTGGTCACGAGCCCGCTGACGCCGCTGACGCTGGGCTTCGCAAGCGCCTTCCGGGCCCAGACGGACGCCACGGGAGCGGGCGGGCCGGGCGGGCCGACGGCGACGCGGCGGCCGAGGCGACCGTACAGATTCCGGCCGGCGGGGGATTTCTGGCGGTGCTCTACGTCGCCATATCGTTCTGGCTGATGGCAAACTACATCGCCGAGCTACATCGGTTCAGGAACACCTGGGGCGTGCTCGGCGCCCTCGTCGGCGTCACCTTCGCCTGCGGGATCGTGCTGGTGTCGGTCGCCGGCGCCCTGGCTGAATGAGCCTTGGCTGGATGAGGTCCTAAGATGCTGGACATGCTTGACATCGAGACGGTCCGCGCCGACTTCCCGATCCTGTCGCGGCAGGTGAACGGGGCGGATCTGGTCTACCTCGACAACGCCGCCAGCGCGCAGAAGCCGCGCGCCGTGATCGACGCGATGACGCATACCTACGAGCAGGAATACGCCAACGTCCATCGCGGCCTGCACTATCTCTCGAACGCCGCGACCGAGAAGTACGAGGCCGTGCGCGGCAAGGTCGCGCGCTTCATCGGCGCGCCCTCCGAGGAAGAGATCGTCTTCACCAGCAACGGCACGGACGCGATCAACCTCGTCGCCTATTCCTGGGCGATGCCGCGCATCCAGCCCGGCGACGAGATCGTGCTCTCGATCATGGAGCACCACGCCAACATCGTCGCCTGGAACTTTTTGCGCGAGCGCTGCGGCGCGGTGCTGCGCTGGGTCGAGGTCGGACGCGCCGGCGACCTCGACCCGCAGGCGGTGATCGACGCCATCGGGCCGCGGACCAGGATCGTCGCGGTGACGCACATGTCGAACGTGCTCGGCACGGTGGTCGACGTGGCCGCCATCGCGCGTGCGGCGCGCGAGCGCGGCGTCGTCACGGTGATCGACGGCTGCCAGGCGGCGGTGCACATGCCCGTGAACGTCGCCGAGATCGGCTGCGACTTCTATGTCGTCACGGGGCACAAGCTCTACGGCCCGACCGGGTCGGGCGCGCTCTACGGGCGGATGGAGCTGCTGCGGCAGATGCGCCCCTTCAAGGGCGGCGGCGACATGATCCGCACGGTGACCCGCGACGAGGTCACATATGCCGACCCGCCGATGCGCTTCGAGGCGGGCACGCCGAACATCGTGCCGATCATCGGCCTCGGCGCGGCGATCGACTATGTGACGGGGCTCGGCATGGAGAACATCGCGGCGCACGAGCACGGGCTTCGCGACTATGCGCGCGACCGGCTGCAGGGACTGAACTGGCTGCAGGTCTACGGCACGTCGGCGAACAAGGGCTCGATCTTCTCGTTCAACCTGGAAGGCGGCGGCGCATCCGCACGACATCTCGACGATCGTCGACCGCAAGGGCGTGGCCGTGCGCGCCGGGCACCACTGCGCCCAGCCGCTGATGGCGCATCTGGGCGTCACCGCGACCTGCCGCGCCTCGTTCGGCCTCTACAACACGCAAGGCGAGGTCGACCGGCTGGTCGAGGCGCTGGAGCTCTGCCGCGACCTCTTCGGCTAGAACGCGTCCTCATAAAGCGCCAAGGGGGATTGAACGAAACCGCTGCGCGGTAGGGGCCCTTCGCGGTCGGCGCTCCTGATTGGAAGCTCTGGGTTGCTGCACCCACCTTCCAGACAGGAGATTTCCGATGGCCGAGATCAGCCCTCTGCGCCGGCGCATGCTCGAGGACATGACCGTCCGCAACCTCTCGCCGGCGACGCAGCGATCCTATGTCCACGCGGTCTCGAAGTTCAGCCGGTTCTTTGGCCGCTCTCCGGACCGCCTGACGCTCGAGGACGTCCGGACGTTCCAAGTGCATCTCGCCTCGAAGGGCGTGGCGTGGGCGAGCCTGAACCAGACGGTCGCGGCGCTCCGGTTCTTCTGCGGCGTGACGCTCGGAATGGCGGAGGTTCCCGAACGGATCGCCTACGCCCGCGAGCCGCGCCGCCTTCCCGTGGTGCTGGGCGCTGACGAGGTGGTGCGCTTTCTCGAGGCCGTGCCGAGCCTGAAGGCGCGCGCCGCGCTGACCACGGCCTACGCGGCCGGATTGCGCGTCTCTGAGGTCATCGGGCTGCGCGTCGGCGACATCGACAGTGGCCGGATGCTGATCCGGGTCGAGCGCGGGCCGAGGGCGGCAAGGAGCGCTATGTGATGCTCTCCGAGCAGGCTGCTCGGCATGCCTCTCGGACCTACTGGCGCCTCGCCCGCCCGGCACACTGGCTGTTCCCGGGTCGCGACGCCAGCCGGCCGATCGAGGCGACGGTGCTGCACGCCGCCTGCCGTTCGGCGCGGGCCGCGGCCGGGATCGACAAGAAGGTGACCGTCCACGTCCTGCGGCACAGCTTCGCCACCCATCTGCTGGAGAGCGGCATCGACATCCGCGTCATCCAGGTGCTGCTCGGCCACGCCCACCTGTCGACGACGGCGCGCTATACGCATGTCTCGCAGGTCGTCATCCGCCGGACGGAGAGCCCGCTCGATCGGCTGCGGCTGGAGGTGACGCCGCCCGCCTGACGCTCTGTCATGACGGGCGGCCTGGAGGTGGCGGACGTCTTCCGCCGCTACGGCCCCGCCTGGCGCGCCGAGCGGGGCGACCACCTCGATCGCATGCAGCGCCGGGTGATGGGCGCGATCGAAGCCTGCCGCACGGCGGCGCTCGGCGGCCATGTCCAGTCGCTGCGCCGACTGCGGCCACATCGCTATCGCCTACAACTCGTGCCGCAACCGGCACTGCCCGAAGTGCCAGGGCCAGGCGCGGGCGGCGTGGGTCGCCGCGCGTCGCGCCGAGCTGCTGCCCCGTGCCCTCCTTCCACGTTGTCTTCACCCTGCCGGCTCCGGTCGGCGCGACAGTCCCTGGCGCGATCGCATTCCAGAGTGAGCCACGAGTTCGCCACGGGTCCGAGCACCGTGGCGCACGGCCGTGGTCTATGCCATCCTGTTCCGCGCCGCCGCGGAGACGCTGCGCGTCATCGCCGCCGACCCGCGCCATCTCGGCGCCACCATCGGCGGCGTCGCGGTGCTGCACAGCCTGGGGCCAGGCGATGCAGCACCACCCGCACGTCCACTGCATCGTGCCGGGCGGCGGCCTCTCGCCCGACCGGACGCGCTGGATCGCGTGTCCGCCCGGGTTCTTCCTGTCGGTGAGGGTGCTCGGCCAGGCTGTCCCGGCGGCTGTTCCTCGAGCGCCTCGCCGGCGCCTTCGCCGAGGGCGCGCTGCGCTTCTTCGGCGACCTCGCGCCGCTCGCGGCCGCCGACGCCTTCGCCGCCCACTGCGCGGACGCTGCGCCGGATCGACTGGGTGGTCTACGCCAAGCGCCCCTTCGGCGGCCCCGAACAGGTGCTCGCCTATCTCGGCCGCTACACCCATCGCGTCGCCATCGCCAACAGCCGGCTGATCGGCATGGCCGACGGGAAAGTGAGCTTCCGCTGGAAGGACTATCGCCAGGAGGGGCGCCGCAAGGTCATGACGCTGGAGGCAGGCGAGTTCATGCGCCGGTTCCTGCTGCACGTCCTGCCGCCCGGCTTCCATCGGATCCGCCACTTCGGCTTCCTCGCCAACGGCCATCGCGCGGCACGGCTCGCCCTTTGCCGCCGGCTGCTCGCCAACAACGGCTCCAATCAGGGCGACGACCCCGATCCCATCGGCGAAGCCAACGCAGCCGCCCTGCCGTCGCCGTCGGTCGTCCCGGACGTCTGTCCCGTCCTGCGGGAGCCTCGCCCTGATCCGCTCGACGCTGGCCCGTGCGCCCCCTCGTTCCGTCCCGAGGCAGCGATGAGCGCCGAACCCGCCCACATCTTCCAGCCAAACCTGGCCACCCCGACCGATGCCAGCGGCCGGACATCCGCGCGCCACAGCGCTCCGGCGGGCTCGCCATCCGGACCCCGCGTGCCCCGCAGGCGCACCGCGCCGCCGCCACCGACGGGCCCGATCGGCGACGCGACGAAGATCACCGCGACCAAACGCGCCGAGACACGCCAGCGCGGCCGCGCAGCCCCAGGCCACCACCAATGCTCGGCGCTACTTCACCCATAGCCCCAGCGTCCCGCGGCTTCGTTCAATCCGGCTTCTATGAGGCGCCGACCGGCGTCGCGCTCGCCGCCACCGTCCCGCCGCGCCTCACAGAACCCTCCAGATTCCCTTTCGGCGGCGGCTCTGATTCCCTCTCCTCAACCGGGAAAGGGGGATCGCATGCGGCGTCACGAACTGACGGATGAGGAGTGGGCGGTGATCCAGCCGCTGCTGCCGAACAAGCCGCGAGGCGTGCCGCGGGTGGATGATCGGCGGGTGCTGAACGGCATCCTGTGGCGGTTCCGGACGGGTGCGCCGTGGCGCGACATTCCCGAGCGCTATGGACCGCGCACGACGCTCTATAATCGCTTCGTGCGGGCTGGCGGAGCGGGCTGGGCGTGTGGGACCGTATCCTCGAGGCGATCTCGCAAGCCTACGACGGCGACATCGTCATGATCGACAGCTCCTGCGTCCGCGTCCACCAGCACGGCGCGAGCGGAAAAAAGGGGGCGCGGACGATGGCTGCATGGGACGCTCCCGCGGCGGGCTGACGACGAAGATCCACGCGCTCGTCGATGCCGAGGGCCGGCCGGTGCGCCTCGCGCTGACCGCCGGACAGGCCGGCGATGCACCCGCCGCCGAAGGCCTGCTCGCGGACGCTCGCGCCCGGCGCGACGCTGATCGCCGACCGCGCCTATGACACGAACGCCATCCGGGCCTTCGCCGCCGATCGCGGCGCCTGGGCCAACATCCCGCCCCGCTCGATCCGCAAGGACGCGTTCAGCTTCAGCGGCTGGGTCTACCGGCAGCGCAACCTGGTGGAACGCTTCTTCAACCGCATCAAGCACTTCCGCGGGCTCGCGACCCGCTACGACCGCCGCCCGGACAACTTCCTCGCCGCTCTCAAGCTCGCCGCAATCCGCATCTGGCTTGCCGCGTATTGAGTCCGCGTCCTAGGCTAGCGCAGCGAGCGGCGCGGGCGCTGCATGTCCCAGAACGGGCGCGACGCCTCGCGGTCCGCTTCTTCCGGGCTCAACCCGATATCCTTCAGCAGCCGGGGGTCGAGGTCGAGCAGCTGCCGGCGCTCGCGCGCAACCCTGTTCCACGCCAACAGGCGCAGCCAGAAAGAGGAACCCGTCGAACCGCCCTGGGACGTCGGAGCGAGGCCGGCCGAGTGCCCGCTTGCCAGCCTCGGCAGCATCGCCATGGCCTGAGGTTTCATGATGCTCTCCATCTACAAAAGTGATATAACAGCGGGAGTGATCTATCCCATTGATCGATATGGGCAGGCCGGCGTATAAAATAAATGAATGTTTATGGGGCGAAGCATCACGAGGGCTGATGATGCCACGGAACCTGGACCTGACCGCGCTGCGCAGCTTTGTCACCGTCGTCGAGGCCGGCGGCGTAACGCGTGCCGCCAACCAGCTGCACTTGACGCAATCGGCGGTGTCGATGCAGCTCAAGCGCCTGGAGGAGGCGCTGGGCCAGCCGCTGCTGGACCGCGCCGGGCGCGGCGTCGCGCCGACGTCGCAGGGCGAGCAGCTGCTCGGCTATGGCCGGCGCATCCTGGCGCTGAACGACGAGGTCTGGGCGCGGATGAGCGACAGCTGCTACGAAGGCGAGCTGGCCTTCGGCGTTCCCTCGGACATCATCTATCCGAACATCCCCGGCATCCTGCGCCGGATCGACCGGGAATACCCGCGCATGAAGGTTAAGCTGATCTCGTCCTATACGCTCCGGCTGCGCGAGCTGCTGGCGGCGGGCGAGGTCGACCTGATGCTGACGACCGAGAACGAGACGCCGCCGGAGGCCGAGTTCCTGATGTCGCAGCGGCTGGTCTGGGTCGGCGCCGCCGGTGGCACGGCCTGGCGGGCGCGGCCGTTGCGGCTCGCCTTCGAGCGCGCCTGCCTGTTCCGGCCGTGGGCGCTGGCGGCACTCGACCGCGCCGACATTGCCTGGGAGATGGCCGTCGACACCGGCTCGACGCGGACGGTCGAGGCGACGGTCGCGGCGGACCTGGCCATCCACGCCATGCTCGAGAGCGCCGTCGGCACCTTCTACGAGGTCGTCAACCACGGCGGCCAGCTGCCCGACCTGCCGTCGAGCCGGATCAACATGTACCGCAACCGCTCGTCCACTGGCGAGCCGGTCGACGCGCTGGCCGACATGGTGCGCCACGCCTTCCGCGGCCTCGCCGCGGCGGCCTGACCGGTGAACGGGGCAACCGCGACAAGCATGGCGCCGGCAGGCGCGGCGCCGGCGCGCTGAGGCGGGCGCGTCGCCAGGATGGAGCAGTCGGCGATTTCGCCGGATATTCTCGCCTGCGCGATCGATCGCTGGACGGGGGTCTGGGGCGACCCGCTGCTGCGGGGCACGGTCACGATGCTCGTCTATGGGCTGGGCGGTCTGCTCCTGCTGCGGGTGGCGCGGCGGACCGGCCGGGGCGACCGGCAGCTCTGGCGGATCTGCGCCGTGTTCTTCTTCGCGCTGATGGTGAACACCCATCTCGACCTGCATGCGCTGCCGACGGCCTTCGGCCACTGCATCGCGCATGCCCAGGGCTGGTACGACCGTCGCGGCCCGGTGAAGCTGGTGGCCTTCGGGCTGATCGCGGCGGTCACGCTTCTGGTGCTGGTGGCTGCGACGGTCTTCTGGTGGCGCAGCATCCGGGCCAACGTGCTGCTCGTGGCAGGGGTCGGCCTGACGCTCGGTTTCACGCTGATCAGGGGCGCCGACGTCAACGAGGTCGAGACGCTCTACCAGGTCCGGATCGGCGCATTCCGCTGGGCCGACCTGATCGACTACGTCGGTGTCCTGCTCGCCGCGGTCGCCGCCTTGATCCGTCTGCGGCGCGCCCGGCCGATACGACCCGCACGGCGATGATGCCGAGGGCGCGACGCGGGCGGAGATCGACGGCACCGAGAACGGCAGGCGGCATGGCGCGCCGGGAGAGGCCGATATGCTGACCGGCGCCGTCGCCGACCACTTCCTGTCGCAGGCGGCGGCGTGCCGGCGGCTCGGCTCGCCCTTCACCGCGCAGCTCTGCGAACGGCTGGTGGCGCTGCTCGGCCGGGACAGCGAGGTCGGCAGAAGGGTCGCCGACTGGCCGTGCGATCCCGGTGAGGACGCTCTGGCGCTGCGCCTCTGCGGCGGGCTGCACGCGCTGGTGCGTGGCGGCCGGGCACCAGCGCTGGCAGCGGTCTACCCGGCAGCGGTCTACCCGGCGGCGGCCCGCCCGGAGAGGCCGCTTCCGACCTTCGATCGAGCGGTATCAGACGCCATCCGGTCGCACGACGCGGCGCTGGGGGCGTTCCTGGACTCGGCCCCGCAGACCAACGAGGTCGGCCGCTCCGGCATTCTGCTCGGCGGCCTGCTGACGGTGGCGGCGCGGACCGGCATGCCGCTCGAGCTTTTCGAGATCGGCTGCAGTGCCGGGCTGAACCTGCTGCCGGACCGCTACTTCCACCGGCTGGGCGGCGGGCGGAGCTGGGGCGATCCGTCGGCGCCGGTCACGCTCGCCTGCACGTGGCGCGGCGACGCGCCGCCGCTGGACGTGCCGCTCGTCATCGCCGACCGGCAGGGTGCGGACATCGCGCCGATCGACCCGGCCGATCCGGCCGCCCGGGCCCGGCTGCTCGCCTATATCTGGCCCGACCAGCCCGAGCGCCTGGGCCGGACCGAGGCGGCGCTGGAACTGGCGGCGAGCGCGCGGCCGCGGGTGCGAGCGCGCCGATGCCGCCGACTGGGTCGAGGCGCGGCTCGCGCGCCCGGCGCCGTCCGGCGCGACGAGGGTGCTGATGCATTCGGTCATGTGGCAGTACCTGCCGCAGTGGACGCGCCAGCGCATCGGCGCCGCGATGGCGCGGGCCGGCGCCGCGGCCGCGGACGACGCCCCACTGGCGTGGCTCAGGGTCGAATCGGACGGCTCGCCCGGATCGGCGGCGATCCTGCTCGACCTCTGGCCCGAGCCGGCCGGCGGCGCGCCCCGGTCGCTCGGACGGGGCGACTGGCACGGGCGCTGGGCCGACTGGACCGGCGGGGCCGCAACCCCAGCACGCGATGGCGCAGCGTCGTAGTCGGCGCGGGCCATCTCGCCAGCAACGTTGCCGGCCATGTCCCGCCCACGTTGCCGGCCGGGCCGAATGGTCCGAGCCCGAGAGCCCGGCGCAGCACACCGCGTCGATCACGTAACCGCATGCGGCGCCGCATGGGTCTGGCTATTTTCGCCCGCTCGGCTAGAAGGCGCGCGATTCCAGCACCCCCGAGGACTCCGGCCCGGCCATGGACCTGCGCAACATCGCCATCATCGCCCATGTCGACCACGGCAAGACCACGCTGGTCGACGAGCTGTTGAAACAGTCCGGCGCCTATCGCGCCGGCCAGGCCGTCGTCGAGCGCGCCATGGACTCGAACGCCATCGAGCGCGAGCGCGGCATCACCATCCTGGCCAAGTGCACATCGGTCGAGTGGCAGGGGACGCGCATCAACATCGTCGACACGCCGGGGCATGCGGATTTCGGCGGCGAGGTCGAGCGCATCCTCTCGATGGTCGACGGCGTCGTGCTGCTGGTCGACGCGGCCGAGGGGCCGATGCCGCAGACCAAGTTCGTCACCGCCAAGGCGCTGGCGCTGGGGCTGCGGCCGATCGTCTTGCTGAACAAGGCCGACAAGACGGATGCCGAGCCCGACCGGGCGTTGAACGAGGTCTTCGACCTGTTCGCCCTGCTCGGCGCCGACGAGCACCAGCTGGATTTTCCGACGCTGTATGCCTCCGGCCGGGACGGCTGGGCCGTCGCCGATCTGGCCGCGCCGCGCGAGAACCTCGGCCCGCTCTTCGATCTGATCCTGGCGCACGTGCCGCCGCCGAAGCAGGTGGCCAACATCGACGCCGCCTTCCGCATGCTGGCGACGACGCTGGAGGCCGACCCCTATCTCGGCCGGCTGCTGACCGGGCGGATCGAGGACGGCGTGCTGAGGGCCGGCGCGCACCTGAAGGCGCTGCACCGGGATGGCGACGAGGTCGAGCGCTTTCGCGTCTCGAAGATCCTTGCCTTTCGCGGCCTGGCACGCCAGCCGGTCGAGGAGGCGGCCGCCGGCGACATCGTCGCCCTCGCCGGGATGGCGATGGCGACAGTCGCCGACACGCTCTGCGCAACGGCGGTCGATGTGCCCCTGCCGGCGCAGCCGATCGATCCGCCGACGATTTCGGTCACCTTCGGCATCAACGACAGCCCGCTGGCGGGCCGCGACGGCGACAAGGTGCAGAGCCGGGTCATCCGCAACCGCCTCTTGCGCGAGGCCGAGTTGAACGTGGCGATCCGGGTCGGCGACACGCCGGGCGGCGAGGCCTTCGAGGTGCATGGCCGCGGCGAGCTGCAGATGGGCGTGCTGATCGAGAACATGCGGCGCGAGGGCTTCGAGCTCTCGGTCTCGCGCCCCCGCGTGCTGTTCCGCGAGGAGGACGGCCAGCGCCTCGAGCCGATCGAGGAGGTCACGGTCGATGTCGACGACGAGTTCACCGGCGCCGTCGTCCAGAAGCTGGCCGGGCGCCGCGGCGAGGTGGTCGAGATGCGCTCGACCGGGGCGGGCAAGACGCGGCTTGTCGCGCACGTGCCCTCGCGCGGGCTGATCGGCTATCACGGCGAGTTCCTGACCGACACGCGCGGCACGGGCGTTCTGAACCGGGTCTTCCATTCCTGGGCGCCCTACAAGGGGGCGATTCCGGGGCGCCGGCGCGGCGTCCTCATCTCGATGGAGGATGGCGACGCGGTCGCCTATGCGCTCTTCAACCTCGAGGATCGGGGGCGGATGTTCGTCAGCCCCGGCGAGAAGGTCTATCGCGGCATGGTGATCGGCGAGCACGCCCGCGACAACGACCTCGAGGTGAACCCGCTGAAGGGCAAGAAGCTGACCAATGTCCGCGCTTCCGGCAAGGACGATGCGGTCATCCTGACCCCGCCCGCACGCTTCGGGCTGGAGGAGGCGATCGCCTATGTCGACGACGACGAGCTGGTCGAGGTGACGCCGCGCGCGATCCGCCTGCGCAAGCGCCTTCTCGACCCGCACGACCGCAAGCGCCAGGCGCGCGTCGAGAGCGCCTGACGCGGATTGCGTGTTGCAAACGGGTTGCGAAATGCAAAGCGCAACCACCGCTTGTTTGTTGCATTTTGCGCTCGCGCCACGGAAGCGTCATAATTGCCCTGCGGCGGTCACTTTATGGTTAATGCCGGAAGGTACATAAGATACTGATCTAAAAGAGATTTTTTATGGAACGCGCGGGCCGTGGCGATGCCGGGTTGTGACAGCCGGCTTTGGCCCGCTCCTTGCGGAGACCGGGCTATCTCTGATCTGACAATTTCAACCGGAGGCTCTAGCGATGAAACACCCAGTAGACGTCCATGTCGGACAGCGCGTGCGGCAGCGGCGCTGGATGATCGGCATGACCCAGCAGCAGCTCGGCAATAAGGTCGGCATCAAGTTCCAGCAGATCCAGAAGTACGAGACGGGCACCAACCGGGTCTCGGCATCCCGTCTCTGGGACATCGCCGCCGCGCTCGACGTGCCGGTTTCGTTCTTCTTCGAAGGCCTGAACTGCGAGCATCTGAGCATCGCCGGGCAGGGTGACATCCTGACCGACAAGGAGGCCCTGGAGCTGGTCCGCGCCTACTACCTGATCCCGGAGACTCAGCGCCGCCGCCTGTTCGACCTCGCCCGCGTTCTGAGCGAGGCGGCCTGAGCGACGCGGCCGACCATCGCCCCGGGACATTTCAGCGAAAGAATTTCGCGACTGCCGCATTGAAGATCGACGCCCGCGTCCGAGAGGTACCGTCCGGAACCACACCAGGAGAGCTCGCCTGACCCCGCTGTCCGACAGCTGCCTCGGAGAGCTGACCGAGCTGGCGAACGCACTCGCCGACGGCGCCGGGGCCGCGGCGCTGCCGTATTTTCGCGCGCGCGGCCTGGACACCGACGACAAGGGAGGCGACGCCGGCAGAGGCAGCTGCTTCGACCCGGTGACGGCCGCCGATCGTGCCGCCGAGCGCACGATGCGCGCATTGCTGGCGGCCCACCGGCCGGACGATGCCGTCTTCGGCGAGGAGGAGGCCCGCAAGGAGGGCACCTCGGGTCTGACCTGGGTGCTCGACCCGATCGACGGCACCCGCGCCTTCATCTCCGGCCTGCCCGTCTGGGGCACGCTGATCGCGCTCGACGACGGCAGCCGCGGCCGCATCGGGATCATCGACCAGCCCTATATCGGCGAGCGCTTTGTCGGCGTGATCGGCACCGCGCTGATCGAGGGATGGATGACCGGCCCGTCCGGCCGGCGTCCTCTGCGCGCCCGGCCCTGCGCCGGGCTGGAGGCGGCGACCGTGTTCACGACCGATCCCGACATCTTCGGCGCGGCCGAGGCGGAGGCGTTCCGCGCCGTGCGTGCGCGGGCGCGGCTGACGCGGTACGGCACCGACTGCTATGCCTATGCCCTGCTCGCGCTCGGATTTGTCGATCTGGTGATCGAGGCATCGCTCGCCCCCTACGACATCGCCGCGCATGTGCCGATCGTCGAGGCGGCCGGCGGCCTGCTGACCGACTGGCGGGGCCACGACTGCCGCTGGGGCGGCCGGGCGGTCGCCGCCGGCTCGACCGAGGTGCACGCCGCCGCGCTGGAGATCCTGTCGCAGGTGCCCGGCTAGCGCGGCTCGGCCAGAACCTCGGCGAGGAAGGCGTCGATGTGCGCCCAGACCGCGCTGCGCATCGGCTCGGCCTCGGCCAGCAGGAGATGCCTGGCACCGGGGACCTCGGCGAGCCGGGCGCCGATCCTCGCCGCGGCATCTCGGATGTCCGGAACGTCGACGACGCGCTCCTCGGTGCCGACGACGCAGAGCACCGGGCAGTCCGGCGGCGGCGCCAGGCGGAGCTCGTCCATCGCCCGGCCGGCCGCGGCCAGCCAGCCGAAGGTCGGCAGGCCGATGCTCAGCGCCGGATGCGTCCGCGTGACGTCCGCCATCCAGTCCCAGTAAGCGCGGTTCTGCGTCAGCGCATTGTCCTTGAACGGGCGCAGCACGAACGGCACGTGGCCGCGCATCCACGGCGGCCAGGCCTCGGCAAAGCCGAGGAACCCCGCCGCCGCGATGATGACGCGCGCGGTCAGCCGCGTCGGCCGGCCCATGGCGATGCCGAACATCGGCGCCGCCAGGATTGCCGCGCGAACCGGCCCGAGCACGCGCTGGCCGAGTGCCGCCAGTGCGATCGTGCCGCCCATGGAGTTGCCGAGAACGATCCGCGGTAGCGCGCCGGGCGCGTCCTGAGCGACCCGTTCGTCGGCGAGCAGTGCCGCGAGGTCGGCGTGGAAATCCACGAAGTCGGCGATGTGGCCGAGCAGCGGCGAGGCCGCGGACAGCCTTTCGGCCAGCCCCTGGCCGCGCCAGTCCAGCGAGACGACGTCGAGCCCGCGGCGCAACAGCTCGGCCGCCGGCAGCGCCTGCTGCTCGAGGTATTCGGTCCGGCCGGGCAGCAGCACGACCTGCGCGCGCGGGGCCGGCGCGCCGGCGGTCCGCGCGCGCCACAGCCCAGCGCGCAGCCGGATGCCGTCGGCGGCGCGCAGCCACCAGACCACGTCCGGCGGCGCGCCGCCCGGCGGCAGCGCCAGGAAAGGCGCCGGCTCGGGCTCGGCGGCGTCCTTCAAGGTCGGCTTACAGGACCTGGGCCAGCTTCAGCGCCGCGCCCATGTCGCCATCGATCCGGATCTTGCCGGTCATGAAGGCCGCCGTCGGATCGAGATCGCCCTGGAACAACTCCTGGAACGTGTCCATCGACGCCGAGATGGTGCAATCCGCGGCTGTATTCGCCGTGCCGTCGCCGGTCGAGACCTGCTCGTCCTCGACGAGGATCGCGCCCTCGTCGGCGACGTCGAACTTGACCGAGCCGCGGAAGCCGCTGCCTTCCATCTTGAGGCGCAGCGCCTCCGCCGCCGTTTGCAGGTTTTCGCTCATACCGTTATCTCCATCGCGCAAGGCCCGAATCCCTTTGCAGGGCTACATCGGCCGACTATCTAGAGGCAATGCAGGCTTCTGCCGCCATCGCCGCGCTGCTCGTCGCCGGACTTGCCGGCACCGGGCTCTGGAATGCCGGTACGCCGGCCGTGACCGCCCGCTCGGCCCCGCATTCCCCGGCCCCGCATTCCCCGGCCCCGCATTCCCCGGCCCCGCATGCGTCGACCGTGCAAGGCCAATCGGCTGCCGGGTCCGCTGAAGATGGCGCTGCCGAAGATGGCGCTGCTGAAGATGGCGGGGCGGAGGATGGCACCGCCGTCCTGCAGGATCCCGGCCAGCCCGGCGCCGACGGCAGCAGCGACATGGTTCGCCGGGCGCACCTCGAATTCGCTGTTCGAGGAACTGGCAGACCCCGGAAACGAGCACTGGGAGCGCACGCAGGCGCAGATCTATGCCGCCTGGAACCGCAGCGGCTCGCCCTCGATGAACCTGCTGGCCGAGCGCGCCGACAAGGCCGTTGCGGCGCATGACTACGACACCGCCTTGATCCATCTGAACGATCTGACCCGGCTGGCGCCCGGCTTTGCCGAGGGCTGGAACAAGCGCGCCACCGTCTACTTCCTGCGCGACGAATACGGGCGCTCGCTCGGCGACATAGCGCGCGTTCTGGCGCTCGAGCCGCGGCATTTCGGCGCCTATTCCGGCCTCGGCATCATTCTCGACCGGCTCGGCGACAAGGAAGGCGCGCTCGAGGCCTACCAGCGCGCTGTCGCCATCAACCCGAACCTGCCGGGCGCCGCCGAGGGCATCAAGAAGCTGAAGCGCGAGGTCGAGGGCGAGCGCCTCTGAGCGCTTGCACTGCCACCATCGGCTCGGCCGCGGCCGGCACGTATTGCAGCGCCCCGCCCGGGGAGAGCGACGGAGTTCCCGAGGAGTGATGTTCGACGCGCCGGCCGGGACGGTCACCGCCGTCCTCGGCCCGACCAACACCGGCAAGACCCACTATGCGGTCGAGCGGATGCTGAGCCGCGACAGCGGCATCATCGGCCTGCCGCTGCGCCTGCTGGCGCGCGAGATCTACGACCGGATCGTCGCCGTGCGCGGCGCGCACGCCGTGGCGCTGATCACCGGCGAGGAGAAGATCGCGCCGCCGCGCGCGCGCTATTTCGTCTGCACCGTCGAGGCGATGCCGCTCGGGACGGCGGTCGACTTCGTCGCCGTCGACGAGATCCAGCTCTGCGCCGACCCGGAGCGCGGCCATGTCTTCACCGACCGGCTGCTGCATGCGCGCGGGCGCACGAGACGCTGTTCCTCGGCTCGGACACGATGCGCGGCGCTGATCGCCGCGCTGGTGCCCGGCGCGCGCTATCCACGGCCGCGACGCGCTTCTCGACGCTGAGCTAGACCGGGCTCGAGCAAGCTGTCGCGGCTGCAGCCCCGCACGGCGATCGTCGCCTTCTCGGTCGACCAGGTCTACGCCATCGCCGAGCTGATCCGCCGCCAGCGCGGCGGCGCCGCCGTCGTGATGGGCGCGCTCAGCCCGCGCACGCGCAACGCCCAGGTCGCGCTCTACCAGGAGGGCGAGGTCGACTACCTGGTCGCGACCGACGCCATCGGCATGGGGCTGAACATGGACGTCGACCATGTCGCCTTCGCCGGCACGGCCAAGTTCGACGGCGGCGGCACCGCGCGCTCGAGCCGAACGAGCTGGCGCAGATCGCCGGGCGCGCCGGGCGCTACACCAACGACGGCACCTTCGGCATGACCGGCGAGGCGCCGACGCTGGCCCCGGAGACGGTCGAGGCGATCGAGGAGCACCGCTTCCGGCCCGTCGCCAAGCTGATGTGGCGCAACACCGACCTGCGACTTCCACTCGGTCGAGGCGCTGCTCGCGTCGCTCGACGCCGCGCCGCCGGCACGCCGGCCTGGTGCGGGCGCGCGAGGCCGAGGACCAGGCGGTGCTGCGCACGCTGTGGGACGAGCCGGGCGTGCGCGCGCTGGCGACGCGCGGCGACCGCGTCCGGCTGCTGTGGGAGGTCTGCCAGATCCCGGACTTCCGCAAGGTCTCGCCGGCCGAGCACGCGACGCTGGTCGGCCGGATTTACCGCTTCCTGCTCGCGGACGCGCACTGTATACCTGCAGACTGGCTGGCGCGGCCAGATCGGGCGGCTCGACCGGGTGCATGGCGACATCGATGCCCTCTCGAAAAGGCTGGCATTCATCCGCACCTGGACCTATGTCGCCAACCGCCCGGGCTGGGTCGAGGACGCGGAGCACTGGCGCGGCGAGACCCGCGCCGTCGAGGACCGCCTCTCCGACGCCCTGCACGAGCGGCTGACGCAGCGATTCGTCGACCGGCGGACCTCGGTGCTGATGCGCCGGCTGAAGCAGAAGGAGCGCCTCGTGGCCGAGGTGAACGACAAGGGCGAGGTGACCGCCGAGGGGCACTATCTCGGCCGCCTCGACGGGTTCCGCTTCACGATCGACGAGACCGCCAGCGGCGACGAGCTGCGGACGCTGCGCTCGGCCAGCCTGTCGGCGCTGGGCGCCGAGCTGGCGCGGCGGGCGGACAAGCTGTACCTCAGCCCGGACAGCGAGATCGACCTGACCGACCAGGGCGGCCTGATGTGGGGCACCGACGCGATCGGCCGGGTCTCGAAGGGCGACGACCCGCTGGCGCCGAAGATCACGGTCTTCGTCGACGACATGGCCGAGCCGGCGGTCGCCGAGAAGGTCGAGCGGCGGCTCAGGCACTGGCTGGGCCGGCGCGTCAACGCGCTCTTCGAGCCGATGCTGGCGATGCGCGACGACGAGGCGATCACCGGGCTGGCGCGCGGCGTCGCCTTCCGGCTGGCCGAGAGCTTCGGCATCGTGCCGCGGCGCGAGATCGCCGACGACCTGAAGGCGCTGGCGCAGGAGGACCGCGCGCTGCTGCGCAAGCACGGGGTGCGCTTCGGCCAGCACTTCGTCTTCATGCCGGCGCTGCTGAAGCCGGCGCCGACCCGGCTGCGCCTGCTGCTGTGGAGCCTGGCGCAGGATCTGGAGGTCTTCCCCGACGCGCCGCCGCCCGGCCACGTGACGGTGCCGGTCGCGCCGGGCGCGCCGGATGGCTATTACCACATGGCCGGCTACCGGCCCTGCGGCGCCCGGGCGCTGCGTATCGACATGCTGGAGCGGCTGGCCGACCTGATCCGGCCGCTCGACAGCGCGGTCGGCTTCGAGGCGACGCAGGACATGCTGTCGATTACCGGCTGCACGCACGAGCAGTTCGCCGAGCTGATGACGGGCCTCGGCTACCAGGTCGAGCAGGGGCGAGCGGCCGAAGCAGCCAAAGCCGGTCCGTGCCGAGGCGAGCCCCGCGGCGGCTGCAGATGCGGGCGCAGAAGCGGGCGCAGAAGCAGGTACCGAGGCCGCGGTCGCCTCGGATGCGACGCCGGGCGCCGCCGCATCCGAGGCGGGCGCCGTCGCCGATGCGGCGGTGGCCGACGCTGCCGCTGGGGCAGCCAATTCTCTGTCCGACATGGCCGGGGCCGAGGCGGATGCTCCACCGGCCGGGCTGGCGCTGCCGCCCGACGAGGCGGCGGCGGCCGAGCAGTCTGCGCGCGAGGAGAGCGCGGAAAGCTCCCCGGCCACGGAGGCGGCGTCGATCAACGAGGACGCCGAAACGGCCGGTACGATCGTCGCGCCGCCGGACACGCCCGACGCCGGTGCGCCCACCGCGCCGGTGGAGGCCCCGCCGCAGGCCGAGGAGCTCTCTGCCGTGACCGCCGACAACCGGCCCGCCAACGCCGCGCCCGAGGCCGGTCAACCGGCAGGCGCCGAGGCGGCGGGGCCGCAGCCATCGCCGGTCGACGAGGCGCCAGCAACCTCGGAAGCACATGCCGAGGGCGCCGGAGCGGTGCCGCCGGGCGAGACGGAGCTCGAAAGCTTCTACATGTTCCGCGCAAAGCCGCGAAACCGGCCGCGTCGAGGGCCCTCGCAGCGCACCGGCGACGGAGCGGGCGCCGGCGACGGCCAGCGCGAGCGCCGTCGCTCCCGCAGAGGCGACGGCGATGCCGGGCGGCAGGGCGCGCAGGCTGGCGGTGAGGCTGCGCCGGGTGCTGCCGCGGCAGGCGACGGCAAGCGGCCGGACAGAGCCGCCGCCGGACGCCCCGAAGGCGGCGGCAAGGCGAAGGGTCCCCGCCGCGGCAAGGGGCCGAAGGACAAGGGCCGACGCGACGCACAGGACGAGCCTCGCCGCTTCGAGGCCAAGCCGCCGCGCCAGGACCCGCGTCAGGACAAGCCGGTCGATCCGGACAGCCCGTTCGCCATTCTCCAACAGCTCAAGAACCGTTGACGGGAGCCGCGTCGGGGGCGGCAGCGGGGACTGCGACCGGGCCTGCCGGCGCGCCGGAGAAGATCCGCGTCGACAAATGGCTGTGGCAGGCGCGGTTCTTCAAGTCGCGCGGGCTGGCCGGCGAGGTGGCCGGCTCCGGCGCCGTCCGCGTGAACGGCGAGCGCATCGGCAAGCCAGCGCACGGTGTTCGCGTCGGTGACGTCCTGACCTTTCCGCAGGCCGGGGACATCCGGGTCGTCCGCGTTCTCGGTCTGGGCACGCGTCGCGGCCCGGCCACCGAGGCGCAGGCGCTGTATGCCGATCTGGACCCTCCGGCGCCGCGTGCCGGGCCCGCGGCCGATGGCGCCGCTGTCGAGCCGGGCTCGCGGGATCCGGGCGCCGGGCGGCCGACCAAGCGCCAGCGTCGCCAGATCACTGCGTTGCGCCGCAGTTCGTCACGGGACGACCCTTGAAGAGGTACGACGCTTGAAGACGGTACGGCCCTTGAAGAGGTGCGGCGGGATCCTTAATACCCGTCACCGAGCCGCCCGGGCGTCAATGTACATCGGGCCGCTGGAAAACCCTCGGGAGCCGACATGACCTACGTGGTGACGGACAACTGCATCCGGTGCAAGTACACCGATTGCGTCGAGGTCTGCCCCGTCGACTGCTTCTACGAGGGCGAGAACATGCTGGTGATCCATCCGGACGAATGCATCGACTGCGGCGTCTGCGAGCCGGAATGCCCGGCCGACGCGATCCGCCCCGACACGGAATCGGGCCTGGAGCAGTGGATCGAGCTCAATCAGAAGTTTGCGGAAGCCTGGCCGAACATCACGACGAAGCGCGATCAGCCCCCCGACGCCGAGACTTTCGACGGCGAGGAGAACAAGCTGGAGAAATATTTTTCCGACAAGCCGGGGCAGGGCGACTGACCGGCCGGCCGAACGGACGCGGGGCCGCCCGGGACAACTGTCTGAGCCGGATGGAGATTCTCGGCGCCCCGGCCCGCCGCGCCGCCCCGGCGCCGAGCGGGCAGGCAGCAGGCTAGAGAATCAGCCGCAATTGTGTTATTTATGTGTCATCTGACGTTTGCCGCGCAGGCCGGGTAGCGATCCCTTAGAAGGTCCGTCCCGCCGCGAACGCTGTAAAGATTAGGGCTGCCCATCGGTTATCCCGGAGGCGGCTTTTTTTCGCCCGAGAACCGCCAGAAGGCGCGGGGGCAGCGTGGCTGTTGACCAGGAGAGAAAATGTCGAAGAAATCAGTCCAGGCCCTGGAGTTTCGCGCCAACGACTATGTCGTCTATCCCGCGCACGGGGTGGGCAGGATCCTGACCATCGAGGAGCAGGAGATTGCCGGCACGAAGCTCGAGCTTTTCGTCATCTCGTTCGAGAAGGACAAGATGACGCTGCGCGTTCCGACGGGGAAGGCTTCGTCGGTCGGCATGCGCTCGCTGGCAACCCCGGACCTCGTCGATCAGGCGCTGAAGACGCTGAAGGGCAAGGCCAAGGTCAAGCGGGCCATGTGGTCGCGCCGGGCGCAGGAGTACGAGCAGAAGATCAACTCGGGCGACCTGATCTCGATCGCCGAGGTGGTTCGCGACCTGCACCGCGCCGAGGACCAGCCCGAGCAGTCGTACTCCGAGCGCCAGCTCTACGAGGCGGCGCTGGAGCGGCTGACGCGCGAGGTCGCGGCCGTCGAGCGGCTGGACGAGAAGAACGCCGCGCAGAAGGTCGGCGAGGTGCTCGAGGCCAAGAAGGCGGCCTGAGCAGCGCCACGCCGGCGGGAGAGATCGCGCGCGCGCCGTCACGCGGCGCGCGTTTTGCACTCTAAAGGGTAAATGAAGCAGCCGATGTCGGAACGCGACAACTTTTTCCGGCTGGATGATCCCGGCCATGGCATGGCGCGGGCGCTGGCCGAGGGCGTCACCACGCGCATCTTCCCCGGCGAGCACGCCATGCTGTCGGTCGTGCAGATCGAGCCCGGGGCGCGCGGCACCATGCACCAGCACCCCGAGGAGCAGTGGGGCGTCTGCCTGGAGGGGTCGGCGACACGCTTCCAGGGCGACGAGGCGGTGTCCGTGCGCCAGGGCGACTTCTGGCGCACGCCGGGCGGCGTGCCGCACACCATGGAGGCCGGGCCCGATGGATGCACTGTGCTGGACGTGTTCGCTCCGCCGCGCGAGGCCTATCGCCAGCCGGGCGCGGGCTTCGGCGCCGGCACCGGCACGGACAGCGGGGGCACGGACGGCGGGGGCACGGATGGCGGGGACGACCGGGAAGACGCGGACGGCGACGGCTGACGCCGCCCGCCCGGGGTCAGGCGCCGAAGAACCGCCGCAGGATGTCGTAATAGATCTCGCTCAGCGTGCGGATGTCCTGCACGGGCACGCGCTCGTCGATCTGGTGCATCGTGTCGCCGACCAGGCCCAGCTCGAAAACCGGGCACAGGTCCTTGATGAAGCGCGCATCCGAGGTGCCGCCGCCCGTCGTCAGGGCGGGCCGCGCGAGCTGGCGCCCGGCGATCGCCTCGACTGCGATGTCGGTCAGCGGTCCCGGCGCGGTCAGAAAGCTTTCGCCCGAGACCTTCCAGTCGAGCTCGGCCGTGCAGCCGGTGCCGTCGAGGTCATCGTCATCGAGCTCTGCCTCTATAATCCGCCGGGCCCAACCCCTGATGTCCTCGGCCCCGTGCAGGTCGTTGAACCGGATGTTGAAGACGGCGCGGCCCTCGGCGGGAATGACGTTCGAGGCGGGGTTGCCGACATCGATGCTGGTCAGCGCCAGCGTCGAGGCCTGGAAGTGCGCCGAGCCCTCGTCGAGCGGCGTCCCGGCCAGCCGCGCGCAGATGCGCGCCAGCACCGGCAGCGGGTTGGCGGCGCGCTCGGGATAGGCGGTGTGCCCCTGCCTGCCCCGCACGCGCAGCATTCCGGTCATCGAGCCGCGCCGGCCGATCTTGATCGTGTCGCCGAGGTGGCGCACCGAGGTCGGCTCGCCGACGAGGCAGATATCCGCCCGCTCGCCGGCCTCGCGCATCCAGTCGAGGATCGCCACCGTCCCGTCGGTCGCGTCACCTTCCTCGTCGCCGGTGATCAGCACCGAGACCGAGCCCTCGGGCGGTACCGCGCGCACCAGCCGGATGGCCGCGGCGACGAAGGCGGCGACGCCCGACTTCATGTCGACCGCGCCGCGGCCGTAGAGCACGCCGCCTTCCTGCGCGCCTGAAAAGGGCGGCCGCGTCCACAGCGTCTCGTCGCCCGTCGGCACGACATCGGTATGGCCGTTGAAGGCGAAGACCGGTTCGCCCGTCCCCCAGCGCGCGAAAAGGTTCTCGACGCCGCCGCGGCTGATCCGCGTGCAGCGGAAGCCGGCATCGCCGAGGACGCCTTCGAGCAGCTCGATGGCGCCGCCTTCAGCCGGCGTGACCGAGGGGCAGCGGATCAGCCGGGCCGTCAGATCGACCGGATCGACCTCGGATCTGTCCTGTTCAGGGAATTCCAGTTCATTCATGCAGAATACCGACATCGCTGTCGCGCCCGGGCGAGCAGCCCGGCGCGCGAGCTTGTACCGCTTGGATCACATTGCTGCGTTGCATTATTATTGGAGCTATCATGAGCATGCTCGGGGGAGCAAGGCGGGCGGGCGTCGCCCGGCTGCGGATTGAATGGCCGACATGGCTGGCGCTGGCGGCCTGCTATTCGCTCTGGGGCCTGGCGCTGGCCAGCCATGCCGAGCTCGGCTGGTGGTTCGCCCTTCCGGGCGGCGTGCTGGTCGCCTTCCACTCGTCGCTGCAGCACGAGGTGCTGCACGGACATCCGACCCGGTCGAGCGTGATCAACGAGGCGTTGGTCTTTCCGGCGCTGGGTCTCGCCTTCCCGTACCGCCGCTTCCGCGAGCTGCACATGCGCCACCACAACGACGAGCGCCTGACCGATCCCTATGACGACCCGGAGAGCTTCTATCTGACCGAGGGGGACTGGACCTCGGCCGGCGGCGTCATCCGCTGGCTGCGCCGGATCAACGCGACCTTTGCCGGGCGGATGCTGATCGGCCCGGGCCTGGCGATGTGGGGCCTCTGGCGCCTCGATGCGCGGCGCATCCTGGCCGGCGACGCGGCGGTCCGGGGGGCGTGGCTGCGGCACGCCTGCGGCGCCCTGCCGGTTCTCGCCCTCGTCTGGGCGTCCGGCATGGATCTCTGGGCCTATGCGCTGATGGCCGCCTATCCGGGCGTGTCGCTGATCATGGTGCGCAGCTTCATCGAGCACCGTGCGGCCGAGCACGCCGTGCAGCGCACGGCGATCGTCGATGCCGGCTGGTTCTGGCGGCTGCTGTTCCTGAACAACAACTTTCACTGGGTGCACCACCGCCACCCCTCGGTCGCCTGGTACCTGATCCCCGAGCGCTGGCACGCCGAGCGCGACGCGGTGCTGTCAGGGAACGGAAGCTACTACCTGCCCGGCTATGCCGCGGTGGCCTGGCGGTGGCTGCTGCGCGGTCGCGAGCCGGTGATCCATCCCTATCAGCGCCGCGACCTCGCAAGCGCCGTAGCGGGCGCCGGTGCCCCCGCGAGCGAGGCGATGGTCCCTGCGGGGCCGCACCAGACGGCGTGATCGCCGCCCTCCAGATGTACGACTGGCCGGAGGTCGCCGCCAGGACGGACTCGTTCTGGGCGATGGTCGCGGCCGGGCTGGCCGAGCAGGGCGTCGCCGCGCCGGCGGCGCTGACCCGCGCCGCCGAGCCGGCCGAGGCCTGGCGCGACCCGGCGCTGCTGCTCGGGCAGAGCTGCGGACTGCCCTATGTCTCGGGGCGCTGCGGCGGGGCCGTGCCGGTCGCCCGCCCGGTCTATGCCGCCGAGGGCTGCGGGCATGGCACCTATCGCTCTGCGCTGGTCTGCCGGGCCGGCGAGGAGGGGCCGCTCGACGGGTTCCGCGGCCGCGTGGCGGCCGTCAACGAGTATGGCAGCCAATCCGGCTGCAACGCGCTGGCCGACGCCGTCCGCCCGCTGGGCGCGGCCTTCTTCGCCCGGCTGGTCCTGACCGGCGCGCACCGCGCCTCGGCGCTGGCGGTGGCCCGGGGCGACGCCGACATCGCCGCGATCGACGCGGTCGCCTGGGCGCTGTTCGGCGAGATCGAGCCGGCGGCGTGCCGGCGGCTGGCGGTGCTCGGCTGGACGGCCGAGACGCCGGCGCTGCCCTTCATCACCGCCGGGGCGCACGCCGACCGCGCCCGGGAGGTTTTCCGCGCGCTCGCCGCCGCGGCACGGTCCGGCAATGCGACTGGACTTCCGGTCAGGGTCCTGCCGGCCGCCGATTCGGACTACGATCCGATCCGTGCCATGGCGGCGCGCGTGCGCGGCCTGCGGCTCGCCGCGGACGCACCGCCGCTGGGGTGGAGCGATCTCGGGGCGGAGTAATCAAGCTGTCGTGCCCGCCGGGCAAACCATGCTTGCGGCAGCAATCGGCGTGCCGCACAGTCTCTGTGCGCCGCAGCGGACCGACCGAACCGGGCGGGACGAAGCTCGCGGCCGAACCGGGGTCGGGGAATGCCGCTGCTATCCGTCGAGGATCTGACGATCACCTTCGGGCCACCGGGGCTGATGCCGCCGGTCGTCGACGGCGTGTCGTTCGAGGTCGAGCCGGGCGAGGTGCTGGCGCTGGTCGGCGAGTCGGGGTCTGGCAAGACGCTGACGGGCAAGTCGCTGATCCGGCTTCTGCCGCGCGCGGCGACGATCACCAGGGGCAAGGCGCTGTTCGGCGACGGCGAGCGGACGCTGGACCTGCTGGCGATCCGCGACCGCCAGGTCCGCGCGCTCCGCGGCACGAAGATCTCGATGATCTTCCAGGAGCCGATGAGCGCGCTGTCGCCGCTGCACACCGTCGGCGCCCAGGTGGCCGAGGTGCTGCAGGTCCACGGCGGTCCCAAGGACCAGACCATCGAGGAGCGCGTGCTCGAGATCTTCGGCGAGGTCGGGTTTCCGAACCCCGAGCGTGCCTGGTCGGCCTATCCCTTCGAACTGTCTGGCGGGCTGCGCCAGCGCGCCGTCATCGCCATGGCGATGATCGGCAACCCGAAGCTGGTCATCGCCGACGAGCCGACCACGGCGCTCGACGTGACGACGCAGGCGATGGTTCTGGACCTGCTGGCGCGGTTGCAGCGTGACCATCGCCTCGCCGTCGTGATGATCACGCACGACCTCGGCGTCGTCGCCAACATGGCCGACAAGGTGGTGGTGCTGCGCCGCGGCCGGATCGTCGAGAGCGGGCCGGCGCGCGATGTGCTGGCGTCGCCCGGCCACGGCTACACGCGGGCGCTGCTCGCTGCCGCGCCGCGCATCCCGGAGCAGATGGCGGTGCATGCCGAGCCCGCGTCGGATCCCATCATCCGCGTCGAGAACCTGTCCAAGACATATCCCGGCCGGCGGCGCGGCTTTGGCCGCGCCGGGCCGCCGGTGCACGCGCTGGCCGATTTCAACATGGTCCTGCAGCGTGGCGGGACGGTGGCCGTCGTCGGCGAATCGGGATCGGGCAAGACGACGGTTGCGAAGCTGCTGCTGCGCGCCGAGCGCCCCGATCCCGACAGCCTGATGGAGTTCTGCGGCAGGGACGGGCTGCGCCAGGATATCGCCAGCCTCTCGGGCAAGGCGCTGACCGCCTTCCGCCGGCGCGTGCAGATGGTGTTCCAGGACCCCTATGGCGCGCTCAGCCCGCGCATGTCGGTGCAGGACATCCTGCTCGAGCCGCTGAAGATCCACGGCATCGGCACGCGGGCCGAGCGGCGCGAGCGCGCGCTGACCCTGATGCGCCGGGTCGGCCTGTCGCCCGACCATCTCGCGCGCTTTCCGCACGCCTTCTCGGGCGGTCAGCGACAGCGGATCGCAATCGCGCGCGCGCTGGCGCTGAGCCCGGAGCTGCTGGTCTGCGACGAGCCGACTTCGGCGCTGGACGTCAGCGTGCAGAAGGAAGTGCTGGAGCTGCTGGCCGAGCTGCAGCAGGAGATGGGGCTCAGCTATATCTTCATCAGCCACAACCTTGCCGTGGTGGCGCGGCTCGCCGACCGGGTGATGGTGATGCGTCGCGGCCGCGTCGTCGAGGAGGGCTCGGCCGACGGCATCTTCCAGAGCCCGCGGCACCCCTATACGCAGGCGCTGATCGCGGCCAGCCCCGAGCCGGACATGGACCACCGGCTGGACCTGCGCGCGGTCGCGGCGGGGGCGGGAGAGCCGTCGACATGGCCCGAGCCCTATGGCTATCGGGGCGACGCGGCGCCGGGGCTGATCGAGGTCGGGCCGGGTCACCTGGTGAGGGCCGCGGCATGAGACGCGTGCTGACGCTGATGCTGGCCGGCGCGGCCGCGATGGTTCTGATGGCCCTCGATTGGGTGGAGCTCTATTCAGGGCCGCTGGTCGAGACGCCGTCGCTGCTCGACGAGGTGCGCGACGGCTTCCTGCCGCCCGTCGAGAAGCGCATCCCCGTGGAGCCGTTGATCGTCGATCCGGAGGCGAGCGGACGTCTGCTCGGCCAGCCCGGCGGCGAGCTGACCACCTTCGTCTCGCGATCCAAGGATGTCCGCTACATGGCGGTCTGGGGCTATGCGCGGCTGGTCGGATACACCGAGCAGTACGAGCTCGTGCCCGACATCCTGAAGGCCGTCGACGTGGCCGATGGCGAGCGCACCTTCACGCTGCGCCTGCGGCGCGGTCACCAATGGTCGGACGGTCATCCCTTCACGACGGAGGATTTTCGCTACTGGTGGGAGGATGTCGCGCTGAACGAGGAGCTGTCGCCGGCGGGTCCGCCGGTCGAGATGCTCGCGAACGGCGCACGCCCGAAGGTGACCGTGATCGATGACGTCACGATCCGCTACGAATGGCCCGAGCCGAACCCGCAGTTCCTGCCAGCGCTGGCGCAGGCGCGGCCGCTCTACATCTACCGGCCAGCGCACTACATGCGGCGGTTCCATGGCGATTATGCGGACCCGGAGAACCTGGCCGAGCGCGTCGCCGTCTCGGACAAGAAAAGCTGGGCGGCGCTGCACAACTATATGGATTCACTTTACGATTTCGACAATCCCGAGCTGCCGGTGCTGCAGCCCTGGGTCAACACGACGGACAAGAACGGCCAGCGCTACGAGCTGGTGCGCAACCCCTACTACCACCGCATAGACACGGCCGGCCGGCAGCTGCCCTATATCGACGCGATCGACATGGTCGTCGCCGCCGGCGGCCTGATCCCGCTGAAGACCAGCATGGGCGAGGCGACGCTGCAGATCCGCTCGCTGGGCTTCGCCGACGCGCCGGTGCTGAAGAAGAACGAGGCGGCGAAGGGGTACGCCACGCATCTCTGGCAGTCAGGGGCGGCGAACGAGGTGGCGCTCTACCCGAACCTGAACTACGCCGACCCGGTCTGGCGCGCGCTGTTCCGCGATGTCCGCTTCCGCCGGGCGCTCAGCCTCGGCATCAGCCGC
Source organism: uncultured Alphaproteobacteria bacterium (assembly GCA_963745085.1). Classification (GTDB taxonomy): domain Bacteria; phylum Pseudomonadota; class Alphaproteobacteria; order Rhodobacterales; family Rhodobacteraceae; genus Thermohalobaculum. The sequence continues at coordinate 129,664 of CAVUWP010000017.1, read as the reverse complement.
AAGGCGATCAACAAGGTGCTGTATTTCGGGCTGGCCGAGGAGCGGGCGGTCGCGGCGCTGGAGGAGAGCCCGTTCTTCGATCCCGAGAACGCCACCGCCTGGGCGCGCTTCGACCCCGACGAGGCGAACAGGCTGCTGGACGAGATCGGCCTGGTCGAGCGCAACCCGGCCGGCATCCGCCGCCTGCCCGACGGCCGGCTATGGAGATCATCGTCGAGACCGCCGGCGAGCGGCAGGAGGAGGAGGATGTCCTCGAGCTGATCGCCGCCACCTGGGAGCAGCTCGGCATCCGCCTGCTCGTCAAGCCGCAGGACCGCGACGTGCTCCGCAACCGCGCCTATTCCGGGCGCGCCATGATGGTCGCCTGGTATGGCTGGAATATCGGCATCCCGACCGCCGACATGCCGCCGACCGAGCTCGCACCCGTCGACCAGGCGACCTATAGCTGGCCGATGTGGGGACAGTACTACCAGACCAAGGGCGCGGCCGGCGAGCCGCCGGACCTGCCGGCGGCCAGGCGCCTGATGGAACTCTACGACATCTGGTCGATGGCGGCGAGCGACGCCGAGAAGGCGGCGGCCTGGCGCGAGATGCTGGACATCCACGCCGACCAGGTCTTCGCCATCGGCACCATTGCGCGCGCGCCCGTCCCCCTCGTCCACGACGCGGCGCTGATGAACGTCCCGGACAGCGCGATCTATGCCTGGGATCCGGGCGGACAGCTCGGCGTGCACCGGATGGACGAGTTCTTCTTCGAGGGGGGCCGCGCCCCGTGAGCGCCCCCGTGAGCGCCCCGTGATCGTCTTCCTGGCGCGGCGCTTCGCGACGATGCTGGTGACGCTGGCAGCGATCTCGGTGCTGATCTTCGTCATCATCAACCTGCCCGAGGGCAACTACCTCTCGAACCAGATCGCCGAGATGCGCGCCACCGGCGAGGAGGCCGGCATCGCCAAGGCCGAGGCGCTGATGCGCGAATACGCGCTCGACAGGCCGATCTGGCAGCAATACCTGATCTGGGTCGGCCTGATGCCGGGCGTCGACGGCTATTCCGGGCTGCTGCAGGGTGATCTCGGCTGGTCCTTCGAGCTCGACCAGCCGGTCGCCGAGATCGTCGGCGCGACCGTCCTGATGACGGTGATCGTCAATTTCGCCGCGCTGATGTTTGTCTATGTCGTGGCGCTGCCGCTCGGCACCATCGCCGCGGTGCGGGCGAACCGGCCGGTCGACTATGTCGCGAGCTTCATCGGCTATATCGGCCTGGCGACGCCGAATTTCCTGCTGGCGCTGATCCTGCTGGCCTACGGGTCCGAGTTTCTCGACCTGCCGATCGGCGGGCTGATGTCGCGCGAGTACGAGGGCGAGCCGATGGGCTGGGGCAAGCTGAAGTCGATCCTCGCCCACCTCGTCGTGCCGACGATCGTCATCGGCACCTCGGCGGCGGCGGCGGTGATGCGCCGGCTGCGCGCCAACCTGCTCGACGAGCTGCACAAGCCCTATGTAGAGACCGCCCGGGCCAAGGGCGTGCCGCCGACGCTGAGGATCATCCGCTATCCGTTGCGCATGGCGCTGAACCCCTTCGTCGCCGATATCGGCAACCTGATGCCGCAGCTCGTCTCGGGCTCGGTCATCATCTCGGTCGTGCTGAGCCTGCCGACGCTCGGCCCTGTCCTGCTGCACGCGCTGAAGAGCCAGGACATCTACATGTCCGGCTTCATCCTGCTGTTCGTCAGCGCGCTGACGCTGGTCGGCATGCTGATATCGGACATCCTGCTGGCGGTGCTCGACCCGCGCATCCGGCTCGGCGGCGGGCGCGCCGGGGCATGACGGGGGCGTGATGCTGAACCGCCCGCACTATGTGTCGGACGAGCCCTACGAGGCGGTCGACCAGCGGCAGGTCCTCGACCGGCTGGACCTCGACGCGCCGACCAGGGTGCTGGTCTGGCGGCGTTTCCGGCGGCATCGGCTGGGCGTCGTCTGCCTGGCCTTCCTGGCGCTCGTCTATGCCATGCTGCCGGTCGTCGAGCCGATCGCCCCCTATCTGCCGAACATGATCAGGGAGGACAGCATCTACACGCCGCCGCAGGGCCTGTATCTCTGGCATGCCGGCGAGTATTTCGGCCTCCACACCTACCCGGCGGCGACCGAATACGACATGGAGACGGGGCTCGTGAAGGCGTGGACCGACTACGACACGCCTTTGCCGGTGCCGGTCTTCTCGACCTGTGGCGCGCCCTATCGCCTGCTCGGCCTGATCGAGAGCCGGTTCCACTTCGTCTGTCCGCCCGAGGCCGGAACGCTGCATCTCCTGGGGTCGGACCGGCTCGGGCGCGACGTCCTTAGCCGCATTCTCTATGGCGCGCGGCTCAGCATGACGATCGGCCTGATCGGCGTCACCGTCAGCTTCGTCATCGGCCTGGTGCTGGGCGGCATCGCCGGCTATTTCGGCGGCTGGATCGACGCGGTCGTCCAGCGGTTGATCGAGATCTTCCGCTCGTTGCCGGAGCTGCCGATCTGGCTGGCGCTGAGCGCCGCGGTGCCGGTCAACTGGAACTCGCTGGCCGTCTTCATGATGATCTCGGTCATTCTCGGCCTGCTCGACTGGCCGGGACTGGCGCGCGCCGTCCGCTCCAAGTTCCTGGCGCTGCGCGAGGAGGACTATGTGCGCGCCGCCGAGCTGATGGGCGCGCGGCCCGGCCGGATCATCCGGGCGCACATGATGCCGAACTTCATGAGCCACCTCATCGCCTCGGCCTCGCTGTCGATCCCGGCGATGATCCTCGGCGAGACGGCTCTCAGCTTTCTCGGTTTCGGCGTGCGCTCGCCGCTCGTCTCGTGGGGGCTGATGCTGAACGACGCTCTGCGCGCCGGCCTCGGGGCGCTGGAGATATACCCCTGGATCCTGACGCCGATGATCCCGGTGATCCTGGTCGTTCTCGCCTTCAGCTTTGTCGGCGACGCGCTGCGCGACGCGCTCGACCCCTATTCGTAGCGGGCGGCTTCCCGACGGCCGAACGCTTGCTGGAGCCTTTGGCCATGCTACCATGCCGCGGGGTCAGTCGGGGAAGGACAGCCATGGTCGCCAGGTGTATCTGCGTCGTTGCCGCGATGGCGTTCTCGGGCGCCGCACCGGCGTTGGCCTACACAGTGAAATCGTCGGTCGAATGCCCGGACATCGTTCGCGAGGATGCCAACCAGAACTACCGCGAGATGAACAAGTGGTGGCTGATGGGCTATTTCACGGGCCGGAACTTCGCGATCGACGCCGAGGCCGGCAAGGCCATCGAGGACGAGAACATCTACCAGATGGCGCTGGACTATTGCCGCAGCAATCCCGGCAGCGACTGGGACGACGCGGCCATCCAAGTCTATGACCGGCTGGACTGACCGCGCAGCTCTCCCTTGCGCGCCTCTCCCTCGCGCGCCTCTCCCTCGCCGGCTGGTCGGTCGTCGGGACGCGTCGCTTCGGCGAAGTAGCCGCTTGCCTGGACGGTGTTGCGCCAGTCCGATGCCCTGGCATCGACCAGCCGGTTGACGCGCCCGCCGAAGCGTCGCTCGACCTGGCGCTTCCACAGCTTCAGCATGTTGAGGATCGCCGAGTACTTGCCGCGGATCGGGTAGAGCGTCACCTCGTCGAAATCGCGCAGCAGCCAGGCCAGCCCGTCGCGGCTGAGCCGCTGGTAGTCCTGGAAGACCAGGCTCCGCGGCGCGTGATAGCGCCACATCCAGGGTACGTAGAGGAAGAGCCGCCCGCCCGGTCTCAGCGCGGCGCGGAAGTTCGCGACCGCCGCGGCCGGGTCGTAGACGTGCTCGAGCAGCGCCAGCGCGATCACGGCGTCATAGCGGCCGTGCATCCACTCCGGGAAGGGCGAGCAGGCATCGCCCAGCATGATCCGGCCGCGAAAGGTTCGCGCTCGGCGTCGTCGAGGTCGTTCAGGTCGAGCGTCTCGACCCTGCCGCCGAGCGCCTCCAGCCGGTCGCGCATGCCGCCGCCGAGGTCGAGGATGCGCGCCGCGCCGGCGGTCGCCGCCAGCACGTGCTCGCGCGTGCCGTCGTCGTGCAGATGGCGCAGGTCGATGCGGACGCGCCGGGTGACCGCCTGCAGCCGGGCGTTCAGCCCCTCGACATCGTGGATCCGGCGCGGGGTCACCGGCGCGGCCTTGGCGGCGACGATCCGGTCGATCCGCTGATGGCGCGACGCGCCGTCGTCGCCCGCCAGCGGCACGGGCGGACGCGGCGGGCCGGCGGCCAGCGCGTCGGCGGCGCGGGCCAGGCAGTCCGGCGAAAGCTCGTCCATACGGATCAGCCGGAAGCCGGGGTGCCCGGCCAGGCGGCGGGCGCGGATCAGCTGCTCGCGCTCGCCGGCCTCCTCCGACGGCACCAGCAGCGCCGGCGTCGTGCAGCGGGCGAGCTCGACGGCGGTATTATAGCCGCAGAGGCTGACCGAGCATCCGGCCGAGGCGAGCAGCGAGCGGTAATCCGGGCGGGCCGGCTCGACGGTCAGGTTGGCCGGCGCGCCGGCGCGCGATGTCGGCGGCACGCTCGCCGGCATCGGCGCCGCCGACCAGCAGGTGCCAGGGCCGGCCGGACCGCGCCGCCGCCCGCGCCCCGAGCTGCAGCAGCCGGCGCCCCAGGGCGCCGCCGCCGACGGCGACCAGCACGTCGTCGCGGCGGGGCGGCGCGCAGCGGGCGTCCCGGCGCCGACATAGCCGGTGTGATGGATCATCGGCGCGAGTTCCGGCGGCAGCGGCCAGGTCGTCGACAGCGGCAGGAACGCCGCATCGCCGTGCACCAGCACCCCGTCATAATCGGCTTCCAGCCGGGCGACCGTCTCGGCCAGCCGGTGCGGCTTGGGCTCGGGGATGTCGCGCACCGAGGACAGCACGACGCATCCAGGCCTTGCCGCCCGCGCCGCCGCGATGGCGTGGCGGAACTCGGCGTCGAGCACGCGCCGGCCGAAGGGGTAGAGCTCGGTCACCAGCGCATCGGGCCGGAGCGCCGCCAGCGTCTCGGTCAGGGCGCGGCGGCGGCGGTCCATGTGGTCCGGCGTGACGGGATCGCCGTTTGTCATGCGGAGTGCCGCGAACTCGAAGCCGTGCACGACCACGGGGGGGAGTTGGACGACCGGCACGTCGGCCTCGACATGGCCGAGCGGCCGGCCGCCGCTGATCACCGTGGCCGCATGGCCGAGGCGGCGCGCCGCGCGCGCAAGCGCCAGCGTCCGCACGAAGTGACCGGATCCGGTCAAGTGGCAACAGAGAAAGGCGAGCTGCATCAGCGCGGCACCAGCCTGACCGGCGCTTTCGGATCGTGCGGCCGGCCGACCGCGTCGAGCCGCACGGGATAGAGCCGGCCGCGCTTGATCTCGGGATCGGCCAGGCCGGCGCGGCGCAGGATCAGCCGCATCACCGTCTTGTGCGTGACGACCACGGCCGGCGCCGGATCGGCGGCGATGGCGGCCAGGGCGGGGGCGAGCCGCGCCCAGGCTTCGGCCAGGCTCTCGCCATCCGGCGCGCGGTCGTCGGGCGCCCATTCGCTGCTCGGGCGGAACCCGGTCGACGGGTCGGCGGCCAGCTCGGCCGACCGCCGTCCCTCCCACGCCCCGAAGCCGAGCTCGGCCAGCCGCGCGTCGACTGCCACCGGGCGGCCATGCGCCAGCAGGCGCGCCGTCTCGGCAGCGCGGCCGAGCGGGCTGGCGACGAGCCGCGCCCGGTCCCACGGCGCCGGCATGGCCAGCCGGGCGAGCAGCGCGCGCGACGCCGGGCCAAGGGGCACGTCGGCTCGTCCCTGCAGCCGGCCCTCGGCGTTCCAGACCGTCGGATAGTGGCGCATCAGCGCGACCGGCGTCATCGGACTAGCGGGCAGAGCGCCCGCCGCAGCGTCGCGGCGGCGGCGGCGATCCCGTGCCGCGCCTCGATCCGGGCGCGCGCCGCGGCCGAACGCGCCGTGCGGTCGGCCAGCGCCGCCTCGATCATCCGGGCGAAGCAGGCGGGGGTGCCGGGCGGCGCCAGCGGCCCCTCGATCAGGTCACGCTGGGCGGCATGGGCCTCGGCCACCACCGGCAGGCCGGCGGCCTGCGCCTCGAGATAGGCCATGCCGACGCCCTCGCCGACGCCAGGCCAGACCATGAGGTCGGCGGCCTCGCAGGCGGCGCGCAGCAGGGCGGCGTCCTCCACGACGCCGCGCAGGGTCACGCGAGCGCCGAACGGCGCCAGCAGCGCCGCGACCTCGCCGCGCGCCGGCCCGTCGCCGATCACGTCCAGCCGCCAGTCGCCCGCAAGCACCGCCAGCCCGGCCGCCAATCGGCGATAGCTTTCGAGCTTGTCGCCCGGGCGCATCATGGCGACCGTCAGCAGCCGAGGCGGCGTGCCCGCCGCGCGTGGGACCGGCGCCGGCCCGGGGTCGAGGAAGGCCGGCAGGTGCACCATCTTCGCCCCGTGCCCGGCCGCCTCGAGCCCGTGCCGGTCGCGCGACGTGGTCCAGAACAGCCGGTCCGCGCGGGCGATCGCCGCCTCCGACGCGCGGGCGAAGCCTGCCCAGGCGCCATGGCGTCGTCGCACCGAGACCGAAGGCTCGGAGATCACGTAAGGCAACCCCAGCGCGTCCACCGTTTGCGGACCCAGCAGGTCCGGCGCCTTGTAGTGGCAGTGATAGGTGAACCAGAGCGCGGGCTCTTTCGCCCGCAGCCGCTCAATGACGCGCGCCGCCTCTGCCTCGGCGGCGGCGGCGAGCCTTGCCTCAGCGGCCGGATCGCCCGCCAGATCAAGCACGCGCAATCGAGAGACCGTGCAGGGCGCAAACCCCGCCCGCGTCAGGGCCGCCAGCGTCAGCCGCGCGATCTGCCGGTCGCCAGATGGCGTCGGGTCGTCAGGCGCCTTCATCGGCGCATAGAACGCGACCGCCGGCGCCGCCCCGCTCACGCCGTCACGCCCGTTCCGTCAGCGCCGAGATCAGGCGCGCCTCCAGCCGGTCGATGCCGGCCGTCATGCCGAACTCGGCCAGCAGCCGGTCATGCGCCGCATCGGCCATCCGCCGACGGGTCTCGGGCTCGTCCGCCAGCCGCAGGATGGCCTGCGACAGCGCCGCCGGGTCGCCCGGGGGCACCAGCAGGCCATGCACGCAGTCGGTCACGAACTCCGGAATCGCCGACACCGCGGTCGACAGGATCGGCAGCTTCTGCGACGCCGCCTCCATCAGCACGTTCGGCAGCCCGTCGCGGTCGCCGTCCGGCGCGATCTTCGACGGCAGGACGAAGAGGTCGGCCTGTTGCATCGCCTCGATCACCTCGTCCTGCGCCAGCTTGCCGCGCCAGTCGATCCGGGCGGCGAGGCCCAGCCGAGCCGCCATCCGTTCCAGCTCGCGCGCGCGCTCGCCGCCGCCGATGTGCCAGAGACGCCAGTCCAGCCGCTCCGGCAGCAGTACCAGGGCCTCCAGCAGGTCGGCGTACCCCTTCTTGGCGACCAGCCGCCCCACCGAGAGCAGCTTGAACGGCCCGCTCGGGGCAGGGCGGGCCGGCGCCGGCGGGATCCGCGCGAGATCGAGCCCGTGATAGACGAGGTCGACATGTGCGCCGGGCGCTGCCAGCTCGCGCAGATGCTCGGCGCCGGCGCGCGTGCAGGTCACGCCGAAGGCGGCGCCGGCGATCTTCTCGCGCTTCTCCCACTCGGGCGTCGTCCAGATGTCCTTGGCATGCGCCGAAAAGGCCCAGCGGATGCCCCGGATCATCGCCGCATAGCGCGCGACCGAGGCGGGAGTGTGCAGGAAGTGCGCGTAGAGCAGGCGCACCTCGGGCGGCAGCTCGGCGGCGAGCACCAGCGCCTGGCCCCAGCGGCGCACCCGGTTGCGCGTGCCGTCGCGGCCAAGATCGCGCAGCCACGTCCGGCGCGCCGTTCGATAGCCCGGCAGCGCGCGCACGGCGGCCCAGGCCCGCAGCACCCGGACGGGCGCGTCGTGCAGATACTCCGGCAGATAGTGCAGCCCCGCCTGGATGCTGGCGTGGATCGGGTGCGTCCGTCCGCCGTCATAGGGTGCGCGCAGCGACCAGATGTCGAAGCGGTGCCCTCTTTCCTGCAGCGCCAGCAGTTCCTGCGCGACGAACGTCTCGGACAGTCGCGGATAGCCCTTGACGATCACCGCCAGCCGCGGCCCCCGGCCGTGACGGCGGTGGCCGCCATCCATCGCTATTCGCCGGCGGCGGCGAGCGCGCGAAAGGGCGTCCGCGCCCGCTCGGCGACGGTGCCGAGCCCGTCCAGCAGGCCCGGGATGCGGCGGTCGGACGGCCGCCGCTGATAGGCCAGCGCCTTGATCGCCTGCGCCATCACCTCCGCCCCCCGGCCGTCGCGCTCGGGCAGCAGCATGCGGATCAGCCCCAGCCGCTCGGCCGCCTCGGCCCGGATCTGCTGCTCGCGCCGGGGCTCGGTGCGGGGGATTATGAGGGCGGGTTTGTCCATGGAGAGGATCTCGCAGAAGGTGTTGTAGCCGCCCATGGCGACGACGCCGGAGGCGCCGGCCAGCAGGCGCTCGAGGCGGGCGTGGAAGGGGATCGCGCGGACCCGGCCGCCGAGCGCGGCGATGCGGGCCTCGAAGCCCTGGCGGGTGGTGCCGTGCATGAACGGGCCATAGACGATCAGCGAATGGCGCGACAGCGTCGGCTCGGCCTCGTAGGCGCGCAGCACCCAGTCGACCAGCGCCGCGCCGTCGCCGCCGCCGCCCGTGGTGACCAGCACATAGGGCTCGTCCGGCAGGTCGCCGCCGGCCTCGGGCCAGTCGGCCGTCCGGCGCAGATAGCCGGTATAGGTGATCCGCGCCTCCATGCGCGGCGACAGGCCGAGGCCGGCCAGCGGCTCGCAGATGGCGGGGATGCCGTAGATCCAGATCTCGTCATAGAAGCGCTCGATCGCCTCCACGGCGTTCTTGCGCTCCCACTCGGCGCTCAGCGCGTCCTCCTCGTCCAGCACGTCGCGGATGCCGAGCACGATCCGGCTGCCCGCCGCCTTCAGCGCCTCGAGCGTGCCGGCCAGCTCGTGCCGGAAGCCCCACGGCTCCTTGTCGACGATGACCAGGTCGGGGGCGAACTCGCGCGCCGTCGCGGCGATGATGGCGCCGCGCAGCCGCACCATCTCGTCGATCGCCATGCTGAGGTTCAGCGAGGAATAGTTGCCGTCCGGCTGCTTGACCACGCCCGGCAGGCGGACATGGTCGACGCCTTCCGGGAACTCGAAGCGCCCGGCGATGGGCGAGCCGGTGACGATCAGCGCCGAGCGGTCCGGATCGCCGTCGGTCAGGGCTGTCGCCAGCGTTCGCGAGCGACGCAGGTGGCCGAGCCCGAACGTGTCGTGGCTGTACAGCAGCGTCCGGTGCTCGCGCCGGCCGCGCCAGACCGGATGGTAGCCGTTCATGATCACTCCCAGAACGTGCCCCTGCAACGCACGCGGTCGGGTGCCCCGTCGCAGGCAGGGGACGCGCGTCCCCTGCCGGCATGAGTGCCTGATCTTGCCAGGTGCGGCAAGACGGCTCGTAACGTGGTAGATTGGCCAGCCTTGGGGCCGGCCGAGGGCTTATTCGGCGAAATGGTCCTGCACGGCCATGAGCCCGATGTCGTAGATGCCGCCGATGATGGCCGCGGCTTCTTCCTCGGAAGCGCCGTTCGGCTCGAAGCTGCTCTGCCAGGTGATGACGGCCTTGTCGCCCGCCTCGCCGACCGAGAAGGTGGCCTCGTAGTCCTGGACGGGAAGCGGACCCTCGACAATGGCATAGCCGTAGCTCATCGCGTCATTGTCGGCCGAGAGCCGCTCCTCGAGGAACACCGCCCCGTCGTCGGCAACCAGGCGCCGGTGCGGTTTGCCGTCGATGTCATCTTCGGTGCAGCTGTCGATGCCCGGAAACCACTCCGAGATCGAGCAGAATGGGCCGACCAGCTGCCAGACCTCCGCCGCACTGGCATCGACAGTGACGCTGCGCGACACTTCCGCGGCGTCGGCAGTTCCGGCAACACCGGCAGCAGCGATCGCGATGAATGCAAGTGTGCGCATCTTCTTCAACTCCCCGTCAGTGTGAGCAGATTGTCGCACCATAATCGAATTTCCGCAACGCGGGGGCGGCCCTGGCGCATTGCCGACGCTTTTGTTCGACGATCTCGATGACGCGGCCACGGATCACGCCGCCGAATGACGCGGCGCATCCTCGTCCTCGCAGCCGCCAGGCGCGCGTCGAGGGCCGCAGCGTCGGCCGGCCGCGTCACCTCGGTCCTGTAGCGTCTGGACGGCGACTGGCTGGTGATTGCGCGGCTTCTGCACGAGCGGATGGTTCCGTCACGGCATCTCTGGCCCGGCATGGTGGACCGAAAGGCCACCCTCCAGCGCGCGGCACGGGCGTCAGGCGCCCGCCAGATCCGGGTGGTCGCGGTTGATGCGGAAGCGGCCGTGGGCGGTGCGGGTGACGATGCCCTCGGCGGACCAGCGGTGGAGGAGGGTCGGCAGGTAGTGGCGGGCGGCCGACAGGCCGCGGTCCTCGAAATGGGCGCGCAGCTCGGCGACGGTGAAGCTGGCGGGCTCGCGTTTCGCCAGCCAGCGGAGCGCGGCGCGGGTGCGCGGCGTCGGGCGGCGCCTGGGCCGGACCGGGTCGGCTGCGCCGAGAAGCGCGCGGAGCCGGGCGAGGTGGGGCTCGCGGTCTGGCGGGTCGAGCGCGTCGACCGCGGCGCGGATGCTGAACGCCAGGCGCTCGCGGCGGGTGACGGCGGCGCGCGCCTCGGCGGCGACCTCGCGCTCCCAGTCGACAGTGTCGGACAGCTCGGCGAACAGCTGGTCGAGCGCGCCGCCGAGGCGCGTTCGTGACGGCATGGCTCTCTCCCGGATGCTCTCGCCGCGGATGTCGCAGCGTTGCGAGAGCATGCATGAGAGCATGCATGTCTTGCGAATCGGCGAACGCGATGGCGGGTTCGGTGAGCCCGGCCCGCCGGGTCCGCGCGGCGCGGGATGGGCCGGATTGTGGCGGAACCATGGCGGCGGGTGACCGTTCCCGGCCCGTCTGCCCGCCGGCGGTTGGCCGCGGGGCGGGACGCAACGTGAAAGGAGCGCCGCCATGCACCGCATCCTGGGGCCGCTGGTCCTGATGCTCGCCCTGCCACTGGCCGGCGGAGTCGCGACCGCGCAGTCCGGCAGCGGCTCGGGCTCGGGCTCGGGCTCGGGCACTGGCTCGGGCCTCGTCTCGGACGCGGCCGAGACGTTGAGCGATCCGGCGGCGATCGGCGACGCGGCGCAGAAGGCGGCCGACGAGCTGGGCTCGAAGACCAAGCAGAAGTTGCTGGCCAGCGCGATGATCGGGCGCGAGGTCACCGGGCCCGGCGGCGACACGATCGGCACGGTGCAGGATCTGGTGGTCGTGCCCGGCGGCAAGATCGTCGCCATCCTGGTCAAGCCCGCTGAGGGCGAGCTGGTGGCGCTGCCCTATCAGGCGATGAAGGTCTCGGCGGCATCCTCGGGCGCGCAGAAGCTCGGCCTGTCGCTGCCGGTCGGCCTGAAGGACGCGCGCGGCATCCAGGGGATGCAGGCGCTGACCGAGGCCGCCACGAGCGCCACCGGGGGCGCCACCGGGGGCGGCACCGGGGGCAGCACCGGCGGCAGCACTGGCGGAGGCGGCTGAGCCGTCCCGCGCCAGCCCCCGAGCCCGGCCCGAGCCCGGCCCGGCCACGGCGTCGGTTGCCCCCCTCCGCCGGCCCGGATGGCGTCTTGGCCGCACCATCCGGGCGCCGTGTTCCTGCCGAAATTTCGCCTAGAACGGGTGTGATCTTTCTCACATGAGGCGATGGTGATTCGTCTCATGATGTACCCGTCCCGCGGCGAGGGTCGTCTGACTCGATCCGAACCCGGGGCACCAACGTGTGTTCCTTGTGATACCTCTCTGTCCTAGGGGCGTCGGGTCTCTCTCCCCCGGCGCCCTCTTTTTTTGCCTTCCCGCGGCCTTCGGCCGGCGCGAGCGGGCGGCCGGCATTCTGCATCCGCAGTTCGGGCTGGACAAGCGCCCGCCGCCATGCCGACTATCCCGATGCGGTCCGGCGCGGCGAAAGCGCTGACCCGCCAACGAAAGATGGGAGGAATTCATGACGATCCTGAAGCCGCTCGCGCTCGGCTGCGCGCTCGCCGCGCTGGCGCTGGTGCCGGCCCGCGCCGAGACGACGCTGGTCGGCGCCGTGCAGTTCGGCGACGAGCACGCCTTCACCAAGGCGCTGCAGGAAGTTCGCCGAGGAGGCGTCGGCGCTGCTCGAACGGCTCGCTGCACCTTCGACCTGCACAAGAACTCCGAGCTCGGGCTCGAGAAGGACTACTTCGAGAACATGAGCCAGGGCATCGCGGTCGACTACGCCATCGTCAGCCCGTCGCACATGTCCACCTTCAGCCAGAAGGCGCCGCTGATGGACATGCCGTTCCTGTTCCGCGACCTCGACCACTGGAACGCGGTGATGGAGCAGGACGCGCTGGCGCCGCTGGCCCAGGACGTGCTGGAGCAGGCGAACGTGCGGCTGATCGGCTATGCCGGCGGCGGCACGCGCAACCTGATCGTCAACAAGCCCGTCACCAACATGGACGAGCTGGAGGGGCTGCCGATGCGCGTCATGGGCGCGCCGATCCAGACGCGCATCTTCGAGGCGATCAACGCGGCGCCGTCGGTCATCGCCTATGACGAGGTCTACAACGCCATCCAGACCGGCGTGATCGACGCCGCCGAGAACGAGGCCGCCGGCATCGAGCAGATGAAGTTCTACGAGGTCGGGCCCGACATCGCGCTGACCGCAGCACGCCATCACCGTGCGGCCGATCGCCTTCTCCGAGGCCACCTTCCAGCGGCTGACGCCCGAGGAGCAGGCAGTGCGTCCTCGAGGCCGGCAAGGCCGCCGGCAAGCTACGGCCGCGACATCGAAGTCGGCCAGGACGCCGAGAAGCTGAAGGCGATGGAGGAGGCGGGGCTGCTGACGACGCACGAGTTCACCGAGCGCGACAAGCTGCTGGAGCTCGCCGAGCCCGGTGAAGCGCGCCTATGCCGAGGAGCTCGGCGCGACCGACGTGCTCGAGCGCGATCGAGGCCGTCCAGTAGACCGTGACCCGGCCGGCGGCGGCCGCGGGCTCCGCCGGCCGCCGTCGTCCCGCATCGAGCCCGGAGGATGCGCCATGCGCAGCGCTGCTGGACGGCTATTACCGTCTGCTGAAGCTGCTGCTGACCGTGCTGATGGCGGCGCTGATCGTGCCGGTCACGATGCAGATCCTCAGCCGCTACACCGGCATCATCCCGCGCTACATCTGGACCGAGGAGATCGCGCGGTTCTGCTTCGTCTGGATCATCATGATCGGCTCGATGATCGCGGTGCGCGACGGCACGCATTTCGACGTCGACGTGCTGCCGCGCAGCGCCGATCGCCGGGGTCGAGCTCGGCCGTCGGCATGCTCGTCGCAACGCTCGCGATCCTGGCGTGGCGCTGACCTTCCTCTGGTATGGCTGGGACTTCGCCATCCTGGGCTCGCGCCAGCAATCCGAGATCTCCGGGCTGCCGATGCTGTCGATCTACATCGCCTGGCCGCTCGCCGGCGCGACCTGGGCGTCTTCGTCGCCGAGCGGATCTGGGACGCCGTCGCCGCTCTATCGCCGCGGGGGAGCACCATGGGGCCCGGTGAAGTCGCGGCGATCCTGTTCGGCACCTTCGCCGTGCTGGTCTTCCTGCGCGTGCCGGTCGCCTTCGCGCTGGCGCTGGCCGTGGTGCCGGTCTTCTTCATCGAGGACCGGCTGACGCCGTCCTGCTGCTGCGCGAGATGTTCAAGAGCTACAACTCCTTCGTCCTGCTGGCCGTGCCGTTCTTCCTGCTGGCGGCGAACCTGATGAACTCGGCCGGCATCACCGACCGGCTGATCCGGCTGGCCCGCGCCATGGTCGGGCACCTGCCGGGCGGGCTGGGCCATGTCAACGTCGTGGTCTCGATGCTGTTCGCCGGCATCTCCGGCTCGCTCGACGGCGGACGCGGCGGGCATCGGCTCGCTGCTGATCCCGCAGATGAAGAAGGAGGGCTACGACGCGCCCTTCGCCGTCGCGATCACCGCCTGCTCGTCGGTGATGGGCGTCATCATCCCGCCCTCGATCCTGATGGTCGTCTGGGGCGGGCTGATGTCGGTCTCGATCGGCGGGCTGTTCCTGGCGGGCGTGCTGCCGGGCATCCTGATCGCCGGGTCGCAGATGATGACGCGTCTACGTCTATGCCAAGCGGCGCGGCTATCCGGTCTATGCCGCGCTCGACCTTCATCGAGCTGATGATCGCCGCCGGCCAGCGCCTCGCTGGCGCTGATGACGCCGCTGATCATCGTCGGCGGCATCGTCGGCGGCTTCTTCACGCCGACCGAGGCCTCGGTCGTCGCCGTGCTCTACTCGCTGGTCCTCGGCGTCGTCGTCTACCGCACGCATCACGCCTGCGCGCGCTGCCGCGCATCCTCTACGACAGCGCGCGCTTCGCCGCGATCTCGCTGTTCTGCATCGGCACCGCCTCGGCGTTCGGCTGGTGCCTCGCCTATTTCAAGATCCCGCAGGCGCTGGTCGACCAGATCGACGGCGATGGGCCTCGGGCGTCGTCGGCACCGGCATCATGATCGCGCGCTGGCCTTCCTGCTGATCGGCATGTTCATCGACGCGATCCCGGCGATCATCATCCTCGGCACCGTGCTCTATCCCGGTGACGCAGCATGTCGGCATGCACCCGATCCACTTCGCCATCATCGGCGTCATCAGCCTCGCCTTCGGGCTGGTGACGCCGCCCTATGGCCTCTGCCTGCTGATCGCCGCGCGCGATCGGCAAGATCAGGCTGGTCGACGCGCTGCGGGACGTCGCCATCATCCTGCTGCCGATGCTGGCGGTGCTGCTCTTCATCATCCTGGTCCCGGACGCGATCCTGGCGCTGCCGCGCTGGATCATGCCGAAATTCATCGAGTGAACCGGCAAGGGAGGGGAAGATGGCGGACTATGCGGTGACGCCCCTGGACGGGACGTTCGGGGCCGAGGTGACGGGGCTGGACCTTCGCGATGTCGAGCCGGGCGCGCTGGCCGGGCTGCGGCGGCTGTTCCACGAGCGCCAGTTGATGGTGATCCGCGACCAGGAGATCACGCCGCAGCAGTTCCTGACGTTCGCCAGGGCCTTCGGTGCGCCGCAGCCGCATATTCTCGCCCATCTGCGGCTGAAGGAGGTGCCCGAGATCCTGCCGCTGTCGAACATCTTCGAGGATGGCAAGCCGATCGGCGTCTATGACGGCGCTGCCTTCTGGCACCAGGACATGGCCTTCGAGGAGGTGCCCTCGAACGCCACCATCGTGCATGCGCTGGAGGTGCCGGAGACGGGCGGCGAGACGCTGTTCGCCGACATGTGGGCGGCGCATGACGCGCTGGACGAGGAAACGCGGGCGCGCATCGCCGGGCTGCGGGCGCGCCACCGCTATGGCAACCGGGCGGACGAGGACTATCGCTCGCGGTCCAAGGCGATGGAGCTGACCGAGGACGAGCAGGCCCGAGGTCCGCGACGTCTTCCACCCGCTGGTGCTGCCGCACCCGGCGCCGGGGCACGGCGCGACCGGGCGCCCGGCGCTCTACGGCGTCGCCTCGACCTCGCGCGGCATCGAGGGCATGGAGGACGCGCAGGCGCGCGATCTGCTCGACCGGCTGGCCGCACACGCCGCCGAGGACCGCTTCGTCCATGCCTACGGCTATCGGACCGGCGACATCGTGCTGTGGGACAACTTCTCGCTGATGCACCGGGCGACGCTGATCGACCGCGCCAGCGGACCGGGCACGCGGCGCTACATGCACCGCATCAGCACCAAGGACCTGGCAGCGTGAGGGCGCTGCGCGACGCCTGCCGAGTGCGACGATCGAAGAAGGCTCGTTCAGCACTTCGATGGCAGGATCGAGGCCATCTGAGACTCTCCTGTACATGCCACGAATGACCGATCCGAATATCCGTTGCTCTCGCCGCCAAAGACCAAGACAGAAATTTGCGACGTGAGCCACTTTCGTGGCAAAATCACCTAAAATTCGTGTGCTCCATCCCCCTCTATATCGGCTCAATTGCAGCCGACCTCCCCCAGTCCGATGCTGTCATAGGCTCCCGGCAACGCGCTGCGCCCGGACATCGGGAAATGGATCTCGGTCAGCGCCGCCCGCGCGCCGCAGAACATCTTGCAGGCGTCGAACGGCGCCGCAAGCAGCACCACCTCGCCGCCCTGCGGCACCAGCGTCAGCTGGCAGCCCTCCACGCTGCCCACGTATCCCGTCGCGGTCCGCTGCGCCCCGCGGATTTCGACGCCGCAAATGTGGCCCCCACCCTGAATTGAAAGGACCTCGAAGTCGGCGGCGGCGCCGCGATCACGGACGACCAGGGAATTGGCTCCGCCACGGGCGCAGTAGAGCCCTGTCACGCCGCCGGAGACCACCGGCGCCGGGCCGCCCCCGCCGGATTGCAGCTCGGCAAGCCGCCGCAGCATCCGGTCGTTGAGGCAGGCGGCGTTGCTGCCGCAGGCGTCACGCTGGCCAATCCAGGCGACCTGCGCCGCCTTGATCTGCTGGCGTCCGGCCGGCGAGGCGGCGGCGCGCGCCGCGCCGTAGGCCGCCGCGAGCTGGCTGTCGAGCTGCGACAGCTCCGCCGAGGCGCAGATGGCGTGCTCGGTCGGCGTGCCGGCCCTGGCGCAATCGAAGCTCGGCGGCCCGGCCCTCCCCTGCGATGCAATCGACAGGGCAGAGGCCAGAACCGCAATGAAAATCGGTTTCATAAAATTTCTCCCGGTTCGCTGGCGTTAATACACCGAAGGCTAGCAATTGAGATACGGGTACCGCAATGCTGACATCAGTCATGACCGGAGTGTCCGGCAGAGCGGTCGTTTGTCGGTTTGCAAGATCACGGGGCGCGGACGCGCTTGAGCCGGGTGGCCTGCTCGGGGTTCAGCGCGTTCTCGGGCATGTGGCCGGCCAGCACGGCGCGGGCTTGCTCCACGGTCTGCATGGCCTGCGCGCCGGTCGCCGCGGGCGTCAGGCCGCCGATGTGCGGCGTGGCGATGACGGTCGGCATCCGGGCGAGGTCGACTGGCGGCATCATCTCGGGCGCCGAGCCGACGTCGAGCGCGGCGCCGGCGATCCGGCCGGCTGCCAGCGCGTCGGCCAGCGCCGCCTCGTCGACCAGCATCGAGCGCGCGACGTTGATGAAGAAGGCGGTCGGCCGCATGGCGGCGAAGCGGGTGGCGTTCATCATGTCGCGGGTCTCGTCGCTGGCGACGGCGAGCAGGACGACGAAGTCGGCGGCGGCCAGCAGCTCGTCCAGCCCGGTCTGGCGGATCGCGGGGTCGCTCACGGTCTTGTAGGGATCGTGCACCAGCACGGTCATGCCGAAGGTGCGGCCGATGGTGGCGACATGCGCCCCTATGCTGCCATGGCCGATGACCCCGAGCGTGGCGCCATCGAGCTGCACGCCCACGCGCTGCGGCGGGGTGTGGCCGGCGCGATAGCCGGCGACGGCGTCGCTGACGCCGCGGGCGAGGTCGATCATCAGCCCGAACACCAGCTCGGCGACCGAGCTTGCGAAGCCGGGGCTGGCGTTCGTCACCAGCACGCCGTTCCGCGAGGCGGCGGCGAGGTCGATCGTGCGCCGGTCGACGGCGCAGCGGTGGAAGGCGACCAGATCCGGCAGGGCGTCGAACAGCGCGGCCTCGGCCGGCGTGTTGACGTCGCCTATGATCAGCGCGCAGCCGGCGGCTTCGCGGATCAGCTCGTCGGTGCCGAGCAGGCGGCCGGCCGGGTTCAGGCGCACCTCGACCGCCTCGCGCAGCGCCGCCAGCGCCGGCTCGCCATAGAAGACGCGGAGCGCGTTCGGGTCGTGCGTCAGGAAGGCCGTCGCGCGGTCGCTCACGCGGCGAAGCCGTAGAGCCGCGCCGGGTTGTCGACCAGGATGCGGTGCGCCACCGCTTCGTCCTCGGCCCAGTGCAGCAGCGTGCCGAGCAGCATCCGGTCGTCCGGCGGGTCCGGCTGGGCCGACGGGTGCGGCCAGTTCGACGCCCAGACCATGCGCTCGGGTGCTGTGCGGATCAGCGCGCGGGCCAGGCGGCCGACATCCATGTAGTGGGGCGGGCCGTCATGGCTGGTCTCGTAGGGCGCCGAGAGCTTGACCCAGACGCGGCCGGTCTCGACCAGCGCGAGCAGCGCGCGGAAGGCCGGGTGGTCGGGCGCCACCGGCTCGAGGAACTTGCCCGTGTGGTCGATCACCAGGTCGCAGGGCAGGTCGCCGAGCTGGTGCCTGAACTGCTCGATCTCGCGGCCGTCGAGCTGCATCTGCACGTGCCAGCCATGCTCGTGCACGCGGGCGGCCATCTCCCCGAGCGACTCCCAGGGCAGCACGCCGCCCGGCAGCATGAAATAGCGGATGCCGACGGCGCCGAGCCCGGTCAGCCGTTCGAGCTCGGCATCCTCGACGTCCGGGGTGACGACGACGACGGCGCGCGCCCGCTGCCCAAGCGCCGCGACGGCGTCCATGGTGCAGCGGTTGTCGGCGCCGTAGGTCGACGGCTGGACGACGACGCAGCGGGCGATGTTCAGCCGGTCCATCAGGCGGCGATAGGCGTCGAGCGAGGCGCCGGGGGGCGCCGGCACGCGGGCCGTCGGCGCGGCCGGATAGCGGTCGGGCGGGCCGTAGATGTGGATGTGGGTGTCCACGGTGCCGTCGGGCGCCCGCGGCCCGCCGGCGGGTTCGATCTTGGTTGCCATGCTCTCCCCTGGTCCGCCGGCGCCGTGCCGATCGCCCGGTCGGTGCCGGCAGCCTAGGGGCGCCGGCCGGTTCGATCAACCGGTTGTCGGCACCCCCCGGCACCCCCTGGCCGCGACGGAGGGGGTGCACAGGGCCAGGGCCGAGGCAGGGCCGGGGCAGGGTTGCGGCACGCCCGGCGGCCGGGCGTCAGGAGGCGATCTTGCCGCCGCCTTGCCTGGTGATCACGACGACCGCGGGCCGGGGCGGCATGCCGTCCTGAAAGTCCGGCCAGCGGGTCGATGGGTCCTCGAAGGTCGAGACGCGGCCGAACTCGGGCCATTCCGGGCCGCCGTCGCCCGGGTGCTGGACGGCGAGGAACAGCGTCTCGCCGTCGCCGGTGAACCACGGGCCGCACATCTCGGCGCCGGCGGGCACGCGGAAGAAGAGCTTCGAGGTGCCGCGCGCGGCGCCGTCGGTCTCCATCGACCAGAGGCCGTCCGAGCGGCCGGTATCCTCGAAATTGTTGCCGTCGGTGGCGATCCAGAGGCGGCCGTCGGCATCCATCGCGCAGTTGTCCGGCATGCCGAACCAGCCGTTCTTGGTCGTCGCCGCCGAGAAGGTGGCGCCGACATCGGCGACCGATGGGTCGCCGCACTTGACGAGGATGTCCCACGGCATGGTGTCGGCGGTGAAGTCGCCGTCCGGCGCGGTGATCTCGATGATGTGGCCGAACTTGTTCTCGGGCCGCGGGTTGGCGGCGTTCTCGTCGCCCGGCTTGCGCTTGGTGTTGTTGGTCAGCATGACATAGATCTTGCCGGTCTTCTCGTTCGGCTCGACATCCTCTGGCCGGTCCATCGGCGTCGCCTCGACGAAGTCGGCGGCGCGGCGGGTCTGGATCAGCACGTCGCCCTGGTCGGCAAAGCCGTTCTCGGCCGTCAGCGGGCCCTGGCCGTGCACCAGCGGGATCCACGTCATCGTGCCGTCGTCGTCGAACCGCGCGACCGACAGCGTGCCCTTGTCGAGGATGTCGGGGTCGGGGTTCGCCGCGTCATGGGCGGCATCGGTGACGAAGCGATAGACATAGTCGAAGCGCTCGTCGTCGCCCATGAACAGCGCCACCCGGCCGTCGCCGTTGACCGCGGGCATCGCGCCCTCGTGCTTGACGCGACCGAGGGCCGTCCGCTTGACGGGGGTGGACTCCGGGTCGGCCGGGTTCACCTCGACGATCCAGCCGAAGCGGTTCGGCTCGTGCGGCTCCCGGTCGATGTTGAAGCGGTCGTCGAACTTGCCCCAGGCGTACCACTTGGCCGGGACGCCGTAGCGGGCGTTCAGGATCGCCGCCGGGTCGTCCGACTTCTGGCCCTCGGGGTTCGGCTGGGCGTCGCTCCAGAAGTAGCCGTGGAAATTTTCCTCGGCCATCAGCCAGGTGCCCCAGGGCGTGATGCCGCCGGCGCAGTTGTTAAAGGTGCCGAGCACCTGCGTGCCCGACGCATCGGCGCCGGTCTGCATCTTTGCGTGTCCCGCCGCGGGGCCGGAGATCTTCATCGGCGTGTCGGCGGTGATGCGGCGGTTATAGCGGCTGTCGCGCACGACGGACCATTTGCCGTCCTGCCCGCGCCGGATCTCGACGACGCTGCCGCCATGCGCCGCCTTCTCGATGTCGATCAGCTCCTGCTTCATGCCGGCGAACTCGGCGTCGTCCTGGACGCCGAGGCCCGGGAACATCAGCTCCTCGTTCGTGTACTCGTGATGGTTGACGAGCAGCAGGCGGTCCGGATCGTCCGGCGCCTCCGGGTGCGGCACCGTGCCGATGAAGTCCGAGTTGTAGCCGAACTGCTGCTTCTGCGCCTCGGCCGTCTGGTTCTGCGGATCGAACTCGGGCGCGCCGGGCAGGACGGGGTCGCCCCAGCGGATCAGGATGTCGGCGTCATAGCCCGGCGCGACCGCGTGGTCGGCGGTCACCTTGGCCTCGATCTCGTCGAAGTCGAAGGACGACGCCGTGCCTTCCGCGCGGGCCCGGCCGGCCGCGAAGGCGAGCGGGCTGACGGTGGCGGCGATCGCCGTGAAGCCGAGCGCGCCCTTCATCAGGTCGCGGCGGTGCAGGCGGCCGGCGATGACGTCGCCGATCGTCGGCGCGTCCGAGCGGTTGCGGCCGCGATCCTCGGTAGCGTCGGCGCGCTGCGACCGGTTGACCGGACTCTCGATGGTGAACTTCATGTGGCTTGGCCTCCTGTTTCGCTGGCGGCGCGATTCGGCTGACCGCAGCTATGCGCCTGCCGGCACCATCCTGCGCACCGAGCATGACAGTCTGGCGACACCGTACGATCTTTCCCCGGCCCGAGATAGTGCGTGATGCAGCACGACGATGCGGACGGTGACCGGGACGGCGATCGGTTTCGGCCTTTGCTCCGCGGCTGCCGCCGGCGGGTTCCGGCCGGGCCGGGCCGCGGTGGCCGCGGCTGCCGGGACCGGCGAACGCAAAGAAGGCGCCGCGGAGGGTCCGCGGCGCCCCGGTCGTCGGGCCGTCTGGCGCGACCGCTCAGCCCTCGCCGGCCTTCTCGCCCTGCGGGTCGAGCAGGTACCACGCGCCGCCGAAGCCGTGCACGTCCTGGCCCTTCGTCTCGGCCTGACCTTCGTCCTCGACATAGTAGTAGAGCGGCCAGCCGTTGTAGGTGACCTGCGTCGTGCCGTCCTTGCGCTTGATCGTGCTCAGCATGTCCGACTTGACGTCGCCCACGCCGCGGACCTCCGAGCTCTGGGTCAGCACGGGCGGCCATGTCTTGGCGCAGTCGTCGTAGCAGGTGCTGGTCGCCTTCTGCGCGTCGCCCTGCGCCTGTTTGTCGGCCGTGAAGAGATAGACGGCGCGATCGTTGTCATCGACGAGATACTGCCCGCGGTCCTGGCTGCTGTCGACGGTGATCGTCGCGTCGGGGAAGCCGGATTGTCCCGTCGCGAGGTGCGTCTCGACGAGCTGCTGGCCGCCCTGCTGCTGGCCGGTCTGCTGCTGGGCGGTCTGCTGCCCCGAGGTCTCCTGCGCCTGAGCCTGCTGCGCCTGCGAGTCAGACTGCTGGCCGGTCTGCCCGGCAGTGGACCCGGCATCGGCCTGCGAGCCCGTCTGACCGGCATCGGACTGCGCGGTGTCTCCCGGCGACGGCATCTGTCCGCCCGCCATGTGGGCGCGTGCCTGCATCATGCCGAGCATGTAGCCGCGCTCGAACAGCTCGCGGCCGATTTGCTCCATGGCTGCCGGGTCGATCTGGGTGCCCGAGGTGCTCTGCGCGTCGACGACGCCGCGCTGATAGCCGCGACGATAGAAGTCCATCGCCATCGTCTCGGCGCGGTCGCGCATCTGCTGCTGACGCGCCGCCTGGCCCTGCTGGCCGGTGCCCTGCTGCTGCTGGCCGGTGCCCTGCTGCTGCTGGGCGCCCTGCTGCTGCTGGCCGGCGCCTTGGCTCTGGTCGGCGCCCGCTTGTGCCTGATCCTGGGGGATCGGCACCAGGATGAACTGCTGGGCGCCTGCCGGCCCCTGGCCCTGCGGGACGAGGATCACCTGCTGGGCGAGCGCCGTGCCGCCCAGCAGGGCGGCGGCCGTCACCCCGGCGAAAAGGCTTTTCGTGGCGGGTCTCATCCAGTGTCCTCCATACTGTGCGTACCTGTTTGGTGGCGCGCGGACGCCCGCGGCGCACCGCGCGTCGTCCTGTCAACGGAGGGAAGTCTGACGGGTTCCGCCGCGGTCTCGGCGGAGGGACGAGCGGGCTCAGTCGAATTTATAGAACGCCTCGTAGATCGGGCCCAGCATCTCCTCGTCGAAGAGGCTGGAGACCGAGGTGTCGTTCTTGACGTTCAGGATCGCCTGGGCGAACAGCGGCGCGATCGAGACGATGCGGATGTTCGGCGTCGCCTTGACTTCGGGCCGGGGCTCGATCGAGTCGGTGGTGACCAGCGACTTCAGGACCGAGCCGGTCACCCGCTCGACGGCCGGGTCCGAGAGCACGCCATGGCTGATATAGGCATGCACCTCGGCGGCGCCCTTCTCCATCAGCAGTTCGGCGGCGCGGACCAGCGTGCCGGCCGTGTCGCAGATGTCGTCGACGATGACGCAGATGCGCCCCTCGACCTCGCCGATGACGGTCATCGATTCGATCTCGCCGGCGCGGACGCGGCGCTTGTCGACGATGGCGAGCCCGGCATTGAGGCGCTTGGCGAGGTCGCGGGCGCGGAGCACCCCGCCGACATCCGGCGAGACCACAGTGACGTTCTCGAGTCCCGCCATGTGGTGCTTGAGGTCGAGGGCGAAGACCGGCGCGGCGTAGAGGTTGTCGGTCGGTATGTCGAAGAAGCCCTGGATCTGGCCGGCGTGCAGATCCATCGTCAGCACCCGCGTGACGCCGGCCTGCTGGACCAGGTCGGCGACCAGCTTGGCGGTGATCGGCGTGCGGGCGGCGGTCTTCCGGTCCTGCCTTGCATAACCGAAATAGGGCATGACGGCGGTGATCCGCTTGGCCGATGCGCGCTTCAGCGCATCGGTCATGATCAGCAGCTCCATCAGGTTGTCGTTGGCCGGCGACGATGTCGGCTGGATGATGAAGACGTCCTGGCCGCGCACGTTGTCGTAGATCTCGACGAAGATCTCGCTGTCGTTGAAGCGCTCGACGCGGGCGCTGGTCAGCTTGACCTTCTTGCCCTGGTAGACCGAGATGCGGCGCGTCATCGCTTCCGCCAGAGGGCGGTTCGCGTTCCCGGCGATCAGGTGCATGGTGTCTTCGATCACGCGCCCGTCCCCCGCTGGATTCCCGACTGCCCGCGGCGGTTTAGCAGCCGCGCGGGATGTTGCAAAGCGCAGCCGACGCCGGAGAGATCGGACGCCGGAGAGATCGTCGGTGCGAAGGCAGATGACGACGGCGAGCCCGAACCGGGGAGAGATCGCCGCCCGGATCGGCTCGGGGCGCGGAAGATGGAGCTCGATAGAAGGCCGGACGTTCTGGTCCCTGGGCTGGCCGAGGTAGTCAGGCAGCGGCGATTTTCTTCTTGGGATCGAAGAAAGGCCGTTCCACGATGGCGGCCCGGACCGGGCCGGACGGCATCGCCACGTCGACCTCGGTACCGATTTCGGCACAGTCTGCCGAGACCATCGCCAAGGCGATGTTCTGCTCGAAGCCGCGGGGAATGGACGGCTGACGTGACTTTGCCGACGGTGTCGCCGTCCTTGCTGATGGGCCAGAAGGTCGTGTTCGGCCCCTTCAGCGGCGCACCTTCGATGCGCAGGCCGACCTGCTTGCGGCTCACGCCGTTGTCACGGATGCGGCGCAACGCGTCCTTGCCGATGAATTCGGCCTGCATATCGAGATCGACCAGCCTGTCCATGCCCAGCTCGAAGGGGTTCGTGCCGATATCCGCGT
The DNA here is from genome assembly GCA_963745085.1 of uncultured Alphaproteobacteria bacterium. Lineage (GTDB taxonomy): Bacteria > Pseudomonadota > Alphaproteobacteria > Rhodobacterales > Rhodobacteraceae > Thermohalobaculum. The sequence continues at coordinate 105,516 of CAVUWP010000017.1, read as the reverse complement.
CCGCATGATACGAGAGCATGCCGCCCTCGATGCGTCGGATGGACGAGGTGTGGCCGGGTTTCAGCCCGAATGGCGCCCCTGCAGCCATGATCCTTTCCCACAACTCGTCGCCGCGGGACCCGTCCCGGAGGTAGAGTTCATAGCCGAGTTCGCTGGACCAGCCGGTGCGCGATACGACCAGCGGAATGCCGTCCAGTTCCACCTCGCGCAGCCAGTAATAGCGCAGGTCCATGATGCTTTCGCCAAACAGCGCCTTCATCACGTCACCGGACTTCGGACCCTGCAGCTGCAGCGGGGACACATCCGGTTCGCGGATCGTCACGTCCATGCCCGAATGCACGGCCACGCCCTGCGCCCAAAGCAGGATGTCGCTGTCGGCAAGCGATATCCAGAAGTGATTTTCTCCCAGCCGCAGCAGGATCGGGTCGTTCAGGAGGCCGCCTTCGGCATTCGTGATCAGGATGTATTTGCACTGCCCGACGGACAGTTTCGATAGATTGCGCGGCGTCAGCATCTGGGTGAACTTGGCGGCATCCGGGCCGGTGATTTCGACCTGACGCTCGACCGCCACGTCGCACAGGATCGCATCGTTCACCAGGTTCCAGAAGTTTTGCTCGGGATCGCCGAAATCGCGCGGTATGTACATGTGGTTGTACACTGAAAACCCCTGAGCACCCCACCGGACCGTCGCGTCGAAATAGGGGGACTTGCGGATCTGCGTACCGAATCCGAAAGCTGTCTGATTGCATAGATATCTCCTCGATCATCGGCGTCGGGGGGAGACCCTAGCGGAATCCGATCCGGCCGGATAGGCGGGCGGCCGGCCGGCTGAGATCGCCCGGTCGGTCTGGGCGGGGACGGGGTTCCGCTGTTGACGGGTGCAGGCGTTATCGATCCGAGACCTGCCAGCGTGGGTTGATCCACGGTTCCCGGTTTGCAGCGGCCAAGGGCGCGCGGCCGAGGATGTGGTCGGACGCCTTCTCGCCGACCATGATGGCCGGCGCGTTGGTGTTGCCGTTGGTGATGCGCGGGAAGACCGAGCTGTCGGCGACGCGCAGCCCGTCGATGCCGATCACGCGGCATTCCGGGTCGACGACGGCAGAGGGGTCGTCGGTGCGCCCCATCCGGCAGGTGCCGCAGGGATGGTAGGCGCTCTCGACGTGCTCGCGGACGAAGGCGTCGAGCTCGTCGTCCGTCTGCGCCGCCTCGCCGGGGGCGATCTCGGCACCGCGATAGGCGTCGAAGGCTGCTTGAGCGAAGATCTCGCGCGTCAGCCGGATGCAGTGGCGGAAGTCGACCCAGTCCTGCGGATCGCTCATGTAATTGAAGAGTATGCGGGGCGGGTCGGCCGGGTCGGCGGATGCCAGCCGGATCCGCGCCGCGCGAGGCCGAGCGCATCGGCCCGACATGCGCCTGGAAGCCGTGCCCCCTGAGGGCCGCCTTGCCGTCATAGCGCACGGCAATCGGCAGGAAGTGGTACTGGATGTCCGGATAGTCGACGCCCGCGGCCGAGCGCAGGAAGGCGGCCGCGTGGAACTGGTTCGAGGCGCCGGGACCCTGCTTGGACAGCAGCCAGCGCAGCCCCACCCAGGCTTTGCCCAAGAGGCTCCAGTAGCGGTAGAGCGTGACCGGCTGGGTGCAGGCCTGCTGGACATAGAGCTCGAGATGGTCCTGCAGGTTCTGCCCGACGCCCGGCCGGTCGGCGACGACCGGGATGGCGTGCTCGGCGAGCTCCGCGGCGGGGCCGATGCCGCTGAGCATCAGCAGCTTGGGCGAGTTGATCGACGAGGCGGCGAGGATCACCTCGCGGTTGGCCCGCACGAACTCGATCCGGTCGCCGCGGGCGATCTCGACGCCGGCGGCGCGGCCGTTCTCGACGACGACGCGGCGGGCAAGGCAGCGCAGCATGTCGCAGTTCGGGCGCTGCAGCGCCGGCTTGAGATAGGCGCTGGCGGCGGACCAGCGACGGCCCTGCCAGACGGTCATCTCCATGCGCCCGAAGCCCTCCTGCTTGGCGCCGTTATAGTCCGGCGTCAGCTCGAAGCCGGCCTGGCGCCCGGCCTCGATGAAGGCGAGGAGCAGGGGGTTTTCATCGCGGCCGCGGGTGACGTGCAGGGGACCGGCGGTGCCGCGCCAGCCGGGCTCGCCCGCCGGTCCGCCTGCCGCGTCGGTGGCCGCGTGCCAGCTTTCCATGCGCTCGAAATAGGGCGCGACGTCGGCGAAGGACCAGCCGGTGGCGCCGGCCTCGGCCCAGTGGTCGAAGTCGCGCGGGTGGCCGCGGACATAGACCATGCCGTTGATCGACGACGAGCCGCCGACGACCTTGCCGCGCGGGCAGACCAGCCGGCGGCCGCCCAGATGCGGCTCGGGCTCGGTCAGATAGCCCCAGTCGTAGCGGGCCATGTTCAGCGGATAGCTGAGCGCCGCCCGGCATCTGGATCAGCGGCCCCCAGTCGGATGCCGCCATATTCCAGCACCAGCACCGAGGCGCCGGCCTCGGACAGCCGCGACGCCATGGCCGAGCCGGCCGAGCCCGATCCGACGATGACATAGTCGGCCTGCATCGACGCTGGCCCTCGGTCGGAGGGCGGAGGGATGCCTGCCGTCATGCGCCCGTCCTGCTCCGGCGGCTCAGGCGACGCGGAGGGAGTCGTAGCTGACCATGACGTGCTCGGCATAGGCCGGACGCTCGGTGCAGCGCCTGTAATAGGCCTCGAGGTTCGGCGTCGGCACGCGGGCGAAGTCGACGTCGAAATAGCGGTAGAGGATGTGGCCGAGCATGATGTCGGCGAAGGTGAAGTCCTCGCCCGCCAGCCACGGCCCCTTGCCGATCCGCCGGTCGGCCATCGGCGCCAGGCGGGCCAGCTCGGCCTCGCCGCGCGCCACCTGGCGCGGGTCGCGGTCGGCGGCGCGGGTGCGGATCAGCGGCCAGAAGATGTCGTTGGCGAAGGCCGTGCAGACCGAGCTCTTGGTCCACTCGGCCCACATGTCGAGCTCGGCGCGACGCTTGAGGTCGTCCGGCCAGAACGGGTCGCTGCCATAGGCGCCGGAGAGATAGCGCAGGATGGCGGGCAACTCGAACATGGTGAGGGCGTCGTCCTGGATGGTCGGCACTCGGCCGTTCGGGTTCATGGCGCGGTATTCCGGCGTGTCGGTGCCGCCGTACTGGCCGCCGACATCGCGGCGGTCGTACTCCAGCCCCAGCTCGCCGATCGCCCACATGACGATCTGGACATTGGACGAGGTGGCGCGGCCGTGCACGATGATCATCGGTTCTCTCCCCTTTCGGGCACCCGGCGGGCGCCCGCGTCGCGGCGGGCGCTATTCGCCCCGCGGAAAGCGCTTCTGCTCTTCCAGCACGTTCAGGTCCATATGGTTGCGCATGTAGCGCTCGGAAGCGAGCCGCAGCGGCTGGAAATCCCATGGATAGTAGGCGCCGTTGCGCAACGCCTCGTAGACGACGTGGCGGGCCGCCTGGCTTTGCCGGACCTCGGCGTCGAAGGCCGCGAGGTCCCAGCGCGCCTCGCTGGCGGCGCGCAGCCGGGCCAGCGTTCCGGCGTGCGCCGGGTCGGGGGCAAGGTCGGTCAGCTCGTGCGGGTCCGCCTCGAGGTCGAAGAGCTGGTCGGGGTCGGCGGCGCAGCGGACGTGCTTCCAGCGGCCCTGGCGCAGCGCCACCAGGGGGGCGATCGAGCCCTCGGCGGCGTACTCCATCGCCACCGGCTCGGTGCGCTGCCCGCCATTCGCCAGCGCCATCAGCGAGCAGCCGTCCGTCCAGGGCATCACCTCGTCCATCGGCACGCCGGCGAGCTCGGCCAGGGTCGGCAGGACGTCGAGGGTCGAGACCGGCGCGTCGACCCGGCCGGCGGCCAGGCCGGGGGCTGCGATCGTCAGCGGCACGCGGGCCGAGCCGTCGTAGAAGCTCATCTTGAACCACAGGCCGCGCTCGCCCAGCATGTCGCCATGGTCCGAGAGGAAGACGATGGCGGCCTCCTGCCGGGTGGCCTCCAGCGCGGCCAGCACCTCGCCGATCTTGTCGTCGACATAGCTGATCGCGGCGAAATAGCCGCGCCGGGCGCGGGCGACGTGCTCGGGCGTGATGTCGAAGGCGCGCCACTCGCAGGCGTCGAGCAGGCGCCGGCTGTGCGGGTCGTGGGCCTCGTAGGGGAGGGCGGGTACCTCGGGCGCCAGGTGCTCGCAGCCATCGTAGAGGTCCCAGTGCCGGCGTCGCGCGACGTAAGGATCGTGCGGGTGGGTGAAGCTGACGGTCAGGCACCAGGGGGCGTCGCCGGGCGTGCCGGCGGTGCGGGCGAAGTCGTAGATGCGCTGCACGGCGCTGAAGGCGACCTCGTCGTCGTATTCCAGCTGGTTGGTGATCTCGGCCACGCCGGCGCCGGTCACCGAGCCGAGGTTGTGGTACCACCAGTCGATGCGCTCGCCAGGGCGGCGCCAGTCGGGCGTCCAGCCGAAATCGGCGGGGTAGATGTCGGTGGTCAGCCGCTCCTCCAGCCCGTGCAGCTGGTCCGGGCCGACGAAGTGCATCTTGCCCGACAGCACCGTGCGGTAGCCGGCGCGGCGCAGGTGGTGGGCATATGTCGGGATGGCCGAGGCGAACTCGGCGGCGTTGTCGTAGACCCGCGTCCGGCGCGGCAGCTGGCCCGACATGAAGCTGGCACGCCCAGGCGCGCAGAGCGGCGAGGCGGTGTAGGTGTTGGCGAAGCGCGCCGAGCGCCCGGCCAGCCGGCGGAGGTTGGGCGCGTGCAGCCAGGCGGCCGGCCCGTCCGGCCAGAGCGTGCCGGCCAGCTGGTCGACCATCAGGATCAGGATGTTCGGTCGCATTTCTCCTCCCGGGCGCGACCATGCAGTCCCGCGCAAGCGCCGTCCAGTGCCGGCTTGCGACGGGCGCCCCGCGACGGCGGTCGGAAGGGCCGCCGAGCGCGCCGCGCCTGTCCGGCAGGCGGCGACGTGGCGTGCAGCCGACGCGTCAGGCTGGCCGGTTCACGCGGATCTCCTCCAGCACCCGCGCCCGGCCCATCCTCGCCCCTCCATGACCTCGCGGAGGAATTCAGAAACCGGACACTTCGCGCGCTTCCTGAACCGGACAGATCACTCGCTACCTGCACTGGTGGCGACGCGTGGCGCAGCACCGGAAGTGGCGGTATACTGCGAAGCATTTCGCAATGAGGGTTGTTTCAGATGCCTCTGGTGATGACTCCCGGTCAGGCGCGCACGGTCATCGAATACTCGGAGAACCTGCCGGGCCATGGCGGCGGCCATGCGGGCCATACCAAGGCCATGCATGTCGAGATCTCGCGGCTGGCGCTGGCGGAAAGGATGGAGCAGCCGGACCCGGACGGCCGCTATCACGGCAAGATCTTCTGGCGCGCGGCCTTCCTCGATATCCACAGCTGTGCCGAGCTCCTGTCGCAGGCGATCACGTCGCTGGGCGGCCAGCCCTTCGTGCGCGATTTCGACTTGCGGGACGACGGGACCATGTTCCCCTCCGTGCCGGACGAGTTCGCGGCCGATCCTGCTCGGCGAATTCGACTGCCGGGACCAGAGGGGGCGGGCCAAGGCGCATCATGTCAGGCTGTTCATGCAAAAGTTCCGCGAGCGCCCGCACAGCCTTCACCTGATTACGTTCTACCCGTTCATCGCCGTGGACTAGCCCCGGGCGACCGGCGCGAGGGCGGGCTTCTCAGAGCGCCGCGAGGTGGCGCTGGAAGTCGGCGAAGGAGACGTGGCGATCTCCTTGGCCCTGGCGCTCGCCACCTCCTCGCGCGGGCGGTCGCCATGCTCGGTCAGCACGACGCGGGCGCCGAAGCGCTCGGTGGCACGGCGCTTTGCCTTTGGCGCGTCGACCGGCATGGCGAAGTGTGACGGGCAGGCACTGCGCCGGCCTGCCGCCGCCATCCTCGACCCGAGGTCGGTGTCGCATCTCGCCGAGCGGCTCCGTCACAAGGCGGGTTCAGTCCGGGCGCAGGCTTTCGTAGGAGACCATGACGTGGTCGCGATAGGCCGGCCGGTCGGACAGGCGCCGGTACCAGGCGTCGATGGCCGGCGTCGGACCCTTGACGAAGTCGAGCGTCATGTAGCGGTAGAGCAGGTGGCCGACCATCACGTCGGCGAAGCAGGGCCGCTCGCCGCACAGCCACGGCCCGTCGCCGATGCGCGCCTCGAGCATGGGCAGGAGCGCGATCAGCGCCTCGGCGCCGGCGGCGACCTCGGTCATGTCGCGCTTGGCCTCGCGCGTGCGCACGAGCTGCATGAAGATGCGGCCGAGCGCCGGATAGACGCTGCTGCGCGCCCATTCCGCCCACATGTCGAGCGGTGCGCGGACGGCGGGGTCCTCGGGCCAGAAATCGCCCCGGCCGTAGCGCGCGCCGAGATAGCGCACGATCGCCGGGCTTTCCCAGATGACGGTCTCGCCGTCGCGCATGGTCGGGATCAGCCCGTTCGGGTTCATCGACCGGTAGTCGAGGTCGTCATTGCCGCCGAAGCGGCCGCCCCAGTCGACGCGGCGGTGGGCCAGGCCGAGCTCGGCGACCGTCCACATCACCGCCTGGACGTTCAGCGAGGTCGCCCGCCCCAGATCGTCAGCATCGCCATCTCCGGTTCGCAGTGCCGGACGGTCGCGCCGCCGGGGGGCGGGGTCAAGCGGTCATGCCGCGCAGACGACGTTCGCGCGCCCGGCATCGCGCCGGGCACCCATGCGCATGCTCTGCCGAACGGCTCGGAGACGCTGCGCTTCGGCCCGGCTGCCGGCGCCGCGAGGCGGGCGGCGGGAAGCAGGCGGCGTGCGTCATCGGGCCGGGCAACTGCGGCCGGCGCGAGCAGGTCGCGCAAGCGTCGATCCACACGGGTGTTGCCGCGGGCGAATTTGGCGTTACGATCCGCCGCGACGAAGCAGCAGGCGGGGGGCTCCCATGCAGATGTCGGGCGAGCGGACGATCGCGGCGGACCGCTCCAGGGTCTGGGCGGCGCTGAACGACCCGGACGTGCTGAAGGACTGCATTCCCGGCTGCCAGGAGATGGAGAAGACCTCGCCGACCGAGTTCGAGGCCAAGGTGACGCAGAAGGTCGGGCCGGTGAAGGCGACCTTCAACGGCGCGGTCGAGCTGACCGACATCGTCGAGGGCGAGAGCTACCGGATCAGCGGCAAGGGCAAGGGCGGCGCCGCCGGCGGCGCCTCGGGTGGCGCGTCGGTCAGGCTGGAGGAGGTGCCCGAGGGGACCAAGCTCGCCTACGACGTCGACGCCAAGGTAACGGGCAAGCTGGCGCAGCTGGGCAGCCGGCTGATCGACGGCTTTGCCAAGAAGATGGCCGACGACTTCTTCGACCGCTTCAAGGCGCGCGTCGAGGATACGGACGGAACGGGCGGCGGCGGCGGCACGCCGGACGGCAACGCCGCGAGCGGCGCCGATGCCGGCCAGGAAGCTGGGAGGCGTCGGCGGCGAAGCTGCAGGGCACGATCGACGACATGAACGCCGGCACGCGCCGGATCCGGGAACAGCAGGCGCAGCGGAACCGCGCCGCCGATCGCGGCGCCGGGGCTGGCACGCCCGACCCGGCGGAGCCGGCCGAAGAGCGCGACGCGCCGCGAGACGCAGCGGATCGAGGACGCGGTGCACGAGCGGGAAGACGGCGGCGACTGCTCGGCGGGCCGCACCGTCGCCGATCGCCGGCGCGGCGCGGGACGCTTCGTCGGGAACCGTCAGGGCCGAGGTGCAGGACGAGCGCGCGCGCCAAGGAACATGCCCGCGGCGCGCAGAAGAAGAGCTGGTGGGCCCGCCTTTTCGGCTGACGCTGCGTCGAGGGCAGGCGACCCGAACGAGATCCAGGGAGAGACGAATGCCATCCGTTTCCATGACCGTGAACGGCAAGTCCGTCAGCGGCGAGGTCGAGGGCCGCACGCTGCTGGTGCAGTTCCTGCGCGAGAACCTGGGCCTGACCGGCACGCATGTCGGCTGCGACACCAGCCAGTGCGGCGCCTGCGTCGTCCACGTGAACGGCGACGCATCAAATCCTGCACGATCTTCGCCGCCGCCTGCGAGGGCGCCGAGGTCAAGACGATCGAGGGCATGGCCAACGCCGACGGCTGCCTCGGCGTCATCCAGCAGGCGTTCCAGGACAATCACGGGCTGCAGTGCGGCTTCTGCACGCCGGGCATGGTGATGTCGGCGGCGGACCTGCTGAAGCGACAACCAGAGCCCGTCCGAGCACGAGATCCGCGAGTGGCTGGAGGGCAATATCTGCCGCTGCACCGGCTACCACAACATCGTCAAGTCGATCCAGGCGGCCGCCGCGGCCAGGCGCCTGAACGAGCCAGCGCGGGCGCCGCCGACCCGTCGAACGAGGGGCGGACCGCAGCCAAAGGGAGGGGAGGATCAGATGCCCAACGACATGGGGATCGGCGCGCCGCGTCAAGCGCACGCGAGGACCGGCGCTTCACTGACCGGGCGGGGGCGGTACACCGACGACTTCAACGTGCCGCGGCCTGCACCACGCGGCCTTCGTGCGCAGCCCGCACGGGCATGCGCGGATCACGCGCATCGACAAGTCGGCGGCCGAGGCGGCGCCGGGCGTCGTCGCCGTCTATGACGGCAAGCAGCTGACCGGCGACGGCATCGGCAACCTGATCTGCGGCTGGGCGGTCAAGTCGAAGGACGGCTCGGCGATGAAGATGGGCGCCTGGTCGGCGCTCGCGACCGAGTTGTCCGCTATGTCGGCGACGCGGTCGCCGTCGTCATCGCCGACAGCCAGCGCCGGGCGCGCGACGCCGCCGAGCTGGTCGACGTCGACTACGAGGAACTGCCGGCCGTCGTCGACCGACGTCGCCGGGGCGCTGGAGCAGGGCGCGCCGCAGATCCACGACGAGGCGCCCGGCAACTCTGTCTTCGACTGGGAGATCGGCGACGCGGCGCGCCGTCGACGCGGCGATCGCCGGGCGCCGCCCATGTCACCGAGATCGAGCTGACAACAACCGCCTCGCGCCGAACGCCGATCGAGCCGCGCGCCGCCATGGCGGTCTACGACCCGGCGCCGACGACCTAACGCTGCTACACGACCAGCCAGAACCCGCATGTCGCGCGGCTGGTGCTGTCGGCCTTCTACAACTCGCGCCCGAGCACAAGCTGCGCGTCATCGCGCCCGATGTCGGCGGCGGCTTCGGCTCGAAGATCTACATCTATCCGGAGGAGGTCGTCTGCCTGTGGGCGGCGAGAAGACGGGCGTGCCCGTCAAGTGGACGGCCGACCGCTCGGAGGCGTTCATGACCGACGCGCACGGCCGCGACCACGTCAGCAACGCGAAGCTGGCGCTTCGACGCGGACAACCGGATCACGGGCCTGAAGGTCGAGACGCTGGCGAACTTCGGCGCCTACATGTCGCTGTTCTCGTCCTCGCGTGCCGACATACCTCTACGCCACGCTGCTGTCCGGTCAGTACAAGATCCCGGCCATCTACGGCAACGTGAAGGCGGTCTACACCAACACGGTGCCGGTCGACGCCTATCGCGGCGCCGGCCGGCCCGAGGCCTGCTATCTGATCGAGCGGCTGATGGAGAAGGCGGCGCGCGAGCTGGGCGTCGACCCGGCCGAGCTGCGGCGGCAGAACTTCATCACCGAGTTCCCGCACCAGACGCCCGTCATCATGAACTATGACGCGGGCGATTTCTCGGCGACGCTGGATGCGGCGCGGGCCGCCGCCGACGTTGCCGGCTTCCCGGCGCGCCGCGCCGAGGCGGAAGCGCGCGGCAAGAAGCGCGGCATCGGCTATTCCTGCTATATCGAGGCCTGCGGCATCGCGCCCTCGGCGGCGGTCGGCTCGCTCGGCGCCGGCGTCGGGCTGTGGGAATCGGCCGAGGTGCGCGTCAACCCGGTCGGCACGATCGAGGTGCTGACGGGCAGTCACAGCCACGGGCAGGGGCACGAGACGACCTTCGCGCAGGTGGTGGCGGCGCGCTTCGGCCTGCCGATGGAGAACATCCGCATCGTGCATGGCGACACCGACACGGTGCAGTTCGGCATGGGCACCTACGGGTCCCGCTCGGGCGCCGTCGGCCTCTCGGCGATCGTCAAGGCGCTGGACAAGGTCGAGGCAAAGGCCAAGAAGATCGCGGCGCACGCCCTCGAAGCGTCCGAGTCCGACATCGTCATCGAGGACGGCATGGCGAAGGTCGCCGGGACCGACAAGCAGATGGGCTGGCACGAGATCGGCCTTGCCGCCTATACGGGGCACAACCTGCCGGCCGGCATGGAGCCCGGGCTGAAGGAGGGCGCCTTCTACGACCCGACGAATTTCACCTTCCCGGCCGGCGCCTACATCTGCGAGGTCGAGGTCGACCCCGAGACGGGCGTCGTCGAGGTCGTGGGCTTTGTCGCGGCCGATGATTTCGGGCGCGTCATCAACCCGATGATCGTCGAGGGACAGGTGCATGGCGGGATCGCCCAGGGCCTGGGCCAGGCGCTGATGGAGCACGCCGTCTACGACGGTGACGGCCAGCCGCTGAGCGGCTCGCTACATGGACTATGCGATGCCGCGGGCAGAGCGATCTGCCGTTCTTCAAGGTATCGACGCACGAGACGCTCTGCCCGGGCAATCCGCTCGGCATCAAGGGCTGCGGCGAGGCCGGCGCCATCGGCTCGCCGCCGGCGCTGGTCAACGCCGTGATCGACGCGCTGGCCGATCGCGGGATCACGCATCTCGACATGCCGCTGACGCCGCGCCGGGTCTGGGAGGCGATGCAGGCGCCGCACTGAACACGCCCTCGCCGAACTCTTCCCCGCAACGGGGAAGAGGCGCCCGCCGTCGATGCGGGCCGAGGAGGGCCGGATAGGGAGACGAGGGAATGTACGATTTCGAATACGTCAAGCCGCGCTCGATCGACGAGGCGGTGGCGGCGCTGCAATCCGAGGACGCGATGGCGATCGCCGGCGGGCAGACGCTGATTCCGACGCTGAAGGCGCGGCTGGCGCAGCCGACGAAGCTGGTCGACCTGATGGGCGCGCTGAACGGCGAGATCATGATGGACCGCGGCGGCGCCGTGCACATCGGCGCCGGGGCGCGGCACGGGGCGATCGCGACGTCGGAGGTGACGGCGGCGATCCCGGGCCTGCAGGGGCTGGCCGGCAAGATCGGCGACCCGCAGGTCCGCAACCGCGGCACGATCGGCGGCAGCATCGCCAACAACGACCCGGCGGCCTGCTATCCGGCGGCGGCGCTGGCGCTGGGCGCCGAGATCGTCACCAATGCGCGGACGATCCCGGCCGGCGAGTTCTTCCAGGGCATGTTCACCACCGCGCTGGAAGAGGGCGAGATCGTGACCGAGATCGTCTTCCCATCGGTGAACGGCAATTCCGGGCGCGGCGACCAGAGCCTCGGGCAGCTGGAGAAGGGCAACTACCAGAAGTTCCCGCAGCCGGCCTCGCGCTTTCCGCTGGTCGGCGTCTTCCTCGCCAAGTTCCAGGGTGCCGTGCGCGTCGCCGTGACCGGCGCGTCCGAGAGCGGCGTCTTCCGCTGGACCGAGGCCGAGCAGGCGCTGGGCTCGACCTTCAGCCCGGACGCGATCAAGGATCTGGCGCACCCCGCCGAGGGCATGATCGGCGACATTCACGGGTCGCCGGAATACCGCGCGCACCTGATCGGCGTGATGACCAGGCGCGCCGTCGCCGCGGCCTGACCACCGCTGCCCTGAACGAGCTCCGGCCGGTGGCCGGGGCTTTTTCTTTGCTTGGCGTCGCGACGCGGGGCGGCTAGGAACAAGCCATGAACACGAAGCAGATCGTGCTGGCCGGCGCGCGGCTGTCGCTGCTGCCGTCGGGCGTGCTCTGGTGGCCCGAGCGCGGGCTGATGGCGGCCGGCGACATGCATCTCGGGCGGGCCGAGCGGGCGGCACGCCTGGGTGGCGCGCTGCTGCCGCCCTACGAGACGGCCGAGACGCTGGACCGGCTGGCCGGCGAGGTCGACCGGCTGAAGCCGCGGACCGTCCTGCTGCTGGGCGACAGCTTCGACGACATGGCGGCGGCGAACGGGCTCGGCGACGAGAGTCGCCCTGCGCCTGATGCGGCTCGCCGCCGGCCGGCGCTGGATCTGGATCGCCGGCAACCACGATCCGGGGCCGGCCGCGCTGCCCGGCAGCCACCGGGCGGAGCTGGTCCGAGGGGCCGCTGGTCTTCCGGCATGTCGCCGACCCCGGTTTCGGGCCGGCTTTCGGACGGGGCGCCTGCGGCGACGCCATCGGCGAGGTCAGCGCGCACTACCACCCGAAGGCGCGGCTCTGCCTGCGCGGCCAGCCGATCGCCCGCGCCTGCTTCCTGGCCGGCGGGGCGCGGCTGATCCTGCCGGCCTTCGGCACCTATACCGGCGGGCTCGATATCCGCGACCCGGCTTTTGACGGATTGGTCGGGCGTGAGGCGATGGCGTTCCTGACCGGCGGGCGCATCACCCCGCTGCAGCGCTGCGCGCTGACGCGCTGACGCGCTGAGCGCGCGCGCCCGGAACCGCTTGCCGTCGGATTCCATCCGCGCGAGGATCGCGCCCGGGGTTCGGTTCGTGGGGATCGCATGGGCGTCGGTCGCGACCAGGCTCGTCCGGAACGGCATGACGGCGGCGATACTGCTGTCGATGCCGGCGATCTTCCTCGTCGTCGCCTGGACGGTGAACGGTCTGACGCCCGATGCCACGCAGATGGCCTGGGTCGGATTCCGCGATTGCGACGCGCTGCCGGACGCCCGAGAGCGCGTGCTTTCGCAGCTGCCGACGATGAAGGAACTGGCGTTCCCGTTCAGGTGGATCGGGCCGGCCTCGGGCGCCGCCCCTGGCGACCTCGCGGCGATCCTTGCCGACGATCTGCGCGCCCGATATGCGTTTGCGGTCCCCGCATCGCTGCTGATCTTCCTGGCAGCGCCGGTCGTGGTCTTCGCGGCCTGCGGGCTGGCCGACGTACGGCGCGGCGCATCCGGTCCGTGGCTCGATCACCGGTGTCTGCGCCGCACTCATCGCGGCGGCTGCCGGCCTGCTCTCCGAACAGTCGCACTCCGATCCGGCTGCTCGCCGCCGAGCGCATTCTCCATGACCGCCGCGGCGGACGACCGGTATCCGTTCCTGACCTGTGGCACCTGGGCGGCGGCCTTCGACTGGGTCGATGTGTCGTCGCGGCGGGGATGGCCGCGGGCGGCGTGCTGCTCGTCCTCTTCGGAGCGCTGTCGGTCGGCACGCGGCCGCCCGATGCGTCGGATCTCGCCCGCAGTTCGCGCCGTGCTGGTTCAGGGAGCGCTCGTCCTCGGGTCGCTCGTCCTGGTTCTCGCGGTCGCGACGACGCATGGGCTGCTCCACCTGGTCGTCGGCGCTGGTCACGCCGGAGGCCCGGGCGCCGCTGGAGAGCGTGGCGCTCGTCCTCGGCGCTTTACCGGGACTGATCCATTCGCTGACGCCTCGTCATCGTGACGGTGCCGGTGGTCGGCCTCGATCCGGCTCGACGCGGCGCGCTGCCGAAATGCACCGGCGCCGACCAGGTTTCGCGAGGTGCTCGAGGAGGCGGGGCTCGCCTTCGATTTTCCCAGCGCCTCCTGCTGGCGGCGGTCACGATCGCAGGCCCAGTGCTGACCGGGCCGGCACTGGACCTGATCGCGCAGCTTCCGTTCTCGTCCGCCTGAGGCCCGACGTCAGGCGGTCAGCCCCTCGGGCTCGGGCAGGCCGTTTGCGCGGCAGCAGGCGGTCAGCGTGTTGGCCAGCAGGCAGGCGATGGTCATCGGCCCGACGCCGCCCGGGACCGGCGTGATGGCGCCGGCGACCTCGACGCAGCTGTCGAAATGGCAGTCGCCGACGAGCCGCGTCTTGCCCTCGCCCTTCTCCGGCGCCGGCATCCGGTTGATGCCGACGTCGATCACCGTGGCGCCGGGCCGCAGCCAGTCGCCCTGCACCATCTCCGGCCGGCCGACGGCGGCGACGACGATCTCGGCGCGGCGGCAGACCTCGCGAGGTCGCGGGTGCGCGAATGCGCGACCGTGACGGTGCAGGTGTCGCGCAGCAGCAGGTTCAGCATCGGCTTGCCGACGATGTTGGAGCGGCCGATGACCACCGCCTCGCGCCCGGACAGATCGCCGAGCCGGGCGCGCAGCAGCATCAGGCAGCCGAGCGGCGTGCAGGGCACCATCGCCTTCTGCCCGGTGCCGAGCAGGCCGACATTCGAGATGTGAAAGCCGTCGACGTCCTTGGCGGGGTCGAGCGCGTTGATCACGCGCCTCGGCGTTCATATGGCCGGGCAGCGGCAGCTGGACGAGGATGCCGTGCACCGCCGGGTCCGCGTTCAGCCGGCGGACCAGCGCCAGCAGCTCGGCCTCGGGCGTCGATGCGTCGAGCTTGTGCTCGAAGGACTGCATGCCGGCCTCGACGGTCGCCCGGCCCTTGTTGCGGACATAGACCTCGCGAGGCCGGGTCCTCGCCGACCAGCACGACGGCAAGGCCCGGCACGATGCCGTGCCCGTCCTTCAGCCGGCCGACCTGCGCGGCGACCCGCGCGCGCAGATCGGCGGCCACCGCCTTGCCGTCGATGATCTCGGCTGCCATCGCACCTCTTCCCGCCCGTGCCGTTCGGCTTTTCCGGTCCGCGTTCTAGGCGAAGCGCCGCCCGCCCCGTTGGCTTGCGGGCGGCACATGCTCGCCCGAAAGCGTCAGGCGCGGATCACTGCAGGGCGATCCGGTGCGACCAGGTCGCGCCGTCCGAGATCACGATGTCCCGGAAGCCCAGCATCTTGGCGAGGTCGAACCAGGTCGCCGTGAACTGCAGCTTGGCGTCGACGAAGAACTTGGTGCCGCGCGCATTGGCGGTCAGCTGGGCGAGCAGCGCCCGCGCGCGGTAGAGCGTGCGGAAGATCTGGTCGTCCAGCGCGATGATGATCATGTGCTCGGCGTCGTCGCCCTTGGCGAATACGGCGAAGCGCGGCGTCTCGGGCGCGGCGAGCTGGGCCTTGGTGACCTCGGTCATGAAGTTCGTCCGCACGATGCGGTCCGCCGGCGGCGTCTGGATGAGATCGCGGACGAACACCTCCTCGGAGGTGATCGGCGGATAGTAATAGCCCGCGCGCTCGTCCTCCGGCACAGCATCGCCGGCGGCGCTGCCGGCCGCGGCGAGCCAGACGACCAGAGCGGCGGACGTGGCGATCCTCGGCATCCGACCCCTCCACGGCGCACCGCCGCACCGCGAAGGAACCGCAGGCGGCGATCCTCCGCAAGCCGAAAGTTGCCGTTTCCCGGGATCGGGATGCGTCGTTGGCCTAGACGGACCAGCTCGCGAAGCTGCGCCCGGTGATGCGTCGCAGTCTCGCGATGTCGGGCGCCAGCGCCTCGCGAGCGGCCTCGATCGTCGCCGGCCGCGGCGCCACCGACGGCACGTCGCGGCTGAACGGCGCGAGGGCCAGACGCCCGAGGTGCCATCCCGCCGAGCGCGGCAGCGGCGACGTCAGCGCGTTCACGGTCGGCGCCAGCCTGCGCCCGGTCGGCGTCAGCACCTTCTTGTCGCGCGAGCGGTGACGATCGGCGAGCCGGATGGACCCGGCCGGTTTCCGATCCACGCCGAGGAACGCGAACAGCCTCTCAAGCTCGCCGACGCGGTCCCGCCGCAGGTCCTCGGCCTCGAGAAGGTGGATCGCTTCCGGGCCGAACCCTGCGTCGAGGTACTGCTCGAGCTGCAGGCCATAGCGGCTCCGGTCGAGATAGAAAGCGTCGAGCAGGGCATCGTCGATCGGCCGGACCTCGTTGCCGTTGCTGACGCGGTGGACATAGTGCGAGATCAGCCGGGAGACCGGTTCGCGGAGCGCGTAGACGAGCCTCGCATCGGGCAGGTGCCGGGCAATGCGCCCTGCCACGCCGTGGAACTCGGGGAACTTGGTGTAGGCCGGAGAGCTCTCGCCGCAGAGCGGCCGGTCCGTCCGGAACTGCGCCCGGTTCCAGCTTTCGCCGCGCGACCAGTTCGCCTCGACGACGAAATATCGCAGCTCCTTCTCGGTGGACATGAAGATGTCGGGATGCCTGCCGAGCAGGTCGTGGAGGCTCGTGGTGCCCGCCTTCATCGCCCCGATCACGAGGAAGTCGGGCATCCTGCCGTCCGGCCGTCGCGCCATGCTTCCTCGCCTTCGACGATGACAGGCCGTCCGGCTCGCTGGCCGTCGCTCGCGACCCGGCCGGCGGCAGGCGGCGCCGGCAGCGCAGGTGTCACGCGGCGGGTCGACGATAGCCCGGCAGGGCGGCCACCTCGTCGGCCAGCCGTGCCGCCGCGGCGGCCGACAGCGACGCCAGCGGCGGGCGGAGCCGCGCCCAGCGCGCATCGCCCGTCCAGCGGGCCAGCAGCGCCTTCTGCGCCGGGATCGGGCCGGCGCCGGCGATCAGCTTGCGGAAGGCGTTCACTTCGTCCTCGAGCCCCTGGTCGGTGTCGCCGGCCTCGATTGTCGCGATCAGCCGGGCGATGGCCGCCGGGTTGAGGTTCGCGGTCGCCGAGATGCACCCGATGGCGCCCAGCCGGTGCCCCTCGGCCAGCGTCGTCTCCTGCGCCGGGTAGACGATGAAGCCGTCGATCTCGAGCAGCTTCCTGGTGTTCTCCCAGTCGCCGGAGCTGTCCTTGATGCCGACGACGATCTCGGGAAATGCCTTGAACAGCCGACGGGCGACGGCGGGCGGGATGCCGACGCCGGCGACCTGCGGGATGTGGTAGAGGTAGATCGGCAGGCCCGGCCGGTCGACCGCCTCGATCGCCCATGCGAAATAGTCGTAGAGCCCGTCCTCGGGCACGCCCTTGTAGTAGAAGGGCGGCAGGATCATGGCGCCGGCGCAGCCCTGGTCGGCGGCGTGCCGGGTCAGGCGCACCGTGTCGGGCAGGCTGGTCAGCCCGGTGCCGGGGATCAGCCGCGCGGGGTCGATGCCGCGGTCGACCATCGCCTCCAGCGTCGCCAGGCGCTCGTCGATGCCCAGCGACAGCGCCTCGCCCGTCGTGCCGAAGGGGGCGAGGCCGACGCAGCCCTCGGCCAGCAGCCACTCGGCGTGGTCGAGATAGACGCCCTCGGCGATCGTCAGATCGTCGTTGAAGGGCGTGAGGTTGGGCGCGATGACGCCGCGGAGCGGTTGCATGAGCTGTTCCCCGATTCGCTGTCGGTTCCGTACCGGGCGATCTCAGCCGGCCAGGCCGGCGATGTCCAGAATGGCGTCGAGCCCGGCATGCGCCTCGAGGTGGTCGGCCAGCCGGTCGAGCGTGCGGTCGACCGTGCCGGCATAGCTCCAGGCGGGCGCCGGCGCGCCGAGAGCCGCCAGCCAGGCGGCGCGAAAGGCGTCCGATGCAAAGAGGCCGTGCACATAGGTGCCGGCGACGCGGCCGTCGGGCGACGTCGCGCCGTCCGGTCTGCCCGCCGATCTCCAGCACCGGCCGGGCGCAGTCGGGGCCCGTCGTGCGGCCGATGTGGATCTCGTAGCCGGCGACCGGCAGGCCGGTGGCGAGGTGGCGGCCGCGTCACGCGGGTGACGTGCTTTTCCGGCAGCATCTCGGTCTCGACGTCCAGCAGGCCGAGGCCGGCCGCGGCGCCCGGCTCGCCCTCGATGCCGTCCGGGTCGGCGATGCGCCGGCCGAGCAGCTGATAGCCGCCGCAGAGGCCGAGCACGCGGCCGCCGCGCCGGACATGCGCGCGAAAGGTCGATGTCCCAGCCCTGCGCGCGCAGGTATGCGAGGTCGCCGCGCGTCGACTTGGTGCCGGGCAGGATGACCAGGTCCGCATCGCCCGGCAGCGCCCGGCCGGGCGGCACCATCTCGACCGCTCACGCCGGGCGACTGGCCGAGCGGGTCGAGGTCGTCGAAATTGGCGATGCGCGAAAGCCGCAGGCAGGCGATCCTGAGGCCCGGCGCCGGCCGGCGCTCGGCCGGATGTCGGCCGCGTCCTCGGCCGGCAGCAGGTGCGCATCGTCGAACCACGGCACGACGCCGAGGCCCCGCCAGCCGGTGCGCCGGGCGATCTCGGCATAGCCGTCGTCGAAGAGCGCAGGGTCGCCGCGGAAGCGGTTGACGAGGAACCCCGCGATGCGCGCCCGGTCGGCCGGCGGCAGAACGGCGTGCGTGCCGACCAGCTGGGCGATGACGCCGCCCCGGTCGATGTCGCCGGCCAGGATCACCGGCACGCCGGCCGCCTCGGCGAAGCCCATATTGGCGATGTCGCCGGCGCGCAGGTTGATCTCGGCCGGCGAGCCCGCCCCCTCGACCAGCACCAGGTCGGCCCCGCCGTCGGCGTCGGCAAGGCGGCGGAAGCTGGCCACCACCTCGGCCAGCAGACGCGGCTTCAACGCGGCATAGTCGCGGGCGCGCACCGTCGCCAGGCGCTGCCCGCGCAGGATCACCTGGGCGCCCCGGTCGGTCTCGGGCTTCAGCAGGACCGGGTTCATGTCGACCGTCGGCTCGACGCCGCAGGCCAGCGCCTGCAGCGCCTGGGCGCGGCCGATCTCGCCGCCGTAGGCGGTCACGGCGGCGTTGTTCGACATGTTCTGCGGCTTGAACGGCCGCACCCGCAGGCCGCGCCGCGCGAAGGCGCGCGCGAGGCCGGCGACCAGCAGCGACTTGCCGACGTTCGAGCCGGTGCCCTGCAGCATGACGGCGGCCGTCATGGCGAGCCCTTGAGCAGCAGGGGCAGGCCGGCGGCGACGAACTCGACATGGTCGGCGGCGGCGGCGACGCGCTGGTTCAGCCGGCCCTGATGGTCGCGGAAGGCGCGGGCAAGCGCGTTCTCGGGCGCGATCGACAGGCCGACCTCGTTCGAGACCAGGATCACGCGCCCGGCGGCGCCGAGCGCGTCGACCAGCATGCCCGTCTCGGCGTCGGGGTCGCGCCCGGCATGCATCAGGTTCGAGAGCCAGAGCGTCAGGCAGTCGACGACCAGCGCGCCGTCGCGGTGCGCCGCGATCACCGGCGCGAGGTCGAGCGGCGTCTCGACCAGGCGCCAGCCCGCACCGCGCCCGGCACCGCGCCCGGCATCGCGCCCGGCATCGCGCCCGGCACCGCGCTCGGCATCGCGCTCGGCCTGGTGCCGGGCGATCCGCTCGGCCATCTCGACGTCGAGCGGCTCGGCGGTGGCGAGGAAGGTGCGGGGCAGCTCGGTTGCCAGCGCCAGGGCGCGGGCCGATTTGCCCGAGCGCGCGCCGCCCAGGATCAGCGAGACGCGGGCGCTCACGCCGCCCTCGCGCGACAGGCGGATGCGGCGTGCAGTGCGGCACCGGCACGGCGAAGACGGCGGCGAAGCTCTCGCCCGCCAGGATCATGCGGGCGGCGCGGATGACGCCGGCATGGGTGACGATGGCGGCGTCCGGCGGGGCCTCGGCCAGCGCCGCCGCCGACGCGGGCCGAGAGCGCGCGCGAAGGTCTCGCCGCCGGGCGGCGCGACGGTCCACGGGTCGGCGGCCCATGCGTCGCTCTCGGCGCGGTCGATGTCGGCCCAGCGGCGGCCTTCCCAGGCGCCGAAGTCGAGCTCCTGCAGGCGGTCGTCGACCATGGCGGCCACGCCGTCGCGCGCGGCGATGCGGTCGGCCAGAGCGCGGCAGCGGCTGCGCCGGGCCGGTGCGGATCGCGGCGACGGGCGGCAGCAGCGCCAGCGCGCGGGCGATCTCGGCCGCCGCCCCGGGCGCCGGGCGCGAGGTCGAGCCGGCCATAGCAGATGCCGGCGCGCGACCGCGGCCGCCGGATGGCGCAGGAAGATCACCGCCAGCACCCCGCCAGCGTCGCCAGCGCGGCGATCTCGGCCGCCTGCTGCACGGCGCCGAGCCCGTCGCCGGTATAGCCGCCGAGCCGGCGCATCAGGACCGCCAGCATCGCAGCCGCCGCGAGCGCCGCCGCCGCGAACGCCGCCAGCCCGCAGGCCGGACCCGCCAGCATGGCGATGGCGAGCGCCAGGAGCGCCGGCGCCGGCGGCCTGCCGCAAGGTGACGGCGCCGGCGAGCCGCGCTCGCCAGCCCCGAGGCGCGGGCATAGGGCGCGGCGCGCGAGCGACCGGCGGCGATCGCGGCGCGGCTGACGGCATGCGCGACGACCAGCGCGACCGCGCCCTCGGCCGGTCGCAGCGCGGCCAGCGCGGCCCAGCGCAGCACCGACCGAGAAGATCAGCGCCGAGGCCCGCATAGGCGCCGATGCGGCTGTCGCGCATGATCTCGAGCGCCCGCTCGGCCGTCGCGGCCGCCGCCGAGCCCGTCGGCGGTGTCGGCCAGCCCGTCCTCGTGCAGCGCCGCCGGTCGACCAGCACGCCGGCGGCGATGGCGAGGCCGGCGGCGAGCGGCAACGGCAGCACGGCGGCGCCGAGCAGCAGAGCGGCGGCGGCGATGGCGCCGACGAGCGCGCCGACCAGCGGGAACCAGGGCGTCGAGCGGGCGAGCGGCCGTCTGCGTGGCCGAGCCCGCGCGGCACCGGCAGCCGGGTCAGGAAGGTCACGGCCGACCGCGAAGTTGCCCGAGCTGGCGCGCGACCCGACCCATCAGCTTGCTCGCGATGCCGGCGCCCTCGAAGGTCGCCATCTCGGCCAGCATGGCGCAGGCGGCGCGCATCAGCGGCAGGGCGAGGAGCGCGCCGGTGCCCTCGCCGAGGCGCATGTCGAGGTCGAGCAGCGGCCGTGCGCCCAGCGCCTCCAGCAGGCCGGCATGCCCCGGCTCGGCCGAGCGGTGCGCGAAGACGGCATGCGGCGCCGCCTCGGGCCGGGCGCGCAGCGCGACGAGCGCGGCGGCGCCGGCGATGAAGCCGTCGACGACGACGACCGCGCCGGCCGAGGCGGCGCCGATCAGCGCGCCCGCCATGGCGGCGATCTCGAGCCCGCCGAAGGCGGCGAGCGCGTCGAGCGGGCGAAGCGGGCCCGGGTCGGCGGGCGGCGGCGCGTTCCAGCACCGCCGCGCTTGCGCGTCCACGCCCGCCGCGTCGAGCCCGGCGCCCGGCCCGGTGGCGCGGCCGAGGTCGAGCCCGGCCAGCGCGTGCGCCAGCAGGCTGGCCGAGGCCGTGTTGCCGATGCCCATCTCGCCCAGCAGGATCGCCCGGGCGCCGTCGCTGCACCGCCGCCATGGCGAGATCGGCGCCCGGCGGCGAGTGCGCGGCCGACCTCGTCGGCCGTCAGCGCATCCTCGACGGCGGCGTTGCGCGTGCCTCGGCGGATGCCCAGCCGGACCAGCGCCGGATGGCCGGTCGCGGCGGGCAGCTCGGTGGCGACGCCGGCGTCGACGACGGTGACGCCGCAGCCGACGCTGCGGGCGAAGACGGTCGCCGCCGCGCCGCCGGCGAGGAAATTCGCCACCATCTAGCGCGGTCACCTCCTGCGGCCAGGCCGAGACGCCCTCGGCCACCAGCCCGTGGTCGGCGGCGAAGATCAAAAGCCGCGCCGGGTCGGCCGCCGGCCGCGCCGTCCCCTGCGCCAGCGCCATCTGCAGCGCCAGCGCCTCGATGCGGCCGAGCGAGCCCGGCGGCTTGGTCTTGGCGTCGATGGCGGCCTGGACCTGCGGCCCGGAGCGCCTCGTCCGGGGCGGCGATCCGCAGATGGGGCAGCATCAGCCGAGCGCCCGTCCAAGCCCTGGCCCGAGCGCCGGGATGCGCGCGACGAAATGGCCCTTCACGCCCTGCGGCCACTGCCTGAAGGGCACCTGTCCCGTCGGGCTGTCGGCATGCAGCCGGGCATAGTCGACGACCGCCTCGGCCGAGGCGTCGGTCGGCGCGAACATGCCCAGCACATAGGTCAGCTTGCCGGGCGCTGCCACGGCGGTGTTGCAGAACCGGTCGCAGCCCATCAGGCAGGACTGGCGGCGCACCTCGATGCCGGGCGCGCCTGCGGCCAGCCGCTCGATCCGCTCGGCCAGCACCTGGCCGCCCGTCCTGCCGTCCGGACCCTCGCGGTCCTCGGGCGAGTGGCGGCAGGTGTCGCAGACGAAGATCGTGGTGCTCATCGCGCCCCATATGCGTCGCGTGGCAGATTTCGCCAGCGCTCTTTCCGATTGCGGCCGGCATAGCGGCGGGCTAGGGAGTTGTCGACGGACAGCGCACCCATGAAGGGGCAGAGCGGATCCGGCCGGATGCCGACCCATTCCGGGGGCGGAAGGCAGGGCTGTTCACGGCGGCAGGATTGCCGCCTCCCCTCGTGCGATTTGATGGAGGGGACACGCATGACACGCATCGCCATCCTGACGGCCTTGGCGACGGCCGGCCTTTCCACTGGTGCGCTTGCGCATCCAGGGCATCTGGCGACCACCAACGGGCACTCGCACTGGGAGCTGCTGGGCGGCCTCGCCGTGCTGGCGCTGGCCGTCGGCGTCGCCGTCTGGGCCTGGCGGCGCACATGAGCCTCGTTCGAGCAGGCCGCGGATGAGCCGGATCGGCGTCATGCGTCTGCGGGCACGGCTCGCGCAGCCAGCCGGCGGTCGACGAGTTCGCCGTGCTGGCCGAGCAGCTGCGCGGCGTCTTCCCCGACTGGCCGGTCGAGCACGGCTATCTGGAATTCGCCAACCCGGTGATCCGCGACGGGCTCGACCGCCTGCGCGAGGCGGGCTGCGACCGCATCCTTGCGGTGCCGGGGATGCTGTTCGCCGCGATGCACGCCAAGAACGACATCCCCTCGGTGCTGAACACCTATGCCGCCGCGCACGGGCTGAGGGTCGAGTACGGCCGCGAGCTGGGCGTCGACCCCAAGATGATCGCCGCCGCCGCCGACCGGGTGCGCGAGGCGGTGGCGGCGGCCGACGCGGCAGCAGGGCCCGGTGCCCCTGCACGACACCTGCCTGGTCGTGATCGGCCGCGGCGCCTCCGACCCGGACGCCAACGCCAACGTCGCCAAGGTCGCGCGGCTGCTGTGGGAGGGCATGGGATTCGGCTGGGGCGAGACCGGCTATTCCGGCGTGACCTTCCCGCTGGTCGAGCCCTGCCTCGAGCAGGTGGCGCGGCTGGGCTTCAGGCGCGTGGTCGTGTTCCCGTATTTCCTCTTCACCGGCATCCTGATCGACCGCATCTACGGCTTCACCGACTGGGTGGCCGAGGCGAACCCGGACATGCAGTTCGTCAAGGCGGGCTACCTGAACGACCACCCGCAGGTGGTCGCGACCTTCGCCGAGCGGGTGCGCGAGATCCTGGACGGGCAGAACCTGATGAACTGCCAGATGTGCAAGTACCGCGCCCAGGTGCTGGGCTTCGAGGCCGAGGTCGGGGCGCCGCAGGAAAGCCACCACCACCATGTCGAGGGGCAGGGCGCGCAGGCGCCCGGCTCGAACGTCGCCGACTGCGCGCTGTGCGACGACTTCTGCACCGGCGCCTGCCGGCTGGCCGCGGCGCACGACGATCATCGTCACGATCATCATCACGGGCACGGGCACGGGCACGGGCATGGGCACGGGCATGGGGGCATCACCACCATCACGGCGGCGACGACGGGCACGATCACCACCACGACCACCCGCACGACCACCCATGCACGACGCACCCGGATGGGCACCCGCACGACCACCCGGATGGGCACCCGGATGGGCACGGCCATCACCACCCCACCTATCCGCATGCCGCCCACCCGCTGGGACCAGAGAGCGTGCGGCGCCACCTGAAGAGCCGCCATCCGAAGAGCGGCCATCTGAAGAGCGGCCAGCTGAAGAGCGGGGCTGAGCCTCTTCGACAGCTATCTGGTCGTCGACTGGTCCGCTGCCGGGACGCCGAGGCGGGGTCGGGACAGCATCTGGCTGGCGCTGGCCGGGCAGGACGGCGCCTGCCGGCTGTGGAACCCGCCGACCCGGCGCGAAGCCGAGGATCTGATCGCCGGCCTGCTCGACGCCGAGCGAGGTGCCGGGCGTCGTGTGCTCGCCGGGTTTCGACTTCCCCTTCGGCTATCCGAAGGGCGCGGCGCGGCTGCTGACCGGGCGGGACGGCTGGTCGGCGCTGTGGGAGGCGATCGGGCGCGAGGTCGGCGAGGGGCCGGCCAACGCCAACGACCGCTTCGACGCCGCCGCCAGGCTGAACGCCCGGGTGGCCGCCGCCGGCCCGTTCTGGGGCAACGGCCTGGCGCGCGACATCGAGGGCCTGCCGCGGCGCTGCCCGCAGGGCTGGGGCGCATCGCTGCCGGCGCGTCGACGTCTGATCGAGGGCAAAGCGAGGGGCGCGCAGGAAACGTGGAAGCTGTCCGGCAACGGCTCGGTCGGCGGGCAGGCGCTCGTCGGCATCGCGATGCTGGACCGGCTGCGGCGGCGTCAGGCGCTGGCCGGCGGCGTCGCCGTCTGGCCGTTCGAGCCTGCCGCCGGCGCGCCGATCGTCCTCGCCGAGACCTATCCGTCGCTGTGGCCGCCCGACCCGCGCGAGAGCGTCAAGGACGCCGGACAGGTCCGCGCCGTCGCCGAGCATTTCCGCGCGCTGGACGCGGCCGGCCGAATGGCCGCGCTGCTGACGGTGCCGGACGAGCTGTCGCCGGGCGACCGCGACGCCGTGCTCTCCGACGAGGCGTGGATGCTGGGCGCCGACCGCGAGGGTCGTCCGGCGGCGGCATGCGCGGCGCCGGCGGCGGGAGGTGGCGTGCCCGGCGCAAGCGGCGCGACCCGTGCGGGCGCGAGCGATCGGCCGGGCGCAGCCGAGGTTTGCGAATTCGTGGAATCGGAAGGCGCAGCGGGCGTGGCGGACGCAGAAGCGCCCTTGCGCTATCTCCGCGACCCGGCCGAGATCTATCGCCGCTCGTTTGCCGCGGTGCGGGCCGAGGCGCGGCTCGACCACCTGCCGGCCGACCTGCGCGACGTCGCGGTGCGGCTGGTGCACGCCTGCGGCATGCCCGAGATCACGGCCCGCCTGGCCTGGTCCGAGGATGTCGCGGGCGCGGCGCGGGGCGCGCTCGGCGCCGGGGCGCCCGTGCTCTGCGACTGCCGGGCCGTCGCCAGCATGGTCACGCGCGTCGCCAACCCGGTGGTCTGCGCCATCGGCGAGCCGGGAGTGCCAAGGCTCGCGGCGCGGCTCGGCACGACGCGCTCGGCCGCCGCGGTCGAGCTGTGGGCGGACCGGATCGGCGGCGCGGTCGTCGCCATCGGCAACGCGCCGACGGCGCTCTTCCACCTGCTCGAGCGGCTCGACGCCGGCTGGCCGCGGCCGGCGGCGATCCTCGCCTTTCCGGTCGGCTTCGTCGGCGCCGCCGAATCGAAGGCCGAGCTGGCGGCCCGCCCGCGCGGCGTGCCCTACCTGACGCTGCGCGGCCGGCGCGGCGGCTCGGCGATGGCCGCGGCGGCCGTGAACGCGCTCGCCCGGCCGGCGGAGGCATAGGTGGCGCGCCGGGCCGGCGCCGGGCGCGACCGTGCCCGACCTCCGACAGGGACGGGGAGCAGGCTGCGTGAGCCGCTGGCTGACCATCGTCGGCATCGGCGAGGACGGCATGGAGGGCCTGTCGCCCGCCGCCCGCCGCGCCGTCGAGGCGGCCGAGGTCATCATCGGCGGCGACCGGCACCACCGGCTGTCGGATGCCGTGCAGGCCGAGCGGCGCGCCTGGCCGCATCCCTTCGACGCGTTGATCGACGAGCTGCGCGGCCTGCGCGGCCGGCGGCTGGTCGTGCTGGCGACCGGCGACCCGCTCTGGTACTCGGTCGGCGCGCGCATCGGCCGGGCGATCCCGGCGGGCGAGATCGAGTTTCACCCGCAGCTCTCGGCCTTCCAGTTGGCCGCCTGCCGGCTGGGCTGGTCGCTGGCCGATGTCGAGACCCTCACCGCGCATGGCCGGCCGCCCGAGCGGCTGATCCCGTTCTTCTGGCCGGGCGCGCGGCTGCTGGTGCTGACCGCCGGGGCCGAGACGCCGGGGCAGGTCGCCCGCTTGCTGGCCGAGCGCGGGCTTCGGCGAGTCGCGGATGACCGTCCTCGGCAGCCTGGGCGGCCCGGCCGAGTGCAGGCACGAGGCAACGGCGGCGGCGTGGGCGGCATGCGGATCCGGCCGACCGGCTGCCCGCCTTCCACACGCTGGCCATCGACTGCGCCGGCCGGCCGGCGCGCCGCTGCTGCCGCGCTGGGGCCTGCCCGACGACGCCTTCGAGCATGACGGGCAGATGACCAAGCCCGAGGTGCGGGCGCTGACGCTCGCCCGCCTGATGCCGGCGCGGCTCGAGCGGCTGTGGGATGTCGGCACCGGCTGCGGCTCGATCGCCATCGAGTGGATGCGCGCCGCCCGCGACGCCGAGGCGATCGGCATCGACCGCAACGCCGGCCGGCTGGAGGTCGCGCGGCGCAACGCCATGGCGCTGGGCGCGCCGCGGCTGGAACTGGTCGAGGGCGAGGCGCCGGACGCGCTGTCCGGCCTGGCCGCGGCCGGACGCGGTCTTCGTCGGCGGCGGGCTGTCCGCCGGCACGCTCGACGCCTGCCTCGGCGCGCTGCAGGAAGGCGGGCGGCTGGTCGCCAACGCGGTGACGCTGGAGAGCGAGGCGGTGCTGCTCGACGCGCATGCCCGGCATGGCGGACAGCTCGTGCGCCTGTCGGTGCAGCGGGCCGAACCGGTCGGCGGCCTGCACGGCTGGCGCCCGCTGATGCCGGTGACGCAGTGGGCGCTGGTCCGGTGAGCGACCCGCCTCGCGGCACGCTCTGCGGCATCGGCGTCGGCCCGGGCGATCCCGAGCTGATGACGCTGAAGGCGGCGCGGCTGATCCGCGGCGGCGCGCGTCGTCGCCTATCCGGCGCCCGACAGCGGCGAGAGCTTCGCGCGCTCGATCGCCGCCGGCCTGATCGCGCCGGACGCGGTCGAGATCCCGATGGTCGTGCCGATGCGGCCGGACCGCTTCCCGGCGCAGGAGGTCTATGACGACGGCGGCGCGCGCCATCGCCGGGCACCTGGACGGCGGCGCGGACGTCGTCGTGCTCTGCGAGGGCGACCCGTTCTTCTACGGCTCTTCATGTACCTGTTCGCCCGGCTGGCGGCGCGCCATGCCGGTCGAGGTCGTGCCCGGCGTCTCGTCGCTCGGCGCCTGCGCCGCCGCGCTCGGCCGGCCGCTGGTCGCGCGCAACGGCGTGCTGAGCGTGCTGCCGGGGCCGCTGCCGGACGCCGAGCTGGCCGACGCGCATCGAGCGCCGCCGACGCGGTCGCGATCCTCAAGGTCGGCCGGCACATGGCGCGGCTGCGGGCGCTGATCGGCCGGCTCGGGCTGACGGCGCGCGCCGCCTATGTCGAGCGGGCATCGCTGCCGGAGGCGCGCGCCTGCCCGCTGGCCGAGGCGCCGGACGCAGGCGCCGTATTTCTCGATGATCCTGATCAGCCGGACGGAGCGACCCGTGGTTGCGATCCTCTGCCTGACCGCCGGCGGCGAGGTGCTGGCGCGGCGGATCGCCGAAGCCGTCGGCGGCACGGTGCACGGCCGGGCCGGGCGGGCGGCGGGGTCCGGTCGCCTTCGACGGGACGCCCGCACATGTCGGCGACGCTGTTCGCCGCCGGCACGCCGGTCGTCGGCGTCTGCGCCGCCGGCATCCTGATCCGCGCGGTGGCGCCGCTGCTGGCCGACAAGCGGGCCGAGCCGCCGGTGATCGCGGTCGCCGAGGACGGCTCGGCCGTCGTGCCGCTGCTGGGCGGCCATCGCGGCGCGAACGCGCTGGCCCGGCGCATCGCCGAGGCGCTCGGCGTCCGGCCGGCGATCACGACGGCCGGCGATCTGTCGCTGGGCTTGGCGCTCGACGAGCCGCCGCCCGGCTGGCGGCTGGCCAATCCGGCGGCGGCGAAGCCGGTGATGGCGGGTCTGCTGGCGGGCGACGCCTACCGGCTGTGGGGCCGGCTCTCGGGCGAGGCCGAATGGCTGGCGCCGCTGGCGGCGCTGCCGAACGTCGCGGCCGGGGCTTCGGATGCGGCGGGCGACGCGGTGGCGCTGGAGCCTGTGGCCGGCGGGCCGGCGCTGTCCTGGCATCCGCACCGGCCATGCGCTCGGCGTCGGCTGCGCGCGCGACTGCCCGCCGGGCGAGCTGGCGGCGCTGGTCGAGGCGACGCTGGCCGAGGCCGGGATCGCGCCGGCGGCGCTGGCCGGCGTGTTCTCGCTCGACCTGAAGGCGGACGAGCCGGCGGTCACGGCGCTGGCCGGGGCGCTCGGCGTGCCGGCGCGGTTCTTCGACGCCGCCCGGCTGGAGGCCGAGACGCCGCGGCTGGCCAACCCCTCGGAGGTCGTCTTCGCCGAGGTCGGCTGCCACGGCGTCGCCGAGGCCGCGGCGCTGGCCGCGGCCGGGCCTGCCGGGCGGCTGGTGGTGCAGAAGCGCAAATCCGCCATGGCGACCTGCGCCGTCGCGCGCGCGACCGGACCCGATCGTCGATCTGCCCGGCCGGGCGCGCGGCCGGCTGGCGATCGTCGGCATCGGGCCGGGCGCCGCGGACTGGCGCACGCCCGAGGCGACGCGCCTGATCGCCGCGGCCGACGAACTGGTCGGCTACGGTCTCTATCTCGACCTGCTGGGGCCGCTCGCCGCGGCCAAGGCGCGCCGCGAGTTTCCGCTGGGCGCCGAGGAGGCGCGCTGCCGCTACGCGCTGGAGCGCGCCGGCGAGGGGGCGAGCGTGGCGCTGGTCTCCTCGGGCGATGCCGGCATCTACGCCATGGCGGCGCTGGTCTGGGAGCTGCTGGCCGAGGGCGCCGTGTCGCCGGCGGCGCGGCGCGTCGAGATCGTCTCGGCGCCGGGCATCTCGGCGCTGCAGGCGGCGGCGGCGCGGGCCGGCGCGCCTCTGGGGCACGATTTCTGCGCGATCTCGCTGTCGGACCTGCTGACGCCGCGCGACGACATCCTGGCGCGACTGCGCGCCGCGGCCGAGGGCGACTTCGTCGTCGCGCTCTACAACCCCGTCTCGGCGCGCCGGCAGGAGCTGTTCCCGCAGGCGCTGCGATATCCTCGGCCGGCACCGGCCGCCGGGCACGCCGGTCGTCGTCGCCGCGAACCTCGGGCGCGAGGGCGAGCGGGTCGCGGTGCGGCGGCTGGACGAGGTGCGGGTGGACGAGATCGACATGCTGACGGTGGTGATCGTCGGCTCCAGCCGGACGCGCGCGCTCCGCCACGCGGGCGGGGCGCGGGTCTTCACGCCGCGCGGCTATGCGGCCAAGCGCCAGGCGGCGGCAGGAGGCGGCGCATGACGGTGCATTTCATCGGCGCCGGGCCGGGCGACCCCGAGCTGATCACCGTGCGCGGGCTGAAGCTGATCGGCCGCTGCCCGGTCTGCCTCTATGCCGGCAGCCTGGTGCCGCGCGAGGTGGTCGCCGCGGCGCCGGAGGGCGCGCGGCTGATCGACACGGCGCCGATGACGCTGGACGGGATCATAGGCGAGATGGCGGCGGCGCACGCGGCCGGGCAGGAGGTCGCGCGGGTGCATTCGGGCGATCCCTCGCTCTATGGCGCCATCGCCGAGCAGATCAGGCGCCTGCGCGCGCTCGGCATCCCCTATGACATCACGCCGGGCGTGCCGGCCTTTGCCGCCGCCGCGGCGGCGCTGGGGCAGGAGCTGACGGTTCCGGAGGTGGCGCAGACCGTGATCCTGACGCGCACGGCGATGAAGTCGTCCGGCATGCCGGCCGGCGAGGACCTCGACGTTCTGGGGCGCTCCGGCGCGACGCTGGCGATCCACCTGTCGATCCGCAACCTGCTGGAGGTGCAGCGCAAGCTGATCCCGCACTATGGCGCCGAGTGCCCGGCGGTGGTCGCCTACCGGGTCGGCTGGCCCGACCAGAGGTTCGTGCATGCGACGCTGGCGACGCTGCGCGACCGCGTGCGGGCCGAGAAGATCACGCGCACGGCGCTGATCCTGCTGGGGCCGGCACTGGCGGCGGACGGGTTCCGCGACAGCGCGCTCTATGACGGCGCGCATCCGCACATCCTGCGGCCGCAGCGGACGGGGTGAATGCCGGCGCCGCGCCGGTGCGCTCTGGCCTGACTCCCGAGGGCGCGGCGCCGCTTTGAGCGGCGGGGGCGCGGTCGAGCCGCGCCCCACTGCTCGATAGGCTCTTGCCGAAATGAACCTGACTCAACACCGGGGCATGGCGTCGGGTGCCGCTCGGCGTGGAGCGGCGGTCGGTCGGGGACCGGCCCGCGCGATCTGGTACGTGCGGCGCGATCAGCCGGTCGCCGGCTCGATGACGTGTGCGAACGAGCCGGAGACGCGGCCGTCGACGAGGCCGGCGGTGCCGAGGTCCGTGCCGGCGGCGTCCCGCATGGCGAAGAGCGGCCGGCCATCGGCGCGCAGCGCGACGGCGGTGTGGAACTCGTGGCCGGCGAGGGGCCCGGGCCAGGGGCCGCCGAGCGGGGCGAGGCGGCGATAGCCGAGCACGCGCGCGGGCCGCGCGACCGAGGTCTCCAGGCGCAGCAGGCCGAGCATGGCGTGCCGCGCGCCCTCGGCGTCGACCAGCCCGTCGCCCAAGACCATGAAGCCGCCGCACTCGCCATAGACGATGGCGCCCCGGTCGATGGCGGCGCGCATGCCGGCCTGGAAGCTGAGCGCGGCCGAGATGCGGCCGGGGTGGAGCTCGGGATAGCCGCCGGGCAGGAAGACGGCGTCGGCGTCCGCGTCCGGCGGCTGGTCGGCCAGCGGCGAGAACGGCACCACCTCGGCCCCGGCGCTGCGCCAGTCCTCCAGCATGTGCCAGTAGGCGAAGCCGAAGGCGGCGTCGCGGGCGACGGCGATGCGCTGACCGGGCGGCGGCAGGCGGGCCGGGGCGCCATGCGGGCGCTCATCCGGGGCGACGGGCGCGGCCAGCGCGGCGATCGCGTCGAGGTCGCATCCGGCCTCGACGGCGTCGGCGGCGTCGTCGAGAAAGGCAGCGAGGTCCGGGTGCTCGTCCGCCTGGACGAGGCCGAGATGGCGCGACGGCACCGCCAGGTCGTCGCGGCGCGGCAGGACGCCGAGGACCGGGCGGACGCCCTCGACGGCGCCGCGGACAAGCGCCGCGTGGCGCTCGCTGCCGGCGCGGTTCAGGACGACGCCGGCGACGGCAGGAGCGCCAGCGGAAGCCGGCGAGTCCGTGCACCAGCGCGGCGGCGCTCTGGCCCATGCGCGAGATGTCGAGGACCAGCAGCACGGGCAGGCCGAGTGCCCTGGCCAGCGCGGCCGCCGAGCCGGTGCCGACTGCCCGCGCTGCACATTCGTCCGCGATCCTTTGTTCCGCGCGCTCTCCTGCCCGCAGGAACGCGGCCGAGGCGTCGCGCAGGCCGGGACCGGCGGGATCGGCAGTGCCGGCGCGGCCGCCGGGGTCGTGGCGGCGCCGTCATAGAGGCCCATGGCGCCCTCGACGACCAGCAGCTCGGCCGCGTGCGCCACGGCGCGGGCGCGCAGCTGGCCGGGCGTCGCCGCCCAGGGATCGAGCGTCAGGCAGGGCCGGCCGGTCGCGGCGGCATGGAAGGCCGGGTCGATGTAGTCCGGCCCCGACTTGGCCGAGGCGATGTCGACACCGCGGCGCCCGAGCGCGCGCAGCAGCCCGAGCGTCAGCGTCGTCTTGCCCTGCGCCGAGGCCGGCGCGCCGATCAGCAGGCCGCGCATGCCGGCCCGCCGGGCAGTGCGGCCCGATCGCCTGCCCCGAGGAAGGCGGATGCCCGGTCGCGCGGCCGACGCCGCGCCTGACGGGGCAGACAAGGGCGGCCGCGCCTGATCACGCGCTGTCCGACCGTTCCCGGCTGCCGAGCGGATCGAGGCTGCGCGGCGGCTCGCCCGCCAGCTGGCCGATCCAGTCGAGCACCTGGCGCATGGCGACGACGGGGCCGATGCAGACGACGGCCGGCGGCTGGATGCCGGCCGCCTCGACGTCCCTTGCGGCTTGGCCAAGCGTCGTCTCGAGCACGCGCTGGCCGGGCAGCGTGGCGTCCGAGACCACCGCGACGGGCTCGTGCGGGCTGCGCCCGGCGCCGATCAGGGCGGCGGAGATCTTCGGCAGCGTCTTGATCGCCATGTAGCAGACGATGACCGGCGACGAGCGCGCCAGCGCCGGCCAGTCGATGTCACCCGGCGCGTCGCCCGTCTGGTCGTGCCCGGTGACGAAGGTGACGGCGTGGTTGACGTCGCGGTGCGTCACCGGGATGCCGGCATAGGCGAGGCCGCCGATCCCGGCCGAGATGCCGGGCACCATCCGGATCGGGATGCCGGCGGCGACCAGCGTCTGCGCCTCCTCGCCGCCGCGGCCGAAGACGAAGGGATCGCCGCCCTTCAGCCGCAGCACGCGCCGGCCCTCGCGGGCGAGCTCGACCAGCCGGAGCGAGATGTCGCGCTGCCTGGGGCTGGGCTTGCCGCCGCGCTTGCCGGCGTACTCGACCACCGCGCCCGGCCGGGCGAAGTCCAGGATGCGCTGCTCGACCAGCGCGTCGTAGACGACCACGTCGGCCTGGGCGAGCGCGTTCAGCGCGTGCAGCGTCAGCAGCCCGGGATCGCCCGGCCCGGCGCCGACGAGCCAGACCTGGCCCGGCAGGAACCGGGGCCAGTCGTCCAGCGGGAAGGATCGGCGATTGCATCGACGCTATATAGCGGGTTCGCCGGGGGCTGCGAAGCCCGCCCCGCCGGATTCCGCGGCCGATCCGTCCGGATTTGCCTTTCCGGGCCGGGCGGCGGACCGCTAGTCTGGGGCGATGAACCAGGCCCGCAAGCTCCGTACCGGCTGGACGACCGGCGCCTGCGCCACCGCGGCCGCCAAGGCGGCGGCGATCGGCCTGGCAACGGGGGCGGTGCCGCCGGAGGTGGAGATCACCCTGCCGCGCGGCGAGCGGCCGGTCTTCCTCGTGCAGGACGGCTCGGTCCACGCGGCCCATGCCGAGGCGGCGGTGCGCAAGGATGCCGGCGACGACCCGGACGTGACGCATCAGGCGCTGATCCGCGTCCGCGTCGCGCTGGCCGCAGCAGGCGTCGTCTTCCGCGCCGGCGAAGGCGTCGGCACCGTGACCATGCCCGGCCTGCCGATCCCGCCGGGTCGAGCCGGCCATCAACCCGGTGCCGCGCCGGATGATCGAGGCGGCGCTGGCCGAGGTCGCGGCGGCGCATGGAATGGCGGGCGGGCTCGCGCCTGGCTTCGAGGTGACGGTCTCGGTCCCCGGCGGGGCCGAGCTGGCGCTGCAGACCTGGAACCCGCGGCTGGGGATCGAGGGCGGGCTCTCGATCCTGGGCACGACCGGCATCGTGCGGCCGTTCTCCTGCGCCGCCTGGATCGCCTCGATCCACCGCGGGATCGACGTGGCGCGCGCCGCCGGGCTGGGTCATGTGGTCGGCGCCACCGGTGCCACTTCGGAGGCGGCGGCGCGAGCGCTCTACGGCCTGCCGGAGATGCGCCTGCTCGACATGGGCGATTTCGCCGGCGGGCTGCTCAAGTACCTGCGCGCGCCACCCGGTGCCGCGCATCACCGTCGCCGGCGGCATCGGCAAGATGGCCAAGCTGGCGCAGGGCGCGATGGACCTGCATTCGGGCCGCAGCCAGGTCGATTTCGCGCGGCTGGCGCGGCTGGCGTCGCGGGCCGGGGCCGACCCGGCGCCGGTGGCTGCGGCGGGCACCGCGCTGGCGGCGCTGGCAGCGGCGGGACCCGGGCTGGCGCAGGCGGTGGCCGAGGATGCGCTGGCCGTGGTGCGCCGCGCGCTCGGCGACGCGCCGGTCGCGGCCGAGGTGATCGTCGTCGACCGCGAGGGCCAGGTCGTCGGGCGGGCCGGCTAAATGGAGGCAGCCTAATGGGTAAGTCAAGCGGCAGTTTTGAATCCAGGCTGAAATGGCTTCCTGGAAATGAGGATGGCCCCGAGGACGTTCACGCGTCTTCTGGCAAGGGCGATGACGGCTTGATGGTGACGTTTTCCCTCTTGCCGCTTGCGGTCGTAGAAGGCGCGGCTGTCGTCCTGGCCGAGCGAGCAGAACGCCGACTGATAGAAGACGCGCTTGAGGCCCTTGTTGCCGCCGTTGGGCCTTCGAAGGAAGCGCGTTCGGCCGGATTGGCGCAGCACGGGGGCCATGCCGGCGGCAGAGGCGAGGGCGTCGGCGGAGCGGAAACGGGAGAGGTTGCCCGCCTCGGCGATGAGTTCTGCGGTGAGCACGACCCCCATGCCGGGCAGGCTGCGGATGAGGGCCGCGTCAGGGTGGCGTTCGAGCAGGGCCTCCAGCTCATGGTCGATCTCGAGGGGCCGGGACCGGCTCGCCAACGCCTCCGCTGCAAGTTCGCGGATCAGGCGCGCGGTCATGCGCTCGGCCGGGACGCTGATGGTCTGCTCGGCGGCCGCCGCGAGCGCGCGATCGGCGAGCGCGTCCACGTTGGGCAGTTTGCCGGCGGCGCGCAGGTGGCGCACGAGGCGCTTCTTGCCGGCAGCGCGCAGCTCGGCTGGCGTGACGTAGCGCGTCAGGAGGTGCAACGGTCCTTTGGCCCTGAGGTCGAGGCAGGCTTCCAGGCCAGGAAAAATGCCGACAAGCAGGTCGTGCATGCGCGCCAGGCGTTGGGTCTGCGCGTCGACCAGGTCGCGTCGCCGGCCGGCCAGCAATCTGATCTCGAGATCGATCTCGGTCGCCGGCTCGACCGGGCGCAGGTCGGTGCGGATGCGGACCTGGTCGGCGATGGTGCGGGCGTCGCGCGGGTCGGATTTGTTCTCGCCGCCGACGCTGCCCTGGCGGGCCCGGTTGACGGCGATTCCCGGCACGTGGACGAGAGCGAAGCCCGCCTCGGCCAGCATCGCCGCGGCAAGGCCGGCGATGCCGCCGATGACGTCGATGCCGATACGGACCGTTCCGCCGAGCGCGACGAGCTGGTCGGCGAGGCTTGCGATCTCGCTCGGGGAGTTGACCAGTTCGCGGTCGATCTGCACGGCGCCGTTGGCGTCGAGGGCCGTGACCCAGTGTATCTCCTTGGCGATGTCGATTCCGACGCTGATCCGCATGGCGCTCCCCGGCCGTTGAAGGTTCGGCATCCCGCCCGCGCCGTCTTCACCCTACACAGCGATGGATCGCAGAGCCTAATCAGCGGTCGAGGCGGTTTGGCGATGCCGGGGGATCTACCTCCCGAGCCATCCAGGGCAGCCAGCATGAAAACCATCCCGACATCGCCGCCGCGCCGTGATCCTGGCATGCCAGGATCACGGCGTCAGGCACTGTTTGCACAGCATCTGAACGGTAGGGCCGCGTGAGGGTGCTGCTGCTGGGCGGGACGGCCGAGGCGCGCGTGCTGGCGGCCGGGCTGGCCGGGATGCCGGGTGTGGAAGCCGTGGCCTCGCTCGCCGGCGCGACGCGGGCGCCGGCCGCGTACGCTGTGCCGGTGCGCACCGGCGGCTTTGGCGGCGCCGAAGGGCTGGTCGACTGGCTGCGCGCGCACGGGACCGGGGCGGTGATCGACGCGACCCACGCCTTCGCGGCGCGGATGCAGGCGAACGCCGCCCGGGCCTGCGCTGCGGCGGGTGTGCCGCGGCTGCGCCTGCTGCGCCCGGAATGGCCGGCGCGGCCGGGCTGGCGCATGGCCGGCTCGCTGGCCGAGGCCGCCGCGATTCTCCCGACCGGCGCGCGCGTGCTGCTGACGACGGGGCGCGACTGGGCGCCGTTCGCCGGCCGCACCGACTGCCGGTTCTGGCTGCGCAGCATCGAGCCCGTGGCGTTGCCCGAGCACGTTCAGCCGATCCTGGCGCGGCCGCCCTTCGCGATGGCGGACGAGATGGCGCTGATGCGGCGGCTGGGCGTCGCGCGGCTGGTCGCCAAGAACGCCGGCGGCGATCCGGCGCGGCTGGACGCCGCCGAGGCGCTGGACGTCACCGTCGTCATGGTCGCGCGCCCGGCACCGCCGAGCGGCCCGCTCGTCGCCCGCCCCGACGAGGCGCTGACCTGGCTCGGCGGCCTGGTCGGCGGACAGCCTCGGGGCGTCGCAGGGACGTCGCCCGACGTGGCCCGCGGCGCTTGACAGCGTCGGCCCTTTCGCAGAACGCTGACGACGCATGGTCCCGCAAATGTCCGCGGCAGCGGACGGGCGGGCTAAGAGGGAATGCGGTCAGCGCCGACCCAGGCCGGGGGCGCGATGCCGCAGCCGCCCCCGCGACTGTATGCGGAGCGCGCGCCCGGATGCCACTGGCCCCCGACCCCGGTTGGGGCGGGCCGGGAAGGCGGGCGCGCTTCGGGGACAGGTCCCCCTCCGCGAGCCAGGAGACCTGCCATGCGGCGCGAGAGAACCACCCGTCGGGCGGACGGGACAGGAGGGGACATGAAGAGACTGACGATTGCCGCCGCAGCCCCGTTGCTGGCAGCCCCGCTGCTGGCGATACCGCTGCTGGCGACGCCGGCGCTGGCGCACCATGCGATGGGTGGCGCGCCGATGGAGACGCTGGGGCAGGGGCTGCTGTCCGGTGTCGGGCACCCGGTGCTGGGCTTCGACCACCTGTTCTTCGTTGCCGCCGTCGGCATCGCCGCGGCCTTCTCCGGCCGGCCGCTGACGGCGCCGCTCGGCTATGTCGCTGGCATGCTGGCCGGCTGCGCGCTGGTCGTCTCGGGCGTCGCCCTGCCAGGGATCGAGGCGGTCATCGCGCTGTCGCTGGTCGTGGCCGGCGCCGTCCTGATGCGCGGCCGGGCGCTGGGCGCGCCGGCGGCGATGGCGCTGTTCGGCTTCTTCGGGCTGTTCCACGGCTGGGCCTTCGGTGGCACGATCACCGGGCAGGAGGGCGGCATGGCCGCGCCGGTGATCGCCGGTTACCTGCTCGGGCTGGCCGCGACGCAGTGGGCGATGGCGGTCGGCGCCGGCTGGCTGGCGCGGCGGGTCGCCGCGTCGGCCGAGGCGGTCGGGCCGCGGCTGGCCGGCGGCGTCGTCGCTGGCGCGGGTGCCCTGCTGGTGCTGGAGGCGGGCGAGGGCGCCGCCTTCGCGGCGCTCGGCATCGGCTGACGCCACGACGCTGCGCGACGGGTGCAGGCCGACCGGGTCGGCCTGTACTGGCATGGCTCCCGGTTTCTGCAAGGCGTTCCGCGAGGACTTCGCGCGTCGATCCTCGATCCGTCGCGGGCGTCCCGCGATCTCGGCGTTCCCGCCGGCTGGCATCTTGTGGCGCTGCTCTGCCTCGGCTACCCCGAGGTCGAGCACGACGAGCAGGGGCTCGAGCGCGCCGGCCGGGAGCCCCGCGAGCGCATGGCCGCGCGCGTCATAACCGTCTGACAGGGAGGGGCCAGATTTGCCCGCCAGGATGCCTGCGCCCACCAAGATCCCCGCAACCGTCATCACCGGCTTTCTCGGCGCCGGCAAGACCACGCTGATCCGCCACCTGCTGGCGCGCACGCCGGCAGGGCGGCGGCATCGCGCTGATCATCAACGAGTTCGGCGATCTCGGCGTCGACGGCGAGATGCTGCGCGGCTGCGGCGACGAGCGCCTGCCGCGACGACGACATCGTCGAGCTGTCGAACGGCTGCATCTGCTGCACGGTGGCCGACGATTTCGTGCCGACGATGACAGAAGCTGGTCGAGCGCGACGACCCGCCCGAGCACATCGTCATCGAGACCTCCGGCCTGGCCCTGCCGCAGCCGCTGGTGCGCGCCTTCAACTGGCCCGACATCCGGACGCGGGTGACGGTCGACGGCGTGGTGACGGTCGTCGACGGGCCGGCGCTCGGCCGAGGGCCGGTTCGCCGCATGACGAGGCGGCGGTCGACGGCGCAGCGCGCCGCCGACCCCCGACAGCATCGACCACGAGACGCCGCTCTCCGAGCTGTTCGAGGACCAGCTCGCCTGCGCCGACATGGTCGTCGTCAACAAGACCGACCGCATGGAGCCGGGCGCGCTCGACGCCGTGCTGGCCGAGGTGGCGGGGCGCGCCCGCGCCGGCGTTCGCATGCTGGCGTCCCGCCCGACGGGCTGGCGCCGGACGTCCTGCTGGGGCTGGGCATCGGCGCCGAGGACGACATGGCGTTGCGGGGCGAGGTGCACCACCATCACGGCGCGACGACGACGGACGGCGCTGACGGCGCGGGGGACGACCACGACCATGACGAGTTCGAGAGCTTTGCGCTGAGCCTCGACGAGGTGACGGATGTCGAGGGGTTCGCCGGGCGCCTGGCCGGCGTGATCCGGGACAACGGCATCCTGCGGCTGAAGGGTTTTGCGGCGGTGGCCGGCAGGCCGATGCGGCTGGTCGTTCAGGCCGTCGGCCCGCGCGTCGAGACCTATTACGACCGGCCCTTCGGCGCCGAGCCGCGGCGGACCCGGCTGGTGGTCATCGGCGAGGCGGGGCTGGACCGGGACGCCATCGCGGGCGCCGTCGAGGCGGCGACAGGGCCGGCCATCGGGCCGGCGCTGGCGTCGTGACCGGGCCGGGGCCCGGCCCCGCGGCCGGGATCGAGCTCCGCCGCGAAGATCTGCGGCGCGATGAGTTCGTCGGTTCGCAGGAAGAAAGCGCTGTGACCCGTCCTGCCTCGGGCTCCCCTGCGCCGCGGCGCCCGGCGGCGGGCGGCGGCCCTGCCCACCCACCCGCCCGGGGCCGGACGGCCGGCGCCGGGTGCGGACCGGCCGCGGCCGCGGGGCCCCGTGTCCAGGCCGCGGCAGTGGCGGAGATGCATCGCGCATGCCGCGGGCGCGCCGGGCAGAGCCGCCGGGAGGTCCGCGGCCGGGCCGCGGCGGACGGCTGATGCACCTCCTGTGGCCCAACCCGGGGCGGCGACGGACGGCGCCGAGGCGGTCGATCTCGGCCAGACGCCGGCGGATGTCGTCGTCGTCTCGGCCGCCGACAGCGAGCTGGCGGCGCTGGCCGAGGCGCGGGGCGCGATGGCCGATCCGCCCGGGCTGCGGCTGGCGTCGCTGATGCACCTGGCGCATCCGATGTCGGTCGACCTCTACATCGAGAAGACCGCCGCGCGGTCGCGGCTGGTCGTCGCGCGCGTGCTGGGCGGCGAGGGCTATTGGCCCTATGGCGTCGAGCAGTTCGCGGCGCGGCTGGCGGCCGCCGGCGTGCCCTTCGCGGCGCTGCCGGGCGACGACCGGCCGGACGAGGCGCTGTGGCGCGCCTCGTCGGTCGCGCGCGCCGACTGGGAGGCGCTCTGGGCCTATCTGGTCGAGGGCGGGCCGGAGAACGCGGCGAGCTTCCTGCGGTACTGCCGGTGGGTGGTGGCGCGCGCGGCGGGAGCGTCCGGCCGGGGTCAGGGTGGGCGAACCGCAGACCCTGCCGGGCGCGGCGATGTCGATGCTCCGCCGCCGGCGCGGCCGCTGCTGCGGGCGGGCTCTACTGGCCGGGCGCGGGGGTGGCGGACCTGGCGGCCGTCCGGGCGAACTGGACCGAGGGCGCGCCCGTTGCGGCCATCGTCTTCTACCGCGCGCTGGTGCAGGGCGCCGGGCTGCACCCGGTCAACCGGCTGGTCAGGGCGTGCCTGGCGCGAGGGGCTGAACCCGCTGCCGGTCTTCGTCGCCTCGCTGAAGGACCCGGTGTCGGCCGGCGACGCTGGCGCAGCTCTTCGCCGAGGCGCCGCCGGCGGTCGTGCTGAACGCCACCGCCTTCGCCGTCTCGTCGATGCAGGAGGGGTACGCGGGCACGCCGCTCGACGCGCCGGGCCGCGCCGGTGCTGCAGGTGGTCTTCGCCGGCGGCACCGAGGAGGCCTGGCGCGACGGCGCCTCGCGGCCTCTCGGCGCGCGACATCGCCATGAACGTGGCGCTGCCGGAGGTCGACGGGCGCATCCTGGCCCGCGCCGTCAGCTTCAAGGCCGAGGCCTGGTTCGACGAGGCGACCGAATGCCCGATCGCCACCTACCGCGCCGAGGGGACCGGGTCGCCTTCGTGGCGCGACCTGGCCGCCGCCTGGGCGCGGCTGGCGGCGCAAGCGGGCCGACGAGCGGCGGGTCGCGATCGTGCTCGCGAACTATCCGAACAAGGACGGGCGGCTGGCGAACGGCGTCGGCCTCGACACGCCCGCCAGCGTGACCGGCATGGTGCAGGCGCTGGCGCGACGCGGGCTATGCGTCGAGGGCGCGCCGGCCGACGCAGCGGCGCTGATGGCGCGGCTGCAGGCCGGGCCGACCAACTGGCTGGCCGACCGGGCCCGGCGCGAGGGCGGCAGTCGCTGCCGCTCGCCGACTACCAGCTGTTCTGGAACGCTCTGCCCTGGGAGCTGCGCGCCCGCGTCGAGGAGCGCTGGGGGCCGCCGGAGGCCGATCCGTTCTTCGTGCCCGGCGAGGTCGACTGCGGCCGCTTCGCGCTGTCGATCCATGCTTCGGCAATGTCGTCGTCGGCATCCAGCCGGCGCGCGGCTACAACATCGACCCGAAGGCGAGCTATCACGCGCCGGACCTCGTGCCGCCGCACAACTATCTCGCCTTCTACGTCTGGCTGCGCGACGTCTTCGGCGCCGACGCGGTGATCCACATGGGCAAGCACGGCAACCTGGAATGGCTGCCGGGCAAGGCGGTGGCGCTTTCCGAGACCTGCTTTCCCGAGGCGGCGCTGGGGCCGGTGCCGCATCTCTATCCCTTCATCGTCAACGATCCGGGCGAGGGCACGCAGGCCAAGCGCCGGGCGGAGGCGGTGATCCTCGACCACCTGACGCCGCCGCTGACGCGCGCCGAGACCTATGGCGCGCTGCGGCGACTGGAGGCGCTGGTCGACGAGTATTACGAGGCGGCCGGCGTCGATCCGCGCCGGATCGACCTGCTGCGCCGCGAGATCCTGGCGCTGATCTCGGCCGAGCGGCTGGATCTCGATGCCGGGATCACGGCCGAGATGGACGAGGCGGCGGCTCTGCAAAGCTCGACGCCTATCTCTGCGAGCTGAAGGAGAGCCAGATCCGCGACGGGCTGCACGTCTTCGGCCAGTCGCCGGAGGGCCGGCTGGAGCGCGACCTGGCCGTCGCGCTGGTACGCGTGCCGCGCGGCGACGGCAAGGGTCCGAACGCCTCGCTGATCCGGGCGCTGGCGCGCGACTGCGGCATAGACCCGGAGTGCGACCCGCTCGATTGCGGGATGGGCGCGCGCATGGGACGGGCCGCGTCCGGCGGCGCTGGCCGGGGCGGTCGATGCGCCATGGCGCACGGCTGGCGACACGGTCGAGCGGCTGGAGGCGCTCGCCGCGGCGCTTGTGGCGGGCGGGGCGACGCCGCCGGGACCGGCCAGCGCCGCCGTGCTGGAGGCCGTCGCGACCGAGGTGCTGCCGGCGATCCGGGCCTGCGGGGCGGCCGAGCGGGCGGCGCTGCTGACCGCGCTGGACGGGCGGTTCGTGCCGCCGGGCCCGTCGGGCGCGCCGACGCGCGGGCGGCCCGACGTGCTGCCGACGGGGCGCAACTTCTTCTCGGTCGACAGCCGCGCCGTGCCGACGCCGGCCGCCTGGACGCTGGGCTGGAAATCGGCCGACCTGCTGATCGAGCGCCACTTGCAGGACCAAGGCGACTGGCCGCGCGCCCTGGTGCTGACCGCCTGGGGCACCGCGAACATGCGCACCGGCGGCGACGACATCGCGCAGGCGC
Source organism: uncultured Alphaproteobacteria bacterium (assembly GCA_963745085.1). GTDB lineage: Bacteria > Pseudomonadota > Alphaproteobacteria > Rhodobacterales > Rhodobacteraceae > Thermohalobaculum. The sequence continues at coordinate 64,179 of CAVUWP010000017.1, read as the reverse complement.
TGGCGCTGATGGGCGTGCGGCCGACCTGGGACGAGGCGAGCCGCCGGGTGACCGGGTTCGAGATCATCCCCGCCGAGGCGCTGGCGCGGCCGCGGGTGGACGTGACGCTGCGCGTCAGCGGCTTCTTCCGCGACGCCTTCCCGGCGCAGATCGAGCTGGTCGACGCCGCCGCGCGTGCCGTCATGGCACTGGACGAGCCGGACGAGCAGAACCCGGCGGCCGCCCGCTGGCGGGCCGAAGGGGCCGACGAGGCGGCGGCCTGGCGCGTCTTCGGCTCCAAGCCCGGCGCCTATGGCGCGGGGCTGCAGGCGATGATCGACGAGCGGCTGTGGTCCGAGCGCGCCGACCTGGCCGAGGCCTATCTGGACTGGGGCGGCTATGCCTATGGCAAGCGCGCCGAGGAGCGCGCCCGCGACCGGCTGGAGGCGCGGCTGGCCAGGCCGAGGCGGTGGTGCAGAACCAGGACAACCGCGAGCACGACCTGCTCGACAGCGACGACTACTACCAGTTCGAGGGCGGCGCGGCGGCGGCGGTCGAGCACCTCTCGGGCCGCGGCGCCCGCATCTACCACAACGACCATTCGCGCCCCGAGCGCCCGGTGATCCGCACGCTGGACGAGGAGATCGGCCGCGTCGTGCGCGCCCGCGTCGTCAACCCGAAATGGATCGACGGGCGTGAAGCGCCACGGCTACAAGGGCGCCTTCGAGATCGCCGCGACGGTCGACTACCTCTTCGCCTTTGCCGCCACGACGGGCGCCGTCAGGACGCACCATTTCGACCTGGTGCATGGCGCCTTTCTGGAGGACGAGGCGGTGCGCGACTTCATCGCCGAGGCCAACCCGGCGGCGCTGCGCGAGATCGCGGAGCGGTTGGCCGAGGCGATCGAGCGCGGGCTGTGGCAGCCGCGGTCGAACAGCGCGGCGCTGCGGCTGGCGCAGATCGCGGGAGCGGCGGGTGGTTGAGATCCGCAGCTTCGAGGAGAGCTGGGGCGGCTCCGCGCGCGAGGCCATCGACGCGATCCTGGACGAGGGCGCTGTCGCCGCCGGCGTGCCCTTCACCTACGACCAGCTCGTCTTCCTGGCCGAGGAGGCCGGCGTCGTGCTGGGCGGGCTGGCCGCCACCATCGTCCAGCGATGGCTGCATGTCGACCTGCTGGCCGTCCGCGCCGAGGCGCGCGGGCGCGGCATCGGCCGGACGCTGATGGCCGAGGCAGAGGCGCTGGCGCGCCGACGCGAACTGATCGGCGTCTATCTCGACACCTATGGCTTTCAGGCGCCGGAGTTCTATCCGCGACTGGGCTACACCGTCTTCGGGCGCCTGCCGGACCAGCCGCCGGGGCACACCCGGCTGTTCTTCCAGAAGCGGCTGGACGGGGATGGCAGGTGACGTTGCCGCTGGCGCCGATGGTCGATGTGCTGACGACCGAGGGGTTCTCCGACTGGCAGGCATTGCTGGCGCTGCTGCACCGGGCCTTCGCCCTCATGCAGGGGCGGATCGACCCGCCGTCCTCGCTGCACCGGCTGGACGCCGCTGGGCTGGCCGCCAAGGCGCGGGCGGAGCGCTGCTTCCTGGCCTTCCGCGGCGGGCGGCTGGCCGGCTGCGTCTTCTGCGAGCCGCGGCCCGCCTGCCTCTATATCGGCAAGCTGGCGGTCGACCCGCCGGCGCAGGGGCGGGGGATCGGCCGGGCGCTGCTGGCGCGGGCCGAAGCCGAAGCGCGGGCGCTCGGCCTGCCGGCGCTGGAGCTGCAGACCCGGATCGAGCTGGCCGAGAACCACCGGGCCTTTGCGGCGATGGGCTTTGCGCGCACCGGCGAGACGGCGCACCCCGGCCATGACCGACCGACCAGCGTCACCATGCGAAAGACGCTGCCGTGATCCTGCACCTGGCGCTGCTGCTGCTGTTCCAGCTGGCCGGCGAGGTGGTCGGACGGCTCTGGGCGCCCTCGATTCCCGGTCCTGTCCTGGGGCTGGCGCTGTTCGCCGCGGTGCTGGTCGCCTCGCCCCGGCTGCTGGCGGCGGTGCGCCCGACCGACGACCGGATTCCTGCGCCATCTCTCGCTGCTCTTCGTGCCGGCGGGCGTCGGCGTCACGGTCCAGCTCGACCGGGTCGCGGCAGAGGGCGTGGCCATCGCCGCCGCGCTGCTGCTCTCGACCGCGGCCGGCATCGCCGCCGGCGCGCTGGCCTTCCGGGCGGTCGCCCGGCTGACCGGGGCCGGCAATGGATGAGCTCGCCCGCATCTGGGTCTATCTGGCCGAGACGCCGCTGCTCTGGCTGACGGCGACGCTCTGCGCCTATCTGGTGGGCGACGCCTGCTTCCGGGCAAGCGGCGGTCGGCCATACGTCAACCCCGTGCTGATCGCCGTGGCGCTGATCGCCGTCGCCCTGGCCGAGACGGGCACCGACTACGCGACCTATTTCGAGGGCGCGCAGTTCGTCCACTTCATGCTCGGCCCGGCGACGGTGGCGCTGGCGGCGCCGCTGGTCGGCAACCTGCGCGACATGCGGCGCGCCGTGCTGCCTATCCTGGCGGGGCTGGTCGCCGGGTCGGCGGCGGCGATGGTGACGGCGGTCGCGGTCGCCTCGGCGCTCGGCGCCGGGCCGGCGACGCTGCTGTCGCTGGTGCCGAAATCGGCGACCACGCCTATCGCCATGGGGGTCGCCGAGCGGATCGGCGGGCTGCCGACCCTGACGGCCGTGCTGGTCATCCTGACCGGCGTGATCGGCGCGGTGATCGCGACGCCGCTGCTGAACGCGCTCGGCATCCGCGACCGGCGCGCCCGGGGCTTGGCCACCGGCGTCGCGGCGCACGGGATCGGCACGGCCCGCGCCTTCCAGATAGACGAGCGGACGGGCGCCTATGCCAGCCTCGGCATGGGGTTGAACGGCCTGGCGACGGCGGTGCTCGCGCCGCTCGTCGCCCGCTGGCTGACGTAAGGTGGCTGATGTGAGAGGCACATGACCGACGACCTGGAGAAGCACGCCGCGAAGATGGCCAAGAAGAAGGCCGCGCGCGACAAGATCATGGCGACCAAGACCGATCAGCGCGGCCTGGTCATCGTCCACACCGGCAAGGGCAAGGGCAAGTCGAGCCGCCGCCTTCGGCATGATCTTCCGCCACATCGCGCACGGCATGCCCTGCGCCGTGGTGCAGTTCATCAAGGGCGGCATGGCGACCGGCGAGCGCGACGCTGATCGTCGATCGCTTCGCCGACATCTGCCAGTTCCACACCATGGGCGAGGGCTTCACCTGGGAGACGCAGGACAGGGCGCGCGACATCGCAGCGGCGCAGGCCGCCTGGGAGAAGGCCAAGGAGCTGATCCGCGAGCGGCCTCTCGATGGTGCTGCTCGACGAGATCAACATCGCGCTGCGCTATGACTACATCGACATAGCCGAGGTGGTGGCGTTCCTGCAGGCCGAGAAGCCGCCGATGACGCATGTCGTCCTGACCGGGCGCAACGCCAAGGACGAGCTGATCGAGATCGCCGACCTGGTCACCGAGATGGAGCTGGTCAAGCACCCGTTCCGGTCGGGCGTGAAGGCGCAGCGGGGCGTCGAGTTCTGACCCTGACGGCCGCCGCCACGAGCGATCGGTCAGCGGCCGTTACCGCCTCCTCCGCCACCCCCGCCGCCGTTCCCGCCGCCGTCGTGCCGCCGCCATTCCCGCCGCCGTTGCCGCCGCCGTTCCCGCCGCCGTCCGTCCGCCGCCGCCGCCGTTCCCGCCGCCGCCGTTCCCGCCGCCGCCGTTCCCGCCACCGCCGTTCCGCCGCCGCCGTTCCCGCCGCCATTCCCGCCCTTGCCGCCGCCGTTCCCGCCGCCGCCGTTGCCGCCGCCGCCCGCGCCGCCGCCGGCGCCGCCGCCACCCGCGCCGCCGCCGGCGCCGCCGCCACCCGCGCCACCGCCGGCGCCGCCGCCACCCGCGCCACCGCCGGAGCCGCCGCCACCCGCGCCACCGCCGCGCGCCACCGCCACCCGCGCCACCGCCGGCGCCGCACCGGCCACCCTGCCGCCGCCACCCGCGCCGCCGCCAGCGCCGCCGCCACCCGCGCCGCCGCCGGAGCCACCGCCACCCGCGCCGCCGCCGGAGCCGTCGCCACCTGCGCCGCCACCCGCGCCACCGCCGGAGCCGTCGCCACCCGCGCCACCGCCGGAGCCGTCGCCACCTGCGCCGCCGCCGGAGCCACCGCCACCCGCGCCGCCGCCGGAGCCGTCGCCACCTGCGCCGCCACCCGCGCCACCGCCGGAGCCATCGCCACCCGCGCCACCGCCGGAGCCACCGCCACCTGCGCCGCCGCCGGAGCCGTCGCCGCCCGCGCCACCGCCGGAGCCACCGCCACCCGCGCCGCCGCCGGAGCCACCGCCGCCCGCGCCGCCGCCAGCCGAGCCGCCGCCGCCCGCGCCACCGCCGAGCCGCCGCCACCTGCGCCACCGCCGGAGCCGCCGCCACCTGCGCCGCCGCCGGAGCCGCCGCCACCTGCGCCGCCGCCGGAGCCGCCACCACCTGCGCCACCACCTGCGCCGCCGCCGGAGCCGGCACCGCCTGCGCCGCCACCCGCGCCACCGCCGGAGCCGCCGCCACCCGCGCCACCGCCGGAGCCGTCGCCACCTGCGCCGCCGCCGGAGCCGCCGCCACCTGCGCCGCCACCCGCGCCACCGCCGGAGCCGCCGCCACCTGAGCCGCCGCCGGAGCCACCGCCACCTGCGCCGCCGCCGGCGCCACTGCCACCGCCACCTGCGCCGCCACCCGCGCCGCCGCCGGAGCCACCGCCACCTGCGCCACCGCCGGAGCCACCGCCACCTGCGCCACCGCCGGAGCCGCCGCCGCCCGCGGCACCGCCGGAGCCGGCATCACCTGCGCCGCCAGCGCCGCCGGAAGCGTCACCACCACCGGCGCCACTGCTGCCCCCGCCGGAACTGCCGCCACCCGAGCTGCCGCCACCGGAGGATCCACCACCGGCGCCGTCGCTCGCGCCGCCGCTGTCCGAGCCGCCGGCGCCGTTGGCTCCGCCGTTGTCGGAGCCGCCCGCACCGGCCGAAGCGCCGGCGGCACTGCCGCTGCCCGTTCCGCCCGCACCGGCCGACGCGCCAGCGGCACTGCCGCTGCCCGTCCCGCGCCGCTCCGGCCGGATGCGCCAGCGGCACTGCCGCGCCCGTTCCGCCCGCGCCGCCGGATGCCTCCGCCGGCGGGTCCGCCGCTGCCGGAGCCGCCGTGCTCGGCGCCGCCGCTGCCCGGCGCCGCCCCCGAATGCGCTGCCCCCGAGCCCTCCGCCGTCAGCAACGTCGGACCCTCCGTCGCGCCCGCCGCCGAACGCCGCGACACTCCCGCCGCCGCCCGGTGCGGCGGGAGCGCTCGTCGCGATGCCAGACCCGAGGCGGCCGAGGAAGGCGCCGCGCGCGAAGCCATCCATCACGCTGCTGACGGCGGCATCGCCTCTCACCGTGAACTGAACCGGGGCGCGCCCGATGTCCTCCGGTCCGTTACGGGGGGCACCCGACTGCGGCACATCCCGAGCGGCGTCCTGGCGCCGCTGTCCCACATCGCGTGGCACGACACGGCCCACAGCGTAGGGCGCGCCGGACTCCCGGTGCGCCGCCGCGCGCCGCGTCGCGTCCACATAGATCTGGTAGGCGGCGTCCGTCTCGCGAGACAGCAGCGCGATCTGGTCGCGATCGAGGAAGCCGCTCGCCACGATCCCGTGCCGGCGCTGCCAGTCCGCGATCGCCGCGCGGGTGCGCTGGCCGAAGATGCCGTCGACGCCCTGGGGCGGAAAGCCCGCCAGCCGAAGCCGCTGCTGGATCTCGCGGCGCTGCTGGCGGTCGGCGCCGAGCGCCGCCTCCGCTTCCTCGGGGGTCGGCCCGGCGAAGCGCGGCAGGGCGGCGAGCGCCTGCCGCTCCGGCGGCGGCGTGCGGCCCGCCAGGGTGGCGAGATGCGCGGGACGCCTGACGCCGGTCAACGGCGCGAGCGCAACGCGCCCGGCCGCGCCGGACGGACTTGGCTCGGCGTCGCCCGGTGCCTCGGGCACCGGCGCGGGCGGCAGCGCCGATGCCTCTACCGGCGCCTCTGCAGGCCCCTCTACCGGCCCCTGTACCGGCCCCTGTACCGGCGCCTGTACCAGTGCCGATTCCGGCGCGGCGGATTGGACCGCTGGCGAACTGGCCGGTCCGAGCTCGAGTTGAAGCAGCACGGCGCCCAGGGAGGCGGTCGCGACCCCGAGAGCGATATAGGGCGAGAGGGCGATCCACCGGCCGCGCTGCGCGGCCGGGGCGTCGCTGCCGGCATCCGTCGGCGCGACGTCGACTGCAGGGCTTTCCACACCGGCGGCAGGGCCGCGCCTTGCGTCATCCGAAAAGATCCGGCGCATCTCCGGGGTGGCCAGCAGCTCGCGGATCTCGTCATGGCCGATGCCCGGCGACCCGGCGGCCGCCAGGGGTGCAGCGCGGTCGAGAGAGGCGGGCGAGGGGGCCTGCACGGGCGGTTCCCGGCGGGTGCCGGTGATCTGGCGCTGGACGCGAGACCGCCGGGACCGGTCTGCGGCCGCGACGTGATGGTCGCCGGCCCCGTCCGCGTTCCCATGCGCGGTTTCGGGCCCATGCGCGGTTTCGGGCCGCGCGCCCCTGTCCCCGGTGGAATCCATGGCGCCGCTCTACCCCATCGGCAGATGGTTAACACCCCCGAAACTATTCTGTGCGTCGCCCTCCGACCGCATGGATTGCGGCCCGCGCGGGCGCCTGCGGCAAAATGCCCGTGGCGTCGAGTCCGATAGTGAACGGATGTGTCGTCGGACGGGGCTGCCCTCGGCATCGAGCCGCCCCGTCCCTGAAGAGCCGGACGCTGGCTTCGCCGTGGATCGAACCTCGCGGCGACCGCCTGTCGGCCCGTCCAGGCAGCGCTCAGCCGCCGGTGACGCTCATGTGGCGGGCGACCTGGCCAGCGACCTGCTGGCGGGAATAGTCGAAGTCGTGGCCGCGGGGCTTGCGGGTGATCGCCTCGCGGATGGCGGCTTCCAGCGCCGCGTCGTCATCCGCGGCGCGCAGCACGCGGCGCAGGTCGGCGTCGTCGTCCTGGCCGAGGCACATATAGAGCCGGCCGGTGCAGGTCAGGCGCACGCGGTTGCAGCTTTCGCAGAAGTTGTGGCTGAGCGGCGTGATGAAGCCGATGCGCTGGCCGGTCTCCTCGATCCGGACATAGCGGGCGGGGCCGCCGGTCCGTTCGGCGGTGTCGGTCAGCGTCCAGCGTTCCGCCAGACGGGCGCGCACGTCGTCGAGCGACCAGAACTGGTCGAGCCGGTCCTCGGCCCCGAGGTCGCCCATCGGCATGACCTCGATGAAGGTCAGGTCCATGCCCCAGTCGCGGCACCACTCGACCAGCCGGTGCGCCTCGTCGTCGTTGACGCCCTTCAGCGCGACCGTGTTGATCTTGACGCGCAGGCCGGCTCCTTGCGCCGCCTCGATGCCCTCCAGCACCTGGTCGAGCCGGCCCCAGCGGGTGATCGCCTGGAAGCGCGCCTTGTCCAGCGTGTCGACCGAGACATTGATGCGCCGCACGCCGCAATCCGCCAGTGCCTGCGCATGCTTCTTCAGCTGCGAGCCGTTCGTGGTGACGGTCAGCTCGTCCAGCCCGCTGCCGAGGTGCCGGCCCATGCGCTCGAAGAACCACATGATGTTCTTGCGCACCAGCGGCTCGCCGCCGGTGACGCGCAGCTTGCGCACGCCGAGGCGCACGAAGGTCGAGCACAGCCGGTCGAGTTCCTCCAGCGTCAGCACCTCGCGCTTCGGCAGGAAGGTCATGTGTTCGGCCATGCAGTAGACGCAGCGGAAATCGCAGCGGTCGGTGACCGACACGCGCAGATAGGTGATGGCGCGCGCGAACGGGTCGATCAGCGGTGGCGTGGTGTCCGACATGCGGATTAGGTAATCCCTGACGGCGCGCTGCGCAATCGCGACGCCGGCGCGGCGTCCTGCGGGCCGCATCCGGGCGGGCCGCATCCGGGCGGGCGTTCTGGAGGCGCGTTCCGGACGGGGCGGAAAATCGGGGAGGAGCGGAATGATACTCTACGGCAGGGACCTGTCGCCCTTCGTGCGGCGCATCGCGATCTGGTGCGCGCTGCAGGGCCGCGAGGTCGAGCGGCGCCAGATCACGGTGATGGGCGAGGATTTCGCGCGGCTGAAGACGATGAACCCGGTGGCGCGCGTGCCGGTGCTGGAGCTGGATGACGGCACGCGGCTGATCGACAGCTATGCGATCGGCGACTGGCTGGACGAGACCTCGCCGAACGGCGTCCGGCTGGTGCCGGCGGCGCGGCGTCGCGCGGCGCGAGGTGCTGCAGCGCCTTGCGCTGGCGGCCGGCACGGCCGAGAAGGCGGTGGCGCTGGTCTACGAGCGCAACCGGCGGCCCGAGCAGCTGCACTGGAAGGACTGGCAGGACCGGGTCGTCGATCAGGTGCGGGGCGGGCTCGCCGCGCTCGACGCCGCCGTGCCCGAGACCGGCTGGTCGGCGGACGAGGGGCCGGACGCCGCGGACGTCTCGGCGGTGATCGCCTACCAGTTCGTCGAGGCGGTGAACCCCTGGGTGCTCGAGCCAGGCTATCCCCGGCTCGCGGCGCTCGCCGAGCGCGCCATGCAGCTGCCCGCGGTGGCGGGGACGAAACCCCCGGCGCCCTGAGCCTCGGCCCGGCGGCCGGCCGGCCGCGTCCGCCGGGACAGGGCTGGGGCAGGGCGCCGCGCCTTGCCGTGCCGCCCGTCGCGGCCTAAGGCTGGCGGCGAAAGGGCAGCGCATGGTCGAGATCACCCGCGCGGCAAGCTGGGACGAGGTGCGGGCCGCGCACCGCTGGGAGATTCCCGGCGCGCTATAACATCGCCTGGGACATGTGCGGCAAGTGGGCCGAGGCCGAGCCGGACCGGCTGGCGCTGGTGCATGTCGCCGAGACCGTGCGCGACTACACCTGCGGCGAGCTCTGGCGGCTTTCGGGGCGGCTCGCCAACGTCCTGGCGGCGCATGGGCTGGCGCGGGGGGACCGCCTCGGGGTCCTGCTGCCGCAGTCGCCGGAAACCGCGCTGGCGCACCTGGCCGCCTACCGCCTCGGCGTCGTCGTCGTGCCGCTCTTCACGCAGTTCGGCTCGGACGCGCTGCAGTACCGGCTGGCCGATTCCGGGCTAGGGCGCTTGTCACCGACGCCGCAAACCTGGCGAAGATCGCGGCGGTCCGGGACGAGTTGCCGGAGCTGCGCCACATCTGGTCGGCGGACGGTGCGGCGGAAGGCGCCGCCTCGCTGGCCGAGGCGATGCAGGCTGCGCGAGAGGCGTGCCCGGTCGCCGACACCGGCCCGGAGGACCACGCATTCATCAGCTATACCTCGGGTACGACCGGGCCGCCGAAGGGCGCGCTGCACGCGCAGCGGGTGTTTCTAGGCCACATTCCGGCCGCGCAGCTCTTCTATGACTTCTGGCCGCAGCCGGGCGACCGGATCTGGACGCCGTCCGACTGGGCGTGGCTGGGCGGGCTCGGCAACGTCATGATGCCTGCCCTGCGCATGGGCGTGCCGCTGGTCGCCCACGCGCCGCGCCGCTTCGATCCCGAGCACGCCGTCCGGCTGATCGCCGAGCACGCCGTCACCTCGGCCTTCCTGGCGCCGACGGCGCTGCGCCTGATGCGCCAGCTGCCGCGCGTGCCGCCGACTGCCGCTGCGCTCGGTCGGCTCGGGCGGCGAGAGCCTGGGCGCCGCCATGCTCGACTGGGGGCGCGAGGCGCTGGGGCTGACGATCAACGAGTTCTACGGCCAGACCGAGTGCAACCTGGTGCTCGGCAACTGCGCGACCATCCTGCCCGTGCGGCCGGGCTCGATCGGCCGGCCGATCCCGGGCAAGGAGGTCGCGGTGCTCGGCGCCGACGGCCGACCGCTGCGCCGCCGGCGAGACGGGCGAGATCGCCGTCCGGCGCGGCGACCCGGCGATGTTTCTGCGCTATTGGAACCAGCCCGAGAAGACGGCCGAGAAGTTCGTGCGGGGCGAGGACGGGCAGGAGTGGATGCTGACCGGCGACGAGGGATCGGCCGATGCCGACGGCTACTTCTGGTTCGCCTCGCGCAGCGACGACGTCATCACCTCGTCCGGCTACCGCGTCGGGCCCTCCGAGATCGAGGACTGCCTCAACCGCCACCCGGCCGTGGCGATGTCGGCATGCATCGGCGTGCCCGACCCGGTGCGGACCGAGATCGTCAGGGCCTTCATCGTGCTGGCCGAGGGCTGGGCCGGCTCGCCCCGGTTGGCCGAGGATCTGCAGGCGCATGTCCGCAGCCGCGTCTCGCCGCATCTGATGCCGCGGGAGGTGCGGTGGATCGACCGCCTGCCGATGACCGCGACCGGCAAGATCATGCGCCGCGAGCTGCGCGGCCGGTGAGGGCGGGCGGCCCGACCATCACCGAGAGGCGCTCGCCGAACTGCGGTCCGCGGCGCGGCGGCGCGCGGCCAGACATGGTGGTGCTGCACTATACGGCAATGGAGAGCGCCCGGTCGGCGGCCGACCGGCTGTGCGACCCGGCGGCCGAGGTCAGCGCGCACTACCTGATCGCCGCCGACGGCGCGGTGCTGGCACTGGTGCCCGAGGAGCTGCGCGCCTGGCATGCCGGCGTCTCGGCATGGGGCGGCGTCACGGACGTGAACTCGCGCTCGATCGGCATCGAACTCGCCAATCCGGGGCACCGCCTCGGCTATCCGCCGTTTCCCGAGCCGCAGATGGCGGCGCTCGAGCGGCTGCTCGCCGGCATCCGGGCGCGCTGGGCGGTCCCGCCGGAGCGCATCGTCGGCCATGCCTGCGTCGCGCCCGGCCGCAAGATCGACCCGGGCGAAAAGCTCGACTGGCGCCGGCTCGCGCGCCGCGGCCTCGGCGTCTGGATCGACCGGCGGGCCGGCGACCCGGAGTCGGACGGGTCGGTGGAGAACGGCGCGGCGGCTGCGACGCGGTTTCGCGCGGCGGCACGCGCCTTCGGCTATCCGGTCGACGACGGCCCGGGATGGACGTCACCGCTCCGCGCCGTCTGGCACAGCTTCGCCATGCGCTTCCGGCCCGACGACGCGCGCGCCGGGCCGTCCGCCGGGCCGCACGCCGCCGGCGTCGCCCATCTCGAGGCGCTGGCCGCCCGCTGGCCAGTGCGGCGGGCCGGCGCTTGAGGAAGCCGCGCGGATCGACTAGCTAGGGCGGTGCGGACGGCCGGATGGTCGCTCCGGCGGCGTCTCCGGATGCCGGCGGGGAGGAAAGTCCGGGCTCCACGGAGACACGGTGCCGGGTAACGCCCGGCGGGGGCAACCCCAGGGAAAGCGCCACAGAGAACGAGTCCGCCGCGGACACCGGCAACGGTCGGCGCGGCAAGGGTGAAACGGTGGGGTAAGAGCCCACCGCGCCCCCGGCAACGGGGGCGGCACGGCAAGCCCCACCGGGAGCAAGGTCAGATAGGGGAAGCGAGAGTTCGGCTCGGGGCCGTCTCCGGCCCGCTTCCCGGGTGGACCGCACGAGGCCGCGGGCGACCGCGGCCCCAGATGAATGGCCATCACTCCCGCGCAGGCGGGGGGACAGAACCCGGCTTACAGGCCGTCCGCACCTTCGGCCAGGCGTCCTCGGCCGCGGAAGAGTCGCCCTTGGGATCGCCGGCCGGCACCATTGCCTGCGACTACGCTGGGCTGATGCGCCGGCGGCGCCGGCCACGGATCATACCAGCGCCCCGTGACCCGGACTCTCGCGGGGTATTCCCAATCGAGCGCCGTCGTGATTTACCATGGAGAACAGGGGAGGTTCTTCATGGCGGCTGCGATTGGGCTGAGCATCGACTACACGGCGGATGACCTGCGGCGGTTGGCGAAGGCGAGCCGGGACGCGAAGCAGACGCGGCGCCTGCTGGCGCTGGCAGCGATCTACGACGGTGGAAGCCGGACGGACGCCGCGCGGATCGGCGGGGTCGGGCTGCAGGTCGTGCGCGACTGGGTGCTGCGGTTCAACGCCTCGGGACCGACGGGGCTGGTCGACCGCAAGGCGCCCGGCAAGGCGGCGCTGCTGACGGGCGAGCATCGCTCGGCGCTGGCGCAGGCGGTGGAGGCCGGCCCCGTGCCCTGGCGCGACGGGGTTGTGCGCTGGCGGCTGGTCGATCTGGCGGGCTGGCTGCGGGACGAGTTCGGGATCACGGCGAGCCGGCAGACGCTCGGGCGCGAGCTCCGGCGGATGGGCTACCGCAACCTCTCGGCGCGCCCGCAGGCGTACGGTCAGGACCCGGAGGCGATAGAGGCGTTTAAAAAAGCTTCCCGGCCGCTGTCGCGGAGATCCGCGACCGCGACGCCCACGGCAGGCGCATCGAGGTCTGGTTCCAGGACGAGGCGAGGGTCGGACAGAAGAACCTGATCACCCGCCGCTGGGCGCGCCGCGGCACGCGACCCCGGGCGCCGCACGACCAGCGAACGAAGTGGGCCTACATTTTCGGCGCGATCTGTCCGAGGCTCGGCAAGGGCGCGGCCCTCGTCATGCCCTTCGCCGACACCGAAGCGATGCAGGCGCACCTCGCCGAGATCAGCGACGCCGTGGCGCCCGACGCCCACGCCGTGCTCGTCCTCGACCAGGCGGGCTGGCACGTCTCCGGCCGGCTCGCCGTTCCTGACAACATCACGCTCCTACCATTGCCGCCGAGATCGCCCGAGCTGAACCCGGTCGAGAACCTCTGGCAGTTCATGCGCCAGAACTGGCTCTCAAACCGGATCTTCGACTCCTACGACGACATCGTCGCCCACTGCTGCGAGGCGTGGAACAAGCTCACCGACCAGCCTTGGCGCATCATGTCCCTCGGCATCCGGGAATGGGCACACGGGTTCTGATCAGTGAGCGCTGGTATCAGTCACAGCAGAGCTTCTCCATGTAGGTGTTGCCGAAGGTCTGGAAGCTGTCCGCGGGGATGAGGTCTGCCGACTTCATGCGCGCCAGCACATCGCCGGCCTGCGCGTCCGTGAAGGTGCCGTCCAGCGTCACGGCCAGCCAGCCATTGGTCGCGACGTAGACGTCCAGCGGAAGCGGCATCCTCGCCAGATAGGCCCGCGCATCCCCGCCATTGTCGAAGCTCTTGATCTGGACGTGCTTGGCCTCGAAACCGGCGTCATGGAATTCAGCCACCTTCAGCCAGGTGTGGTGCATCCATCCGGTGTCGGCCCCGCTTCGAACGCGATACCACCTGTCCGTCGCGCCCAGGATCGCCACCGGCGTCGCGTTCGGGAGCATTCTGACCTCGCGGGCGCTCGCGGACGGCTCCGCCATGATCATGGCGTAGCCCTTCGGCCGTCGCACGAACCCGTGGCGCGCATCTTCGATCCGCGTAACGCGATCGGCTCCGCCCGAGGGCGGCGATCGTCGGGCGACCGGTGCGGACAAATCGGCTGCGTCCATCCTCTCCGCCCCACGAAAGTCGCCGGTGACAACCGCGAAGGCGGCCATTTCACTGCCCGACAGGTAGCGGATGTCCCAGCTGTCGTAACTCAGGGCGAGCTGGAGCAGGCTCGGATCCACGCCCATCTCGCCCAGGTAGGCGAGAACGTCCGCAGTGGCTGATTGCACCGCCGAGACGGCGTCCGCGGCGGAAAGCGGGTAGTCGCCAGCAAACGACGTCTTGTGCATGCCGATCGACCCCGGCTCAGCATACCGCTCGGTTCCGCCCAGGAAAGCCAGCGCGCACGCCGACGCACACTCCATCCCGCGAACCTGGACCGTCGTGGCTCCGTGGGTGCGGATCGTCCGGCCGAAACTCATCGCGCTGTAGATGTTCCCGCCGGGGGAGTCGAAGGCGACGATATCGGGCCGGAAGGCCGCGAGGGATCTGGCAAGGCGCCCGGGATCATCGCGCGAAGTGAACGCACCGGAAATCGTCAGGACGCGGATGCCCTCCGATGTCCCGGTCTCGACCTCGACGGCACGAGACACGGAGGGAGCCGCAATGCACGCCGCAATCAATAAAACAAACGCAGGTTGTGCCCGAACTGGCATCTGAATCAACTCCGCAACAACACAGGGAACTATTTAGCACGCAGATCATCATCCGCACAGCGAAAATCGCCCTCTCCCTCGGGTTGCCAGGCGGTGCTTGAGCTGTCTTCAAGCGGAAACAACTTCCTCTTCATTGGCGCAGAAAGGCAGGGCAACAGAAGCAATGGGGCGGGTACGGGGCGCTGGTCGCCAGCCATGACGCGGAAGTCAGCGGCCCGCGGATTGGCCGCCTGCCGTGCCGGGCGGCCAATAGAGGCCCGGACGCCTCGCCGCCGCATGAGGACGTCGCGGATCAAGGCTCGGCCGCGTAGTCCTCGTCCGAGACGGGCTCCAGCCAGTCGATGTGGCTGCCGTCCTTCAACTCCTGAATGGCGACGTGGCACATGGCCGTGGTCGGCGCCGAGCCGTGCCAGTGCTTTTCGCCCGGCGGGATCCAGATCGTGTCGCCGGCGCCGATCGCCACGACCTTCTGCCCCTCGGTCTGAAAGCGGCCGACGCCCGACAGTATATAGAGCGTCTGGCCGAGCGGGTGCGTGTGCCAGTTCGTCCGCGCGCCCGGCAGGAACGTCACGCGGGCCGACCGCACGCGCGCCGGCTCCGGCGCCTCGACGATCGGGTCCTGCAGCACCGTTCCCGCAAAGTATTCCTTCGGGCCGTACCTGGTCGGTCGGCCGCCTGCTTTCTGATGATCCATTCGACTCCCCACAGGCCCGCGAATTCGGGCCATGCGCCTCATTTCAAGACATCGGCGCGCGCGAATGTCGACTCTCCTGCGAAGTGCGGGCCGGGATGTTGTGCTTGTCGAGAAGTAACGCACTATGGCTGGGGAATGGCTTGGATTTCCTGGCAGTGGGAGAGAAAGGAGTTGAATGGCCGAGATTGGTAGCGTACAAGATGAGCCGAGGGACATCCGCCGGATCAGGACACAATAAAAAGAGCGGTTTCATACAGGCTTCGGCGGGTGTCCCTGCGAACACGCGAGGCAGAGCAAGGCGCGGCGGAAGAGAGCCCGGACAATGGGACGGCCGCGAAACTTCTCCGAGGGACGGCGGGCGGATCCGAGTTGGCTCGATCCGCCCGTTCCGTTTCGGCCGGCCGGCTCGGGCGGCGCTCGCGGTAACGAGGGGCGTCCGGAGCCGTGCTGAAGCATTTTACTGGCACGCATGACCACAGGATGGACGACAAGGGGCGGGTTTCGCTCCCGACCGAGTTCCGCCGCGTGCTCGATGCCGTCGGCTCGTCCGGCGCACTCTACGTGGTGCCGCAGCTCGACGATCCGCGCGCGCTGGTCTTCTTCACCACCGAGGCCTATGGCGCCCTGATCGAGCGGCACAATGGCGCCGAATACAAGACGACGGCGGCGCAGCAGCGCATGGAGCTGAAGCTGATTACGCGGGCCGGACAGCTCCAGGTCGACGATGCCGGTCGCATCGTGCTCTCCAGGCCGTTGCGCGACCTGGTCGACCTGCAGAAGGATGTGCGGTTCGTCGGCGTCGCCTCCAGCTTCGAGATCTGGCGGCCGGATGCCCGCGACGCCTTCGAGGCCGACTTGATGGCGGCCGAAGCCGACGAGCCCGTGCACATTGACCGCCGGGGGCTGCACTGATGCTGGCGGCGGCGCGCATCCCCGCCGATGATCAGGGCGGCGATCGTGGCGAGCCGCCGCACGTCCCTGTCCTGCTGGCCGAGGTGGTGGCGTCCCTGGCGCCGCTGAACGGCGCGACGGTGATCGACGGCACCTTCGGCGCCGGCGGCTATGCCCGCGCGACCCTGGCGGCCGGCGCGGCGCGTGTGCTCGGCATCGACCGCGACCCAGGGGCGCTGGCAGCGGCGTGGGCGGATCCGCGCCTGACGCTGGCCGAGGGGCGGTTCGGCGAGCTCGACCGCCTGGCCGCGGCGATCGCCCCCGCCGAGGCGCGCATCGACGCCGTGGTGCTCGACATCGGCGTCTCGTCGATGCAACTCGACCGGGCCGAGCGCGGCTTCTCGTTCATGGCCGACGGGCCGCTCGACATGCGGATGTCGGGTGACGCGGACGACGGCCCGAGCGCCGCCGACCTGGTGAACCGCGCAGACGAAGCCGTGCTGGCGGACATCCTCTACGATTTCGGCGAGGACCGGGCGGCGCGGCGGATCGCCCGCGCCATCGTCCGCGCCAGAGCGGCGGCGCCGATCACGCGCACGCTGCAGCTGGCCGAGATCGTCGCCTCGGTGCTGCCGCGCCAGCGTCCGGGCCAGATCCACCCGGCGACCCGCGCCTTCCAGGCGCTGCGCATCGCCGTCAACGACGAGCTGGGCGAGCTGGCCCGCGGCCTGGCGGCGGCCGAGCGGGTGCTGGCGCCGGGCGGCAGGCTGGCGGTCGTCACCTTCCACTCGCTCGAGGACCGCATCGTCAAGCGCTACCTGCAGGCGGCGTCGGCCACCGTCGCCGGCGGCTCGCGGCACGCGCCGGCGCGGGCGCTGCCGCCGCCCCGCTTCGAGACGCCGGCGGCGCCCGTCACGCCCGGCCAGGCCGAGGTCGCCCGCAACCCGCGGGCGCGGTCGGCGCGGCTGCGCGGCGCCGTCCGCACCGACGCGCCACCCGTCGCGCTCGATCCGCGGGCGCTCGGCCTGCCGGCGGCGGCGCCGGCCACGGACATTCTGGGGAGACGTCGATGACCCGGCACGCACCCGCCCTGCTCGCGCTTTCGATCATCGCCATCGCCGGCTGGGCCTACAACGTCAACTACGACACGCGGGCTGGCGCTCGACCGGCTGTCCGGCCTGCGCACCGAGATCGCGCAGCAGCGCGAGGCGCTGCAGGTCCTGCGCGTCGAATGGGCCTATCTGAACGCTCCCGACCGGCTCGCCGCGCTGGTCGCGGACCACAAGGACGAGCTCGGGCTCGTGCCGCTGGTCCCCGAGGCGCTCGGCATCGCCGCCGCCGTCCCGTACCCGCCGCGCGAGACGCCGATCCCGGCACCGCTTCCGCCGGAGGCGCTGGTCGCCGGCGCCGATCCGGCGCCGCAGCGCGCCGGGAGCGCGACAAAGAGCGAGGCCGTCGCGCTCGCCGCGCTTTCCGACACGACCGAGACGGCCGCCCGTTCGGCGCGGAAGGCCTCGCCCCCGCCGGCGCCGAGCATGCGCGCATCGCGGCCCGCCGAGACGGTGCCGGTCGCGCTGGAGGCGGCGATCGCCGCCGCCCTGGTCGAGGTCGGCGTGCCGCCGGAGGAAAACGCCACCCGGTCCCGGACGCCCGGTCCGCGCCCGGTCCGGCGTCGCATCGCCGTTCCGGCCGGTCCGCCGGTCGATATCCTCGCCGCCGCATCCGAGCCGCCCGTGCCGGCGGCGCGGCCGGTGGCCTGGAGCCGCCGGTGACCGAGATCGTGGCGCATGCCGTGCGCGGGCGCGCGGCGCTGCGCGGTGACTGGCGGCTGATCCTGCTGATTGCCTGCTTCAGCCTCTGCTATGCCGCCGTCGGGCTGCGCATGGCGCTGCTGGCGGCCGTCGAGCCCGAGGAGCCGCGGCTGGCCAGCGCCGACAATGCGGCCGGCCGGTGCGCGGCGAGATCGTCGACAGGGCCGGCCGGCTGCTGGCGTCGAACCTGCCGGCCTGGTCGCTCTACGCCCATCCGCAGGAGATCAGGGACCCCGCGCTGGCAGCCGAGGCGCTGGCCGGCATCTTTCCCGGGCTGGGCGGCGACCGACTGCTGCGCATGCTGTCCGGCAAGCAGCGCTTCGTCTGGATCAAGCGGCCGATCACGCCGCACGAGAGGCAGGCGGTGCACGAGCTGGGCCTGCCTGGCCTGTTCTTCGGAAACCGCGAGATGCGCGTCTATCCCGCAGCCCGGGCCGCCGCGCATGTCGTCGGCAGCGTGCGGGCCGAGCGCGAGGGCGTGCGCTTTGCCGAGCTGGTCGGCTCGGGCGGAATCGAGGGCCAGTTCGACCAGCGCCTGCGCGACCCGGGGCTGGCGGGCGAGCCGCTGCGCCTGTCGCTGGACCTGGCCGTCCAGCAGGTGGTGCGCGAGGCGCTGGACGCCGGCATCCGGCGGATGACTGCCAAGGGCGGCACGGCGATCCTGATGAAGGCGCACACCGGCGAGGTCGTCGCCATGGTCTCGCTGCCGGATTTCGACCCGAACGCCCCGCCGCAGCCGTTTCGCGGCGATCCGGGGCAGAATCCGCGCTTCAACCGCGCGGCGCAGGGGCGCTACGAGCTCGGCTCGACCTTCAAGGTGCTGACCGCCGCCATGGCGCTGGAGACCGGCGTCGCGGACGCCACGACGCTGATCGACACGCCGCCGTCGCTCCGCTATGGCCGGCACAGCATCCGCGACTTTCACCGCATGCCGGCCGTCATGCCGGTCGAGGAAGTGGTGGTCAAATCGTCGAACGTCGGATCGGCGCGGCTGGCGCTGATGGTCGGGACGCGGCGCTTCAAGGAGTACCTGGCAAAGCTGGGGTTCATGGACCCGAGCGGGCTCGAGCTGGTCGAGGCGGTCAGGAACGACACGCTCGAGCCGCCGCGTTGGACCGACCTCTCGACGATCACGATTTCCTTCGGGCACGGTCTCGCCGCCTCGCCGATGCATCTGGCGGCCGCCTATGCGACGATCGCCAATGGTGGCGTGCGCGTCTTCCCGTCGCTGCTGATCGGCGGGCGCGGTCCTGGCGAGCGGGTGTTCAGCGAGCAGACGGCGCGCGAGATGCTGCGCATCATGCGCCAGGTCGTCGTGCGCGGCACGGCGACGCGCGCCGATCTGGCCGGCTACGAGATCGGCGGCAAGACCGGCACGGCCGACAAGGTGCGCCCGGATGGCGGCTATTACCGCGACCGCAACATCTCGACCTTCGCGGCGGTCTTTCCGATCTCGCGGCCCGAATACGTCCTTGTCGTCTCGCTCGACGAGCCGACCGACCGCTCCGGCCACCAGCCGGCGCGCACCGCGGGGCGCACTGCGGTGCCCGTCGCCGCCGATGTCGTGCGCCGCGCCGCGCCGGTGCTGGGGCTGCGGCCCTTGCCGCCGGCCTCGCCCGAGGATATCGCGAGTCTCGGGTGGCAGCTGGAGCGAGTGAATGCCCGAGCCGACGCTGGACAGCCTGGGGCTGATGCGCCTCCGGGCTCGCGGCCCGGAGCCGGGCGGCGCGACGCCGGTCGCCGGGATCGCCGTCGACAGCCGGGCCGTGCGTCCGGGCTTCGTCTTCGTCGCCATACCCGGCCACAGGCTCGACGGGGCGGGCTTTGCCCAATACGCGGTGCGGCAGGGCGCGGCGGCGGTCGTCGTGACGCCCGAGGGGGTGGCGACGGCCGCACGCGACATCGGCGACCTGCCGGTGCCGTTCTTCCTCTCGGACAACCCGCGCGCCGAGCTGGCGCGGCTGGCCGCGGCGTTCCACGGCCGCCAGCCAGAGGTGATGGTCGCGGTCACGGGCACCAACGGCAAGACCTCGGTCGCGCAGTTCACCCGCCAGCTCTGGGCGGCGCTGGGGCACCGGGCGGCCGCTCTCGGCACGACGGGCGTGACCGGAGACGGCTTTGACGAGCCGCTGGCGATCACCACGCCCGAGCCGGTGGCGCTGCACGCGCTGCTGGCCCGGCTGGCGGACAAGGGTTGCACGCATGGCGCGATGGAGGCGTCGAGCCACGGCCTCGCCCAGCATCGCCTGGACGGCGTTCGACTGGCGGCGGCGGCCTTCACCAACATCAGCCGCGATCACCTCGACTACCACGCCAGCCCCGCCGACTATGTCGCCGCCAAGATGCGGCTCTTTGCCGAGCTGCTGCCGCCCGGCGGCACGGCGGTGCTGAACGCCAGCGACCCGGTCTCGGTCGAGGCGCGCCAGATCTGCCTCGGCCGCGGCGTCGAGGTGCTGGCGGTCGGGCGGGGCGCCGACGTCGCCCTTCGGCTGACCGGGGCGCGCTTTCACGCCGACGGGCAGGAGATCGCCTTCGCCTGGCGCGGCGACGAGCACCGCGCCGAGCTGCGGCTCATCGGCAGCTTCCAGGCCGAGAACGCGCTGATGGCGGCCGGGCTTGCCATCGCCACCGGCGACGATCCCGCCGCGGTCTTCGCCGTTCTGCCTGGCCTCAGAGGGGTCCGCGGCCGCATGCAGCGCGCGGCGACGCGGGCGAACGGCGCCGCCGTCTATGTCGACTATGCGCATACGCCGGCGGCGCTCTCGACGGCGATCGCGGCGCTGCGCCCGCACGTGCCGGGGCGGCTGGTTGTCGTCTTCGGCGCGGGCGGCGACCGCGATCCCGGCAAGCGGCCACTGATGGGCGCCGCGGTCGCCGAGCTGGCCGACGCCGCCATCGTCACCGACGACAATCCGCGCTCGGAGGACCCGGCGGCCATCCGCGCCGCCGTCCGCCAGGGTGCGCCGCTCGCCGAGGAGATCGGCGACCGCGCCGAGGCGATCCTGGCTGGCGTCGAGGCGCTGAAGGACCCGGGCGACTGCCTGCTGATCGCCGGCAAGGGGCACGAGCCGGGGCAGGAAGTCGGCGGCCGGGTGCTGCCCTTCGACGATGTCGAGCAGGCGCGCGCCGCCGTGACGGCGCTCGATGCGGTCGAGCAGGAGTATGGCGCGTGACTGCCCCGCTCTGGACGGCGGCCGAGGCGGCGCGGGCAACCGGTGGCACCGCCCAGGGAACGGCGCGGGGCGAGTGGCGCGCCACGGGCGTCGCCATCGACACGCGCGAGATGGCGCCGGGCGACCTCTTCGTCGCGCTGTCGGGCGAGAACCGCGACGGCCATGCCTTCGTGGCGCAGGCGCTGGCCGGCGGCGCGGCGGCCGCGATGGTCAGCCGCGTGCCGGAGGGCGTGCCGGTGGACGCGCCGCTGCTGCTGGTCGACGACACGCTGGCGGCGCTCGGCCGCCTCGGCGCCGCCGGGCGCGCGCGGACGGGCGCGCGGGTGATCGCGGTCACGGGCTCGGTCGGCAAGACCTCGACCAAGGAGATGCTGCGGTCCATGCTGGCCGGACAGGGGCCTACGCATGCCGCGACGCGCAGCTTCAACAATCATTGGGGTGTGCCGCTGACGCTTGGCGCGGATGCCTGCCGCGACCGCCTATGCCGTGGTCGAGATCGGCATGAACCATGCCGGGCGAGATCACGCCGCTGTCGCGCCTGGCGCGCCCGCATGTCGCGCTGGTCACGACCGTCGAGCCGGTGCACCTGGAGCATCTGGGCTCGATCGAGGCGATTGCCGACGCCAAGGCCGAGATCTTCGCCGGGCTCGAGGCGGAGGGCGTCGCCGTCCTGAACGCCGACAACGGCCAATTCGCCCGGCTGGCGGCGGCGGCGGCGCCGCACCGCGTCGTGGCGTTCGGCGCCGCCGCGACCGACGTCGTCCTGGACGAGCTCCAGCGTTTCCGGCGGCGCGACGCTGGTGCGCGCGCGGGTCGACGGCCGGCCAGTCGCCTTCAAGGTCGGCGCCCCCGGGACCCATCTCGCGCTCAACGCGCTCGGCGCCCTGGCGGCCGTGCAGGCCGCCGGCGGCGACATCGCGCGCGCCGCACTGGCGCTCGCCGCCTGGACGCCGCCCGGCGGACGTGGCAGCCGCGAGACGATCGTCCTCGGTCCCGCCGGCATCGACGGGGCGGTGACGCTGCTCGACGAGAGCTACAACGCCAATCCCGCCTCCATGCGCGCTGCGCTCGCCGTGCTCGCCGCCAGCCAGCCGGCCGACGACATGGGGCGGTTCACGCGGGGCCGACGGCTGGCCTTTCTCGGCGACATGCTCGAGCTCGGCCCGGACGAGGCCGCCTTCCACGCGCGGCTGGCCGAGCTGCCGGAGATCGAGGCGATCGACCGCGTCCACTGCTGCGGCCCGCGCATGAAGGCGCTGCACGGCGCGCTGCCGCGGGGCAAGCGCGGGCTCTGGTGCGCCGACAGTGCGGCGCTCGCCGCCGAGGTCGCCAAGGCGGTGGACGCCGGCGACGTTGTCATGGTGAAGGGCTCGCTCGGCGCGCGCATGGCCCGCGTCGTCGAGGCCATCCGCGGGCTCGGCGCCGCCGTGCCCCAGCCGGCGCCGGGCGGGGCGGCCTGATGCTCTACCACCTGCTCACCCCGCTCAGCGAAGGCGGCGACCTCTTCAACCTGTTTCGCTACATCACCTTCCGGGCCGGCGGCGCCTTCTTCACCGCGCTGGTCTTCGGCTTCTTCCTCGGCCGGCCGATCATCGACTGGCTGCGCCGCATGCAGAAGAAGGGCCAGCCGATCCGCAGCGACGGCCCCGAGCGCCATATCGTCGAAAAGGCCGGGACGCCCACCATGGGGGGCGTGCTGATCCTCGGCGCCATGCTGCTCTCGTCCTTCCTCTGGGCGCGGCTCGACAACGGCTTCGTCTGGGCGGTGCTGCTGGTGACGCTGGGCTTCGGGCTGATCGGCTTCGCCGACGACTTCCTGAAGGTCTCGAGGTATACGCACCGGGGCGTGCCCGGCCGGCTGCGCCTGCTCGTCGGCTTGACCATCGCGCTGCTCGCCGGCTGGTGGATGTCGTCGCTGCAGCCGGCGGCGCTGTCGAACGCCATCGCCATGCCGGTCGTCAAGGATGCGCTGGTGCAGGCCGGGCTGCTGTATCTCCCCTTCGCCATGCTGGTCATCGTCGGCTCGGCCAATGCCGTGAACCTGACGGACGGGCTCGACGGGTTGGCCATCATGCCGGTGATGATCGCCGCGGGCTCGCTCGGCATCATCGCCTATATCGTCGGGCGCACCGACTTCACCGAGTATCTGGGCGTCCACTACGTGCCCGGCACCGGCGAGATCGCGGTGATCGCCGCCGCCGTGATCGGGGCGGGACTGGGCTTCCTCTGGTACAACGCGCCGCCCGCCATGGTGTTCATGGGCGACACCGGCTCGCTGGCGCTCGGTGGCTGTCTCGGCGCGATCGCCGTCGCCGCCAAGCACGAGATCGTCTGGGCCGTGATCGGCGGCCTCTTCGTGCTGGAGGCCGTCAGCGTCATGGTGCAGGTGGCCAGCTTCAAGCTGACCGGCAAGCGCGTCTTCCGCATGGCGCCGATCCACCACCACTTCGAGCAGAAGGGCTGGGCCGAGCCGACCGTGGTGATCCGCTTCTGGATCATCGCCGTCATCCTGGCGCTGATCGGCCTCGCCAGCCTGAAGCTCAGATGATCGCGGTCACCGCATACCAGGGACAGCGCGTCGGCGTGCTCGGCCTCGGCCGCTCGGGGCTGGCAGCGGCCCGGGCGCTGAGCGCCGGCGGAGCCGTGCCGGTCTGCTGGGACGACGGCGAGGCGGCCCGCGCCGGGGCGGCGCCGTTCGAGATCGCCGATATCGGGCGCGAGCGCGAGGCGGCGGGGCTGGCCGCGCTGGTCGTCTCGCCCGGCATCCCGCACCTCTACCCGGCGCCGCATCCGGCGGTCGTGCGGGCACAGGCGAACGGCATCCCGGTCGACAACGATGTCGGCCTGTTCTTCCGGGCGCTGGCTGGGCTGGATCTCGACGGCGAGGACGACGATGCGACGGCGGCGACGCGCGACGATCCGGCGCCGAAGGTCGTCGCGGTCACCGGCTCGAACGGCAAGTCGACGACGACCGCGCTGATCCACCACGTCCTGAAGGCCGCCGGCCGGCGGACCCAGATGGGCGGCAATATCGGGCGCAGCGTGCTCGACCTCGACCCGCCGCGTGCCGGCGAGATCATTGCCGTCGAGCTGTCCTGCTACCAGATCGAGCTGGCGCGCGCGCTGGCGCCCGACGTCGCCGTCTTCCTGAATCTCTCGCCGGACCACCTCGACCGGCATGGCGGCCTCGGCGGCTATTTCGCCGCCAAGCGCCGGCTCTTCGAGATCGGCGCGCCCGAGCGCGCCGTCATCGGCATCGACGAGCCCGAGGGGCGCTACCTCGCCGGCGATCTGCGAGGACCCGGTGCTGGTCTCGACGGCGCAGAAGCCGCGGGGCGACGCGCGGGCGGTCTTCATGAACCGCAACCACCTGACCGAGTGGCGGGGCAAGCAGATCGCCGCCTTCGACATGCGCGGCGCGCCGGCGCTGATCGGCGCGCACAACCACCAGAACGCCTGCGCCGCCTGGGCCGCCTGCCGCGCCGTCGGCCTGGCGCCGCGCCAGATCGAGGCGGGCTTCGCCAGCTTTCCCGGCCTCGCGCACCGGCTCGAGCGCATCGGCAGCGTGCGCGGCGTCGCCTTCGTCAACGACTCCAAGGCGACCAACGCCGACGCCGCGGCGAAGGCGCTGGCGAGCTTCGAGCGCATCCGCTGGATCGCCGGCGGCCGGCCCAAGGAGGGCGGCATCGTGCCGCTCCGACCGCTGTTCGGCCGGATCGCCAAGGCGTACCTGATCGGCGAGGCGGCGGCCGGCGTTCGCCGCGACGCTGGGCGACACGCCGCACGCGATCTGCGACACGCTGGAGCGCCGCCGTCGCCGCCGCCGCCGCCGACGCCGAGCCGGGCGACACCGTCCTGCTCGCCCCGGCCTGCGCCAGCTTCGACCAGTTCGCCGATTTCGAGGCGCGCGGCGAGGCGTTCCGCGTCCTCGTCCGCCCGCTGCTCGCCGAGACCGCCGTGAGCGTGACCCGGCCCAGGAGCGGCCATGACCGAGCTGACCTTCCGCGCCATGCTGCTGCCCCGTCGGACGAGCGTCCCGAGGGGTCGGTGATCGGCAACTGGTGGCAGTCGGTCGACCGCTGGACGCTCGGCGCCGTGCTTGGCGCTCTTCGCCGTCGGCGCCGTGCTGGGGCTCGCCGCCTCGCCGCCGCTGGCCGAGAAGAACGGCCTCTGGACCTATCACTACGTCGTCCGCCAGGCGGTGTTCGCGATGGTCGGCCTCGGCGTCATCGGCGTGCTCTCGATGATGAGCACCGTGGCGATCCGCCGCCTCGGCGTCCTGATGTTCCTCGGCACGCTGGCGGCCTGCGCGGCGCTGCCCTGGTTCGGCACCGATTTCGGCAAGGGCGCGGTCCGCTGGTACTCGCTCGGCGTCATCGGCCTGCAGCCGTCCGAGTTCCTCAAGCCCGCCTTCGCCATCATCGCCGCCTGGCTGATGGCCGGCGCCATGGAGCGCGGCGGCCCGCCGGGCCGGACGCTGTCGCGGCGCTGCTGGCCGCCGGCGTCGCCGGCGCTGCTGGTCGATGCAGCCGGATTTCGGCCAGGCGATGCTGGTCCTCAGCGTCTGGGCGGCGATGCTCTTCGCCTCGGGCGCGCCGGTCGTCCTGCTGGTGGTCTTCGCGGCCGTCATCGGCGTCGGCGGCGCCTTCGCCTACATCGAAGTCCGAGCACGTCGCCCGGCGCATCGACGGCTATCTCGCCGAGGGCGTCGATCCGCACAGCCAGCTCGCCTATGCCCAATCGGCGATCAGCGAGGGCGGCTTCTTCGGCGTCGGCGCGGCGCAGGGCCAGGTGAAGTGGGCGCTGCCCGACGCGCATACCGACTTCATCATCGCGGTGGCGCCGAGGAATTCGGCCTGCTGCTGACGCTCGGCATCGTCGGCCTCTACCTCTTCATCACGCTGCGCTCGCTCGCCCGGCTGATCGACGAGCGCAAGGCGTTCGTGCGACTCGCCGGCACGGGGCTGGCGGTGCTGTTCGGGCTGCAGGCCTTCGTCAACGTCGCGGTCGCCGTCCGGCTGCTGCCGGCCAAGGGCATGACGCTGCCCTTCATCTCCTATGGCGGCTCGTCCATGCTGGCGGCCGCGCGTCGTCATGGGCGCGCTGCTGGCGCTGACGCGCAGGCGCCCGCACGACGCGGCGCTGCGAGATCGCTGCGGGCGGGCGATGACGGCACCGCTGCTGCTGATCGCGGCCGGCGGCACGGGCGGGCACATGTTCCCGGCGCAGGCGCTGGCCGAGGAGATGCTGGCGCGCGGCTGGCGCGTGCGCCTCTCGACCGACGCGCGCGGCGCCGCGCTATGCCGCCGGCTTTCCGGCCGGGGTCGAGCGGCAGGTGGTGCGCGCCGGCACCTTCGCGCGGGCGGGGCTCGAGCAGGCTGGCCGCGCCCTTCCAGATCGCCGCCGGCGTCGCCACCGCCGTCGCCGGCATGCGCCGCGACCGCCCGGCCTGCGTCGCCGGGCTTCGGCGGCTATCCGGCGCTGCCGGCGATGGCCGCGGCGGGCCTGCTCGGCGTGCCCGACTGCGTGTCCACGAGCAGAACGGCGTGCTCGGCCGGGTCAACCAGCTTTTCGCGCGGCGCGTCGACCGCGTCGCCTGCGGCATGTGGCCGACGGCGCTGCCGCCGGGGGTCACGCGGGGTGCACACCGGCAACCCGGTGCGCGCCGCGGTCGCCGCGCTGGCCGGCGTGCCCTATGCCACGCCCGCCGAGGGACCGCTGAACGTGCTCGTGATCGGCGGCAGCCAGGGCGCGCGCATCCTGTCGCGCGTCGGTCCCGGCGGCGCTGGGCGCGCTGCCGGCCGAGCTGCGCGCGCGGCTGGCCGTCGCCCACCAGGCGCGGCCCGAGGATCGCGACGCGGTCGTCGGCGCCTATGCCGAGGCCAGGATCGACGCCGAGGTGCGGCCCTTCTTCGACGACGTGCCGGCGCGGCTGGTCGCGGCGCAGCTGGTCATCTCGCGGGCCGGCGCCTCGTCCGTCGCCGACATCGCGGCGATCGGCCGGCCGTCGATCCTGATCCCGCTGGCGATCGCGCGGCGCGACGAGCAGACCGCCAACGCCCGCAGCCTGGTCGACGCCGGCGCCGCACTCCTGGTGCCCGAGCACGAGCTGACGCCGGAGCGGCTGTCGGCCGAGATCGCCGGCATCCTCGGCGATCCCGCCGCGCGCCGCCGCCATGGCCGCCGCCGCAGCCGGGCAGGGCCGCCCGGACGCCGGCCGACGGCTCGCCGACCTGGTCGAGGCGCTTGCCGCCCGGACGCCGCCTGATACCCGTCCGCCAACACCGGTGGACCCGCAACGGGGCGCGAGACCGGGAGAGCCGAATGAACGCCACGACCGCCCCGACAACAGCGCTGCCGCTCGACATCGGCGCCATCCACTTCGTCGGCATCGGCGGCATCGGCATGTCGGGCATCGCCGAGGTCATGCTGAACCTCGGCTACCGGGTGCAGGGCTCGGACCTGCGCGACAGCCCGATCGTCGAACGCCTGCGCGGGCTCGGCGCCAGCGTCGCGATCGGCCACCGGCCCGAGAACCTGGGCGAGGCCCGCGTCGTCGTCATCTCGTCCGCCGTCAAGTCCGGCAACCCCGAGCTGGACGCCGCCCGCGCCGCGCGCTGCCGGTCGTGCGCCGCGCCGAGATGCTGGCCGAGCTGATGCGGCTGCGCTGGAACATCGCCGTCGCCGGCACGCACGGCAAGACGACGACGACCTCGCTGGTCGCAGCCCTGCTGGATGCCGGCGGCATGGACCCGACGGTCATCAACGGCGGCATCATCCAGTCCTATGGCTCGAACGCGCGCATGGGCGAAGGCCGCTGGATGGTGGTCGAGGCCGACGAGTTGGACGGCACGTTCGTCAAGCTGCCGGCGACGGTCGCCATCGTCACCAACATCGACCCCGAGCACATGGACCACTACGGCGACGTCGAGGCGCTGCACGACGCCTTCGAGGCCTTCGTCTCGAACATCCCCTTCTACGGCGCCTTCGTCGCCTGCATCGACCACCCGGAGGTGCAGTCGCTGGTCGGCCGCGTCACCGACCGCCGCGTCGTCACCTACGGCACCAGCCGCCAGGCCGACATCCGCGCCGAGAACGTCGCTCATGTCGATGGCCACATGCGGTTCGACGTCGTCCTTCGCGACGGCGCGCGGCATGACGGCATGACCGCTGCCGATGCCGGGCGAGCACAACGTGCTGAACGCGCTGGCCGCCATTGCCGCGGCGCGCGAGCTGAAGATCCCGTTCGACGACATCCGCTCGGGCCTCGGCGCCTTCGACGGCGTCCGCCGGCGCTTCACCCGCGTCGGGACATGGAACGGCGCCACCGTCATCGACGATTACGGCCACCACCCGGTCGAAATCGCCGCCGTGCTGAAGGCGGCGCGCGCCGCCACCAAGGGCGCGGTGATCGCCATCCACCAGCCGCACCGCTACAGCCGGCTGCACGATTTGTTCGACCAGTTCTGCGGCTGCTTCAACGACGCAGACGTGGTGGCGATCACGGACGTCTACTCGGCCGGCGAGGAGCCGATCGACGGCATCAGCCGCGACGCGCTGGTCGGCGGGCTGCGCGCGCACGGCCACCGCGACGCGCATGCGCTGCGCGCGCCCGAGGGGTTGTCCGATTTCGTCGCGCGGCACGCCGGGCCCGGCGATCTCGTCGTCTGCCTCGGCGCCGGCAGCATCTCGGCCTGGGCGAACGCCCTGCCGGCCGCGCTGGCGAGCCGGAGCGCGGCATGAGCCCTCGATCAGGTCGCAAGCCCGACCGGCCTCTTCATGCTGGCGATCGCCGGGCTGGCCTTCGTGCGGTTCGGCGTCTGGTGGATGCTGGTCCGCCCTTTGCTGAGGCTGCTGCTGCGGCCAGCGAGCCTTCTGGTGCTGGCCGTGGCGATCGCGGCGGTCGCCCGGCTGGGCTGAGCCCCGGTGTGGACGACGTCACTCGGTTGTGACCGCCGCCCTGGCCGACCGGCTGCCGACCGTCCGTGGCCGGGTCGAGCTGGGCCGGCCCCTCGCGCCCCTGACCTGGCTGCGCGTCGGCGGCCCGGCCGAGGCGCTGGTCGCGCCTGCCGACAGGGACGATCTCTGCGCCTTTCTCGCCGCGCTCGACCCCGACGTCGCCGTCACGCCGCTCGGCGTCTGCTCGAACCTCATCATCCGCGATGGCGGGCTGGCCGGCGTGGCGCTCCGCCTGGGCCGCGGCTTTGCCGCCGTCGAGCCGCTGCCCGGCCACCGCATCCGCGCCGGTGCCGCCGCGCTCGACGCGCATGTCGCGCGCCGTGCCGCCGAGGCCGGGATCGCGGGTCTGGAGTTCCTGCGCACCATCCCCGGCGCCATCGGCGGCGCCGTCAAGATGAACGCCGGCTGCTATGGCAGCTATCTCGCCGACGTGCTGGTCGAGGCGACGCGTCATCGACCGGCAGGGCCGCGTCCGCCGTCTCGGCCCGGACGAGCTCGGCTTCGCCTACCGCGCCTCTGCCGTGCCCGACGACGCGGTGGTCGTCGAGGCGGTCCTGCAGGGCCGCCCGGGCGAGGCCGCGGCCATCGCCGCCCGCATGGACGAGCTGGTCGCCCGGCGCGCCGCCACCCAGCCGGTCAAGGAGCGCTCCTGCGGCTCGACCTTCCGCAACCCCGCCGGCTACTCGTCGACCGGGCGAGCCCGACGACCGCATGGAGCTCAAGGCCTGGAAGCTGATCGACGACGCCGGCTGCCGCGGCCTGGCGCTCGGCGGAGCCCGGATGTCCGAAA
The DNA here is from genome assembly GCA_963745085.1 of uncultured Alphaproteobacteria bacterium. Lineage (GTDB taxonomy): Bacteria > Pseudomonadota > Alphaproteobacteria > Rhodobacterales > Rhodobacteraceae > Thermohalobaculum. Next base: position 34,853 of record CAVUWP010000017.1, on the reverse strand, counting down.
TGCACCCCAACTTCCTGATCAACACCGGAAATGCCAGCGCGGCCGATCTCGAGGCGCTGGGCGAGCAGGTCCGCGCCCGCGTCCGCGCGCACTCCGGCCACGAATTGTATTGGGAAATCCGGCGGATCGGGGTTATGGTCGACGCACCGTGACGCCTGCGGCGTAACGGTCCGAATCACCCGGACAACGGGGGTCGGCCAATGTTGAGGACGCGGGATGTCGAGCAGGACACCACACCGCGTCGTGGTCCTGATGGGCGGCCCGTCTGCCGAGCGGGAGGTCTCGCTGGTCTCGGGTGCCGAATGCGCAGGGGCGCTGAGGCGGGCAGGATACGACGCCGTCGAGATCGACGCCGGGGCTGACCTGGCGGCGGTCCTGGCCGATGTGCGTCCGGACGTCGTCTTCAACGCGTTGCACGGCCGCTGGGGCGAGGACGGCTGCGTCCAGGGCGTGCTCGAATGGCTGCGCATCCCCTATACGCATTCCGGCGTGCTCGCCTCGGCGCTGGCCATGGACAAGCCACGCGCCAAGGCGGTCTTCGCCGATCACGGCCTGCCCATAGCCGAGAGCCGGACCGTGCCCAGGGCCGAGGTCGCGGCCGGCCATCCGATCGAGCCTCCCTACGTCGTCAAGCCCTGCAACGAGGGCTCGTCCGTCGGCGTCTATATCGTGTCCGAAGGCGCCAACGGCCCCGCCCGGCTGGGCAGCGACGCGCCCGGACACGCTGATGGTCGAGCGCTTCGTCCCTGGCCGCGAGCTGACCACCGCCGTGATGGGCGACCGGCCGCTCGCCGTCACCGACATCATCGCGACCGCCGGCTGGTACGACTATCACGCGAAATACGCCGCCGGCGGCTCGCGCCACGTCGTCCCGGCCGAGGTGCCGCGCGCGATCTACGACGCCTGCATGGCGCACGCGGTCGCCGCGCACCGGGCGCTCGGCTGTCGCGGCCTCAGCCGCACCGACTTTCGCTGGGACGATACGAGGGGCGTCGAGGGGCTGGTGCTGCTCGAGACAAACACGCAGCCCGGCATGACGCCGACCTCGCTGGCGCCCGAGCAGGCGAGCCATGTCGGCATCTCGTTCGAGGAGCTGTGCGAGTGGCTGGTGGAGGACGCGTCTTGCGGCCGCTGAAGCGCAACCACACGGCGCCGGCCGCGGCGGTGCCCGAGTTGCTGGACGGCGTGCCGGCCGCGCCGCGGAACCGGCCTTCACGCGGGCCCGGCCCGTCCAGGCTCGCCTACCGGCTCTCGCGCATCTGGATGAAGGCGTGGATCCGGCGGGCCGTCCTGCTGGTGCCGGTGCTCTGCCTCGGGCTGGTCGCCGGGCGGTTCGCCATGAGCCCGGCAGTCGCCGCATGGCTCTGGGATCGGCGCGAGGCGGTCGTCGCCGCGCTCTCGTCGCGCCCGGAGTTCGCGGTGCGCGGCTTTCGCGTCAGCGGCGCCTCGGAAGCCCTGGAGCAGGCGGTCGGGGCGGTCGTCGAGCTGCCGCCCGGCGCCTCGTCGCTGACGCTGGACGTCGCCGCCATCCAGGCCCGCGTTTCCCGGCTCGGCGCGGTGCGCAGCGCCAGCGTCAAGCTCGGCTCGGACGGCATCCTGCGCATCGCCGTCGACGAGCGGATCGCCGAGGCGCTCTGGCGCGACGGCGAGAGCAACGGCAACGGCAACGGCAACGGCAACGGCAACGGCAACGGCAACGGGGCGGGCGCGCTCTTCCTCGTCGACCGGGACGGCATCGCCATAGGGCCCGCTGGCCTGCGTGCGGACCACCCGGACCTGCCCGTCGTCATCGGCGACGGCGCGCCGGCGGCGATTGCCGAGGCGCTGGCGCTGTTCCGCGCCGTGCCCGAGCTGCGCCCGCGCCTGCGCGCCTTCGTGCGCGTCGGCGAGCGGCGCTGGAACGTCGTGCTCGACCGCGGCCTGACCATCATGCTGCCCGAGCAGGGCGCCGAGCCGGCGCTGGCCCGGGTCATGGCGCTGCACTATGGCGAGGAGCTGCTCGACCGCGATCTCGCCGTCATCGACATGCGGCTCGGCGAGCGGCCGACGCTGCGCATGGCCCCCCGGGCGCTCGAGACGCTCCGCCTGCGCGACGCCGCCGGCAACGATCCGGGGAGACGGACATGAACTTCGCCCGCGTAGAGATGTATCGCTCCATGCGCGCGCGCCTGCACGCGGCGGTCAAGCGCGGACGCCTCGCGGTGCTCGACATCGGCTCGTCCAAGATCACCTGCCTGGTGCTGCGCCTCGACCCGACCCGGATCGAGGAGGCCGACGCGCGCGACCGGCTCGGCACCTCGCTTTACGGCGCGATCGAGGTCGCCGGCGCCCGCACCGTCCAGGCGCGCGGCATCCGGCGCGGCGAGATCGTCGACATGGAGGAGGTCTGCCGCGCCATCCGGCTGGCGCTGCTGAACGCCGAGAAGATGGCCGCGCCGCGCGTCGAGCGGGTCGACCACGTCATCGTCAGCTTCTCGGGCGGCCGGCCCGAAAGCCACATGACCGAGGCCGATGTCGAGACCGAGACGGGCCAGGTCACCGAGCGCGACCTCTCGAACGTGCTGGCTGCCTGCCCCGAGCCGCCGATGCGGTCCGACCGCCAGATCCTGCATGCCCAGCCCTGCGAGATCACCGTCGACTTCCAGAACGGCGTCACCGACCCGCGCGGCATGGCGGCGCGCCGGCTGTCGGTGGCGCTGCACGTCCTGACGGTGGACGCGCGGCCGCTGGCCGACCTGATGGAGTGCGTGCGGCGCTGCGATCTGGACCTCGCCGGCGTGGTCAGCGCCCCCTACGCCTCGGCGATGGCGGCGCTGGTCGAGGACGAGCAGCGCGCCGGCGCCGTCTGCATCGACATGGGCGGCGGCGGCACCTCGGCAGCGGTCTTCCTGCGCGACCACCTGATCTGCGTCGACCAGATCCGCTGCGGCGGCGGCCACGTCACCGGCGACATCGCCGCCGGCCTGCTGATGAGCCAGGCCGCGGCCGAGCGCATCAAGACGCTGCATGGCGGCGTCATCGCCACCGGCGCCGACGACCGCGAATTGATCGACGCGCCGCGCATCGGCGAGGAGGACGCCGCCGATCGCCGGCAGATCAGCCGTGGCATGCTGATCGGCGTCGTCCGCCCGCGCATCGAGGAGACGCTGCACCTGCTGAAGTCCCGGCTGGACGCCATCGGCATCGACGCGATGCCTGGCTCGGGCCTGGTGCTGACGGGTGCCGCCTGCCAGGTTCAGGGCATCGACGAGCTGGTCGCGCGCATCATCGGCCGGCGGCCGCGCATCGGCCGGCCGTTGCGCATCGCCGGCCTGCCGCAGGCGCTGAGCGGACCCGACTATGCCACCGCCGTCGGCCTGGCGATGTACGCGCTCCGCCCGCATGACGAGCTCTGGGATTTCGAGGCGCCGCGGCTCGGCGCCCGTGGCCGCGCCGGCGACATGTTCCGCTGGATGCGCCGCGCATGGTGATCGCGATCGACAAGGCAGTTGGCGTGCGTGGGTGAGTGACTGAACTGGCGCCGCAGACCCGGGCAAAGAGAGGTCGGCGTTCAACCGAGGCAGAGAAACAAAGAGGCAAGACGATGGCCATCACGCTAAAATTCCCGGAGGAGCCGGAGCTGCGCGCGCGCATCACGGTCTTCGGCGTCGGCGGCGCCGGCGGCAACGCCGTCAACAACATGATCGAAAAGCAGCTGCCGGGCGTCGACTTCATCACGGCGAACACCGACGCCCAGGCGTTGGGCAACAGCCGCGCCCCCCGGGCGATCCAGCTCGGCACCGGCGTCACGCGCGGTCTCGGCGCAGGCTCGAAGCCCGAGGTCGGCCTGCACGCCGCCGAGGAGACGATGGAGGAGATCGCCAGCCACCTCGAGGGCTGCCACATGTGCTTCATCACCGCCGGCATGGGCGGCGGCACGGGCACGGGTGCCGCCCCCGTCGTGGCGCGGATCGCCCGCGAGATGGGCATCCTGACGGTCGGCGTCGTCACCAAGCCCTTCCACTTCGAGGGCACCCGGCGCATGAAGGTGGCCGAGGCCGGCATCGACTCGATGCAGCAGGTCGTCGACACGCTGATCGTCATCCCGAACCAGAACCTGTTCCAGGTGGCGTCCGAGCGCACCACCTTCGTCGAGGCCTTCCAGATGGCCGATGACGTGCTCTACCAGGGCGTGCAGGGCGTCACCGACCTGATGGTGCGGCCCGGCATGATCAACCTCGACTTCGCCGATGTGCGCTCGGTCATGGAGGAAATGGGCAAGGCGATGATGGGCACAGGCGAGGCCGAGGGCGAGACCCGCGCCATCGATGCCGCCGAGAAGGCGATCGCCAACCCGCTGCTCGACGAGGTCAGCCTGAAGGGCGCCAAGGGCGTGCTGATCAACATCACCGGCGGTTATGACCTGACGCTCTTCGAGATGGACGAGGCGGCCAACCGCATCAAGGAAGAGGTCGACGCCAACGCGATGATCAAGTTCGGCTCGGCGCTCGACCCCGACCTCGAGGGCCGGATGCGCGTCTCGGTCGTCGCCACCGGCATCGATGCCGAGTCGATGCCGGCGCGCGAGCCGGTCGAGCCCATGCAGCGGCGCCGCCCGGTCGAGACGGATCCCGGCATCGTCGCCGCGGTCCGCGGCCAGCGCCGGCCGGAAACCATCGTCGCCAGCCAGCCGGACGCGTACGAGGAGGACGAGACGCTGGCAGCGGCGGCCGCCGCCGAGGACGAACATCTCGCCCCGGCGCCGGTCATGGCCCGCTCTGCGCCGGCCACCGAGCCGCGGCCGGCGGTCTACGAGCCGCGCCAGCCGGACGAGAGACGCCCGTCGCAGATGCGGCCGGCCGCCGAGATGCGGCCTGCGGCCGAGCCCCGGCCGGAGCCGCAGTCGGCCCGGAGCGAGGAGCAGCGCTATGCGACGGCGCCCTCGCCGGCGGACATCCGCGCCCGCGCCGAGGAGGTCCGGCAGCGCGCCCTGGCCGCGCGCGCCAGGCGCGACGACGAGCGCCGCGCCGCGGCGCCGCGCCCGGTCGTGGCGCATGACGACGAGCCGGCGCAGTTCGAGCTCGACGAGGCCTCGCTCGAGCGGCGCGTCGCCGACGCGCGCATGACCGCCCAGCCGGCACGGGGCGCGACCGGCGACCCGTTCGCTCCGCGGCCGCGCTCCGAGCCGGCTCCGGAGAGCCGGCCGGCAGGACGGAGCGGGCTTTTCACCATCAACAAGCTGATCCACCGCGTCGCCGGCCACGGGGCGCAGGAGGAGCGGCCGCAGCGCTCCGAGCGGCGCGACCCGCCGGACTTCGACGATGGCGGCGACATCCCCGCCTTCCTGCGCCGGCAGGCCAACTGACGGCTGGCGGCCCTCAAGGGCCGCAGCTACCCGTTTCTCTGCTTGGCCGCCCCTCCGGGGCGGCCCCTTTTCCAGGCCGCCCAGTCGTGGCCGGTCGGCGCGGCCTTCGCCCGAGCGCCGTGCTCAGTGGCGCGAGAAGTCCGTAAGGAGATTGAGGCCGGTCTGCAGCTCAAGGTAGCTGATCTTGTCCTCCTCCGTCAGGTCCTCGTTGAATTCGCCATAGTTGTAGATCGCGATGGCCAGCAGATCGCTGTCGGAAACCGTGACAGTCAGCGTCAGTTCGATCGGCGTGCCGGTCTGGGGATCAACCCCGTTGAAGACGTCGCTGTTCTGCCGCCACTTGAAGTCGGGATCGCAGGTTCCGGTTCCCTCTTCCCGAACGCAGCTCACCAAGTCGAAGTCGGCCGGGCTTTTGCCGTCGTTCCATGTTCCCAGCGCGGCAATGTAGTCGATGAAGGACTGTTTGCCTTCGCCGATTGCGTCTTCGAACGATCCCCAGCGTTCGATCGCGACTTCCACCGCGACGGCGCCACTTTCGGTGAACGCCTGAATCACCTGCGCATCTTCGTTCCAGGACGGTGCGAATGCCGCCGGCAAGCCGAAGGTTGCACCGGTTTCCGCCTCTTCATAGATGCGGAATTCGAGAGCATCGACCTGCGCCCTGTCTTCCAGGAATATCTCGAGGTTGTTCAGGTTGGTCGCGTACGAGTCCTGCGCATAGTCGTCGACGTAATCACCGATCTCCTTGAGCGAAATCCTGCGCGCCAGGGACAGGTTGCTGGGCACCAGGACCGCGGGTCGAGAGCTGTCACCGTTGCCGGCGGTCGGCAAGCCGATGGGCACGTTCCTGACATCCAACTCGGAAACGCTGCTCTTCAGGATCTGCTTGGCCCAGCTCGAAACCTCGGACGGGGCGCGATCCTCCGACTCCAGCAGCCCCGGCAGGTAGAGGTGCGCGGGGACGCCCCAATTGGCGCCGACAAAGCCTTTCAGCAGCGCGCCGTCGACGATGGCCACGACACGGCCGGCCTCGTCGAAGATCGGCGAGCCCGAAAAGCCGGAGACGATCGGATCTTTCAGGCCGATGATCCGCGTCTGCGGCGTCGGGTAGTCCTGCTGAGCGAACAGGTCGTCCAGTTCGCTCGACTTGAAGGTCTTGCCCAGCAAGGTGACCGCCTCGCCTCCCAGGCCCCATTTCAATGCGACCGAGCTGCCGTTCATGCTCTTCGCATAGAGCGGGTAGCCATAGAGGTAGAAGCGGCCCTCGACGTCGGGCATGGACGAGGCGTTCTCGAGCTCGGTCAGGCCCAGGTCCCTGTTCAATTCGAGAAGAGCGAGGTCGGCCTCGAGGTACGCCCTGACGACCTCGGCAGGCGATCCGTCCCCCATGGCGTCGCTTTTGACATATGGCAGATCCTCGCAGCCGACGACGGCGTGCAGCGCCGTGACAACGTACCGTGGATGATGCCAGGCGAACCCGGTGGCCCTCATCTGCTTCTGCCTTCCCCCTTCCGTAACCGGGCAGGTGATCTCGACCACGGATTCGGAGGATCGGTTGTGCGGCTTCACCTGCGCCCGAAGCGTCTGCGGCGCAGTCATGCAGAGAACCGCGATGCCCAGCCCGGCGACGCAGCGCCACGAGCAGGAATCTCCCTCATCGACTTTTCTCCCCCTTCATCGCGCAGATCAACTTGTCGACCACCGTCAGCATGCTCAGACGCAACGCCTCGTCCGGCACGCTCCCGATCCGCGCCGCGATGTCGGCGAACAGCGGATCATTCAGGTCGCCGTAACGGCGGAGTATCCGGTCCGGGGCATTGTTCCATTCTTCGGGATCGAGCTCGCGGCACAGATCCCTGTCCTCCAGGGCACCGACGAGCGCGCTACTTTTTCTGAACGCCGTCTTCTCGTCCAGCGTCACCTCGACAGGGGGCGCGCCCTTCTCGAAGGCCAGGGTCGCCGGAACGAGTCCGGTCCGCTCGAAGATGACCATCTGCTGGGCGACGCCCTTCGGGAATCCCTCCCAGCGGGCGAGATGCTTTTCGAGGGATTCGTCGAAGAGGTGATTCCCGCGAACGAAGAGCCCGAGCATCAGGCCGAGAACCGTGGCAAGGCCGAAGCTGCCGATCCTGAGGCCGTTCAGCCGGACCTTGTTGAGGGCGGATGCCTTGGCGTCGTCACCGCCCCCGCCCTCGAGACCGAGGAACAGCCCCAGCAAGGCGGCCAGCGCGCCGACGACGACCGAGACCACCGGCGTGATCGAAAGGGCGAGGATGACGCCGAGAAGCAAGCCGAGGCCAAGCCCGGAGAACACGTCGACGACGTATCCCCAGGCGCTGCCGCGCATTTCCTGCGCCTCGTCGGTCTGTGACACCGGCAGCATCCCTTGGATAATCGACGAGCACGGCGAGCGGCCGCGGAGAAGAAATGGGTCCGGCCGGGCACTATCCGGGCAACGGTACACTGCCGGAGCGCGAAACAACACATGATAACTCGCGGTCCGATTGGCTGCGGCAGCGACGTCGGACGGAACGGGAGTTTCTGCGACGGACGCGTGGCGGCGGGGGCCGCTGCAGGCGCGGTCAGACGGCCTCGTCGGGCATTCCCGGCACGTCCAGGCCGAGTTCTTCGGCCGCCGTCTCGTCATGCGGGACAAGGAACCCGTGGCGTCGCTCGGGCGGCCGCGCGGCATCCTCCTCGGCCATCCGCCGCCAGGCCGCGGGGGCCGAGCCGAGCTCGAACATGGCGGGCTCGGCGTCGTCCGGCAGCCAGTTCTCGAAAAGCCGGCGCCGCAGGAAGGCCGCCTTTTCCGGCACGGTGCAGGCGACGCCGGCCTCGGTATCCCAGCGCATGCTGCGTCCGTTCAGGTTTGCCGAGCTGACGATCGCCTTGCGGTCGTCGACGACGATCACCTTGGCGTGCAGATAGATGATCTCGGCGCCATGCGTCTGGTCGCGGCCCGTGGAATTGCTGGACACCGGCCGCGCCGGCGACAGGATCGCCGCGCGCTCGCCAAAGCCGTCCCGGACGCACTCGATGCATTCGCTGTGGAGATGCTCGCCCAGCCGCTCGGGCAGGCCGGATTTGCGGTCGAAGGCGATCTGCTCGGGCGCCGCCGGCACGATCATGATGAGCCCGAGCCCCGGTCGCGCCCGCGCGGCGCGCGCCAGCGCCTCGGCGATGGGCTCGCTGCGAAGGAACTGGCTCTCGATGTAGATCAGCTGCCGCGCCTCGTCGATCAGGCGCAGGTGCTCCTCCTCGATCTCGGAAAGCAGGGTGACCGGCGAAAACCGCAGGAACGCGGGGTGGTTCTTCGAGACGGTGCGGACGAGCTTCAGCCCATGCTCCGCCACGGCCGTCGGCTCGTCCGGCGCGGTCAGCGGGCCGGCGGGCATGGGCAACTCGGGCGCGCCGGGCGGCGCGAAGCGCCTCTGCTCGCGGCGAAGCGCCGCCATGCGCTGCCTGTTGTCGTTCCAGCCATCCGCCAGGTGACGGCCGATGTCCGTGGCGACCGGCCCGTCGACCATGACCGAGATATCGTGCCAGGTCTGGGGCGCCGGCCTGTGGTGCTGCTTCGTGTCCCAGCGCCGCTCGTTGACGTCCAGCCCGCCGATCACGGCGCGCGTGCCGTCGAAGACGGCGATCTTCTGGTGGTGCGTCACGGGATAGAGCCGCGGCAGCCGGTAGGCGCGCCATACCAGCCGACCGCGATGGCCCAGTCGCAGAAAGGACCAGATGCCGGGGCGCAGGAGGAATGTCGCGCGCCGCTCGTCCTCGGGCATCTCGTTCAGCTCGCGGCGCTGCTTTTCAAGCTGCATCATCGCCGGCAGCCACAGGCCATAGCGCCAGCCCGGACCCGATCCGCGCCTCGTGCCGGATCGGCAGCACCTCGATCGAGCCCCCGTCGGCGATGGTCGCGAGCTCGCCTTCGGACCGCCACGTCGTCTCGTGCAGCTCGGGCGCGCCGATCGGATCGAAATCGGCCAGCGCGATCCGCACGTCGACTCCCTGCCGGACCTTTTCGCCGAGCAGCTCCAGCCACGTCCCGACAGGAACGTCCGGGTTGCGCGTGCGCGTGCTGGGCTCGAAGATCCGGAAGGCCATCCAGATCGACCGCTCCGCCTCCCAGGCAAGCCTCTCAAGGGCGGGGTAGACCTCCTCGGCCGTTATAAGCGGCTCGAACGCACCCGCGGGGCGCGTGCGGGGCGACGTCCGCCCCTTTGCCGCGTGGCGATCGGACGACACCGCGGCTACGTGACCGATGCCGGCCCGCGCGACCGGTCGACGTCGGTGAAATGCAGATAGCCCTGGTCGAAGCCGGCGGTGATCTCCAGCTGCCGCCGGTCGCTGATCCGCAGCAGTCCCTGGCGGAACTGGATGATGCCGTCACGGTCGAGCGCGCGCAGCGTCTTGTTGGTATGCACGAGGCTGGTGCCGAGGATGTCGGCGAAATCCTCCTGCGTCAGGGGCAGCAGGATCTCGTTGGGGTGTGCCTTGGCGATGATCTCGAGCCTGCTGATGAACTCGCAGAGGATATGCGCCGTACGCACCCGGACGCTGCGCCGGCCGAGCGAGACGATTCGCTCGGCAAGGATGCTTTCCTCGTGCGCCGTCACCCAGAAGATCGCGGCCGCCAGCTTCGGATCCCGGCCGAGAATGCCGCAGAGCACGTCCTTGTCGATGAAGTAGGTCGTCACCTCCGTCTTCGCGACGATGTCGAAATCGGAATTGTCGAAGATCATCGAGTTGAGGCACAGGAAATCGCCGGGCATCGCCACGTTGACGATCTGCCGCGCGCCGCTCTCCAGCACGCGCGAGCGCACCGCCCAGCCGTTGCGCACCAGATATATGCCGCGGTACGCCTCGCCCGAGACGGCAATCCGCTCCTTCGGAGCGAACACGCACTGCTTCGAGCAGAGCTGCAGAATGTCCTGCGCCGTCGCCTCGCTGAACGTGAAGATCCCCGACAGCTTGCGGACAAGCTCCTCCACCATCCAGACCGGCTCCTGAACTCCCTCGAACGCGCGCATGCGGGCGGCCTCACCCCTAGCTGACGCAAGCATAGGTCGGGGTCGCCGCCAAACGCAATGCCCGGTGCCGCCGGAGTGCCGCCGGAGGCGCATGGAACGCTGGATCGACATGGCGGCGCGGGCGTCATCGGGTGCGATCAGCTGCCGCCGCTCGGCGCGGCGGATCATCCGCGCGGCTCGATGGGCGCCGTCAGCACCAGCCGGAAGCTCTCATCGTCGACGATCTTCTCGAAGCTGCCGTCGAGCTGCGCGGCAAAGCTGCGCAGCAGGCGCATACCCAGCTGCCGCTTGTCCGTCGTGTCCTCCTTCACCTCGGCGGCGGCTGCAATCCGGTTCCGGATCGTCAGCTTAAAGTGCCGGCCGAACGTCTCCAGCGCGACGTCTATCTCGTGCTGTCCGGTCTGCCGCACGGCGTGCTTGAAGGCGTTGCTCACGGCCTCCGTCAGGAACAGCGCGACGGGTGTGGCGATTCGCGGATCGACGACCAGATGCGTCAGCGCGTAGCGGAACTCGACCTCGGCGGCGACCGGGGCCATCGACACCTTCAGCCGCTCGCAGATGTCGCGCACCAGCTCGTCGAGCGGGATGCGGTCGAGCTCCTGCGAGCCGTAGAGGTGGTGGTGCACCAGCGCCAGGCTCTGGATCCGGTCCTCCAGAAATCCCAGCGCCTCGTGCTCGTCCGGCGTCCTGGCGCGGCGCAGCTGGATGTTGATGAGGCTCGTCACCATCTGCAGGTTGTTCTTCACCCGGTGGTGGATTTCCAGGATCAGGCTCTTCTGGCGCTCGATCATGTCGCGCAGGTCGGCGTCGCGGTCCTGGAGGTTGCGCGCCATATCTGTGATCGCGTCGCCGAGCGCCTTTATCTCGACCGGCGCCGAGTTCGGGCTGTGGATCTCGATGTCGAGATCGCCCCGCCCGATGCGGGCGGTCGCGCGGTGCAGATGGGCGATGTGCCGCGTCACCAGCTTGTCGATCGAGACATAGGCCACGACGACCGCCAGGACCCACAGCAGGACCGGCGCCAGCACCGACACCCCGTCGCGGCTGAGCAGGACGTCGAGGGCGGAGGCCTTGGGCACCGAGGCCACGGCCCAGAGCTGGCCGTCGATCAGCGGCTGGGTGATGTAGAGGCGCTCGGCACCGCGCAGCGACGTCGCGCTGACCGATCGCTCGAAGGCGCCGAGCATCGCGCTGATGTTCTTCGGAAGCCAGTCGCGGCCCAGCCTTCCGCTGTCGGCGATCATCGTTCCGCGACTGTCGGCGACGCCGTAGACGCGCCCCTCGACATCGCTGGCGGCCAGAGCGCGCAGCAGCAGCAGGTCGATCTCGACGGCGACGGCGAATGCCTCCTCGCGATTGAACAGCGTGGGGTAGAGCGCGACCACCGGCCATGGGCCGCCGGCGTCCGCGCCGGCGCCTGCGTCTGCGTCGGCGTCTGCGGCCAGGCTGAACATCGGTCGCGGCCAGCGTACGAACTCTTCCCACTGCGGCAGCGCGGTCGCGTCGCCCCATGCCTCGGTTTTGCAGACCGTTCGCCCCTGGACGTCCAGCAATGCGGCGCGGCCGAGCTGGGGAACTCTCGCCGTCAGCTCGCCAAGCGCCGGGCCGCACTCGCCGCTGTTGAGAAGCTGCTGCTCGGCGGCATCTGCGGCCGAGGCGAGCGCCGAGCGCGCCCGCAAGAGAGCGTCACGCTGCTTCAGCGCCGTCGCGCGCATCTCGCTGGCAAAGATGGCCTCGCGCTGGCCGATCGCTTCGTCGGCGCCGCCATAGGCCTGCAGGAGCGCCAGGATGCCCGCCGGCGCCATCGCGATGGCGATCACCAGTGCCAGCTGGGAGCGCAGCCGTTGCGGCAAATGCATCCACCGCCGCGGCACGGCGGGTCAGGCCGACCGCGCGGTCGGCGATCTCCTCATGTGCACCGCCAGCCCCACCGCACCGGCGTCAGCCGCGGCATCGTTCTCGCCAAGCAGGTCGGCCAGCCGCTGGCGCGCCCGGCTGACCCGGCTCTTCACCGTACCGGCCGCAACGCCGCAGATCTCGCCGGCCTCTTCGTAGGAGAAGCCCGACGCGCCGACCAGGATCAGCGCCTCGCGCTGCTCGGCATTGAGGGATTTCGAGCGCCGTGCGCAGGTCGCGCACGGCCATGTGACCGTCCTGCGATGCCTTGACCGAAAGGTCGGCGGTCATCTTGCCATCGACGTCCTCGACCTCGCGCTTTCGCTTGCGCAGCTCGGAGTAGTACGTGTTGCGGAGAATGGTGAAAAGCCAGGCGCGGATGTTCGTGCCGGGCTGAAAGCTCTTCTGCTTTTCCCAGGCCTTGACCAGCGTCTCCTGCACCAGATCCTCGGCGCGGGTCTCGTCACGGATCAGCGTCCGCGAGAAGGCGCGCAACGGCCGGATGGCGTCGATCAACTCGGCGCGGAAGCTATCGCTCATCGGCCACGCTCGACTTCGTCCAGCTTTTGCAGCAGCTCGACCAGATTGTCGGGCAGCGGCTCGTCGACCACACCCTCGTAGAACCGGCGCAGCTCGACAATGATCGGATCACCGTCCAAATCCTGCTCCCGCTGGAAACCAGGTCTTCTTTCCGAATCGGACATGCCGTTGCGAGGCGGCGGCTTGCGTCGTTGTGTCTGCATCAAAAATATTAGCCCCTGCCGGGCGTACCCGGTATGTTTTATATCAAACGGCGCTCGCGCGTATCATGGACGTCAGGAACCAACGCATTCCACCGGCGTTGGTTCCCGGCTGCGGGAGCCGGGGAGCGGGAGGAACATGATGGGCGAGAATGCGCGGAGCGCGCCGAACCTTTCGACGGTGATTGCGCCGCATCTTCCATATCTCAGGCGCTTTGCGCGCGCCCTCTGCGGCAGCCAGTCGTCCGGGGACGCGTTCGTCGCCTCGGCGCTCGAGGCGGTGATCGAGGACCGGTCGAGCATCGACCTCAGCTTTCCGCCGCGCGTGGCGCTGTACCGGCTGTTCTATTCCATCTGGTCGAGCGTGCACGTCGACGGGACCGACGCTGCCGACGAGCTCGACTCGGACGTCGCGGTGCTCGGCGCCGCCCAAGTCGCCCGGCTGACGCCGCAGTCGCGCCGGCTGTTGCTGCTGACCAGCATCGAGGACTTCGACCTCGAGGACGCGGCCACGGTGATGAGCATTTCCAGCGCCGAGGCCGAGACCATGCTGCGGCACGCCCGCGACGAGCTGTTGCGCGAGCGCAAGGCCCGGGTGATGATCATCGAGGACGAGCCGATCATCGCCGTCGACATCGAAAGCATCGTGCTGGGCATGGGGCACCAGGTCGTCGGCATCGCCGATACCCGCAAGAGCGCCGTCGCCCTGGCGGCCGAAACCGAGCCCGACCTCGTTCTGGCCGACGTCCAGCTCGCCGACGGCTCTTCCGGCATCAAGGCGGTAGAGGAGATCCTCGGCGCCATGTCCGTGCCCGTCGTCTTCATCACCGCCTATCCCGAGCGCCTGCTGACGGGCGACCGGCCGGAACCCACCTACCTGGTGACAAAACCTTTCCGGTCCGAGAGCGTCGAGGCCGCGATCGCCCAGGCGTTGTTCCACCAGGCGCGCGAGGCTTGAGGCCGGCCGCGGTTCAGCGATGCGCATCCTGATCGTCGGCGCCAGCCGCGGCATCGGGCTCGAGGCGGTCCGGCAGGGACTGGCGCGCGGCCATACCATCCGTGCATTGGCGCGCAGCGCCGACAGGATCGGACCAGAGCATCCCCGCCTGGAGACCTGCGCCGCCGATGCCACCGATGCGGCGGCGGTCGCCGAAGCGCTCGACGGCGTCGACGCCGTCATCCACACGGTCGGCGGTCCTCGCGCGATCCGGCCCCGTTTCGCGCCCGTGACCCTGTTCTCGGACACGGCCGCGACGCTGATCGCCGGGATGCATCGCAAAGGAGTCGGGGCTGGAGTCCGCCGGCTGGTCTCCGTTACCGGCTTCGGCGCGGGCGACAGCCGCAGTCGCCTCAGCCTGCCCGAGCGCCTGCCGCACCGCCTGCTGCTCGGCCCCGCCTATGACGACAAGGACAGGCAGGAGGTGCTCATCCGCGGCAGCGGCCTGGACTGGCTGATCGTCCGCCCGACGATCCTGACCAACGGGCCGAGGACCGGCCGCTACCGCGTGCTGGTAGAGCCGAAAACCTGGCGCAACGGCCTGATCTCGCGTGCCGACGTCGCCGACTACCTGCTCCGCGAGGCCGGCGAGCCGCGCCTGTCGCAGGCGACGCCGGCCCTCGCCTACTGAGCCGGTCCGGGCGCGCGCCCGCGCCACCCGGCCGCTCAGGCCTCGCTGCCGATCCTGTGCAGGAGATCGGTGTCGACAACCTCCAGCCAGCGATAACCCGTCCTGATCGCCCCGGCCTCCGCCAGGCTCGCCAGGGCGCGCCGAACGCCCGACCGCGTCATGCCTATGACCCGGCCGAATTCCTCTTGGTTGCCGCAGACGCGGCCTTGCCCGTCGGCCAGCCGCAGGAGCAGCCGGGCCATACGTGCGCGCGGCGTGAGCGCCAGGGCCTCCGCCAGAAGACAGATCGCAGTCTGCAGATTCGCGAAGCTCTGCTCGTAGAGCGCCCGCCAGTAGATCGGATCGGAGGCGAGCAACCAGCGCAGGGGCTCGTGGGGCACATGGAACACCCTGCTGTCGGTCGCGGCGCTGAGGTTCACCATGCGGGTCGTGCCGGCCATCATTGCCCCTTCGCCGATCCAGAAGCCGGGCTCTGCCCGATGGACCGTGACGGGTTCGTCGCCCAGCAGCGGAAAGGTCAGCTCGAGCGCACCGCCGGCCAGACCATACATGCCGTCCGGCTCGTCGCCTGCGAGGTACACGACCTGCCCTGCGGCGAACTGCCGCCAACGGCCATTCTCGGCAATCCACGCCTTCAGATCCTCTGGCTGGCTCGATAGCCAGCCAACCTGATCAAGCGGCGCAAGATCCTGCGCCCGGGAATTGCGCCTGAATTTGTCCAGTTGAGCCATTGCCCGCCCGCGGAAATGTTAGCGTTCGTCACCGTCGGGCGGAGAGATAACATTCTCGCTCGCCTGGTCCAAACGGGGGGTGAAGTGCCGACCATCGAGAGCGCGCGCCGCCGGCTCGGCCGGCGAGAGGCTGCGCCGTCCCCGATGCCGGGGGCGCGCGCACTCGGCAGACGCGCGCAACGCCATGAAAGTCCAGAAGGGAGGCCCTGATGTACCGAATTGCCTGCATGGCGACGGCGGTCGTTCTGACCGCCGGTGCAGCCCTCGCACAGGACGCCGATCCGCCGAACATCCTGGTCATCTGGGGCGACGACATCGGCACCTGGAACATCAGCCACAACAACCGCGGCATGATGGGCTATCAGACGCCGAACATCGACCGCGTGGCCGAGGAGGGCCTCGGCTTCACCGACTATTATGCGCAGCAGAGCTGCACGGCCGGCCGCGCCGCCTTCATCGGCGGCAACGTGCCAGTGCGCACCGGCATGACCAAGGTCGGCCTGCCCGGCGCCGCTCAGGGCTGGCAGGCGAGCGACGTCACCATGGCGACGGTCATGAAGTCGCTCGGATACGCCACGGGCCAGTTCGGCAAGAACCACCAGGGCGACCGCAACGAGTATCTGCCGACGGTGCACGGCTTCGACGAGTTCTTCGGCAACCTCTACCACCTGAACGCCGAGGAGGAGCCCGAGAACCGCGATTTTCCCGGCGACATGGTGCTCGCCAACGGCAAGACCTTCAAGGAGCAGTTCGGCCCGCGCGGCGTCATCCACTCCTGGGCCACCGAGGTCGACGATCCCACCGAGCAGCCGCGCTGGGGCAAGATCGGCAAGCAGAGGATCGAGGACACCGGCCCGCTGACCAAGAAGCGCATGGAGACGGTGGACCAGGAGACCAACGACGCCGCCAAGGCCTTCATCCGCGAGGCGGTCGCCTCCGGCGAGCCGTTCTTCGTCTGGTGGAACGCGCACGCGGATGCACTTCCGCACCCATGTCAGCGAGGAGCACACTGGCATCTCCGGCCCGGACGGCGACGAGTACCATGACGGCATGGTCGAGCACGACATGCAGGTCGGCGAGCTTCTCGACCTGCTCGACGAGCTCGGCATCGCCGACAACACGGTGGTGATGTACTCGACCGACAACGGCCCGCACTACAACACCTGGCCGGACGCCGGCACGACGCCCTTCCGCAGCGAGAAGAACTCGAACTGGGAGGGCGCCTACCGCGTGCCCGCCTTCGTCCGCTGGCCCGGCCACTTCCCGGCCGGCGAGACGCTGAACGGCATCGTCGCGCACGAGGACTGGCTGCCGACTTTCGCCGCGATCGCCGGCAACCCCGACATCAAGCAGCAGCTTCGGGACGGCGTCGAGCTCGAAGGCCACAGCTACCGCAACTACATCGACGGCTACAATCAGCTCGATTACCTCTCGGGCGACGGCGACGATCCGCGCAAGGAGTTCTGGTACGTCAACGATGACGGCCAGATCGTCGCTGCCCGCTATGACGCGTGGAAGGCGGTTTTCCTCGAGAACCGTGGCGAGGCCTTCGAGGTCTGGCGCGAGCCGTTCACCGAGCTGCGCGTCCCGCTGCTCTTCAACCTGCGCCGCGATCCGTTCGAGAAGGCGCAGCACAACTCCAACACCTATAACGACTGGTTCCTCGACCACGCCTTCGTGCTGGTGCCGATCCAGGGTCTGGCGGCGAAGTTCCTGCAGACGATGCAGGAATATCCGCCGAGCCAGACGCCGGGCTCGTTCAACCTCACCAAGATCGAGGAGGCGATCAAGAACGGCCTCGGCAACTGACCAACCGCCCGGAGGGCGCCCGCAAGGGCGCCCTCGTTCCCTGCGCCCGGAGGGCAATCCATGCTCCGACTGACCTGCGTGATGCTGCTGTTCGCCACCCCTGCCTTCGCCCAGGACGATCCGCTGCCTTCCTGGAACGACGGCGCGACCAAGGCCGCCATCGTCGATTTCGTCACATCGACGACCGATCCGGCCTCGTCCGACTTCGTCGAGGTCGACGAGCGCATCGCGACCTTCGACAACGACGGCACTCTCTGGGCCGAGCAGCCCGCCTACTTCCAGCTCTTCTTCGCGCTCGACCGCGCCAGGCAGCTCGCCGCGGCCGACCCGGACTGGGCATCGACCCCGGCGCTGAAGTCGGCCGCCGCGGGCGACCTCGAGGGTGTCATGCAGGGCGGCATGGACGCGCTGAAGGAGCTCGTCGGCGCCACGCATTCCGGCCTCGCGGTCGAGGATTTCGTCGCGGTCGCGGCCGACTGGCTCGACACGGCCAAGCACCCGACCACGGGCATGCGCTACAAGGACATGGTCTACCAGCCGATGCTGGAGCTGCTCGACTACCTGCGCGCCAACGACTTCACGACCTACATCGTCTCGGGCGGCGGCATCGATTTCATCCGCGCCTATGCCGAGGATACCTACGGCATCCCACCCGAGCAGGTGCTCGGCTCGCAGGGCGCGGCGCATTTCGAGATAAGGGACGGCGTCCCCCTGGTCATCAAGGACCAGGATCTCTTCTTCATCGACGACAAGGGCGGCAAGCCTGTCGGCATCTCGCGCCACATCGGCCGCCGCCCGATCTTCGCCAGCGGCAACTCGGACGGTGATCTCGCCATGCTGCGCTGGACCAGGGCCGGCGACGGGCCGCGCTTCGGCCTGCTGCTGCACCACACCGATGCCGAGCGCGAGTTCGCCTATGACCGCGACAGCCAGATCGGCCGGCTGGACGAGGCGCTCGACGCGGCGGGACCCGACGGCTTCGTCGTGATCGACATGGCCAGCGACTGGGCGCAGGTCTGGCCGGAGTAGTCGTCCGGCGTCCGGGCAGCCTCCGGGCAGCTTCCGGGTGGCAAGCCCGGTTGCACGCCGGCGGCGCGGCAGCTCGTGCCTTGTCCGGGTGGGGAGCCGCCCTTGCATCGCAGCGCGCGGGCGGGTATATGCCCGCCTTCTCCCGGAGGACGGATGCACGCGTCGCCTCTCGTATGCGGGGTCCGGGACATCGCACCCGCATTTTGAAGCGCGCCTGACAAGGACGAACGATGGCTCTCTACGAGCACGTATTCATTTCGCGACAGGATCTCTCGAACCAGCAGGCCGAAGGGCTGATCGAGCATTTCGGGCAGATCCTCACCGACAATGGCGGCGCGCTGACGGGCACCGAATACTGGGGCCTGAGGACGCTCGCCTACAAGATCAATCGCAACCGCAAGGGCCATTACGGCTTCATGAAGTCGGACAGCCCACCCGCCGCCGTGCAGGAGATGGAGCGGCTGATGCGGTTGCACGAGGACGTCATGCGCGTCCTGACCGTCAAGGTCGACGAGCACGAGGAGGGGCCCTCGGCCGTCATCCAGGCAAAGTCCAGCCGCGACGACCGCCGCGGCGGCCGCGACCGCGACGACCGCGGCCCGCGCGGTGATCGGGGTCGCGACCGCGACGACCGCGGCCCGCGCGGCGATCGGGGCGGGGGCGGTGATCGGGGCGGCGACAGGAGCCGCGACCGCGACGACCGCCCGCCCCGGCCCGCCCGCGAGGAGAAAGAGTGATGGCCCGCCGACCGTTTTTCCGCCGCCGCAAGTCGTGCCCGTTCTCGGGTCAGAACGCGCCGGTGATCGATTACAAGGACGTCAAGCTCCTGCAGCGTTTCGTCTCCGAGCGCGGCAAGATCGTGCCGAGCCGCATCACGGCGGTCTCGTCGAAAAAGCAGCGTGAGCTGGCCCGCGCCATCAAGCGCGCGCGGTTCCTCGCGCTGCTGCCGTACTCGATCCAGTAGGGAGGACCGTCATGCAGGTTGTTCTGCTGGAACGCGTCGAGAAGCTCGGCCAGATGGGCGAGGTCGTCACCGTCAAGGACGGCTATGCCCGCAACTATCTGCTGCCGCAGGGCAAGGCGCTGCGCTCGACCAAGGCCAACCTCGCGCGCTTCGAGCGCGAGAGGGAACAGCTCGAGGCGCGCAACCTCGACATGAAGAAGGACGCCGAGGCGGTCGCTGCCAAGCTCGACGGCCAGCAGTTCGTCATCATCCGCCAGGCGTCCGAGGCAGGGTCGCTCTATGGCTCGGTCGCGGCGCGCGACGTGGCCGAGGCGGCGACGGCCGACGGGTACGCCCTCGAGCGCCGCCAGATCGTGCTCGACCGCCCAGTAAAGGAGCTGGGCCTGCACCCGATCCGCGTCGTCCTGCACCCGGAGGTCGCCGCGACGATCAGGGTCAACGTGGCGCGGAGCCGCGAGGAGGCCGAGCTGCAGGCGAGCGGCCGCAGCATCCAGGACGTGCGCGCCGAGGAGGAGGCGGAGGCCGAGTTCGATATCGCCGAGCTCTTCGACGACATGGGCGGGGCGGCGAGCGACGCGGAAGGCGGTCCGGCGCCGGTCATCGAGACCGACGACAGCGAAGATCCGCGCCGCTGAGGCGCGGTCACCGCGACGGAGCGGCCCCGGGGCCACGCCGAATGGGCTGAACCTCTACTCCGAGACCGAGACACGGCCGTCGCGGGCGTTGCTCGCGGCGGCGCTCGACGCAGAGCTCGGCCACGAGCAGAGGGCACCGACGCGACCGCCGCTCTCTCCCGGCCTTCTCCCGGCAAAAGGTGACCTGAACGGGAAGCATTGCCCCGCGCCCGAGGTCGAGCCGCTCACGGCGACGTGATCGTCGTCGCTGTGTCGAGCCAAGTTGATTCAGATCCAACGGTACGCCTCCATCGTAACTCTTGCGCATGACGCAGGAGGTTTTGATGCCTAAATCGATTCATATCTTTGATGTCCACGGCGACCCGCCAATCAACGAGTTCGGACCCTGACCGGGGGGTCGACGCGGGCAGAAACTTCGATGTTACGATCGAATTGACTGAGGACGAATACAACGACGCCGTCCTGTCGCATACGCCACTAAAAATAAAGGTTGGCGTGGAGCACGTCGATACCGACGACAGTGACTTCAACGGCGTTGTCATGAAAACAAAAGGTGGCGCGTCGAAGTCATTCTTGATGAACGATGACTTCTCTATCGACATCGACTCACGTGACATCCTGATCGAAGATGGGGCATTTCCCGGCGAGAAACACTACATAGTCAAGTTTTCAACCTTCGTCGACGTTCGGGAAGACGACAAACCGGAGCAACTCTTCGAGACGTTCAACTTCAAGGTCACGCAGGTCGGCCGGACGGTGATCGGCGACCGAGCGGATGCTTCGATTGGCGCGGTGATCGAGGACGACGACGGGTTTCCCGAGGACGCCTATGCGATCCCCGGCGCAACGCCGGTCACACCCTCCCATGGCGAGCCCGGAGGCGCAGGCACGCAGCACAAGCCGACGCTCAATCTACCGCTCGGCGGAGACGGCGACAACGATGACGACGATCATGAGGAGGGATCAGAGGACGGGGCCGGCCAATTCTATCTCCCCGACCTCGAGATTCCGCCTCCGATCGATAGAGCGCCGGTCATCAGTCGAGACGCAGATGTCCCGACCGAGAGTGACGTCTTCATCTTTCTGCCGCCTGCCCCGACGAAGAGCATTGACGCCGATGCGCTGATCGGGTTCCCGCACACCTTCGTCGTGCTGGATGCGCCACCTGCGTCGACGGGCCCAGTGGCCCTTTACGACGACGCCATCGTCGCGGACGCCGAGTTCCCCCTGATTTTTGACGGCTCCTTCGACGATTTTTGAGATCTGCGACCGCGGCTTGCGCTCGACGCAAGCCGCCACGACCCGCCGCGGCGCGCGTTCAGGCCGGCACTCCCGCCCGTTCGAAGCCCCGCTTCGGTCCACAGCGTGCCCTGCGCGGGCTGAGCATCGGTCGGGCTCAGCTGGTCAGGAAGCCGCCATCGACCAGATGGGTCGAGCCGGTGACGAAGCTCGCCTTGTCCGAGAGCAGCCAGACGATCATCTCGGCGACCTCCTCCGGGCCGGCCCCAGCGGCCGAGCTTCTGGCGCTGCAGCAGCGCGTCCGCCATCGCGTTGTCGGCGCGCACGACTTCGGTCATCGCCGTCTCGATATAGCCCGGCGCGACGGCGTTCACCCTGATCCCGTCTTCCGCCCAGCGCGCCGCCAGCGCACGCGTCAGGTTGACGACGCCGGCCTTGGACGCCGCATAGGCCGGCGCCTTCGGGTTGCTGACATAGCCCATGATCGAGGCGATGGTGACGACGGCGCCGCCGGCCCGCTTCAGCGCCGGCCGGGCCGCGATGGCGGCGCGCATCGTGCCGGTCAGGTTGACGTCGATGACGCGCGCGAAGCTCTCGATCTGCCACTCGGCGTCGCGGGCGACCATGCCGGCTGCCGTCACCAGCCCGTCGAGCCGGTCGAAGCGGGCGAAGAGCGCCGCGACCGCCGCGTCATCGGTCACGTCCAGCACCTCGGCCTCGCCGCCGGCCGCCTCGACCTCGGCCTCGGTCAGCCCGGTGGCGACGACGCGCCAGCCCTCTGCCCGAAGCAGCGCGGCCGTCGCCCGGCCGATACCGCTGGTGCCGCCCGTCACGATCGCCGTTCTGGTCTCGGTCGTGGTCATGGTGCTCTCCCCCTGGTTGCAGGCCGGCATGGGCCGGCGTTATCCCGCATCAATCCACAGCATATGCGCCTCTATGCGCCTCGCCTGCCATGGATTTCCCGATATGCCAACATGCACCCACTGCATCTGGTGAGAATAGCGGGAACAGACCCACGATCTGGCCTATTTGCACGTGCCAGAGGCGCTGCTTTGCCTTAGGGTCGCAGGCGGGGGCAAACAGAGGCAGGCGTATGGCGGACGGCGGAAGACTTCCAGGCGAGCGGCTGCAGCCGCACAACATCGAGGCCGAGCAGGCGCTGCTGGGCGCTCTGCTGCTGAACAACGAGATCTTCGACCGCATCGAGGGCATTCTCGAGTCCAGGCACTTCTACGATCCGGTGCACGGCCGCATCTATCAGGTGGCGGCGCGGCGGATCGGCAAGAACGCGCTCGCCTCCCCGGTGACGCTGAAGCCCTTTCTCGCCGATGACGAGGGGCTGGCCGAGCTCGGCGGCGTCGACTATCTGGCGCGGCTGGCCGGCGCCGCCATCTCGATCGTCGCGGCGCGCGACTATGCCCAGTCGATCCGCGACCTCGCCATGCGCCGCGACCTGATCCGCATCGGCGACGAGATCCAGGCGGCGCGCCACCGACTTCGCCGACGACCGCGAGCCTGCCGAGCAGATCACCGAGGCCGAGCAGGCGCTCTACCAGCTGGCCGAGAAGGGCAAGTACGAGGGCGGCTTCGTCAGCTTCCGCCAGGCGGCGAAGGATGCGACCGAGATGATCAACCGCGCCTTCCAGCGCGGCGGCGGGCTGGCCGGCATCTCGTCCGGGCTGGCGGAGCTCGACTACAAGCTCGGCGGCCTGCGCAACTCGGACCTGCTGATCCTGGCCGGCCGGCCGTCGATGGGCAAGACGGCGCTGGCGACCAACATCGCCTTCAACATCGCCAAGAAGTTACCGCAAGGGCACGCGGCCGGATGGCACCGAGGGCACGGTCGAGGGCGGCGTCGTCGGCTTCTTCTCGCTCGAGATGTCGTCCGAGCAGCTCGCCAACCGCATCCTCGCCGCCGAGGCGCGCATCCGCAGCCACGAGCTGCTGGCCGGCAAGATCACCGAGGAGCAGATGCGCAGCTTCATCGAGGTGGCGCGCGACCTCGAGCGCATGCCGCTCTACATCGACGACACGCCGGCGCTGCCGATCTCGGCGCTGGCGGCCCGCGCCCGGCGGCTGAAGCGCCAGCACGGGCTGGACGTCATGGTCGTGGACTACCTGCAGCTGGTCCGCCCCGCCTCGAGCCGCGACCAGGGCCGCGTCAACGAGGTCTCCGAGATCAGCCAGGGCCTGAAGGCCATCGCCAAGGAGCTCGACATCCCGGTGATCGCCCTCTCCCAGCTCAGCCGCAAGGTCGAGGACCGCGAGGACAAGCGCCCGCAGCTGGCCGACCTGCGCGAATCCGGCTCGATCGAGCAGGACGCCGACGTCGTGATGTTCGTCTACCGCGAGAGCTATTACCACGACCGCCCGAAGCCGAGCGAGGACGAGCAGCGGTTTCCCGAATGGCAGGCCAGGGCCGAAAAGCTGCACGGCCGGGCCGAGGTCATCATCGGCAAGCAACGGCACGGGCCGATCGGCACGGTCGACCTGCACTTCCAGGACAGCTTCACCAAGTTCTCGGACCCGGTGCGCGAGACCAACGGCTACATGCCGGCCGGGTCCGGCACCCCGGCTCGGCTACGACGCCCAGGAGTTCTCGTGAGGGACGGCAGGGTTGCGGACGGGCCGAGACCCGGCGCCTTGAGCCTCCGGGCGCGGCTGACGGTCGACCTCGGCGCGATCGTCGCCAACTGGCGTGCGCTCGACGCGCTGACGGCGCCAGGCTGCGAGACCGCCGCCGTCGTCAAGGCCGACGGCTATGGCTGCGGCGCGCCGCGAGGTCGGGCGGGCGCTGGCGCGCGCCGGCGTGCCGCACCTTCTTCGTCGCCGTGGCGCTGGAAGGCGAGCGGCTGCGCGCCGCCATCGGCCCCGACGCGGCCATCTACGTGCTCGGCGGCTATGCGCGCGAGACGCAGGCGCGCTATGTCGCGCACGACCTTCGCCCGGTGCTGAACAGCGCCGAGCAGGCGCGCGCCTGGTTCGCCGACCGCCCCGGCGCGCCGGCGGCCGTGCAGATCGACACCGGCATGAACCGCCTGGGCATGGAGGCCGGCGAGTTCGCGGGCCTGGGGCCGCTGCCGGACGCCGTCGTCCTGGTCATGAGCCATATGGGCTGCGCCGACGAGCCCGGGCCACCCGCTGAACGCCGCGCAACTGGCCGAGTTCCGGCGCCTGACCGATGGACCGACCGGCCGCGCTCGCTCTCGGCCACCGCCGGGATGCTGCTCGGGCCAGACTACCACTTCGACATGACGCGGCCCGGCATCGGCCTCTATGGCGGCTGGCCGTTCGCGCGCGGCCCGCCCGTCCTGCGGCTCGAGGCGCCGATCATCCAGATCCGCGACCTCGCGCCCGGCGAGTGCGTCGGCTATGCCGCGAGCTGGACAGCCCGGCGGCCAAGCCGGATCGCCACCGTCAGCCTCGGCTATGCCGACGGGCTGATCCGCGCGCCGGCGCGCGCGGCGCGCCTGGATCGGCGGGCGCGAGGTGCCGTTCGCCGGCCGCGTCTCGATGGACCTGCGTCACGCTCGACGTCACCGACGTGCCCTGCGCGCCAGGCGACATGGTCGAGCTCTTGGGGCCGCACCAGGGCATCGACGCGCTGGCGCGGATAGCCGGCACCATCGGGCACGAGGTGCTGACCTCGCTCGGCCCGCGCTCCGCGGGATTACCGCGGCGCTATCAACGGCGGCTGTGACCGGCTCGACCGGCTTGACTGCGCCGCCCGCTTGCCTTGGCTTGCGGCGGGGCCATCTGGCAGGGCGATGCGCATTCTTCTTCTCTGCGGCCTCTCCGCGCTCGCCGCCTCACCGCGGCCTGCACCGGGCAGCCCGACCCGATCGACTGGCAGGCCTGGCTGAGCGCCGAGCGCTCGGTCGGGCGGATGCGCGACGACCCGGCGCCGCCGGATGCGCCCTTCGACAACGCGACGCTGGCGCGCAACTTCCGGACCATCGCCTTCGATGTCGAGCGCGACCCTTCGCTGACCGGCGAGGCGCGCGACGCTGTCCGCCGGGGCGCACATCCTGCGCCGCTGGCAGGGGCCGGTGCTGCTGGGCGGTCTATGCCGCCCCGGCCGAGCAGGCGCGGGTGCGGCCGCTGGTGCACGGCCTGGCGGTGCGGCTGGCCGGGCTGACCGGGCTGCGGTTCCGGCCGGCCGGCGCCGCTTCCGGTCCGCACGCGGCCTCCGCCAACCTGCAGGTCTGGGTCGTGCCCGAGCGGATCGAGGGCCTGCTCCGGCCTTTCCGGCGGATGCGCCGGAGACGGAGGACGCCGAGCGCGTCGTCCGGGCGCGCATCGCCGAATTCATCCGGACCTGGTACGGCGCCACCGCCTCGCCCTGCGCCGCACAGTTCTTCAACGTCGACCGGCCCGCCGGCGAGGCCGGGACGATCCTGGGCGCGCTGGTGCTGATGCGCGCCGGGCTGCCCGACGCGCTGCTGCGCTCCTGCGTCGAGGAGGAGCTGACGCAGGCGATGGGGCTGCCGAACGACGATGCCGGCGTCCGGCCGTCGATCTTCAACGACGAGAAGGAGTTCGGCGTCCTGACGGCGCATGACGAGCTGCTGCTGCGCATCCTGTACGACTCGCGCCTGAAGCCCGGCATGACCCCCGAGACCGCCATGCCCGTTGTCCGAAAGATCATCGCCGAGCTGCGACCGGCCGCGTGATCCCCTGGTACGCCGATTTGTGTGGATCGCGGGTAGCGGACCGTGCGCCTGCAGCATCGCGTGCACGACATGCGTGCGGCGCCGGCGGCGCATTGGCAGGCGGATGCAACCAAAAATTGAAAAGAGTGTTTGATTTCAAGTAGTTTGGAAATGGTTCTTTGATTCGACGACCATTCGTGGCACATGCTGCAGCGCCGAGGAATGGTCCGCGGCAGCGGTCGATTTGGTCGCGTACGCGTTCACGCAGGGGGCTTTGAGGTAGATGAAGGTTATGTTCGGTGCGGCGGCACTGGCGCCTGCCGTCGCAATGTTCGTTGGCTTGTCGGCGGCGCCAGCCTCGGCGGTGACCGGCAGCTGTCAGAACGACAAGTTCCTGATCCAGCTCTCGGACGTGGCCGGGAACAATGCCAGCAATGTTTTCTGCGGTTCGCAGCCCAGCTATAGCGGGCCTGCGCCGGTTACGGCCGAGTTCTTCGGCGTGAGCTATACCTTGGCCTTCAAGTCGGACGAGCTGTCCAAGGGCGACAAGGCGATCGGGTTCACCGACCCCATGATCGATGCGGACAAGACGGACCTCGGCTGGGCCATCAGCAGCCTGTCTGGCATCGCGTCCGAGGTGGTGATCGGCATCAAGCAATCGACGCTGTACAGCGCCTTCCTGCTGTCGAGCACCAGCGGCAACTGGAGCATCACCAAGCTCAACAAGGATCCGACCAAGAACAAGATCGAGAACGACTATTCGCACGTCGACATCTGGTACAAGCCAACCGACGTCACGGTGGCGCCGCTCCCGGCTTCCCTGCCGCTGCTGTTCGGCGCGCTGAGCGGTCTCGGCCTCATCACACGCAGGCGCAAGGCGGCCTGACCAACCGTCCCATCGAGGCAACGGGGAGGCGCCCTCGGGCGCTTCTCTCTTTTCTGCCCCGGCATTCCTTGGCAGCGCCCTCTCGTCCCACTATAGCAGGGCCCCGGGACAGATCGGGTCACAGGGCCCGGCGCAGACCGGGCGGGGCATGGCCATCCTGACGAACGTGCTGGGCTTTCTCGCCGCGATCGGCGCCACCGTCGTCGGGCTGTGCCGGGCGACGGGCGCGGTGGCGATCTTCGCCGCGTCGGGCGTCGCGCACGTCTTCTCGCCGCCCTGGTATCCGGCCGAGTTCGGCCGGCAGCTGCTGCGCATCGGCTATTTCTCGCTGCCGGTCGTCGGCATGACGGCGCTCTTCACCGGCGGCGCGCTGGCGCTGCAGATCTTTTCCGGCGGCTACGCGCTTCAACGCCGAATCCGTCGTGCCGAACATCGTCGCCATCGCCATGACGCGCGAGCTCGGCCCGGTGCTCGGCGGGCTGATGGTGGCCGGACGCGTCTCGGCCTCGATCGCCGCCGAGCTCGGCACCATGCGGGTCACCGAGCAGATCGACGCGCTGACGACGCTCAGCACCAACCCCATGAAATACCTGGTCGCGCCGCGGCTGCTGGCGGCGACGATCTCGCTGCCGATCCTGGCGCTGATCGGCGACATCATCGGCATCATGGGCGGCTTTCTGGTCAGCGTGACCGGCTGGATTTCTCGCCGGGCACCTATGTCAACGCGACCTGGAACTTCCTGACGGCCGGCGACATCGTCTCGGGCCTGATCAAGGCGGCGGTCTTCGGCTTCATCATCGCGCTGATGGGCTGCTATCAGGGCTATAACTCCGGGCGCGGCGCCCAGGGCGTGGGCCAGGCGACGACCAACGCGGTGGTCTTCGCCTCGATCCTGATCCTGGCCTCGAACTACCTGCTGACAGAGGCTCTGTTCGGCACATGACGGGCACACCTCCCCCTGATCGCGCTGCCGCTGCCGCTGCCGAGGCAGAGGAAGGCGCCGGCGCCGATGCGACCCGCACCGATGCCGCGCGACCGATGCCCGAGACCGGGGCGCCCGAGACCGGGGTGCCAAAGATCGAGATGCAGGCCGTCGCCAAGGCGTTCGCGACCAAGCGCGTGCTGCGCGGCGTCGACCTGACGGTCGGGCGCGGCACCTCGATGGTCATCATCGGCGGCTCGGGCACCGGCAAGTCCGTGACGCTGAAATGCGTGCTCGGCATCATCCGGCCGGACAGCGGCACGATCCGCGTCGATGGCGAGGATGTCGGCCGCCTGCGCGGCCGCGACCGCGCGCGGCTGCTGACAAGTTCGGCATGCTGTTCCAGGGCGGCGCACTCTTCGACAGCCTGCCGGTCTGGCAGAACGTCGCCTTCCGCCTGCTGCAGGGACGACGCGCCATGCCGCGGGCCGAGGCGCGCGAGATCGCCATCGAGAAGCTCCGCCGCGTCGGGCTGACCGCCGAGACCGCCGACCTCTTCCCGGCCGAGCTGTCGGGCGGCATGCAGAAGCGCGTCGGCCTGGCGCGCGCCATCGCGGCAGAGCCCGAGATCATCTTCTTCGACGAGCCGACGACCGGCCTCGAC
This sequence comes from uncultured Alphaproteobacteria bacterium, assembly GCA_963745085.1. GTDB lineage: Bacteria > Pseudomonadota > Alphaproteobacteria > Rhodobacterales > Rhodobacteraceae > Thermohalobaculum. The sequence goes on along the minus strand of CAVUWP010000017.1, from coordinate 6,684 downwards.
CCGATCATGGCGGACGTCATCAACGACCTGATCCGCGAGATCGTGACCGAGCTCGGCGTCACCGCCATGACCATCACCCACGACATGACCAGCGTGCGCAAGATCGCCGACCGCGTCGCGATGCTGCACGACGGCGTCATCCAGTGGGAAGGCCCGGTTGACCGGATCGACACGACCGACAACCCCTATGTCCACCAGTTCGTCAACGGCCTGCCGGAGGGGCCGATCGCTGCGATCCGCTGATGCCGATCCGGCCGGTCCGCGCCGTCAACTTCCTGCTGTTGCTGCTCTATCCCGCCTCCTGGGCGGCGCCGCTGGCGCGTGCGGGGTTCCTGCCCTGGTTCTCGGGCGACGAGGTCTCGATCCTCGGCGGCATCGCCGGTCTGTGGGAGGTCGACCGGGCCCTGGCGGTCCTGGTCGCGGCGTTCGCGATCGCCGTGCCCTATGGCAAGACCTGCCTGCTGGCGGCGGTGCATCTGGGCCGCGCTGGGGCCCCGGCGTGCTGCCGCTGGTCGAGGCAATCGGCAAGCTGTCCATGGCCGACGTCTTCCTGGTCGCGCTCTACATCGTCATCGTGAAGGGCGTCGGCATCGGCCATGTCTCGACCGCCTGGGGCCTCTGGCTCTTCACCGGCTGCGTCCTCGCCTCGATCTGGGTCGGATGGGCGACCAGGCGCGCGCTGGTCCCGGCCACGGGATGAGCAGCGCGATCGGCGGCCGATGGAGGAGACAGGCGGCGCCGCTTCCGGACCGCTTCGGGCCATGCTAGAGGCCGCGCATGGCCAGGACCGCCACCCAGTTCGTCTGCCGCGACTGCGGCGCGGCGCACCGCAAATGGGCGGGGCAGTGCGGCGACTGCGGCGCCTGGAACGCCATCGAGGAGGATGCCGGCCTGCCGGCGGCCGGGCCGGCTGCAAAGACGCTGGGCCAGGCGCGCGGGCGCCTGATGACGCTCGGCCGCCTGTCGGGCGACGAGGCGCCGCCGCCGCGCGGGCTCTCCGGGCTGGCCGAGCTCGACCGGGTGCTGGGCGGCGGCATGGTGCCGGGCTCGGCGGTGCTGGTCGGCGGCGACCCGGGGATCGGCAAGTCGACCCTGCTGCTGCAGGCGACAGCCGCCTTTGCCGGGCAGGGCGCCGACACCGTCTATGTCTCGGGCGAGGAGGCGCCGGCGCAGATCCGCATGCGCGCCGAACGGCTGGGCCTGGCCGGGCGCCGGTCAGGCTGGCCGCCGAGACCAACCTGCGCGACGTGCTGACGACGCTGGAGGCCGAGCGGCCGGAGCTGGTGGTGATCGACTCGATCCAGACCATGTGGGCCGACAACGTCGAATCGGCGCCGGGCTCGGTCTCCCAGGTGCGCGCCTGCGCGCACGAGCTGGTGACCTTCGCCAAGCGGCGCGGCGTCGGCGGTCGTTCTGGTCGGCCACGTCACCAAGGACGGCCAGATCGCCGGGCCGCGCGTCGTCGAGCACATGGTCGACACGGTGCTCTACTTCGAGGGCGAGCGCAGCCACCGCTTCCGCATCCTGCGCGCCGTCAAGAACCGTTTCGGCCCGGCCGACGAGATCGGCGTCTTCGAGATGACGGGCGCGGGCCTGGCCGAGGTGGCCAACCCCTCGGCGCTGTTCCTCGGCGAGCGCGGCGAGACCGCGTCCGGCTCGGCCGTCTTCGCCGGCATCGAGGGGACGCGGCCCGTGCTGGTCGAGTTCCAGGCGCTGGTCGCGCCCTCGGCGCTGGGCACGCCGCGCCGCGCCGTGGTCGGCTGGGACACCGAGCCGGCTGGCCATGGTGCTGGCCGTGCTGGACGCGCGCTGCGGCGTCTCGTTCAGCGGGCAGGACGTCTATCTGAACGTCGCCGGCGGCCTGCGCATCGCCGAGCCGGCGGCGGATCTGGCGGCGGCCGCGGCGCTGGTCTCGGCGCTGAAGGGCGAGGCGCTGCCCGCCGACACGCGTGCTTTTCGGCGAGATCAGCCTCTCGGGCGCCGTCCGGCCGGTGCCGCAGCCCGATGCGCGGCTGCGCGAGGCCGCAAAGCTGGGGTTTTCGCGCGCCGTCGTTCCTCGCGCAGGTGCAGCACGGCGACGAATCGGGCATGAAGGTGCGGCAGATCAGGGTCTGGGCGATCTCGTGTCCGACCTGTTCGGCGACTGATCGCCGTTTGAGCGCGGGCTGATCGCCGGCCGGGGGAGGGCATGCAGTTCACCTATCATCGATGCGATCGTGGCGGCGGTGATCGCTGCTCTCGGGGTTCCTGGCCTATTCGCGCGGCTTGACGCGCGAGGCTGTTCGCCATCGGCGGCTGGGTCGCTGGCGGCGGTCGTCGGCTTCTACGTCGCGCCGCTGGTCGCGCCGCTGGTCGCGCGAGATCCCGTGGCTGGGCGAGAAGCTGGCCGATTCCTGCCTGATCCTGATGATCGCCGCCTTCTCGCTGGTGGTCGCCGTGGCGCTGCTGGTCCTGGCGATCTTCACGCCGATCTTCGCCTCGGTGGTCCTGGACTTGGCGCTCGGCCCGGTCGACCGGGTGCTCGGCTTCCTGTTCGGCATCGCGCGCGGCCTGCTGCTGGTCGCGGTCGCCTATCTGGTCTATCAGAGCTTTGCCGGGCAGGAGGAGCTGCCGGCGCTGGAGAACGCCGCGACGCGCGGCGTCTTCGAGGAGGCGGCGGCGCTGATCGACGAACATCGCCCGCGCGAGATGCCGGACTGGCTGGAGAGCGGATCGCGGCGCTGACGGCCCCGTGCGAAGGCGAGGCGCTGGCGGAGCCCGTCACCCCGAGCCGGGCCCCGGATCGGAGCCGGACCGAGGCGCCGGGGCGCGCCGGCGGGGCAAGGCTGAGACGGCCTCTTGCGACCCTTCTGCCCGCGACGGCGAGGCGACATATGAACGCGAGGCGCCAAAGCGCCGACGGGAGACCGGATGGACGCTGACGAGATGGCGCGCAGCTGCCGCGCCGCGGGCGGCAACGCCATGGGACGACAAGCTGCACGAGGAATGCGGCGTCTATGGCGTCTTCGGCATAGAGGACGCGTCGACCTATGTGGCGCTCGGCCTGCACGCCCTGCAGCATCGCGGCCAGGAGGCGGCCGGCATCGTCTCGCACGACGCCGAGACGGGCTTCAACACCGTGCGCCGCATCGGCCATGTGCGCGACAACTTCACCAAGCAGTCGGTGATGGACCTGCTGCCCGGCCGCGCGGCGATCGGGCACACCCGCTATTCGACCGCCGGCAGAAGGGCATGACGGCGATCCGCGACGTCCAGCCGCTCTATGCCGAGTTCGTCATGGGCAGCTGCGCCATCGCGCACAACGGCAACGTGGTGAACGCCGACGCGCTGCGCCAGCAGCTGAAGGAGCGCGGCTCGATCTTCCAGTCCTCGTCCGACACCGAATGCATCGTCCACCTGATGGCGCGCTCGATCCAGAAGACCATCCCCGACCGCATGAAGGACGCGCTGAGGATGGTCGAGGGCGCCTATTCGCTGGTGGCGATGACGCGCACCAAGATGATCGGCGTGCGCGATCCGCTGGGCGTGCGGCCGCTGATGCTGGGCCGGCTCGGCGCGGCTGGATCCTCAGCTCCGAGACCTGCGCGCTCGACATCGTCGGCGCCGAGTTCGTGCGCGAGATCGAGCCGGGCGAGATGGTCATCGTCACGGATGCGGGCGTGCAGTCGATGCGGCCCTTCGAGAAGGCCGAAGCGCCGCTTCTGCGTCTTCGAATACGTCTATTTCTCGCGGCCCGACAGCGTGATCGGCGGGCTCTCGGTCTATGAGGCGCGGCGGCGGATCGGCGTCGAGCTGGCGCGCGAGGCGCCGGTCGAGGCCGACATCGTCTGCCCGGTGCCGGACAGCGGCACGCCGGCGGCCATCGGCTATGCCGCCGAGAGCGGCATCCCCTATGCCATGGGGATCATCCGCAACGCCGTATGTCGGGCGCACCTTCATCGAGCCGACCCAGCAGATCCGCGACATGGGCGTGCGGCTGAAGCTGAACGTCAACCGCGCGGTCGTCCAGGGCAAGCGGGTGGTGCTGGTCGACGACAGCGTGGTGCGCGGCACGACCAGCCGCAAGATCAAGGAGATGGTCCTGGCCGCCGGCGCGCGCGAGGTGCATTTCCGCATCGCCAGCCCGCCGACGCGCTGGTCCTGCTTCTACGGCGTCGACACGCCCGAGCGCGGCAAGCTGCTGGCGGCGCGGATGACCGAGGAGGAGATGCGCGATCATCTCGGCGTCGACTCGCTGCGCTTCGTGTCGCTGGACGGGCTCTACCGCGCCTGCGGCCATCCCGAGGGGCGGACGGTGGGGCAGACCGGGCGCCGAAGTTCTGCGACGCCTGCTTCTCGGGCGACTATCCGATCGAGCCCGCGGGCGAGCCGTCGGGCGGCGGCGCCCGCGACGTCGTCGAGGCCTGAGGCCAGGAGCCCCGAGTTCCAGGAGGCCTAGTCCGGCGCCGGGCGGCAGGTCGCTGCAATGGCGGCGCTGCGGCGGCTGCACCCCGCGCCGCCGGAGAGATCACTCCATCTCGATGGCGGCGAGGGCGACGAAGGCCGGTGGGTCGGCCGCGATGCGGCAGAGGGCGATCCGCTCCATGCGGTCCGCCATCTTGCCCTTGGCGCGAAAGGCGCGGAGCACGGTCTCCACATCCATCACCCGCGGCAGGTCCGACATGACCCCGCCGCAGAGGAAGACGCCGCCCCAGGCCCCGGTGGCGAGCGCGAGGTCGCCGAGGAGGCGGCCGAAGACGCTGGAGTAGATCGATCTTCTGATCGCCTGCGCCTCAAGGCGGCTGGTGTCCGGGCTCGGGCGGACGGTTTCGCCGCCGTCCTGCACGCCGCCACCGAACAGCCGCGCATAGCCAGGGCCGGAGAAGGCGTCCTCGACCGTGCGGATGCCCTCCAGCAGGGCAAGCTCCTCCGGGTCGGCCGGGGCCAGCGACATGTGGCCGGCCTCGGTCCCCAGCGCGGTCCAGCCGGCGCCGGTCGGCACCGCGACGGCAGCGCCGAAGCCGGTGCCGACATTGGCGGCCAGCATCGGCAGCGGGGGGCGGAAGGCGCGCCGGCAGCCAGCACCTCGACATCGGCGGGCCCGAGCACCGGCAGGCACAGCGCCACCGCCTCGAGATCGTTCAGCACGCGCACCGGGACGCCGCCGAGCCCGGCCGAGACCGCATCGCCCTCGATCAGCCAGGGCGCGTTCGTCAGCCTGACGGCGTCGCCATCCCGTGGCCCGGCGGCGGCGATCGCGACCGAGCCGACCGCATTCGCGGCGGTCGCCCGGATCGCCGCGAGATAGGCGTCCATCGCCTCGGTGAACCCGGCATGGTCGGCCACGGGCAGGGTGGCGACGTCCGCGATGCCGTCGGGCCCCGCGAGCGCAAAGCGCGCATTGGTGCCGCCGATGTCGGCGATCAGCCTCGGCGCCATATCAGCCTGCGCCGTTCAGGTCGGTCGAGAAAGGCGTTCCGCCAGGCGGCGGCGTCGCGCTCGCGAACGCGGGCGAACAGCGCCTCGATAGCGCTCCTGCCGTTCCTCGAGCGGCATCGTGATCGCCCGGTCGATGGCCGCGGCGACCTCGTCGGGGTCGTGCGGATTGACGATCACCGCCTCCTTCAGGTCCGCCGCGGCGCCGGCGAACTGCGAGAGCACCAGAACGCCCGGATCGTCCTCGTCCTGGGCCGCGACGTATTCCTTGGCGACGAGGTTCATGCCGTCGCGGAGCGGCGTCACCAGGCCGACCTTCGAGCCGCGGAACAGCGCCGCCAGCGTGTCGCGCGTCACCGCCCGGTGGATGTAGCGGATCGGCGTCCAGTCGAAATCGCCGAAGGCGCCGTTGATCGCGCCCGAGAGCTGCTCGAGCTCGGCGCGGATCTCCGAATAGGCCGTCAGCTCCTCGCGCGTCGGCGGCGCGATCTGCATCAGCACGGTCGAGCTTGCGGTGCTCGGGATGCTGCTCGAGCAGCCGCCGGAACGCGCGGAAGCGGTCGGGCAGCCCCTTGGAATAGTCCAGCCGGTCGACGCCGATGATGTGGTTGCGGATCGAGCCGCGGACCAGCTGGCGGATGCGGCTCTCGGCCTCCGGCGTCGTCGCCATCGCGGCGAAGGCGTCGGCGTCGATGCCGATCGGGAAGGCCTTGACCAGCGGCTCGCGGCCGGCCGGTGCGGAACGGATCGGTTTCCTCGCAGACCTCGACCGCGCTCTGCTCGACATAGCGGTGGAAGTTCTGCACGTCCTGCTCGGTCTGGAAGCCGACGAGGTCATAGGCGAAGCAGCGCGTCGATCAGCCATTCGTGGTCCGGCACGGCGGTGAGGATCTCGGGCGGCGGGAAGGGAATGTGCAGGAAGAAGCCGATCCGGTTCTTGCACGCCCAGCTGGCGCAGTTCGGCGCCCAGCGGGATCATGTGGTAGTCGTGGACCCAGACGATGTCGTCGCTCGGTCAGCAGCCCGGCCAGCGAGCGCGCCATGCGCTGGTTGACCGCCTTGTAGCGTTCGAGCTCGCCGGTTCGAATTTCGCGAGGTCGAGCCGGTAGTGGAACACCGGCCACAGCGCCCGGTTCGAATAGCCGAGGTAATAGCCGTCGTGCTCGGCCTGCGTCAGCGCCTGGGTGGCGATCGTGACGGTTTGCTGGCGGTCGAGGTGCAGGCCGATCTCGGTATCGTCCGGCACGACCTCTCCCGACCAGCCGAACC